>BQXA01000044.1:0-6808 GCA_036984345.1 Nitrospira sp. | reverse complement strand
GCCACCGAGGAGTGGACCCCACTCTACACAGAGGGCACCCCACGGACGATGCTCCTCATTAACAGGGATCAAATCGCGGTCGTCGCCAAAAAGACTCGATCTGGATTGAGCGCAAAGGAACTGGCCGATCAAATCACGGCGGACTCTGCCTATTATCGAGCCCAGGGACGAGGTTCGGCCTTGTTTTGTTTCATGTACGACCCAGAGGGTCGCATCGGGAGCCCGAAGCGACTGGAGACCACCCTAACCAGCGTCAGCGAGCACTGCCGGGTCGAAGTGCTGGTTGCGCCAAAGTGAAGATCATGGCGAAATCAAACCTAAGAGCGGTCCCCCCTTCCACTTCCTCATCAAAACCCGGCAAAGCTAAACCTGTATTGACAGGCCAGACTGACTTTGCTATAAAGCAGCCCACTTCCGGGACGATCCAGTATACGATTCACGGTCCGGCTCCCGGAGATCATTCTATGTCGGATCGGGCTTATGTGCTGATTAATGTACAGCCTGGGCAGACGTCAGCAGTCGTTAACGCTCTCAAGGAAATTAAAGAGATCAAGACGATCGATCCTTGTTGGGGTAAGCCTGATATTATCGCTATCGTAGACATTCCCGACCAGGACGCACTGACCCAATTGGTTTTGAGCCGTATCCATCGTATAGATGGAGTCACGCAAACTGATACTCATCTTGTCTACCGTCTGAAGGAGGCCAGAACAAAATGATCCGAAAGGACTGTCTCGCCATTGTCGCCCTCACAGCATTTGCCTTTGGATGTAGCAGTGTTCAACGCCCCGTCGAACCAGATGTCGTCGATGTAACGTTACCCGCCCCGGCGGATCAGGTCAGAGCTGCGGTCTCAAAAGTCCTGAAAGACGACAACTACGATGTCGATTGGAAGGACGGCGCTCAGCTTGACACCGGCTACCGTGGCGAGCAGCCTAGCATTTGGGATTGGCTCGTGAAGGGGCGGTTTGGCGTTGTCAGAAGCCGTGCGGAAGCCTCCGTGACTCCGGAAACAGACCAAACCACCAGGCTGCGCCTCCAAGTGTCGTCGGAGGGTAAACAAACCATGTTCGATGGTTGGGGTCCTACAGAACCACAGGTCCCTCAAAGCGCTGAAAACAAGCTTCGTCTGATCAAGAATGAGTTGAAAATCGTTCCAAGCACCTACACGACGGAGACCTTTTACGGAGCGAAGAACTAACTACGTCGGTTCTTTCTCCTCTGTTCCTTCTGCCTCCTCACCTAGATCGAGGCCAAATCGTTCGGCCATTCGATAGAGGGTGCGTCTGTCTATTCCGAGTATTTTTGCCGCCTTCACCTTATTCCTATTGGTTTCTTTGAGTACGCGAATCAGGTGTCTCTTCTCTACTTCCTCTAGGGTCAAGGAGACCTCATCGTGGGAGTTGGTGAGCGGATGTCGTGTCTCGCTTTCCGTCAACGCTCCTTGCCGAATCACTTTCGGCAAGTCTTCCGGCGTCAGGACCGGTCCATGACTCAACGACACAGCCCGCTCAATGACATTTTCAAGCTCTCGCACGTTGCCCGGCCACCGATAGTCTGTCAGAAGTGCCATGGTTTCCGGAAGAACCCCACACACCGCATGCTCCGTTCCCGCGGCACATTTCTGCAAGAAGTGATGCACCAGCATCGGAATATCTTCGCGCCGTTCAGCCAATGATGGCAACGTAATAGGAACAACTTTCAACCGATAGAAGAGATCATTCCGAAACTTCCCTTCTTTCACGAGCTGTTCAAGATCTCGGTTGGTTGCAGCAATGATGCGAACATCGACTTTGGTGGAAGTCGTACCCCCGACTCGGCGAACCTCCTGGTCTTGCACCACCCGCAACAGCTTCACTTGCAAGCCCTGCCCTAGCTCACCAATCTCATCGAGAAACAGTGTTCCTTCATTGGCCGACTCAAAGAGCCCCATTTTGGTTCCCACCGCCCCGGTAAAGGCACCCTTTTCATATCCGAACATCTCGGACTCCAACAACGTATCAGGCAATGCCCCACAATTGACGGGAATGAACGGCTTATCACGACGCGGACCGTTCGTATGAATGGCCCTGGCGATGAGCTCTTTTCCGGTACCGCTCTCTCCTTGCAAGAGAACCGTGCTTCTGCCGTTGGCCACACGCGCCACCAGCTTATAGACCTCCAACATCGCCGGACTACTTCCCACCAACGAGGACCATTCCTCCTTGCTCTTCAGTTCCTGCCGAAACCGCGCATTCTCTCGAAGAAGTCGACAGTGATCCAGTCCTCGTTTAACAACCAGCTTGATGTCCTCTTTTTTAAATGGTTTGGCTAGATAGTCATAGGCACCCTGCTTAATCGCCTCAATCGCGCCTTCGAGCGAACCAAAGGCGGTCAACACCACAACCACGGTATTGGGATTCGTGCGTTTAAATTCTCGTAGGACCGTCAGTCCATCGACGGCTCCCATACGGATATCGGTCAATACCAAATCGACCAGACCTTGACGCCCACGTGCAATAATGGCCTCTCCACCGGAAAACGCTTCCACGTGATGGCCTTCTTTCCGCAACGCCTCTGCCAAGAGCTCACGTGCAACCGCATCGTCATCGGCTACCAAGATCGTCGCTGGCTGCATCACGCTCCCTCCGTCGAATGAGCCGGATCCGTTCGCTTCGCGGGTAACGTCATCGTCACAGTGGTCCCACGACCAACCTCGCTGGTCAGCTCTAGGCCCCCGCCATGAGCGACCACCGTCTCGCGGCTCAAGAATAGCCCCAAGCCGGTTCCCTTTCCAACTGCTTTGGTGGTAAAGAACGGCTCAAAGGCTTTTTCAGCATCAACCTCCGGCATCCCGCAGCCTGTATCCTGAACCGCAAGGACCAGTACCAGCGGAGACACCTGATCGACAACTCTTGCTCCACGCTCTTGCTCTGCCGCGGTTGCCTCGCGGGCGAGAGTGGAGATGGTCACCGCTCCTCCCGGAGAAGTAGCGACTAAGGCGTTCGTAAGCAGGTTCACCAAGACTTGATGAATTTTTTCCTTATCGGCCCAGACCAGCGGCAAATCTTCAGGAGTTGAAACGGCTAGAGTAATCCCCTTGGCATGAAACGCCGGATCCATCAAGGCTGCCGCTGGATCGACGACGTCCCTGACCGTACACCACTGAGGGTCCGGCTGACGCTGCCGAGTAGACGACAGTAAGTCCTGGATGATTCGCACCACTCGTGTGAGTTGCTCATCAATAATGGCGATCCGCTTCTTCATCTCCGTGGTCGCGCCAGGCTCCTCTCCCAGCGCCTGGACATGCCAGGCGATTGAGTGCAGCGGTGTGCCTACCTCATGAGCAACCGATGCGACCAGCTGCCCCACAGCGGCTAACCGCTCCGATTTATTCAATTGATCTTTTGCCTGCACAAGCTGGGTGTTGGCCTTGAGCAAATTTTCGGTCTCTTTGGCCAGGGCGGCGCGCGCCGCCTCCTCCCGTGCCTTCCGCTCCTCCCAGCTCATACCGAGATAGGCCACCAAGAGCAGGACGCCAACAACGACGCTCCGATTGATGACCGCCGCCTGAAATCGTCCCGGCTTCGTCGGCTGCAGCAACCCCGAATAGGTCCCAGCCACACAGACCAACACGGTCACCAGCATGACGGTCCGACTGCGAAGGGTCGTGACCAACAAAATCGGGAGCACATACCCATACGCGACGACGACATTGGCGGGAGAAAACTGTTCGATGATCAGGATAAGGAGAAAGGACGCGGCGGCAATTCCAAGTGCGATACGGTCACGATGCGTCATGGAGATCATGGCTTGACGCCGCTCCGCCAGCCGTCACAACGCTTCAGCCACAGAAAGAAATCACCTGCAGATTTGCCCACGGACATGCTCACACAGGAGGACGGGCCACATGCAATTGAGCCGCACATCGCGTGAATCGTGAGTCTTGGATCAGCCGTTCGACGGGTACATCCAACTTCCGGCACCAATTTGGATGCTGATCCAGCGTGCCGGGAAGATTCGCTTGAGCACGGGCGCCGATAATGTCCTCGATATTCGCTAATACGATCCACGCGGGACTACGGGCCAAGTAGTGATGAACGGCCTCCGTCAGCTCGGTCGTCATCGTCGGAACTTGCCCTGGGTCATCTGAAATGCCGGAAGGCAGCAGTCCTTCAGACTTCAATGCCGCCAGGATACCGGCCTTCTCCCATTGCCGCCCAGACAGCATCGCGGTCCGGGCTTGCTCCGACGGAAAGAGCCCGAGAGCGGACCTGACCTCGATATCTACTCCTTCCCAATATCCACTGAGCGTCGCGAGATCATGGGTCGTGACAACAGCAAGGGCTTGTGCCGGATATTGAGACGGTGGCTTCCATGCTCCTGAATGGGTTCGTTCAAAATACAAGACCCGATAGGACAGGACACCGGTCCTATCCAGACGCTCACGCACCCAATCCGGAACCGTCCCAAGATCTTCACCGATCACCAGCGCGTTGGCCCGTACGCTCTCCAATGCCAAGATCGCCAACAGTTCTTCATCCCGATAATGCACATACGTCCCCATCGAGGCGGGAAGACCGCGCGGGATCCAAAACAGCCGAAAGAATGCCATGACGTGATCGAGTCGAATCGCACCACCATAGCGGAGGTTCTTCCGGAGTAATTCGATGACGTACTGATAGCCGCTCGCACGAAGTCGGAACGGGTCAAGCGGGGGAAACCCCCAATTCTGTCCTTCCGGAGCGAATGCATCAGGGGGAGCTCCGCAGTCAGCTTTCACTGCCAGCACATCCTGAAACCGCCATCCGTCGGCGCCATAGCGATCGCTCCCCAAAGCCAGGTCGTGGTAGAAGCCGATCGGCATCCCCGCCTCGTGCGACTCCCTCGCCAACGTCAGCAACTGATCGGCTGCCAACCACTGAAGATACTGAAAAAATCGGACTCGCGTCATGTGTGTACGTCGAAACTCGCTTACGGCTTCCGATGTCGAAATTCGGTAGGGCTCCGGCCAGTCTGTCCACGTTGCTGAGACGCCTTGCTCAGCTTGCCACGATTCTTCCAATGCTTGAAACAACGCATAGGCGGTCAACGATTCTCCTTCGCGCTCAACAAATCGATGGAAGGTCCATCCTCGCTCTGTCTTCGGCGGACACTCCGGCTCGTCCCCTTCAAAATGCTCCCGGAGAAACGCGCGATAGCAGAGTTCGAGTACTTCCCGCTTCATAGTACCCACCGCATCGTACTCCACCAAGGGGTTTCGCTTGGCCGCTTCAAGTCGAGCGCTGAATGATGGATTTGCCAAATGAGCCTTCACCTCCGACGCGGTGTGATACTCCTCCACCTGCTCGACGTCGATGTAGAGATCGTTCAAAAATAGGCGACTTGATGGCGAATAGGGGCTGATATGATAGGGCGTGGTGTTCTTCAGCGCGTGGAGCGGGTTGAGTCCGATGACCGCCGCGCCCAACTGACGCCCAGCCCATTCCACGATCGTGGCAAGATCTCCAAAATCGCCGACCCCCCAATTGCGATCGCTCCGTAGCGAATACAACTGCAGGGCAAGGCCCCACCATCGTGCGCCCTGCTCAAGCTCAGCAGGCACGTAACAGCGTTCGGGCGCCACGATGAAACGGCACGCTGCATCAACTGTTGCGGTGCCTGCTTTGGCCCATGCCCTCACCGTGTGATACCCGATCGGTAGATCCGGCGGAACCCTCAGCGCCACACGCACAAACCGACGGCCGTGAATCGTGCGGGTCTCTTCAATGTGCACACCAGGCCCCTCTATTTCCTCGCGCGGCTTTGTTTCGGACTCGAGTTGGAGAGACCAGCGCACTTGCAGGCCCGCATCATCATGATCCTCGCATGGGAGATGAAAAGACCAGGTTCCAACCTCACGTCCCACCCGAATCACATGGATCGGTTCACACCCTTGCAACCAGGGACGGTTATCCCAGGCCGTGAGTTCCTCGATCAGCTCCTCCCTGGTCGCCACCCGAAGATTCATGGCGGCCAGAATCGCCCGACGCATGTCGTCCGTCGTCACATGGCATGTCCCGGCAATGTCATGATAGTCGGCGACAATCCCCACCCGATCGGCCAACATGCGTAAGAGATCGCTCTCAGATTGATCGTACATGCCGGGGAGTGTGAGTGAAGGGCTAGGGTAAGTCAAGGCATGGCCATGTTTTTCGTCACGCTTGACGGACTCAGTTCACAGTCTGCAAACTTCCCGTCGAACGGGCGAGATGAATTCTGGCAGCGTTGAGCTGAAAGAGCGCATTCACGTGGTTTTCTCTGGCGCGCGCCACAGCCGAGAGTCCGTTGGTCAATTCAAAGTGACTGGCGGACGTGATGACCGCATAGCGTTCACGGGCGAGAGCAAGCTCCTTCATCGCCATCTCAAGGCCAGCCTGTGCAATGCCGACCTGTTCTTTGGCAGCAGCGAGGGCAGCCAGTGCATCATGCACCTCCATCTGCACTTGATTGAACACCGACTTCATACGGAGTGTCTCTTGCTGCAACCGGCTGCGGGCTTGAGTGATACGACCTTCGCCCTGTGCACCATCGAATATCGGGATCTGTAGGGCCAATGCCATGTTGTAGGTATCCAGCGTGTTGTTCCAGCGATTCCCGATGAGGCCATACTCTCCCTGCGCGACTAACGAGGGTACCCGCTCACCAGTGATGGACGAATAGGTCAACTCCGATGCCTTGACGCGAGTGAGCTGGGCCTGAACCTCGGGTCTCTGGCTCAGGGCGCTCTCCACCGCCTCCCGTAGCGTCGGCACATCCCGAATGTTACTCTGCCGCTCATCGATCAACG
>BQXA01000043.1:0-12536 GCA_036984345.1 Nitrospira sp. | reverse complement strand
TGAAGGCTGACGCGTCGTCATGGAGGTCCTTTACCATTTGAGCAAATTGAATGCCTCGACGTTGATCGTCGATTTCGATCGATGCAAGGCGATGATGATTGCCAAACCGATCGCGACTTCTGCCGCTGCCACCGTCAAGGCAAAAAAGACAAACACTTGTCCTCCGATCACCTGGAGGTGGTCGGAGAACGCCACGAAATTAATGTTGGTCGCGTTCAACATCAGCTCGATGGACAGCAGAATGGCGATGATGTTGCGACGAATCAACACCCCCACCATACCCGTGAGGAACACTATGGCACTCAGGATCACGTAGTAGAAAACAGGGACGCTCATTGGGCACCAGGGGCTTGGGGCATGTCCTTGTCCTCGTGTTTGCCGATGTGGGGCTTGGCGAGGAGAATGGCGCCGATCATGGCCGCGAGGAGAATCAAGGAGGCCACTTCAAACGAGAATAAATAGGTTGAGTAGAGCGCTTTGCCGATCGTGAGAGTATTGTCGGAGGTCTGAGCGTCGACCGCCATCGCGGCAGGGTCACGGCGTGCTGCGCCCATGCCGCCCGACAGCAACACCAGAAACTCGATCGCCAAGGGAATGCTCACAAAGACCGCAATTCTCGATTGGCTGTGGTAGCGGTCGTCGCGGTTGACGTTGAGCAACATGACCACGAACAGATACAGGACGACGATCGCTCCGGCATAGACGATGATTTGCACGGCGGCGAGGAATTCGGCATGCAGCGTGATGTACAGTCCGGCGACATGGAAAAACATGACCAGGAGGGACAGCGTACTATACACAGGGTTTCTGAGTACCACCACGAGAATGGAGGTGATGGTGATCACTGCAGCGAAATATCCAAAAAAAACGTAGGCCACGGTACGATTCCTCAGTCAACGGTCGACAGTCCAAGACTTCTGCCACTGGGTGGCCGCCATGAGACCCCCCAATGCGTTCCATGCAGGTCAGTTCGGTTTGGGCGGAACGTGTTTGAATGCCACGTTGAAGAACGCGACGTTCGGATGCTGAAGTTCTAAGCGCTTCTCACGGATCGGAAACGACCGGTCGCCGATTGCGAGGAGCTGCTGTTTGTTCAGATGGAGTTGTCGCTTGTCAAAGACCGCCCATTCAAATTCTCTCGTCATGCCCAATGCATCGACAGGACAGGCATCCACACACATCCCGCAGAACAAGCATCGGGTCATATCCATATAATATTCTTTTGAGTAGCGCTTTGTCGGTTCTCCTGGCACCTCGGCGCTGACCACACGAATCACACGTGAAGGACAGGCTGCTTCACAGAGGTCACACCCCACGCACTTCTCGGTTCCGTCGTCATACCGAAGCAAAGCGAGCATGCCGCGGTAGTTGTCCGGGAGTGTGCGTTTCTCATGAGGATATTGCAGCGTGATCGGTCGGTAATTCAGCAAGTGAGACAGGGTCGCCTTCATGCCGACCAGGAGTTCATAAAACGTAATGGTCTTGAACCATTGCGAGAAGCTCAGGCGTTTTGTACTCGAGGTTGAAGCCATATCGGTCTGGGCGCTTCTTTTGCCTACTGCGTGACGAATACGGCAATAGCTGTGACGACAATGTTCGCCAGTGCGATCGGGAGAAGCACCTTCCAGCCGAACCGCATCAGCTGGTCGTATCGCAACCTTGGCAATGTTGCTCTCAGCCAGAAAAAGAGGAACAAGAAGGAGTAGGTCTTCACCGCAAACCACATGGTGTTTTCGATCCACGCCAACGACGGCAGACCTAAGAGCTCGAGGATGGTCCCTGGGTATGGAGCATTCCAGCCACCGAGAAAGAGTGCGGCAGCCACACAGGACACGAGCACCATGTTGGCATATTCAGCGAGGAAGAAGAAGGCGAAGCGGAGCCCGCTGTACTCGGTGAAGAATCCGGCGACCAGTTCACTTTCGGCCTCCGGCAAATCGAACGGCACACGGTTCGTCTCAGCCACCGCGGAAATCACGTACACGCCAAAGGCAAAAATCTGCGGCGCGGGAAGGGCGAACAGATACCAGTGCCAGAACCAACCTTGTTGGGCATCGGTGATCTGTACCAGGCTGAGCGAGCCGGCGAGGATGATCACGCCGATAATGGAGAGCCCGACATTGAGCTCGTAGCTGATGATCTGTGCCGCCGAGCGTAACCCTCCGAGCAATGAGTATTTGCTGTTCGAGGCCCATCCTCCGATGATAATGCCGTAGGCGCCGAGCGAGGCGAAGGCGAGGATATACAGAATGCCGATATTGATGTCGCTGATTACGAAGGGCTTAACGGTGATGCCGCCGATCTCGAATGTCCAGTTTGGGCCCCACGGAATCACGGCAAACCCGATAAACGCAGGAATCAGGCAGATGATCGGCGCCATCGTAAAGAGGAGTTTGTTGGCACCGGCCGGGATGATATCCTCCTTGAAAAACAGTTTAATCGCATCGGCAAAGGGTTGGAGGATTCCGTATGGTCCCACTTCCATCGGGCCCATGCGGTCCTGCATCCACCCCAACACTTTTCGTTCGGCTAAGGTGAGAAGGAGGACCGTCACGATGACGATTCCCATGATGGCCCCGATTTGGGTCAGAGATATGGCAAGACGCAACCCTAATTCACCCACGATAAGACTCCTCGATTAGCGTAATGATCAGTAACAGTATTGGCACGTTAGGCGACCCTCATCATCGACACCGTGGCCGTTTTGAATGATGGAACATGCGTGATCGGATCAACGGTGCAGTCAAACAGTCCGAGGGCGGTTTGACCGAAGTGATCCGGAAACCATGCGGTACCTTGAGGTACCCGTGCCACAATCTTAATCTCGGTCGTCATTTCTCCGGCGCTGCTGCAGAGACGGACACGATCCCCATCCATCAAGGCAAACCGGGTGGCGTCGACAGGATTAATCCGAAGCTGCCCACGGTCTTCAAGCTGGCGGAGGCCTTTCGAACGAGTCGAGAGCTTTCCGGAGTGGAACAGACTCTGCCCAAATCCTACCTGCAGCGTGCCATCCGGTCTGGATTTCTGTGGAGTAAGTCGGTATCGCATCTCGAGATTGGAGTGGTAACCCTCACGGAGGTAACGATCCATGGCATGACCATCGACTTTCAAAGGCGACGGTGTCGGTCCAAGGGTCCCATAGCCGGAAGTAGCGCCTCGGATCTCTTTCAAGATGTCTTTGCTCTCCTGGTACTCCACCGACACCCCTAACAAGATGCAGAGCGTAGCGAAAATCTCCCAATCGGGACGGCTTTCTCCGATCGGCTCAATCGAAGGACGAACAGCCTGTACATGGCCCTCGCTATTGGTAAACGTCCCTGTTTTTTCCATCGACGATGCAACCGGTAAGACAACATGAGCCAGGGCCGCGGTCTCAGTCAAGAACAGTTCTTGGCAAACCAGCAGATCCAATTTCCGTAACGAATCCTCCGCACGCATTGGTGTGGGGAGGCTGGCCACCGGATTCTCACCCACGACGAAGAGCGCTTTCAGGGACCCTTCCTGGGCACGCTTCAACATGTCAACGAGCGAAGCGCCGTCGGCAGGCGGTAGCTCTGTCTTCCACAGGGTCGAGAATCGTTCGCGATTCGCTGCATCATCAATGAAACAGCCTCCCGGAAGAAATTCGGTCAGGGCACCCATTTCGACCGCACCTTGGTCATTGTTTTCCTCTGCCAATGGTGCAAATCCACAACCAGGTTGGTCCAACTTACCCGTCAAAATGAGCAGATCGAGAATCGATAACGATCCAGCGTACCCCTGTTCACTGCGCAGGAGCACTGGTCCTGTCAGCACGATCACTTTGCGTCCCGCTGCCAGTACCTTGGCGGCGTGTCTAAATGAATCGGGCTCGATACCGGTGGCTCGTTGGAGGTCCTGCCAAGAGAACTCTTGCAGCGCAGTCGTCACGGCGTTGACGTAGGCAGGGTACTGTGGTGCGAGCTCCGGTACGATCAGATTCTCCTCAATCACGGCCTTCAAAAGACCGAGGATCCCATTCTGCAGGTCGCTGGGCGGGATGGAAAAATGATGATGGGAAAGATTGGCGATGTTGCTCATTGTATCGACGACGGGCAGCAGCGATTCAATGGTAACCAATGTTGCGTGGCGCTTCTTCACTGCTTCTTTGACTTTTAGCCCTGTGATGGGATTCGTCTCCGTGATGTTCGTGCCGACAAGCACCAGGACATCGGCGTTCAGAATATCTTCAAACGTGACGGTCCACCGATGGGTTCCCTGGACGAGTCGCATCGCGTGCAAGGCGTTGACATGACCATACCGGGCGCTGCTGTCGACATGATTGGTACCGATGGCCACGCGCATAAATTTCTGAAAGAGGTACAACTCTTCATTGGTGCAACGACCGGAAATCAATCCTCCGACACTGTGCCCTCCATGCAGCGCCTTCAGTTCGCGGATACGGCCGGCAACGTATTCTAAGGCGTCCTCCCAGGTCGTTTGGACAAGGGCCCCGTTTCGCCGAATCAGCGGATGGGTGAGGCGGTCAGCGTGGCTGGCCGCATGGAATCCGAAAAACCCGCGAGCGCACAGGTCCCCATTATTTCGACCTGCTCCGTGCGCGGAGTTGACCTCGATGAGCTCCTGGCCCTTCGTTTGGACGGTCATCTGACATCCGTCTCCGCAGTATCCACAGATCGTATCGACTCGTTTCAACATCCAGGGTCGATATTCGTACATGGAAAGCCGGCTGGTAATGGCGCCGACGGGGCAGATTTGCACGCAGCCGCCGCAGAACTCGCAATTCAGCGGATGTGGACCGAAGTGCTTAATTTCGGTCATGGTCCCACGTCCGACCGGTGCCAACGCCTTCACATCCATGACCTCATCGCAGTAACGGACACAGCGGAGACACTGGACGCAGCGGTTCATCTGCGTTTCGATGAGCGGACTGAAATACTCTTTTGAGAAGATCCGTTTGGTTTCAGCGAATCGACTGGTTGCCGTGTATTGATGGGAGAAATCTTGGAGATCGCATTTTCCCCCTTGATCACAGACCGGACAATCGAGTGGATGGTTGGCGAGAATGAACTCGAGTACCGAACGATGGGCATCGTTCACCACGGTCGTGGCGGTGCGCACGCTCATCCCCTCGTCGACTGGTGTGCTGCAGGCGGTTTGAAGCTTAGGCATTTTTTCGATTTCGACCAGGCACATGCGGCAATTGGCATCCGGCTTGAGTTTCGGGTGATAGCAAAAATGCGGAATCATGACGCCGACGCGTCGAGCCGCCTCGATCACCAATGTTCCTTTCGGGACCTTCACGGTCATCCCATCGATCGTGAGACGAACGACGGGCACTGTAGAATCAGGCATAGTGACACACGATCATTCGATGGCACGAGGATACATTTAATGCCGTCCTGCCGGTTCAAGCTGAATGAGATTCGCCGCCTCTGCTCCACTGATGAGGTCGACGTATTCCTGCCGCCAATACTTCAGCGTACTTTGGATGGGCGCAACCTCTGCATCGCCGAACGCGCAGACCGTCCGGCCTGCGATGTTTTTGCATAGATCCAGTAAGGTTTCAAGGTCCTGCATCCGACCACGCTTAGCCAAGATCCTGCGCAGAGTCTGGACAAGCCACGAGCTGCCCTCGCGGCAAGGACTGCATTTCCCGCAGGACTCATGGTAGAAAAATTCCATCAGTCTGAGCGCCGCCCAGACCATGCTGGTCCCTTCTTCCATCACGGTCACACCGCCGGATCCCAACATGGATCCTGCCGCTGCGACATGTTCGAAATCCAGTTTGACGTCGAGATGGGCCGGCGTCAAAAACGGTGCCGATGCTCCTCCGGGGATGAATGCCTTGATCGGTTTATCGGAGCGCATCCCGCCGGCATGTTCGTAGACCAATTCTCGTACCGTCACCCCCATCGGGACTTCATAGTTACCGGGACGTTTCACATGTCCGCTGACACAAAACACTCTGGTGCCTGTACTCTTGGGTGGTGACCCAATGGCGGCAAACCATTCCGGCCCATGGTTGATAATATGCGGTAGGTTGGCCAGCGTCTCGACATTGTTGACCACGGTCGGCTTGTTATAGAGGCCATGTGTCGCTGGAAACGGTGGTTTGATACGCGGGAGCCCCCGTTTGCCCTCAAGAGATTCCAGCAGAGCGGTTTCCTCGCCGCAAATGTACGCGCCCGCCCCCCGATGGACCCAGATGTCCACATGGACACCCGTGCCGAGAATGTTTTTCCCGATGTATCCGGCGGCTCGTGCTTCGGCGATCGCATGCTCCAAAATCTTTGAGCCGAGGACCATTTCCCCACGGATGTAGATGTAGGCAGTCTCTGCGCCGATCGCGTAGCAGGCCAACACGATCCCTTCCAGAACTTGGTGGGGGTCGCGTTCCATCAACTGCCGATCCTTGAACGTGCCGGGCTCACTCTCGTCCGCGTTACAGCAGAGATAGCGGGGACCTTCATAATCCTTCGGCAGGAATCCCCACTTGACTCCGGTCGGAAAGCCCGCGCCTCCACGTCCGCGCAACCCTGATTTCTTGACCATGGTCGTGACATCGACCGGAGCGATCTTGCCGAGAGTCGTGCGCAAGGCTTGATAGCCTCCGGTCTTTTCGTAGTCAGGCAAGGAGCCGGTGTAGCCCGGCTGCATCATGTTTTTCAGAAGAATGAGTTCGTGCTTCGGCATCGTGCTTCAGTGTGAAACGAAAAAGGTGAAAAGTGAAAGGTTGTAATAAGGCCGCAGTTTCACGCTTTTCACCTTTTACGTCTCACTTTTCACGGTTACAGATTCCGGCCACATGAAGGGCCCGCTTTTGAGGGGACTGGTTCCCGTTAAGCGGAGATCGGATAAAATCCGATCCAATTTGTCTTCAGTCAGTTGCTCATAGTAGTCCTCATTGACCTGCATCATCGGACCGGTCCCGCATGCGGCCAAACATTCCACGGCACTGAGGCTAAATAGTCCGTCTGCGGTTGTTTCTCCCGGTGCGATTCCCAACTTGGTCTTGATCCATCCGATCACCGTATCTGAACCCACGAGGGCACACATAAGAGATTTGCAGACCTGTAGGTGGAACTTGCCCACAGGCTTGAGATTAAACATCGTGTAGAAGGTAATCGTCTCGTAAACTTGCGGCGGTGTCAGTCTAAGAAGTGCCGCAATCTCTTGCATCGCGGCTTCGGTCACGTAGCCTTGATCGCGTTGAGCGACATAAAGGAGTGGGATTAAAGCCGACCGCTTGACCGGATAGCGGCTTAGAATATCCTCGATTTCTTTCCCGTATTTGTCCTTCAGCACGTTTCCTCCACTCACTCCAGTACTGAGGCGGCGGTCAGGATGTTCCACACTGCGCGCATTGACCGAGCACATTCCCATCGTGCGCGGGCAGCGAGCACAGGAACATCCTGGCCGTTCCGCCTCATCTATCACACTCTCCCATCACGACGTCATATGTGCCGAAGATCGTGATGATGTCGGAAATCAGGTACCCACGGGCCATGTAATCGAACGCTCCCATGTGGATGAAGGACGGAGATCGAATCTTCAGCCGATAGGGGCGAGGACTTCCGTCGCTGATGATGAAGAACCCCAGTTCACCTTTGGGTGCTTCGGTTGCGCAATAGGTTTCCCCCTTCGGCGGCTTAAAGCCTTGGGTGAAGATGATAAAGTGGTGGATCAAGCTCTCCATGTCCCGCATCACCTGCTGCTTGGGTGGGGGAATATATTGCGGCTCCTCTGCAATGATCTGTCCGGGTGGCATCTGCTCGAGACATTGCTTGATGATCCGTGCGCTCTGCCTCATTTCTTCGACGCGGATCCAATAGCGATCGTAGGTGTCGCCGTTCTTTCCGACCGGCACTTCCCAATCCACTTTATGATAGACACCGTAGGGTTCGAGCTTACGAACGTCGTAGGCGACGCCGGATCCGCGCAACGTGGGACCGGTCATACCGAAATTAATCGCATCTTCACCGGAGATCACGGCGATGTGTTTGGTCCGCCCCAACCAGATTCGGTTGCTAGACAAGAGGGACTCGTACTCATCGACTTTTGCGGGAAACGTTTCCAGGAACGCATTAAGCTGATCCACCAATTCGGGAGTGAAATCGCTGTCCACACCGCCGATCCGGTAATAATTCAGGGTCAACCTCGCGCCACACAATCGTTCGAACATGTCGAGCAAGATCTCTCGCTCCCGAAACGTCCAAAAGAAGACGGTCATCGCTCCGATGTCCAAGGCCTGGGCACCCAGCCAGAAGAGGTGTCCGACGATACGCTGCATCTCCGCCACGATGGTGCGGATATACTCGGCCCGTTCCGGGATGGTGATGCCGAGCAGCTTTTCAACGGCTCGAACATAGGCATAGTTGTTCGCCATCGCACAGACATAATCCAGCCGGTCCGTATGCGGGATGATCTGCATGTAGGCCAACCCTTCGGCTAGCTTTTCGACACCTCGATGTAGATAGCCAAGGTCCGGGGTGGCTTTGATAATCCGTTCCCCATCAAGTTCGAGAACGACTCGCACCACACCATGGGTGCTTGGATGCTGTGGGCCCATGTTCAGCAGGAGTTCCTCTCGTCGGTGAGAGGAGGCGGTGGACGGTTGGGAAAGAAACGGCTTTTTGTCCTCTTCTGGAACCTCACCCACAATATCTTCGACCGGTGGTTCATCGAACCGGGGGATAAAGTCGAACTGACTGCGCCACCCACGACCTTCCGTCGGGAAGTCCTTGCGCAGTGGATAGCCTTCCGCATAGTCCTCCGGGAGCAGGATGCGACGCAGATCCGGGTGCCCGGTGAATCGGATCCCCATCATGTCGTAGACTTCTCGCTCCAAGAAGGTTGCGCCTTGCCACACGCTCGTGACGGAATCGAGGGCTGGATCGTCTTCGCTCACCCGGGCTTTGAGGCGAATGCGCTTCCCGAACGGAAGCGACAGGAGGAGATAGATGACTTCAAACCGTTCTTGATCGGCCGGGTAGTCGGCAGAGCAAATATCGGTGATGTGATCAAAGCAGGCCTGTGGATCGTCATGCAGAAAACGCGCGATCTCCAAGATCTGTGACGAGGCCACCTGAACGCTGACTTCTGAGCGAGCCTGATCGAGGTCGACGGAAAGCACCCCCTCCGGGAACCTCTCCAGCATGGTATCAGTGAGAGATTGCATGTGGTCGTCAATCATCAGCGATCATCCAGCTTTCAGCGCGATGTGTGGTCGTTCATCCCCACTCTCCACCGTGGAGGGGGGCTGGGGTATTACTTCACGAAGACCCTTTCGCGCTGAATCTTTTCCTGCAACTTGAGGAGCCCATCCAACAATGCCTCCGGCCTGGGTGGGCAACCGGGAACATAGACGTCGACCGGCACGATCTGATCCACGCCTTGAACGACGGCGTAGCTGTTGTAATGATTGCCCGAAGTCGCACAGGATCCCATGCAGATCACGTAGCGAGGTTCAGGCATCTGGTCGTAGATCCGGCGAATCACCGGGGCCATTTTTCGCGACACCGTTCCCGCGACAATCATGAGATCCGACTGCCGGGGCGACGCGCGAAAGACGCCGGCGCCGAAGCGGTCCAGGTCGTAGCGGGAGGAAACGCTGGCGATCATTTCAATCGCGCAGCACGCCAGCCCGAACGTCATCGGCCACAGCGCAGACTTCCTGGCCCAATTGACGACGGAATCCAACGTCGTCGTCATGACATTTGCGTCAAACTGTCGTTCAAGAGGACTCACCTTTTCCTCTTCTTTCCTCTAACGAGAATGAGGAGCAGGTGGCGTCGGTCACCAGTTCCATTCGCCCGCAGCGAAAGGGCCCCGCTGGGGGATGGGTGAAGCGAGGACGAATGGAAAGACCGACGACAGGACCCGCCTAATCCCATTCGAGTGCACCTTTTTTCCAGGCATACCAAAATCCCACCACCAAGATAGCAACGAAGACGATCATTTCGACAAGGCCCACAATCCCAAGATGTCTGAATGCCACCGCCCACGGGAACATGAACGCGGTCTCGATGTCGAAGATGACAAACAGCATTGCAATCACGTAGTACCGGATGGGGAACTGAACGCGCGCATCCTGAAAGAGGGGGCTTCCGCTTTCATACGGTGCCAGCTTGGCTCGATAGGGCTGATGAGGACGCACAAAGCGTCCGAGATAGAGAACCAGCGTCCCGAGGACCATGCCGACAGCGATGAAGACAAGGATCGGGAAATAGCTTTCCGGAGCCGTCAAATTCCCCATAACGAACCTGCTACTGCCTCATGACTCGCGGATGCTGTGTGATGGACACATCCATGCTTAACCTTTCACGCAGCCGACTGTGTCGAGAGAGATGCGCCAAAAAAAGGTTTGTACTTCAACCCATCAAGTTCTGGGTTCACGATATTCTTATGCTGGACCAGGACTTTGAACGTAGTCCCCATGCCGTTCGGTCGAAGCAGGTGAATGGCGGCCTTGAACGCCGGGCTGTCCTGTTCCAGTTGCTTGATCATGTGTTCGGCGCCGAGTCCCATGAGAAAGCTCAATTGATTCGTAAAGCCGGTTGTCTGGAGGCCGCGTTCTGCTCCGGTCCTGGCCAGGCTAGTAAAGTCCACATGGGCCGTCATGTCCTGCTCTCCGACACGGAGAAACGGCTCCTCGTTCGTGGATTGTCGTGAGTAACAGAGGAATGTCCCGCCCTTCCGATCGGGGCGATAGAGATCTTGGGCGATGTGGCCGTAATCAATGGTCAGGACAAACCCTCGATCGAGCAACTGAGCCACCTGCTTCATCCAATTCAACGCATGGAGATTGATTTCGGTCCGGTAGCCCACGGGCCAATCGATGTGCATTCGGCGTACATGATCGGTTATGGCGTCAGATGATGGCGGGCGGAGGCATTCAACGAACTGCCCGTCGTGAGAGTCCACCCAAAGCTCTTCTACCCCGGTGGCCGTGATTTGAATCCGATTGACGGGAAAGGAATCGATGAGTTCATTGCTCAGGAAGAGCCCGGTCACACCCTGAGGTGCGACAGCTGCAAGGTTATCCATCCACGTGAGGAGGTGTGGCCGATCGAGCCACGGTGCGAGGTTCTTGCGTTGTACCTCACGCATCGCCGGGCTTCGATCGATTAAGACGTAGTGCAGGCGCTCGAATACATCCTGGAAGTCACGCCGGCAGGCGGATAAAAAGTGTCGTGCCAGCAACCCTTTGCCTGGACCCATCTCCACCACGGTAAATGGGGTAGGCCGCCCAAGCAATCGATCCATTTGCTCAGCTTGTTTCGCTAAGGCCTGTCCAAGAAGGGGATGGACGTCCGAACTCGTATAGAAATCGCCGCGCCACCCTATCCGTTCACTCGTCGGTTCAGGCGCCCGCATGTAATAGCCGAATTGGGGATGGTACAAGGCCAATTCCATAAAACGAACGAACGGAATCGGGCCTGAGGCAGCGATTTCAGCAGCAATGGCGGCGACAAGTTCTGGATGCCCTGTGTGCACAGAAAGCCCCCAATTGACCGTCATCAATGGAAAAAGCGACACCCCTAGACCATGGGTAGCGTCTACCCATTCCTAGAGTGGTGAAAGGGGCATAGGGTAGCGTCCGGAACTTCCTTAAGTCAAGGTGATGTAAGGAGGAATTGCGGTTGAAGTGATATGGGAATGAACTCCCGACGACGGCGGAGAAGCGAAATGGCCGGATTCAAACGGCACGATGATTCGCCAGGCATCTCAGCCGAACGGCTCTACGCCCCGTGGCACTTTTTATACTTCTTTCCAGACCCACAGGGACAAGGATCGTTACGGCCGACCTTGTTCTCAGCCCGCTGAGCCGGAGCAGGTGCCGCGACCGGTTCCTCGCCTCGATTCAAGGTCATTCTGGGTTGCGGACGTGACGGGATCGATTGAGGCGGATGACCCGGCTGTTCGCCTTCTTGCCGGACCGCTTGCACATGGAACAGTCGATCGAGGGTGTCGGATTTGATCCGTTCCATCATGCCGGAGAAGAGGTCGAAGCCTTCCCGTTTATACTCAATCAACGGATCTTTCTGGCCGTACCCACGAAGGCCGATGCCGTCTCGGAGGTGATCCATCCCGAGCAAGTGATCCTTCCAATGGTGGTCGATCACCTGCAACATGAAGGTCTTCTCGAGAAACCGCATGAGCTCTGGCCCCAATTCTTGCTCCTTTTTGGTGTAGCCTTCCCGAGCCTGGGTTCGGAGATCTTCCAGCAACGCATCCCGCCCGACATCACGCAGTGCATCCCCGCCGTCGTCCTTGCCGTGATTGATATCTAAGCCGAACTGACTCTGCATGACCTCGGTCAGTCCTTTGACATCCCATTCTTCCGGGTACTGATCGGGAGGACAGTAGACATTCAGCGTCGACTCTACCGAGCTGTCGATCATGTCATGGAGGTCACTGGTGAGGTTGTCTCCGTTCAGCACAGCCCGTCGGTGGCGATAGATCACCTCACGCTGCTTATTCATGACATCGTCGTATTCAAGCAACTGTTTGCGAATTTCAAAATTGTGGGCTTCCACCTTCTTTTGCGC
>BQXA01000042.1:0-13139 GCA_036984345.1 Nitrospira sp. | reverse complement strand
CCATTCCAGGGCACATCGTTGAAAGATCGTGTGCCTCGAATTGATGGCAAAACGACAGGAAGCTCCGCCAGAATCCTCCTCGGTAGGCCAAGCCGTATCAGATCATGTCGCGGCAACCTCCGAAAGAGTTTCTCCGATAGCGAAGCAGGAGCAAGTGAGCGTGCATCAGGACGTCGGGAAGCTCAAAGAGATGAAGAGCACCTTCGGGCAGAACGAGCGCGAACGGAAGATTTGACGAAACAGTTGTCTGACGCTGCAGGGCAGGTAGGGAGAGTCAAGGCGATCGAGGCAGAGTTGGCCACGGAGCGTCAGCGCGCCAGTGAGCTTGAAGCGAAACTCACAAAGCTCGAGCCTCTAGCCTCGAGAATTCCCGAGCTGGAAGCCGCCCTCAAGGCAGAGCAGGCCCAAGTAGCGATGCTCAAGGAGGAGACTCTGGGTGCGCAGAAGACGTCAGAACGCCTTACGGAATTGGAATCCGCACTGAATGCAGAGCGGGCAGCCGCAGAGCAACTGGTCCAACAACTTGCTGAGTTAGAAAAGACCTCATCACAGGCTGAAGATGCAGAAGCACGACTGCTCGCTGAGCAAAAGCAAGTGCCGAAACCCAACAGAGAGTCAAGACGCTTGAAACCGAACTCGCAACTGGACAGCAAACACTCACCGAAACCGTAGGACGGCTGCAGGACGTACAGAAGACAGAGACGAAAGTTCAAGAATTGGAAGGACTTCTGGTAGCTGAACGTGAGCGGAATGGTGTCCTCTCCCAGCGGATCGTGGAAACTGAGCAGGTTGCTGAACATGCAACCAAACGGTTCGAAGAGATGGCCCGTAAGCTTGGTGAAATCGCGGGGTTGGCCTCTCAGCTCGGAAGTGGAAAAGGACAACCTTAATGTAACTTTCCGACCAGTGCGATGGCGATGGCTCCTGTGGTTGGCCGAAAACAATGTCTGTTGAAACCGAAGATGCGTTCCAGAAAGAACTGATTGAACTGTTCGTTCAAGAAGCACAGGAATGGCTTCAGCAGATTCATGTGGCTCTCGATGAACTTCAACAGGCCCCCCTGCCGAGCGTCATCGGTCCTTGGCTGAAACCATTAAGGTCGGCATCACCAATCTCGGTGGATCTGCAGCGACCATTCACCTGAATGATGTCGAACGAGCGAGTTTTTCAGCCCTTCCCTTTGTTGAAGCTGTTCAAGAACCGGGTGGATCAATCTCGGCGGATGATTTCCTCGCACTCTGTAAGCAATTAGGTCATATTCATGGAGCGCTGACACGGGCGACCGGTGTTACCTTTGAGACCGAGCCCGACCAAACCGCTGTCGAGAGTGCTCCGGCCGTGATCGACACACAAGAGCTCTTGGTCCGCCTTCGTGCCCTTCCCGAACAAAGTATGGTGCCAGGGACCTCCTCACGAAATTTAGTCCAGACCGTGATGGCTCAGACAGAGGGGCTTATGAATCGTGGGATGGAACAGTGTAACCTTGCCTCGATCCAAGAGTTTCTCGATCGGTTAGAAGAAGCGGAGCAGGGGTTTCTGGACCTGGTCCGTCAAGACGTCCTCCATCTCTCCACTCTATTTCAGGCACTCCAAAACGGCGGAGCAACGTCAGCGCAACTGCAGAATGCCGTGGAGCGTGTAGCACAACTGTGGTCGGCCGCTCAGCAGGTTAACGCGTCCCATGCCATGACGTTTTTCATGGGGCTTCACAGCTTCTTGACACTGGTGATGGAACAACGGATTGGTGTTGGCACCCATCGATATGAGGCCGTCCATTCACGTTTGGTTCATACTGTCAACGGTCTAGAGGAATGGGTACAGGGCGGTCGAACAGAGCGCACGGCGATACAAGGAGTGTTACCAAGATGACTGGTGTGCCGACCAGTCAAAAGGTCGTCGGTGTGAAAAGAAGTAGGTGAACCGGTGTCTCTCGAGAACGCTGCGTGTGAGTTGTCCGGTATTCAGAGTGCAACGTACGAGCCATACTGGGGCTTCCAACGGCGTCCGTTTGAAAACGTGCCGGACCCAACCTTCTACGTACCATCCGTCAAACATGATACAGCCATGGCATGCATGCTGTATGGCATTCAGGCACGTAAAGGCATCGTGATGTTGACCGGCGAGATCGGAAGTGGGAAGACGCTCATCAGTCGAGCGGTTATTTTGAAGCTTCCTCGGGCTCAGTATGAGGTCGGTCTTGTATCGAACCCGACCATCCCCGGGAACGAATTCCTGGGAGAGATTTTATTCCAGCTCGGCTTGGATCCAGGCGGCACCAGAGGCGAACAACTCCGCCGATTGAACGACCAGCTGCTTGCCAACTACCATCACGGCATCGACACAGTTATCGTGGTGGATGAAGCCCAAGCGATCGAGCATGACCGCTTATTTGAGGAATTGCGACTCCTCAGCAATTTCCAGTTGAACGACCGGTTTCTCGTCACTCTGGTGCTTGTCGGACAACCTGAGCTGCGTGATCGTATTGCGCAAATTCCCCAGCTCGCACAGCGCGTGGCCGTCTGCCACCATCTTGAACGCTTCGATCGTGCAGAAACCAAAGCGTACATCCTGGCTCGACTGGCTGCCGTGGGTTGTACCTTGCCGATATTTTCGTCTCCCGCGATTTCCGGAGTGTTTCAACGGACCGGCGGAGTCTGTCGTTTGATTAACTCCTTGTGTGACTTGTGTCTGTACCATGGAAGTGTCGCAGGCGTGCGTCAAGTGAGTCGAACGCTGGTTGAACGGGTTGCAGGACAAATGGTGTGTGCACATGCGACCAACGGAGTGGGGGCGTGCGCATGAACGAATGGTATCATCAGGCAGAACAGGCTCTGAACGACACGGCGGTTGCCGTACAAGGTGACCATTCGATCGCCTTGTCTTCGCTTGAACGACTTGCAGACGATCTGGTCGGATCGCTGCAACGCAATGATGAGCTGGTTGTCGAAGCCTTGTCCGGACGAGCAGGAGCACCATTAATTACAAACTTGATCAATGTGGCGATTTTGGGAACCAAGGTCGGGATAGGACTTGGGTACTATGGTGAGGAACTGCAACGATTGGCATTCGCGGGGCTCGTCCATGATATCGGCTTGTTTGCAGTACCCCATGCCTTGATCACCAAGAATGGCCGATTGACCCAGGAAGAGCGGGCCGTGATCGAGCAACATCCCGACTTCGGCGCTCGAGTGATCGAGCGATGCGGTTCCGACTATCAGTGGCTGGCACGAGTGATCGGTCAGGTTCATGAACGCTTTAACGGGCAGGGATACCCCAAGCGACTGAAGGGGCGAGAGATTAGTGAAATGGCGCAGATCTGTGGAGTAGTGGACGTATTCGACGCGTTAGTCAGCGAGCGTCCCTATCGACGTCGCTTCCTCCCCCATGAAGCCGTGAAAGAGCTATTGGTGACCGAACGAATGACGTTTCCACGCGAGATCCTCAAGGCGCTGGTCGAGCAATTGTCGGTTTACCCGCTTGGGACGATGGTCCGATTGACGACCGGTGATGTCGGCTTCGTGGCCAAAGTCAATAGTCGCTATCCGCTTCGTCCAGTCGTGAGGGTTGAGCATGAGCAGGGGAATGAAGGTGCAGAAGGGCGTCAACTCGACCTCAGTCTGATTCCTCTGATTTCGGTGGTTGAGACGATGAATCCTCCTGCCGTTGGGCGTGTCACATTTCAGGCTCTCGCACCGCAGACTCAGAGCGCTGTAGCACCGACAGTGGTCTCGGATCATTTTACGGCTCTTCTGGAAAGTCTTGATGCCATCGCATTGACGATGCAAGGTGCAGTGACAAGTCGCCGTGCCGTCATCAAGGAATCTGGAGCCGGCATCACTATGTCTGGTGCGCCCGCCAAGCAACCACCCGATCCTCTAGATTGAGGCTCCGTTTCAGCTTGTCATCAAGTTACTGGGCCAGCACGCTCGGCCCTTCGAGGAATCTTCACCACCAAGACCCTTCGTTGAGTTCACGCGCCGTGATGGCGATCACGCTCCTTGCTGCCGTACACTCGTGAACGCTGAGCTAATTCGCAGAAGGCATGGTTCTCCACTTTGCTGGAGCGAATGAGGTCGGTATAATGCGGTGCCAACCAGCCACTGTTCTGAGTTATGAGGAAGGGAGTATCGTGCCGAAACTTATTAATGTGAATCAGCCGCAACACACGACACAACAGGCGCTGGAGTATGTGAAGATGCACATACTAATGCCGTCTGGTTTCCTCGGTCTCATCTGTTTGATCGGCGGGGTCGGAGGGCTCGTCTATCAATGGTTTGCGACTGACACCTACATGTGGGATACGTTTTATGAGAGTTCCGGGTTGTTCCTATCAGGAATCGGATTGGGTGCAGGACATACGGTGTACCAGCGCTATCTGTTCCGTGAATTCCCGGAGGTGTTAGCGGCGAGGATGAGACAGCGCTTGGAGAGAATGAAAGGCAGGCTCAAGAAGAGATCCGAACCTGCCGATTTTGACCATCCGGGGAGACAGGTGGTTCCGTTCGCCTATATTGCAGGCTTCATGCTCCTTGTGGGGAGCTCCATCGCCGCCTTCGCCTATGGACGGGTGCACAGTGTTCCCGCGATGTTCCTGCCCTGGGCCGGATATTATTGGTCAAGGCTCTTCTTATGGCGGAGAGTGATCACCGCACCAAAAGGGAAGACCTGAGACCTTATCTCTTTTTCGAACGAGTCCCTTTCGGTTGAGGAGGTCGTTTCGTGGTTTTTTGCACGCGTGCCTCGAGTGTTGCCACACGCTCTTCCAAGGTTCTCACGAGTTGTTTCAACTCAGGCAGTTGAAAAATGGCTCCTTGGACCTTGAGGGCCTTTTCTCTCGGCATTGCAGGAATACCGCCGACGATCTGATTGGATTCAATGCTGCGATTGACCCCGGCTTTCGCGGCAATCAGTACTTGATCTCCGATCGTCAGATGGTCGGAAAGACCGGCTTGACCACCGATCATCACATGGCGCCCGATCGTCGTGCTGCCTGCGATACCGACTTGTGCCACAAGAATGCAGTGCTCTCCCACCGTCACGTTATGGGCGATTTGAACCAGATTGTCTACCTTCGTGCCCTGCTTGACCAGAGTCCGTCCGAATGTCGCCCGATCGATCGTGACGTTGGCTCCTAACTCAACGTCGTCCTCAATAGTCACCCCTCCGAGTTGAGGGATCTTGTGATGCCGCCCGTGATGCTGCACATACCCGAATCCGCCCGCGCCAATGACGGTTCCGCTGTGGACGATCACTCGTGCACCGAGTGAACAGCCCTCACGAACCACGACATTGGGATAGAGGGTACAGTCGTCTCCAACGGTGACATCAGATCCCAGGAAGACTCCTGGGTAGAGTGTGACCCGATCGCCGAGCGTGACTCGATCGCCGAGCGTGACGAACGGCCAGATAGAGGGATCGGCTCCTATTCGTAGATCGGAACCCTGTGTGACGTGTTCTGCAACGCCTCGAGGAGCCGGGGTCTGAACGAAGAATTTTTGTGCGACCTGCGCAAAGGCCAGCATAGGATTGTCGACGACGATTTGCGGGACTGCGAGATCCGGCTGATGCCGATGAACCAACAGCGCCGCAACCGCCAGATCGGCCGCTGCCTTCGCCATCTTGTCGTTTGTCACAAGTGAGAGAGCGTGTGGGTTGGCATGTCCCACGCTCGTGAGGCCGAAGATCTGTGTCTGGTCGTTGCCATGGATCGTCCCGCCAACAACTTGATGGATCTGTGCGAGTGTGATCGGCGTAGGTAGTTGAGAGGCGCTCATCGGGCTCCGACCTTTTTCTTTGTTTTTGAAGCGGTCGACGACAGAGCTTTCGGTTTCTTCACGGAGACGGAGGTACGTTTCACGGGCGCTGATTTAGAAGAAGCCGATTTTTTGGGCGAAGAGGATTTTGCCGATGTGGATCTGGATGGACCAGATTTTTTTGATCGTGACTTCGTGGAGGCCGTCGCCGGCTTGGCTGATTCGGGCTTGGAAGTCTCCGGAGGTTCAGCGAGCCGTCGTTGAACGTACGCGGCCACCGATCCGACTGTGCTCAGGCCTGGAAGGTCCTGATCTGGAATCTGTAGCTTGAATCGCTCCTCGATCTCGAAGAGGAGTTCAATCACAGCGACCGAGTCGAGCCCAAGATCATCTCGCAAATGATGGGCCTCGGTAATGGAGGCAGGGTCTCGCTTGAGATAGCTGGCGAGTGCATGGACAATTTTTTCTGTGATCTGAGGGTCGATCCGTTCAGTCATTATAGATGCTCCTTCGGTGGCATGAATCATTTCGCGGCGATATCGCGCTCATGAGCGTTCAGTCATTACCTAGGCGACAAATTTCTTAAAGACGACTGTGGCATTGTTGCTGCCGAATCCGAATGCGTTTAAGAGGGCATAGCGAATTTTTCGCTCCTGGACAGTTCGCCGAATCCCGTTCAGTTGGCAGTCTGGGTCCGGTTCTTCATAGTTGGCGGTCGGATGGATCTGGCCAGTGTGAAGAGACAGGGTCGTGGCCACTGCGCCGATCGCTCCAGCTGCGCCTAATGTGTGACCTACGAGCGACTTCGTCGCATTGACGGCAATCTTATCTGCGCGTTTCTTGAAGAGTGCTTTGATGGCCTTGGTCTCGACCGCATCGCCGATGGTGGTGGAGGTTGCGTGCGCATTAATATAGTCTACCTGGTCAGGACTGATACCGGCCGACTTGAGACCAATTTTCATCGTGGTGCAGATTTCTTGGCCATCCTCCTGAGGGATGACCATATGATAGGCTTCGCTGGTCGCGGCATAGCCGGCCAACTCGGCATAGACTCGAGCTTTCCGCTTCTTTGCATGTGCCCATGACTCGACGATCAAGGCGGCGGCTCCTTCCCCCATCACGAAGCCGTCACGGTGTCGATCAAACGGCCGAGAGGCTCGCTCGGGAGCATTGTTGAATTCACTCGAGAGCGCACGTAAGGAGCAGAAGCCGGCAAAGACCAGTGGCGTGATGCTGGCATCGGCTCCGACTGCGATGACCACATCGGCTTGACCGGTGCGGATGCAATGTAACGCTTGGCCGAGCGCATGCGCGCTGGAGGAACACGCGGTGGAGATGGTGAGGTTCGGCCCCTTTGCGCCATGAGCCATCGCAACAATGCCTGAGGCGGAGTTCAGTGTGATCGTTGGAATAAAATTGGGATGGACACGATGCGGTCGTTGGGTCTCAAACAGTTGGGTGATTTCTCGTTCGCCCATCACCATGCCACCCATACCGGCTCCGACAATTACACCGACACGATGAGGCGCTTCCTTGGCCATGTTTAGATCAGCGTCGGTCAGCGCTTCCTTGGTCGCGACTAAGGAAAACTGTGCGTAGCGATCCACACGACTGGCTTGTGTGGGCGTGAGGTATTGCTCAGGCGAAAAATTGTGGACCTGGCCAGCGACCTGTGAACGATACCCGGACATGGGAAACCACCCAAGTGAAGGGATCGTCGTGATTCCCGATCGGCCCGCAAGCGCCGATTTCCAAAATTCACTGACGCCGATTCCAATAGGAGACACCACTCCGAGACCGGTGATTACTACGCGCGAGGCCATGTTTGTTCCTCCTTCAATGGGCGTCTCCGGCGCCTTTCTTACCGGAAGACCAGAACCGAGTCAACTAGGAAACCATAGTTCAATGGCGAACTTTCAGCAAGAGGTAGAGTCCAAAGCTCAAGAAGAGTGCGTTGGCCATCCAGCCGGCCAGGATGGGTGTCAGTGCTCCTCCACGTCCCAAGGCAATTGCGACGGCGTTTGTCGTCCAGTAGCAAAAGCCGACGATGAACGCTTGGCCGATGCCCATCGCCATGCTGCCTCCGCGCACTCCGCTCCGTCTCAGGCTTAAGGCTATCCCGATGATCACCATCACGACGGTCACCAGGGGAGATGCCATACGGCCATAGTAGTCGGTCAGCAAGCGGGTAAAGGAAAAGCCTTCATGCTGGAAACGTCCAAGATAATTTTGTATTTCTCGAAACGTCATGGTTTCTGAGTTGCCGATGAGGGAACTGGAGAAGTCGTCCGGAATGAGCGGGATCGTGATCAGCTGCTCCGTAAATTCGACCAGCTCGGCTGCGTCACCCTCAAGAAACCGGCGATGATGGCCATTTACCAGAATCCAACCATTCGGAGTGTACCGGGCTTCCTCCGCCTCGGTCAGACGGTCTAGTTGAAAAGGGGAGCGGAAATAAAACATGCGCACTCCTCGTACGGTCATGCCGGTGGTGTCGATTTCACCGATTTTCATGATGGCATTGGCACTGATGCGAGCCCAAGGTTGGACGGCCTGGGTTGTGACGGGCGCCGGTTTCTGTTCAATCTGGATGACTCGCACTTCTTCAGCCTTTTCCGAGGCCAGCGGGATCACGGTTGAACTGAAGGCGAGGAGCACCACGGAGACGCCGCCGGCGAAGAGTAGAAAAGGAGAGGACATCCAGAGCAGACTGATTCCACAGCTGCGCATGGCGGTAATTTCGTTGCTTCGCACGAGGAGGCCAAGCGTCAACAGAGTTGAAACCAGTATGGCAAACGGAGCCACTTGAAACGAAATGGAAGGAATTTTCAAGGCAAAGTAGGTCAGGATGGGAAGAATGCCGGATTCGTACCGAAGAAAGCGGCGAACCTTCTCGAAAAAATCAATCACGAGGTAGATGGTGACCAGACCGGCAAAACACATGCCGAAGATTTTTGAGAATTCCCGAAGGATATAGCGAAACAAAATCGTCATGACGTTATTGTCTGCTCATTCGCACGAACATGGCCACCGTGATCACCATAAAGATAATATTGGGAAGCCAGGCACCGAAGAATGGATGAAGGACAAGGGCGGTCACCAAGAAATCGCAGCCGACATTGAGCACATAGAAGGCAATGATGATTCCCACACCGACCGCAAATCCACCGACACGGCCAGATCGTTTGGATACAATGCCGACCGGCACTCCAAGCAAGCAGAATACGAGGGAAGCGGTCGGGAATGCCAGATCTTTGTAATATTCCATCAGACGGCGAAGCGCACCGGCATCTTTGCCTTCCGTTTCAGCCAGGCGTGCCATGATTTGCTCATAGGATGGACGCTCCTCTGTAGCTGCGTAGCTGCTGAGGTTGAGATTAATCTTGATATCATACTGGGCAAAGGCGATCTGTCGATACTGGTCGTCCTCACGAGGTCGGCTATGGATCGTGCCATTGATCAAGCGTAGTGCGACGTGATCGTGCGCAGGATCCATAAATACATGGTATTGCTGGGCCACGATGACTCGAGGCTCATTGGGCAGGCGTTCGTCGGAGATGAAGATCCCCTCCTGGGACTGACCGGGCTCGCTCTCCGGTACGTAGATCATCATGCGGGGGATCGGCTCATTGAACGTGCCTTGCTCCAAGGCGAGGACGAGTTGGTCTTTCAGCAGATTGAGGGCGACTTTTTTCAGGTTCAGCGAACTCCATGGCTGCCCCCATTGGGACAGCACGAGTGTCAGCGTGCAGACGAACACGGAAAATAGAAGCACCGGTTGTGACAAACGCAGCAGACTGAGTCCGGCCGCACGCATGGCGACCAATTCTTTATCGAATGACAGTCGACCGAATGCCGTAATCGACGCGATCAGGCCCGCGATAGGCAACGTGAGTACGAGACCAGAAGGCAGCAACATGGCGATCACCTTCAGGACGGCCCAAAATCCCACGCCTTTGGAGACGAGCAACTCAACGAGACGGAGGAGCTCTCTCGTTAACATCACAAAACAGAGTGCGCCCAGGCTGAGGCCGAAGGGGGAAAGAAGTTCCGTGAAAATATAGCGGTCGAGGAGTGTTCGTAGGATCACAAGATCTCTGCATCGCGGAAATGTCACTCACTATAGGGAAGTCCTTCTTCCTTGTAAACACAGGAGAAATCATGCTCAGCGAAGATTCTCTTGACAGAATACCAACCCTATGTTACATGCTGCGCGACTTTCCTCTGAAATGATGGGTTCCGTGAGCGATGCATCACTCCTGCAGGTTCCCGTCCATTCGACCAGCCGAATTATCGTCCTGTCTATTTTCATGTTGTGTATTGAGAGACGCGTATGAGTTCAGCGAGAGAACTGCGCTAAGTGCCTGTCGTTCTTGACAAAAGGAGGGCTTCTGTGAAAACAAAAGGAACGGTCAAGTGGTTCAACGATCGAAAGGGGTTTGGGTTCATCCGCCTCGATAGCGGAGAAGATGTCTTCGTACATTACTCTGCGCTGCAGGGGGATGGATTTAAGACCCTCAAAGAAGGTGAAAACGTGGAGTTTGATATTGTGCAGGGAGCCAAGGGGCCTCAAGCGGCCAACGTACTCAAGGCGGCGATCGCTGCATCTTAAACAGAACTTGTTCTCCTCGTGTTTGGCGGAAGAGCCGGTCCTCCGAACGGGAGGTGCCGTCTCTTCCGCTGCTCCAACCGTCTGTGTGATTTTCCCATTTTCTAGACAAAACCCATTGAGACTGTTAGCGTTTGGCTGTTCCGATTGTGGAGGAAATAGTTGTGCCACCGGATCGCAGTCGCGTTCTTCAGCAAGCTCAACTCCTCGCTTCTCGTGGGCAGTTCGAAGCGGCCATCGCCGAATGGAAGAAGTTGGCCACGGAAATGCCCGGCGACGGGAGCATCCATAATTCAATCGGAGATTTACACCTCAAGCGGAACGTTCCTGGAGAAGCTGCCACAGCCTTCCTTCAAGCGGCATCGGCATTTCGAGCGGAGGGTGCCACCCTCAAGGCCATCGCCGCTTTCAAGAAAGTCCTCAAGTGTGACCCCACACGCTACGAAGTGTATCGCCATCTCGGTGACCTGAATGTCGAAAGAGGGCTCATCAGCAGCGCGGTTCAAGACTATCTCACGCTGGGAAAGTACTACTTGAAGGAGCGCCGGGGGAAAGACGCCCTCGAAATCTACAAGAAAATCGTCACGCAAGATCCCTCGAATCTCAACGCACAACAGCGCGTTGCCGAACTCTGTGTCCAGGAAAACCAGCAAGATGAAGCGACCAAGGTGTATCTCCAGCTAGGCCGTGAGCGGTCGGCGCAAGGGCGGTACGATGAGGCGAAGGATGCCTATCTGGCTGTGCTTCGAATCGATCCCGCAAATAGCGAAGCGGCGCAGTTCGTCGACAGTTTAGAGAAAGGTGGAACCGGCGCAGTTCAGGCGATTCAACCAAGTTCCTCACCAGGTGGTGGGCAAAAACCGTCGGAACCGCCAGACCTCTTGACCGAGGCTATGCGGCGTATCGAGCAGAAGCAATATGAGGGTGCGGAAGCAATCCTTAATCAGATACTTACGCGGGAACCGGGCAATCCGCAAGTCTGTCAGCTCCTGGCTCGATTGCATGTGCAGCGAGGCGATGTCCAAGTGGCATTGGGGGAATATCGATTCTTGGCAGGTGCGGCCCTCCGTGCCCATGATCTCGGGTTAGCGGAGTCGTTAATTGAGGAGTTTCTGTCTGCAGAGCCGAACTCGGTACCGTTGCTCGAGCTCAAGGGTGAGTTGTTCGAGGAAAAGGGAGATCATGGTGGTGCCGCCCTGCAGTATGCCAAAGCGGTCGAACTGCTCTTGGAACATCCTGAACCTGGAATGGAAAGCCTGCACGAAGAGCTCTTTGAAAAGGTCAAGGTCCTGTCCAACGATGAGACCTTCGTGAATCAGTTGGCTGCGAAGATATATGGAGGTGCGACGGGAGAGCCGTCTGAACCTCTCCAGACTGCCTCCGTGCACGATACGATGACGAACGGCAACTCCGCTCTAGATGGTAGCACTGAGTCTGCTGAACATGCAGTACAGCCCGCCTGTCCGAGCGCTCCCTATGAGGTGACGGAAGAGGTGCAGGGATTCTCGCTGGTAGGGGCGGAACCCGACGATGTGAATCCATTTGCCAAGGATCCTGGAGTAAACGTCGTCAAGGCGTCTCCGGTGCCCGAGAGCCATCCGACGCCAACTAGCACTCTATCCCTTAGCCCGTCACACGTTCCGAAGCCGGCGACAAAGGTGTCGGTGAATCCACGCTCAGAGGAAAGTCGACCCAAGCCAGAGCCGGGAGGTGGGAAGGTATCCTTGCCGTCCCCTCCACCCGGTACGGCGACGAAAGAAGCGGCAGCTGCTCCTCCTCCAGACTATGAAGCACACTATACCTTAGGCGTCGCGTACAAGAACATGGGGCTGTATGAAGAGGCGAAGGAAGAATTCCAGGTATCGATGAACAGTGATTCGTTCTACCTCGATTCGGCATTGATGACGGCGGTCTGTCTCAAGGAAGGTCATCACCTCGCCCTCGCCATTCGTGGGCTTGAGACGACCCTGGCTGATCCACGGTGCGAGGGTGCCAAGGGACAAGCCATCCGGTATGAATTGGGCTTGCTGTATGAAGCTGAAGAGCAGTGGGAGAAGGCCGCACACGCATTCCAATCGATTCCTTCGTTCCATGACGTTCCCCAACGGTTGGCTGCCATTAAAGGAAAGCAAGGGGGCGGGAGTGGTGGGTTTCGGTATGCGTCGTAGATGCGAGTCGTCCCTTCAGCCGTCCTCAGCTCACTCGATGTGGTATTGATCGACCTTCCAATCCAGCAGCAATATTTTCAAGACAGATAAGCCCCATGCGGACACGCGTCTCGAGTGTGGCAGAGCCGAGATGGGGAAGAAGGACCACATTCGGCAACGAGTAGAGCGCAGGGGAGACGGTCGGTTCGTGCTCGTAGACATCTAGCCCCGCACCGGCGATGATTCCTGTTTCGAGCGCGGTGAGCAAGGCGGGCTCATCGATGACCGGTCCGCGCGAGGTGTTGATGAGAAAGGCCGTGCGCTTCATCCGTGCGAGTTCGCGTTGACCGATGAGGTGCCGAGTGGTATCGGTGAGTGGAACATGAAGCGAAAGGTAATCGGAATGTGTGAGCACCGTATCCAGTGGTTGCCGGGTCCAGGAAACACCAGGAGGGCTTGAGACGGCATGGCGTCCTGCATAGAGTACCGACATCCGGAAGCCGGTTGCTCGGTACGCCACAGCCTGGCCGATCCGTCCCATACCGACAATGCCCAGCGTTTTCCCTGTGACGTCCGTACCCAGCATCTGTGTTGGAGCCCATCCCGTCCAGTGGCCGGTCCGAACCAAGG
>BQXA01000041.1:0-15353 GCA_036984345.1 Nitrospira sp. | reverse complement strand
GATGGCTAAACAGATTCAGTGGGAAGTGACCGGCAACAAGGTAGCTAAGACAGCCATCGCCTTTGCACTGCCTGGTGGGAAAATGGCGGACTACACCGCCATCTTACCGTTGGCCAGAACGGAGGCGGGGCTCGCGGCGGTGATGGGGCATGAGGTGGTCCATGCCTTGGCTCGTCATGGGGCGGAGCGCATGAGTCAGGGGCAAGTCACGAACACGTTGTTACAAGTGGTCGGAGCCGCAATTGGTATGAGCGGCGGCAATCCGATGCTGGGCCAGGCCACCATGGCAGCCCTTGGGGCCGGAGCGCAGGTCGGCGTGCTGCTTCCGTTCAGCCGAAAGCATGAATCGGAAGCGGATTATGTTGGGATTCTCCTGGCGGCCGAGGCAGGGTATGACCCCCGCGAGGCTGTGGCGCTTTGGGAACGAATGGGACAGGCGACAGGGGGAGCTGGGCCATCCGAATTCCTGTCGACCCATCCGAGCCACGATACCCGCATCGAGCAATTAAAAGAGTGGATGCCTGAGGCGATGGCGATTTATCAGAAGAGGGCTCAGATGCCGGTGACTCCACTCCCGGAAGTTGGTGGGAAGTAAGGGGTGCACTGCCTTGGCCGATCGCGGTCAGGACATGGCCGTTTGCTTGTGGCCGGCGGGTATCATTCTTTATACTAAACAGGCGTGGGGGGAAGACTGGATGGTCGCTCGGTGCCTCGTACATCGAGAGGAAAGTCCGGACTCCACGGGCAGGGCGCTGGGTAACTCCCAGGCGGAGCAATCCGACACCAGCACCACAGAAATCAAACCGCCGATGGCCAAGGCGATAGGATCCCATCTGGTCGCTGCGGCTCAGGTAAGGGTGAAACGGTGGGGTAAGAGCCCACCGCGGTGGTGGTGACATCACCGGCACGGTAAGCGTCGCCCGGTGCAAGGCCAAATAGGAAGACATGTGTCGGGCTCATGACTGAGTTCTGCACACCGACTGGCCCGGTCGAGGTCTTCGGGTAGGTCGCTTGAGGTTCGGGGTAACTCGAATCCCAGAGAAATGATCATCCAGGCAAAGAGGGAACACTTCTTTGCGGGACAGAATCCGGCTTATAGGTCTTCCACCCACGCTTTCTCTGGCATCCATGCTGTTCTGAACGGCATCTGGACTATTCCCCTCGGGGCCTCGTTCGTCAGTATGTTGACGGGCCTCGCGTGGGGATGCTAGGATCTTGTATCTTTCCCCTTGATTTCACAAACATTTCTGCATGATGATGCAGCCTCCGCCGGGCCTGTCTTCTGAAGTCCGACTGAGACCAGCAGATCCGATCAAGCAGTGAGAGGGAGGGCTGTCATGAAACTCACCGGTGCTGAAATCTTCATCGAATGTCTGAAGCGTGAAGGAGTTAAGACCGTCTTTGCGTTGCCAGGCGGAGTCGTTTTGAAGATTTTCGATACACTCCATCAGCAGAAGGACGTTGAAGTCATTTTAACGCGTCATGAGCAGGGGGCCGGCCATATGGCGGAAGGGTATGCCAAAGCCACTGGGAAAGCCGGTGTATGCCTAGTCACGTCCGGTCCCGGCATGACCAATGTCATTACGGCGTTAGCCGATGCCTATATGGACTCAGTCCCCCTGGTCTGTTTCAGCGGCCAAGTTCCCACGAATTTGATCGGGAATGATGCCTTCCAGGAAGCGGATAACGTCGGGTTGAGTCGCCCCTGCACGAAGTACAATTTTCTCGTCAAAGACGTGAATGATCTGGCCGGTACGATCAAAGAAGCGTTTTATATTGCCACTACTGGTCGTCCAGGTCCGGTGCTCGTCGACATCCCGAAAGATGTGTCGATGGCCAAAGCGGAATTTACCTATCCGAGCGCGGTCTCGATCCGGGGGTACAATCCGACCTACGACGGGAATAAGTGGCAGATTAAACAGGCTGCCGAAGCAATCATGAAGGCTAAAAAGCCGATTCTCTACGTCGGCGGTGGTGTGGTCTTCTCCGGAGCGTCGCAAGAACTCCTCGAATTGGCGGAGATGACGCAGATCCCAGTGGATATGACATTGATGGGGCTCGGTGCGTTTCCAGGGGAGCACTCCCTCTCTATGGGGATGCTCGGAATGCACGGGACCTATCAAGCCAACATGGCCATGCACTATTCCGATCTGGTGATCGCGATTGGTGCCCGGTTCGATGACCGAGTGACCGGGAAAGTGTCGGAGTTCTGTCCCCACGCGAAGGTGATCCACGTCGATATCGATCCGACGTCCATTCGGAAGAACATCCACGTGGATATTCCCATCGTCGGTGATTGCAAAACTGTGCTCCGTGAGTTGAACCAGATCCTCCGTGCGACCGTCAACGGAGAGCAGAAAGACCTTCGGAAACCCTGGTGGGATCAGCTTCGAGAATGGCAACAGGCTCATCCGTTGACCTATCACCAGGAGAAGGATGGACCGATCAAACCGCAGCAAGTAGTCAAACGATTGTACGAGCTGACGAAGGATCGGGACCCGATCGTCGCAACCGATGTCGGGCAACACCAAATGTGGGCCGCCCAGTATTTCAAGCTGGCCAAACCGAATCGATGGCTCACCTCCGGTGGGCTTGGGACCATGGGGTTTGGGTTCCCGGCGGCGATGGGTGCACAGGCTGCGTTCCGGGATCGGCTGGTGCTCTGTATCGCCGGTGATGGCAGTGTCCAGATGAACATGCAGGAAATGGCGACGGCTGTCGTGAGCAAATTGCCGGTGAAGATCATTATCTTGAATAACGGATTTCACGGCATGGTCCGGCAGTGGCAGGATCTCTTTTATGAAGGGCGCTATGCCTCCAGCTATCTGGATACGACTCCAGATTTTGTGAAGCTGGCGGAGGCCTATGGCGCGATGGGGTTACGGGTCAAGAAGGTGGGCGATCTTGATGCCGTTCTGAAAGAAGCCATCGCGACGGACAAACCCGTCATCGTGGATGTCCCGACCTATCCCTATGAAAATTGCTATCCGATGATTCCGGCTGGTGGATGCAATCATGAAATGATTCTGGAAGATCCGCCCGAATTGAAGAAGAAGCAGTCAGGCGCAACGAAAGTGACGCCCGAAGATAAAGATACGGTGCTCACAGCCTAGAGGAAGTGGGGAGCGAAACGCGCTCGGAGCTGAGTGATCAGGCTCGGCGTTCAGCACGCGAATCTCAACACGCAACAAGATGGAACACATTATTTCGGTGACGGTTGAAAATAAATTCGGGGTTCTGTCTCGAGTGGCCGGATTGTTCAGCGGGCGAGGGTTCAACATCGAGAGTTTGTCGGTTGCACCGACGCTCGACCCCTCAATGTCCCAGATGACCATCGTCACCTCGGGTGATGAGCGGATCATTGAACAGATCGTGAAGCAGCTGAATAAGCTGATCGATGTGATTAAGGTGGTGGACCTGAACGAAACAGAATTTGTCTCCCGAGAAACCGCGATCATCAAGGTTCATACCAAGGACCAGGATCGAGCTGAGGCGCTCAGGATCGTGGATATTTTTCGGGCAAATGTCATCGATTCAACGCCGACGACCTACACGATCGAAGTCTCCGGCGATCCTAAAAAAATTGAAGCGATCATCAATCTGCTGCAACCACTTGGGATCAAGGATTTGGTGCGAACCGGCCGAGTCGCTGTTGCTCGGGAACCAGTCCGGTCCGCTGCGGTTCAAGCGAAGAAGGTGGCTCGCGAGTAGCACGCTACGAGAAAATGGGCGGATTGTTATATACTGAATGAGATGAGGGAAAGGGTGTTCCATGAAAATCTACTACGATAAAGATGCCGATCTCCAGCAGATCCGAAACAAGAAGGTCGCTGTGATTGGTTACGGAAGCCAGGGGCACGCACATGCCCTGAACATGAAAGAAAGCGGTGTGACGGTCGTGATCGGGTTGCGGGAGGGGGCATCCTGGAAGAAAGCAGAGCAGAGTGGGCTGAAAGTTATGCCGGTGGCGGATGCAGTCAAGGCCTCCGATGTCGTGATGATTCTGGCGCCGGATGAAGCACAAGCCGCCATCTATCGGCAGGATGTCGCCCCCAATCTCAAACCTGGATCCTATTTGGCATTTGGGCATGGGTTCAATATTCACTTCGGGCAGATTGTGCCACCGGCTTCCATCAATGTGTTCATGGTGGCGCCCAAAGGGCCAGGGCACCTGGTCCGTTCCGAGTATACGAAAGGCAGCGGCGTTCCCTGTCTGCTGGCAGTCCATCAGGACCCCAGCGGCACCACGAAGCAGGTTGGGTTGGCCTATGCCAGCGCGATCGGTGGGGGGCGCGCCGGTGTCATTGAAACCAATTTTCGGGAAGAGACTGAGACCGATCTCTTTGGAGAGCAAGCAGTATTGTGCGGTGGACTGACTTCGTTGATACAAGCTGGATACGAAACGCTGGTCGAAGCTGGGTATTCACCAGAAATGGCCTACTTCGAGTGTTTGCACGAGGTCAAACTCATCGTCGATCTCATCTACCAGGGTGGAATTGCCAACATGCGGTATTCCATCAGCACCACAGCAAAGTATGGCGATGTTACCCGAGGCCCGCGTGTCGTCACAGAGCAGACCAAGCAGGAAATGAAGAGGATTCTCGATGAGATCCAGACAGGGCGGTTTGCCAAGGAGTGGGTACTTGAGAATCAAGCCAACCGCCCGGTGTACAATGCGCTGCTTGCCAAGGGGGAATCGCACCCGATTGAGGCGGTCGGATCGAAGCTTCGTGGGATGATGCCGTGGCTAAAGAAGGATCAGCTCGTCGATAAGACCAAGAACTAGGGATGTTGAAGCCGACTGTCAGCTTCGTTCCCGCATCGTTCGAAGGATCAGCGTACAAGAGACCCGTACGCCTGGCCTTTTCACTCGCTGCGGCTTTGCTGGTTAGTCCGTTTGAACGTCCCTCAGAAGAGTGAGGCAATTGCGTGGCAGATCGTGCCGTCGGTATTCCATTCGCCAAAGAAGGAATTCCCTTCATCGCAGCGCCCGCCGGGGTTACACTGCTGGCAGGAGGATTCGGTTGGCCGGCCATCGCGTTTCTCGGAGGCGTGGCGACCCTCTTCTCGGCTTGGTTCTTCCGGAATCCAGCCAGGGTGGTGCCGCAAGGCCCCAACCTCGTCGTGGCTCCTGGCGATGGAAAGGTGATCGCGATCGAAGAAGAGTTTGAGCCGAGATATTTAAAGGAACGTTCCATCAGAGTGACGATCTTTTTGAACGTGTTCAACGTCCATATCAATCGGATGCCTTGCGATGGGGTCATCGAGGATGTGCAGTATCAACCGGGTTTGTTCATGGTAGCCAGTAAGCCGGAAGCCACCTTGAGAAATGAACAGAACGCGGTGATGATTAAAACGAACGAAGGCATCAAGGTGCTCTGTGTCCAAGTAGCAGGACTTATTGCCCGGCGCATCGTGTCTTGGGTTTCACCACGAGACCTGGCCATTCGAGGTGAACGGTTCGGACTGATCCGGTTTGGGTCCAGAATGGACACCTTTCTACCAATTGGCACCAACGTTCGTGTGGCGATCGGGGACCACGTCAAAGGCGGAGAAACGATTGTGGGAGAATTGCCATGAAGACGACCGGATTTAAGAATTCGTTCGGGAAAGAGGGAAAGCAGAGAAAAGCAGCTATGTATCTCATCCCGAATCTATTCACAACCGGCAATCTGTTTTGCGGTGTGTACGCCATCCTGTCTGTCTTCAATGCCAACTACCTGGAGGCAGCCATTGCGATCCTCGTCGCGATGATTTTTGATGTGCTTGACGGTAAGTCGGCTCGTTTGACCAATAGTACGAGTCAATTCGGTCTGGAATACGACTCGTTGTCTGACGTCGTGTCCTTCGGCGTTGCGCCGGGACTATTGATCTACTCCTGGGCCTTGAGTGGACAGGGGACATTCGGCGTCGCGGTGATGTTTGCGTACGTGGCGATGGGGGCCGTGCGGTTAGCACGCTTCAACTCGACGGTCGCAGTAGCAGACGGGAAATATTTTACTGGATTGGCCATCCCGGCTGCCGCCGGCGTGGTGGCTTCCATGGTGGTGTTCGATCATTACATCCTCAAGATGGGACCGGAATCCAAGCCGATTGTGGTCTTAACCATGACCTTGATGTTGGCGTTCTTGATGGTCAGTACCATCAAGTATCGCAGCTTCAAGGAGTTAAAGTTTAAAGGTCACCGGCAGATCACCTATCTTGTGTGGGGGATTCTTGCGTTAATGATGGTGGCAGCGCTGCCGGCCGTCATGTTATTTGTCATTTTCGCGGGGTATGCGTTGATGGGGCCAGTCGAAAAGTTGTATTGGTTGGTCGTGCCGTCTGCTGGGAAAAGGGGTGTTGGGAAAGTCGACCCGTCACCGATTGAAACACGACTGTGACCGCAGATAGTGGGAGGATTCGCAACGTATTGAATGGCGAAGACGAGGAGTAGTAGGCGAATAATCTAGAAGAAGGTATGCCGTACCTTTTAGAGAGCTGGTGGGTGGTGCGAACCAGCCTAGATTTCGTCGAACTCGCCTCCGAGCCGAATCTCTGAACGAAGAGTAGGAGATTCCGCCTTGCCCTCGTACGGGGTATAAGAAAGGGCCTGATCGACCAATGGGTATCAGGCTAAATCAGGGTGGTACCACGGAGTGCGTGTTAAGCCTTCGTCCCTGGGTAACTAAGGGGGTCGAAGGCTTTTGTGTTTCTAGAGGGAGAAAGGTGGCACCATGGCACGCATAATCAAAATTTTCGACACGACCTTAAGAGACGGCGAACAATCGCCGGGCGCCAGCATGAACGTAGAGGAGAAGGTCATGGTGGCCAAACAGCTGGCGAGGCTCGGCGTCGATATTATTGAGGCGGGATTCGCCTACAGTTCGCCAGGCGATTTCGAGGCAGTTCGACGGATTGCCCAGGATGTGGAAGGGCCGACGATCTGTAGCCTTGCGCGTGCGCGTCCTGAAGATATTGATCGAGCGTGGGAGGCCTTGCAAGGCGCTCCGAAGGTGCGTATCCACACGTTCCTGTCGACATCCGACATTCACCTTAAACACCAGTTTCGGATGACTCGGGAACAAGCGAAGCAGCGCGCTGTAGATATGGTCCAGCGGGCTCGCGGCTATGTCGACGACGTAGAATTTTCCCCGATGGATGCCAGCAGGTCGGATCCTGCTTATCTCTATGAAGTCATCGAGGCGGTCATTGCGGCAGGAGCGAGAACTATCAACATTCCCGACACGGTGGGATATGCTGTGCCTCAGGAATTCGGTGCACTGATCAAGGGGATTTGCGATCGGGTTCCGAATTCCAAACAGGCCATTATTTCTGTCCACTGCCACAATGATCTCGGTGTCGCCGTCGCAAACAGCCTGGCGGCCATCATCAACGGAGCCGGACAAGTCGAGTGTACGATCAATGGCATCGGGGAGCGGGCGGGGAATACGTCGTTGGAAGAAATTGTGATGGGTCTTCGCACCAGGACGGACTTCTATCAGGCAGATACGGGTGTCAGGACGGAAGAGATCGCAAAAACCAGTCGATTAGTGAGCAAAATCACGGGGATGGTCGTGCAACCGAACAAGGCCATCGTGGGGGCCAATGCGTTCGCCCATACATCCGGCATTCATCAAGACGGCTTACTCAAAGATAAGACCACCTATGAGATCATGCGACCGGATTCCATCGGGTTGGTTGAGAGTCAGATGGTGATGGGAAAGCTCTCCGGTCGGCACGCATTTCGTCAGCGCCTGGAAGAGTTGGGATATAAGCTCAGCGATGATGAGGTCAATCACGCGTTTGAACGGTTTAAGAAACTAGCTGATCAAAAGAAGGAAATTTTCGAAGAAGACCTCGAAGTCATTGTCTCTGAAGAGTTGTCGAAGATGGCTGATCGTATCACCTTGACGGCCTTGCGTGTGTCGAGCGGTACCAACCAGGTTCCCACCGCCACCGTTGAACTGGAGGTCGACGGCAAAGCCATGGTACAAACCGGCACAGGAGACGGACCAGTGGATGCGGTCTACCGCACGATTGCAGCAATCACGCAGACCAAGAGTAAATTGCTGATGTATGTCGTAAAAGCCATCACAGGCGGAACCGATGCGCAAGGGGAGGTTTCAGTTCGTGTTCAAGAAGATGGTCGGACTGTCACCGGGCACGGGGCTGATACGGACATCATCACCGCTTCAGCGCGCGCCTATCTCAGCGCCTTGAATAAGCTCGCCTACCTTGCGACCAAACAAGCCCAAGGGGAGCAGAAGGTGAACTTGATTTGACGAGGACACGCACGGTACAGTTTTCAATTCTGAGGCAGAAGGACCTGCTTGGAAGGAGACGGGGCCGTGTGGAAGGTTGTGCTGCAAGACCGGCCGGAATTTGTGGCCGGCGACCATACGAAGTTACGAGAGATCTTTCACCCTGCCAAGCACCCGCTTGATCTGGGGTATAGCCTTGCCCATGGAAAGCTCTCTCCAGGGCAACGGTCCAAACGGCATATCTTAAAGTCCTCAGAGGTCTACTACTTTATCTCCGGCCAAGGGCGATTCACGATCAATGATCAGGTCACGCAGATCGAAGCAGGAACCACGGTCTATGTTCAACCTGGTGGTGATCAGTTTCTTGAAAATACAGGACCAGTCGATATTGAGTTCTTATGTCTGGTCGATCCCGCTTGGCGGGAAGAAGATGAAACAGTATTGGAATAGCGCATGGAAATCGTGAACGATCGAAAGGAGACGCAGTGAAGGCCAAGATCGCAGTGCTAGCCGGGGATGGAGTCGGGCGTGAAATCGTTCCGGAAGCCGTGAAAGTCCTCAAAGTGATCGCCGAGAAGTTTGGCCATACGTTTGAATTTTCGACCGCCGATATCGGAGGGCAGGCGATCGATAAATTTGGCGTGCCATTGCCGAACGACACCCTGGCGCTCACCAAGCAAAGCGACGCAGTGTTACTGGGAGCGGTAGGTGGCCCGCGGTGGGAAAGCTTAGAATACAGCCTCAGGCCGGAACGGGCGCTCCTTGGAATCCGTGAGGCCTTAGGGCTTTATGCCAATCTGAGGCCGGCGAAGGTGTACGCGAATCTAGTGGATGCCTCCACCTTAAAGCGAGAGGTTATCGATGGGATCGACATTCTCGTCATTCGAGAACTCACCGGTGGCATCTATTTCGGCAAGCCGAAAGGCATCGAAAAGCTACCGAATGGTCAGGAGCGAGGCGTCAATACAGAAGTCTATACGACGGAAGAAGTTCGACGGATTGCCAAGGTGGCGTTCGAAGCAGCGAGGAAACGGCGTAAGAAAGTGACATCGGTTGATAAGGCGAATGTACTGGAATCCTCCGAGCTGTGGCGCAAGGTCGTCGTTGAGGTTCATGGGGACTATCCGGATGTTGAGCTGGGGCATATCTATGTCGATAATGCTGCCATGCAACTAGTCAGAAATCCACGACAATTCGATGTCCTCTTATGCAATAACATGTTCGGAGACATTCTCAGCGATGAAGCGGCGATGCTCACTGGTTCGATTGGCATGTTGCCCTCGGCTAGCCTCGGGGCGAAGGTGGGGCTGTTCGAGCCGATTCACGGAAGTGCCCCGGACATTGCGGGGAGAAACATTGCCAATCCCATTGCGACTATCGCATCGGCTGCCATGATGCTGTCGTATGCCTTTCAGCTTGAAAAAGAAGCCCAAGCTATCGAGCGAGCCATCGCGAAAACGCTCGATCTCGGCTATCGCACGAAAGACATTCAAGGTCCCGGCGCGCAGATCGTCGGAACAGTCGAGATGGGCGAGGCGATCGTCAAGAATCTCAATGACTGACGGGTGCTAAGTCATGGCAGCCACTCTTTCCACATGGAGTATCGATACATTGGCAGGGAACGGGGTGTCCGGCTATTCAGGCGATGGCGGATCTGCGGTCCTGGCACGTCTGAACGAACCGAAGGGGGTCAGCCTCGATCGCCATGGCAATGTGTACGTGGCGGATTCAGAAAATCACGTCGTTCGCAAAATTGATAGAGCGACCGGAGTCATTTCCACAATCGCAGGGGTGTTGGTTCATGATGGTGACGAGATGATCGCTCCGTCAGACGGTACAGTCGTTGAGACGGAAGAGGATCCCCTTGCCGATCATGATCCCACAACCAATGGTCATTCAACTTATACCCAACATGCGGACTTGAGTGGAACGGTTAGGTATTGGACGAATCGGACACCCTCCATCACGCGATACGCTGGAGATAAGGGGTTGGCAGTCCACGCGTGCCTTAATTTTCCGACGGCGGTGTGCGTAGATCGAGAAGGAAATGTCTATATTGCCGATACCATGAATCATAGGGTCAGGATGGTGGATGCAACCACCGGAGTTATTACAACGCTAGCCGGGACCGGCCAAGCAGGGTTCTCCGGTGATGGAGGGGCAGCAACTGAGGCGACCCTCAACGAACCGGCCGCCTTGATTCTCGATGAGGCAGACAAGCTCTACATTGCCGATCAGAGCAACCATCGTATACGAGTGATCGATTTGAACACTGGTCAGATTGAAACGGTTGCCGGAACCGGGGCTGCGACGTACGATGGAGACGAGAAACGTGCTGTCAGTGCAGCCCTTGCTGGGCCGAGTGGATTGGCCCTGGCAGATGATAGGCTGTACGTAGCCGATACCTTCAACGGACGAATCCGATGCATTTGCCTCTCGTCAGGACTGATTTCCACCGTGGCGGGTGACGGAGCAACGTATCGGTACGAATCCCCGTCCGATCCCCCGTCATCGAGCCTCGCACGTCCGACGGGAATTGTGATCGGTCACAACGGGGATCTTTTCATGACGGATTCAGACAATCATCTTATTCGTCGATGGGACTGGGATTCTGGAACGGCCTTCTGCGTAGCCGGGAACGGGGAGGCCTCCTACTCGGGTGATTACGGCGATGCAAAAGAAGCCGGACTCTGCTACCCCTTTGGCATTGCCGTCGATCACGACGGATCGTTATTGGTAGCCGACACATTTAATCATCGTATTCGCGTCCTGGCCTTGGAATTAGGAAAGTCATGATCAAGAACAAACCTGGGTATACGGTGGCGATCCTTGGTGCGACCGGTGCGGTCGGAAAGGAAACGCTCGACATCTTGGAAGAACGCAAATTTCCGCTTACGGGTCTCAGGCTCTTCGCATCGAAGCGATCGGCCGGCGAGGTCATGACCTGCCAGGGCAAGGAGTGGAAGGTCGAAGAATTGACCGACTCTTCGTCTTTCGAAGGAGTCGATGTTGCGTTTATTTCCGCGACCGATGCCATCAGCCGAGAATACGGGCAACGCTTGGGATCGGCCGGCATCGCCGTCATCGACGACAGCGCGGTCTTTCGTATGGATGAAGGAGTGCCTTTGGTGGTCCCAGAGGTGAACGCCTCCGCGTTGCAGGACATGCCTCGTGGCATCGTGTCGATTCCGAACTGCACGACCACTCCGTTGGTCATGGCGCTCAAGCCGCTTCATGACGCAGTTGGAGTGAAACGCGTGGTCGTCACGACGTTTCAGTCGGTTTCAGGAACCGGTGCTGCAGCGATGGATGAACTGATGGATCAAACAAAAGATTTACTGGCGTTCCGGGACGTGACGACCAACGTCTATCCCTACCAGATTGCCTTTAATCTCTTGCCACACATCGGATCGTTCGGCGAAAGCGGCGACTGTTCGGAAGAAGTCAAAATTGCGAAGGAAACGAGGAAGATTCTCAGCACACCCACCCTCCGGGTCACCGCGACAACGGTGCGAGTGCCTGTCCTTCGGTGTCATTCGGAAGCGATCAATGTGGAATTGGAGCGCCCACTCAAGGCAAACGACGCACGTGCCGCACTGGCAGCCATGCCGGGTGTGATAGTGTACGACGATCCGGTCAAGAAGCTATATCCCATGCCACTCGACGCGACTGGGAAGGATGAGGTCTACATCGGCCGCGTTCGGGAAGACAAGTCGATTGCAAACGGGCTCAATCTCTGGGTTGTCTCCGACAATCTTCGCAAAGGCGCAGCACTGAATGCCATTCAGATTGCGGAATGTCTCATAAACGGGTAGGCATCGCCAACGCCTCCCGACAGCAACGTTGACGCACTCCGTCAGCCGGGATAAAAGTTCATGCCGGAATGGGTGACGTTTGGCAAGCTCTTGATCGGACTCGGTCTCGGAATCGTGTTCCTCGGTGTGCTCTTCCTCCTCGCCGACCGCATGCCTGCGTTGGGAAACCTTTTCGGATGGTTCGGAAAACTTCCCGGTGATATTTCCATTAAGCGGGAGAATTTTAGCTTTTACTTCCCCATCGGAACCAGCATTGCCCTCAGTGTGCTTCTCAGTCTGCTATTCTATGTCATAGGATGGCTCCTACGCAGATGATCACAACCAGGTATTCAGCTCTGGCCATTGGTCTAGGGGTTTGCCTCGGCTGTATGACCGTTCCGCCGGCAGAAGCGGCTTCAACGATTCGTGTTTTGTTGGCTCGGGATGTCCAACAGCTGGAGATCGCAAGTAGCCAGACCATTGTGGTAACGGATGATCAGCAGGAAGCTCGCCCTTATCGGACGACCGTGCGGGTTGAGATGCGTGGCCGGGCGATGTTCTTGAACGGAACGCCGGTGGTGACCGATCGCCTGATGGTGAGGGCGCGAAGTCACGACTTGGAACTCTGGCTCCCCTCAAAAGGGAACCGGACTCCGCAACAGGCAGGTTCTGAGAAAGACGCGATGCAAGTGAGTGGCGCGATTCAACTCCTCCGGCGAGGGAAGAGTCTGCTGGTCGTCAACCATGTTGACTTGGAGGAGTATGTGAAGGGTGTGGTGCCGGCGGAAGTCAACGCAACCTGGCATCTCGAGATGCTCAAGGTTCAGGCAGTTGCCGCACGGACCTATGCCCTCTATCAACAGATGCTGAGTCCCACTCGTAGCTATGACGTGGTAGCCGGGATCCAAGATCAGGTCTATCGTGGCCGGCAAGGCATCGATGCGCGCGTTGCGTTGGCAGTGGAGTCGACTCGTGGACTGGTTGTGACCTATCAGGGGGCTCCCATCTATGCCGCCTTCTCATCTACAGCGGCTGGCCTGACGGAAGATGCGATGAATGTCTGGTCAAAGGATCTCCCCTACTTAAAAGGTGTCGAGTGTCCGTTCGACGTGGCATCTCCATTCTATCAGTGGAAAGTATCCGTACAGTTGGACGAACTGGAGAAGAAACTACGGAAGCAAGGGTTCATGCTCGGCACCATTAGAGCAATCTCCCCCTTTACCCATAGTCGTGCTGGACGAGTGGCAACGCTGAGGATTCTGCATTCAGATGGGGAGCTCGTGATTCGTGGGGAGGATCTGCGTAAGGCGGTCGGGTATACAGTCGTGCCGAGCACCCAGTTTACGATAGAATCGATCAACGATGATCTTGTCCTTGTCGGATACGGAGCTGGTCATGCAGTCGGGCTCTGTCAGTGGGGAGCAAAAGAACTGGCAGAACTGGGGTACTCGTTCGCGAGCATTCTGAATTACTACTACCCTGGGACAGAACTCCGGGACGCGTCGTTGACGAAGACACCTCCTCTGCCAGCTACCATAGCCCCGCCGTCATAATGCACCTGTCCGATTTCGACTTTCCATTCGACCCAGCGTTGATCGCGGTGGAACCGGTCGTTCCGCGCGATCGCGCGAGGCTACTGACCCTCAGGCGAGGTACGCAGCAGCTCTCTCATCGTCATGTCGCTGATCTCCCGTATCTGTTGAAGCAGGGCGATCTCCTCGTAGTGAACGACACCAAGGTCCTGGCGGCGAGGGTACCGGGAGTTAAACAGTCGACTGGGCATCCGGTAGAGGTGTTGTTCGTGAAAGAGCAGAACGAAAAGCGGTGGGAAGTCATGGTGAAGGGAACATTCCGAGTCGGACAGGTCATCAAGTTCGGTGATCATGCCCGTGCGACGATCATGAAGCGGGACGCGACGGGCACTGAGGTGGATGTCGAGTGTCCGATGTCGGTCGATGCATTTCTTGCAGAACGTGGATCGATGCCGCTCCCACCATACATCAAACGGGCGCCGGTGCAGGAAGACCATCAATGGTACCAGACCATGTTTGCGAAACATGGCGGAGCGATTGCCGCGCCGACGGCAGGGCTTCACTTTACCCAAGACCTGTTTCAACGGGTAAGAGATTTGGGAATCAACGTAGCAACCGTGACGCTCCATGTTGGGCCCGGCACCTTTAAGCCGGTGACGACGGAACAGATCGAAGATCACCAAATGGGTAGAGAAAGGTTTACGATCAGCGAAGAGGCAGTGAAAGCGATCAGAACCACCAAGGAGGCCGGTGGACAGGTGGTTGCCGTCGGGACCACCGTAGTCCGTACGCTTGAGACGGTCATGAAAGAAAAAGGGGAGATGACGCCGATGTCCGGTGAAAGCCGGCTGTTTATTACACCAGGGTTTCAGTTCAAAGTCGTCGATGCACTCATGACGAACTTCCATCTGCCCAAAACCACACTGCTCATGCTGGTGTCAGCCTTTGCCGGGATCGACCGTATTCGAAACGCCTATGAAGAGGCTGTGAAAGAACGCTACCGTTTCTACAGCTACGGCGACGCGATGCTGATCGTTTAATCTTCCGCCGGTCATCATCACAAGATGAAAGGCAACAGGGGCTTTACAGCAATTCCCGCCGGATGGTGATCGGCAGTTTAGCTTTCATGGATTGCTGGAATGAGACCAGCGCCCGTTGCTGCTTCTGCAGCAGCATATCATCCAGCACTCGCTGCCTGGATTCAGCTCCCTTAGTCGGGTCAGAATCCGGCGGTCGTGCCATGAGGGACTGTCCTTCTTCAACCTCGGCCGGCGTGAGCGCAACGGAATCCCGCACGATCATTCGAGCCTTATTCGCCAAGACTTCTTGGTGTTGAATCGCCTCAAACGCAGCCGGTGTTAAATGATTTGCGGCAAGGATGCGCTTGTAGAGCTCGGGGTCGAAGGCGCCGTTTTTCTGAAACACCTCAGTCTTCATGATCAATTCGCGCAAATCCGCGTCAGAAACGTGTACACCCATTTCTTCAGCGGCGATAATCCACACCCGGCTGTCGACCAGTTGTCCGACCACGAAGTCTTTAAATTCTTCTTCCTTGAACTCACTCGTGACATTTTCCTTGTAGATGCGGCGCATATTTTCGTACGTGCGCTTAAACTCATCCAAGGAAACGGTTTGGGCGCCAACTTTGGCGACAGGCCCACCCGCGTCCTCACCGAATCCCCACCAGCCCATCGTAATCACGAAGGCCGCGGCCAAAATAATCATGATGGATTTGAGCAGCCAGGGATAGTTGTGCGCAGCATCGCGCATGGTCTTAATCATCG
>BQXA01000040.1:12500-16294 GCA_036984345.1 Nitrospira sp. | reverse complement strand
GGATTCCGATGGGGCTGACGGTGCCATGGTATCGGTCATGCTCTGGACGCCGGTGATCATATTGAAGACAGTCAAGGGATTGGCCCCGGTGAAATAGCTGACGGCCAGCACGAGCACGATCGTTCCGACACCGAAGCCACCCCTCCCGCCGAGGCGAGCCGGTCCCATGCCGCGACGATCTTCAATATTGTCGCTTCCTCTCTGGCCTCCGATTCGCATCGCCGCCTCTCGATGCTGAGGATTAGTCCGATTCTTTTTCCATCGACTGAATGAATTTATCGGCCTCCGCAATGGACCGGTTCATATCTTTGACCAACTGATCGACTTGGGCGTCGACTTTGACCAGTTCGCCCTTGATGGCCGCCAACGCTCGGGCATTCAGATTATGTTTGAGGTATAGCACTTGGTCGCGCAACGGTTTCAGGACCGGTTCGATCCGCTGTTCGGCCCGTTTCATGGCCGAGAGCATTTCTTTGTAGCGGCCTTTGGTCTGTGTCAATTTTGCCTGGCTCTTCCGGCGCAGGTCGGCGCTGGAGTACTGGCCGAGTTCTTGTTCCCATTCTGAGAAGAGCGCATCGGCGACACTTTCGACATCTTGAATCCGCTTTTTGACGGCCTCCGCACTATCTTCACTCGCCTCCAGCTCACCGCTGAGCTTCTTGTACGTATCTTCGAGATCGCCTCCCTCGTAGGAGACGACTTTTCCGAATTGCTCCAAGGTCGTTTGAATCTCTTGCTTGGCCTCTTCCTGCGCATCACGCGCGGATTTCACGCGACTACTCAGAATGTCGCGTTTGGCGTAGCCCATTTTTTCCATCGTGGCGATATAGGCCTTGTCGCAGGAGGAGACGCTCACAGAGAGACCGACCAGCAGAACGGCTAAAAAGAATCTCGACATACACACCTCTTCAAACAAATGATGGAACACATAGTCTAGGGAGCTGAACCAAGTGACATTCTTCCGCATCATACCCGATGGGGGGACGAAGGGGAAAGACCCTAAGGTTGTCGTCTACATCGGTGCTGGATGTGTAGAAACACAACCTCGATAACGCTATAGTGTGGAAATGCGCGTTGTATGTCACAGCGTCGTCTACTGGGTGCCGGTCATGTTGCTGATGTCGGGCTGTGCTTCTTACCGCGTGGTTCCGGATGAGTTGAAACCGTTGGTGGACCGAACGGTGACGTTTCGTGAAGTAATTGAAGCGCCTGAGTCATATCAAGGACGGATGCTGGTCCTGGGTGGTGAGGTACTGAAGGCCAAGCGACTGAAAGACGGCACACAGATCGAGTTTCTACAGCTGCCGCTCGATAAAAATGAGCAACCGATCCTGAATCGTCAGCGATCAGACGGGCGCTTCTTTGCGATCCAGCAAGAGTTTCTCGATCCTGCGACCATTGAGGCCGGGACCGTGATGACCATCGTTGGGGAAGTCTTCGGGGCCAAGACCGACCACCTCGACGATGTCGAGTATTGATACCCGGTTTTGATCGTGAAACATCTCCATACCTGGCGGTATCAAACTGATGACTATACCCATGCCTCCCCCTATCCTCGATTTTCTATCGGGATCGGAGGTGGCATCGGCGGAAGAATCGGCGGGGGCGGAAGGTTCGGCATCGGATTTTGAGTGGGGATGGGGAGCCTCACATCATGGATGTCGGTCTACACCCACGGGATCGAATAATTTACACTGTTTCACTCTTGGACGATCCTATTGATCGGCTCGCAACGTGCTTTTCTACGCTGTTGATTTCTATCGACAAACCGTCATGTTCGTATCACCTGAACGACATCCGTCCGTTCGGCAAATTCTTAAAGGTGTCGCAAAGTCCCCTTGCGCGCATGGAATCGCGCATGATATGCAAGCATATGTGAGGATATGCTGAGTCCGTCACGTTATGAAGGAGAGCGATACATGAAACACGCACAGCAAGTCACAAAACGGAAAGAGAGAGTCACGTTGTCTCTCTCAGCCGATATGGTGGAGCGGTTGCGCACCGTCGTCTACTGGAGTCCCAAGCTGACGCTCACCGGTGTCGTTGAATCGGCGATTCAGACATCCTTGAAAAAACTGGAAAAGGGAAAGCGGTTCAAGAAGCGAAAAGGCAAGTTGCCTGTCGGCCGGCCACGCAAAGACCAGTAGCCTCGGTGAAGCTGTAAGCTCTGTTTGCGTAGAGGCTGTCACCCAGCGCCAAAGGGCAGTAAGATATCAACTATGCCTCGATTCAAGCGGAGCGTGGCAATTCTCTTGCTGCTAGTTCTCTGTGTTGGCTGCGACCAAATTACAAAAGATGTTGCCCGGCAGTACCTAAGCCTTTGAACCTCCTCGGTCATGGTTTCACGACACCATCCGTTTAGAATATGCGGAGAGCGTGGGTGCCTTCCTCAGCCTGGGCGATGGCCTTTCCAAGGAACTCAGAGTCGTACTGTTTCAAGTGCTCCCTGCCTTCTGGCTCCTGGCCTTGACGATCATTCTCTCTGCGAAGCGGATGCTACTGCCCTCTGCCATTGCCTGGAGTCTCGTCCTGAGCGGTGGGCTTAGCAATCTCTTCGACCGCATCATGCATGATGGTCGCGTCAGTGACTTCATGAATCTCGGTATTGGTCCTTTACGCACTTCAGCGGCCTAGAGTGGTAGTCGAGCGATAGTCTTAAATCAGGTTTCCTGCATCGGGACGCACCTCAGACCGACCTCTCTCGAAAACTTTGTGCTTGACGTGGAGTGGTGTCTTTACCTAGAAAAGAAATCTAGAGTCTAACTGAACAGCGATAGATCCATTTGTCAAAAAGGAAGGGGAAAGGTATGAGGAATCTTGCATTTGGAATCGCAAGCCTTGTGTTCGTGACAGGTATGACGGGCTGCTCTAGCTCAGCCGGGATGGGGGTGCTCGGTGGCGTCCTCGGCGCTGGTGCAGCGGGTGGCGGCTATGAGTACAACCTGAAGCGTCAAAAGGATCGGGTGGAGGAGGATTTCAAAGCCGGGAAGATCGACCAAAAAGAATACGAGATCCGCAAAGACCAGATCACGCGGGACTCGTTCTTGCAAAAATGATTAGCATCGTCTTGGCTAAGTCAGTTTCTCCTGAGGTACTGTTTGACGAGTGTTTCCATGTTGCCAATTGATAAGGTGAGGCGGACTTGAAAGTCCGCCAAAGCTCTTAATGGGACGTAAAAATCTCCAGCAAGCGAATATACTTTCAACGGTTCCAAATTATCTAAAATGTCAAGTTGTGCTGCTGCATCGTGATCTCGGTGCGCCCCAACAAAGGTTCTGATTCGTTTTAGGAAATCTTGGTTTGTTTCCTTGAAGCGATTCAACTGTCTTGATATTTGACCTAGCTCATAAAACAGGTCACTTCCTATTCCAAGAGATCTTAACGATTCACGGTAATTGTGTCCACGAAGTTGAGCTAGATCTTCTGAAGCTTCGTACAGGAAAACTGCCATTTGACGGGCAACGAACTTTCTCCGCCATTCATTACCTGCGCGCATCATATCCCAGTTCATTTCAAAGCAGTCCAGCTCGAGGAGAAGGATGTAAAGCCCAAGGTTATAAGCTCTAATTACATTTGGCAGACCAAGTTCTACAGCTCCTGAATGAGTCTGTCGCATTGCAGAAAGAGCCTCCCTCATGGCTTGGGCTCGACGGCGCTTCCTCCAACGAAACTTAATCCTCGGAATAAACATGTAGAACCGAAGAAGAAAGTCCCTAGCGCGGATTTCAAGGGGAGGCGTCTCTATCAAGAGTTAAAACTCCTGTGGTGTAGTGTATTAGCGCATCATGAAATGA
>BQXA01000040.1:0-7500 GCA_036984345.1 Nitrospira sp. | reverse complement strand
AAGGTTGACCGACAAGGACAGCTGGAGCGCAGAGAAGAGATTATGCAGGCATAAGTAGCGATAATTGATGTGAGAATCATCAACCCCGTAAACCTAAGGTTTCCTGGCCTATGTTCGTCAGGTCAGGGTGAGTCGGATCCTAAGCCGAGGCCGATAGGCGTAGGCGATGGCAAACAGGTCAATATTCCTGTACCACAGTGATAACGTTATCAGCGAAGGGGGGGTGCAGAAGGGTAGGCACCGCCGGGTCCCTGGAATACCCGGTCTAAGCGTGTAGGCGGGTCTTGCTGGCAAATCCGCAGGGCCGTTAACGCCGAGACGTGATGGGGAGGCCGCAAGGCCACAAACGGGCTAATCCCATGCTGCCGAGAAAAGCCTCGTAGCGAGTTATCATTGTGTCCGTACCGCAAACCGACACAGGTAGGTGGGTGGAATACACTAAGGGGCGTGAGAGAACACTTCCTAAGGAACTATGCAATTTAGCCCCGTAACTTCGGGAGAAGGGGTGCCACGCGTAGGTAAGTCTGTACAAGGTAAGCCGAACGTGGTTGCAATAAAGTGGCTCTAGCGACTGTTTACCAAAAACACAGGACTCTGCGAACACGCAAGTGGACGTATAGGGTCTGACGCCTGCCCGGTGCTGGAAGGTTAACCGGAGGGGTTAGCCGCAAGGCGACGCTTTGAAGGGAAGCCCCAGTAAACGGCGGCCGTAACTATAACGGTCCTAAGGTAGCGAAATTCCTTGTCGGGTAAGTTCCGACCTGCATGAATGGCGTAACGACTGGAGCGCTGTCTCGGGAAGTGACTCAGCGAATTTGTTGTTCCGGTGAAGAAGCCGGGTGCCCGCAACTAGACGGAAAGACCCTGTGCACCTTTACTACAACTTGACATTGGATGTTGGAATGCGCTGTGTAGGATAGGTGGGAGCCTATGAAGCCTGGCCGCTAGGTCGGGTGGAGGCGTCCTTGAAATACCACCCTGAACGTTCTGATATTCTAACTCGGCCCTGTCATCCAGGGCGAAGACAGTGTCTGGTGGGTAGTTTGACTGGGGCGGTCGCCTCCCAAAAGGTAACGGAGGCGTTGAAAGGTTCCCTCAGGCTGGTCGGTAATCAGCCGTCGAGTGCAAAGGCAGAAGGGAGCTTGACTGCGAGAGCGACAGCTCGAGCAGAGACGCAAGTCGGACTTAGTGATCCGGTGGTTCTGTGTGGAAGGGCCATCGCTCAACGGATAAAAGGTACGCCGGGGATAACAGGCTGATCTCCCCCAAGAGTTCACATCGACGGGGAGGTTTGGCACCTCGATGTCGACTCATCGCATCCTGGGGCTGAAGCTGGTCCCAAGGGTTAGGCTGTTCGCCTATTAAAGCGGTACGAGAGTTGGGTTCAGAACGTCGTGAGACAGTTCGGTCCCTATCTGTTGTGGGCGGAGGAGAGTTGAGAGGGGCTTTCACTAGTACGAGAGGACTGTGAAGGACGGACCGCTAGTGTGCCGGTTGTCGCGCCAGCGGCAGTGCCGGGTAGCTATGTCCGGTGGCGATAATCGCTGAAAGCATCTAAGCGAGAAGCGTGCCTCAAGATAAGCTCTCCCGTAGCGTATGCTACCTAAAGACCACTCGTAGACTACGAGTTTGATAGGCTGGGTGTGGAAGGCGTGTGAGCGCTGTAGCTAACCAGTACTAATCGGTCGTGCGGTTTAACATCCTTTGCTCCTGATAGGCATGGTCTCGCCGCGATCTCAAGAACGGATCGTGGAGTGCTAAAATACAAGTTCCGAGTTTGAGGTTATTGATTCAAGCTCAATATCAAGCACGCAAGACATATTCATTGTGAATGTTCCCGGTGGCCATACCGGAGGGGCCCCACCCGTTCCCATACCGAACACGGAAGTTAAGCCCTCCAAGGCCGATGCTACTGCTGCCGTGAGGCAGTGGGAAAGTAGGACGCTGCCGGGTTACAACGAAGGCCCGCTAGAGCAATCTAGCGGGCCTTTTCTTTTGCCACCCCGGCAGCGAAACCTACTTTCGATGAAGAAAGTCGAAGCGGTTTATCCGGCCACGGTAATTGCGACAATGCGATGATGAGTGGCCGGTACGCGCAAGCGAGTTTGGGCCTCTGTCGGGTTACAAACAGAAGCCTGCTGGTGAAAGCCAGCAGGCTTTCTTACTTTTGGGCCGGTGCAGCGTCCGTGAAGAAAGCCGAAGAGTTTGGTCCGCGGGCGAGGACAAGAATCACCGGTGGTGTATTGTCCCGTCGCCAAGATTAATCGTATGAGCTCCGGGTCGAGCGAGCTCTGTATGGACCTCTGCTGGGTTACAAGCAGAAAGCCAGCGCGATGCGGAGCAGAGATTGCTTCCCGCTTTGATTCTCCCTAGGATGACGTGGTGTATTTTGAGATCGTCGGTGCTGTCCAGTAAGTTGAAACCATAGCAGTCGGTGGTCGAATTAGGGATATCATGCGTTTGCGGCGCAAGTATGGCGCAGGACGGTGGAAAAAGCTCAAAGGCCATGCAGAGGTGAGATTGGCTGACGGGAGAATCAGACTGGCCGAAGTTCATTGGTATGAGGCGCACGCGATCGGTCGGACGCACATGAAGATCAAACGGTTTCTTGATTAAGAGAACAAATGCCTCGAAAACAAACAGCGCACCGATTCGTCTTGTGTGTTAAGAACGACGATTGTGATGATCTTGAGAAGCGCAAAGTATATCGTGTGCTCGTCGACCCCAAAGCGGAAAAAGAGGGGTGCCTGCGCGTGATCGACGAATCTGGTGACGATTACCTCTATCCCGCGTCTTATTTTGTCAAGCTGGAATTGCCCTACGAAGCAGAGCAAGCCATCGCTGCCGCAGGGTAGTTTTTCTTCGGGTCCGAGGCCTTAATTCGTGCCTGATTCAATGGAATGATCCCCCCTACTGATATTTTCCTTTACATCTTGGACTATATGGTTGGACTATATGGATGGGGGTGAGCGAGGCGGCGTAGGCACACCAGGCGCTATGAGCCCCTGTTGTCGAATACATGATACACCACAGTTCGATTGCATCGATTGCGGTCGGACTGCAAACACTCGCCAAGCCGCTGATGGCACATCGAACTTGGTCCGCAGTCCTCGTAGACACGCTGGAGCCGTGTGTCGACCTCGTGATGGAAGCACTCGACCATCCGGAAGCTCTGGTGACGGATCTCGGTGCGATCGGCGATTGTAAGTTGGATGACGATGAATGCGCTGCCGCCAGTGACAGATTAGGGATAGGTTTGTCGGATGATGCCTATCTTTATAAAATCGCGCGACGTCTTCGGGAGAAAGGGGAGCATCCTATAGAGTCTCCGTAAACTCCCGACTATTGAGCGGCTACCAGTGGAGATACAATGGCATTCAGTGAACTTGAACGCAAGCGAATCGAGCAGGCTATCGGTGCCTTTTGTGGCAAGCACAGCCCGCTACATCTCAGAGACAAGCTGTACCTCACGTATACGGTGAGAGGCCATGAGGTCGTCATTGTCGAGAAGCGTCCTCGGTGGGACAATCAGTCCGAGCGGACTGAATCGCCGGTGGCCAAGCTCAAATTCATTCGATCGGCAAACAAATGGCGGCTGTACTGGATGCGCGCCGATATGAAATGGCACGAATATCCGGGGCTCTCATCGAGCCATCGCCTTGACGACTTGGTCCAAGAGATCGATGCCGACCCGCTGGCTTGTTTTTTTGGTTGAGCAACTAGGTCGGATTTGAATGAATTATTCTACTTTCTCCCGCGATACCTCAATCGCGTGGACCGTTCTTTGAGAATTGTACTCTGACCCCAATTTCCCTGACCCCAATTTCCCATCACTGACTCTAGTTTCCCCTCTTTGATGATCTTCTTCTCCGTCGTCATCGTCCTCTCCTTCAGAGAAAGGAGAGAACTCTACCTAACGTCATATCAAGCTCTAGCACTTACACTTTATTGAATGGAGGTCTTTGTTGTCTCTGGGCAAATTGATTCGAGAGCAATGAGCCGTCCCTGAAGAAAGTTTCGGATGCTATTCCACTGGTCATTGGTACCATGGAGCCCAGTACTTGGAATGACTGCGTTCTTGAATCGTCCCTTCTTCAAATAGCCCCCTGCCTCCATGAGGAAAGTTTCAGTCCGTGATGTCCAATCTACGGCTAACTGATTCCATCGTTTAATGAGTTCTTCTCGTCGTGGCCGGAATGTGCCATCACTGCGGGTCTGCCAATATTCAGCGTCGATTGTTTCTTTCAGCGCATAGCCTTCTTCTTGGTGTTGCGTGCAGCGAGAATCTTGTTGTGGATTTGCTTGGGGTTCTTGCTTCGGCCACCTTTCCATAAACAAGTTGATGAGGCGTTCCGTCGTACCTTCGCTCCATCCTCCATTGTTGGCCATCTGGCATAAATAAAACATGTAACTTTGGAGGTCTTCCCCAATTCTTGTACTGCCTGCTCCTTGGTTCAAGTATTCTCTAATCATCCCTTCTGCTTGTACTTCCGTTTTTCCTGCCAATGGTAGACTAGCCTTCAGTTTTCTCTCAACGGATGTCGTATAAGTCGACGGTGGCCGTTCTGTGCACACTTTGACCGTTCCAGTTCCACCCTGCTGAACCGTCCTCTCCTGTGTACCTGGTGCACCTATGCAACCGATAGATATGACCGGAATGGCAGCAGCAATCAGAACTAAGATTGGTCGCATTCGCTCCTCCGCGTGATCGTGCACGCCATTTATACCCTTTCTGCCAGAAATCTGAAACATGGCTGATGGAACAGGGCGAGGAGGTGCATGCACTGGCTAAAGAAGCTACATGCTGCATCCACACAGTGAGTAGCACAAATGAAGGAGTTCAGATCTTGTAAATTGCATCAATCAAGATCGGTCTCGTACGCATCAAGGTGGAAGTGCGAGTCAACGGTTGCATCCTTCTTATGCAGGCGGCATGATGCCGACGATTTGCCATGCTGTTGCACTGCACCTTGAGATTGGCCGCGAAGCTTCCGCATGGCCTTGTCCAAAATCCGCTTCGAGTTGTCTAGCCACACGAGCACATTCCACTGGGGGATTGGTATGGGTATGTGCTCTTGCTGAGAATGCAAAACAAAGGGGTCGAGAGCCTTTTAGACAGCCATCCGGCCCTGCGCGCGATAGCGTTCCGTCGGTGCACTGTGCTGGCCACTAAGACCGGCGTTCCCCAATGCGCTAGTCCGCTGAAGTCCCGCCTGCATTCAAGGCATGGCCGATGACCACCGGTGCATGTTCTGAGGTTAGTGGTTTTTCTTTCCGCTCCTCGCGATTGATTTCGGCCCACACACACCACGCGGTGTTTTAATGGCGCGGTCACAAGCAGGTGATCAATGCGCATGCCGACGTTTTATGAAAATTGCGCGCGCGGAGGTCCCACCACGTGTATCGTCCTGGTTCCAGATATTGTAATCGGTAGAAATCAATGAAGCCCGCGCTAGAAATTCGAGAAGGGCCTGCCACTTGTACTCGGACGTGCGTACCCCCTGACAAGCCGAAGGGTCCCAAATATCGATCTCCTCAGGTGCCACATTAGCCCATGAGCAACTCGCCATCGAGACCTTTCCCAGTCTTACTCGAAGCAACGTCAAGGTGTTGATAAGCGCCAGCTGTTCGGATACCGTACCGCCGTGGTCTGAGTTTCACTGGCCACCAAGGACGAGGCTATGATTGATGAGGACTTCATGCGAATGGCGATTCAGGCCGCGCGGGAGGGGATGGCGAAGGGCGAGATGCCATTCGGCGCCTGTATCGTACAGAAAGGCAAAGTTCTGGCTGTCGCACATAACAACGCGAAGGCGGATATCGACACCACAGCACATGGTGAAGTCCAGGCCATCCGAGCCGCCAGTCGTCAACTCAGGCAACTGAGCCTGCTCGGCTCGACCATCTATACAACGTGCGAACCGTGCCCGATGTGCGTTGCCGCGTGTCTTTGGGCCGACCTTGGGCGGATCGTCTATGCCTGCTGCATTGAGGATGCGGCCAAGGCTGGGATCCGGCAGATTCCCATCTCGACGACCCGGATGAAACAGCTCAGCCAGAGCGATGTGCTGATCACCGGCGATGTCTTGCGGGAAGACAGTCTGCAGCTCTTCAACGCCTGGTCGCGCTTGCCGCGCTAGTTCGGCGTCATGATGGTTGTGTGTGATCCGATGCTAAAGGCATTCCATTCCGCGCCTCGCGATCGATTTCGGCTTAGACCTCTCGCAGCAGGAGCTACTTTTGGCCACATTGGCTACGCAAGGTCTTCATTGGCCGTCACGTGACGAGAAGTCGATCGAGTTAGGTGGGCAAGGCGCGGTCCTGATTGGATGTTACGAAAGAATCGACGGAGGACCGGATCGCAGAACAGAGGCGATGACAATCGGTGCATTCGTGACTTCGGTCCACGACAGCATGGTGATTTCGTGTCCGAGCCCGAACGATTGGAGCAACAGGAACAGACCAAAGATGAGCGCAATGATGCCGGGCCAGATCATGGAAAGAGAGCCAAGAGCGAAGACGAAGAGCATTGCGGCCACTGTGTCTTGGGTAAGTTGGCTTTTGGCTATCAGCATACCCTCTCCTTTCCTACTTACCCTTGGAGGGAACTACAAGCAATGTTCATTGTGGTATTCGTAGAATATCTCGTAAGGAGACCTAAATAGCAACAGAGATAAAGACCTAGTGACGGGTAGGGCTATTGCCAACGTGACAATCGGTACAGTTCGACCGCAAGACCGAAGTCGATCTATGCATGCCACAAACGGGCAACGTGATTCCTCATTCAAATTGGTGAGCGACTCAGCCGGAAAACTGCCGGCTCCGACTTTCTGGACTCCCGAGACGGAGTTCAGAAAGCGTAGCTCGAATCCAACCGGCCCAAGTTCCGATCTTGAGATCGTCCGATGTCTCTAGCTCGCGCCAACGGGCTGAGATTCTCGGACCGCCAGACTCTTTCGGCGATTCGTAGAAATAGTCCGGTCGATAATGGCGCCACAGTTGACGCACTTCCAGGCATAGAACACGATAAAGAAATCCGAGAACCGCTCCAGCATCATCGTCCCATTGCACTTCGGACAGTCCATTGATTCCTCCCTGCGTGTGAGGTTCACAACTACTGGGCGAACTTAAGCAAGACCCACACCACAACTCGCATGTCCATATTTCAACCAATTACATGTTACGTAGTTATCTTGACCATTCGTGTTCACAGAAACTTGACGGAACGAAAGAGAAGAAACCGTCAACGGCTTGTCACGTGTGTTGAATCAACATGTAACAGTAAATAACTCGGGTCTGATTCAGAATTGTGCGTAGACGAACTATACAAGTTTGACCTCTCACCTTACGCCAGGACATCTAGGGAAGGTCTGATTTATTCCCTGTTGGTGATGTGCTATGAGGAATGCGGCACTGAACGGGAGACACGCGCATGCACCAGCAGACCTTTGCAGAAGTTCCATTCGAACAGTATCGCAAGCCCACTCGCCGCGAGCAGTT
>BQXA01000039.1:0-19692 GCA_036984345.1 Nitrospira sp. | reverse complement strand
ATTTCGGTGCCTTTGTGGGGCTCGAGGAGGGCATCGACGGCCTCATCCATATTTCTGACATGTCATGGACAAAGCATATCAAGCATCCTTCGGAACTCTTCAAAAAAGGGCAAAAAGTGGAAGCGGGGGTATTGCGTATCGACAAAGAAAAAGAGCGGCTGTCGCTCGGCTACAAGCAATTGGCGCGAGATCCGTGGGATGGGGCGATTCCGTCGCGGTATCATGTCGGTGACTCAGTGGTCGGCAAAGTGGCGAAAGTTGCCGATTTTGGGATTTTTATCGAACTGGATGGCGGAGTTGAGGGATTGATTCATACGAGCGAATCCGGCCTTGAATCTTCGGCGAAGCTCGAAGAAAAGTTTAAGTTGCAAGACGATGTCACGGCGAAGATAATCAAAGTCGATCGAGAAGAACGCAAAATCGCCCTTAGCCTTCGGGATCATCAACTTGATTGGGAGCGCAAGCAGGTCGAGGACTACCACTCATCGCAAGGGGAGCTTGATCAAAGCCTCGGTCGTGCCGCGAAGCAGAGCCGGAAACGAGTACAAGCGGAAGATCAAGACTAGCCGGGGCCTGTCGGCCAACAGTGGTTGGATGTCATGGTGGATGACTTAGCACAGACCGAACGTCCTCAGAAACGCCACTTCTTTCGCAAGGTTCTGTGGCTGGTGGCGGGGATCATGGGGACCGTCATTTTGATGAATCTCTTTTTCCCTGACATCGATTTGTCCACCGAGGATCGTATTGCCTTGATTCGGATTGAAGGCGTGATCGTGGATTCACAGGCTACGGTCGGGGAGCTCAAGAAATTTGGTGAGAACCCTTCGATCAAGGCGATCGTCCTCCGTATCGATACTCCAGGAGGCGGCGTCGTCCCCTCGCAAGAGATTTATGATGCGGTCAAGCGCGTACGGAACAAGAGCAATAAGGCGGTCATTGCCTCTATGGGGAGTGTTGCCGCCTCCGGGGGATATTATATTGCAGCCGCCACGGATCGAATCGTGGCGAATCCCGGGACCCTCACGGGAAGTATCGGGGTCATCATGGAAACGGCCAACCTCGAAGGGTTGTTGCAGAAAATCGGCGTGGAGGGGGTCATCATCAAGAGTGGGAAGTACAAGGATGTGGGCTCTCCGCTGCGAAAGATGAGTGCGGAAGAAAGAGGGTTGCTACAAGCCGTCATGGATGACGTTCATAAGCAGTTTATCGAGGCCGTGGCTGAAGGTCGCTCAATGGAACTTCGGGCGGCTCAAGTCTTGGCGGATGGCCGTATCTTCACCGGTCGCCAAGCGAAGGAAGCGAAGTTGGTCGATGAATTGGGGGATCTGGAGGATGCCATTCAGCTGGCCGCGGAGGTGGTCGGCATTGAGGGGGAACCCAAAGTCGTCGAACCTCGACGACGATTTTCTTTTCGGGAACTCCTCGATTCTAAGCTCAGCATGGTGTGGCCTAAGTTGGATGTTCAGCCGGGCGTCAGTTTGAAATACCTCATGGCGTTTTAGTCGCGCGGAGACGGGGCAGTTTCACCCTAGCGGAGGGAGAGTGGATATGACCAAGGCGCAGATTATCGAGCGAGTCTCTGAGCAAGTCACCACTTTGACGAAGCGGCAGGCGGAAGTGGTCGTCAACACAATTTTTGATTGCGTGCGGGACTCGCTGAAGAATGGGGACAAGACGGAAATCCGAGGGTTCGGCAGCTTTCGTCTCCGGGCGCGGCGAATGAAAGAGGGACGGAACCCGAAGACCGGAGAGACGGTGGCAGTGCCGGCCAAGCGGGTCCCATTTTTTAAGGCCGGTAAAGAGTTGAAAGAATTACTCAATCAGTAGCGAACGTCACGCATTGATAGAAGGCTCAGTTTGATGTCTGATTCACAAGAATCTGCTGCCACGGAAATTCGCTGGACCGAGGGTGCCCTTAAGCGGATGGAACGCGCTCCGGTCTTTCTGCGCGGCATGGTTCGTCGTCTGGCTGAAAAGAAAGCGCGAGAATTGGGCTATGAGGCGATTACGGAAGAAATTTTGGAACAGTTTAAAGGCCAGATGATGGGGCGTATGGGAGGCGAAGCGGGTATGGCATCGGCCGTCGAAGAGATGGCTGATGGTCGCCTTCCATGGACCGCAGCGGCAAAGGAACGGTTGGCCACAGTCCCTGAATTTATGCGCGCAATGATCAAACAGATTTCAGAGGAAATTGCGAAAGAGCGTGGCCATCTCGAGGTGAACGTCGAATTATTTGAGAAGGTTGAAGCGCTGGGAGACCTGCAGGACGATGGCGGGCCCGCCATGGAATGGACTGAGGGTGCCCTGGTGTTGCTTGAAGAGAAAGTGAAGCAATCACCTCCTATTGCAATAGAATTTGTGACCGATATGCTCAGGCGTGACACCGAGGATCTTGCAAGAGAACGGCATCTGACACGCATTGACGAATCGGCTCTACAGGACCTATGGGATGCGCCTCAAGCACGAGTCGCCTGGTCTGATGAAGCGTGGAAGCGGCTCCAGACCTCTCCGGATTTCGTGCGGAGTGGAATCAGAAAAGCCGCTGAACGGAGAGCCCGCAAACTGGGATTAAAAGAGATTGATTCCGATCACCTAACCATGTTTCGAAACCAGGCCATGATGAAAGCCGTCAAGCGTATTCGTTCCTTTGGGTACCAGGAATTGACGTTTGATGCCTTTCAGACAGCTCTTCAGAAAACAAAGCGCCTACAGGGAAATGATCAGGCAGAAAAACGTCTCCAGGAGATTCGAGGTCACTTCGCCGACCCGTCGACCAAGAAACCAGATGGGGGGACCTTGGGAGCCGAACTCATGGATCGATTTCGCAAGTACCTCAAAGGCGAAGGACCCCTCTAATCGGGGGACCCCATACTGACGCTTCGCCTCCCACGTCCTTTATTGAAAGCAGCATCCCAACGCTGGACCGAGCTTTAGTGGTTTGCAACCTGCTGCGGCCAGAATTTATGCCGAATCTGAGGGAGCGGTTCGTTGTCAAAGTTTGGAATATCATAGAGACAACGATCGATTGTGGCGACCTCGTCCTCGGTCAATCCGAGCGTCACTTTCTTTTTCCAGAACTGATCGAGCGTGAAGTAGTCACCAGACTTTGGTTTTTCGGCCAATAGATCCTGCATCTTCTTGAAGCCCGGTGTATCGACGTCTGGTACTCGCCCCTTATTCCTCTCGATGCACCAGTAAAGGACTTCTGCGATTCCGTACATAGTAATGTCAACGTTCACAATATTGCTCATGATTGCCCTCCAGAAAATAACATAGCATCATAGCCCAAGCCGTGACCGAAATTCAAAGCCTGATATCACATCCTCGTCCGTTGCGGGGGAGAAGGTTGCATTTGTATACTGTGCACCTGATTGGGATTGCTTGTAGACTCGTCATCAAAAGGACTGGGGAATGGCGAAAAAGTGCAAGAGTTCATGAAAATACTATTCAGTTCGGTTCATATCCTAACCCGTGTCACGTCACTCTGTCTTATCCTCAGTAGTAGTTTCTTGGCCTGCTCCAAGTCAGAACCATACAGCCCGCCGGATCCGTTTTATTATTTTGCCAGCTACAAGGTCGGCAAGAACCCGACCAGCGTGACAACGGGGGAGTTCAACCAAGACTCATTCACGGATCTCGTCACCACGAACATCTCCAGCAATACCATATCGATATTGCTGGGCAATGGTGACGGTACATTTAAAGAACAAATTCAGGTTCATGTCTGTCAGGAGCCACGTGCCCTTGCGATGGGTGACTTCAACGAGGATGGGCATGACGATCTCGCTCTGGCGTGTTCAGGTGGTGATGAAATTGCGCTGCTCTTGGGACATGGGAACGGGAGATTCGAAGAAGGTCAACGTTATCCAGTGCATCGCACGCCGATCGCTCTGGCAACCGACGACATTAACGGGGATGGGCATGCTGATCTTGTGGTGGCGTTACGAAACGACAAGGTCAAGGTTTTTTTGGGGAACGGAGCCGGTGAATTTCGTCACGGTGTTCAGTATGAACATGGAGATACCCCGACATCCGTGGCCTTGGCGGATCTCAATGCCGACGGAAAACAGGACTTGGCTGTGACCAATGGTGGTCCCATGTCGAATGCCGTTTCGATTTGGCTCGGCAACGGAGACGGCTCATTTAGAGACCCCAAGGATTACCGGACAGGGCATCGTCCACTCGGCGTGAGTTTTGCCGACTTTAATAACGACCATCATAGCGATCTCCTTGTTATCAATGGAGAAAAAGACTGCTTTACGACATTCCTTGGTAATGGCAATGCAACTTTTCGCCCAGGTAAAGATTCCGGTGCAGATGCGGGTCCCAATTTCGGCCTCGCACGGGACTTCAATGGCGATAAATTAGTGGACGTGGCCATTGTGAATCTTCAGTCCAATGATCTCTCCATTGTGTTTGGGAAAGGCGATGGGACCTTCCACTATCCGCCACGAAACTATCGAACTAAATCTGGCCCGTTTGCCCTCTCCCTCTTCCGTGTGACAACCGCCGGCGAGGAGGAGCCAGGTCTGGCCATCGCCGACAATGGGAGTGGAAGCGTCTCGATTTTTCTCCACAAAGGGATCAAGGCAGCGGTAAAAGCGCAGGCACCAGACTAGGCTGGGAGGGATGGCCGACTATTCTTGACAGCCTCTAGGGCCTTCGCTAGATTTGCTGTGGGGATAGGTGAGCAGATAGATAGGCTCAAAGATGGCGCTTCGTTCATTTGCATGGTGGTTCATGATTGGGGCTCTAATGACCCTTTCCGTTCTGATGGTCCAGGGCGGAGTGCGAGACTTATGGGAAGGGACCCAACCTGCTGGAGGCACGAATGTATTTGTCTATTTCGGCACCACGTTGATTGGTGGAGGCTTACTGGCCGGGTGTGTTGCATTAATCATGAACCGTCTGCGGTAGCCTAGAAAGCGTGAGACATGTATGCAGTGTCTGAAGTGCAGAGGCTTCATGATGGTGGAACGCCACTATACCCTCATCAACAGGAGAATCTACGCGCGCTGTCTCAATTGTGGATTTTGGATCGACCTGGCAGACCTCCTTCGGTTTTTTCACAAGGTTATCGATAGCGGACGAAAAGGCGATAAGGTAGGGGAGTCCTTTACCTTCTAAGCGATAGGTGGTTGGTCGTGGGATGGAAGGGCTGTGGGCCTTATCGTCGGCTGCCGGGGTGCCGATTGGGCGTCTACCTGGGTCTGCTGACCATCTTCTCCATCACGCTGTGTGGTCTGTCGGTCGTTCCTGCCTTGGGGAAAGAGGTTACTCCCAAGAGAGTGACTAATCCCTCTGTCTCCTATGTACCCAAAGCGCTTCATTGGAAACGGATCCCGGCCCACAGCATCCTCCTGAAAGAGTTGAACTCCGGGCGGGTTCTCTATCAACACGCCGTCGGCAAACGTCTATCCCCTGCCAGCCTGACCAAGATCATGTCGGCCCTCATCATTCTTGAAAATGGGCAGCTTGATGATCTGGTCACAGTCAGCAAGAATGCGTCTCGTGCTCCCAAGACTCGCCTTCGCTTGAAAGTTGGAGAGGTGTATCGACTCAAGGATTTATTGAAGGCCATGATGATGGTGTCTGCCAATGATGCCTGTCTGGCCGCGGTAGAGCATGTCGGTGGCGACGAGGAGCAATTCGTGAAGTTAATGAATGCCAAAGCGATCTCCCTTGGCCTCGATGATACGCATTTTAGCAATGGATGTGGTTTTGATGGGCCAGCTCACTACTCGACAGCCGAAGATCTTGCAACACTAAGTGAGGTCGCGATGCGGAACGCAGTGTTTCGTGAGCTGGTGCGAGAAGAACGTGGGCTTATTACAGCGGTGAATGGATACCGCGCCTATGTTCTCCACAACACCAATCGTCTTCTTGGCCGTATTCCTGGCGTCGAAGGGGTGAAAACTGGGTTTACGTCGAAGGCCGGACGATGCTTGATCGCCAAGGTTTCTCAGGACGACCGTGACCTGCTTCTCGTCATCCTGAATTCAAACCGCAGATGGAATACCGCCAAGAGTTTAATCGATTACGGATTCCGCCTGACCGCTAGCAAGTAGCAAACTTCTTTGTGTGATGCACAGGCCTGTCGAGAGTGCTCGTTCAGGATGAACCATTCTGGACGAGATGGGCAACAAACAGACCCGATGCCAGAGGTTTTCCCCTTGTCCGGCATTGGTGCGCTCGATGAAAGACCGTAGGTGGAAGTTAACGAGGTTGGGCGAACTCGATATTGACATCCTTGCCGAGGTAATTAACTTGGAACCCCTGTTTATCATAAGCCAAAATCGCACCCATCACGTTCTCATCGCCGTACTCTTCTTTCCCTAGCAATTTCCGGATCTCTTCCGGGTTTTCGCTATTCAGTACATGCCGAAAGACACCTCTGGTTTTGAAAGCAAATCGATTGTTAATGAAGAGGAGATCAACCTTGCCGTCCTGGATACGGACTCCGGCCATCGGCCCGGTGGGTTTCCGTTGGTCAAGAAGGAAGATGAACGTGGCTTCCTGCTCCGCCCGAATCCCTGAAATTTGTTCATTCACGAGGGAATCGACCGCTTTGTTTTCCGGGTCACCGAGCTTAACGCCAAAAAGCGAGACGTCGACGCTAGAAATACTCTGCGGTTCGGTGACATCAGTTTGACTCAATTCATATTGCTCGGCATAAACCGAAGACCATAAGATGAGAAGACCTATGAAGGCCACAACTACAATCCCGGATAAATTCTTCTTCATAAAACGTCCATTGTTCTATTCGATAGGCTCAAGAGACCTACTCGAATGGTCACGAGTGAGATAGGCCTGAAAAGCGACGTTATTCTAGCGAATCAAGTCAAGAATGCGCAAGAAACGACCGTCGTCTGAGGAATCCCGTCGAGCAGGTGGTGCCAGATCGAATGAACTGAAAACTTATGGTGATGATGGTCTGCTCAGCAACAGTTCACCTAATTCGCGAAGACCACAAAAGTAAGGCAAACACTCGACCTCAAGCTCCGTCGTCAAGTCATCGAGATCGTGTAGGCAATCCTTCACGATGCTGAGCCGTTGATCATCGAGACCATCGGCACTCTCAAGGTAGTACACGACACAGCCGCTGATGACCGTATCGAGTGTCATTAATTCCCCTTCGTGCGGGCTTGAGAACCGAGGCCAACCGGTTGAGCGGTGCTGTTCCCACGCTGTTTCGATCGTGCGTCGTGTCATGTGAAGCTCCTTGGTCCTTCCGACGAACCTCACCCTAACGTACAAATCAGCTGTGAGGCAAGAATCAGAGACCGCAGCCAAAACCGAGTGGGTCGCGAGAGGAAGAGCAAGTTATGGGTACAATCCACGCTGCAGATGAGCTTGCGCGACCTGGTCAATCCCACTCATGAGCGCTGCCATGCGCATTGAAACCTGATGTTCTGTGGAAAAGTGAAGGGTGCGGTGAAAGGCGGAGGTGATGATAGCCTGCAGCCGACTCTGTATATCGGTCGCACTCCAGAAAAAACGTTGCAGATCTTGAACCCATTCGAAATAGGAGACAATTACCCCACCGGAATTTGCCAGAATATCAGGAATCACAAAGACCCCATTCTCTGCCAGAATGCGATCGGCCTCGAGTGTTGTTGGGCCGTTGGCTCCCTCGGAGAGGATTCGGCACCTCAGGGCATTCGCGTTGCGATCGGTGATCTGTTCGGATAGGGCAGCGGGAACCAGCACGGTGCACTCTAATTGCAGGAGTTCTTCGTTCGTGATCCGTTCTCCTAGTCTGGTTTCATGGAGCGGCTGATGGGGATCACGGCGGAGAAGACGCGGAATGTCCAATCCTTGCTCGTTGTAGATTCCTCCATGTACATCGCTCACGGCGATCACACGTGCACCCTGCTGGTGCATGATGCGAGCAGTGTGAGAACCGACATTCCCAAACCCTTGAATAGCGACGGTTGTGTTCTCCAGCGACAGCTTCAAGTGCCGTAGTGCTTCCAACGTGACATAGACGACTCCGCGCCCCGTCGCTTCTTCGCGACCGAGACTGCCACCGAGAGCGAGCGGTTTCCCCGTGACAACGCCGGGTACGGCATAGCCGACTTGTTGGCTGTAAGTGTCCATCATCCACGCCATGACTTGAGCATCGGTGCCCACGTCAGGGGCCGGCACGTCTTTGTCCGGTCCGATCAGGGGGAAAATTTCCGCGATGTAGCGCCGGGTCAACCGCTGTAGTTCACCAGAGGACAGACTCTTGGGTGCGACTTGGATCCCGCCTTTCGCGCCGCCATATGGCAAGCCTGCGAGCGCACATTTCCATGTCATCCACATGGCCAGGGCTGCCACCTCGCCAAGATTCACATCGGGATGGTACCGCACCCCGCCTTTGGAGGGCCCGCGTGATGAATCATGCTGCACCCGGTATCCCGTAAAGACTTCGACATGCCCATCGTCCATGAGGACGGGAAGACTGACGGCAAGCGAGCGCTGGGGGAGCTTCAAGCGTTCCCGGAGGTTGGGGTCCAAATGCATGGCCTCCGCGGCCTGATCAAATTGCGAGACGGCAAGGCGAAAAGTCGGCGTCAATAGTTCCTGCATAGAGCTCCTTCAGGACTGGGGTGAACGTATCCGTGTTCGTTCATGTCAAGGCGTGGTGGTCGCACGCCGGAACAGAAGATTGCCGCGAACGACTGAGCAAGTTGTTGTTTGATCGTGTCGAGGGCGATGTCTCTTTGAGACACTGCAGCCATAGATGTTACGGAGCAATCGGCCAATCCACATGGGCGAATGCGGAGAAACGGCGACAGATCCAGATCAACGTTGAGTGAGATTCCATGAAGTGTCACGCCTCGTTGGATTCGGATGCCGACAAAGCCGATCTTTTGCAGCTGAGGCACCAGAACCCATACGCCAGGCTTACCAGCGACACGAACGCCGACAATACCCCAGTATGTAAGTACTCGAATAATAACCTCTTCGAGCAGCCAAACCAATTGCTTTGCACCGGCGGCATATTGAGCCACTTTCAGGATCGGGTACAGCACGATCTGTCCTGGGCCATGGAAGGTGACGGACCCGCCGCGATTCACATGGAGGAGTTCCGCTCCGTTCTCACACAGGGCTGTTGTGCACCCTCCCCAGTCCGACGGGCGAGTCCTACGTCCCAAGGTGTAAACAGGGGAATGTTCAAGAATCAGCAGGGAGTCCGGTTGGCGATCGAGGAGTCGTTCGCTGTGTAAGCGCGATTGTAGGTCCCACGCTGTGAGATACGGAACAGGGTCAGAAAATACATATACGACAGCCTCCTGGAAGCGAAAAACCTCACAGGATGAACATGTCGTGATCTCAGGACCAATTGGGTGGTCTATGGAGACAGGTTGATCCATCAGAGATAGGAACTACCCAGAAACATCCACTGTCTTTATTGGCAGATGCGAAATGGATCCACGGCTTCTGGTTGAGGAGTGCCATTGTTGCACACCTTGAGGGATAGAGGAAAGCCGAGGTCCGAGGGAGGGCAAATGTCCCTCGGACCGGGTGGGACGAGGCTGGTTATTTGATGGCGGCAAACAGTTCTTTGATGGCGGGAGTTTTGAGCTTTTTGAGTGCTTTCGCTTCAATCTGGCGGATCCGCTCACGTGTGACGGACAAGTTTTGGCCGACCTGCTCAAGAGTGCTGGCTTCATCATAGCCGATTCCAAATCGGAGTCTGATAACCATTTGCTCTCGAGGCGTCAGGGTGCCCAGGATCCGGTCCAGTTGTTCGGTCAGCTCACCTCGGTGCACATGGGCGTCAGGTGACACGGCTTGCCGGTCCGGAATGACGTCTCCAAACTGGGTATCGCCATCACCGATCGGCGTCTCGAGTGCCACCGGTTCTTGGAAGGCTTGGACCGTTTCGCGGAGCCGTTCCGGCCGCATGCGTAACACATGAGCCACTTCATCGAGTCGGGCCGGGCGTCCAAACTGTTGGCCCAGTCTCCGCATCACCCGAAGGATTCGATGCGAGGCTTCGGTCTGGTGGACCGGAATACGAATCGTTCTTGCTTGATCTGCGAGCGCTCGTGTGATGCCTTGGCGTATCCACCAGGTTGCATAGGTGCTAAATTTGAATCCCTTCCGATACTGGTACCGCTCGGCAGCTTTCATGAGTCCGATATTGCCCTCTTGTACGAGGTCCAGCAGGGTCAACCCCCTTCCCGTGTAGTGCTTTGCGACGTCAACCACCAGGCGAAGGTTGCATCGAACGAGTTCGTCTTTGCCCTGTTCCAGCACAATTCTGGCCGACTGAACTTCATGGAGTAGCTCTTTCAGCTGCTTTGCTGCGCCGGTTGGAAGTTTTGAATCCGGATCTGCTGATCTCACAACCGTCACCAGCAGGTTCTCGGCCTGGTCTAGGGCTGTCGCGGAAAGCCCGCTTAAGCGCCGGACCATCTGAAGCGCCTTCGCGGTTTCGACGAGTGACGGCGTCCGTTTGCACTTGAGGATAGCCAGCATGGCCTGACGCAATGCAGTACGGATACGGCGTGTCCCCTGGTCGACCCGCTTCGCGATCGCGGTCTCTTCTTCTCGAGTCAGGAGACCGCGCTCACCAAACGAACGAAAGTACAAACCTTCAAGAAGGAACGGGTTCGTTCCCTGGCCGGCCCGCATGGCCGACTGGTTCTTCTCGTCTACGATCGACTCTTCAGCCTCGGCACGCCCAATGATACCGAGCATCCCGCTTGCCTTGGCGTCATCAGCATCCACATCGGCAACAAACGTTTTCTGCATTTCTATTTCCTCAGCGACCCGAAGTTCTTCTTTCATCGTGTCACCCTTTGTATGTTGGTTGAACATATCCCTTTCACGTAAGAGCCAATTTCAACGGAAAAGATTCCATTCAGTCCGACCGGTATCGATAAATGAAGCAAAACGGATGCTCAACTGAAGATGAGAAAGGGCAAGCAGGATCATCTCGAAAAAGCAGAAAAATTAGAGAGGCCTAATGAGGAACGTTAGGAAAAACTGTCGCACTTATGCGGCATCCCTGTGTGATTGACGCAAGCCATCAACAGAAATACCACACTATTTCGAAAAGAGTCCCTTCATGAACGGGCCAAGTGTATCGACAGGAATGGGGAAGATCGTGGTCGAATTCTTCTCTCCTGCAATCTCGACGAGTGTTTGGAGATATCGCAATTGAAGTGCCGCCGGGTTTTGACTGATGACGTTTGCCGCTTCGGCAAGTTTCTGGGCCGCCTGGAACTCTCCTTCCGCATGAATGATTTTTGCTCGCCGTTCTCGCTCAGCCTCAGCTTGCCGGGCAATCGCTCGTTGCATGTCTTGAGGGATATCCACATTCTTGACCTCGACGGCAGCGACTTTCACCCCCCAAGGCTCGGTCTGCTGGTCGATGATGCGTTGGAGCTCTGCGTTGATGTCGTCACGTTTTGCCAGTAAGTCATCGAGTTGGCTTTGACCTAAAACGCTGCGCAGGGTTGTTTGAGCGACCTGGGAGGTGGAATAGAGATAATCCTGTACGGCGAGCACGGCTCGCTGGGGATCAACCACTCTGAGAAAAATGACGGCATTCACCTTGACGGAGATGTTGTCCCGTGTGATGACATCCTGTGACGGAACCTCCATCGTGACGGTTTGGAGATTGACGCGGACCATCTGCTGAAGGCCAGGGATTACTAATCTGATCCCTGGCCCTTTCACTTTATGAAACTTGCCAAGGACGAACACGACAAGACGTTCGTATTCCATCACCCGTTTAAAACTGGCGTACAGCAACATGCCGAATAGGACTACTGGTAATAGGAGTGACATGATGGCTCCTTCTCGCGGTCAGTGTGATTTGTGAGTGGGCGCCACATGAAGTGTCAGTCCCTCGATCGACATCACTTCTGCGGCCTCACCTTGACGAATGGGAGTTTCGCTGACAGCCTCCCAGATCTCCCCATGTACGGTAATGTGGCCGTGTGGATTCAAAGGTGTCTTCGCAATTCCGATTGAGCCGATCATTCCCTCCGCTCCGGTGATTGGCTTCCCGCGAGCGCCCTTGACCGCCATCCACGCGACGACTCCGGCCAGGGCGCCGACGGCCAGGACGGTGGGTAACAAGAAGGAAAGGGAAACCTGCATAAAAGGGGCCTCGCTCTTGATGAGGAACAAGCCGCCGAGCGTCATGGCTGTTAAGCCGCCCAAAGCGAGCAATCCATAACTCGTGACGGAAATTTCGAGCAGCAGAAACACCACGCCGAGTATCACCAGAAGTGCGCCGGCATAGTTCACGGGGAGCGATTGAAGAGAATAGAAAGCCAGAATCAAGCTGATGGCTCCAATGATGCCGGGTAGGATTGCTCCGGGGCTGTAAAGCTCCGCCATAATCCCGATCGTCCCAATGGACATCAACAGGTAGGCGATATTTGGATCACTCAGTGTCTTCAGCAGCTCAAGACGTGTTCCCATCGGAAACTCTTTGAGAGTTGGGGGATCGCTTGATAGCGTGACTGGTCCATGCGGGAGAACAATCTTTCTGCCCTGCAGATGTTTCAGCAGGCTGGGAATGTCTTCGGCGACCAGGTCGATGATGTTGAGTTTCAAGGCTTCTTGCTCCGTCACCGACACACTTTTCCGGACTGCCTCTTCGGCCCATGCCACATTTCGGCGACGTTGTTCCGCGAGGCTCTTGATGTAGGCAACCGAGTCGTTCTCGACCTTCTCCTTCATCGTGTTGTCCATCTCGCCCCCGCCCATCGCGACTGGATGAGCCGCTCCAATATTGGTCCCCGGCGCCATGGCGGCGACATGAGCCGCCATAGTAATAAAAACGCCTGCTGAGGCAGCACGGCCTCCCGAAGGCGAGACGAATACGATTACCGGAAGAGGGGAGCCGGTAATATCTTTGATCATCAGTCGCATGGAGGTATCCAACCCTCCGGGGGTGTCGAGTTTCAGGATCAAGGCTTCAGCGCCAGAAGACTGGGCGAAGTCGAGCGCATCATGCAGGTATTCCGCTGCAACAGGGTTAATGACCCCTTCATAGTTCGCGATAACAAGTTCTTTCGCGTGAACCGAGTAGTTGGCGAATGTTGGGGAAACCGCCAAGGCCAGTCCTACGACCACCTTAGAGAGGACAGAGACTAACGACGTGCCCGTTTCTTGACCATCATCAGTCATCGTGAAAAACTTCAATGATGATAGGATGTTAGAGCTCACCAATTACCCTATCAAGGAATAGCACTTGGTTGCAAACTAAGGAACGAACCTCCTAGAATGCCGGGCATGTCTACATTGTCCAGCGGTGACCGGATTCATCTCGTCGATCACAAAAGACGGCAATACGCCCTTACGCTCAAGGCAGGGGAGACCTACCAGTTTAGCGGCCAAAAGATTGCGCATGATGCTCTCATCGGTCGTCCCGATGGGTCCACCGTCACACTGTCTGGCGGGAAGAAGATGGTGGCGCTTCGCCCAACGTTTGGGGACTATGTCCTCAAAATGCCTCGAGGGGCACAGGTTCTCTATCCCAAAGATCTCGCCATCATACCGATGTGGGCTGATATCTATCCGGGAGCTCGGGTGTTCGAGGCCGGGACTGGCTCAGGAGCGCTGACCATGGCGCTCTTACGTGCGGTGGGTCCAGACGGCGTGGTGGTGACCTATGAAGTCAGGGACGATTTCGCGAACACGGCAGCGGCAAACATTTCACGGTACATCAATCCGGCCAAGTTAATGTCGTTCAGAAAAAATGCCTATGAAGGCATCGATCTCCTTGACGACGGCGTCGCCTTTGACCGTGTAGTGCTCGATCTCCCTGAACCCTGGCAGGTTGTCCCTCATGCGGCTGCAGCGCTTCGTTCCGGCGGTATCTATCTGAGCTTTGTGCCGACAGTGCCTCAAGTCATGCGTACGGTAGAAGCGCTCGAGCGAGCAACGGTATTCGGAATGATTGAGACTTTTGAGACTTTATTGCGAACGTGGTCGGTCCAGGGCCGTAGTGTACGACCGGATCATCGTATGGTTGCCCATTCCGGTTTCATCACGGTTGCGCGGAAGGTAGAGGCAGGTGTGCTTGGGCCAAAACCTGAATTAGAAGATTGTGGTGATGAGGGCGTGACCAGGACTGACGATAGAGAAGAGGATCGGCACATATGAAACGACTCGAGGGAAAGGTTGCGGTCGTGACGGGGGGAAATGCGGGAATCGGTGAAGCGATCGCCAAGCGTTTCGCCGATGAGGGCGCATCGGTGGTGATTACCGGGCGCCGACAACAGGAACTGGACCATGTTGTGAATGTGATCCGACTCCACAAGGGAACCGTACTTGGTGTGGCTGGCTCAGTGACGGATGAAGCGCATGTGCAGGATATCATCCGTCGCACGCTCGATAGTTTTGGAAAAATTGATGTGCTCGTCAATAATGCCGGGATCGGGGTGTTTGGAAAGCGGACCCATGAAACCGATGATACCACCTGGGCGAATGTGCTCGACGTCAACGTGACGGGCGTGTTCCGGATGACGAGAGCCGTCCTTCCTCAGATGCAGAAGCAGGGGCGCGGGGCCATTATCAATATTTCCTCAGTCGCCAGTTTGGTAGGTCTGTCCGGGTTAGCCGCCTATACGGCATCGAAGGGGGCCTTGGATGCCTTCACCCGGGCCGTAGCCGTCGAATATGCTCAAGAAGGGATTCGATGTAATGTGGTGAATCCTGGCCTTATCGATACACCCATGGCCGCTTCCTTGATGGCAAACCCGGACATGCTCCAGTCCATCCTCGCACAATACGCGATCCGCCGTCCGGGGAAGCCGGAGGAGGTGGCGAACCTGATTCTCTATCTGGCCTCGGATGAATCGACGTGGGTGACCGGAACGACGTTCCCTATTGACGGAGGTATGACCGTCTGCAAAGGCTAACCGTTTTTCCGATCCATTCTGCTGTCTGCCTACAACGATGAATATTGATACACAAACGAAATTTTGCGGGGTGATTGGTAATCCGGTTGGGCATTCTCTTTCGCCTGCCATTCACAATGCGGCGTTTCGAGAGCTGGGGCTCAATTATGTGTACCTGGCCTGGCAGGTCGAAGCCATCGGCGATGCGCTCAGGGGACTTCGCGCGCTAGGGAATTTCCGCGGAGCGAGCGTGACGATTCCTCACAAGGTAGCCGCAATCCCGTTGCTGGATCATGTGGAAGAAACGGCTCAGCGAATCGGGGCGATCAACACCATCGTTTCCGACAATGGCAATCTTACGGGATACAACACGGACGCCACCGGTGCCCTCCGAGCGTTACGAGAGGACGGGGTGGACTTGACAGGTCAAAGCGTCACGCTTATCGGATCCGGTGGGGCGGCGCGTGCGATCGCCTGTGCGCTCATAGCGGAGTCATCCTTGACCAAGCTGACCCTGTTGGGAATTGACGACAGTGAACGGACGTCATTGGCCAAAGAGCTTCGCTCTCAGGCAGCTTCGGCTGTCGAAGATTTTCATCTTGATGAGTCTTCACTTCGCATAGTCTTGCCTGACACGCATGTGTTGATCCATTCCACGCCCGTCGGGATGTCTCCCAAGGTCGATGCCAGCTGTGTTCCTGCGTCACTCCTGCATCGTGCTCTCACGGTGATGGATATCGTCTACAACCCACTCGAAACACAATTGCTGAAGGATGCCAAAGCTGTGGGGTGCAAAACGATTCCGGGATTAGAGATGTTTCTCCATCAAGCAGTTGCGCAGTTTGAACTTTGGACCAACCAGAAGGCTCCGGTTGATACCATGCGCGGAGTGTTGGAGTCTCATTTCCGATGAACGTGGTACTGATCGGGTATCGAGGGACGGGAAAGAGTAGTGTGGGCAAGGTTTTGGCAGCACGGCTTGATCGTCCTCTTCTGTCGACGGATGCGGAAGTTGTGAAATTGGCAGGGCAAACCATTCCTGCAATCGTTGAGCAACATGGATGGGAATATTTTCGTGATCTGGAGTCCAAGGTGTGTCAGGAATTGGCCGGTCAGAACGGACTGATCATCGATACAGGTGGTGGCGCTATCCTTCGATCGCAGAACGTTGACGTGCTCAAGCAGACCGGGAAGTTGTTCTGGTTGACTGCCTCGGTCGAGACCATTGCCAAGCGAATCGGGTCGGATACGCAAAGACCTTCACTCACGGGAACCAAGTCGTTTATTGATGAAATTCAAGATGTCCTTCAAGACCGTCTGCCAAAGTATCAAGCGGCGGGGGACTATGTCATCGAGACGGAAGGGCGATCTCTCTCGCAAGTCGCTGATGAAATTCTCACGAGGCTGTAGCAGTTCCGATTCCCTCCGCTCAACCTTGACAAGTCTTGCCCTAACATGATCTTGTAGCTCCGCTGCGCCCGTAGCTCAGTTGGATAGAGCGCCGGGCTTCGAACCCGTAGGTCGCAGGTTCAATTCCTGCCGGGCGCACCAACGTTTTCAATAGCTTGTAACGGTACAGCCTGTGCCTTCTCGACTGACTGTGCTAGTTTTGTGCTACTTTCCTTTCGAAGTCGGTCTAACACCTCAGCTCCTGCTCGTAAGCTTTCCGGGTAATGGTGGGCATACCGCATCACCATCGTGATGGTCTTCCACCGTCCGAGCTTTTGCACGACATAGAGATCCACGCCGGCTTGTACGAGTCTGGTGGCCCAGGTGTGTCGCAAGTCATGAAACCGGAAGGTGTCGATCTTCGCCTCGGTTAACGCCGGATAGAACGCTCGAAGAAGGTTTCTCGCATCTCTCCGATTGCCAACCTCATTGGCAAAGACATAGCCTGCTTGAAGCGGTTTCACTCGGGCTCTGGCGGTCAGCAACTCAAGAGCGGTGTCATTCAGCGGCAAGGTATCCTTCGCTCCGTTTTTCTGCTCGAGGATCGTCAGCGTCCTCCGGAAAAGGTCCACCTGAACCCATTGGAGATTAAGGATCTCGCTCTGCCGGAGTCCCGTATGCAGGGCAAAGAGCAGAATCTCGCGTAGCCATGGGCATGAAGCCGCAAGCAATCGCTTCTCTTCGTCCTGCGTTAGCCAGCGTTCGATCTGGTTTCGCACTTTTTCTCGGGATACCTTGAGGACCGGATTCTCCGTCACCCATTCCCATTCCATCGTGGCTAATTTGTACGCATGGCTGAGGAGCTTGAGCTCATCATTCACGGTTTTGGGTGCCGCCCCTTCGAGTCGCCGTCGCGTCTTATACTCCGAGAGCATTGACGGTCGGACACTCGTGAGCGGATAGGAGCCAAAGGCCTGGGTGAGATGCGCGGAGAGGCTATAGTCACGCTTGTGTGTCGTCGCAGCTTTATTCACCGATGAGTATTCCTGAAGATACCGGTCCATCAATTCTTGCACGGTCTTGTCTTCTCCCGGCTGCCGTTCGAACCACTTACCCTCTGCAATCTGCCCCCGCACTTTGTGATAAATCCGTTCCGCGAGTCTCCGATCCGAGACCTCGGTCGATCGCCTGATCTGCTTTCCCTGATAATTGAATCGCATCCACCAGACATCTCCTCGTCTAAACAGAGCCATAACCAACCTCCTTTGTGTTGGCCCTGTCTTCGTCTGGTCTTCCGCGTCGAGGAGTATAAACGGCTCGCTTGGCATCAGCAATGACTCGATCGATAGATTGGATGGAGCGATTGACGGCAATTTTATCGTCTCGTTTCCGTTCAGTTGCGGTGGAGGAGGAGGTGAGCCATCCCTCGATCGTGCCAGGATTGAATCGAATGAGGCCGTTCAGCTTCAACGAGGGAATTTTACCTTGGGCAACCCACGCATACAGAGTCGATGACTTGATCTGCAGTCGCTTTGACAAATCCTGAACAGTTAACAACATGACCGTCTTCCTTCTTGTACGCGCAATCGCCAGCTGCGGAATGCCAATAGGCTTACCGAAAAGGCCCCCAATGGGGGCGGGCTCTCGCGGGAGAGCAGCGGATCAGGCCTTCCCGAACTGCCTATCCAGGCCTGCCCGCTGCGAGACGCTCCGCCCTCCTCCTCCTTCTGCCCCACCCCCGAGTTGTGTGCGGGGTGGGGCATATATTTGAAGGAGGAATTCGGATGAAGACAGCAGCGCGACTCGCCGCAGCAGTCAATCGGCCACCGGAATCCATCAGGCCAGCGGAGCCGTATCAGGCTCCTCGGTATCGGGTGACGCTCGTCTGTGAGACGGAGGGAGCCGGGACGGCTGAACCTATTCGGGATTCGAGCACCGCCGTCCAGTTGTTCCGGCCCTGTGTTGAGGGTCTGGATCGGGAACACTTCCTCATCTGTGGGCTGGATGCCAAGCATCGCGTCATCGGAATCAATGTGGTCTCGGTCGGCACCCTGACACTCTCGATCGTCCATCCGCGAGAAGTGTTCAAGCCACTGATTGTGATGAATGCCGCGGCCTGGCTGGCCAGTCATAACCACCCCTCGGGAGACGCCACGCCCAGTCAAGAAGACCGACTCTTGACTACACGACTGCGGGAGGCCGGGGACCTGTTGGGGATCACGCTGTTGGATCATGTCATCCTTGGGGAGCATCGTTACTTCAGCTTTGCCGATGAAGGCTGGCCTGGAACCTAAGCCTCCAGCCACGATCACAAGATTTGGAGATGTCTACGCCCTCAGGATCCGTAACACCCAGAGCACGGCGGAAGCTGTGAGCGCGATTCCAATGACTGCCGCTCCCCAGCCGATGATGTCCGCCGAGAGGGCGTTGCCTAATTGATGAAGATCTGATGCGACCGTCGCCCACGCCATGATGGTGTCCTTACCTCTCTCCTTATTGTTCCTTCTGCTTGCTTGTTCTGATTCACAGAGCAGCTCCTGCCACGCGTTGCAGGGGCCACTCGGCCTACGCCTTAGTGGACCAGTGATTTGACCCGCTTATAGGCGTAGATCGTGGGCGCCACCCCGATGAACACGACGCCCCAGGCCACAATATCGGCCTTCACATTGGAGATCGTCGTGGTGCTGGCCGTATCCACCGGGAACACCTGGGCCAGCGCCGTCTGCGCACTGACCACGGTCCCGAGGACGGCTAGCGAGAAACCTTGCCAGAGCTTCCTCATATGCTTCACCTCCTTTCTGGGCTACAAGTACGGACCGAGCATCAATCGGACGATGATGCCGACCGTGAAGCCCCCGAGATACAGAGCCGCCGCCCAGAAGACGGCGGCATCAATCGCGGCTTGATCCATCGCACTCCCGCTCCTCGTTGTCAACGCCGATACATTTCACATCCGGCTTCACTGCGTGCTCATTGAACAGTGGGGACGACTCGGCAGCCACCTCATCGAGCGGTTGCCGAGCCAGGAGTTGAGGAAGAACCGGTGGACTCCCTTCGCCACCCCAGACAATCCGATCAGACACGAGAGAAGGAACGCCATTCACGATCTGCTCCGTGACAGGTGCACCCACCAAGGCCGCGATCTGGCCGGCGGTCAGGATGCGACCCTGCGCATCAACCCAGTAGGTCTTGCCCTTCATCACGATGCCGCCTTCAATCCGGAGGCGTTCCTCGGGCGCGAGGCTGGAGGCCGCAGGTCCTGTTGAAGGTGGCATGCTCTCGATGGCAGCTTGGTGCTCAGCCGGTTGCACGAACACGGGCGTCGCATTGTTCGGCAGAGCTGGGGGCTGCGATGAAGAAGGCTTCGTCCCCGAGTACCAGGTACCACAGCCGCAGAAGCCTCGGTCACGCACGAGCTCAAGGAGCTCAAAGATCAGTAGCGGAC
>BQXA01000038.1:0-28252 GCA_036984345.1 Nitrospira sp. | reverse complement strand
CGGACGCTGGGTGTTCGGCATTCTGATCGGGGCCATGACCGTGCTGATTCGTGTGGCGAACCCGGCGTGTCCTGAAGGGGTGATGCTCACGATTTTGTTTGCGAATGTGTTCGCGCCCCTGTTCGATTATGCGGTCATTCAGCTCAACATCCGACGGAGGGTACGCCGCCATGTCCGCGCCTGAACCAGATTCCGCTGCATCCGCTCCGTCAGGTGAAAGTGCGAGCAGGACGCTGCTGGTAACCTTTGTGGTCTGTCTGGTCTGTTCAGTGGTGGTGGCAGGCGCGGCGGTGCTCCTTCGACCGATTCAGGAGTCGAATCAGAAGGCTGACCTCATAGGGAATGTGCTTGCGGTCTCCGGCCTGCTCAAAGAGGGTCTGACGGAAGAACAAGCCCTCAAACGGATTGACGCGCGCATGATCGAGCTGGCAACCGGCGAGGAGGTGGAGGGGATCGATCCTGATACGTTTAATATCGTCAAGGCCGGAAAGGACCCCGAGATATCTACTTCACTCACCCGCCAAGAGGATGTGGCACAAATCAGGCGTGAACCGCGCTATCTGCCGGTCTATCGAATTGTCGGGGACAACGGCGACTTGAAGAGACTCATTCTGCCGGTGTACGGCTATGGACTCTGGTCCACGATGTACGGGTTTCTTGCGTTCGAAGCGGATCTACGCACGGTACAGGGCCTCCGCTTCTATCAGCATGCCGAGACCCCGGGCCTGGGAGGAGAGGTCGACAACCCTAAGTGGCGGGCACAATGGATAGGCAAAGTCCTGTTTGACGATCAATGGAAGGTGCAGGTGGAGGTCACGAAGGCTGAGATTGACAGTTCCACCCCCGAAGCTCAACATCAAGTCGACGCCCTCGCCGGCGCCACGATCACCTCACGAGGTGTGGAAAACTTATTGAAATTCTGGCTGAGCGACAAAGGATATGGGCCGTACCTTGCTCATTTGCGACACGAAAGGAGCTGACTCTCATGTCGTACGAACATCGCAAAATTCTTTTCGAGCCGATCGTCGATAATAACCCCGTCATTTTACAAGTCTTAGGGATCTGCTCGGCATTGGCCGTCACGACGAAGCTCTCCACCACGGTCACGATGTGCATCGCACTGACCGTCGTCACTGCCCTCTCCAATGCCGCCATTAGTGTGATCCGCAATCATATCCCGAGCAGTATCCGCATCATCGTGCAGATGACCATTATTTCGTCGCTGGTCATCGTGACCGATCAGTTCCTCAAAGCCTATGCGTTTACCATCAGCAAGGAGCTGTCGGTGTTCGTCGGGTTGATTATCACCAATTGTATTGTCATGGGGCGCGCCGAAGCCTACGCGATGAAACATCCACCGCTTCCGAGTTTCCTCGACGGCCTGGGGAACGGCCTTGGCTATAGCGCACTGTTACTCGTGATCGGGGCGATACGCGAACTCTTCGGATCCGGTTCCCTGTTTGGGTATCCCATCCTCCTTCTCGATCGGGATGGCGGGTGGTATGTGCCCAACGGCCTGTTGCTTCTACCTCCGAGTGCGTTTTTCTTGATCGGCATGATCATTTGGGTGGTGCGCTCCTGGAAACCGGCACAGGTCGAGCAACCTGAATTCCGGATCTATCACGCGCATCGTCCAGAGGTGGCCTCATGACTGAGCTGATCAATTTGTTTATCAAAGCGGTCTTCGTCGAGAATCTTGCGCTGACGTTTTTTCTCGGCATGTGCACGTTTCTTGCCGTATCGAAGCAAATCGCCACCGCGCTCGGACTCGGCATCGCGGTGGTCGTCGTTCAAACCCTGACCGTCCCGATCAATAATGTCATCTACCAGTTTCTGATCCGTGATGGGGCGCTGGAATGGGCGGGGCTCTCTGAGATGAATCTGAATTTCCTCGGGCTCATCAGCTACATCAGCGTCATTGCGGCGGTTGTACAGGTACTCGAAATGTTTCTCGACCGACACGTCCCGTCACTGTACAACTCGCTGGGGATCTTTTTACCGCTGATTACCGTCAACTGCGCCATTCTCGGAGGCAGTCTGTTCATGGTGGAACGTGATTATTCCTTTAGTGAGAGCGTGACCTATGGCGTCGGTTCCGGTGTCGGGTGGGCGCTCGCTATTGTGGCGATGGCAGGGGTGCGGGAGAAGCTCAAGTATTCCGATATCCCTGCTGGGTTGCAGGGACTGGGCGTCGCCTTCATCACCGCGGGGTTGATGGCTCTCGGGTTCATGGCTTTTTCTGGAATTCAACTCTAACAGGGTTGACAAGCTCATGTGAACATCCCGGGCCATGGCAGATAGCGATATGCGAAACGACACCAACTATCCATACGGAAGTCTCAAAATGGCCGTCCAGCGAGGCCGCAGCGAGCAAAGAGGCGAATCGTACGCTGTACCGTACGTCGAGCCTCTGAGTGCCACGAGAACACTGCTGGCGGACTTTTTCAGCATCCCGCTGAGTCTGATGAGGGGCCGCGCATGATCGAGATTTTACTCGGAGTCGGATTTTTTACAGGAATCGTCCTCATTCTGGCTGTCCTCATTCTGAGTGCACGCTCGAAACTGGTGGCGAGCGGCCATGTCACGATCGCGATCAATGATAAGAAATTTATCGAGACACCGATCGGGGGCAAGTTGCTGAATGCACTGGGCGACGCCAAGATTTTTGTCAGTTCCGCCTGTGGTGGCGGCGGGACCTGCGGCGTGTGCCGGGTCAAGGTCTTCGAAGGGGGTGGTGGGATTCTGCCGACGGAAACCTCGCATATCAACAAGCGTGAAGCCCGCGAGGGCTACCGTCTCTCCTGCCAGGTGGCGGTCAAGCAGAATATGAAGATCGAGATTCCCGATGAGATATTCGGCGTCAAGAAATGGCAATGTACCGTGCGCTCCAACCGCAATGTCGCCACCTTCATCAAAGAACTGGTCCTGGAGCTTCCCCCGGGCGAACATGTCGATTTCCGTGCCGGTGGGTACATCCAGGTTTTCTGCCCTCCGTATAAGCACTCGTTTGAGCAATTTGATATCGAGGAGAGATTTCGAAGCGACTGGGACCGGCTGAGCCTTTGGAATCTTGTTTCGAAGGTCAATGAGCCCCTCGAGCGAGCCTACTCCATGGCCAATTACCCGGAGGAACGTGGCATCATTATGCTCAATATTCGCATCGCCACACCCCCACCGCGTACGCAAAATGTGCCGCCTGGTAAGATGTCATCCTACCTGTTCGGACTGAAACCGGGTGACAAGGTCACCATTTCTGGGCCGTTCGGCGAATTCTTTGCACGTGACACCGACAACGAGATGGTATTCATCGGCGGCGGTGCAGGGATGGCGCCCATGCGCTCACATATTTTTGACCAGCTGGGTCGCCTTAAGACCACCCGCAAGATGTCATTCTGGTACGGGGCTCGATCGAAACGCGAAATGTTCTATGTCGACGATTTCGACAAGCTGGCTGCCGCGCACGACAACTTCGAGTGGCATGTCGCCCTTTCCGACGCGCTCCCTGAGGACCAGTGGAGCGGCTATACCGGCTTCATTCATAACGTACTCCATAATGAATATCTGAAGACTCATCCCGCGCCCGAGGACTGTGAGTACTACCTCTGTGGGCCACCGATGATGAATGCCGCCGTGATTAAGATGCTGCTGGATCTGGGTGTCGAGCGAGAAAATATCATGCTCGATGACTTCGGAGGATGACCATCCATGCATCCATCCGTTCCACGCCCCCGTGCGCTGATGGCCTTGGTAGCCCTGCTGGCTGCTGGGACCGGATTCGGTCTGCTGCGTCCTGAGCCGCCTGCCGAAGAACTGCATATGAGTGGCCGTACCATGGGCACCACCTATAGCGTGAAATACCGCCCTGCCCCGGATACTCCGTCGCTGAAGGTGATGCAAACCGACGTTGACGCGTTGTTGGCCGAGATCAATCACACCATGTCCACCTATGAGCCGGAATCGGAACTGTCGCGCTTTAACCGTCTGCGCACCACCGACTGGGTACCCGCATCCGCATCGCTTCGTGCCGTGCTCAACGCCGCACTGGAGATCGGCACTCAGAGCGAAGGGGCGTTCGACATCACGGTGGGCCCCCTGGTCAATCTCTGGGGATTCGGGCCCGAGGTTCATCCGGACCGTATCCCGCTTGAAACCGACATCGCCGCTGCGCGCACTCGCAGCGGGCTCGATAAAGTCTCAGTCAGTGAGACTCCGCAGGCGATACGCAAGCATCACCCTGATGTCTTCCTCGATCTTTCCGGAATTGCGAAGGGCTACGGGGTGGACCGAGTTGCTGAACTCCTGTCCACACACGGCATTGACCATTACATGGTCGAGATCGGTGGCGAGATACGAGTACGTGGTCACAAGAAGCACGAGACACCCTGGCGGATCGCGATTGAGAAACCGTTGTCAGGCGAACGATCCGTGCAGACGATGCTGTCGCTCAGTGACATCGCCCTCGCCACCTCGGGCAATTATCGGAACTTTTTTGAAATCGACGGGCGACGCTATTCCCATACCATTGATCCCACCACCGGTCGGCCGGTTGATCATCATCTGGCATCGGTGACGGTACTGGCAGAGACCAGCATGCGAGCCGATGCCTGGGCCACCGCGTTTCAGGTGCTCGGGCCCGAGCGTGGCATGGCCATAGCGGAGCGGCTGCATCTTCCCGTCCTCTTCGTCATCGACCATGATGGACGATTTGAGGAACGTGTCTGCTGTGGCTTCCAACGGTACCGGAAACAGGAGCTGTCATGACAATTTTTCTGGTGACCTTTCTCGTCATGGGTATCGCGATCCTGGCTATGGCGGTGGGTGTCCTACTCGGTCGCCGCCCGATCGGCGGCAGTTGTGGCGGTCTTGAACGCCTTGGTCTGGAGTGCGATGCCGGCTGCGATAAACCCTGCCCGGAACGTCTCGCTCGTATGCAGTCACAAAGCAGAGAGCAGTAGATGGCGCTCCGATACACTCTCGTGATGACCCTGCAGATCAACTCCTGTAGCTAGCCAACGATGATGATCCTCGAAAGGATGGTCGCGTGTGAACCACTCTTCCCTCTTGTTCATGCTCTTTCTGTGTCTACGGTGTAGCGCCCGTCGTGCCGTCCAAGTCGGTCTTGGGACTGCGTTCATCGCCTTCGGGCTGCCGTTTCTCGCCTTGGCGGAAACCGAATCACACGCAGGGATCGACTTGACCACCGCCCCAGTGGGGTATTTTGCGCTGTGCATCTTTGTCCTGGCGTATGCGCTGGTCATGTCCGAAGAGTTTACCCACCTCAAGAAGTCCAAACCTGTGATTCTGGCTGCCGGCATCATTTGGGGAGCCATCAGCCTAGCGTCTCCCGATAATCAGGCCGAGCTTGTTGAAAACGCTTTCCGGCACAATCTGATGGAATATGCGGAACTGATGCTGTTTTTGTTGGTCGCCATGACCTACATCAACGCCCTCGATGAACGGCTGGTGTTCGATTCGATTCGAGTGTGGTTGGTTCGCAAAGAGTTCAGCTACCGGCAGCTCTTCTGGATCACGGGGATCCTGGCATTTTTCATTTCGGCGGTGGCGGACAATCTCACCACCGCCCTCCTGATGTGTGCCGTCGTCATGGCAGTGGGCGCCCACAGTCCACACTTTGTCAGTCTCGCGTGCATCAATATTGTGGTGGCGGCGGACGCAGGCGGGGCATTCTGTCCCTTCGGCGATATCACAACTTTGATGGTGTGGCAAAAGGGAATCTTGGACTTCTTCGACTTTTTCCAGCTGTTTATCCCCTCAGCCGTGAACTTCCTTGTACCAGCCGGGATCATGCATTATGCCGTCCCGCGCATGTCTCCGCCCTCGTCTTCTGATACGGTCCAGATGAAGGTCGGGGCCAAACGCATTATTGGGCTGTTTTTCCTCACGATTTGCACCGCAGTCAGTTTTCACAATTTTCTGCATCTGCCCCCGGTCCTCGGGATGATGACCGGATTTGCGTATCTGGGATTCTTTGGCCATTACCTGAGCCGGAAACGCCACCATGCCTCGATCTACAAGAAAGGGGAGATCGGAGACATCGTTCCATTTGACGTGTTTCGAAAGGTTGCTCGAGCGGAGTGGGACACGCTGTTGTTCTTCTATGGCGTCGTTATGTGTGTCGGCGGACTCGGCCATATCGGCTATATGGCCCTGGCCTCTCAAGTCCTCTACTCCCAGTGGGGGCCAACTTTTGCCAACATTACAATCGGCCTTTTATCGGCGATTGTCGACAACATCCCGATCATGTTCGCGGTATTGACCATGCACCCAGCCATTTCCGAAGGGCAATGGTTACTCGTGACGCTGACCGCAGGAGTGGGAGGCAGTCTACTCTCCATCGGATCGGCAGCCGGGGTTGCCTTGATGGGGCAGGCGAAAGGCAAGTACACGTTCTTTAGCCATCTCAAATGGACCCCGGCGATCGCGTTGGGATACGGCGCAAGCATTCTCGTGCATATGTGGATCAATGCGCACACGTTCTGAACTGGAAGATCGTTGAGGAAGCAGGTCGTTCTCTCCCGACTAGGCGCCGCCTGCGGGACCTAGTCCACGCCTCTGCAGAGAGTCGCAGGTGTTCGGAAAGTTTACCTTGCTTTTCACGCATCTGCCTGTGTAGTTTGTGATCTTCTTGAGATGGCCGGTGTATCTGGGTAGTCCGACTGTGACCTCGCACGACGATCTCTGGATCTGCTATTCGGCGGCACGCTAACGGTTCCCATCCGACCATTCCGGATCCACCGCAAAGACGAATCAGCCAACGAGGATGATCCTCGAAAGGACGGTCCTGCGTGAATAGTTCTTCTCTCTTTGTCATACTTTTTCGGTGTCTGCAGTGTAGCGCCCATCGTGCCGTCCAAGTCGGTCTTGCGACCGCGTTCATCGTCTTCGGGCTGCCGTTTCTCGCCTTCGCAGAAACCGAATCACATGCAGGGATCGACTTGACCACCGCCTCAGTGGGGTATTTTTCGCTGTGCATCTTTGTCCTGGCGTATGCGACGGTCATGTCCGAAGAGTTTACCCACCTCAAGAAATCCAAACCCGTGATTTTGGCTGCCGGCATCATTTGGGGGGCGATAGCTCTCGCGTATCCGCAGGACCAAAGCGAACTCGTTGAACATGCCTTCCGGCACAATCTGATGGAATACGCGGAACTGATGCTGTTTTTGTTGGTCGCCATGACCTACATCAACGCCCTCGATGAACGACTCGTGTTTGAGGCGATCCGGGCATGGCTGGTCCGTAAAGGGTTCAGCTACCGGCAACTCTTCTGGATTACGGGGATCCTGGCATTTTTTATTTCACCAGTGGCAGACAATCTCACCACCGCCCTCTTGATGTGTGCCGTCGTCATGGCGGTAGGTGCCCATAGCCCAAAATTCGTCAATTTATCCTGTATTAATATTGTAGTGGCAGCCAATGCGGGTGGAGCGTTCAGTCCCTTCGGCGATATCACGACCCTGATGGTGTGGCAAAAGGGTCTCCTGGAGTTCTTTGATTTTTTTCAGCTGTTTATCCCCTCAGCCGTGAACTTCCTTGTGCCTGCCGGAATCATGCATTATGCCGTCCCTCGAATATCCCCACCGGCATCCTCCGAAAAGGTCCACATGAAGATCGGAGCCAAACGCATTATTGGGTTGTTTTTTCTCACGATTTGCACGGCGGTCAGTTTTCACAATTTTCTGCATCTGCCACCAGTCTTGGGGATGATGACTGGATTTGCGTATCTGGGATTGTTTGGCCATTACCTGAGCCGGAAACGCCACCATGCCTCGGCCTACAAGAAAGGGGAGATCGGAGACGTTGTTCCGTTCGATGTGTTTCAGAAGGTTGCTCGAGCAGAGTGGGACACGCTGCTGTTCTTCTATGGCGTCGTCATGTGTGTCGGCGGGCTCGGCCATATCGGCTATATGGCCTTGGCCTCCCACGTACTCTATCTCGAGTGGGGAGCAACCTTCGCCAATGTCATGGTTGGAATTTTATCGGCTGTTGTCGACAACATCCCGATCATGTTCGCAGTGCTGACGATGAACCCGTCCATTTCCGAAGGACAATGGTTGCTCGTGACGCTGACTGCTGGAGTGGGAGGCAGTCTGCTCTCTATCGGATCCGCCGCCGGGGTTGCGCTGATGGGGCAAGCGAAAGGCAAGTACACGTTCTTTAGTCATCTCAAATGGGCTCCGGTGATTGCGCTGGGGTACGGCGCGAGCATTCTCGTGCATATGTGGATCAATGCGCACACGTTCTAAGAAGGAAGATCTTCGAAAACTCAGCAAAGGGGTCTAGAATGTTGTCGTCGGTGATCCCCCGAACCTAACCGTAGAGCTTCAGCCAGCTTTGAGCGATCACGTTTTATCGCAAGCCCTTCGCCACTCGACCTGCTTCTCGGGGCCTCGTTTTCCCGGAGCACATTCGGTACCATACAGTTAGTGCTCAAGACTTCGGACGTCCTTCAACCCATCGGCTAGCGCCAATTCCTCTGAACATTGGGACTGCCGATTGCATTAAATTTAGACGAGTGATCGTGCCCGGATCGGTCATGCCGAATTGGTGATGGCTCCCGGTCTTCTCATTTTCTTGGAGTATGAACCATGATAGTACGATCCACCGGACTCCTTGTTCTGCTTATAAGTGCCCTCGAGTTAGTCTCTCCGTCACTCGGTAACGCCGCATCCTCCGGAATACAAGCCGGCCATGACATCAGCCGGTTTGCGCTGCAGTATGCCCAAGCGCTGGCCCACTCCAAGATTGAGACCTGGGCCGCTGCAGACTTGGGATGCCTGATCCAGGCACGGGCCGCGGTTGGAGGCAAGTCGCCAAGACTGAACGCGGAAATGGCCCGACGCTGTTGGGACGAGACCGTGCAGAGTCACACCACCATGGTTTCCCAGCGGACCGAAGCCGGCGTCTTCAACGCCACAGGGCAGGGGGTGGGCCTCGGCCTCTTACACGACCGGCACCGTGCCACGGAACACTGGAAGGAATACCCGCCCGCAGTCTTCGTATCTCCCCCCGTCATCCTGCAAGACCAAGCTCCGATGCCCAAGCTGACCGTGGTGGGCACCAGTCCGGCGCAGCGATTCGCCCTGTCCCACATTCAGGAGGGCTCGCTGGTGTCGGTGCCAGGGCACGCCGTGGATATCAAGATCGTCTACCCCGATCCGCTCACGGCGCCGCTGGCGCTCAGACCGGAAGAGGTCTGGTGGGGAAACGGATCGTCACGCCAGTTCGGGCCGGTGCACGAGCTCGTCGCTCGGTTCATTGTCGTGACCGGCCTGCGCAAGCTCGGGTTTCCCACAGACCGAGCGGTCATGAATGAAGGTCTTTCCGGTGTACCGTTGATTGCCACAACCCACTACGGACTGCGGCCTGATAACGGCCGAAAGTTTGACCAGGCTGATCCGTCTCACACCATCGTGAAGGGAGAACTCGTCCCAGGCTCAATCCAGTCGTGGGAACGGGCTGATGCCGAGCCGTTCATGCGTGCAGCCTTGAAACGAGCCGCCCACCTGACGGCAGAAGCACGGACCGGCCTACTGACTCGGCTCTTGTTGATCGATCCGGAAGATGCCTTGACCCATAGTCTGCGCGGGAACGACAGCTATCAGGCGGTTCTGCAGGAGGGGATCGCCAGGGGAGGTCTCGCGGCCCGGGACGAACACGCCTTGCGGCGAATCACCGAACTCTACTGGACTATTCAAGCCCAAACCTGGCGACAAGAAGTCACCGCCGTGTCTGAAGGCTACGAGCCGGCTGCCGATGCCATCTATCGCGCCCTGGCGTCCTATGAGACCCTCGTTGAACAAGGTCATGCCACACCGGAGCAACGCAGACGCCTCGGGGTATTGACTCGATGGAACAATGATTCAACCGGTGCACTGGGGATCCATGAGGCGTTGTTGCGCGACAGCACTCCGGGTACGACCGAATATGCCACCATCTTGACCGAAATGGCCTGGGATCGGGTCCAGTTTGTCTCGTGGAATCGACGCTACAGCCATCCCTGGCTCACACAGGCTCAGTCTGAAGCCGAAGAGGCAGCCCGGTTGTTGAGGCAGCCCTACGACAAGCTCCATGCGCACTATGCACAGGTTGCCGTGGAATCGCTTTCTGTGCCGCGCAATCTGGATCAGTTTTGGGAACGGATGCAGCAGATCCGACAGGATGTGGATCAGATCCCCGGCTTGAAAGGCCTGCACACACACCTAGTCGCCAACGATCTCGTGAAGTCGCTCACTCCAGAGGCGGCCGCCATCGTCCTCCCGAGTCCCCCACGCTCACCCGACGTGCTGGACGTGGCCGTCCATGCCAATCCCCCACAGCAGGACATCCTCTGGCAGTGGAATTTTGAGCAAGATGAGCTCGGAAATATGCCGGCCGGCTTTGTCGAGATGGGCGGGGACGATAAGCACGCCGCCCTCTGGGAAGTCCAAGTTGATCAGGACCCATCACACGGTATCCAACGACTGGTCCGCTCGCTGACCTGTGCACAGCAGGACTGTGTGCGACTCCTCGTCGCAGACAAAGTAAGAACGACCTACCCCGATGTCACCGTGCAGGTGCGTGCCCCAGGGCATGCTGACCAGAGTGAACTCGGGATTGCCATCGCTGTCACCGACCGTGACAATTATTATTCGATTACCCTCCAGCCGGGAACTGGTCTGGTGACGACCAGACGTGTGACGGACGGCACCGTGACCGTGCTGGGACAGGTCACCGCCAAGCTCGCGCCGAAGGCCTGGCATACGATACGCGTCCAACGGATTAACTTTCTGCATCTCGATAAGGGTCGACTGGCGGTCTATGTGGATGGTGCCCAGGTTGCGGCGGTCGAGGATACCGTGCTGCCTCAGGAAGGGCGGGTCGGCCTGATTGCCATGGGCCCGTCAGCGGCGCAGTTCGACAGCCTCCATGTGCTGGACCTGGTCTCGAACCGGACGTTCTCTCAACCGGCTGCGTACTAGAGTTTCGGAATCAAGAGCTTCTCGGTTCAGGAGGAGCTGACCGGCCTCGCTCCATTTTGGATGTCTCGATCCGTCGTGAAGACGAACACGCGTTCGCTGAGCTGCACATCGATATCGGTGAAGAGGCCGAGGACTTTGGCCCCGGTAATCTCACTGACCTGTTCGCAGAGCTTATCTCGGCCCTGCGCGATCAAGTTCTGCCGGATCTGCTTGACCATCTCCACACCCTCGGCGGTTTTGGCCAGTTGCCGTTCAGCAGGCGTCAGCACGCCTTTCAGCCGGACGACGACGAGGTCGCGCGCGACCAGCGCACGAACCTCATCAGGGCCTCGTCCCATGAACTCTTGCTCAAACTTGATGACGGCGTTGCGTATGGAGTTTTCCATGTCTCGGCTCCGTTCGATTATAAAGTCGCGGGAAGAGACGAACAAGTACCCCGCTTAGGCCTTTCGTCGATTGAGTCAGGTTCGCGATGGGCCTTTCGTTCCATGCATCGATGGATGGAAGCCCTGATCAGGCATTTCAGGCTTGACCCGTTCCTCTTCCCCATATTATTCATGGAGCAGAATTTCGGAAGATGGCAATGTTGCTTCTCCTCGAGACTGCTCGTGGAGAGGTAGGACGCCTACCTTGATCCTTGCAGGGCCGTAGGGCGACTCGCAGTTCGTTAGGAGAGGCCGGTCGCAGTACAAGCCAACCGTTTGGTTCCACACCGAACGGTTGGCTTTTATTTTGAGAAGGCTAGAGAGGTGTCAATGTTCCTGTGTTTGCTGGTCCCCTTACTTCCACTGATCGCCGCGTTGATCGTCCTGAGCGGAGACGACTCGACGCTTCACCGCCGCGCGAGGCTCGCGGCGTGGCCGATCGGGCTCGCCTTTGGTTGCGCCTTGGCCACAATCTACGTGGTCACCATTAACGGCCCCCTCGTGTTTCGACTCTATGACCCGGCAACACCCATGGGATTCACGATCCCCCTCGGCCTGTACGTTGACCGATTGAGCGCGGTGATGATGACCTTGATCTCCGGGATCGGCACGATCATTTATACCTACTCCGTAGAGTACATGTATCAAGATGCGCATCAGCGGCGATACCTCGCGTTAATCGGCATCACGGTGTTCGTCCTCCTCTGCCTCGTCTCCAGCGCGAATCTTCTGATGCTGTTCGTGCTCTGGCAGGTGCTGAGTTACCTCCTCTATCTCTTGGTTCACAATCACGGCCATCGTGATACGCTGGAGAGCGCGTTTCGCACATTTACCCTGCTCCGGGTCGGTGATGTCGCCTTCATGGGTGGGATCGCCCTGGCTTATTCGCTTTACGGGACGTTTGAATTTCCGGATCTCTTTACCGTTGCGGCGCTCTCGACGGAGACCGTGTCTCCGTTTCCCGGTATCGAGCTTGAGGGCCATACGGCCGTCACGCTCTTGCTGCTGGTTGGAGGGATGAGCAAATCCGCTCAATTCCCGTTCTACGTCTGGCTCCCCCGCTACCTCTATGCGCCGACCTCCGTCACGGCTTTGTTGCATGCAGGTATCATCAATGCCGCCGGATTTCTCATCAACCGCATGGCTCCCCTGTTCGGGATGAGTTCGACCACGCTCCACGTCGCGCTCGTCATCGGGATGCTGACCGCCGTTGCCGGAGCGACCATGATGCTGGTCCAGAACGACATAAAAAATATGCTAGGGTTTTCGACCATCGGCCAAATGGGCTACATGGTGATGGAATGCGGCCTGGGGGCGTTTTCTCTTGCAGTCTTCCATCTGATCGCACACGGACTCTTCAAGGCGACGGTCTTCTTGAACTGCGGAAACGTCATTCACAAGGCCCGGCAAGAACCCTCCCTCCCTCATCGCGGGCGTCAGGTGGAAGAGGAACAGTATTCCCCTCTGACATGGACCACCGGATTCATCACGACCCTGCTGATCCCGCTGCTCATTCTCTTGGCAACGCACGGTGTGTTAGAGATTCCTCTGTTGGAATCCCAGGGAACCGTCATCTTTCTCTTTTTCATCTGGATCACATCCTCACAGGCAATTCTCACTCTGACGCGGCTGCGCGCGGTCGCCTCATGGAAGGTCTCGGCCGCCATGTTGGTGACGCTCTTGTTCATCGTGTTCGTGTATCTGTTCGCCGTCGAAACGTTCACGGCGTTCCTCTACCCCAATCCCGAGGAAGTGGCCTCGTACTTCAAGGCCGCAGAGCTCCCCACGGGGTTGTTCGATCTCATGTTGGTCGTCTCAACCCAGCTGACGATTGCGGGGTGGATCTACCTGTACTTGCGCGCTCATGGCCGAACCATATGGAGCCCCCCGTGGATCGCTCATCTTCGCGTTCGCCTGTACGTCCTCGTTCTCAATCGACTTTATGTCGATTCGGTGTTGCATCGAGTGGGTCGAGTGTTGAGCTCCGCGATCCAGCGTGTGGATAAATATGCTCGGGAACGAGCGCTCTGATTGATCTGTCATGGAGGCGCGAGAGCTTACTCATGGTTCCCGGCACAGGATGCATGTGCGGCTCAACCCCGCGTGTCAATGCACGCCTCGTGAACCGACCGTCTTGACGAACATGAAGGCAGCGTATTAATGGTTACCCTGCCGTTTGTCCGAGTCGGAGCCGGGACGAGCCAACGAAGGACGAGCATGAACGCTGTTCAACGACAAGGAGAGATGCCGTGTTGCCGTCGCTCATGCTGAGCGTGCCGCTCTTTCTGCTCCTCGCCTCCGCCATCGTAATGTTCGGCGCCGATACCCCTTGGTTCAAACGTGAGAAGCTAGCCGCATTTCCGATCGGCCTCGCGTTCTTTGGTTCGGTGCTCACGTTGTACTTGGTCACCGGTGAAGGGCCCATCGTCATTCGGTTCTACAATCCGGATTCGGCGGCATCCTTGATCATCCCTCTCGGTTTCTACGTCGACCGCCTGAGCGCGGTCATGATGACGCTCATCACCGCCGTCAGTATGCTCATCTATATCTATTCCACGACCTACATGTACCAGGATGGTCATGCTCGTCGATACCTGTCCCTGATTTGCCTCACGGATTTCGTCTTGATCTGCATGGTGTCGAGCTCCAATCTCATGATGCTGTTTTTGTTCTGGCAACTCCTGAGTTATCTCCTGTACCTACTCGCGCACAACCATACCCATCCCGGAACTCTGGCGGGTGCCTTCAAGACCTTTACCATCCTGCGCATTGCGGATACGGCATTTCTGGCTGGGATCGTACTTGCATTTCAGCTCTATGGCACCTTGGAGTTCCATGACCTGTTTACGCGGGCGGCAGAGATGCCGGTGACCCTCTCGCTGTGGCCCGGTGTGGACGTCAGCGGTACCACGGCCGTCACCTTCCTGCTGTTTATCGGGGCCATGGGCAAGTCGGCGCAGTTTCCGCTCCATCTCTGGCTGCCGGGGTCGCTCTTTGCCCCGACGCCGGTCCATGCCATGCTCCACGCCGGCATCATCAATGCCGGCGGGTTTCTCATCAATCGTCTGGCACCGCTGTTCGGGATGAGCTCCACCACTTTGCATATCGCTTTCATCATTGGAACACTGACGGCGGTTCTTGGAGCCTCCATGATGCTGGTGCAGAGCGACATCAAGAAAACGCTTGGGTTTTCCACGATTGGGCAAATGGGCTACATGATTATGGAATGCGGACTCGGGGCGTTTTCGCTGGCCGTGTTTCATCTGATTGCGCACGGACTCTTCAAAGGCACCGTGTTCTTGTACTGCGGCAACGTCATTCATAAGACCCGGCAAGATCCCCATTTTCCTCACACGGACCACGCCATCGCTGATGAACCTGGCTTCTCTCGTCTGACCTGGTCCACCGGCTTTGCCACGACCCTGTTTATTCCGCTGCTCATTCTGCTTGTCACACATGGAGTGCTGCGGATTCCGCTGCTCGAATCGCAAGGAACCGTCATCATTCTCTTTTTCATTTGGATCACGTCGTCACAAGCCATCTTGACGCTCACGCGGCTTCGTGCCGTCGCATCATGGAAGGTGTCGGCTACCATGTTGGTGACGTTGTTGTTTATCGTCCTCACGTATCTGTTCGCCGTGGAGTCGTTCACGGCGTTCCTCTATCCAAACCCGGAGGAAGTCGCTTCGTACTTTAAGGCTGCCGATCTGCCGGACTGGCTCTTCGATCTCCTCATCCTCGGTGCGACCGGTTTGACTGTACTCGGTTGGTACTACCTATACCTACGGGCGCATGGACACAGCGTCTGGACCCCGTCTTGGATTGAAGGCGTGAGAATTCGGCTCTATCCGTTGCTTATGAATCGACTCTATGCCGACGAAAGCTATCGAGCGATCGGCCTGAGTGCCAAGCAATTGATTCATCGGATCGACAAACTGGAACGTGGGTGGTCACGATGACTGACATCTTGCTTCCATGGCTGTTGGCCGCCATCCCATTGGCTGGTGCGATCGTGGCATACACATCTTGGGAAGACCCCGATCGCGTGAAGAAGTCCTCCCTGATCGGTTCGATTCTCAGCTTGGTCTCGGTCGTGGGACTAGCCGGGTTCCTCACGATTCCGCCTAACGGATGTCTCTCACTGTACCTACTGCCGCTTGCGGCCTTGACATCGATCTTAAGCCACCCCCTGGGAAGCGATCACCGACTCTCCTGGATCATGACCTTGGTCTGTTTGGGCTTTGGAATGGGAGCACTGACGACTCACGAGCTCTCTGGATCTTTCTTCCTCATGATGTTGCTGATCACGCTCGTTATCCTGCTCTATCGCCATCACACTGCCTTGTGGCCGATTTCGTGGTGGGGCGTCGGCCTGCTGATCCTCGGATTTGTTGGAGTAGGGATTGCGATGATCGCCGATCCACCGGTCTCGTCCATCGCCGCGCTGGTGACGTGTGCGGTGTTGCTGCCGTTGGTTCCCCTTCACGGCGGGTATCTCACGGCCGTGACACGATTGCCGGGGAACCTGCCCTCGTTTGTGGTCGTGTTGCTGCCGGTCATCGGGTTCCAACGGTTGCCCCAGATCTTGTCGACCATTCCGGAGGATGCGCTGGTGATCGTTCGGACCTTGGCACTGCTCGGAGCCCTCTACGCCGCCGTCAAAGCGCTGGCCCAATCGCGGGTGCGCCTCATATTGGGCTATGGAAGCCTGTCCTTCTTGTCGATCGCCTGGTGGTTTGCCGCCACCACCGGATTTGCGACGCCCCAAGGCACGCTTTTGGTCGGGGCCGTCGGGCTTGCAACCAGCGGACTCCTGGTCGCCTGGCAAGTCATCCGCACGCGATACGGCGATGATGTGGACCCACAGGCCATCAGCGGTCTGGCTGCGGCTATGCCAAAATTCGCCGTGCTGCTCTCCCTCTTGGGCCTCGCCGCGATGGGCATTCCGCCGTTCGGCGTGTTTGCAGGATTTATGGGATTGATGCTGACTTCGTCCCAAGCCTCGGTGTTTGGTCTCTTCCTTACACTGGCAGCCTGGCTGGCAGCCTCATGGTACATCATGCAGATGGTACAGCAACTGTTGTTCGGTGCGAGCCGACCCGATTTGCGGTACACCGATCTCTTGAATCCTGAACTGGTTTCCTTGGCGATCGTTGTTGTCGTGCTCTTGGCATTGGGCCTCGTGCCATCTGCCCTCTTTGCACCGGAACCGCCTCTGTTAGAGCAAGCCGCACACGTTCGGGAGTTATTCTCATGGCGGAACTAGAACAGGGGCTCAACATAGAATCTCGACGGATGGAACTGCGCGGAATCGTCCGCCTGGCGGGGGAAGTCATCGCTCAGTACTGGCCGATGCGCACCTTCGTCCACCATAATCCCTTGCATAGTATCGAATATCTATCGTTTGAGGAGGCGGTTCGCCGAGGGAAACAGTTCGTCGGAGGCAATGGCTATCTGCCCGGCCATGTGTATCGGAAATTCCTCAGAACCGGCCGCATCCGCGCGATGCATCTCGATGAGGCCCTCAAGCCACTGATCCTTGATAAGTGTGTCCTCCTCGGCACACACAGGATCACCCACGGATCGGTGCTGCGTGCCTGCCTTGCCGAGGGGCTCTGTAGTCCCGTCGTAGAACCGTTGGACGACCAACTGCCCGATCCCTCGCGTCACACGACCGACGACCTTGCCGACCGACTTCGGCCTGTCACAGTCTTCCCCGACCTTTCTGAGCGAATCAGCACCATGGTGAGTCGCGATGAAGCGGCGCTCGGACGATGGCTCACGCTCTCACACTGGTGCGATGATACCCTCGGCACTCAGATCGTTCAGCAAATCAACGACCAATTGATCAAATGGTGCGAAGCCTTCCTCGATGAAGGGCATGCCACCTGGGCCATGCCGGAGCGAGACAAGGGGCTGTACGCGGCATGGAGAACCATCGCGTCCCACGAGTGGTCCGTCTGCGACATCCAGAACAGCCACGAGAAGATTGCCCGGCTTCCCGACTATCCGGAAGATGCGCTCCTGGAAAGTTTGGATGCGATGGGAATCCCCGCCGACCTTCGACAGGACTATCTGTCGTTGCAATTGACGGCGTTGCCCGGATGGGCCGGCTTTATCAAGTGGCGCGGAGAGGAACGCGACTACCCCTGGCAGCAGGCCTATCCCGCCGGATTGGTCAAGTTCTTGGCTATTCGTCAGTGGTACGCACGGGAGTTGGTTCAGAAGGCCTGTCAGGAACACCTTGGGATCGAGGGCCGATTCGATGCCGTGACCGACTACATGCATGGTCATGCCGAAGAATACTATCTACGGCGTCAGCGCGTAGCCGGGCTCTTGCCTGCTCTGTATGCCGAGGAGGTGGACCGGCTGGCTCACCGTCGAGGCGCGGGCTGGAAGGCCGTGCTCGACCGGTACATGATAGACGTGGTCCCTCGCCAGGAGGCCGCGAAGCTCCGAGGATCGGCCAAGCGCCTACTTTCGCTGTGCAGATACGCAGGGATTGAAGCCGGCCCCCTGGACGAGTGTTCAGTCACCGACCTCAAGCAACTTGTCGATTGGATCGAGGCGTTTCCCGAATCTGAACATGGACCCGTCTGGTTGAAGGCACTGGAAACCAGCTACCAGGAACACTTGCTCCAAGAACTCCGAACTCGACCCTACGATCCAGCCCTCTCCTCCACAAACCGACCCTATTCGCAATCGGTCTACTGTATCGATGTGCGCTCTGAACCCTTTCGGCGGCACCTCGAATCGGTGGGACCTCATGAAACCTACGGCTTCGCCGGGTTCTTCGCCGCGTTTATCCGCTACCGGGCTTGGGGGAAGGAACATGATACGGAGCAGTTTCCAGTCATCATGCGTGCAAAGAACGAAGTCCGGGAAATTCCACGCAGTTACCTGGACGATACGGTTTTAAAGCACGCGGTGCGCGCCAGATGGGTCCATGCCGGCCATACGTTACTGCACGATTTGAAGGAGAACGTCGTGACCCCCTATGTCATGGTGGAATCCTTGGGCTGGTTCTACGGTCTGCCGATCTTCGGCAAGACATTGATCCCGGCGCTCTACCATCGCATGACTGCGTGGTTCCGGAAGCTGTCGGCTCCCTCGCTTCCCACTACACTCACGGTCGACAAACTCGCTCCGGGGGAAACTGCCGAAATGCTTGATGCCGAACAGCACGCGCTGGTCAGGAAGGCATTACAGGAACGATTAGGGCTCCGCAGTTCCAGGATTACGCCTTCTCTGGTCGAGGGCCTACGCCAACGCGCATTGGGTGTGGACAAGGATCCCCAGTCCTCCGTCTTAACCCAAGAAGCTGCACGTGCGCGACTGACCCCGGAGATGGTCAACGAGTTCGTTGAGACGCTTCAACGGCAATACGATCTGAACCCACGAGCCGTGTCACGACATAAAGAGCGGATCACCAGGACCGGATTTACCCTTGAGGAACAGGTCCTGACCGTCGATACCGCACTCCGCATGATGGGGCTGACCAAGAATTTTGCTCGGCTCGTCCTGTTCTGTGCCCATGGGAGCACCTCCGACAACAATCCCTACGAATCTGCCCTGGACTGCGGCGCGTGCGGCGGCAATGAGGGCAAACCCAACGCGCGCGTGTTGGCGATGATGGCGAATAGTCAGACTGTGCGCGAACGTCTGAAGAAGACCGGCATCGACATCCCACCAGATACACATTTCATCGCCGGGCAGATGAATACCACCACCGACGAAGTGCAGCTCTTCGACTTGGAGGACGTCCCTCCGACGCACCGGGCGGATCTGTCCCGATTGCAAGGTGATCTTCTGGCCGCCTCTCACCTCACGAGTCAGGAACGATGTCGCCGCTTTCCCGATGTGCAGCAGACGCTCCCTGAACGGACGGCCCATGCCCATGTCGGTAGGCGAAGCGTGGACTGGAGTCAGGTACGTCCTGAATGGGGTCTCTCCAACAATACCGCGTTCGTCATCGCGCGCCGAGAACTGACTCAGGGCCTCGACCTGAACGGCCGAGTATTTCTGCACTCCTACAACTATCGTGAAGATCCCAACCAGCGATTGCTCGAAGTGTTGCTGACAGCCCCTCAGGTCGTGGCACAATGGATCAACATGGAGCACTATTTTTCAGCGGTGGATAATGAAGTGTATGGAAGCGGTAGTAAGATTTACCACAACGTCGTGGGGCGGTTCGGGATCATGTCCGGGCCATGGAGCGATCTGCGACTGGGCTTGGCGAGGCAAACCGTTATGAACGGCGACATGCCCTACCACGAACCGATGCGGCTTCTGACCATCGTGGAGGCGCCACGAAAATGGATCGAGAAACTCATTGCCCGGCATGATGTGTTGCAACATTACTACCATAATGAATGGGTGCATCTGGTCGTGCTCGACCCGCAGGACGGAGACTGGTACCGATATCAACCGAACGGAGAATGGGCTTGTATTCCGCTGCGGAAGAACGAGCCCGCTGCGTAACCTATCAACTTTGGACAAGGCGGAAGCCGGAAAGGAGCATTCCGATGGGCAGTTTGAGTTTGCATCCGATGAAAGAGATTCGGGTCATCGTCGCGGGGGAACATCGCCCATTCGTGACCGAGCTCCTGGACCGAGTGCATGCGAGCGGTTACACGATCATCGGGAATATTTCCGGGAAGGGGCATCATGGCGTTCGTGAGGCCCACTTCATGTTCAGCGAGCAGGAGAGCCTTGAGATGATTCTGACGGTGGTACCGGAAGACAAGGTTGAGCCGATTCTTGCAGGGCTCCGTCCAATTTTTGAACGACATTCCGGCTTCGTGTATGTGGCGGACGTGGCCGTCAGCCGACAAGAATACTTCGGCAAAAAATAGCCTTGCCTGTCCTCTTGATCGGGTGTCGCGGAGATGGTTGCTGAATATTATTTACTTCCGTGGGATTGTGTCTGGGCGTGAAGCTGCTATGGAGGACGTGAGGTTCAGCTATATTTCTTTAGTCGCCGATCCAACGAGAATCGGGTGAGGCCCAACTGTTTGGCTGCAAGGCTCTTGTTGTAGTCAGCCAGCCGTAGTGTTTCTTCGATAATCGACTCTTCAATTTGTTCAAGTGTTTGTTTTCCAACATGCATTTCGATGCGGATCAGCCGTTCTTCTCCGACCGAAACGGCCGTGGCTGTCTGGTGGACTGTGTCATGCAATTCGCGAGGCAGGTAATCAGCTGTTAATGTTTGACCGGCACAAAAGATCATGGCTCGTTCGATGATATTCTCAAGTTCTCGAATATTCCCCGGGTAGTGATACCGTTCTAGCACCGCTCGCGCCTCAGCGTCTAATTCAGGAACCGGTTTGCCGAACTCTTGAGCAAACCGCATGATAGTCCGTTGACAGAGCGGGAGAATATCTTCCACACGTTTACGGAGAGGAGGAATTTCAAACGTGACGACGTTGAGACGAAAGTAGAGATCTTCTCGAAAGACTCCATGTTCCACATCTTTCTTGATTTCTCGATTTGTTGCGGTGATTAAGCGAAAGTCGACACCTAAATCATCGGTGCTTCCCAACCGTCGGAAGGACCGCTCCTGAATTACGCGCAGCAACTTGGCCTGCATCGCCATATCAAGATCGCCGATTTCGTCAAGAAACAGCGTGCCTCCTTCCGCTTTTTCGAGCAACCCGAGTTTGCGTTGATTCGCACCGGTAAATGCTCCTCGCTCGTATCCGAACAATTCACTCTCAAAGAGTTCCTTCGGAATAGCGGTGCAATTGACCCCCACAAACGGTCCAGACGCCCTAGGTCCGTTATGGTGGATGACTCTGGCCATAAACTCTTTTCCTGTTCCCGTTTCACCCAGCAGCATGACAGAAGATTTTGGATTCTCCGCCACTCCACGAACCTGTTCGAGCAAATGTTTCATCGCGGAGCTATGGGCTTCGAGACCGTTCAAGTGGAACTGATTTGCTTGACCACTTAATTCAGCTTCCAATCGACGGCGAAGCTTCAGCATGTCGATCGCGCGAGCCGTCACCGCATCAAGCCCTTCAAGGTCAACTGTTTTAATCAGGAAATCATAGGCCCCCAACTTCATTGCCTCCACCGCGTCCTGCACGGAGCCATAGGCCGTCAACATAATTACCAACGCGGCGGGAGCCAGGTGACGAATATGCTTGAGGGCATCCAGGCCGTTCATACCTGGCATTTTGAGGTCAAGCAACACAAGCTCGGGGTGTTTGTGCTGGAGTGCATCCATCAATGCTTCCCCGGATTCATATCCGACGGCAAAATGTCCCTGTCTGGTTAGCCGCTTAACAATCGCAGTGCGAATGACCTGCTCGTCATCTGTGACAAACACTGTTGCGCGCATGGAATTAGACCTTGTTTGAGATTGGTTCCTGCTCTAGAGGCATCCACACACCGAGAATCGTCCCTTTTCCGACCTCGCTGGTGACATAGATGTCACCCCCGTGGGCCTCCACGATATTTTTGCAAATGGCCAGCCCTAGCCCTGTGCCGCTGCGCTTTCCCGCAGTCACAAACGGCTGAAATACCTGTCCGAGGAGTTCCAGCGGGATCCCATGTCCAGCATCCTTTACCCGAATCATGATGCCGGGCCGGTCCTCACGGAACAGTTCATCCGCCGTGATCTGAATCGGCTCTCCCCCTATGGGCGTGGCGTCGATCGCGTTGTGCACGACGTTCAAGAGCACCTGTCTGAGCTGGTCTCGGTCCGCATGGATCTCGCTGATCATCGGAGAAACATTCGTATTAATGGAGAGTTCTTTCTCATCCAATCGGATCTTCAGCAGGTTCGACACCTCGTCAACAAGCTGGACGAGATCCACACGAGTCGGTGCAAGCCGTCTGACCCGTGCGAAATCCACGATTTCATTGACGATGCGATCTAATCGTCGAGTTTCTGACAGAATGACTTCGATCTCCTTCCGCTTCGCATCGTTGGCTTCGAATTCGTCCAATAGAACTTTTGCGGTGGAACCGATCCCGACAAGAGGATTCCTGAGTTCGTGCGCGATACCCGCCGCGACCTGCCCCAACGTCGCGAGGTTTTCCGCCCGGTTGAGTCGCACCTGCAAACTTTCGAGGGCAGTGATATCGATATTGAACCCCATGTAGATGATGTCGGAAGAATCAAAATCCATAATTGGTACATGCCGACTTAAAATCTTTCGGACATTACCGTCATCGTGGACGAACCGGAAGATTGTTTCACAGGGCCGCCCTTCGGCAACAGCTTGGGTCAGAGTCATCAGCACACCGTTCCGATCCTCGGGATGAATGCGCTGGAGAAATGTGGATGGCGCGACTTCCTGCTCCGGGTCGAGACCAGCCAACTGCTGGTTGTATCGGTTGCTGAATGTGACCTTCACCCCCTTCGTCATCACAATTCCCACAGGAGCGTGGTCTACCAGACCACGGTACTTAGCTTCCGATGTGGACAAATACGCATTCAGTTTCTTGAGAGCATAGGCCGATTGTTGGAGCTCCTCTACATCTTGGCGGATCCGTGAGCTCATCTTTCCCATCACGCGTGTGAGCTCGCCGATTTCATCTCTGCGGTCGAGTGAAGGAATGACGGGAACCGTTTCCCCACCACCTCCTGAGCTCACCGTCTTCGACAAGTCGACCAGGGGAGCAGCAATCGATTGTGCGATATACGCTTGCCCCACGATGACAAGAGCAAGGGTGACCACCGCACCGATCAACATGATCGTAATCGCCCAATACTGATCGTAGCTTAGTTGTGCCAACTCCGCCTTCGTCGTTTGTCGCTCCAACTCATCGAAGCGTTTCATCCAGTCTCGAATCTCAACCATCATTTCCCTGCTTTTCCCGCTCTGAATATACCGGGCTGCCTCTGCAGGGAAGCCGTTCTGGACGTTGTGGATGTATTTCTCCTTTTCCTCGACATATTGAGTGACGAGCTTGTGAAGCTCTCGGAATGGTGGATCCTCTTCAGCGGGAAGTCTTCCAACTAGCTCTCGTTCAAAGCTAAGGAGCGTCCTTTTCCCCTCTTCGAAATTGTTCAGGTATCGTTCGTCCTTTGTGAGGACATATCCCAGAAAAGTGGTTTCCAGGTCGGCTACCGATCGCATGTATTGGGCAGCTGTCTTCTGCAGGATATAGCTCGCGTTCAGTCGTTCTTCATCGTCAAAAAATGTCAGGAGACCCATATAGGTCATCGTACCCAACAAGAGAAGAAAGAGCAGCGGTGCCACTGGAATCAGTAGCAATTTGGGAAGGATCGGAAGATCATCGAACAGTTTGTACTTGAGTTGCATTTTGATGAGACTCTGTCTGGCTGAAATCCTACCGAATCCAGGCTTTCAACATTCGATACACCCAACGGCGGCCACGGTTTGTCGGACCTGCCTGACTGACACGCACTTACTGTGCACCAGGAAAATCTCCCGGAGTTAACGTCCTGCCCACGGATAACATCATCGCACGCTCTATCATGTTTTGAAGCTCCCGCACATTTCCAGGAAATGCATAGTGTTGAAGCTGCTTAGCGGCTCGAGGATCGATGTCAGTGACATCCTTTCCCAGTTCTACCCCATATTTCATCATGAAGAGCTTGGCAAGGGGGATGATGTCCTCGATTCGATTCCGGATCGGCGGCACCACGAACGATACCCCGTTGAGACGATAAAAGAGATCCTCACGAAATCGTCCAGCCGCCACTTCCGCCTTGAGGTCACGGTAGGAAGACGCAAGGACACGAAAATCTCCGACGATATCTTCTGTTCCGCCGAGTCTTCGAAACGATTGATCCTCGACAATTCCCACCACTTTTCCCTGCATCGACAAATCGAGGTCCCCAATTTCATCGAGAAAGAGTGTGCCGTTTTCCGCTTGATCCAAGAGACCGAGTTTGCGTCGTTCTGCGCCGGCAAATGCCCCCCGTTCATAACCGAATAAACCGCGCCCGAACCGTTGAGGAGAAAGGCTCGTGCAACTGATCTTAACGAAGGGGCCTTTCCCTCGTGTGCTGTTATGATGGATGACGCGAGCCAAAAACTCTTTCCCCGTACCGGTCTCCCCCATCAGCAAGACAGGCACATTCGGGAGTTGAGTCAAATGCCGCAACTGCCCGACCAAGGCTCTCATCGCCGGACTCAACGCAATAAGATCACCTATGTTGTACTGGTCGGCTTGATGTTGGTGTTCATACGCAACTCTTCGCCGCAGGAGAACGTGGTTAACGGCCCGAGTGACAACCCGCTCGACGTCTTCGAGGTCAACCGTCTTAATGAGAAAGTCGAACGCCCCGAGTTTCATCGCCTCAACGGCATCTTCCACTGTCCCATAGGCGGTCAGCAGGACGACCAGCGCGTCGGGCGACTTCGTATGGAGGGCTTCTAGAACTTGGATGCCGTCCATACCTGGCATTTTGAGGTCCAGGATGATCAGATCGGGTGGGTCTTGCTCGACTGCATTGAGGAGCTCTTCCCCTGACTCAAACGACCGCACATGATGCTGTGTTCTGGAGAGACGTTTCCCCAGTGCAGCACGAAAGGCCGGCTGGTCATCGACCAAGAAAATGCTAACCTGCATGAGGCGATGCTCCTCCTCTTAGACGAGAAGCTACTTGGCTCGTTCGGCAGCCTGCCACCTGGTCGTCTATACTTCCTTGAGCACAGGGACCCTATCGCATGAAGAGAGTGATCTCCGGTCCTACGGCTTCGAACCACTTGGCCGAGTTACCTCCACATCGAATGGTCACATCTCCCTACGAACCAGACATGAAGACTCTCTCATTCTGTTTATTGAGCTGTGTCAGCACCACATTCAGGATAGCCACTCTCGGCACCCTTGCCCTCATCATAGACCTAGGCGGCGTTCTCATGAGCATGATTCACTCGGTAGGCTAATGCATGTGTTGAATGGGGAACGAAATATTCGCTCCCGACGATAATGCAATTGTATCCTTCTTGGAAACAGTACTGTCGAAAATAATACAAATACTCCATAGCCGTGTGGTCCACCACGTGCCCACGTAGGATCAACATCAGATTGTGCCTTGGAGGAATTTGCGCCAGGAGTTCTCGAAGACGGACATCAAGCTTCAAGATGTTCATGCAGCTGATCGATGAGAGATAAATCTTATAAGGATGGGATACCTGACTACCCGACTCACAAATAAGGAGCGAGGGTTCACTCGAGATTCGACCGTCTCCGATACGAATGACGGGATCGCGGAATAACTCCCTCAGGGATTCGATGAGATAGGCATAGAAGGAATCGTGTGTGAGTGAGCGGAAGCGTGAATCGATGGCTAAGGCCATCACCACATCGCGGCAAAGGAGAGCGACCTTCGTCATGACTCCTATCAACACACCAAGTAAAAGATTTGATGTGAACAAGGTGACTATAACACAGGCAAGTGCGATGACGATCTGTTCTTTCCCGATCCTAAGAATGCGGAGAACAATAGATGGATTACATAATTTCCAACCGACGAAAATAAGCAGAGCTGCTAAGACCGCGAGGGGAATTCGGTTAATTAGTGCACTCCCAAACCACAGGATAATGGCCGTGAATAAAGCATAGTACATATTCGCCCACAACGTTTTCCCTCCGGCCAACATATTGGCCGTGCTTTTGATTCCTCCCGGAATAATCATCAACCCCCCGACCAAACCAGAGAGCAAAGTGGACACCCCCATTGTTCGCAGCGTAACGTTGGGATCCGACCTTCGGTTGAAGGGGTCAATCTTATCAATCGCAAGGATGGTGGCCAACGACTCGGTAGCGTTGATCAGAGTGAGTATCAACACGGTTACCAAGAGGGTGAACCACAGCTCCGGGTAGGCCCATGCAGAGGCGAAATTCGGGAAGCGCACGCCCTGTTGTAGGATATCATCGGGAACAGAGATCAGGTAATCCGAGGGGAACTGCAAGAACCATCCGGCAAGTCCTCCCCAAATGACGGCGAGTAGTGGAGCCGGGATGGCTTTCGTCCATTGCTGTTCCTTGATCCTACTGTTATACATGATGAAGAGGATGGTAAGGGCGACGGCTCCGACAGCAAAAACCTTTGGGTCGGAGGTCATGATCTGATCGGGGAGCCGACTGAGAGCCTCTAGAACATTATTCGTATAAGGAACCTGGTGGCCTAGGAGAGCCGGCAGTTGCTGGATGATAACCAGCAAGCCGATGGCCATCAACATGCCCTGGAGGACAGAGCTTGGGAAATACATGGCGAGTCGTCCGGCGTCAAACATACTGAGTACCACCTGAAGGATACCGGAGAGACATACGGCCACGAGTACCAGCGGATAGCCCACCCCTAGATTTCCTTGACCAAGTACATACATACCGGCCAGCAATGGAGGTGCAAGTCCTACTGCGGGACCGGCAATCGTGATATAGGCTCCACCAAGAAAAGGGAAGGCAACACCCGCGATGATGGCAGATATCACGCCTGCGACTGGAGGCGCTCCCGATGCTATGGCGATACCCAATGAAAGCGGAAGCCCTAGCAACGCGACCTGCAGACCTGCCAGCAGATCGCTCCGCCAGAACTTCAGGCCTAATAGCCCGTTTTGTGGGCTGTCCGCCTTCGATGAACGCGCTGTTTCCAATTGACCACTTCTCCCGCTATCCGACTTCCCGGGTTCCCCCTTATGAAACCATCTACTCGGTCTTCACTTGAACGTTACATGTCTTTCACCTGAACGGATGCACGCGACCCGACTTCCATGTTCTGTCTAAAGCACATGTGATGCCATGGTGATGCATGTTGATCTGATTACGCGGTCACTTCCGAGATAGGCTCGGGAATTCTAGATTGTGATGCAGTCCATCACATTCCGACGAACGGTCCAATCTGAGTTGACTCTTCTGGAGCTGAAGTGTGCGGTAGTTGCCGGAGCGAATCGTGCGTGGTCGCTCATGGCTAGGTATTGGGAGGTTCAGCGTGTCCCGGTGCTACCGAGTGTCCGTTAGCAGACATTCCTGGGGTGGCTATCACCAAATTTACGGCGATGGGGACCTGAGGGATGGCAATCCATTCATCAAAAAGAGCGAGTTCGCACTCTCCACACTGTGCGATACCATGCTGAGCCATAAATATTGATCTGGTTAGATGCCCCTTGGCGCTATTCGAAGAAGAATGTTTCACTAATTCCAATGTTTGAGGTTCAACAACTCCGCCTTACAGGCCAACCAACGATCAACGGCTCGGTTTTTGCTCAACTCGTTCAGTAGAAGTTCTCCGGAGAAGAAAACAAGAACTGGTCGTCGGAGCTCTCGTACTGATGGATCATGAGACGGGAGATTCCATCATGACCACACCGATGGATGTTAGCGATTCTTCTACGGAAGGAGTTGGCCATGAGAGGCTTGGTGGCCCAGATAGCAATGCAATACAAGAGTGCTCTTGAAGTATTCAGTCGATCGAGGATCTTCTTCGCCCTTCTCTGTCTCAGCCTAATGCTCGGTTGTGCATCTGTCCGTACTCCGATGGAGCCCGGTTCAGGTAGTGCGATACAATCTGATGAGGGTTTGGTGCTCGGGCGCATTCTAGTCACAGGAAGTCATGGTGAACCGCTCGTATCGCCATACCGTCCCTTCCGTAGTCCTTTCCACATTCAGTGGCGGATCAAAGAAGAAGCGATCGGAAAGGAATTTGTGATCGACCCGCTCCCTCGGGAGGGCCCGTTCATGTTGAAATTGCCGCCTGGATCCTACCAACTCACCGCTTTCAGCTTCGATACGGCGTTGGGCATCTGGCGGGCTTATATCCCCGCTGCGTTTCAGGTGAAACCCCGAGAATGTACCTATCTGGGCACATGGGAGCTTCAGACGAGCGCCGGTGTCTCCGACAAGTTCTTTGCCGGCTTCTTTGAT
>BQXA01000037.1:0-28449 GCA_036984345.1 Nitrospira sp. | reverse complement strand
AACTTTCGGCTGAAGAACGGTCTCAACGAACGGGATTTTGAAGTGCGGGCCAGGCTCGACGGCACGGACCGGCACGCCAAACCGTTTCACCACTCCCTCTTCATCGGGCGCCACGATAAACACGCTTTGCCACACCAGCAGAATGAGCAAACCGGCCAGAACAAGACTCCGCGCGCGGCCCGAGGGGAGAAGGTTCTTCATCCCACCGGGTGGAAACAAATCTTTCAGTTGAGTCTGAGCCTGCTTGAACGCCGCCTCAAGCGGGTCCGACTTCTTGCTCCATGGATCATTGGGGTCCCAGGCCATATGTCGTTAACCTCCAGCTCCTACAAGACAGATGTGAACAGAGCCTACTATTCTGTGATGCAGTCGTTGCGACTCCCTCACCTGTGGCTGACCGTTCCAGCTTTATCTCCTGGCTCCACACTCCTAGTCTGCTTAGGTGACCGCGGATGCTGCTCGCTCAACGAGCGGGCGGGCCCGTTTCATTTGCATAATGTGTTGCGCCTGCGCCACCTCTTCCGCGGTACCGTAGACCAACAGAAGAAACTTGCCGAACCTGAGCGCTGTTTCGTAGCTCAATACGCTGTTCTTGGGGATCCCCATGTTTTTGAGTGCCGTTCCGATCGCCGTAATGCCCCTGGTCACCACGGTCTCTTCGAGGGCACCGAGAACCCACCCGAGGAGAGGTCCCGCAATCAATACCGGACCAATCCCAGAGATGCCCAGACTGCCATACTTCATGGAATCAGCGGTCCTGGAATGCCCTCCCGCATGTTCGGCTGAACAGCAATCCTGCCCGATGACCGAGAGCTTCTTAATTTGAAAGGCCGCGTGTGTGAGGGCTTTAATGGCAACCTCAGCCTCGGCCTGAGTGTGACAAATAGCAACGACTGCAGTGTGCTCGCCCATGGCCGGATCTCCCTTTTGTCACTTGGTGGTTGATGTCATAGGCCACACCATCAGCAACATAGACGAGTATACTGGAGCAGTCGGCGGTCGTCTGTTCACAATTGCTCAGTCGAGATCGATGCCAAGATGGCTGTGAGGCCAAACCTGTCCAGGATGAGTCAGGCTGAATGAATAACGTGGCTACAGGATCGGAGCCCTAGTCGTGGAGCACGACCGTGAGGAGGGAACTATGCACGTGTAGTTTGCCATTTCTTCGCGATCCACTTTTGTAGTCAATAAACCCCAGCTTGCGGAACTTATTCATGAAGAAACTGACGCGTGATCGGGTGGTGCCGATCATATCGGCCAACGTTTCCTGGCTGATCTTCGCAATCACCGTCTCCGGTTTGCCCTCTTTCCCAAAGTGAGCCAATAACAGCAGCGCCCGCGCCAGCCGCTTCTCACTGGAGTTAAAGAGCTGATCCACCAAATCTTCTTGGACTCGGATCGAGTGCAGGAGTAAATAGGACATGAACGCCTCGGCGAACTTCGGCTCTTCCTGCAGCAAGCGGAGCATCACGGCTTTGTCGATGCGGAGAATACGGGAGACGTCGATCGTGCTCGCGGTCGCCGTCCGAATCGTTTGGCCGACGAGACAGGATTCTCCGACAAACGCACCTCGTTCCAAAATCGCCACGACGGCTTCCTTGCCCTGTGTGGAGACCACGGTCACTTTCACCTTGCCTGCCTGGATATAGAACACCGCATCCGTGGCATCTCCTTGTGCGAAGACAATCTGTCTCTTGGGAAAGGTGAGAATCTTTTTGCCCTCCCCAACTTTTGTGAGGAATAGTTCCAGATTGAACCCCGTTGGCATGCGTGCCATTGGTCGTCTCCTGTTATTTTTTAACACGACATAGCCGCCCATTTCATATTAGCGGATATGGGTACACCTACACGCTCGGGAGTGACTGGGTACCCCGCTGTGGCAGAGGTTTGACGGGAACGCCCGGCTCAGACGCTCCTTGCATTGACGCCTTCAGCCCCTGGATCGCTCTGGCAACATCCTGCTCCGTTGAGCCAAACCGGTCTCCCATCACCGCAATGGCCCGCGTGATTGCTTTCTTCATTGTCGAGATCTGTTCTTCCGGTGTCATAACCCCTCCTCTCTAGTGAATTCCCAGGTGAATCTGATCGGTCAGGACGCCCGGATAGTGTCCTTTGTCACCAAGTGGATCAACAGCAATACGATCCCACTCATAAGCAAGATCCAGGCACCCTGAGTCGCGACCGTAGCGATTCCAGCCACATTCATGGCCAAGGCTATGGATCCAGCGACTAGGAATATCGTTGCGTAGTGCAGCAATAGTGACCTCCTTTCCCAGAATTACGGACTCCTGTAGGCCCGCCCTCTCATGCCCTGTTCGCCTCAATGTCCCCCCTCGCAAGTAACGAAACGATGGCACTCTTCGTGAGAGAACCTACCAATATCGCGGCGTGGATGAGCTGATCTTTCTCCACACCCTCACATTTGAGCATAAACGACCAACCGCGCTTTACTATTACCATGAGATTCAGAGTCTTAGAGACCCGCCGCACTTTCAGGCCTCGAAGAAAACATCCTCGGCACGATAACAGCGCATTGCCGCTCCGTTACTTGGTCAGCAAGTGCGTCACCAGCAGAACAGTTACCCACGCAATTAGATACGCCAGCAAGATGAGTTCCGTTGTCATGTGCTGAAGAAAGTTTCGCCAGCTCCTCATGTCTACCTCCTTGGGGCGCTCTGGTGCCCTCAGTGATGAAACCGCCTGCTCAATCATGGGTAAAGATCACCAATAGGACCATCATAACTAGAAGCCCAAGAGGCCTGACTAGGTCACACATGCTCGCGCTATCCCTTCCGACATTCATACCGATAGCAGAACGCATCACTCTGCCCGCCCTTTCTTGCCCTTTGCTGCAGGTGACCCGGGGAGACGTGGACCATTCCGAGGTGGTTGACTGTGGCTCACCCGATTGGCCTCAATCCCAGGGTCCGTCAGCGCTCCACAGAGCAGGCACCGCCATCCGGTGACCGAGGGCTGCCCCATGTCTCTCATTTGGATCGTAATCAAGAGACCTTGGCAACGTAGACAGCGCATGACTCCTCCTGTAGGTTTTTACAACACCCTTCTCAAGGTCGCGTTCCAGATTAGACATGCATACATGGAATCGGTTGAACTCCTATAAGCGGGACTCCTATAAAAGGGATACCAACACACCTCTACAATGGGAGCCCACAACCTGATCATGCCGGACCTTTTCCCCTGGAGACTACCACGCCTTTGATGGATGATCCGGCCAGGGGATATTGAACACCGCCAGGTTCGGATGCTGGAACTCCAGCCGTTTCTCACGTGTGTGAAACGTACGATCCCCGATCGCTAACAGCTGCTGCTTATTGAGAAACAAGTCCCGCTTGTCATAGACGGCCCACTCGTATTCCTTGGCAATAACACGAGAAGGACAGGCGGCCTCACAGAGATCACAGCCGACGCACTTCTCCGTTCCATCGTCATAACGCAGCAAGGCCAACATGCCACGGTAATTATCGGGCAACATCCGCTTCTCATGTGGATACTGAAGGGTGATTGGCTTGTAGTTAATCAGATGGCTCATGGTCGACTTCATTCCCACCGCAATCTCATAGAAGGTGATCAGTTTGATCCAAGCTGTAAAACTACGATAGCGCCGTGCCCATTTCTCTGTCCGTCTCATCCATATTCCTTCTTGAACCCAATGGGCTGTCTGTCGCTCTCTCGTGGACACGACCATGCCCTCTCTCCCCTTGGAGCAATGTGATGATCCATTTCAGTCCGTTCAATCCTGGCTGGCGGAGCAGTTCGACGCGAGAGATATATTGCGAGAATCAGGATCACCACAACGAGCACATTCCCCCCAAGGTCCATGAGATAGCGGTTGAACATAACATCGGTCAGGTCATCCATGTAGGACACTTGGGCTCCGGTTGTCAGGATGCGCCGGGTTGAGGCGATCACACAGATATATAAGAATGGCTCCAAAGTAATCACTTTGGTCTTGAGAAAATTGATGGTGGTCCTGAACAGCTCCAAGAGAATGATCACCAGCAAGAGATCATGCACCAACCCAAGAACTGCGGGCACTGCATCCGTCCCCACGCCGATCGCGAAGACATACCAAGCCCGGACAAAGAGCACCATGCTGATCGCCAAGAAACTCAGGCCGGTCGTGAAGTACCCCAGTCCGTCCAGGGCTTCCATCACGCCGATCGTCCGGTCGCCCAGGACATTATCGAATAACGCCCATCGGGTGGTCGGGCTATGCCCGGGCGTTGCGCCTGATCTCTCCATCACTGCTCCTCTGGTGTCCTGCATGACATCCTGCCCTCACAAACCACGGGCGACTGCCTGGTCCTGGGCAAACGTCCCTTTGAGCCATACATGTGACACGTACGTTCACGCGCATCCGCCAGGCTAGGTGACCGATCAATTCCGTCTATCTTCTTGTTCCTCGGGGAGCGAGGCCCAAATTGTGATGCCCCACAAGAGCGCGACAATCGTCAGTAAACTGTAGATCTGATACATGTTTCCCACCTCCCATTTGACAAAAACAAATTAGCTATCGTTTGCTTCTTGTCATTAATCACAGCATTCATGCTGTTCCAACCTCGTTGGATAACCGCTTCAGAATTGCGGTGCTGACCGGATCGCTTTCCTCGACTCCTCATCACTGGCACAGCTTTGTTCAGCTAACATGCGTTGCCCCACGCTGGCCAACTCTGGAATTCTGGCCCTGCAAGCCTTAAGCGAATCCTCGGCTGCACCTGATGCTATTCGCCCAATCTCTGCTATTGGAGAGGTAGAATCTCCGACCTTTCCCACTAGCGGATCTGTGGCATGCGCAGGTTGAGTTGAGCTTAGTGCTAATACCGAGAGCAGCATGATCATCACCACCTCAGCCGCATACTTTTTACTGGTCTTTTTCATCATGACTACCTCCTCATCACTCTTTTGAGGCCTCCCCTCACGCACCCTAGAGTAGAGCGCATGTGACCCGTGACATCGCAGAAGCACTGAATGGGCACAGAAGACACGAAGTCCCTGGAATTCGGCATTCGCACGTAGCACCGCTTGTTCCTGATGAGACGTACTATTTCGAAGAAACTTCGGAGACTGGGGAATCAGACGCGCGGGAAGGATGGGAGCGCGAGAGATAGGACAGTCGACGTCGCTATAAACGTCATGTGTTCATCCTACAAGCCGCTATCTTTGCTGTCAATGCGACCAAGCGCGGAAAGCCGTGTAATACCATGATAGGTTAGGGCAATATTTATTTCTTTCGGCACTTGTTAAGGGAAGGAGGGGGTCAGATCGTCCTGACCTCGATGCCAATAGCGCGTGCCAGTCGTGACCCTGAATAATGATACTGGATGGAACACCCATCTAGTCCTTATCTGGTTTGGACCATCGGCAGTTCGCGTGAGCCTTCTGCTGCCTGCTGAATCCTCAATCGTTCAAGACGTGAGGCCTCAAACACATTGTGGAGCATCTCGTCCGCTACCTGGGTCAACTGCGCCGCTGCATCTTTCATGTCGGCATGCTCGACCAAACGCGACACCACTTCCGCCTTGGTCGCTCCCTTCTTCTGTCCCATGAAGGGTTTGAGCAAGAGATAGAGCACATCTCGGACCGGCATATAGCGAAAGAAGCGGCGGAGAAGTTGGAAGGTCTGGAGGGGATAATGGATGAGTTTATAGCGAAAGAGCTGTTTAATCCCGGCCTGTCGGACACGGTTGATCGTTTCGCCTGACAGGCAGGTCGGATCGATTTCCGAACATTTAAAATACTTGTACCAATCCGTGGTTTCGTTTACCAACCCTCGTTTGACGTATTCCTGCCATAAAGGGGTGCCTCGATAGACGCAGAGCCGGTTGAACCCGAAGGTATCGAGCGGAAGCTTCGACGCGAAGTCGAAGGTGGCGTTCATATCCTCAATCGTCTCGTCCGGATTGCCCACCGTGAAGAAGCCGTGCACGATTTCCACGCCGGCCTTTTTTGCGTTCTTGACGGCGGTCGTGACCTGATCCAGGGTCTGTTCTTTCTTCAACCGATCGAGAATCTTTTGGCTGCCGCTCTCGATCCCAAACATCATGGCACCACAATTGGCCTTCGCCATAGCTGGAAACAGATGTTGGGCTACCGAATCCACACGCCCCTCTATGCCCCAGCGGATCGACAGCTTGGCTTCCATGATTCCGTTGCAAATTGCCTCGATTCGTTTGGGTTGGAGCAGAAAGTGATCGTCGACGAAGCCGACGGACTCATAGCCGAGTTGTTCGAGATACTTGAGCTCGGCGACCACATGCTGTGGACTACGGGCACGCCACTTTCCCTCGTTGAAGATCGGGATGTCGCAGAAGATGCAGGGCCAGGGACACCCCCGAGACGTTTGCATTGTCGTGAACCGCCTCATCGAGAGGACGACCGGGACATCCAGCGGCATGGACTCGACATAGTCGAGCTTGAGACTCTCGCGATCCGGAAAGGGCCACTGATCCAATTGCCGCTCCATAGCGCGGTTGGGATTTTGGATAACCTGTCCGTTCTGCATCCACGTCAGACTGGCAACATCTCGTGGGTTCTCAAGATTGGCCAGCAGATCGAGGAGCAGCTGTTCCCCGTCGCCACGGCAGACGAAATCGACTTCGGGACATTGCAATTTCACTAATGAGGCGTTCAAGCTGGCGAAGACGCCGCCGAACGCGAGCTTCACATCCTTATTCGTCGCGCGAATCTCCCGGGCCAACATCTTGGCATAGGGGTAGCTGGTAGTGCTCAGAAAACTGAGGCCGACGAGCGCAGGCTGTTCTCGATTGATCCGATCAATGATGACCTGGTTTGGGGTGTCGGGGTTGGCCTGATCGAACAGCACGCACTCGTGCCCCGCCTGCTTGATGACGGATGACAGCGACATGATGCCGATGGGGGGGAATCCCATTACGCGAACATTGCCGTTTGCGGCACGAGTTTTCGCGGGAAGTGCGTAGAACTGTGGATCACGGACATGGATAAGATAGACGAGCATACCTGCCTCCCAACTCGGAACGGTTTATACGCCGTACAGTGCGACCCATGCCCCAAATAGCTGGAATAGACACGGATTCTGCCATGTGCATCCTGGTTTCAAGCTTCATCAAAGAACAAAAGGCAATTTGAGCGAAATCATGCCTGGTCACCGCTTGGCTGTCTGTTCAATAAAGCTCACTTTTCCGAAAAGGATGAGACGTGCCTGCCACATTGCCTACACGCAAAACATCGTGCCTCGCGTGGTTGAGGACGATGCCGCGCAAAGTCCCCTCCACTAGATTAGGTAACACACGGCATGCAGCCGTCAGGAGAACCCGCATCGCAGCGGCATAGACTGAGGAATCGGTCACGCTGAGAAGAAGTAGGAAGCGCAAAAGATGAGACAGTCGCCGAGGCTTCACACTAAGCTGTGGTACCGTGCGCGCGATGGACATGAGAGTCAAGCACTATAATGTGGATCTCGATGACAGGCGTTCGATAGGCAGTCACAGGGAGTAGGATGCCAAACTCATTTCTTCCTCTTAATATCGCTTGACTCCGATAGTGAAGAGGATCAAAGTGCATTTGGACGTATTGAGCTTGCTGACTTTCCCATCGTGCGCGCCGTTCCTTTTCACACCGTCTTTGCGCGTCTGATTCTTCGGTCTTCACCGCTTCTACGCCTGAGTTTCTGAGAGGAGCTCTCTGCCAAGACGCCACAGGTCTTTGCACAGAGGATCGGAAGCCGTACATCTAACGAAGGAGTTCGTATGAATCAGGAACAGTTCAGACAATTCTGGGAGCAGCTCAAGGCCCCGCTCAAGGCAAAGTGGACGGGCATTAGCGACGAGGACCTTGTTGAAATCAAAGGGGATCTCGACACATTCGGCATAGTCCTCCAAAAACGGTATGGTGAACTCCGAAAAGACGAGGTGGTGAGATGGGCCCGCAGCCGCTATTGTCATTGGTCGGGAAACTACATAGGCTATCAGGAAGAGCTGTTAGCGGTGTAAATCCATAAACATTCGGCGAACGTGGAGGGGCGCTACTTAGTTGCCAGGGAATATGACGCGAGTCGTGATTAACAGAATCACGGGAGCCTATTGGCCGGCGGCTTCAGGGCTGCGGGAACCGAGCCTGAATCAATACGGGGAGCTCATTCCTCGGGATGATGGGCATCTCGTTCGCGTGGTGGAGGGACCTTGGGGAGCAGCGGATGGGCATGCCACTGAGCTGTGCAAGCATCAAGGCGAGGATCTGGTTGAATGTCGACCAGAAAGGTCCGTTCTTCGCAACGACCTCGAGGCGCTCCTGAATGGCGCTTTTGAAGCGAAGAAGTGGTGACCGCTCACCCACTGAAGCGTTGAGCGGATCTTGGAAACCTTCGACCCTCCGAGCGTTTCACGCTGGGGCGTCCAATAACCCACCGATCATTGCACCCTTCATGGCGAGCAACCCCACACGCCGCGGATCGTCCAGAGTCCTGGTGCCAACCCTCATTCCGTCCGTACGGTTTCCGCGTCATGTGCGATGACAACCGGCGAAGTGACACAACAGCCCCCTCTTCCTTCCATACGAGGCTGGTCCCGCTGAGTGCCGTGTGACTTCGAGCCGCTAGGCCAGATCCTCAGACGATTCCGCGACATCCGACAATATGGATGCTACTTGCCCTTCATGTATACAGCGATACCTGCAACGCCGAGCGCCACGATCACGATTGCAAAGGTGAGTGTGTTGCCGTCCATGATTGTTCCTTTCGTGCGCACTTGAGCGCCTGTACTATCGGGTGCCTTATAGTCCTTCAATAGAGCGGAGCTTGCGGCCCCCATTGCAAGCCAGCGAGGTCAGGGTCCTCGCCCCCCTGCGTCGGCCGGTTGAGCTTCGCGGCCTTCCGCTGGACCCGGCGCTCTTCTTTGTCACGTTGGTTCTCCTGCCGCGCTTTCTCACGATTCCGCTTAGCCTGGGTGGTTTTACCTATTCCTGCGATGATGCCCTCCTTTCGGGTACGATGTACCGATGTCAGAGACCTACTACGACGCAGCCTCCCGCTTGCGATTCGCCGTCGCCTTGGGTCGAGATTGGGGACGCACGTCTTTCTGACCAGAGCGGGACAGGGTCTCCGAACTCAATCCCGAACTGGCAGCGGATGTGATTTGACGGCGAAGATCTTCGATGGACGGTGATGAGGACGACTGTACGGGATCTTGGAGTCCCAGTATCTCCCAGCGGACCTTGGTTCGAGGCACAATCCGCTTCCGTCGGTATGAGGCGTTAGCCCCCCATGATGTCTTCATCGCTCCTCCACGTTCAAAGTTGACCTGACCCAATGGACAACGGGACCCGCCTTCAATCTCCGAGACTTGTCGGAGATTTCGGCACCTTGACCATCGCAGACACGAACCGATCTTCCGAGAAGACGGCTCGAAGCCGGTCGGTGACGGACCGACGGTATAGTTCGGGCTGTCGCGCGAGCAGAACAAGGTGTTGGTCGTCGAGCAGGATATTGAGGTGCTCCTCCGAGACGAGCATCCGGGTACTGTCACCCACATTCACGCGGTATTGGGTTTTTCCGTCTGGGTTACGTTCTGATCCGGATACAAGCTCGGTCAAACCGTCAATGACTCCTTCATAGGCTTCCGACCGATGGCGCACTCTCGTGCCGTCTGGGATGCGAACCCACCGCGCAACAGCTGTCGGTGGATTCAGTTTCGCAACGCGCATGTGTTTGTTCTCCTTTATTCGGTGGCACCGGAGTGCGCGAAACGCACAGACGTACCCGCCACAAGCCTCAACTTTCAAACCGTACTATGAGAACCACGACATCACGGCGGAGAGAGGGCCTTCGTCGCTTACGATGACGGCCATGATACGAAGACCGTCGACAACGAAGTCACCGCAGACTGATGAGTGCAATCGCGCGGGAACGACACAGGGAGGGATGAGCGCGAGGATCGGAATGACCCACCTGCTCAGTCTACCACATAGTGACCTCGATTGCTCACGAGAGATGGATCCCTGGTGAAAATAGTTACGGCTGAGCGCGTATGAGCCAAGCACATCGGGCCGCGGTGGCGTCCGAACGCCTGTTCGACGCCAAGAAGGTATGGAGCCCAGGGATAATGCAATATGCCAGGGTGCTTCACTCGAAGCACCCTGTTGGTAGACCATTGAGAGCGAAGGAGCTTAGTAACGGTTCCGCGTATAGCTCCCCCCGGATCGGCCCCCGCCACCAGACCGGGGCTCCATCGGTCTTGCCTCATTGACGGTGAGTGATCGCCCACCCATCTCCGAGCCATTTAAGGCCGTGATGGCGGCTTGGGCTTCTGCTGCGGTCGACATTTCGACAAAACCAAACCCTTTCGATTGACCCGTGAATTTGTCCGCGATGATGCGGGCCGATTCGACGGTACCATGCGTAGCAAACAGCGTGGTGAGTTCTGATTCCGTTGCCGCATACGGCAACCCGCCAACATACAATTTTGTCCCCATGAGGGTCCTCCTAATAAGAATGACATCGTCCATGACGCGAGAGGACTTTAAAGGGGAAGGAGAGGGCCAAAGACGTAGTGGGTGAACGGCTCAGGTCAGGCTTCCGATCAGATTCTCGGTAGGAACAACATCGGTGATGGGCCGTCGTGCTGATGGTTCATGCGGGGCCCTGCGCGATGAAACAGGTTCATCCTAGCAGGTATCAGACACAATAGCTACCGGGAGTCTGACGGGAACGTGTACTGTCGTCCTCAGAGGGCGATGGATTACAACAGTTCTGATGATCGTGGCCCATGCCAGATCAAGTAGGGTGGTTTTTTCATGGTCTGGGCCGCATCTGGGTACAGCCTCACGGCATAGTGGTAGGCCTGTTCCTGAGCCGTGAAGCAGCTGGAGGAAAAAAGCGCGTGCCTCGAGAGGCTGCGGAACGCCAGATGATCGTCCGTTTCGGCAACACTATAGACAGAGCAGGTGAATTCACCCTCCCGTGAACACTCGGTGCTGATGGCCAAATACGACCCATCCGTATACGTCATGACCCGTTCCAAATTGAGGCGGCTCTTAGCGAGTCCTTTCGTCTGAGCACAACACTCCTACGTGGTGCGAGGAGGCACGGCATCGTTTGCGCGGGGCAACTGAGGAGGGAGGCGCAAAAGAGAGGCAATACGGTTTGCAGCGTAAGCATACCACAACCACATCAGTGACAACAGAAGCTGCTACCGTGGTGAACCTTTTCAAAGAAAGTTTTCGGGGATGAACCGGCCGCATGCCGCTGATCAGCAGCAAATGCGTTTCTATAGAGGAAAATCTGTCCGTCTCATGAATCGAAGAGAAGGACGCTGGTGGGGTCAGGGTATACCATCTGATACACCCCGACTGTTTTGGTTGCCGTTTTGGGAATCCTGTCCAGAGTTGTAGGAAGCTAAGATAGCGCCACTTTCTTTCTTGATGGAATTTGCTTATCTCTCAGCCGGTTGGTTTGCGTGCGTTTGGCCGCCACCGGCAACAGCCGACCGGCTCATACCTGCGAGGCGCACCGCTCGCGCCAGTAGTCTGTCACTCATGTTGCGTGGTTCTCTCCGGTCCGTCGGTTTCGGCCGCTGCCTCCTGTTTCTTCTGTGAACTGGGCGGTGCCTCTCCTCCTCCCGTGAGAGAGTCACCTTCACGCCACACAAGGAGGAAACCAGATCGCGTCCAATCAACAATCCAAACGACCGGCCACCACACTGCGATGTGGGAACATCAAGGCCTCGATCTGGCAGAATGTGAGCGAGAAGGGCCCGTTCTTCTCGACGACCTTTTCTCGCCCATTCAAAGATCAGTCCGGCGCCTGGCGCAATGGCACCTCGTTCGGTCTCAATGACCTTGAGGCGCTCATGAATGTCGCCTTTGAGGCGAAGGAGTGGATCACCGCTCATGATCTGAAGCGTTGACCCGCTTTACTGGGAAGCCTCCGGCTGCCGGGGGCTGCCTTATTTTCCTTACGATTTCGAATACCGAGTGCAATGAATTCGGCGAGAATTGCAAGGAGTCCGAGACGGATTGCCCTCTATCAGGTAGTCACGAGCGCTTCTCGTCTGTTCACTCAACGGGCCTTCGATGTGCTAGATATGTGCTAAAACTCTGCAAAACAGTCCGCACTCCTCGGAATCAATCGAATCAGTAGAAACCCATCAACGCCTTGATTTCCATGATAAAATTGGGAAACCGTCACGATTTCAAGCCATTGTTAGTATTGTTCTTTTCGAGCTTTTAAGGCGAGGGCCCTGGGTTCGAGTCCCAGCCGGCTCACCATTTTCTCATTCCCGCAGCGTAATCCTCTTTAGCCTCTGCCTCCTGTTTCCTCCGTGATCTGGACGACCGTCGCCCACGCTGCGATATAGCAACATCAGAGGAAGAATCTGACGAAATGTCAGTGAGGAGGGCCCGTTATCACCACGACATTTTCGCAGCCGATCAAGGATCAATCTACAACCGTCGTAACGGCACCTCGTCCGGCCTCAACGACGGCACTCTGTGTCCCTTGGCCAATTGTGTGCAAAGATTGTTTTACGGGTGAATTAAAAATCACCCATCTCGGTTCTTGATGGATAAGGCCGTTGCTTTTCTGTTCGCTGCACCAACAGAGCATGGGATCCATACACAGTTGATTTTCACACGATCGTTTGACAGTCGAAGGAGGCCGTGAGAGTTACAGGAGTCTATGAGGACTATGAAACTGCTAACGGACAGACAGCTTCTGCGTATCTGTCAGCAGATTGCGGCCGTCGGCATTATTCCGTCGTTTGTGGTGCTCTTCGTGATGATCATGCTCGGTTGGCGTGGGTACATTCTTAATTTTCCTGATCCAATTGTGGACACCGTTCCCACACACTTTCCGGTGATCGCCGTGGGATACACACGTAGCATAAATGGGATGGGCACCCAGGATTTAGTAACCTGGGAGGAGTGGCAGAGACGGCAGTCAGAGGGCGCGGCGAAGGTGTGGGTTCAGAATGGGACGGGCGAAGGGCCGCAGGATAGAGGGCAGACAAGACCACTCTTCTATACGTATCGCATGATGGAATTGGCACCGCAACGCTACATGGTTCACGTCACCGTAACGGATCAGGAGGGCCTGGAGATGCGAGTGCAATATCGGGTTGAAGGCAACCAGGTCATACCGTTGACCTTGGGAAGTGTGGATGGAGTCACGATGATACTGGGTGTCGCACCTCTGGCATTGGTACTCACCGTATTAATCTGCTGGTCTCTTCGCGCGTTCTTGCGGTGGTACACGAGATATACAGCTGATGTCTCGCAGGCCATCCGGTTCTGGACTCTGCCTTCTGTCTCCTCCGTGATCTGCGCGGACCGGCGACGACGCTGCGATATGACAACATTAAGGCCTGATACCACGAGCAGGAGCCAACTCTCGCAACGTAACGCGTACAACTGTCGTGAAGTCTTGGACAAAACATTGGAAGAATGGAAAAATAGCAGTGTTCTGTACCGGCAGGTCAATCGGTCGCGGAGCAGGGTCCTGACTGCTTTCAATGGCTATAATGTCTCTCTGTGACTCACGGCATAGCTAGTGGTCCATGCCATTTACCCCCTTTCACATGGGCGCCGCGCTTCTCGTGAAACCCGCGGTGCAGAAGCATTTCAGCCTCATCACATTTGGCGTCGCTCAAATCGCCATGGATATGGAGCCGTTCATCAGGATGATGCGAAACTCCGACATGCTTCACGGCCCCACCCATACGGTACTGGGTGCCATCGTGATCGGCTTGCTCGTCGCCCTGGTGTCTCCTTCGATCTGTCGCCCGATACTCCGTCGATACAATCAAGAAGTCACGGCCTACAAGTTGTGTTGGCTGTCGGAGCCACCCGAACCCACTCGTCTCGCGATTTGGTCTGGTGCCTTTGGGGGCACACTGAGCCATATTGTCCTGGATAGTTTCATACATTATGACATGCGACCCCTGGCACCCTTTTCTGATGCCAATCCGATCTTGAACGTCTTGTCGCACGATGGTGTCTATCAGCTCTGTCTGATATTGGGTCTCGTTGGTTCTCTCGCATGGCTCCTGATAAAACGGGTGAGTCGCCTGTGAGGCCAAGGAGTGGTGACTGCTCACACACGGAAGCCCCTGCCCAATGAAGCCATGACAGCCTGCGGCGGTCTTGCCTTGACATCTCTCCGGGGATGGCCTAGCTTTGCGAACAGCACAACTGATTCATCGTGGATGACAGAGGAAGGGACTCGTGAAATCGAAGAAGGCAATCAAGCCGAAGACCCCGACCAAATCGAAGACGACGCGCCGGAGACCTACTCGACGAACAACACCGGAGGCTCCCTCCCTTTCTGATTCGGCAACACTCCATGAACGGATCGCCACTCGAGCCTTTGAGAACTACGAACGACGTGTTCGTCAAGGTCCACTTGATGACTGGCTTCAGGCGGAGCAGGAGATCCTCGGATCACGGTAAACACGACATGTTGACCTGCTCGGTTGTAGTGGGTCTGCACATTCCACGCGATGACTCAAGCCATCACCTATAAAGGCTTCACGATACAACCCGCTCCTCGGCAGCTTGTGGAGACCGGCCAGTGGGAGTTGAACGTCTTCATTTCCTGGGGCGCAGAGGACGAGGAGGACAGCAGTCATTTTGTAAAGACCGGTCGGTATGCGACCTCCGAGGAAGCCACGGCCGAGTGCATTGCCTATGGCAAGCAGATTGTGGATGGCCAGATTCCCGGTTCCTCGGTTGGTTCACGCCACTGATTCTTCGAACAGTCAGCGTGCGGGGGGGAGGTGTCATGCGACTGGCTCTGGCTCTGCTTATCACCCTGGTGAGCGCCTGTGCAGACCTGAAACCGGGCAAGACTTCTGAGTCAGCCGGCAGTCTCTCGGCCGTGGAACGCGAAGCGCTGCTGCAGCAGGCCCATGAGGGCGCGAGACAGGCCCAAGAACGGTACATCGAGACCACCCGTCCCGCCCTTCACCAGCAGTTTCGACTGGAATATCCCATGATGCCTGAATCGGAAATCGAGGCGTTGGTCACTGGCGCGTTGGAGAAAGGTTTGCACCCAGAGGCTAAAGCCCGACGGGATGGGCCAAGTAGGCAACATCAAATGGATTGTCTGTCTTCCCCGTGGAGAAATTCTGCCTTTGCGAATTGCTATTAGCGAACAGTGCCCCAGGCGACGCGGCCGGCAGTTCTCACGCCTCTTGGTGGTATTCGCGCAAACCTCCGGCAGTGCGAACGATACGATATCCACACGGTGCCTTTGCCACAGGTAAGGAGAAATCTATGGACAGTCGTACAGGTGGCATTCATTCACATACCATTCAGACCATACGGGAATGTTTCGAGAAGCAGTTTGTAGACATCAAGTTCAGTCAAACTATCAGACCGACGTTCAGCTTTCGCCACGGGGTCGACAAACATTCGTGGCAGGTGGTCTTTAACGAACAGTTTCTAGCTGACCACGCGTCAAGCGAGGTGTTGCAGCATTTCGTCGAACACAAGGTGATTCCGAAGGTCCTCAAGCATCCTGGTAAGCGTATTCAGATTTCGAGATGGTCAGACGTCACGGTCGAAGAGAGAATCTGACACGTACGACCAACGCAGGTCTGTTTTGAATTGGAGCGGCGAACACGGATGTGGTATCAGTGTAGACCGAACCGTGAAGTGGAGGGGGCCCTGTCCTGCAGTCCTCGCCAGATCAGGGACATGCCGTTTCGAAGACTCATTCAACCTGTTGTGGAGATAGCGCGATGCCTAAAGCCCGCAGTGCTGGCCAGTGTGATCGATGTGAAGCGGAAGATCGAGTCAGGATGACCTTCATGACCTGCAACCGGTGCCATAGGTACTTCTGCAGTGAGCATGGCACTCCTGAATTGGACCAATGCGAAGCATGCATAGAAGGTGGTGAAGAGACCGAGTAACGAATGATCGATCAGATCGAGTCGGCGTGGAGAAAGATCGGCATATCCCCCTAGGTGTTGAAAGACTTCTCCGACAGCCCAACCACAAAATCATGATCGCTCCATGGTATCTGTAGACACAGCTGTCTGTAAGGCCCGTGGACCATGCAGGTTTGCCTCATCGGCGACCCATTCACGCCACGATGGATATTCTGGCACTCTTTGCGATTATCGTTGTCCTCAATAGCCTGCCCGCTTTTGCACCACCGACCTGGATGGTGTTGTCCGCGTTTGGACTGTCAAACCCGGATGCGAACCCCTGGATGATCGCGCTCGTTGCGGCCGCTGCGGCGACCGCCGGGAGAGTTGTCCTTGCGAAGCTCGCGTATCTGATTGTCAGGCAACGCTGGCTGAGCACGCGCACCAAAGAGAATATTGATCTCGTGAAGGAGCGTCTGGCAACACAACGCGCGATGACGTTCGGGGGTGTCCTCGCTTATACCTGTAGCCCCTTTCCCTCGAACTCACTGTTTATGGCCTATGGACTCACGTCTTTGCCGCTGACTCCAGTGGCGCTTGCGGCCTTCATAGGACGGTGTGTGACCTATAGTTTCTGGATGGTCCTTGCGATGAATGTGGCGCAGAAGGCCGTGGTTGATCAAGGATCAATCCTTGCTTATTTCGGGGGGTATTTTGTCTTGACGCAAGCCCTCATGCTCGTGCTGGTCGTTCTCTTTGCGAAGCTGGACTGGAGGGCTTGGTTTGCCAGCAAGACGCTCCGATTCATCAGCCGAACATGAAGCGTGTGATGTCGAGCCGATGCACCAAATCCGCAGTCGATTCCGACATAAACGGGAGTGGGATGTTATTTTCCTCTCATGTATACGGCGATACCTGCAACTCCGAGTGCCACTATCACGACTGCGAAGGTGATGGTGTTGACGTCCATGGTTGTTCCTTTCGTACGTACTTGAGTGCCCATAATATTGAGTGCGTTGCTTCAATAAAGCGGAGCTTGCGGCCCCCAATGCAAGCCAGCGAGGTCAGGATCCTCTCCCTCCTGTGCTGGCCGGTTGAGCTTGGCGGTCTTCCGTTGGACCCGGCGCGCTTCTTTTTCGCGTTGTTTCTGCTGACGTGACTTCTCACGTTCCCGCTTGGCCTGGGTGGTTTTACCTGTTCCTGCGATGGTGTCCTCCTTTCGGGTACGACGTATCGATATAAGAGACCTACTGCGAAGCGCCCCTATGTTTCCGATCCGCTGTCACCACCTTGCGTTGAGATTTGGGACGTCCATCCTTTTGGTCGGAGCGGGAAAGCGTCTCCGAACTCAACCCTGAACTGGCTGCGGATGTGATCTGGCGGCGAAGGTCCTCGATGGACGGTGATGAGGACGACAGTGCGGGATCTTGGAGTCCTAGTATCTCCCAACGGACCCTGGTTCGAAGTACGACCCGCTTCCGCCGGTGTGGGGCTTTGGCCCCCCATGATGCATTCATCGCTCCTCCACATTATCCACGCACCACCGAGACTTGTCGGGGGTACGGGAGTCTACCAGAAATGTGACATTCACAGCCTGCACGAACCTCACATCACGAACCGTAGCATAAGAAACACGACACAACAGCAGAGAGTCGGGCCTCCGTCGTTTACACGAATGGCCGTATGCATAGGCCATAGACGACGAATTCGCCGCAGGCTGATGCTTGCAATCGCGCGGGAACGACACGGGGAGGAAAAAGCGCGAGGATCGGAATGATCCACGCGTGTAGTCTAACACATCCTGAGCAAGATTGCTTACGAGAGCTGGGTCGCTGTTGGAGAAAATCGTCTAGTTGTTTGCAATCGGATCCTGACCGGTCCGTGCGCGAGCCGCTTTGAGCGCGAGTATCCTGCGAATGATGCGGCGTGCCTCGAACACAATGGTCTCAGGCAATGCGTCGTCAGACGGGTGAATATCCCCCGGCTGAAAGTCCGGGGCACCCTCGCCTCGTGCCTTGGTAGACGTATCCATCGAGCTGGTGTGAAAGGCGGAGAAGTGTTGCTTCAGGTCCTCAGAGGATGGAACGGGAGTCTCTCGCTGGGAGGAGCTGCCATCAGCTAGCTCACCTCTTGAGTGAACGGAGTTCTCATGGCCGTGAGTTTGTGACATCCACACGAGGCCGAGTTTTTGGCGGAGGAACTCGTCGACCCAGGCCTGGTCGATGGGCGCCATTTCGTGGGCTTCAATCGCAAATTCATGATCTTTCACCCACAGCACGGTCGCCCGTGTGATCTGAAGCGGGGCCGCCCGTTCGGGGATGGAGATCTGCAGGGCCAACTGCATGCCGGGGATGACCGGCGTCGATCCTGCGAGTCGCCAACCGAGGGAAGTCAGGTCTAAGACAGTGCCTTCTGCGACGAGCTCATCACTACCATACAACATGGGCCACCTGACTGGATAACGGCTATAACGGCGCACGGGATTCGATCTGTTTTTCATGGGTGCTCCTCCGCTTTGGTCCATCCTGCACGAATAGATAAAGCGTAGCGGGGAGAATAGTCGAACGCATTCCCTAAAGTAGCTGCTACAAAAGAGGGGGGTCTTGAACTGACCCCTGAGCCGAATAACATGTTGGAGTTGCAGGCCATGGCGCGGGGAAAGGCATTCCAAGCAGCGGACGACAGAAGCCGTGTGTTATCTTGATCCAATCGTCCGGTAACCAGACTCGACTGTGAGAGAGGAAGCGACGCGATGAAGTTGACACGACCGGCTGTCGAACGGTTGAAGGCGTTGATCGTCGAACATCCGGAGGATCCCATTGTGAGGGTGCAGGTCAAGGATGTGGACGACCGACGGTTGGCCTTCAGTATCACGCTGGAAGAACGAGTTCAGCCAGAGGACCAGGCTCAGACAATCGATGGGTTGACGGTCGCTGTCCCTACGGCGAGCGCCGCGCGTATGGATGGCGTCACCGTGGATTACCAGGACCCGGGAGGATTCCAATTCCACCATACCGATCCGCCGGACGAACGGCGATCCGACCTCATCAAGTTGGACTGAACCGCCGTCATCTCTTCTTACGGATTGCGCCGTTACTCGGCTCCCTCCTAAGAATACAGCCTTCGAAAGGTTGCCGGCCCTCTATATGTTCTGGATCATGAACCATGCCGTCCAAGGACAACAAGAAAGCCGAAACTGCTCGCGCCAACACTCGCCGGATTATTGAGCAGGCTCCGAAAATACTACTTGGTTTGTTTGCGATTACGGGTGTGGCCTATCTGGCGGGATCGATTTACACACGATCCTATTTCTCAGAATTTCGAGCCTCATGGATCTTAGATGAGGTTCCGACGACGGTCTACTTTAGCCAAAGCTGGATTCCACTGCTCTTGATCCTCTTCCTCGGCTATCTGGCAACCACGAGCCTAGCTTCCATGGAGGGCCAGGGCAACGTCACAGAAACGACACGCTTCAAGGTGTCCGTGGCCATGGTTCAGTATGGGCCATGGCTTTTGGTCCTGTTCCTGATCATGATCCCTCTGCTTAGTGGATTGAGATGGATCGTGTCTACTATTGTTCTGTCGGTCATTGCGATCACCCTTCTTCTCCTATTGTGTGCCTCGACGCTTGAACTTCTGGTTGTGCGATTTGCCAAGGCGGGTCGGCACATGGATGTGTCGATGGCCTACCTTTCTCTTGCTGTCATGACGGTCGGTCTCTATATTGTACCGGTACAGCTTGGCCTGAATTGGGCGAGAGTCGATAAGCAAGTATCATCCAATCTGTTCAAGGTGTATCTTCGGGATGATAAAGCCAGAGAGTACAAGGTTTTGTTCTCGACGGGCGACAGATTGTACATTTTCCCAAGTGCCTACGAAGGGGAATATCCTCCTGTAGCAGCCACAAGGGCCTCAGAAGTGACATTCATCCCTTCTGGGGCCAAAACAGATTGACGCACTGCCTGCTCATCTCGCACTGAATTTCCCTGGTCCTTTCTTTGCAGGCCATCTTGTGGTGTGCATCTATGGGTAAGTGAAGTGGCCCATAATGCGCCACCTGGGCTGGTCGGTTGTGGCATGATGGGGCAGTCTATGGTGGCCTAGGTTTGAGGAGAAAAAGGAGATGACTGAAGATTGGGGGGCGATTCTTGTCGTCGATGATGATGCCGACATGCGGGAACTCGCCTACGACATGTTGAAGGATCGTGGGCACCAAGTCTCGATGGCCGGAAGTGGTCAGGAGGCCCTGAGATTGCTGGCTGAGGAGGATTACGCGGTTGTTCTCACCGATCTTCGGATGAAAGGGATGGAGGGATTGGAATTATTGGTCCAGATCAAACAAACCTATCCCGACATCAATGTGATCCTCATGACAGCGTTCGGCTCCGTGGAAACAGCCGTCGAGGCGATGAAACACGGAGCCAGCGACTACCTCACGAAGCCGGTCAAGAAGGATGAATTGGTTCGAGTCATCGAGCGGGTCGTTCGAGAAGCATCCCTACGGCGGGAAGTCAGCCGGCTCAGGAAGGAAGTCCACAAGGAATATAGCTTTCACCATATTTTGGGCAAGAGCAAGGCGATCCAAGCGGTCTTCGATCTCATTCGTCGGGTCGCTGATAGTCCCACCAACGTACTGATCACCGGAGAGAGTGGAACGGGGAAGGAGTTGGTGGCCAAGGCCATCCATTACAATAGCGACCGGAAAGATGCACCGTTTATTCCTGTGAATTGCGCGGCGATTCCTGAACAGCTGTTGGAGAGTGAGTTATTCGGCCACATGCGCGGTGCGTTTACCGATGCGAAGCTCGACAAGCGCGGACTCTTTGAAGAAGCCCAGAAAGGCACGTTATTTCTCGATGAAATTAGCGAATTGCCGCTCATGCTCCAAGCTAAGATTCTACGCGCGATTCAAGAAAAAGAGATCAGGCGCGTGGGAGCGACCAAACCGATCTCGGTCGACGTACGGATCATCGCTGCCACCAATTTGAATCTCGCTGAGGAAGTGAAGGGAAAGCGATTCCGGGAGGATCTTTTCTATCGACTGAACGTCATCGAACTGAAATTGCCGCCGCTTCGTGAGCGTCGGGAGGATATTCCGCTCTTGGTCGACGCCTTTCTGAAGAAGTGCGGAAAAGCCCGAGGGAAGGAAATCAAAGGGGTGAGCGAGGCGGCCCTCGCCATGCTCATGGACTACGCCTGGCCAGGGAACGTCCGGGAACTAGAGAATGTGATTGAGCGGGCGGTCACGCTGAGTCGAGGGGAGAAAGTCTCACCGGACGATTTGCCCGCAGGAATCCAGGGAGCACGTGGCGACCGCCGTGTGCTTGACGAAGCTGCCGAAAAGGCCCTCCCCTTACACGAGCTCGAGAAAGAATATATCAAGAAGATCCTCGAAAAGTCCGGCGGCAACAAGTACCAAGCCGCTCATGCCCTTGGCATTGACCGGAAGACTCTGTATCGTAAGCTTGCCGAAATCGAAGGCGAGCCTCATCCAGAGGAATAACAACCTCTTTCTGATCATCATATCAGGATCGGCTACGGCCAATCCTGACCTAGGCCGGGATGGATCACGTGACACTCGTGGATTGGCGTGTTGTGCGCGCTGTGCCGTGGATGATTCCTTTTCTCACGATCGGAATTTTCATCGCCGACCTCCTCGCCCCCGTCGGCATTGCCGTCTCGATTCTGTACGTCATTCCCATGCTCATGACACTCCTCTTACCACGTGCGCATGCGCCGCTCTACTTTACCATTGCAGCCACTGTGCTGACGTGGATCGATCTTCTTGTCCGACCGGCTAGCATCCCGATTCCCTATGCAGTCTCCAACCGCGCGTTGGGCACGATGCTACTCTGGCTCATTGCGGCAGGGTTGTTCCGGTACCGGCGAACTCAGCAGGAGTTGATGTCTGCACGTGTCGAACAAGCGCATGCCGAAGGCTTGATGATGGTTGCGCAAGCGGCCCGTGAGCGCGCGGTTGAGGATGTCGCGCACGCCGTCGTCGGTCGCGAACAGGCTGAGGAGGAACTCATCGTCAGCCAACTCAGACTGGAAGGCATCATTGAATCCGCGATGGATGCAATTATCACGGTCAATGAGGACCAGCACGTCGTGCTGTTCAACCGAGCCGCGGAGGAAATGTTCGGCTGTTCTGCTAAACAAGCAATCGGGAAACCTCTTGATCGGTTTCTACCAGGGCGCTTCCGTGAAACTCACCGTCAGCATATTCAGTCGTTCGGGCAATCCGGTGTAACGACGCGCAAAATGGGGCAATTGGGTTCGGTCATGGGGCTCCGATCGAACGGTGAAGAATTTCCGATCGAAGCGGCCATCTCACATATCGCCGTGGAGAAGCGAGCCTTCTATACGGTCATTCTCCGAGACATTACTGAGCGGAAGCAGGTGGAAGAGGTCATCCGTGAAGGTGAACGGAAACTGGCGACGCTGGTCGGCAACCTGCCGGGCTTTGTCTATCGGTGCCAAAATAATCGCGACTGGACCTTCGACTACGTCAGTGAGGGGGTTTGCGATTTAACCGGGTACACCACCGACGACTACCTCGTTCAACGCAGCATCTCATACGGTGCGACGATGCATCCCGATGACCGCGAGCGTATCTGGCACGAAGTTCAGGACGCTCTAGAGCATCATCGCCCATTCGAGATGACCTATCGTATCCTCGCGAGATCAGGTGAGATCAAATGGGTGTGGGAGCGAGGCGAGGGGATTCATACAGCGGAAGGGCTACTCAACTACGTCGAAGGATTCGTCACTGATGTGACGGAACGCAAGAGAGCCGAACAGCTGCTCCGACAGAGCGAAGAAAGCTACAGACGACTTATCGCGTTCTCACCTTATGCGATTCTTGTCAGTAGGGGCGACCGGATTGTGTTTGCCAATGATCAAGCCATCAAGCTGTTCGGCGCCGTGAGGGCGAACGAGATTCTGGGTAAGTCGCTCTTGGACCTCATTCATCCGGACCATCATGCTGTCGTTCGTGAACGGATCCACGAATTGTTGGAAGGAAGGCAAGCGGTTCCCGTCTCCGAGGATAAGATTGTCAGACTCGATGGGGCGTCGATGGATGTCGAGGTCAGTGCGACACGATTCACGGACGAAGAAGGCTCTGCCATCTTGGTGATGCTCCGAGATGTCAGCGAACGGAAGCGGCTACAGGAACAATTGCGAAGGACCGAGCGGATCGCAGAACTTGGGACGTTGGCCTCCGGCATGGCTCATGAAATCGGAACACCGATGAACGTCATTCTTGGACGTGCCGAGTATCTGATGGATCGGGTAACAGAGGAGCCGATCAAGAAAGGGCTTCATACCATCGTGACGCAGGTCGAACGGATCACAAAGGTCATGAATCAGTTGCTGACGTTTGCACGACGCAAGACACCTGAACGATGCCCGTTGGATCTGCGGAAAGCCATTGAAGACAGTACGGAAATCTTCCGCGAGCGTCTCGCGAAGAATCGGATTCAGGTTGAAATGGACCTGGTGGATTCCTGTCCATTGATCATGGGCGATGCCGACCAGATGAGGCAGGTGTTGATCAATCTCATTGTCAATGCGGTGCACGCGATGCCGGAAGGCGGGATGCTGCGCATAGGACTGGCGCGGGAAAATGATTTCGTGAAGCTCACCGTGGCGGACACAGGCCATGGAATTCCTCAGGACGTGGTCAAGAAAATATTCGAACCATTCTTTACGACGAAGGAGTTCGGTAAAGGGACTGGATTGGGCTTGACGGTGGTCAAGGGCATCATCGAAGAGCATCAAGGTTCCATCACCGTCGAGAGTGAAGAAGGGACGGGGACGACGTTTAGAGTGCTGTTGCCGGTGGCAGATCGTCATACGTGATACGAGCGCTTTCGAAGGGCATTCTGACTCCTCGTTTCTTTCGTACAGTTTCACCTTATCAGTCTCATTCTTCCTCTCCGAATGCTGTTGCATTCCGCAACAGCTGATGTGCCCGTAGATGTGGTCTTTCTCGCCACTCAATTCTCCCGCATCCAATGCTGCCCCAATTCTCCTGCAATTTGATCACCTTCACCGGCCTCGAGCGGCATGCGCCTTGCCACTCAATTCCTCTAGGACGGTTCGGAAGCGGCAATGAGAGGCGAGGTGGATCATGACCCTGCCGGAACGAAAGGGAACGGTGTTGCTCATCGTCGAGGATGATCGAGACATGCGGAGTTTGCTGTGCGATGAATTTTGGGGAACGGGGTATCACCTTCGTGAGGCGAGGGATGGAGATGAAGCGTTCCTAGCGGTGCTGCAATCCGTGCCGGATCTGATCCTGACCGATTTGCGGATGCCGGCAGGGGGAGATGATTACGTCAGCCGGCTCCGGACGGTAGCACCTCACTGTCCCATCGTGGTCATTACGGGATTCGGCGATGCGGCGTTGAAAGCCCGAGTGTTACGAGCAGGCGCGAATGCCTACTTCGACAAGCCCGTCCGTATTGCGGACCTGAAGGTATGTGTGCAACAATTGCTCGGTCTCAACACTAGGGAAAAAGAGAGCTGATTCGCATCCTCCCTATCAGCTCAAGTAGGTAGATAACCAATAAATCTCCCACTAGTGACGTGAGATGGCCTTGTCTGACCCAGAAACCCAACCAGGCTCAGCGCAGATGGATCCTATCATTACCGCGCGCGTTGAAGCGATCAAGCAATTGGCACATGGACTGTCCAACCGAGTGGCCGTCATGGATCGAGCCTTCAACATCGTGTATGCGAACGAAGCGGCATGGGCAGTGGATGAAAAGCAAGATCGTCACCAGCAGCATGCCAAGTGCTACGAGGCGTTTGCACAACGGACGGATCCCTGTGGAACCTGTCCCGCCGTGAAAGTCTTCGAGACACCTGGTGTGCAGTGTGTGTCCTGTTCAGGAAACGGCGACGGGACTGCCTGCGGGATGCACCAAGCCTTTCCGTTAGCGGATCAGAACGGCACCGTAGCATCGATGCTTGTGCTGTTCGACGCGGCCTCGAACACCAAGCGCAGGAACCCATCACCCGGCACCTCAGCCGCACCCGTCACCGATTGCCTCGGCGATCTAATCGGCCGAAGTCCGGTTATGCAACAGCTCTTTGACATGACTCGGTTGGTCGCGGACAGCTCATCCACCGTTCTCATCCAAGGTGAGAGTGGAACAGGGAAGGAACTTCTGGCGAGGACAGTGCACACCCTGAGTGGCCGGTGCGATCGACCCTTCGTCGTCGTCGACTGCGGCGCACTTCCTGAAACACTGCTTGAAAGTGAGCTCTTTGGCCATGTGCGAGGAGCCTTCACTGGAGCGGTCACAAACAAACGCGGGTTGTTCGAAGAAGCCGACGGGGGAACGATCTTCCTGGATGAAATTGCCGATACGACGCCGACCTTTCAGGCGAAGCTGCTTCGTGTGTTGCAGGAGGGCGAGATCAAACCGGTCGGTGGCACACGAGCGATGAAGATCCATACACGGGTCATCTCTGCTTCGAACAAGGATCTCGCCGAGCTCGTGAAGGCAAAAGCGTTTCGACAGGATCTTTACTATCGACTTGCCGTTCTTCCATTATACTTGCCAGCTCTCCGGGAGCGACGTGAGGATATTCCACTGCTGGTCCAGCATTTTGTGGCAGCGTCCTGCGCACGACATCATCAACCGGCACGCAAAATCGCCGAAAGCACGATGAGAGCGTTGCGCGATGCCCCATGGCCCGGTAATGTTCGAGAGTTGCAGCACTATATCGAGCGAGCCGTGGTGACGACGACCGGACCATGGCTTGGGTGCGAAGATCTAGTTTCAGGCGATATCGAGAACGAAGACGAGAGTCTACGGTCGGCGTCGCGCGAAGCTGTCGCTCAGACTGAACGCATTCGGATCATAGACGCCTTGCAAAAAACCGCAGGAAATCGCCTAAAAGCAGCCAAGCTGCTCAAGATCAGTCGAGCGAGTCTCTACAACAAGCTTCGCGCCTATTGCATTGACTAGCTTTTGGTTGGCCCCTTCCTTACCCCTTGTCCATAGTTTCCGCATGATCCATCGGGTTTCATAGTCTCGCCCATTGTCACTTTCGCTTGTAGCTCGTCCCTCGCCCGAAAGGGCCTTTCTCATAATTTTCGATCAGCGCTTTCGTTCGTACTCTTGGATCGTTGGTTTCGATCAACAGAACAAACGGAGGGCGACGTGTGCCTGGTGCCCCATTTCGCCCTTTGTTCCAGATACCGCGTCTATCAGCCTAGACAGATTAAGCGAATGATAATTAAGCGATTGATCTAGGCCACCCCCTGACTGTCCAAGGGGATAGATCGCGTTCGACAGGACAGAAGAAGTTCGTGATCTGACCCAATGGCCTATTCGTCGCGTCCAATGCGTGAATGAGTTGGTCGGGAGAGCGCGAACCATCATGGCATGCACGTTGCTCGGTATCGCGAGTAGTCCAGAGAGCTTTGGCTCTCTGGGTGCCGGATGGTGATGTGCCCTGTCGCTGTCCGGTGCAGTCCACCCAGTTGTGAGCGGTTAGTTCGACCGCCACGTGTGAGTGATGAGGGGGTCACAGGTGAGAGTGGCTCCCTCATTTTCTATCTCAGTGAGGAATTGCTTATTCACCAGGCTGACGCATTGAACAAGTGTCGTGTGTCAGCTGATTGCTCGAAGAGGGCCGTGCTCCTCGAAGCGTAACTAGAGAGGGGGTATCATGCAGGCGCAGAAGTGCAGAAAGAACATGGGAATGTGGTCTGTCACGGCTTCGCTGGTTATGGCGGTTGCCGTAGGTGGTCCATGGCCTGTCTTGGCCGACGACACCACTGAGACAACTTCGGCTGGGAACCGCGTGTTCTTTCGTGGGGGCTATGGCGAGCTGTTAAGCGATCGTGGCGGAGAGTTGATCACGGATGGCCATGGCGCTGCCGGCAAGAACGATGGCAGCGGTGGCTATTACATCGGCGGTGGAACTGATCTCATGCTCACCAAAGACCTGTTCGGGATGTTGCCCGGTGTGGCGCTCGTCGGCGAGATCGGTTTGGAATTCAAGAGATGGGCGTCCGCCAACGTTGCGAATGGGGATACCTCCGGTGTGACGGGGGTGAGTAACGGCGGTCTGAGCAAAGTGCAACTGACCATGCTGACCGTGAGTGTCGCGCCGAAAGTGAAGTTCAGACAGGGGACCGATTTCCAACCCTGGATCATTCCCGCTGGATTGGATTTTCATGTGATTAGCCCGACATCCAGTCAGATCAATTACCTGGATATCGGTGTGCAGTTCGGTGGCGGTGCGGAATTTCGCGTGTGGAAAGAGTTATGGCTGGGTGTCGACAGTCGATTCCATCTGGCCTCGAACCAAACCAATACGGTGAACAACTACTGGACGACCGGAGTGTATGGGGCTATCGGCTTCTAACAGAAAAGCTCGATAGGTCTGGTCCCTTGGTCATGCTTGGCAGGGAGCCGCGTAGCGGTTCCCTGCTCTCACCCTTCCTTCCATTCAGGATTTGAAACCCCACTGGACTAGACTGGTGAAAGACATACTTAGCGCCATCTTGGCTGGTATGCACGATCCTCAGCATCCCATTCCGGAGAAGACCAGCCTCAAATGGGTGACCTGAGAGGGGCCGATGCGGAGTGGGGCATGAGTGCATTGATGCAGTGAAAAAAGTGCGACGCATGACGACGTACCGTAAGAGTCGAGAGCGCAAGTTATTATTCCACTCGGCATCCAGAGAGTGCCCCATCATGCCCCAATTCACCGCTAAGAGCTGTCTAATGGCTTGGACAGCCTAACCATATGATTTATATGAAATGGATAAAGTGTGCGTCCTGCTTTGTGCCTCGTCACCTAGACGGACTCCCAATCCAGGCGATCTGAGATCTGCAACATGAGGCACTCTAACCTCTGTAGATATCAGAATAAATTCTGATTGTACGACTGTCAAAACCGAGAAAGCATGATGATTGCATTCGTACGAAGTCGCTGGTGGGGGTTTGGGTGATTTTGGACCGGCCTCCGGATGACCCATTCCTTCGCAAGAGGGAGCCCCTCACCAGCTCTTTTCGTTTCGGGAGTGCGTGAGCGAAAGAGGCCGGGGTCACACGGGAGGCCGGTTACGCCAAGCACACGTAGGTACCACGCTGTTCCCTCGCGAGGCGTATCCTCTTCGGCGGGGCCGAGATAGTTGTTAGCCGTGAGACGAACAGGTGGCCGCATAATCTTTCAGGGAAATTGGCGCGGAAAGTCCATAGAAAAGTACCGTCATTGTGTCGGCATTTGTTCGTATCGCGTACACCGTACAACCGTCCAGCCGTTGAGGCTGGACCTAAGTGAGGGAGGCAGGTTATGAGGACTTTTCTTCTTAAACGGATGAGGCGGAGGCTCAGGAGGGCCTCGCTGATACTCCAGGCCGTTGTGTTGACTGGCGGTCTGGTTGTCACGCCTGCGGTCTTTGCGGCGGAAGCCGGTGATGGCCAGCATGGGGCTCATGCGACACCGGTGGCCATGCCGGGCTGGACCCAACAGCTGAAGGGCCAGACGGTCGTGGAGAATGCCATGGAGGGGCACGCCGACAACGCACAAAAGATGGAGATGCAGCACCATCGGC
>BQXA01000036.1:0-28702 GCA_036984345.1 Nitrospira sp. | reverse complement strand
ATGTCCTCGAGAAAGCGGTTGACCTCATCACGGTCATAGCCACGAAGTTTGACCTGAAAAACCATCTGCTGAATATCGAGTGGTGTAATCTTCATGGCATCCTCCCCAATATGAACTCAGTTCATTCGTAACGCCGCATCCTTCATCGACTGGACCACGGCGATTTGCAAGAACCAGATCGCTGCGATGGCAATCAGCGGCGACAGGTCGATCCCCATCCCCAAGCTGAGTCGCCGTCGGATTGGCGCAAGCACAGGTTCCGTTGCACGGCTCAAGAATTGAACGATAGGATTCCACGGATCCGGGTTCACCCACGAGATGAGTGCCCGCGCAATGATGATCCAACTATAAAAGGTCAATAGGTAGTCTAGCACTGTCGCCAGGCCCAACAAGGTATTTCCCATTACAAACATCAGCCTCCCAGCTCCTTGGAACGTTTCGTCGCAGTTTCAATAGCATCGATAAGGACGGCTCGAACCCCTCCCTGTTCCAAGCGATGCAGACCGGCCATGGTCGTACCACCGGGAGAGGTCACTTGATCCTTCAGTCGAGCCGGATGCTGTCCGGTCTCCAACACCATCCGCGCAGCCCCGAGCACGGTTTGCGCCGCAAGCAGACTGGCCGTCTCGCGTGGCAACCCCACCTTCACCCCACCGTCAGTCATGGCTTCAATCACGAGAAAGACGTACGCAGGCCCGCTTCCACTCAATCCGGTGACGGCATCCATTAGCTGTTCCTGAATCCTGACGACTCGGCCAACCGATCGCAGGATTCCCTCGGCACACGCGACTGCTTCCTCTTCAAGATTCGGACCGATTGCCAACGCCGTAATGCCTTCACCGACCATAGCCGGTGTGTTGGGCATCGCACGGATGATGCGTGCAGCAGGGCCGCACAGGTCTCTGATGCGATCGATCGTGATGCCAGCCGCTACGGAAATCACCAGGTGATTCGTCAACACCCCGCGAATTCCCGTGAGGGCCTCAACGATCACCTGTGGCTTCACCGCCAATATGAGGACGTCGCTCAGAACAACGACCTCATGGTTCGCCACATTGATCTGAACTCCGTATCGTGTCTTGAGATGATCCAACCGCCCCCTGTCCGGGTCCGCCACATGGATTTGGTCAGGGCGGTATCCCTTCGCCGAAAGCACGCCGTTGATCAGCGCCTCGGCCATACGGCCACCACCGAGAAACCCAAGTTTCTGTGTGAGAGCCGTCTTAGACATGGCGTGTCCCGAAGATTGCGGTGCCGACCCGAACAAGTGTCGCGCCTTCTTCAATGGCGACCTCATAGTCGTCCGACATGCCCATCGACAGTTCATCCATCTTCACAGATGGGATCCTGCATGCTGTGATCTGTTGCGCCAACGCATTGAGTCGTCGAAAATACGGCCGGACCTCATCAGGGTGATCAGTCTGCGGAGGAATAGTCATCAATCCTCTAATACCGATGTGAGAAAACTCCGCCATGGTGGTGACGGCCTGGATCACATCAGCCACGGAAAACCCGGCTTTCGTGGGCTCGTTTGCAATATTGACCTCGATCAGGACATTCTGATGGCAGCTGGCTTCTCCGGCTCGTCGATCAATTTCCTGAGCCAACTCCACACTATCCACCGAATGAATCATCTCGAAGAGGCCAATCACCGATCGCACCTTCCTGCGTTGGAGTTGTCCAAGAAAATGCCATCGCACCGGTACCTCTAAGAACGAGGCTACTTTGGGAAGCGCCTCCTGAACACGATTCTCACCTAAGATCGCCAAACCGGCACTGACTCCCTCCTTCATCCGGTCGACTGTGACGGTTTTGGTCGCGGCCACCAGACGAACACTCCCCGCCGGACGTCCTGCTCTCTCCTCGGCCGAGCGAATCTTCGCCAGGACCGATTGGACGCGTTGGGCAATCGTCCCTTCAACGAGCGCTTCCATCACCCTTCCTCATGTATCGTATCCATTGCTTTGAGTGAACGGTCTCTAGGATAGGGGCACACGCAAGAATGACCGACAGCAGTTTACCTTCGATTCAACGGCAAGCCAATCGCACTCACCATAGTACCGTTTACTTTCCCCTCTCGTCGATACGAAAAAAAGAGATCGTCATGACAAATCGTACAGAGATTGACGGTCGTCACACGCTGAGGAGCAGCGCCATGCGTCCGCACCTGGTCGCGAATAAGAGCCTTCAAGTCCAAATGTGCGCTCTGACCATTCCGATTGTGAACCACTTTTTCCCAACCGGACCATCCTTTGCGCAGACCCGCTAACACCGGTTCATCCACTTCGTAGCAGCAGGCGCCTGCAGATGGGCCGATACTGATCCGCACCTGGTCCGGGTGTGACCCAAAACACGACTCCAAGAGGGCCATCGTTTTAGGGACAATGCCTGCCACGGCCCCTCGCCAACCCGCATGGACCGCAGCCACCACTCGATGTACGGGATCATGCATCAAGACTGGAACACAGTCCGCCGTCCGCACCGCCACCATCACGCCTGGTTGATTGGTCACCAATGCGTCCCATCCTCCGGCAAATCGATCGGTTGGCGTCAACGCACGATCCACCACAAGCGCGTCCGTTCCATGAACCTGCTTCACCGTCAGCGTCCAGGATGCGGTTCCTGCTCCAGCTACCCCCTGTCGAGGAACACCAAGCTCAAGATCAAGCCCGGTCGCATGCTGCCGCGTGCCAAAAAAGTGCCGGATCTGATTTCGGGTATCTGAAAATGCCGGTACGGTTATGAGCGAGGTTCTCCTCATATCCATTCTCACCATTCCATCATCCGATGAGCAAGACGACATTAATCTGCTTGCTTACGAAGAAACGTCGGGACATCCCATTCATCCTCAGCCGTCAGCGCGGCTCGGTCCGCCGACTCTCGCGCCTCACTCATCCGCCTTAAGAACGTCGGGCGATCAAGATCTTTCACCGGTCGTTCGGATCCAAGTGAGGCGACGACACCGGCCAGCACTGGTTGGATCGGTTTGGTCAGCCGATTCGGTACTCGATCGGCCTCGGTCCCGGCAATCGCCAGATTCTCGTCCCGTTCAAATCCGGTAGCAATGACGGTAATGATCAATTCCTCACCAATGTCTGGATTAATGACCTGCCCGACGATAATGTTTGCCTCAGGATCCGCTGTCTGCTGAATAATGGACGCGGCTTCCTCAATCTCATGCAACGACATGCTGGGACCCCCAGTAATATTGAGGAGAACTCCGCGGGCTCCCTCAACACTTCCCTCTTCCAGGAGTGGGCTGCACATCGCTTTTTGTGCGGCTTCGATCGCCCTATTCTGTCCCTGAGCCACGCCCATCCCCATCACCGCGCGCCCCGTATGCGACATCACGGTGCGGACGTCGGCGAAATCCACATTCACATGGCCGGTTGTCGTAATAACATCAGCGATACCTTGAATGGCCTGGCGAAGGACATCGTCCGCCACCTTGAATGCTTCGAGCAGCGGGGTGGCCTTATCCACGATACCCAGCAGGCGCTGGTTAGGAATGATGAGCAAGGTGTCGACATGTCGACGTAGCTCTCGGATTCCTTCTTCGGCATGCTTGTGTCGACGCTGCCCTTCATACTGAAAGGGCTTCGTGACGACACCGACTGTGAGAATCCCCATCTCTCGGGCAATGCTGGCCACAATGGGCGCGGCACCGGTTCCCGTTCCTCCACCCATCCCGGCGGTGACAAAGACCATGTCCGCGCCGTCGATACATTCACGGATATGCTCTCGACTTTCGAGCGCCGCATCCCGTCCGATTTCTGGTTTCGCTCCTGCGCCCAACCCACGAGTTCGATCGGGGCCGAGCTGTATCTTATAGGGGGCCAAGGATCGATCGAGCGCCTGAAGGTCAGTGTTACTCGCAATAAAATCCACACGAGACAATCCGGAGGTGATCATGGTGTTAATGGCGTTGCACCCGGCCCCGCCGATTCCGATGACTTTGATACGGACCGGCGACAACACATCTTCTTGAAATGAGAACATTGAGCCACCTCCTCCGATCACCCCGCAGGACGACCACCGGCCTCCTGGCGGACCAAGGTTAAAAGACTTCCAGCACCTTCTTCGTCCATCCAAACATACGCGCCCACGTTCCTCCATTGCGCAGCCCAGCCGTTTCCAATTCATCGACATGTCGACGACCGTGTAGCAACAAGCCCACACCGGTCGAATGACTGGGATGACTCACTTGATCCCGAAGCGCCCCAACACCGGAGGGTACCCCACGTCGAGCTGGTAGGTTTAGAACTTTTTCGGCCGCGTCAGGCATTCCGTCTAACAACGAGGTCCCACCGGTGATCACGACGCCGGCACCCAGTATCCCTTCGTAGCCGGCACGGGTAATTTCCCTCCGCACCAGTTCAAACATTTCATCCACACGCGGCTCCAAAATTTCGGCAACATCCCGCCGAGAAAATGTCCGCGCCGGGCGATCCCCGACGGACAGTACTTCCACGATCTGATGGCCCGTCAGCAACTCCGTTCGGGCAATGCCATATTGCGTCTTGATTCTCTCTGCCTCGGTCTGCGAGGTAATTAGGCCAAAGGCCAAGTCTCTGGTTAAATTCTGCCCCCCGATCGGAAGAACCGCGGAGTGCCGGATACTGCCGTCCAAGAAGATCGCGAGATCCGTGGTCCCTCCGCCCAAATCGACCATCGCCACGCCCAAGTCGCGCTCTTCTTGACTCAGCACAGCCTCACTGGAAGCAAGCGGTTGCAGGATGATGTCCACGACATCGAGTCCTGCTCGATTCACACACTTGACAATGTTCTGCGCAGAGGTCACAGCCCCAGTGATGACATGGACATTGACTTCCAGTCGATGTCCTGACAAGCCCAAAGGCTCGCGGACCCCTTCCTGCCCATCCACCATATATTCTCGGGGCAAGACGTGAAGAATCTTCCGTTCGTGAGGGATCACGGCCAAAGTACGCGCGCTTTCGATCGCCCGGTGGATATCTTCGCGGGTCACCTCAGCTCGCTTGAGAGCCACCACGCCCTTACAGTTTTCGGCGGAAATGTGGCTACCAGCGATGCCCGTATAGACCGAGTTAATCTGGACACCGGCCAGCAACTCCGCCTCTTCAACCGCCTTCTTGATCGATTCAACCGTGCTTTCGATATCGACGACGACACCTTTCCGTAGACCTCGTGAGGGACTCGATCCGACACCGATGATATTGAGCCCGCCGGCATCTGCAACTTCCGCAACGATTGCGCAGATCTTCGTCGTTCCGATGTCGAGTCCAACAAGGATGTGATCTCGCTTCGACACGGCCATCACCCCCCTTCCCGTACGATGATTCGATTTTCGTACCGGAGATCGACTTCCCTCACGTGACGCCCCAGACCGTCAAAGTTTTGTGCCTTCAACGTTGATTTGACGCGCCGGAACCGCTCCCACTGTTCCTTGAGTGCCTCATCACCAAATTGAAATCGCATTCCCTGGACAAGCGCCACTAAATTTGAAGGGTTATCCGCAAGCACGTGTAGCCTCCCATCAAACGACTGTCCGACAACTCTTGCGAGTTCGATGCCAGACACCACCGCATGTCGCACTGATTCTCTCCCTTGCACCAACCCGGGCAGATCGATCCCGGTGACAAGAGGCAGCGCCTCATTATCCAGCTGGCCAAGCCTGTTCAGCACATGTCCGTCCTCGTCGCACAGAAAGTTCTGAGACTCGGTACGAACAATCGCGGCGGGCTTCCGTTCGCTCACGGAAATCCGTAATTCATGAAATGGCACACGGGTCACGTCAGCCATTTTGACCCACGGATGAGTCTCGACCTGTTCCTTAATGACCGTCGTGACGATGTGGTGGAGTGGCGCACCGGGTTTCACTTTTGCCAGATCAAGCACCTGCTTTTTATCAAGATGGTAGACGCCTTCAACGCTGATCGTCTTAATTTCCAAGAGATCTTGTAGCGCAGGGCCGGAGTATGTCGCAGCGACCCCGATGAGTACTGCGGCGCAAACGGTGCTCGTCACCACCTTCGCCCAACGGACAAGCGTGCTCCGCTTTTCCGTTCGTAGTCCTCTGGTCTCCTTCCTGGCTCGGTCTCCCTGCGGGTCTTTCCACTCGTTCTTTCGGGGGCCAGGAGCTTTGGGAAGGCGTTTCCTTTTGAAGAGTCTCATCCTGCGGACTCCTGTCGTATACCCGAGTCGGATCGTGGAACGCGATCCAGCGCAGATTGTAAGATCCGCTCGACCAGAGCGTCATACCCGATGCCGACTTGAGCCGCGGCCATGGGTAACAAACTCGTTTCCGTCATGCCGGGTACCGTATTGATTTCCAACACGTACGGCCGCCCTCGTGGAGTAATGCGAAAATCTACTCGTGCAGCTCCCTCACACCCCAACACGGTGTATGTCCGACGCGCCATTTCGCTGACCTGTCGAAGTACTTTGGGAGGAAATGGAGCCGGACAAAGATACTGCGTCTTACCTTTTTGGTACTTTGCCGAAAAATCGTAAAATCCTTCCGGCGCGACGATTTCGATCGCTGGAAGCACTTTCACCCCTTCTGCTGCCGTTCCGACAAGAGAGACAGCGGCTTCATGTCCGGGTATATAGCTCTCGACCATCGCCTCTGGATCAAACCGATGTGCCAGAGCCAGTGCCTCCTTCCATTGTCCGGCCCGGCGCACGACCGTGACTCCGATGGTTGATCCCTGAGCCACTGGTTTCACAACGATCGGCAACTGGAGATGGGCCTCTCGGAGAATCCTTGCGAGCGCAGGCCTATCCCCTTCAGGCACAACCGTTCCAGCTGCCACAGGAACCCCATGTGCAGCAAGCAGGGTCTTAGTCAAAGCTTTATGCATTCCTACCGCACTCGCGCGCACCCCGGACCCCGTGTAGGGAATCCCCATGGTCTCGAGGAAACCCTGTATCGTACCGTCCTCACCACCAGGCCCATGGAGCGAGAGGAAGGCAATCGCCACATTCTGATTTTCTAGTTCACGGTGCAACCGATCAGTGACATCGATGGCCACCGCGTCATATCCGAGACGGATGAGCGCCTGATGGACGGCCTGCCCTGTCTTGAGAGAGATCTCTCGTTCCGATGAGCGCCCCCCCATGAGCACGCCGATTCGCGCATCTGTGATTCGACCCATGGCCACCATCACATCCTTTCGCTAGCGCTCCCCGATGACTTTCAACTCCAATTCCAGTTTAATGCCTGTTTTCCGCGCGACTTGTGCACGCACTTTTCTGATGAGAGACAGCACATCGCGGGCACTGGCGTGGCCCTGGTTGACGATAAAATTGGCGTGTTTCGTCGAGACGCAAGCATCGCCGACCTCAGCCCCTTTAAGCCCAGCCGACTCCACGACGCGTCCCGCCGAATCATTCTTTGGATTTTTGAACACACAACCGGCACTCGGCATGGATAGCGGTTGCGTATCACGGCGATAGCGCAAATAGTCTTTCACGACATGTTCGATCTCCGATTTCACCCCCGGCTTCAGCTGAAGCCACACCCCAACCACAATGCCACGAGGTAGTGTCGCCCGCCGGTACGCAAAATTGATGTTCTCTGCTTGATAGTCCAGGAGAGTTCCTTTTGGCGAAACTATACGCACAGCCTTGACGGTGCTTTTCATTTCGCCTAGCCTTGTCCCTGCATTCATGACCACGCATCCTGCAGCGGTCCCTGGTATCCCAGCAGCCCACTCCAGTCCCGCCAAAGACTTACGGATGGCATGCCCAATCAGTGTGGGCATCCCAACGCCTCCCTCGACATACAGGACTGAACCCGGTTCCTCCTTGATCGCCCGCATCCTAGCCAAACTGACGACCACACCTCGGATCCCCTTGTCTCGAACGAGAATGTTGGTCCCACCCAACACACAGAGAGGCACGCGCTGTTCAGTCGTCTGCCGACAAAGGCGGATGACATCCTCGACATCAGCAGGCTGTACCAAGACATCAGCAGGACCACCGATATGGAACGAAGTATGGTCCTTCAGCGATGCCTTGAACTGAACGGTGCCGCGCAGGCCGGACACGGCCAATCGCAATCGGCGTTCTTGACCTACCTGTCGTGGCTTTGACTCATGCCGTAAGCTTCGACGCATCTTCAGCCGTCACGTCCCCTCAAGACGTGCAAGAATTCCGGTGCCCACTTTCCAAATATCGCCGGCTCCCATGGTCAGGACAAGATCGCCTGACTTCAGAAACGGGAGCACCTGATCAGGCAAGGTTTCTTTCTGCGCAATAAAGGTGACAGACGGGTGACCAGCCGACTTAATGATGTCAGCGAGGCTGGCGCCAGAAATTCCGGGTATTGGCGGCTCGCCGGCCGGATAGATCTCGGTCATAACCACCACATCAGCATCGTCAAAGGCATGCGCGAAGTCTCCCATACAGTCCCGTGTCCTGGTATACCGATGCGGTTGGAACAGAACGACTAATCGCCGATTCCACCCCTGTTTGGCTGCTGCAAGTGTGGCCTTCACCTCGGTCGGATGATGGCCATAATCATCCACCACCATAATCCCACCGGTTTCCCCACGGAGATGAAAACGCCGTTCCACACCGGTGAAGGCTGCGAGTCCTTTACGGATGAGATCTACCGGGACTTCGAGTTCGACCCCGATGGCAATCGCGGCGAGAGCGTTTGAAACGTTATGGATGCCTGGGATTGCCAGTCGAAAGGGGCCAAGGTTTTTCCCTTGGAAAGAGGCACGGAACTCGGCCCCCCATTGGTTGAGTACAATGTCGGTGGCTTGGAAATCCAGGGATGTTGCCCCATGCTCATGAAGCCCGTACGTTTGATAGCGCTTCACAATGAGCGGAAACAGGTTCCGAAGGCGTTCGTCATCACCACATAAGACGGCCAGGCCGTAGAACGGAATCTTGTTGATGAATTCAAGAAAACACTCGTTGATCCGCTCCATCGAACCGTAATGATCCAGATGCTCTCGATCCAAGTTCGTCACAGCCACGATGGTCGGCGAGAGTCGGAGAAACGAACCATCGCTCTCATCAGCCTCCGCCACAAGCAGGTCGCCGCGCCCAAGCCGTGCATGACTACCCAACGCGTTGACCTTGCCACCGATGACCATCGTTGGATCGAGGCCTCCCTGCGCCAACACGTTGGCCACCATTGAAGTCGTGGTGGTTTTGCCATGGGCGCCGGCAATCGCGACTCCGAACTTCAGACGCATCAGCTCCGCCAGCATTTCTGCGCGGGGGATGACGGGAATTTGTTGCGCCTTTGCGATCGTCACTTCGGGATTGTTGATTGCCACAGCAGATGAAATGACGACGACCTGCGCGTCCCCTACGTTGGATTCCTGGTGACCGATGAAGATCTTCCCACCCAGTTCTTCAAGCCGCCTGGTCGTTTCCGAGGCATGCAAATCTGAACCGGTCACTTTGTAGCCCATCGTGAGCAGAACCTCTGCGATCCCGCTCATGCCCGCTCCCCCAATTCCAACTAGATGGATCTGTTGTGTCTTACGAAATGGCGTCATATGCGTGGTGCTCCGCCATCCAACTGCTCATGATTTCTTTTTTCTTCCTGGCTTCTTTCTTTTTCCCGGCGCAACTGCGTTACCCTCCGTTCACTTTTTGAGTTTGATTGTTCCCTGGCGTCATATTCATGAGGGCGTAACATTCCCGGACGATCACTTCGGCAGCATCACTTCGCCTCATCGCAAAACTGTGCTCCTGCATCGCATGCAGCCGCTCTGAATTCGACATGATCGACAGGATCGTCTCAACCAGTTTCGGTCCATCCAGATTTGCCTGCGGAAGCACAATCGCTCCACCCTCGACCTCCATCGCCCGTGCATTCTTCATTTGGTGATCGTAAATCGCGGTCGGCAGCGGGATCAGTACCGCAGCTTTGCCACAAGCCGTCAATTCTGCGATGGTCATCGCACCGGATCGAGCCACGACTAAGTCGGCTGTGCGCAAGACAGCGGGCATGTCATAGAGAAATGGAACGACTTTCGCCTGTATGCCGAGCTTGTCATAGGCCCCGCTAACTCGTTCAAAGTCCGCTTCCCCGGTCTGATGAGTGATCGTGAGGCCTGGAAGACGCGCTTGCAACAACGCTAAGCCCTCCAACACCGCACTATTGATGGCTTTAGCACCCTGGCTCCCGCCGAAAATCAGGAGATGCTGGCCTCTGCGTTCATTTGAGTCACCCGTCTTGTCTGACGGAACTAAGAACTCTTGTCGAACCGGTGTTCCAACCACTTGAACCTTTCGCTGATCAAATGATGCGCCTGCAGACTCAAACGCCAAAAATACTCGTTGTGCGAACGGCGCAACTACCTTATTCGCCAGGCCAGGATAGGCATTTGGCTCAAGAATCACCCGAGCGATGCCTTTCAATGCAGCGGCCGCCAGCATGGTGGGACTCGTATATCCTCCTACCCCAATCACGAGATTCGCTTGGCGTTGTTCGAGAATGCGTAATGACTGCCAGATCCCAATGGGCACAGAAAGGAGGCCTCGTAGAACGTCCGCCACTCCCTTTCCCATGACCGGCTTGGCTGTGATCAGTACTAGCTCGAATCCTTCATGGGCCAGTACCCGAGACTCAACGCCACGAGCCGTTCCCACGAAGAGGATCCGTACGGCTGCGTCATGCCGCAGAAACTCTCGAGCCAGCGCAATCGCTGGATAGAGATGGCCACCGGTCCCTCCCGCAGCGATCACAATCGTCATCGTCGATTCGACCAGCCACGCCCACTTCGATATCGAATCTCCTCCCGTCCCGCCTGTCGATCTCTCGAGATGCTGAGCAACATCCCGACGCCGGTTAAACTGACGACCAGGGAGGAACCCCCATAACTGACAAACGGCAATGTGAGACCTTTGGTAGGCAGCAAACCCGTCGCGACACAGGCATTGATCAGCGCCTGGATACCGATGAGTGTCGTGATGCCGACCCCGAGGTAGCGCCCGAATGGAGTTCGCGCCCGTGTGGCAATCTGAAATCCGCGAATGACGAATACCGCGAAGAGAAGAATAATCACACAGGTCCCGACGAACCCCAGCTCTTCCCCGACCAGCGCCAACACAAAGTCGGTATGCGGTTCCGGGAGAAAGAGCAGCTTCTGCTTTCCTTCGCCCAGCCCCACGCCGAAAAGCCCTCCACTGCCGAAGGCCAGGAACGATTGTGTAATTTGATGTCCCGCATTCAACGGGTCGCGCCCGGGATCCAAGAATGTCATCAGCCGCGGCAACCGGTAACCGGAGGTTAGGATAAGGGCCAGGCCGACGGGCATCGCACAGAGAGCCACCGACGACAGATGAGAGAGGCGCGCCCCTCCAACAAACAGCAAGCCTCCTGTCACAAGTCCGATGACCACCACAGTGCCCAGGTCTGGTTCCTTGAGCACTAGGCCGCAGAGAATCCCGATCATGAGCAACGGCGGAAGCAAGCCAGAAGAAAAGTCTTGGAGCCGGTCCTCTTTCCGAGACAGATACCCGGCGAGATAAATAACCACGATGAGCTTCGCCATCTCCGCCGGTTGAACCGAGATGGGCCCAAGCTGTAGCCACCGCCGAGCACCATGCTTCGCTTCGCCAATAGATGGGAGGAGTACCATAACCAGCAAGACTGCAATCAGACCAAGAAGCGGGAAGGAGAGGCGTCTCCACCAGATATAATCGATGCGGGATACGACATGGAGGAGGATCAATCCGAACGTCAGCCAGACTAGCTGGCGCTTGAGGTAATACCATGAATCGTCGAACTTCTTGCCCGCCATCACGGCACTTGCACTGAACATCATGACCAAGCCAACCAATGCCAAGGTAATCGTCACAAACAAGAGGATTTGATCCATGCCGACTTGTTTGTGACCTCGTGGTCCGCCGGGAGGCCATGGCAAAGCCAAGGTACCTGCTGATCGTCGTGACATCGTGCGGTCTCAATGCTCCTCTGTCGTCGCGTCAGTCATGATGGCAACGATTGCACCAGGGCTTTAAATTGACGCCCCCGATCCTGATAATCAACAAACATGTCGAAACTTGCACAGGCCGGTGAGAGAAGCACGACATCTCCACTCTCCGCTGCCCCTGCCGCCAGTTCCACAGCTTCCTTCAAGCTTCCGACCCGTTCGACCGCCTGATACCCTTCCACCGCGTCGGCGATCAGAGGGGCGGCTTCACCGATCAGAATGAGCCGCTTGACCCGCTGATGGATGGAACTCCCCAAGCGAGAAAAATCCCCGCCCTTATCTCGTCCACCGGCGATAAGCACAATCGGCTGATCGATACTCTCCAGTGCTTTCAGAGTCGCATCGACGTTCGTCCCCTTTGAATCATTGATAAAACGGACACCGTGCCGTTCCCGGACAACCTCACAGGCATGTTCTAGCCCAGGAAAGTCCCGGAGCACCTGTCGAACGGCGGACATTGGGCACCCACTGAGTAGTGCATAGATGGACGCCACCATGGCGTTGTCGATATTATGATCACCGATGATTTTTAGCTCGTTCCTCCGGCATATCTCATGAGTCTTCCCCTTGATCTTGACCATGATACGATCTTGATCAAGATATGCCCCACCGGCTACGTCCTGAGGCAAGACATTCGTCCTCGTGAATCCCAGCACACTCCCTTTCACAGGCTTCCGAAGGGAGGCGACTCTGGGGTCATCCAGATTGAACAGCGCGTAATCGGATGACGTGAGATTTTCAAAAATCCGATTCTTTGCGGCAATATATTCTTCGATCGACACATAGCGATCCTGATGGTCAACCGTCACGTTGAGGATGCTCGCGATCCATGGATGGAACTGTTCCACCGTCTCCAACTGAAAACTCGACACCTCCACGACCAAGAGATCGTAGGGACAGGGTTGTCCGGTTGTTGTCGCTTGTCGTACGTGTAAGGCCGCTTCACTAAGCGCGACTCCAAGATTGCCGCCGACGAAGACTCGTTTTCCACTGTGCTCCAGCATCTTGCCGATGAGGGTGACCGTCGTACTCTTGCCGTTTGTTCCCGTCACCGCCAGGATCGGAACCGACAGGAACCGCGACGCAAGGTCGAGTTCGCTGATCACCTTCACACCTCGACGGCGAACACGTTCCAGGGACTCCATTCGATAGGGTACGCCCGGACTGATGACGACCAGATCAGCGTTGTCCAGGGCCGATTCATATCGCTCTCCCAAACTAAGCTGGATGGCCGAAGGATCGAGCGCCTCCAGCTCATGGAGCACGTCAGCCCGTTCCTTCCTATCTGCGACTGTCACCTGCGCCCCAACCTCTTGGAGCAAATGAGTAGCCGCAATGCCGCTTCGGGCAAGTCCGATGACCGTCACTCGCTTTCCTGTCAGCTCAATGGTATCGGCCGTGGGCATCGCCGTCACCTCAACTTCAGTGTGCTGAGGCTCAGAAGCGCGAGCAGTATGGCGATAATCCACAAACGCACGACAACTTTTGGTTCCTCCCATCCTTTCATTTCAAAATGATGATGAATGGGCGCCATAAGGAAGATCCGTTTACCTCGTGATTTGAATGACGCAACCTGAAAAATAACCGACACGGCCTCGATGACGAACACCCCACCGACCAACAATAGGAGCAACTCGTGCTTGCTGATCACCGCAACGGTCCCCAGGGCCGCCCCAAGCGGGAGCGACCCGACATCGCCCATGAACACCGAGGCCGGGTAGGTGTTGTACCAGAGAAACCCAAGGCTAGAACCCAGGATCGCCGCCGTGAAGACTGCCAACTCTCCGGCGCCATCGATGTGGGGGATGAGGAGATATTCAGACATCAACCGATGCCCCGTAACATAGGCGACGACGGTATACGCTAATGCCGCCACCATCACTGGCCCGATGGCGAGTCCGTCCAAGCCGTCGGTAAGGTTGACGGCGTTGGAACTTCCGACGATCACCAGAATTGCAAAGACGACGTAAAACCATCCAAGGTCAGGCATGAACGTCTTGAAAAATGGCAGACTAAGTTTCGTGTTATAGTCAGGTAATGCATACAAGATGAGGGCAACCACCAGCGCGACCACGATCTGCGCGGTGAACTTTTGAGCCGCCGACAACCCTTTCGACCGAGCTTTAATGAATTTGAGATAATCGTCGATAAACCCGATAGCACAAAACCCCAGCGTTGCGACAAGAACCAGCCAGACATGCGGTCGTGAGACGTCAGCCCACAGCAGGGTCGAGAGCGTCACAGCAAAAATGATGAGGACCCCGCCCATCGTGGGCGTCCCACTCTTCGCCAAATGCCGTTTTGGTCCATCGTCGCGCACTTGCTGACCCAGCTTAATTTCTTGGAGCTTTCGGATCACCCACGGCGCAAGCACGAATGCGATCAGAAATGCAGTCACAGCGGCGTAAATGATGCGAAAGCTCTGGTATCGAAAGACGTTGAGGAAGGAGAATTCCGTATGGAATGGATATAGCCAGACGTACAGCATGGTGTGGGCGTCCCTATGAAGCCTTTTTGACCGTGCGTTTGATGCCCTGAAGTGCGTCTGCGACAAGCTCTAATCGCATCCCGCGCGACGCCTTGATCAGGACGACATCGCCGGGCTCGACGATGGCCTTGACCGCACCGACGGCTGCTTGAGCGTCCGCGACCTCAATAATGCGCGCGTGATCGAACCCTGCCTGCCTGGCGCCTTGAGCAAGACTGCGCCCTAGGGTCCCACACGTCACGACATAATCGATCCCGTGTCGCGCCACAAATTCTCCGACCTCCTCATGCATGCGGACGGCATTCGGTCCAAGCTCTAACATATCTCCTAGGACGGCAATGGTTCTCCGATGTTCACCCGCCTGCGCCAACAGCTCCACAGCCGCCTTCATCGAAGCTGGATTCGCGTTGTAGCAATCAATGATCAGCTTAACGCCTCGACTCACGCGAACCTGAGACCGCATCGCTGCAGGTCGGAAATGCGACAAGCCCTGTGCGATCACGGTCCCGGGAAAACCTAAGACTGTCCCGACCGCTCCTGCTGCGAGTGCATTCGTAACGTTGTGGCTTCCTTGCACTCGAATATGAACGACGGTGTGACGAGCTTTTCCTGGAAGCTGAAGGTAAAAGATCGTCCCATTTCGTCCATCGGACTTGACCTTTGCCGCTCGGACATCGGCCTTGGCTGAAAGCCCAAACGACACGACTCGACATCGAGCCCGGCTGACGAGGTAGTCGTAGTAGGAATCATCGGCGTTTAGAATGGCCGTGCCATCCCCTGGAAGCAGATCAAGCAACTCAGCCTTGGCCTGAGCTGAAACATCCATGCTTCCGAAAAACTCCAGATGATCCGGCCCGATGTTCGTGATAATCCCAATCGTCGGGCGAACGAGTTCACACAGAGTGGTCGTTTGGCCGACATTGTCGACCCCCATTTCAATGACCGCAGCCTGGTGCCGTCTCTTGAGACGGAATAGTGTGTGTGGAACTCCCAAGCGGTTGTTCAGATTGCCTTCAGTCTTGAGAATGTTCCATCGATGGGCCAGCACGCTCGCCACCATTTCTTTTGTCGTGGTTTTCCCGTTGCTTCCCGTCACAGCCACGACAGGGATCCTGAACTTGCTTCGATGATACGCAGCCAATTGTTGGTACGCAGCAAGTGGATCGCGCACACCAAGAATGAGCGGTACTCGTCGTTTCGCACCTCGTGTCAGAGAGAGTGTTGACACGTCATAGGAATCAAAGACGAGTGCCCCGATGGCTCCCTTCGATACAGCTGTTCCGACAAATGCATGCCCGTCAAACCGTTCTCCTTGTATCGCCAGAAAGAGATCGCCCGGTCGAAGTGACCGAGTATCCAGACTAATGTGTCGGATAGGCTGCTCTGCTCGCTTAGACACATCGCCGGCCAACACTCGAGCCCCGAGAACTCTCTGCAATTCGGTCATGGTCAATAACGCCATCTATCCGCGTTCCTGCAACACCCGACGTTTCTCTCGTTTCGTCAGAGACGGACACCGAGTCGCTGAATCGCATCGCGTGCGACTTCGCGATCGTCAAAGTGGAGTTTCTCTGTGCCGACAATCTGGTAGTCTTCGTGTCCCTTCCCTGCAATCAGGACCATGTCATGATCATGAGCCTCTCGCACAGCCTCCTCGATCGCTTGCCGCCGATCGGCAATCTTTCTGTACTGTACATGTGATCGATGTCGTAGCCCCTCGATCACCCCAACTTCCACCTGTTCAAGAATGGCGTGAGGGTCCTCCGTTCTCGGATTGTCGGAGGTCAAGATGACGACATCGCTATGCCGGACGGCGGCGGCTCCCATCTTCGGTCGCTTTCCTTTATCACGATCCCCACCACATCCGAATACGGTGATAATACGCCCCGGCTTCAGGACTTCTGCCGTAGTCAACAAGCGAACCAATGCATCTTCTGTGTGCGCATAGTCTACAACTACCGTAAACGGCTGTCCCGCCATGACACGCTCGAATCGACCCGGCACATTCAGCACATGTCGTACTGCCTGACGAATCTGATCCGGAGTGGCTTTTTCATGAAGAGCAACTCCGATGGCCGCCAGCAAATTGTAAACATTGTGCTCACCTACAAGATGACTTTCTATGGGAAAGGTTCCGACAGGAGTGGCCGCAGTAAACGTCGTCCCTCGAATCGATAACTGCACGTCTTCGGCACGAAGGTCCGCCTTGCTCTTCAACGCGTACGTCCAGACTGGAACAGGGCTGCGTGCAACAATCCGGCTTCCATAGGGGTCATCGACATTGATGATTGCCCGTTTGTTCTTCTTGCGTCCTTCTCCTAATCCCGTAAAGAGCCGCAACTTAGCCTGGAAGTAGTTTTCCATCGTCTTATGGAAATCGAGGTGATCCTGCGTGAGATTTGAAAAGACCCCGACATCGTACTCACACCCACTCGTGCGATTTTGCGCCAATGCGTGAGACGATACTTCCATGACTGCCGTCCCGCACCCGCTGCTGGCCATTTCTGCGAGCAACTGCTGTAATTCGAGCGCGCCGGGAGTCGTGTGCGCCGCCGGGATTGTGCGCGTACCCATTTGATAGACCACAGTTCCAATCAACCCTACCTGCCGACCAAGCCCCTCCAACAACGCTTTGCAAACATAGGTCGTGGTGGTCTTGCCGTTTGTGCCAGTTATCCCGATCATCCGAATCCGGTTTGACGGGTTACCATAAAACTGACCCCCCAGAAGTCCGAGTGCTCTTCTGGAGTCCTCGACTCGCACGAATGGGAGAGAGATATCACGCACCGCTTCCTGCACAACCAAGGCGCTCACGCCTCTCTGCAGTGCTGCCGGAATGAAACGATGCCCGTCAACCTGTTCACCTTTGACAGCCACAAAGAGACTCTGAGACGAGGCTTTCCGAGAATCATCAGTGATGGCCGTCACGGAAACATCGAGATCTCCTTGCCGCTCCAGAACCGTCACGCGTCCCTGAAGCGCCTGAAGCATGGTGGCCAAGGTCATCGGCAGACTCCAAGCGTGATTACGAGTTCGGTATTGCCATCGCCAGCGTGACCGGTTCGCCTGAGGACACACCAAGGTAACTCAACACTTGCTCGCCGACCGCGCTGAATACCGGAGCCGCCACGCTTCCGCCCGATGCGATCTTATCATGAGGTGCATCGATAATCACGATCATGGCGAGCCGTGGATGATCTGCCGGCACATACCCAACAAACGAGGTTACAAACCGAGAGTTTGAATATCGGCGAGTGCCTGGATCGATCTGTTGAGCCGTCCCAGTCTTCCCGGCAACCCGAAATCCAGGGATGGCCGCTTTTGCTCCGGTGCCGTGCGTGACAACACCTTCCAAAATTTTCGTAACACTACGTGCGGTTTCCGGCGAAACCACACGTCGCCGTACCTGAGACGGTACTCGTCTCAAGAGATGGCCCTCGGCGTCTCGGATTTCAGAAACCACATACGGCCTCATGAGCACGCCTCCGTTGGCCAAGGCTGCCACTGCGGTCACCATCTGGATCGGCGTGACCCCTATTTCTTGCCCCATCGAAATCGACGCAACGGAGCGACGCCCCCAGGCACTGGGGCTCTTGACCAGCCCCACCCCTTCTCCGGGAAGATCAATCTCAGTTCGCTGACCAAAGCCAAATGCTTGGAGATACCGATACAATCGCTGCTCCCCCAATACCATCCCTGCCTTGGCCGCACCGATGTTACTAGACTTTTGAATGACTTGCGCGAAGGAAACCCAACCCAGCTTTTCATGGTCGTGTATCACGGTGTTGGCAACCGTCATGCGGCCATGCTCTCCGAAGACCAGCGTCGTCGGCTTCATCGCTGCCTCTTCAATGGCGGCTGCTGCGATCATGGCTTTCATGGTAGACCCTGGTTCATAGGCATCTGTGAGCGCTCTATTCCGCCAACGATCGGGGCTCAGGTTCGAAACAATATTCGGGTCAAAGCGAGGGCTGACAGCCATAGCCAACACTGCTCCTGTCTCTGGCTCAAGGACAATGATCGTCCCTGACTTTGCCCGAGAGCGAGTCACGGCGTCTTCCAACTCTCGCTCGGCAATATATTGAACGACTTCATCGATCGTGAGGGTCAGTTGATGGCCTGATACCGGATTCCTCTCAGCCAAGTTCTTTGGAAAGACCGTGCGCCCCAGCGCATCGCGCTGCAGCACCATCATCCGTTTCTCACCCCGTAAGTACGTTTCATACCGATGTTCTACTCCTTCCAATCCATCCCCATCCATACCCGCAAATCCCAGGACGTGAGCGAGGAGCGGACCTTTTGGATAGAACCGTCGACCTTCCATTACAACACCAATTCCGTCCAGCGACAAACGATCCAGTCTACGTCCCTGCTCCGGGTCCACCTTACGGGCCAGCCACACGAAATTCCGATCCTGCTGAAGTTTTTTCTCCAGTTCGGCAACCCGTACAGACAAAATAGACGACAGTTGGCGAGCCGCTTTGGCAGGACTTTCCAACGTCGTAGGGATCCCAAACACCGAGGGAACCTCCATATTCATCGCCAATATCTTGCCATGTCGATCGACAATCGTGCCGCGAGGCCCTTCCAGAGAAACGGTCTTCTGATGTTGCCGATCGGCTTTGACGGACAGCTCCTCCGCCCGTAATACCTGCAAGGTCACCAGCCGGAACAGCACAAGCACAAATCCACCCAGCAACACCAGCATCAATACATAGCGACGAACGCGAGGCCCAGAACCAGCCACTAGTCCCTCCTGCTGGGAAGATAGTTTCTAGCCACTCGTACAGGTGCCGCCGCAAGGTCAGTAGGTGGTGCCCCACTCGTCCTGGACTGGACCAGAATCAGTTGGCCTTGCTGAGGCAGGCTCATTCCAAGTTGTTCAGTTGCCAATTTTGCGATCCGATTCGAAGCACTCAGCGAGGAGAATCGAACTCGCAGCTCATCACGCTGACGTTCCAACACCGTCTTGTCGCGCTTCAATCGTTCGATCTGATAGCCGATCCGCACCATATCTACTCGCTCCCAAACAAACACAAATACAAGGCACAATCCAAGGAGTACCGTGAAGATCTTCATGACAGCTCCAATCGTGGTTGACGTTCGGCGACCCGCAATTTGGCACTTCGCGATCTTGGATTCGATTCACACTCTTCCTTGGACGCGGAAATTGGCTTCTTGGTGAGCACCGCAAGTTTGGAATCAGGCTGTTGGGCAAGGGACTTGAACGTATGCTTGACAATACGATCTTCAAGGCTATGAAAAGAGATTGCGCAGATTCTTCCACCTTCCGACAACACGTCGACCGCATCGCGCAGAGAAGGCTCTATACTCTCCAGCTCCTGATTAACCGCAATGCGAAGCGCCTGAAAGGTCCGTGTCGCACAATGAATCCGCCCATGGCGGTAAAAAGCCGGTACCGACTGGGTAACGACCGCGGTAAGCTGCCTGGTAGTCTCAATCCTGCGTTGCCGCCTTTCCTGCGCAATCGCTCGAGCGATTCGGCGCGCATATCGCTCTTCCCCAAACTGGAAGATGACATCTGCGAGGTCGTGTTCGTCACCGCTATTCACTAAATCTGCTGCGGTCCTTCCTGACGATGGATCCATGCGCATGTCAAGCGGACCATCAAGCTGAAAACTAAATCCTCGCGCTGCATTCTCGAGCTGCGGAGATGAGACTCCAAAATCAAAGAGTACTGCTCCAACTGTTGAAACACCCAATTCAGCAAGGTGCCGTTTTAAATCTCGATGGTTTCCCTGGCGCAACACAACGGAGCCTCCGAATCGATTCAACCGTTGTCGACAGAAATCAACTGCCATTGGATCTCGATCCAACCCTATGAGCGTCGTGCCGGCATGGCTAAACTCGAGAAGCAACTCTGCGTGCCCACCATATCCCACCGTACAATCCAAAATCGTGAGCGGTCGCTCAGAAGAAAGCCATTCGCAGAGTTCTTCCCCAAGGACTGGAACATGCGCAAATTCCACGCCAATACTATTCACCCACTACTTTCCACTTCTCCCCACTCCTGGGGAAGTATACTCTCGCATTCTATGTTGTCAACTTCATTTTCAGTAACTTAGGGGAGCCACTTTAATCATAGTCTTGTAGACTGCCATCAGGGCCTACCCATGGCTAGGAGGCCAGGATTCACCCTTCACACAGGCTACGAGATACCCCCACCTCCCTGGCATCCTCCCCATCCCACCCGTTCAACTCTTGGTGTTTCATTGACTTCCAGAGGCTCGGGTTGGACAATGCATTTATGTGGAAGACTAATGGAGTCGTGACATGCTCGGGATTCTGTCTTTCCCTGAGCACCTCCCTTGTCCTCGGACTGGCTGAGGCAAAAGAATTCAATCCTGACAACCCCCTGAATCAACCGGCACCCATCTATTGGTGTTCAAACAAGACGACTGACCAACAGATTTCAGCCAAGAAAGCCCCTGGCTGCAAACCACTGTATGACCAAAAGACGGCAGACCAGTTCAAGGAAACCGCCCGCCGGAAAGGATTTAATCTGGCTGAACGAATTCCGATAAAAATCGTGGAGTTGCAGAGTGCAGCCTCCAAGTTCTCAGATCGATATCGGGCATTCATTTCCTGTTGCTTGACCAATACTGATGCCTCGGAACATATCGTCGACCTGATCGATGAGGCGAACCATGTGCTCAAGGCTGTACAACAGAAGGGTGTCTTTAATTCCGTTGGATTTGGCGTTGGATCAGGGAGTAATGGGCTAGGCGGAGGCCCCGGGTCAGGCCCGAAACTCGGCACATTTGCCCGCCAGTATACGCTCAGTGAAATTGTTGGGACCGTCGCACGGGCACGGGAAGACTTGTTTCGGCTTCAGGAGCGGCTCGATAAGCTGACTGAGGCTCAGGACAGTATCACTGAAGTCGACTACGAACGCAGCGGCCTGGTGAGAACACAAATCCAAGAAGAAGAGGAGGCAATTAGGAAAGATTTCAAGGCCAAGAAGCCAGCATCATCAGCTCCGACAGGAATGGATATTCAAGACACGACATTGCGTGCGCAGATTGGAGGAGACATCGAGGATACGAAGTTAAATGCCAACTTCGGTGCAGATATCGGAGCCTCCGTGTCCCCCTACAGCAATGTCAATGAATCGCTCCGCCCACGCAGAGGAGAGAATGTAGGTGACAGCCAAATCCCGCATCGGCCGGGAACGGATATCCAAGATACCTCCATGCCCAGCAGCACAGGCTTTGAAGTCGACAACGCGCAAAACCGTGAAGGAACCTCGACCGTTCAACGCCGTGGCGTCGGAGCGGCTATCGGTGATTCTGACTTAAACAGCCAGCGACGCTAGTCCTTTTTCACTTCGTTCCGCTTACCGGTGGCATCGGCTCCCAGGTTTCTCCGAAATCATTGCTGCGATAGAGGCCGCTTCCGTTCGTACCGGCATAGAAAACCTTCGGATCCGTCGCACTCTGTGCGATGGCCCTCACGTTGGTCGTCGCCAATCCGTGATTGATCAGGTTCCACGTCTCCCCACCATCATCGCTCCGATGCACCCCGTCTCGACCCGTGATGTACATCACTCCTGGACGGGATCGATCGAGGACCATGGCGACAATCATCTGATCGGCTAGCGAGGCTCCGATGCGTGTCCATGCCTGCGCCGCGTCGCTGGTCTTATACAATCCGCTCAGGGTCGCAGCATACACAGTGTCCGGCTCGTATGGATCGACGGCAATCGACGTCACATTCAGGGCCCGTGATGTTTTCAGCATGCCCGCTGGCACCAACCCATTGTTCACCTTCTCCCAATGAGCAGCTTGATCTGTCGACTTGTAAACACCGCCACTGGTGCCCGCGTACAGAATGGATGGCCGGGTCGGGTCCATGGCGAGCGTCACAACCATCAGCACTTCCTTCATGCCCTCCATCCTCTTCGTCCATTGCTCACCACCATTCTTGGTCTCGAACACACCCATGGTTGTCGCAAGAAAAATGTGCTGAGCGTCGGCAGGATCGAAGAGAAAATGATTCACCACTGAGGTAATCGTCGCGTCATCGAGCCCCGAGCGCATCGATGCCCACCGTTGTCCTCCATCATGACTCTTATAGACAGCGTCCCCTTTCGTTCCTGCATAGACGGTCGCAGGATAGGCGGGATCTACGGCCATGGCGATGACGCGGCTATGACTCATCCCTTGCGAAAGGTTGGTCCAGGTCTGCCCTCCGTCACGAGTCTTATAAATGTAATCATTGGTCGCGACATAGACAATATCAGGATTCTTGGGATGGAGCTGGATGAGGACAATCGGGTCACTACGATTGCAGCCCATAAGAGAGACTGCAAGGAAGAGGAGAGGGAGCAGAATTTTCATGAGGTCGACGCAGTCACTACGTTCTTTACCGATAGTTCGTGAACTGCAGATCGATCGAAAAATCTTTGCCTTTCAGAAAAGCGATCGCAGACTGTAAGTCATCCTTGCTCTTGCTCAAGACCCGCACCTGCTCACCCTGAATTTGGGCTTGGACTTTCAATTTGGAATCCTTAACCGCCTTGGTGATCTCCTTCGCCTTGTCCGATGCGAGCCCACTCTGAATCTTCGCCCCTTGCCGCACCGTCCCACTCAACGCCGGTTCCACGACACCGTAATCAAAGGCCTTCAACGACACCCCACGCTTCACGCACTTCGCCTTGATGATCTCCTGCACCGCCTTGAGTTTATAGTCGTCATCAGACACCACAACCAGCTCCTTCTCCTTTTCCTTCAGCGTGATCTCCGTCTTTGTGTCCTTGAAATCAAAACGTTGCTTGATTTCCTTCGTCGCCTGATCCAACGCATTCTTTAGCTCCTGCATATTCACTTCCGACACCACATCGAATGAAAATTGATCAGCCACGGCTTCCTCCTTCCTTTTTCTCTATCTCTATGGAGTGGCCTGGCTGATTCTCGACTGCGCGCATTGAACGTGCACATCGTTCACAACCAGGCTTTTTGTATCAACAGATGTGCGCGTTCAGCGAGCAAGAGAACGACCAGGTCGCTCCTTCCCCCTCAACAACACCCTGTCCCATGCGGCAGTTTGAAACGCCGATGTTCGTCATCGTGTTGGCACAGTACCGTCTGCATCCGCCCTGCAGTCCCGCCGCCCGCCATCACGACCACTTCACTCGACTGGAACGGTTTTTTCAACACCACATAGCCATACCACTGCCGCACACTGTCGCTCAACACGATCAAGCCCAGTACAGCGACCACCGATACGAGGACCGCATCCAAATAAAGGGCGAAGGCTTGGCCCGCCGCCAAGGTCCCCGCCTTCTTCAAGAACATCCAAAACATTTCATAACAGCCTGTAAGCGTGATCACCCCCACAAACAGCATGGGCAGGGTCGTGACCCAGAGATAGGGAGACTTCCACATCTTGATCAGAACCGTCGTTCCGATGCAGAGCGCGAGGGTCCCTAATAGTTGGTTGGCCGCCCCGAACATCGGCCAAATCGTCGAAATGCTTCCGGTTCCGATTAAATAGGCCCAACCGCCAACCACCAGCCCGCTGCTGAGCAGAACGCCGGGCATCCAATTGATTTGGCGAAACGGTGCATAGACCCGTCCGGCCATTTCCTGAATGAGATACCGCGCCACCCGAGTCCCCGTATCGATCGTGGTCAGAATGAACAATGCTTCGAACACCAGTGCAAATTGATACCAATAGGCCATCAAACCTGACATGCCGGGCAATGCCGCAAAGATCGAAGCCATCCCGACCGCAAGAGATACCGCGCCACCTGGGCGACCTGACACATCTACTTCGACCATCTGCGACAATTCAGCGATTCGTGATGGAGCGAAACCCATTGCTCTCAAGGTCTCGGTACCCAACGTCGTATTGATGGCCAGATAGTCACCGGGTATCAACACCGACGCCGCGATTAAGGCCATCACACCGACAAAACTCTCTAACAACATCGCCGCATAGCCCACCACCGCCTGTGACTCCTGCTCAATCATCTTCGGTGTCGTACCGGACGAGACCAGTGAGTGGAATCCGGAAATCGCCCCGCAAGCAATTGTAATGAAAAGAAACGGAAAGAGCGTGCCCGGGATAATCGGTCCCCCGCCGTTCGCGAAGCTTGTCACCCGCGGCATCTCGATAGTCGGTGCCATAAGACTTACGCCGAGTCCGAGCAAGAAGACCACCCCGAGTTTCATGAAGGTCGAGAGATAGCCGCGCGGCACCAGTAACATCCAACCCGGCAGAACGGAGGCGAGGAACCCATAACCGGCCAGAAGCCAGACGAGCGCCGGCTTGTCGAACTCAAAAATCCACGCGTAGGACGACTGCGCCACGACACGCCCGAACAACACCGCGGCGACCAGAAGGACGACGCCGAGGATCGAGACTTCAGCCACCGCCCCTGGACGAAACTTCTGAAGATAAAACCCCATGATCAATCCGATGGGAATCGTCATGGCGATGGTGAACGTCCCCCATGCGTTGTGATAGAGCGCATTCACCACTGCGAACCCTAGCCCAGCCAGCGCGACCACTACAATAAAGAGCACAGCCACGGCCGTTGCAGTTCCGGTGATGGAGCCGAGTTCATCGTGGGCAATCTCGGGTAGTGAGCGCCCGTTACGCCTCATCGAAGCCACCAGAATAATGAAGTCCTGCACCGCCCCGGCCAGCACGGCCCCGATCACCAACCAGAGGAAACCTGGCACGAATCCGAACTGTGCCGCTAACACGGGACCTAGTAAGGGCCCCGCCCCTGCAATCGCCGCGAAGTGGTGGCCGAAGAGCACAACCTTGTTGGTGGGATGAAAGTTGACACCGTCGTTCAACCGTACTGCCGGCGTCACATGCTGATTGTTGAGTCCAACAACCTGCCGAGCCAGCCACCGGCCATAAAATCGATAGGCCAGCACATAAATGCAGGCCGCCGCCACAACCAGCCAAAGCCCATTCACCTTTTCCCCTGGATTAAGAACACCGACGACATGGGCGAGCGCAAGCGCACCGAGAATGGAGAGCACCACCCAGAGCAGATTCGCAGCCACCTTCATGCGTGGCATCGTAACAACCCACCAGGCACTTGTAAATCAACCCTTGGTGTCATTATTAAAGCCACGAGGTCGGGGCCACACTGTGCCCTGCTTGATCGACGGGAAGCGAGAGATCTGCGACCTCACAGATTTCGGACAGGAAGTTGCACGTTACGTAGATCGTCGCTATCAGCTTCGACTTTTTCCAAAGATCTCGATGGGCTCCAGCTGAATCTCTCACGCTATATCGAGAATGACCTTGAGATGGTGAGATTCAAGGTCTAACCATCTTGCTTCCGAACTTTGATGGATCTCTTTACCCTCTTTTTCTTCGGCGGCTTCAATTTCACACACTCGACCGCCTCGTCGAGCCAGAAAGCCAAACCCGACGCCGTACGATAGCCACCTTCGTTGATGAACAGAAATCCTTTCAGTGGTTTGCCGGTGAAATCCATTTCCCGGGCATGTGCTTTTTTGAGGAGTGTTTCGTAGCGATCCGGCGCCACACGAACCATGAGCCGGTCTTTTTCCACTCCACAGCACATGTGGCCGTTGAGCATGAAACATAATCCACCGAACATCCGTTTGTCTTCGACCCCTCTCCGGCGCTTGAAGTACCCCCTGATTCGTTCCGCTAGTCGTTCATCGTAGGGCATGTAGCTCCTCCGCTGCTTAGACTCTACGTGTTCAAAGAGGACCGATCAATGGATCGATGCGGGTACTTTGATATACTGTGTTTCATCATGTCATCAGATGAGCCCACACGACCGTCCCTGGAGTCTGAGCGCCGGGAGTACTATCGCATCACCATCACCCTCCCTATCTGCCTTCAAGCTGAGACGGACGCAACAGAAGACGCGCTCATCGAGAAATCGGTCAATTTGAGTGCCGGTGGCATCGGCCTGGTCGTGAACAGGCCCCTTCAGCCGAATGAGATCCTCTCCTGTACCATCCTCCTGGCCGAACAGGTGCCTTTTAAGGCCCTGATTGAAGTGCTGCGAGTCGATCCTCTTCCCTACCCGCCCGACACCTACCGTCTTCACGCCCGCTTCATCGACATGACCAGGGAGAACCGAGAGCTGCTGGTTCGACACATTCTCCAATTTCAGCGCGAACACCTTACTCGACACTATTCTGCTTGAGACCGAGCGAGGCCACTGTGCCTCATTACCGAGATCCATCTCCGACCACCCTCGTGCGTCCCCACCAATGGGGGATTCCTTCTCATCGAAGCAGCCATCTAGACTGGGCCACCGTGGAATCAGTACGCCGTTACCAACGCCATCACTATCGTGTCCTACTTCCCACGCCCTATCCTGTGATGTTCTCCCATGCGCAGACGATTGCGGAAGGAACAGTGATGAACCTCACGGTGTTCGGCTGCGCGATCGAATGTACCGAAACTTTTCCCAAAGGAACAGAGCTACGCGTTCGACTGATTCTCCCGGACCAAGCCCATGCCTTGCCGGTTGAAGAAGCGGAGGTTCGGTGGGTGCAGGGTACCCGCATGGGGCTACAGTTTCACAAGGTGGAACGGGCCGCAGACTTTCGGCTCCATGGATTCGTGTGGGACCGGATGGTGGAACGGTTTCGGACGATCGTTCAGGATGGACTCTCGACTCGTTGATTCTGATTCATCCCCCTCTTTCCCACCATACCCAGGCAGAGTAACCCGATGGCAATCCACACCAGTTCCCGAAAACGGCGCAACAAAGCAAAGGTGATACCCGTCACATCGCTGTAGCCGAAAGCCTGCAACAAGAGCATGTACCCGGCATCCTGGGCGCCCAAGCTGCCGGGGATAAAAAAAGACCCACCCTTAATAAACGCCGCCAGCGCCCCGATAGAAATGACAGCCAAGAAACTCACAGACCCTCCGAGAAAATAGATGATCCGGAAGACTCCAAGCGATTCGGCAAGCCAACCAAAAAAACACACGCCGACCGATGAAAAAAACGCCTTCCGATGATGGTCGTAGAAATTCCTAATCGTCTGATCGATCGACCGAAGATGCTCTTCTTGCGCCTCCATCGCTTGGATTCGCAACCTGAGCTTCCTGACGAGCGACAAAATCGAGGCAAACAAACCACGATGTTGGATAAAGACAAATCCCGCGATGGAACACACCAGCAATCCCATACTGACCAGTGCTGCCGTGATGGTCTGGACTGCCGAATTGCCCGTCCCGAGAAGCAAGAATCCGAGGGCAATGCCCGTGAGGATAAAGCACACTTCGGCAATCGTCATGGTCGTTTTGGCAATGACGACAGACGCAGCGCCCTCTGAGATGGGAACGTTGTGCTTTTTCAGAAGATACGCCTTGAGGGGCTCACCACCCAAGTAGGCCGTCGGCGTGGTCATGTTTACCACTTCCCCGGCAGTCCGAATCGTCAACAGCCGCCAAAAGGGCACGGCTTTTCCCGACGGCCCCAAGACAATTTTCCAACCGTACGCCTCGATCGCATACATGAGTACGGAAGGAATCAGGATGATCAATAAGGTGACCGGACCTACCTGCGAGGCCGCGGCGTAGATATTGCCTGGTCCGATATGCCAAACCAGAAGGCCAAGGACGGCTAGACCGAGGACGAGTAAGAAATACCTCAACACGTGGTCAGTGGCGTAGGCATCGCCTTCATGGCCGAGGCAGTGTGATGGCGGATGGCCGAATAGCCCAAGCCAACGCTCCGGCGAACAACAGTGAACCGGCCGCCGCGAAAGTCAGAAACCAGTACAACTGATTGAAGAGGGCAAACCCGAGTAGTGCGACCGAAAAATCCCGGCTGGCGACATTCTTCAACAGGACATCGGCCCAGGCCGCATGGGACGGGGACCTCCAGCCATTCATGGCCTTAATTTTCTGAGCCTTTTCAACGAGAACAAAGCAGATGCCGTTCCCCGCGACTGCCGCAACTCCAAGCATAACCGGAACCCATTCATCCGCTTGACCGATTCGAGTCGTGTACAGTCCCACGGCAATACCCAAAAAGATAGCCATGTGCACGACGTTGTCCAGAACGAGATCCAGCCATGCTCCGAACGGCGATCCCGTAAAGGTCAATCGCGCTACTTCCCCATCACAACAATCGATGACGGCCGCCAATTGAAACAACACGGCCGCGACGACTCCGGCGCTGTAGGTGCCGAGTCCAAAGCCAGCGGCGGCTACCAGACCGATGAGTCCTGCGAGAGCCGTGATGGAGTTCGGTGACAGCCCGACCGCGAGAAACAGCCGCGTG
>BQXA01000035.1:0-28771 GCA_036984345.1 Nitrospira sp. | reverse complement strand
CTGAGCAATTCCTCGTCCGGCTCGCGTACCTGCCGGCTGAAGAACTCGATGACTCCATCGACCTCTCCGCTGATGCGAATGGGGAATCCAAACGCTCCGTGAATGCCGACCTTGGTGGCCGCTTCGACGCTAACCAGGGCAGGATCGCTCATGAGATCTCGTATCCAGACCGGCTGCCCACGTTCCCAGATCTGACCGGGTAAGCCCTTTCCCAGTTTAAACCCACGAAGCGGATTCGCCGCCATAAGCTCTTCGGCACAGGCACCCGCGGCTTGCCACTGGTGGATGCAGCGCAAGGTTCCCGATGGCTTGTCCACTCGCCAAAAGACACCCACATCCCATTCGAGACTCTCGCCCACAGCCTGAATGATGTTGGGCACGGCTTCTTCAAGCGTCACCGCCTCGGACAAGACCCTGGTCACTGCGTGTTGGGATGCCACCCGGCGTTCATTCCGACGGCGGTCGGTGATATCGCGCACGAACGCACTAAAAATATACGTCTCGCCGATGCGGGCCGGTGAGACCGCGAGCTCTACCGGAAACTCGTGCCCGTCTTTGTGGCGAGCGGAAATCTCGATGCGCCGATTCAACACAGGACCGATGCCCGACTGCAGATACTCCAGAATCCCCTGGGCATGAGCCTCTTGGTCTCGCTCGGGGATGATGGTCTCCGAAAGTGGTTTCCCCATTGCCTCGTCACGAGTCCAACCGAAGATCGCCGTCGCCTGTGCATTCCACTCCGTCACAATGCCGGCTGCATCGATGGTGATGACACCATCCAGCGCCGTATCGACGATTGCGCGGTTCCGCTCCTGACTCTGTAACAACGCCGCTTCAGCCGCACGCGCCCACGCACTTTCCTGCTGCGCCTGTCGGTATTCGGAACGCAACCGGGCGGTCGACCAGAGGACCAAAACCAGGAGTGGGATCCACACCGCCGCGACAATGCTGCGTTCGACATGACCTAGCAGGAAGGTTCCCACTCCCAGACTAAACAGAGTGATCAGCACCATGACGAACGTCAACCATTCGTATCGTCGTGCCATGGATGCCCGACGCTCTTCCAGCTGAGTCATCTTGCCACCCTTGTGATGGTCCACGTATTGAGGATTGTTGTGGGGCGATAGGCCAACTTCGTCGCGCGTAATCCCGGCAACCCGACATCTTCCATGGCATTGATAGAGGCCGCTCCTTGCGCCAAGGCCGTCCGGCACGTGTCACGAAACACCCATTGCGCGAGACCTGAAATTGATCGATCAGCGACTTCCAGCAAAATGCACCAGGTGTGAGGAGTCAACCAATAGCTGAACGTATAGGCAGCAACGGTCTCGTCAACTCTGATCACCGTCCCAGACAGACCGATAGAGGCATACTCTTCAAGGACACACGCATGGGCGGCTTCCGCGTCCTCCAATAGAAACTTTCCCATCACATCGAGGTTGCCCCCGCGCTTCTGACTGGCCCAGCGCCGGTGCAGGTCCATACAGTCCCGATGGTGTTCAGCGCGATAGGGTTCGCTCTCAACTCTATGTTCCCGTTCCACACGATTACAGAGCGCGCGTTGGGATTTATAGGAATCCCCTGTCAGCGCAGCCAGCGCCGACGCTGAGTAGAGATAGTCTCCGTCGTTTTTTAGGAATTGATACCTCTTTGCGGTGAAGAGGGCTCGCTGTGAATTCATCACATGCTCAATGCGGCTGACCGGCGAATCGCCGTTCCATTGATGCATGAAGGTGAACGCCTGTTCGAATGCGCCATCCAAAGGACCAGGTCGAAGAGGGGGCAACGGCATGAACCACCCATCCGGGGAGTGCGCGAACAAAAAGAATGTATCATCAGCCTCCATCCACCAATAGGGAAGGAGCGAGGTCCATATATAATGATAGGGAAAGGAAAATGCAGCCGGGGTGTCGGGAGATCGCATACCAGATCGCTCAATCGCTCGCCCAAAACGGGCGGCATCCGAGATTGTGAGAGGTCGGAGCCGAGGGTCGGTTTGCCGCGGAACAAGTCGGGCTGTCAGTTCAGGCAAAGGCTTGAGCACGATCACGTCGTCCTGAAAACGGCCGATCAGGTTCGGGTTGGCCACGATCTTGTCCATGAGGGCACCGTGTACCAAGAGACGTGCAACCTGATCCGCATAGGCGTGAATCGAACGAGGAGGCTCTTCTCGCATAAAGGGGCATTTGGTATCCCACCCCAGGAGGACTTCTTCGCTCGATGCATTCCACATCAACGCCAAGGGATAGATCTGACAGTCAAGCGGACGTACCTTGTAGATTCCACAAAGGCCGGATGTAGAATCGAACGCTGGGCAGAGATACCCCTCACCGGTCGGATTCTTGACGAGATTCACCTGGGAACCGGACTTGTCAGGGAAGGAGACCTCAGACACTCCCTGCCTCACGGCATCGGTAATTTCTTGCTGTGCAAAGTATGGGCGAAGAAAACTATCCGCTTCCGGGAAACGGCAGCACACATCACAGCGAGCACACGTTGAACCCGGCACGAGTTGAGGTAGACCCCTCGCCATTAGTTTGGAATCCATTGTAATGGGACCCATCGGGGGCCCATCATACGACGCATGCCAAAAGGTAGCAAGAACGCTCCCTCTTCCGGCGCATGATAATTTTCATCCGGCCGATATCATACCCGTGCTCAGAGCCCTTGTCGCCCTCGGTCCTGCGTGCTAGCATTCAGGGCCTTGTAGCTTCGAAAGCCGTGGTGCTGCCTGACGCACTCATGGCAAAGGATACGCCCACGTGGACCAAGCGCACGTTCTCTGCCCAACACGCTCAACGGCGGCGGCCTACGACCGCTGTACGACCATTCGAACACGCTTGGGCTGCACAGATCTATTTAGGGTTTCCTGGCGTATCAGTCCCTGCCCGCTTCTCCTATCCTCCGACGAACTCCAGTTTTTTAGAGCATTAGGTCCGCACCTCCTATCATTCTATCGTGGGCTCAATCGTCTCTATAGCGAAAGCGTCAAAGGCCTCCAGCCTGCCTGGGTCGCCGCCTACCTCGATCAAGGAAAACCGGAATCATTAATACAGTACAGCCGGATGAAACGGTTTCGCGACGAAATCCCGGCCGTCATTAGACCGGATGTCATTCCAACGCAGGACGGCATGGTGATCACTGAGCTGGATTCTGTTCCCGGAGGCCTCGGGCTGACGGCTTGCCTGTCTGAGATCTACCATGACCTTGCTGATGGGCATTCGCAGATCATCGGAGGGCGGGATGGGATGGTTCGGGGATTCGCCCGCATGCTGCGATCGTCTCAAGCCCAGCGTGCAGGCTGTGTAGCCATCCTCGTGTCCGAGGAATCCAAAGACTACCGACCGGAGATGTTGTGGCTCGCCGAGCAACTCCGCGAGGAAGGACTCTCTGTCTGGTGCGTCGAGCCCCGCGAGGTTCGATTTACGGAGGAAGGGTTACGGCTGGATGCCGACGGGCACGAGCAACCCGTTGACGTCGTCTACCGCTTTTATGAACTGTTCGACCTCCTGAACATCCCCAAAGCTGAACTGATCCAATATGCCGCCAAGAAGGGGCGAGTCTTTGTGACCCCTCCTTACAAACCAGCACTCGAGGAGAAATCAGCCTTTGCGCTGTTTTACCATCCCATCCTGCGTCCCTTCTGGGAAAAGGAACTTGGGGCCGAATGCATGCTCCAATTGACCAGGGTTATTCCGAAAACCTGGCTACTGGACCCAACACCGCTTCCGGCCATCGCCACGATTCCAGACCTCTATCTCGGTACTCGGGCCGTCGCACGCTGGACCGATCTTGAGAACGCCACACAGAAGGAGCGCCAATTCGTCATCAAGCCATCGGGATTCTCAGAGCTGGCTTGGGGAAGCCGAGGAGTTTCTGTCGGGCATGACCTCCCACAGGCTGAATGGGGCGACGCGCTGCGCAACGCGCTGGCCTCTTTTCCGACCACTCCTTACATCTTGCAGGCATTTCACAAGGGCCGATTGTTCGAGATGGACTTTCTGGATGAGGGTCAGGCTGCTGTCGTTCATATGTCCGGCCGCGCTCGGCTCTCTCCGTATTATTTTGTGTCGGACGGGACCATCGAACTGGCCGGCATCCTTGCGACCGTCTGCCCCGCCGATAAGAAAGTGCTCCATGGCATGAAGGACGCGATACTGGTGCCTTGTGCCGTTCAGACAGGCTGAAGTATGCATACAAACAAACTGCAAAAAGGCCGTTTCACTTTCTTTGTTTTCCTGGTAGCCTTAGGTTATCGTGGCTTTAACTCTCTTCCACGTCGACTGGTGTCCCGACTGTCACGTGGTCCGACAAAAACTGAACGACTTGAAGCTCTCCTATCAAGACATCGTCGTGCCTGACAGCAGACGGATGCGGACCCAAGTCTACGACGTGTCCGGCCAATATTATGTCCCGGTCTTCAAAGACGACGACCTGATCCTGACGGAGACCGAAGACATTCTCAATTATCTGGATAGACGATACGGGACAACCGGCGTGGGCGATGCGGCCACGGTACAATTTGAGTCGCAAGCCCGTGTGAAACCGGATGCCCCAAACGAAGACGACGACCACCCTTCCTGCCGGATCAACTGATCAACAAAGGACGATTCATGGAAGAATGGAGACAAGTCCTCGCCCGAAGTATCGTCAAACCGAAAGATCTAGCGGAACGGTTTGGGCTCGACGAGAAAGAGGTTGAAGCGATCGTCGGCCCATATCCCGTGCGAATCACTCCAACCGTTCTTGAGACCATCAAATCCCCGGGAGATGCGATTTGGAAACAGGTCGTGCCCGACATGGCGGAATTGGACGATATTGCGGCTGATGATGATCCACTAGAAGAGGATCTCATGAGCCCGGTGCCCCACCTCGTTCATCGGTATCCGGACCGAGTGCTGTTGATGGTGACCAATCAATGTCCGATCTACTGCCGCTTCTGCACGAGAAAACGGCTGGTCGGCAAACCCGGCTTCCTCAAGAAGGGTGAATTGGACCGTGCGATCGAGTATCTACGGGAACACCGGGAGGTTCGCGATGTCATTCTCTCCGGCGGCGACCCGTTGCTGCTTCCCGACCACCTCCTCGAACGGGTCCTGAAAGCGCTTCGAACGATTCCCCACCTGGAATTGATACGGGTTGGGTCGCGGGTGCCGGGAGCCTTGCCTGGACGCATCACACCCGCACTGTGTGAGATGGTTAAACGATACCACCCGATCTATATGAACCTGCATTTCAATCATCCCGATGAACTCACGCCTGCGGTCAAAACCGCCTGCGGGAAACTGGCCGATGCCGGCGTACCACTGGGCGCGCAGACCGTGCTCCTGAAAGGCGTCAATGACGATCCTGAGACGATGAAACGTCTGGTCCATCAGCTGCTCCTTGCACGGGTAAAGCCCTATTACCTGTACCAAGCCGATCTGACCAAGGGAACCAATCATTTCCGGACGACCGTCGAAACAGGCTTGAATATCATCAAAGCACTCCAAGGTCATACCAGTGGAATGGCCGTGCCCCATTTCGTCATCGATGCGCCAGGCGGCGGCGGGAAGATTCCTTTGCTACCGGACGAGTATTTGGTTCATCTGGACGAAGATGGGGCAGTTCTCCGTAACTACGAGCAGAAATCGTTCGTCTATCCTCAGCCGAAGACCGGGTCGGGGCGTGAACTTCCAATGGTGGGCGTCCGGTCCTCGCGTGAGGCATCGGGTGAGGAAGCCTACGCGGCCTGCAGTGACAGCTATCCCGATCGAGACGGCTTCGCTTCGTGGGGGAATAGCTGTGGCGGAGAGTCTGACGACCTGTGACCACACGATCTCGCCGGTCCGGCATTCTTCCCTTTCAAGACATCACGCGCCTGATCTCGAGTCGCGCCGTGACCTCTTCGCCGGCCATCGAAGAACGACAGCTTCAACCGGCCAGCCTCGATCTCCGCCTGGGGCACAAAGCCTATCGCCTGATCAGCAGTTTCTTACCCGAGCTGTCAGCCATCTCCTCTCGGCTCAACGTGTTGGATTTTTATCAGTCCGATCTCGTCATGTACGAGATGGACCTGACGGACGGTGCCATTCTGGAGAAGGGCCACGTCTACCTGGTTCCCCTGCTGGAACACTTGGCGCTCCCAAAGACCATCCGCGCCCGTGCAAACCCGAAGAGCACGACCGGCCGCTTGGACGTCTTTACCCGCGTAGTCACGGACCTTACCGCGGGATTCGATGAGATCCGAGCCGGCTATCGTGGCCAATTATTCCTGGAAATTGTCCCACGCTCCTTTGCGATCAAGGTGCGTACCGGACAATCCTTGAATCAGATCCGATTTATCGCCGGTGAAGCCACCGTGCCAGACCAAGCCCTGCTGTCCCTCCACCGACAGACTCCATTGCTCTATCAAAACGGCGGGGCACTGGAACCCGTCGGGAACGGCGGCTTTCGGGCCGATCGCGGTCTGTTCCTTCGTATCGATCTGGCAGGATCAGATCGGGGGAACAGCCGAGTGATCGGGTACCGGGCAAAAAAGAATAGTCACGTCATTGATCTGGCAAGAATCGGTCATTATGCAGCATCTGACTTTTGGGAACCGCTTCCCCGTCATCGTCACGACAGTTTGCTCTTGGAGCCGGAGGAGTTCTACATTCTCGCCTCAAAGGAACGTATCCGCGTTCCAGCCGGCTATGCCGCCGAAATGGTGGCCTACGAAGCGGCCTGCGGGGAGTTACGAACGCATTACGCCGGGTTCTTCGACCCCGGATTCGGTTTTGGGTCGAAGGGAGAAATCAAAGGGACACAAGTCGTACTGGAAGTTCGCCCCCATGATGTGCCATTCTTAATCCATGACGGACAGACCTTTTTCAAAGTCGTCTATGAGAAAATGATGAGTGTTCCGACACGACTCTATGGATCAGGGTTAGGATCATCGTATCAACAACAATCACTCACATTGAGCAAACATTTTAAGGTCTAGCGATGGCTCCATCTGATCTCCCACCTTCTCACAACGAACCAATGCATTCGCCATCCCCATCCCCGTCAGGCGGGCAGGAAGGCGGGAATGAACATCAAGTCCACGTCATCGGCCTGATGATCGGCACCGCGCTGATGTTCATCGGCTTTTTGAATATCTTCCTCTCGATCAGCGGTGGGTTCGAAATCAATGAGGTGCCGTTTCTTATCTATTTCGGAGGTCTGACCATCTGGGCCAATGCGGCAATCGAAACACCTAGCATTCGGTACGGAGTCATGGGCCTGGCCGTCACATTGGCCTTGGTTCTTTTCCAGTATGGCGAAGTGCTGTTTTGGCACAAGCAGATGCTCTTTTGGAGCACCATCATCATCGTGATGTACTTCATGTTCGTCGAACCGAAGAAGCCGACCCCGTGACCGCCAGGATGACAATCTCTGTCATCATCCCCACCTTAAACGAAGAACGGAGTCTGCCACAGAGCCTCGCATGTTTGTCAGCCTCGGCTCCCACTGAGATCATCATCGTCGACGGCGGCAGCACAGACCGCACCCTCGACCTCGCGCACGACTTCTGTGCACGCATGCCGAATGCCCGCGTCATCACAGCACCACGGGGGCGTGCATCGCAAATGAATGAAGGGGTAAAGGCCAGTCAAGGCACAGTCCTCCTCTTTTTGCACGCCGACACCCAGTTGCCACCTCAGACCGAATGGATCGTGGAGTCGGCCTTGGCTAGCCCAACCGTCGTGGGTGGACGGTTCGACGTTCGATTCGACAACTCTTCGGTCTGGAGTCAAATCATCAGTGCGTTTATGAATCGCCGGTCTCGACTAACCGGGATTGCGACCGGCGATCAAGCGCTCTTTGTCCGACGGGAGGTATTCGAGGCCCTCGGCGGCTTCTCCGAGATCCCCCTGATGGAGGATATCGAATTCAGCAGACGCCTCCAGCAGGCCGGTCGTATGGTCGCGTTGCGGTCCACCGTCGTCACCTCCTTTAGACGGTGGGACACACAAGGCCCCCTGAGAACGATTCTCCTCATGTGGATACTACGCCTCCTCTACTGGGCAGGTGTCAACCCGCATCAACTGGCCCGCGTCTACCACGCGGTGAGATAGCATATGCCGTCCGCTACTCCCCTCGACCGGAACTCAACTCGTGCTACTGCCTTGGTCATTTTTGCCAAGGCCCCCGTTCCCGGGCAGGTCAAGACACGCCTCTGCCCACCGCTGACTCCCGACGAGGCAGCCACACTCCACGGCAGCTTTGTGCTCGATACACTCGAACGCGCGAAGACCGCTGTTGGAAAGCTGAAGTTGGACATGGATCGGTACCTTGCCTGTGCACCATCCTCTGGTCATGTGTTCTTCAAAATTATGGAAGAACGCCAGAGGGTGAAGTTGATCGATCAAGTCGGAGATGACCTCGGCCCACGAATGCATCATGTCGTTGAGGCAATGTTCGCTCGTGGCTACCGCCGGACCATCATGATTGGAACCGATGTACCGACGGTGCCACTTGAATATTTTAGGCAAGCACTCACTCTGCTCGAGAACTGCGATCTCACGATTGGGCCAGCCCTAGATGGCGGGTACTATTTGATTGGGATGAACAAGCCGATACCAGAACTCTTCGTGGACATCCCCTGGTCGACTGACCAAGTCCTGAAACTCACACAAGAGAAAGCAGCCAGACTTGGCCTTAAGATGGCGCTCCTTGAACGCTGGCGGGATGTCGATACATTGGACGATCTTGAAGCCCTGATTGACGCATGCAACGTCGAAACCAAGAAACCGAAGAATGAGCGAGTCTTTTCAACCCGCACCAGCGGTGTCCTTCAAGCACTCGCGAAACGACTTCGCTCAAGAACATGACATCTCACTAGCCGTTGGGACGAGGAACTGTATGAAACAGCACGTTGCATTGATCACTGGAGGAGCGAAAGGCATCGGACGTGGCATTGCCCTAGACCTAGCTGCCAGGCAATGGAAGATCGCCCTCTGCTATCGAACGAGTGAAGTAGCTGCGCAACAGACGGCCCATGACATCACGACCCGCGGCGGGGAGGCCCTTGTTATTCGGTGCGATGTCTCAGACCCGGTAGCCTCGAAAAACTTAGTAACGCAAGTTGAACAAACGTGGGGGCGAATCGATGCCCTTATCAATGGGGCAGGTCCCTATCACCGCATCAACTTATTCGATGAAACGGTTGAGGGGTGGAATGAAATGTTTGATGGCAACCTGCATCCTATTTTCTACCTCGCTCGAGCCGTGGCACCGGGCATGAAGGCCCGCAAGGCAGGCCGGATCATCAGCTTCAGCATGGCCAATGCCGACCAGATGGAAGCGCAGCCTGATGTCACCGGCCATTACATCGCCAAGGCAGGCGTCCTCATTCTTACCCGCACGTTAGCGAAGCTTTTGGCTCCCTATGGGATTACTGTCAACGCAATTTCGCCAGGCTTCATTGACTCCGGCAGCGCACCACCTCAGGAGCTCGCGGCCATGACAAAACGTATTCCTGCCGGCTATATCGGAACCGTCGATGACACCGTCGCCGCAGTCCGCTATTTGCTCAGCGAAGAATCCCGGTACGTGAATGGTGCAAACATCCAAATCAGTGGAGCGTGGGGTATCTAATCAGGAGGAGTAGGATGCGATCTGATCAAGAGCGTGAGACGCATAGGCGGTTCGTCCAAGCCCTGCAGCATGAGCATCTGACCTGTACCAAGCCAGGATGCGGTGGCCTCATGGATGTGGTTGATCACACGCTGCACACTGCCAAGGTTAAGACCTACGAAGCCACTTGTGAACGGTGTCATGCCGTGGAACACATCACGGGAAAAGAAACACAGCAACCTGCGTGGGATGTTGCCTCAATCACATTGATGGCAGAATCGCACCTTCTCCACGACCAACCGATCTGCCCCTTCGATGAGACTCCCATTACCTTTGTCTCTTTACCCAATCCGCGACGGAAGGCCCGCTATCGCCTTTTGTGTTACTACTGCGGCCGACATGCGGAGATGAACTGGCCACCTCCAGAAGCAAAACGATAATTCAAGACAATCCTGCAATTTGAGACTATTGTCCCCTTAGGCTACAATCGCTTTTCGGATGAACTCTCCAACTCGACGGAGATAGTCCCTCCCGCCGACGACATAGGTGTCGTTGTGATTGGCTCCTTGAATGCCGAACCATACCCTGGGCGGTTTCGCTGCCTCGTAGACTTGACGCCCCAGCTCAACCGGAATGATGTCGTCCCGCTCGCCATGAATGATGAGTTTGGGTAGCGAGAGCTGGGGCATGCGATCGATCAATCGATATGCAGCCCCGAGAAACCAATGCATCGGGAGGCCGACGTAGTGAACCTTGGCCACTGCCTCAATGGAAGGGAATGACGACTCGAGAATCAGGGCCGAGGCAGGCCGTTGGATTGCGAGTTCACCTACCACAGCGGCTCCCAGAGACCGCCCGAACAGCACAATTCGTTCAGGGCGAATCTTCCTGATTTTCGTGAGATAGTCATAGGCTCCAGTGGTATCATGATAGAAACCCTGCTCCGTGGGACGAATAGCCTGACTCTTTCCATATCCTCGGTAATCGAACAAGAAGACCGACAATCCCATTTGGTAGAGCAGCCTCAAATTATCGAGGCGATTGATGATGTTGCCGGCATTGCCATGGCACCAGAGCAAGACGGGGCGGTCGGCGGCTGCTTCGACATACCAGCCGAAGAGTCGCGACCCATCAGTGGCCTGAAACCACACATCTTCCAGCGGCAAACCAGTCAGCCTTGCCCAATCTCGATCCTGCCAGGGCTCGGGGTAATAGACGAAGAATTGATCAAGGAGGCTCATCGCGCGAGGATAGCGAAGTGGACTCAGAGAAGAAAGAGCCGTCGTTCTTGGCGAATTACGTCTGACTCACAAATCAGAAGTAGGCTTGCACGCTAAAGAGAACATCATTGTCATAGCTTCGATGGTTGTACTCCAGTCTCACTGCCCAATTCTGAGCTATTGTGAAACGCGAGCCGATATACCATCGGAAATCATCGGACTTGTCACCCAGAGGAAATCTTACATACGATCCGGTCGCCATCATCTTCCAGCGGTCTGTGATATCAGCCAGCATCCCCACCGTTCCTCCTCCTCCGATACGATGCATCTCGTCGTAGGCTCCGCTGACGTTGGCCTCTACCTCGGCAAATGCAAATAGCACCTCCCGCTTAAGCAACCGAAATTCCTTCGCGCCACCGATTCCGCTGTTCACGAACCCGTTGCTGCAGAGCTGACAATCGCGATGCCGAATGGTGTTCATCCCGACGTTCAGCTTCCATGATGGCGCGTGAAATACAGAATCGATGGGTGAGAGTGAAAGAAGATTCAACAATGTGGCTCGCTCGACCCTGGTTTGATCCGTTCGGTTGTAGTGCCTGACTGTAATGGAAGCCATTTCGATCTGCGCATCCGGTGTGTAACCGACCTCCGGATCGAGCAGGTCATGGTACCCCCCTCGAAACGTCGCCTCTTCGAAGGTATCGTTGTTTCGCCACCCTCCCCCGATTGCAATTCGGTGCATCTTGTGACCAAGTTCCGGCTGTTTGGCAAAGGGGCGTACCGTGAACTCCTCGGAGGGAATCCGAAGTTGACTCCGAGCCGTGAGCACATCACGATTCCGTTCCTTCCACTCCGGCTTTGGGGAACTAGTCGTATCGATCCGGTAGCGCAGATAGTCCGACGCGAGATCTAGGACAAACGCTTGTCTGGGAAGACTCAACCGGGTGAACAATGGGGAGTCGAGCTCGGCCTGATCTTGTGTCATTCGATGTGCCAAGTCCCGCTCTTCCGCAGACAAGAACTCTCGTTTCCGTTTGATGACGGTGCCACGAGAAGGACGATAGGTAATCTGGGAGACCAGATCTGGTTTTGACACGATTAATCGAACGGTGTCGGCCGGAACGGTCCAAAACATGAACTCATCTGTGAGATGCAAGTCGGGATCGGCATAATCGAGTAAGGCCAGAATGTGATAGGAGCAATTCTCTTTAAAGAAAAAATAGTCGAAGTAGGCATTTCCCAACTCCCACGCATGCATGAGAAACCGCCGCAGTTGTGTTTTGGTGAGGTTGAGACGATATTCCCAGATATCCCGATTTTCGATGTCGCGGTATTTCTGAACGTTCAGATAGTAGGGGATAGTCGAGAAATACCCTTTGTAGCTTCCGAAGATTCCTCGTATCGGATACGCCAGACCGGCGCCGGGGGGGACGTCCGCGGCAAAGTTGATGCTATAGGCCAGAATCCTGGTCTGGTCTGTCTGGCCTTTTTGGTCGACACGAAACAACGTATGGCCGAACATCGAGGCTGGATTGTTCAGGAAGGCCGACGGAAAGATCAGAGAAATCGCTTCCACCTCGAAATCTTCATACCACCGATGAAACCGCTCACAGTCACGTGGCGGCAAACGCATCGGATCGAACTCTAGTTGCTCCTTGAGCCAGTGATATCGGGCGATGAAGGCACATTGAGCCGGCTGCTTCGACCGGCCGACCAATTCAGCAGAGAAGAATTGTGTGAGCGTCGCCGAAAGTTCAGCTGCCGGATCCGTCTTGCCATTGTTAGACATGAAGAAACCCGGATCGTCCTGCTCGCTCTCGTAGCCGCCAAAGAGTCCTCTCCGGTAGTGGAGTAAGAGATGCCATTCACGCTGATCCGCGAGTTTCGCCTGCTCGGCCCGACTGATCAGTTGCGCGAGGTATGCGTCGCCATCTACGGGTTGCGCACCGGAGAGAGAGGGGACAACCAGCCACACGAGAAGTAGGACAAGAAGGGGAACTACCACGGTGTCAACGAGAGACAAGAAGGGCCCTGACATCTCTGCCAGGGCCCTTGGAATAACTTAGCGTACTGATGCTTGCGCGAGGACCGGATGGCCTGCAATCGCATCATTGAGGGACTTCACCAAGGCGACCGGAGAAGCTTCCCCAGCCTGAACCAATGTGGTGTACCGCTCTTGGGTCATGGCAAAGAACTCTCCGTGACGCTCGGCCGGAATTCCCATCAGAGTGGCCAATGAGGTCAGGTGTTCGCCCTTTCCCTGGGCCATCTCCGCAGAAAGCGCGTCGAAGTTCAAGGAAGCAAACATCGTGGTCTTCTGCTCGCTCATGATCTTGCCATCGTTCGTGCAACCGGAGGTGCCAAAGCTGATGCCGAACGTCTGGCTGCCGAAAGTGCCGTTCGTGGTCGCCTGCAGCACTTGGGGAGCGATTTCCTTCTGGCCCTTGTACTCACCCCAAGCCAATTTACCTAAGCCACAGCCCGGGCCCGTGTCTGGATTGGACGCCATGGCCAGACCCGCTTGGGCGCCGAACAGGACGGCGATAGAAAATACAAGAACTTTCTTCGACATAAGTCCTCCTCCGTTAGATTGAATATAAGTACCCACCACTAGTCTCCAAAACACCGATACGCAGTATAGCCGAATTCATCGCCGATGTTGATAAAAAAGTTCGGTTTCTCTAACTACCTGGTCCGAACAATTAAGGGAGATGATTATAGAGAAATCACAAATGAGCGCAACAACTTTTTCTTGAGCCCACCGTTGATGGATCATGTCGGCGAAAACAAGGTCAAGCCTTCAAGAAGCGAGCTTAGGCGCTCACTGGATTATTCTCACTGATCGCTCAGTGCGGCTGAGCGTTGCGCCATCGAGTGAAGTTGGTCCTTGCTCCAGTGATTCACCACCCGGCCGGTATCGTCTCGGAGTTGGACACCTCCGTCGATATCGTAGGTTGCCTCGGATAAGACGTTGCCGTTGTCATCCATCAGACGATAGCCGGTTGCCTGACTGACGATCGTCGCACGCCGCAGGAGAACACCGTCACGCTCGTACGACACGGTCGCCCCATCATTGGACTGAGTCCACCGAATGGTGGTGTCACCCACAGTGGCCACCTTTGTGTCGTCAATGCCTGTGTCAGAAGCTTTGATCGGGCTTTCTCCGGTCCAAAAGTGCATTGAGTTAAAGATAAACGTGTCCAGCAGCGCCGAGAACATGTACGCGGGAACGATCAACATCCCAAAGAAGACGATCTCCTTCATCCACTTGTCGTTGATTTGACCGTTCCCCTTGATATTACTGTTCCAGTGATGGACGTTCTTCGTGAGGTTAAATGGACCATAGCACGCGGTACTCATGGTCATGAGACTCACTAACACCGTCGCGGCAACAATTCGATGGCCGAATCTGTTCATTATCTTCTCCTTTCATCAGCATGAGCGTTCTCAACTAGCACAACCACCGATTCAGGCACAGCATGTTCCACTCAAAAACCTCGAGTTATGTCCCCTGAATCTAGCCTGACATGTTTCGTCGACAGTCTTGCGCCGATCGTAATCGTTCCCACCATCCTCGGTAACGTGAACCTTTTGGGCCCCGCCGCCCCTGGGTTGAAGAGCAACGTGTTCCCGAACCATTCGTTCCTAGGTTGATGTGTATGACCAAAGACACAGATGTCTGGGCTGGTACGATCTAGAAACTCTCTTCCCTCTTTGGTCAACTTTCCTCCTTCAAAGACCACATGCCGGATTGCGATGCGGAAGCCATTCAGTGTGATGATCCCCTCTCTTGCCAATCCGCTTTCTTCGTAGCCATCGACATTGCCTGAGACAGCCGTTACAGGAGCGATGGCCTTCAGTTGTTCAATGACGGATCGCTTGCCGATGTCCCCGGCGTGAATAATGTGATCGACACGACTGAACAGCTTCGTGATTGTCGGATCGAACAGACCATGCGTATCGGCAAGAACCCCGATGCGAATGAGGCGGGACGGCGTCATGGGCCCACTCCGATCTCTCAGCCTAGCGACGCTTGAATCTTCGTCCATTCGAAAGTAAAAGGCTCAGGGTCTTGCTTCGGCATCTCCGCGAGTTGTGCCTTGAGACGGTCGGCTCTGGCGCTGCTCATGGGGTGGGTGGAGAGCCATTCGACCCGACTCCCATCTTTCTCTGCCAGCCGTTCGAAGAACGTGATCATCCCGTTGGGGTCGATCTTGGCGCGATGAAGGAGTTGGAGACCGGTCAGATCCGCCTCAGTCTCCTGTGCACGACCGAATTTCAACGTCATCAGTTCTACGCCGAGCTGCTTCATCACTCCGCCTACTCCCGGCGAGTTCCCCAACACGATCGACACCACGGCTACAAAACCCAACTGTTTGACGATCCGTTCGAGTCCATGTCGCTGCAACACATGATTCAGCTCGTGCGCCAGCACCCCTGCCACTTCTTCCGCACTTGTGGCTTTCTTCATCAAGCCGGTAAACACAACGATGTACCCGCCAGGTAGGGCAAAGGCATTGACCACATCGCTCTTCACCACCGTCACCTCGAAGGTGTAGGGATTATTCGGCGCGTGGCGAGCCAAGCGTTGTGTCATCTCCGTGATGGCGTTCACGGACGGGCCATCCTTCACGGTCTCGTGTTGCGTCACAAAGTCTCGATAGGCCGATTCGCCCAGCTTCTGCTCCCATTCTATGGGAATGCGATCGACGGCCAGTTCGACCAGCAGATCGCTTCCAAACCATAACCCCAGCACCAGTGCCAGAAGACTCCCCCCGACGATCCCCCAGACCATCCGATGTCGTCTCCGCACATGACGAACCTGCCTCGCTGCTCGTTCAAGCGGCATCGTCAATTGATCGGGAGCTGCATGTCGAAACGCGCGAATCACATCAGGATTTTTGAGATACAGCGTTCGCTGCCCCGCTGACCCCACCCACTGTAGGACAAGTTGGTCGTGATCGAGCCCTCCTGCCGAGACCGTCACACTTGAGAACGGCACCGCCTCAGCTTGCTGCTGCCTCCCACCCACGGTAAAGACAATCGTGAGCCCCTGTGCTTCAACGTGAACAAGGCACGGAGACCCACCAGCGGGAAATTCATCTCCAAAACAGAGGGCGTTGGGATGGAAATCGGTCATGACGCGGTTCTTGCTTGATTCATTGACAGTGAGGTGTTCCCACGCGGATGCTTAATGCCACAGTTGACATGGTCCAGGAATACTTTCTGAGATCCGTTGAGGATGGTCTCGAAGCCAACACGGAGCTTGGGAACCAGCGCGTCTTGGCGCGACTGGGTTGGGAGGGTGATAACGTAGGCGCATTGCGCACCTGCTATTCGGAGATCGGAATGAATTGCCTGACCCATGCGCCGAAGCCACGTGGATTCCGGCTTTGGATGTACACGATACCCGGTCCACGAAATCGGCAGACGAACCCTTCTCCCGACGTGAAGCTAGCGACCCAACCGGAGGTGGCTTTTTCGATGTTATACGTGGTTGTGGTCGACCACGCCACGAGGTGACTATTGTCAACAATATATTCCTGATTAGGCTTCAACTCGATCTTGTGAATAGCGCCGAAACTGTTCAGGACGAGCATCCCTTTCCCGCTCATCTTGAGGATGAAGAACCCCTCTCCACCCAGCAATCCTCGAGTCATGCTCTGCATTTGGCTGTCTATGGCAATTCCATCCGCACCGGCCAGGAATCCGTCTTTCTGCACCATATACTCATTGACGCCATCAAGCTCCAGTATAACGATTTCACCCGGCACGGTCGGCGCAAGGAGCGCCTCCCCGGGACCTCGGCTGGCGCGTAACGTCTGGAAGAAGAATTTTTCTCCAGTCAGGAACTTTCGCGAGAGCGCTCCGAGAAAGCCTCCTTCCATCTTGCTTTCAATATCGATGGTCGGAGAACAGGCCACCATCGCACCTGATTCCGCTTTGATATGTTCTCCCTCAGCCAGCTCCACTCGCACCATCGGAAACGCCCCGGGATACAAGATCTCGCTTTTCATTGTTTTCCCCTTCCTCTCCTTATCTCTTGATGCGGGTGGCAATGAGCAGGGCCCCACCCGCCCGCAGCGGGGTCCCTACACCGGGCGGGGTGCGAGGACGGGTGGGAACGCTCTTTGACAGGACCCGCATTCTTACCCCGCCACCCATCCATACACCCGCTGACTCGGCTCCGGTCCCTCCTCCAGGTAAGTCATCCTTAGCCGGCCCAGCGCATCGTCCGGCACAGCATGCCGCTTCGCCTGCACATCGATCTCAAAAATTTTGGCCGCATTGAGTCCAAAGACCTGTTCCTTGGTTCGCCGGTCGAGCGGGTGATAGTGATATGTTTCGATCACCTCGTCCGGTATGTGGAAGCGCCGGAACGCTTCGATCTGCCACTGCGGAGTGCCATACCAGATGGAGTCCGTTCCCCACAGCACATGGTCGACCCCGAACGCACGCATAATCTGTCCCAGCAGGTGCGCGCAGATCAGCGGGTAGGTCGTCACCAATTGTGCAAACGTCGATCCCAGCTCCATGTAGATGTTTGAAATCCCCGGTTCCCGTTCCTTCATCCGGCAGAACTCGGTGGTCCAGGGGATTTCTCCCGTTTTTTCAAATACCTGGTCGATTGAGGCCACTCCACGAAATCCGGAGTGATACACCAAAAAGGTAAGCTCAGGAAAATCCTTAGCGGCTTTGATGAGATCTCTCGGATGGTTGTAGTCCGGTACGGGGCCAAGCGGGAGGCCTTTGTGGATACAGACGCGTTTGACCCCGAGCTTTTGAGCCTGCTCCAACATCGGATAGGCGACATGCTCATCATCCATGCGCCAGCCTTTATCGAACCCCTTCGGACAAGACCCCGTATAACACTTCCAGGCATCCACCTTGAGGATCTCAGCCTGCATCGCCATGAATTCCAGATCAGCCGAGCCAAGTTGCGGTGTGACGAGTCCATGCGCCAGCATTCGCTGCGACCCAGCCAGTCGATTGATCTCATCTCGAATATGCGCCATCTCCTTCGGCGGCACGACGGCCTCTTGTGGATACGGCCCCGGCGGGGTGCTGATCAAACCGATGCTGGTTTCACTGTCCAAAAACACTTCCTTCAGAAAATTCTTCCACGAGAGGTCATCAATGGAGCCTCGATCCCCGGCCAACTTCGGATTCAGTCCTGCCTCTCGAATGTGCTTTCTGAGGGAGAGCAATGCCTGTTTTGATACCGCTCCCTTACGATTGGATTCAGCATCGGACGGATCATAGCCGGAGCTGACGTAGTGGGTCTGTACATCGAAGATGAAATAGGGCGCTCCCTGCTGTGCGGCAAATGCGGCCGATTCGAACAGCTCAATCGGGTCCACAGTAAAGAAGCGCCCGAACAGCGCATTCATGGCCAGAAGCCCGGCCGCCATCGAACCGGTCGTCCAGAGGAATTCTCGACGAGAGACCCCTTGCCGTGTCGCTGCTTGTACCACCATCGCCTCGGCTAATTGTTCAACGGCCTTCTGCTGGCTTGTCTGACCAATAGGATCAAATTCCTCGTTGGAGATGATCTGGGTAGGAATGGCCGTTGGGAATGTCTTGCCTTTTCCCACTGGAGTGTGACCTGTGGACAGGTTTGGGGAATGTCCCATGAATCCTCTTCGGCTACTGACTGCGGGTGATTGTGTGGAATACCGGAAGCGCTGTCAAGCGGAGGGTTGTGCAGCCACTTCACTGAGATCGCAGACAACGTGACAAACTACCTGGATCTGGAGGATCGAACCGCTGACTTGGTTGCAGCGAGACCGGCATGACCAACCGGAATTTCTGCCACCACGTCCAACTTAGGATCTCCATCTTGGTCCTTCCCGTCATGCCCGACACTGTACAAGACGCCTTTTTTCATATTGACCAACATCGGCAGTCCTGTGTAGGGGTCGTAAAAGCTCTGTCCAGCTTTGGCGAGGCGGGCAAGAAGATCGCCATCGGCAGGACCACGCCGGAGCCACGCCTGTAAACTTGCCAGCCGGAGATGGGCATCGGTATCCACGACGAGCCCGTTATATTCATCCCAGCGAGGAAGTGGTTCGAGACCCACCATGTTTTCGATCGGATTAGTGAAGTAGTCCATGAACGTGGCTGCGGGAAACTGGATATAGCTCTTCCATTTGGGCAACGAACCGTATTGCCCTTCGCCGGCAGCCTTGTACGAGGCCTCATAATACCTTGCATAATCATTCAACCTGCGCTGTTTGGGTAAGGGAAGAAGCGAGGCTACCGTCGTGGGGGTCGTTTCGGCTTCCGCTCGTGCGGTTTTCAGCTGCTCATCATACGTTTTCGATGCCGTCACCAGTTCGCTCTGCATGGGCCAGCGGATAGACAGCTCTCCCTGGTCAAGCGGGCGGAGTAACTTTGTTAATCGCCCCAGATGTGCCCCATCGAAATCCGACCGAACCAACAATCCAGAGGCCACGGCGATATCGTCATTGATCGCCTGCAGGGCCAGCATTTTCATTGGGAGGGTTCTCGCCTGGCTTAACGCGATACGCCAGGCTTCCATATCCGTCTCCAACCGACTGACACCCTGATCCATGTTTTGGCCGAACCCATCGGCAACATGGAGTTGGTGTGCAAAGGCCACCGTCCCACACGGTAAGCTGACGGGCTTCCCATACCCCCAGTCTTCGAAGGGTAGTCTTTGCCACCGTCCATAGCGATCAAGCAAGAGCTGATGCTCGTTCCCCAATCCTTTGATGGTACCCTGCTGAGATTTGAATTGACCGATGGGATCTGGTCCACGAAACCATTTCTTCATAATATCGGCCGATGCAGGCGGCCGTTCTCCCGTACCCACCGGACTGCCAAAGCACGTCGACGCGGCCTGCGCACCGCTCGTATACGAACTCGGCGCAGCGCTGCCCTGTTCCGAATCTTGTCCTTCTGCTGCCTCTAGTCCGAGCAAGAACAGATATCCATTTTTCTTGGAGTCCAACAAGGTTTGCTGGGGAATGGTCGTAAAGCTTTGGAAAGTTTGGGATGGTGGCTCCTCCATAATCACCCATGTCATCGCGATGGCCCCGATGGCCAATGCGACAACTAAGGCAGAAACCACCATGAACCCAATCGCGGTCGCCACAATGGAGCGAGTCGTAGAGAAGCATGCGCGAGCAAAGCCGACCAGGCCGGTACGGACTGGACTGAAAATGGAGCCAACTTTCCGATTGGATGCCGGCTCTGCTGGACGTTGTCTTATCTCGGTCTTTTTGGAATCAGTGGACGATTCAAAGAGCACATCAACAGCAGTAGCAACAGAAGAAAGTGGTCGATTTGTTTCATGTGTCTCAGCGGGGAGAGGGAACACGGGAGGAAGGGGAGCAGCTTTCGGCTCCTCGACGAAGCGAATTGATGCTCCTACGTCTTGCCATTCTTCTTGATGAGCCACCGGCTGACGTATCGAAGTTCTAGGCTCAACGATCTCCTCCGTGACTTCTTGATTGTCCAGAGCCGAACTCTCTCCCGTTTCCAGCCCGATAGACGGAGTCGATGGAACTTCTGCCTCCCGCTGGAGGAGCTTCGGCTCCATATGTATCGTCTCACTAATCACTTCTTGGGAATGTTGTGGAGCTGGCGAGTGTGGCTCTACGGAATCCTCGCGAGCTGGAAGCTCACGGTCTACCGGTGGACACTCCTCTTCTATTCGCACGACAGAGCCGCCGCGCTCGAGCTGTATTTCGTCCCGGGATGTCGTCCGCTCTTCACCGAGCGGTTCTTCGACCGACAATGGCTCTGCGGCATCACCGACAGGAGCCTCCGAACCCGATCGTTCCTCCTCCACCACTAGGGAAACGGGAGGCGAGTCTTGCTGCTCCTCCCCCATCGAGACTGGTTCCTCTTCTATCGATGAGGAAGGCTGTTGCAGACCGACAACCGCCGAGTCGGCCTCAAGCGAACACGACGAGCCTTGCAGTTGAGACACTTCAGAACCTTGCAGGATCGAGAATGACTCTTCCTCTGGGGAAGCTATCTCAAGCTGAGTCTCCATTGAGCTCTGGGATGTACCCACATCAGCAACCATACGATCGTGATCTACTTGTCCAGATGAGTCGAGTTGCTTGACCGTTTCAGAATCTTGGAGGATAGAAAAATGATCTGGCTCATGGGAAGCGGAAGATGGTACGACGGGATTGTCAGCGAACTCTTCAGCGGTGGCCGCCTTATCGATATCGTGTGTGTCGTCGGACTGCGTGAGAGTCAGGCCCGATGTGTCCTCTATGTGAGAGTCCACCTCCGCTGGTGGAATTGATACTACCGACTCCTGGACCTGATCCCATGGCATCGGAGCAATTCGTGTTCCAGTTGAAGTTGCATCCTGAAACGCGAACGGCGGACCCGTCTCATGATTCTCTTCGGATTGGCTTCCTGTCGATGGATCCTGAGCAGTAAGACCTCCCGGAATTTCAGCTGCAGGCCCATTATGTTCAGACGAACTCTGTTCAGGTGAAACAGTATTCTCTGACTCTCGATTCCCGAAATTCCATGCCCTATTAAACATAGCTTCCCAGGAGAATCCTGGTTGCAGCCATGGCTGAGAGCTTTCACTACGTCCTGGTCCTGCCGTTGATGAATCATCCGAGTCTGGGCGGCTTGCAACGGTGGCCTCTTGAGAGTCAGTCTCGACAGATTGCGAAAGCTCGGTTGCTTCTACAGTCGGCGACTCCACTGCCGAGAATGTGAACTCAGGGCCTTCTTCAATCTCCTGAGAAGCCGAGATGTTGGTATCAGGAACCTCGGCTGCCGCATCACTTGGAGGCGGCGCTGGAATTTTCTCCTCTCCGAGTACCAATGTTTCTGATCTATTAGGGACGTCGATCTGATGCTCTTCCCTGGTCGCCTCCGAGAGCCTCCCCGGCTCCAGACTCCCAGCCAGATCATCACATCTCGATATACTCTCATCGGTTTCTCCCGGCGTAACAGGGCTCTCTCCCATAAAGTCCCGTTGCGCGACATCTGATAGCACATGTTCTGGAGCAGCCGATCCGGAATGACCGCCTATGGTTGTCTCTGAGAGAACTGTGGCAACTTCTTCGTCGTGACTTTTTTCCGAGATTTCACTCTGTACATTGCGAGCCTGCTCTTCCCTTGATGGGGAATACTGTGTGTCCACAGGCACTGTCTTGCCCTGCGTGGAAGGCTTTTCCTCCCAGGCAACCTCTTCCGAAGCGACCGGGAGAAACGGCTGTGGTGCAGAACCAGATGGCGCGGTTACTTCCTGAGGGTTCGGAAGTTCCCATGGCATCACGTTAGTTGTGGGTTCAACGTGAGCTGGATCAGCCGACACTGCTGCGGTCGAATCAGCTTCCGAAGTCGAGGTTGATTCAGGGTCTGCGGGAGATTGACGAGCCAGTAGATCTCCAGTTTGGGCGTCAAAAAATGACGCAAGCCGGAATGCCACAGGACTGACTGGAGCCAGGTCGCGAATTTTCTTGTAGAGCTGAGATGCCTGCTGAGAATTTTCGGTGTCAGGATCCTCAACCAAGATGTCGACAGCTTTGCCGTATTCGGTAACGGCCTCCAGTGTATCGCCTTTCTCCTCGTAGATCCGCCCAAGTTTTTCCAAATAGGGGACACACCGCTTCGCGGCTGTTAGATACTCACGAAGTAACGATTCTGCAAGCCAGTAATCCTGGCGTTGAAAGGCTTCGTCGATGAGCGAGTCAAACGCCTGTCGTGCTGGAATGAGACTCCCAAGACGAAGATGGAGTGTCGCAAACAGCCTCCTCGCCTCCATATTTCCTGGATCAATGGCGAGCAGCTCTTTGAGGACTGCAGAGGAACGCGCATACTTGCCCGCATTCATCTGGGTGATGGCTTCTTCAAGAAGGGCACTCTTCTTGCTGTAGCCAACTATCCCGCGCTTCTGACTACGGACAGTCTGTGTTTTGTCTGATTTTACAGATGATTTCTTATTCCAACGCACGTTACAACCTTATCAGATATCCACGAGATGAAGCCCTAGACAGGCCGGAGCCCAATCTCCATCTATAAATGGAGGCTAGACGCCTGAAATGAGTGAAATTTGTAAGAAGCTTGCAAGCAAAGTGCCGCACACTGTCTGGCAGAACTGATCCTTTACCCTTATAAAGCAATGCGTTGGACAACTGCTGCACCTAAACACTGCGCGGCCCACACTCAATTTTGGACAATCCAATGCACCGATCGACCTCCACAGGTGAGGGTAGTACCGCGATCTAATTCGATGAGCAGCTCTGTTTATCTACAAACGCGGTAGTTTTCACACTGTTCGGATGTCATCTGTGATCCGATTTCGAATATATACCCAGACGAGAGTGATGCCGCAGACCCATGAATTTCCTTGCTTAAGACTCTCCCGCAACGGAGGCACCGTTGCTCCCCCTCCCAGGATACGGGACCAACCAGATGCCGAATGGGAACGGGGGATTCCCCCATGGTCTCAGGTAGCAGAACGTGGCGTACCTCAGTCACAAGACGCCAGGCATGCTCTGATGACAGCACTTCTGGACCGTCCAAAACGAGTACGAGGAGTCCCAAAGCACGTACAGGGTCGCCTTTCGCCTCGTGGAGTAATTGTTGAGCGAACACCCAAATCTTATCGTGTACGATCCCGTGATCCACGCCTGACCTCTTCTTCACATCCCCCCTTCCCTATCGGTCTTTTTGCGGAAGTATTTAACGGCCTTCCCCCTTTTCCTAGGCTAAATAATTCCTCCGCTGGTATACCAAGCTAAAGCTCGGATGGAGAAGTGGGTACGGGTCGGACACGACCACCAGCCAGAACGTGTATGACGGTAACCGAAGCTTTGGAACACCGATTCTCCCGGACTTCCTTCAAAAACCTTTATCCTGGTTGTGTCTTTCGATCTCCCTATGGTACCGTCAAATGCACGTATCCAAGGATTAGCAACACCACGGAATTACAAGTCCATTGTGCGATACCCATTGAGCTTTGAGCAGTCATCGAGACCTCACGGTCGGCTTCGGCTGGGCTTAGCTGGGCTAGCCTTCCTCTCTTTCATCGTGTCCCCCTTACTTCCTGTCGGGTTCCCACAGGTCTGGGCCGCCCAGCCAGTTAAAGTGGCACTCGACTTTAACGACGTGGAGATCCCTGTTTTCGTTCGCTTTATTAGCGAGCTCACCGGGAAAAACTTTGTCTTAGACGAGACGATTAAGAAGCAAGGCGGAAAGATCTCGGTTTTTTCCCCGAGTAAGGTTTCCTCGGAGCAGGCGTTCAACATGTTTGTCGCTGCGTTGGAAGCGGCTCGGATGGCGGTCGTCCCCAAAGGAGATAACCTCTACCAAGTTGTACCGATGGGGGATCTGCCGCCGGAACGTGGTGTGTTTGTCTATAAACTCAAACATGCTAATGCAACAGACCTTGCTGCCGTGCTGACCAATTTGGTAGCACGTTCACAAACGGTGGCCCAGATCACGCCTGGCACTAGGCCACCGATTAGGCCCCTTACGGAATTCGAGGCACCAGTCCAAGTCTTTGCCGACAAAGCAACCAATTCGATTATCATTAGCTCGACCAAGGTGGCTTGGAGCCATCTCCGACCAGTGATTCATGATTTAGACATCCGACGCAAACAAGTCTTTGTGGAGGCCGTCATCTTGGAAGTCCAAGTTGACCGGTTACGACAAATCGGTACTGACCCGGTTCAGGTTCTCGGGGCAGGTAAAGATGGGTTCGTGCAGGGGATCGGGGGATTTAATCGAGCGCCGGAAGACCTTGCCACCGTGGCCCAGGCTATCAGTGGGATTGCCGCCGGCGGAGCCACTGGTGGCGCAACCACCGTGCTAAACACGCTCAATATTCGTGCTTTCATGAACTTGCTGATGAACCTCACGGACACAAATATTCTTTCGACACCTCAAGTGTTAGCTGCGGACAACCAAAAGGCCAAAATCGTTGTCGGGGAAAATCGACCATTTCCAACCGGGCAAGCCCAAGGCATTACGGGTGGAACCCTGGTAACCATCGAACGGAAAGACGTTGGGGTGACGCTAGAGTTAACTCCGCAGGTACTTGAAGACGATCTCATTCGGCTCGAAATCAAGCAGGAGATCACGGCAATCGCAGAAAATGTGGCGCAAACCATCGGATCCGGAACAGCAAGCATCCCAGTCGGCCCCACAACCACGAAGCGATCGATGGAGACAACTACTGTTGCCCAAGATCAGCAAACCCTCGTGGTAGGCGGACTCGTCCGTGACAATATCACCCTCAGTGAGAGAAAAGTTCCTCTGTTGGGTGATATCCCCTGGCTCGGATGGTTTTTCAAATCTCAAAACCGTCAAGTTGAGAAGCTCAACCTCCTTGTCTTTCTCACTCCCCATCTCGTTCGAGATGGGGCTGATATGATTGAGTTGAACGCGCGAAAGGCCAGAGATGTCAATTCGCTCCAGCGCGATAACCGCATTGAAGAACCCACCAAACTTAAACAGGACGTCCTGGAACGATTAGAACTCCCCTCAACGGTTCCTCCTTCCCCACCTGATGCAACGAACGTCATTCCCTAACTGATCCCGCTGCAACGAAGACGCCCGCTCAAAACCAAGCGAGTGCTCTCTGTGACCGGGAGTTGGTATGCCAGCGGCCCCTCCTATGAGGAATAGCACCATGTCCACCGCCTGTATAGACTCCGAGTCTACGGAGGGCCTAGGAATGACAGACACAACCGTAAATTGGCGAATCCATCGTCGGCTTCCCGTGGCATATCCTGTGATATTTGGAGGGGCCCCGTTTGTGGGAGAAGGCGTCGTCTCCAACCTTTCCCTTTCCGGTTGCTCAGTGACCTGTGAACGGACCGTTCTCACGGGAAGCTACGTAAAGCTGAGCGTCATCTTGCCGGACCCCACATCCTCTCTGTTCATCGAGTTGGGGAAGATCCGTTGGGTTCACAAGAATACCTTTGGTGTTGAGTTCATTCGACTACCAGCGATCACCCGACATCGACTGGATCGTGTCGTAGCTGATCAATTCCCCCTCGATATGAACCTGACCCTCGCATCGGTCTGATGCAAGAACTCAACCGTCGCCTAGACCCTGTTGGCTCTTCACTTGCAGTAGCAGATAGCACCGGAAGAGTGGATCGATCAATTGATGGGTGACGCTTGATCGACTAAAAGCGATTAGACGTTAAACCTAAAGTACACAATATCCGCTTCCTTGATGACGTAGTCTTTGCCTTCGAGTCGGAAGAGCCCCTTTTCCTTCACTTTCGCTTCTGATCCGCACGCCAGCAAATCGTCGTAGTGATAGACTTCGGCACGGATGAAGCCTCGCTCCATATCGGAGTGGATTTTCCCTGCCGCTTGTGGGGCCTTGGTGCCTCTAGGGATCGGCCAGGCACGCGACTCGGTCTCTCCGGCGGTGAAGAAGGTAATCAGATCCAGCAAGGTATAGGCTTCGCGCGTCAGTCGTACGAGACCAGATTCCGTCAACCCCATTTCCTTGAGAAAATCGGCTCGCTCAGTCTCCGGCAACGACGACAGCTCCGCTTCAAGTTGTCCACAAATGGTGACGACTCTGGCTCCTCGTTTAGCCGCAAATTCGTTCACAGTTTGGACCATGGCATCATCGACACTTCTGCCTTCTGACACGTTGGCAACAAAGAGGACCGGCTTGGCCGAGAGCAACTGACATTCGGTGAGAATCACCCGTTCTTCCGCCGAGTATTCCCGATTGCCCAACCACTCGCCTTTGTCGAGCCACCCGATGAGTTTGGTGAGAAACTCTACTTCATACGCGGCCTTCTTATCTCCGGCCCTGACTTTCTTCTCTGTTTTCTGCTTCCGCCGATCGAGCGTCTCCAGATCGGACAACATGAGCTCCGTTTCGATCACACCGATGTCACGGAGAGGATCAATTCCTCCACTCACATGGACGACATCCGTGCCTTGGAAGCACCGAACCACATGGAGCAACGCATCCACTTCACGAATGTGTCCAAGAAATTGATTGCCTAGCCCTTCGCCCTTGCTGGCCCCTTCAACCAATCCGGCGATGTCTCTGACTTCCAGTGTACTGTAGGTGGTCTTTTTTGAAGCAAAGGTTTGAGTCAGCTTGACCAGGCGAGGATCGGGCACCAGCGCAATTCCCGTGTTTGGATCGACGGTGGCGAATGGATAGTTGGCCGCTAGGGCACCTCCGCCGGTCAATGCATTGAACACGGTCGTCTTGCCAACGTTCGGGAGACCGATCATGCCGCAACACAATCCCATTACTTTCTATCCTCTCTTTCGTCAACCACCTTTTCTCTGACATTAAACTGATTCATGGTTGCATCTGGTCCGCGATGGATCAAGCTTTCCAGGGCATCAACGGCTCGCTCCAGACAAGGATCAATGACGGTCATCTCGTCCTTCGTCACAGGTTGTAAGACAAAGTCGGCGGAATTCTGACCGAGAGCAGGCCGTCCGATCCCGATCTTCACCCGCACGAATTGTGGGGTCCCGAGAGCTTCAATGATGGACTTGATTCCGTTATGACCGCCATGGCCACCGGCGAGTTTGATACGGAGCCGCCCCGGCTCCAAATCTAGGTCGTCATGCACAACAATGAGTTCACCAGGGGAGAGTGCGAATTGCCGTAGGAGGCCTTTCAACGGAGGGCCGGTCACATTCATCCAATCGAGCAGCCCGGCCAGCTCGACCAGCTCACCTCCAAGTCGTCCAGACCCTCGTAGGCCAGAACCACGACGCGAGAGTTGAATGGACCATCGAGAGGCAGCTCGTTCGATGACCCACATACCGGCATTGTGACGTGTCTGGGCGTATGTTTTCCCGGGATTGCCCAGCCCAACCAGAAGATGCAAGGCTACTTCTTCTTTTCAGCTTCTTTCTTGTCACCGCCCTTCGCATCACCGGCAGGTGTTGCGGCACCAGCTTTAGCGGCCGCCCCGGCTTTGGCTGCATCCGCCCCTTCAGCTCCAGCACCCGCTTCCTTGCCCTTTGCCACAACTTCGGGCTCCCCTGCCGCTCCAGGGGTGCCTGAGAGCAAGGCTTCGAGTTTGGCATCTGTCATTGGCGCGGCCACACTCACGACCATTTGGTCAGGCTCATCCAAAAACCGCACTCCTTCAAGCGCCCCCATTTCTTTCACATGGATACCGGTACCGATGGTCAATGCAGAGGCATCAACTTCGACATGGTCTGGCAGGGCGGCAGGAAGACATTCGATATGCATATCGCGCATGTTGTGGTGGAGCACACCGCCTTCCTTCACGCCCGCTGGAACGGAACCAGTCACTTTGATCGGGACCTTTACACGAATCGGCTTCGTCATGGAAATTTCAAAAAAGTCCGCATGCAACACGGCCCCGGTTACCGGATCCACTTGATAGTCACGCAAGAGAGCCGTACGATTCTGGCCGGACTTGGCGCCGTTCACGGTGAGTGAAATCAATGCGGTGCTGCCTGCGTGAGACTTTAGGATTTTTGTCAATTCATCCGGGTTCGCGGTCAGCAAAAGACAATCTCCTTGGCCGTACAGCACCGCCGGTATTTTCCCAGCCCGACGCATCGACCGCGCAGCTCCCTTCCCTGCTCGCTCTCTCATGGCTACTGTCAAATCGAATTTCATGATATTCCTCCGTCTCCTCGACTGCTGACGCGATACGCGCCTCGGACAGACCTAGGCAAATAGTGAACTCACCGACTCATCTTCATGGATGCGCCTGATGGCTTCTCCCAACAGCGGCGCGACAGACAATTGATGCAACTTCGGACAGACCAGCTCTTTCCCGCGCAAGGGGATGGTGTTGGTAATCACCACTTGGGAAAGACTCGAGGCTTGCAAGCGATCCAGCGCCGGACCAGAGAGGACCGCATGGGTGCAAGCTGTGATCACCTCTCTGGCTCCATGGTCGAGGCAGGCCTGGGCACCTTGAACAATCGTGCCCGCCGTATCAATCATGTCGTCCAGAAGCAATACGCTCTTCCCTTGC
>BQXA01000034.1:0-32091 GCA_036984345.1 Nitrospira sp. | reverse complement strand
GATGGGGTCCGCGCCGAGCCGAAGATACTGACCTTCTGACGATTACGATAGCCATGAAATACGCCGAACGCATGGCGCAACTCTTTAACGGCACGATTAACAATCTTGATATCAAGGAGGTCGAGGTGTGTGTCGTTGAGCTTTAACAGTCCCGTGAGAAGTTCTCGCATGAGTCCCGCATGCAAGTCATCCTCCGGACTATCCAAGAGTGTGCTGATTTGATGAAGAATCTCTTCCCGCGACAAGACCGGACGTGATCGATTCTGCGGCGATTTGCCGGTGGTAGTCATAGCCATCCTCGTGGTGAGTTTGGAAATTGTACCAGTGGATCAGAGGTTGGTCAAAGAATCACGAGATCTGGACCGGTCTATGACACGTCAAACGACTTGGGGAGATTCGCCAGCACCCATGCTTTGATTCTGGACTGATCGGCAGGAGAGAGCTCGGTGAATTGAACCTCGATACCCGATGAGGTAGGGGAACGAATCGCGCCGGAGACCTGTTCGATCTGAGCATTGTTGAGGACCGTTCCTCGGATCGTCAGCGGACTTAAAGCTTCAGAGAGGGAAAAACTCAGGAGGACTTTTGTTCCTGAAAGGAGGAGAGCGGGAGAGGTCACCGACGCACCAGCATGGCTGAGTCGAGTGATGGTCACCTGATAGGCCGTACTCCCCGTCCCTCCATCGAGAATGCTGATGGTCGCCGCCATATTCGTCACACACCACTTCGGCAACAGCACGAGGTCTCGTGCGGTCAGCACTCCGACCGGTTGATCCTGTTTGGTGACGATCAGGATCGGTATCCCGGTTGACATCATGAGAGTCGACGCGTCTTCTATGGCCCGATCGTATTCGATAAATTGGACCGGTCGGGACATGATTGTCCGAACCTCAATCTCATCAGGCTCAAGGCCCTGCGCGACAACTTTCTTGACGATGTCGGTCGGTGTCATGAGTCCAAAACGAGATTCCGAGTCCTTGACGAGGAGGCAGGGCATCCGTTCACGTTCCAACAGCGAGGCAGCCTCGGTGACGGAGACATCTCCAGGAATCTGCACGACGCCGGGTGTCATCATGTGTCCAACCAGAGTAGTCTGGGGATCCGCCCCGTTCAGCCGCTGATCATTCTTATCCAACATGCCCTCAGCCAGGTCGTCTTTTTTGGGCAAGTCCTTCACCTGGCCGCCGCAACGTATGCCAAGTATAGCAGAAGGTCTTGTGCAGCCCTGAAGGGGTGAAAGCCTTGTCATTCAATGGTTTGAAGTCATACACTAGATGCATATCTCGACCGCCGATAGGAGGAGAACAGTGATGGATCGAGGGTCGTACCATCATGAATTCATGCGCCGACTCGAGGCCATTCCGATGCATGGGCTGGGTCTTTCCGTAGATGTCCATTCTCCTCCCGTTGCGAGCGTACGGCGAAGTCTTCAGGAACGTGGTGTTCCGCCTAGCTATCTTGAAGTGTTCCGTACGACCACGATGGCCTTGGAAACTGTCAAGAAGGACGTCGGCAACGGGCTGACAGCCTATCACGGTGAGGGGTTGTGGGTCACCCAACCTGGGGTGGCGGAAATGGGCACTTTTCAGCACGCCTTCCATGAAACGGTCGAACATCTGCTTGTATTGCAGAGTGCTTGGTTGAATCACGAATGTGCGACGAAGTTTCTCGCTGGCCATTACTTTGGGACCTATCTGCCACCCCTCTATACCCGATCAAGCGCAGACCTGGTGAGCGAAAATATCAGGCAGATCCAACGTCTGCTCGATCAACAGTGTCGACTGGCGAATGGAAATACCCCGTTGTTGCTGCTCGAAATGCCTCCGCTGACCTACTTTGTCGCCGGGACTCTGTCGCTCCCAAGATTTTTTCGAATCGTCTGTGACCAGTCGCCTTGCGGGCTGGTCTTGGATGTCGGTCACCTTTGGACCATTTTCCGCTATTCGTGGGCACGGCGGACGCAGTCGCGCGCGCAATTTGTGAGTGCCTTTCTCGACGAATTTCCTCTGGAACGTGTGGTAGAAATTCACGTCGCAGGTCTTGATGTTCATGATGCAGGCGGAAGTCCTGTTTCAATGTCGACAGGCCATCCGAACGAGGCGGTACTGCCCGCATGGATCGATGCACACGAGGCCCCCATTCCGGCGGTGTTGTTCGAAATGCTCGATCAGATATTGAGCCATCCGCGTCTCACCAACCTGAAAGGTCTTGCGTTAGAAGTGGATATGAAACCAGCTGAACTGATCGTGGAGGAGTTCGCTCGGTTCTCACGACGCTACACGTCGGCCTTTCCTCGAATCCCGATGAGCCATGGCCTCCCGGGCGGCCCTGAAGATTTGGCATCTCCCGAGGAGCAGTGTGCAACGACGACCACGCAGGTTCTGCAGGAGGCCTATGATCGCTATGTCCGTGTGCTAACAGGCCAGGCTGAACCAGTTGGGCCTGAATGGGAAGCAGCTTCAGCGTATGCCGAGGAGGTGGACCGTTATCGAACCAGATATCTTCCGCATGAGATTCTTCACTGGGGAGGAGACTTGAAGGATATGTTCGTCGAATCCTGTCGTCAACTCAGGGCACGAGGACTGTCGCTCGAGGGATTCGTGCCGTTCTGGTTTCGCGAACCACGATGTTCGTCGGCATCGTATGACTTCTTTTTGCTCAAAGTCGAGCGGTTTGTGGAATTCGTATGCGAGATCGCACCTGACCTACAGGACATAGTCGCTCGAGAAGCCAGTGAGCTTCGCCGCGCCTATCAACTAATCAGCGAGCCGACCGTTCAAGCCGAGGTCTGATGCGATGAGTTTCTGGTCCAATCTTCCACGTCCGATCATCGGTTTGTCGCCGATGGATGGTGTCACGGATGCGTGCTTCCGATCAGTGGTCGCCCGTCGAGGGAAGCCGGATATCACGTTTACGGAATTTACCCATGTGCATGACGTCTGTCGTGGACCAGAGGTCCATCTGGAGACCCTTATCTACAGCGACATCGAGCGTCCCATTATTGCTCAGCTGTATGGAAAGGATCCAGATTTGTTCTACCAGGCTGCCCATGCCGTCTGTGAGCTGGGATTTGATGGACTTGACGTCAACATGGGTTGTCCATCGAAGAGCGTTGCTGCCTCAGGGTCAGGGGCCGGATTGATTCGCACTCCAGCACTGGCTCGCGCCATCATACAGGCGGCCAGGCAAGGGATTGATGATTGGTCCAACGGATACACACTCGAGCAAGCCGGGTTTAAGCAGGCCAGAATTGAGGCATTCCATCGATTGAATCAGCGGCGAGGAAGCATCAGCCCCACACAGCGTCGCACGTTGCCGCTGTCCGTAAAAACCAGAATCGGTTACGACGAGGTGATAGTCGAAACGTGGATGGAAACGATCTTACGAGAACAGCCGACCGTCATCTCCCTTCATGGACGGACGCTCAAGCAGATGTATCGAGGAGCGGCAGACTGGTCGGCCATCGCGCGAGCCGCCGCCTTGGTTAAGGGATCTGGGACGTTATTGTTAGGGAACGGTGATATTCAAAGCCCATGGGACATCGTGGCGCGGGTTCGTGAGACGGGAGTGGATGGAGTGTTAGTGGGGCGCGGCGCTCTAGGTGCACCGTGGTTCTTTCGCTCCAATGAGCGGGTCCGGAAACTCGTGCCTGGACCGATCGGGATGGGAGACAGCACAGATCTTGCCGCCGTGATGCCACGGGAAGAGCGCTTCGCGATTCTGATGGACCATGCGCAACAGTTCCAGGAGCTCTTCGGTCAGAAACAGTTCTATCGGATGCGGAAGCATTTGGGCTGGTATTGCAAGGGATTTCCACATGCCGCATCACTGCGCGCACAAATGGTGCGCGTCTCTTCGGTCGATGAGCTGAAACAGGTGCTCATTGACCTCCAACGACGGGTCACAGAGCAGGATCGGGAAGACGTCCCCTACCCTGATGCGATTGATGACCGAGGCCTCTTGGTCTCCCGATGCAGTTAGTCCTGGCTTCAAGTTCACCGCGTCGCCAAGAACTGCTGGCATTGTTGGGTTTGTCATTCCAGGTCATTTCGCCCAATGTCCGAGAGCACCCGACGTCCGGGCTATCACCCGTTGAGCAAGTCACGCGATTCGCTCTTGAGAAGGCGCGAGCTGTCGCTGATCAACAGCCGAATGCCTTGGTGTTGGGAAGCGACACGGTGATCGAACTTGATGGGCAGCTCCTGGGAAAACCAGCCGATTTATCGGATGCACGTACTATGCTCATGCGCTTGGCCGGCCGGTCCCATCTGGTTCACACGGCGGTTGCGCTATGCCACCGTGATCGGGGCACCGAATTCGTTGACATCGATACCGCACACGTAGAAATGAAATCAGATCTGTTGGACCTTTACGACCGATATCTCGTATCGCGAGAGTCGTTGGGGAAAGCCGGGGCCTATGCGATACAAGGGGTTGGTGGGGACTTGGTGAATCGTGTTGATGGCGACTACACAACCGTAGTGGGACTCCCGATGAAACTCGTCGATCGTCTCCTTCGATCGGCCGGCTATCCCGTTTCCGTACCTGTCGACGACTTGTACCAACGCAAGCCCTATGCGAACTGGAATCGCTTTGCGGTGTGATTGCAAAGGTTGGTCGGTTTCCCTACAATGCCGAGAACTATCTCGTCTGGCTGTTTCAATAAAAATGCCCACATGGCTGCGCAAGAGAGGGAACGTATGGCGGGTCGTACGCATATTGGGCTGGTACTCGGAATGATGGTAGGTCTGTCGATCGGGAGCCATCCTGTTTTGGCGATCGAGGTGAACCTGTCGTTAGAGGATGCGCGGAAGGCGCTCGAAACCGGTCGAGTGCCGATGGAAAAGGCGAATTCTCCTGAAGATGTGAGGAAGGTCCTGCAACAAGCCTCGTTAGAAAGTCGCGTCGGCGCCGATCCTGAAAAGGAGCCATGCGGGGCGAGCGCAATTCTACGCACCAAGCACTACAGACTGGAAGCTTTTGGTCGACAGGAGGCGGCAGAGTCAAAGAAACGAAAGACGGATGTGCGCATGCCGGAAGAGTTTATTCAAAAAGTGATGGATATGCCGAACATGGAGATGGAAGTGCAGCTGTGCGGCGACGATGAATATTTCGCCGAAGGGGCGCTGATCGAACTCCACCAAGGTTCGAAGCGGGTGAAGCCCATCGATATCGGTAAGGCTGAACGGGGACGAAAGAACGAGGGCAACGGTCCAGCCTATCGATCCCGCTTCACCTCCATCTTCGCCTATGAACAGTTCGATCCCAATGCGACGTCAGTGTTCGTCGTCAATCTGCAAGACGGACAAGAGATCCGAATTCCCGCCGAGTTGTCGAAAGTGAAGTAGGGTTCTTCAGTTCTTGGGTTCTTCGACGTTCAGATACGAAAGTCGTATCTTGCCCAAGGCCTTCTCATTTCGCTCACGGTCATTCCACTTTTTAGCGGCAACCTCCAAAGGGCAGCGTGCCGCTTGATGAGTCAGAGGACCGCTTGCAACTCGTACTCAAATCCTCGTCGTCGCAAACAAATCAACGTGCGACGACTGAGATCATCCACGAGTGAAAACACCTGATTCCAGGTCAGCTCAGGAAAATGGAGCAAGAGTTCTTCAAGCGGAATGCATTTCCGCTCGTGAACGATGGCCAGTAGTTTCTTCGCAGGTTGTTGATTCATTGTGCCTCCCTCGTGTTAGAGATGCGACGCGCAAACATCGCGAGCCCCAGTTCTTAGCGTCGGACTCCACCGAACGGCCATGACCCGAACAATGCCGAGAATCAGCAGAACCCCGCAGAGGACCGCGAGTGGTTGCCAGTCCCCTCCTTTGAACCATTGAGAGATCACCTCGGTCAGCATGACGACCAGGATCGTATCCACGATGAACGTTACCTTTACACGGCCCTCCCGGAAGTAGGTGACGGTGGTCTTAAAGACCTCGACGAGGGCCAGCAGCATGAGGGTGTTAACGATGACCTGGCGTAAGACAACTTCGGCTGAATGATCTATCAGGAATCGAATTTCCAAAAACGTCTTCACTGCGCCACCGGCAAGAGCTGCCAGCAGTGTCAGAATCACCAGACTGAGCACCCCCTTGATGCCCCGATTCCAGACCTCTAACAGATCGAAATGAGAGAGCCGTTTTCTCAGAACTTCACCGTCAAACAGATGACCTGCTTCGAGTGCTGGCATGGGGTCTTTTCTCCTTGTTTTAGCTACACATCAAGGTATACGACTATCGTTCCGGCTCGGTCACGGGCAGGTAAAACCTGTGTTAACTCTATGGCCCCTCTGTGGTAGGCTCGTGGCACAGGATGTGGAGGAAGGGTGATGGACTGTATATTCGTTCGCCACGGGATTGCTGTCGAGCCTGATGAATGGGAAGGTGAAGAGGAGAATCGCCCCCTGACTGAGAAAGGGAAAAGACGTATTCGACAGATGGCCAAAGGATTGGCGGCACTTGACTGTCGGCCGACCCATCTAGTCACAAGCCCGTTCGTGCGGGCGTACGATACGGCGAGGTTGCTACGGGCGGTCATCGGTCCGACGCTCAAGATCGAGACGCGAGAGGAGTTGGCGGTCGGAGCGAAGCCAGAACAAGTTGTGACATTTCTGCGCACGCTCCCGTCCGATGCGGTCGTGATCTGTGTGGGGCATGAGCCTCAGCTCGGTGAAATCGTGAGTCTGTTGCTCTGTGGCAAAACCCTTTCGACCTTTCCACTAAAGAAGGCAGGGGCTGCGCGCGTCGAATCGGAAGGTCGTGTCAATGTGGGCCAGGCGCGGCTCGTCTGGTGGCTGCAGCCGATGCAGTTGCGGGCCTTCGGTAAGCGGGCCCATGCCAAAAGGCGTGAGGATTCGTAAGGAGGCTGCCGGTTGAGTGCCGATCGCGGGTTTATCATGGCCTGTACACCGATACGTGTGCCGGTGCCTTGACCTCGTTCACCCCCAGACCGTCTTGCCTCGTTTCAGCAACGTCTTCAAGAGCGGAGTCATAGTCTTTCGGACGATCTGGCGTCGTTGGTGCTGCCGTTCAACCATCCGTCCGGCCACAAACCCAGTGCGAGGGCTAGGTGAGTCTTTGAAGAACTGTCGGAGCTGACGTTCCGCTTGGATGGCATCCTGGTGGGCCCCCAGCAGATCTTGAACGGCCCGAGCCGCCTTGATGAAACGCATTGCGGGTTTACCCACCGACCCCTTCGCCAATTCGGCGGCATAGCGTGCACGCTTGGTCTTGATCCGGATGTGGTGCAGGGCAGCATCCGAGGGGGACGGTCGCAGGCGCCTGAACGCCTTGCGCAGTTTCTTAAACGCCTGTCTGGCGAGTTGAGGCACCGTCAACGGTGACTCGATAACGGAAGGATCTTGGGCGGCTTGCTGAAGCCGTCTGATCAATTCCAGATAGCGAGTGCTGGTGAGAGCGCTCAGCACCACTTGCTGCACGGCGTTCCGTTGTGCTCGCAGGTGGGAGATGAACGGCTCCAAGAGTGTACGTTCTCGCGCGTCCACTCCGGACGATTCATCCAGAAAATAGGCGATCTGGACATCGAGATCGCGAGCAAGCCCCAACACCTCGCCGAGCCAATCAAGCTCGTGGTCCAATGCTGTGACCCATGCCGGGAGCAAAACCGGTCGCGCGGTACGAAGCACGGCGCGGGCTCGCCGTACCGCGACCCGCATCTGATGCAAACTCTCGCTCTCAGTTCCGAGTCTTGTGCCGGGATCATGAGCGAGGAGCCACCTGACGTGCCGGGCGAACGCCCACTGCAGATGCGCACCCACCGAGGCCTTCCGATCAGGTTGAGGTAGGGGGGCAGGAGGTTCGAGCGAGAGGGCCCGAAAGAACTTGGGCCTTCCGTCATGGTCTGACGCCCCGGCGTCGCGCATCTGTCGCTCGAGGGTACACAGGATGTCGTTATCGCTCTGTTGCAGTTCAATCTCGAGCTCACGAAATCGTTGAATGGTCATGCCGTTCTGTACAACCGACACGTTGTCGAGGGCGATCTCCGCGAGCGGAACGTGACCATGACGAATCAGCAGGCCGGTTCGCCACACCCGCAATGTGACGACCGGGGCAAGTTTCCGATGTCTGAGATGCAGCACGAGCAGGCGACGTAACGACGCCGGCAGGTCGGTCTGCTCGGCGGGCGCCTCGACCTCCTGTCGATCATGGTTCAATGGAATTTTCAGCTGCCAGGTCTTCTTCCCCCGCACGATGCGATGGCGCAGGGTAATCTGGGCATGGGCCAAATCATAGGCAGCCGTGTCGTAATAGGTGGAGATCAGCAATCGACGAGGGAGCGGAGTGCCAGGCAGCCGAGGCAACCGAAACGCATCACCAATGCTCAACTTGAGCTCTCGCTCCAGATGGGCGGAGATCGTGGAAGAGCGCTGGGAGGATGCCTTATGGGGTCGAGTCATCCTAGGACCTACAGGAGTGAGGGTGAGATTCTATCTCTAACCGCAGGGAGGTGGGGATTGCAACCCGTGCTGAATGAACGGGAAGGCATGGGCGGAGGCCCATGGGGTTCGGGATGAACAAGGGATGGAGGGATGTGGATCGAACAACCAGGAGGGATTAGAATTCGTCGATGGATACCGGGCGGAGAAAGTCGCGGACCGACACCATTCCGACCAGCGACCCACCTTTGGTCACGCCGAGATGGAGCGTGTGATGCTTGTCCATCAGGTCTGCGGCCTCCGTCAAGGGTCGCCGCTCTTCAATGCCTGGGACTGGGCTGCTCATGATGTCTTCTACGGACACGAAATAGACGGCTTTCTCCGCGCCCACGAACTTCTTGACGATATCCGATTCGGTCACCAGGCCGATGATCTGTCCCTGATACGAGACCAGCACGCTCTCCACGTTGCAGGCTCGCATGAGCTTCGCCGCCTCGACGACCGAGGTCCCCACGTCCACCGTCACCATGTCCTTCTGCATTAAGTTTCCGACTGTTACCATGACAATCCTCCTTGTAGTGTGTGTAGTGGCTTCATGTTACTCATGCAAGATTGCGTAGGTGTTAGGGGGCCATTACAGGTCGGTAAACTTTTTCGAGGCGTGCTATGTCACGCAGTGTTAACGATTCGGCAATGAAGCAGTGACATCGCTGCGGTACATCCTTCTTCAGATGTTCCAGAAGTTCCACTGTCTTGAACCGCAAAGGAGGTACGTCACAATGGTTGCCGAACTACAGGTCTGGCCTACACACGTGAGACCTCTCATGGTCCGCTTAGCCCTCATCCTGATCAACCTCTGCGGCCTATTTGTCAGAGTCAGGCTGGCCCGATAGAGCACCCACGCTGAGCTGGATCAGCCAGACGTCTCACCCCTGCGCGAAGCGGCGGAGCGTTGATCCAGGGTCACGACCTGTAGGTGTGCTGGAACATGATTAGGTGAGGGGGAGAGGAACGATTAATGAGAGTTCGGATTCCGAGCGAAAGCCGGTGGGCGTTTCTGCCCCTGTCCCGGCTTCCGCCTTGTCATTGCCGCATATGATTGAATAACCTCCTTCTGAAGTCATAAGGCCTGCAGCTACTTCTCTCGCCAGGCAGCGACCATCGTATACGTCACGGTCAGAATGGCGCTCAGTAGCATCACTTCAATCAACCCTGTTGTCATTGAGCTTCACCCCCTTTCCATGTTGTGCTTCTTCTCATTGGACTTCGTAGCATCTTCTTCGCTTGCACGTACTCGATTCTATCGCGGCTCTGTTTCTTTGTCGTTACGATTGTGGGAATTGTGTGTAAAAAACGGTGGGATGGTCGTGAGAGGTAAAGGGCGTTGTCAGGATTGCCGGTATAGTTGGTCGGGAATGAGTCATCCGCATTCTGCCTCGCACCATCAAGATGAGCTCTGAGTATCGAGACCCCTCCTGGCTGATTTGCCGGATATGGGCTTTGCGAAAGTTGCCCATAAAGATCTTTGATGCCGAGCAAACGCATAACGATGAACAACGTAAGTCTTTTCAGGAAGCCATCATGATCCATATGAGACGCTCCTTTCGTCTTCGCCTAGCTCGCAGCCGGACGTCCTATTATTCTTGGCGTGCGGGCAGAGCATAGAGATAGTCGGCAGTAGATTCTTAAGAGAGGATATGATCGATCTGTTACAAGAGGGTGGCGGAGCCGTAAATTCCAGGTTAACTTGCCTAGCGATTACATCGCTTATGTTTTTCGAGTGCTTTCTCCGATTCGAGCGATGCGTCGATGTTACGCAGAGAGTGTATGTGATATGCCGTTACGGCACATGTCGTGATCGTCGACGTAGGTGAACCGTGATCACTGCCCATCTTAGTACCGTGAGGGGTAGCATAATGATTGGCGGATCGTGCGAAAGAAGCATCTGAGGACCGTGGGGCCGTTTACTCGAACTCCTCCCACCCACTCAGGCGGCTACCAAAGACCAACGTGCGTTTGTTGGTGGAAACGAGGATGAGCCCTTGTTCGTTATCGACTCCCACAATCTGTTCGTGGACATCTAACGGCTTTGAGGCGAAACTGCCGAGGAGTGGTGCGAATCCGACCAGTCGCTCAGTGGTGATAAAGACCGCTCCATAGTCGTTGCTATACAGACGCCGAACCTTCTCGCGCACACCCAAAGCCTCTTCAAGCCAGAGGCCGTTGGCCCCGCGAAATCCGTACAGATGCCGATCCGTCCTGATAAAGCTAAACGTCGGCAGAATTTGACGCTCCAAGACCTGTTCATTGACGTCTAGCTCAATTTTGGTCCAAGTGAGGGCACGGCTTGAAAACCCTAAGAGTCGGCGAGACGTCACCACGATGGCGTTGATACCATTTGTCCCGGAGCTGATGACGGTCTCCTGTGTGCTCAGCGGGATTTCTCTCCGCCCACTCAGTTGGCTGGAAGCGACAGCCTGATCAGCTTCAAACCAAATCGCGATCTCCGATGGAGGGCTCGCTGTAGCGACGATTGGAGCCTCTATCGGGGTCAGAAAGAGACAGAGTGTGTAAGAGCATCGGAGCAATGAGTGAAGTGGCGTAGGCCTGTTCATCTTCCTCAGTAAGGGAGAGGTTTCGGGCCCTCAAGTGACTCCAGAGTGTTGATCTGTAGTAAGACAAAGTCGCCAACCAGCTGGGCGGACTCATCACTATTTAATGGCCTGCCCCGAGTGGGAGCAAGGAGAGGATAATAGAAAGGGCAATCAAAATGATGATGATCCACTCAAGCACCTCCATACGCCTGGTTCCGGCTCGGTCCGACATCTTGCTGTAGATGCTTTCTAAGGTCTGGAGTTTGCGAAGAATGCTCGCGTCCCATGCTTCCAGATGGAAGCGCTGCGAGACCAGACGATACACGCGCGCGAGGTATTGGTCGCCCAGGAGCTTGAGCGTATTGGTGACGCGCTCGAAGAGCAAGGCACTGTCGACCTGCAGCTGGGCAATGTGGGTCACGTCTTTTTCGTGAGAGCCGGGTAACGATAAGAGTCGTGGTGTTCGGGATAAGGATTCATAGCTCTCGTCCAACGCTCGATCGAGTTGTTCATCCAAGATCCGCATCTCCAGCAGCTCAACGTTGGCGAACTCCAACACCGCGCGGACGTCGTCCATCTCTTTTCCGAAGAGCACGGCGGAATGCCAGTCGATGATCGCTGCATCCTCCTGCCCAAACGAAATCCGGCAGGAGACGGCATCGGCAATTTCCTGTTCAGAGAATGGTGTCCGTTCAGCCCGTAGAATCTGAGCCAGATCGGTCTCATTACTTTTCCACGACGGAAGGGTCTCCGGGACAGCGGACTCGATCGAGAAGATAATGTAGTCCTCTACGTCATCCGCAATGGCCGGCCGCTCGATGGCTGTGCCAAGGGCGTGGACCAACTGCTCCACACGGGTGCGCGACTCGGTCAAGAGTCGGTCGTTTTCGTAGAGCGACTCGCTCAGATCCAATAACCGAGCATAGGGACCATCAAGGGGAAAGCGATAGGTAATGGTGACCGCTCCGAAATCGTACACCATGACCTCGACTGTTGGGCTGGCTTGATACTGGCTGAGCTCGAAGACGCTTCCTTCTTGAACCAGCCGCAAGGGAGCCGGTCGATACTCGAAATATTGAGGCGCTCTGGCCTTATGCCGTAAGCGCCCTCGTTCTGTTTCAGCGATGACCCGTCGCTCTGCATCAGTCAGATTGATGGAGAGGCCGATATCGTACGCAAACAGAGCAAAACAGGTGCCTTTGGTGATAGCCACAGGTTCCTGCATGACGATATCCCTTACCACGCAACTACTCTAACAAGTTTCACACCTCTCCGCTCGACAGGTCAACCTGCTCCTCCCGAGGATTCGACTCGGTTCGGCAACAATTAACGAATCCGTTACCAGACTTTCATCGATCGGTAACGATTGGGTGAGAAAGTGTCCCGGCCTAGAGAGTTCTGACACCAAGGGGGTAACGATCCATCTATTCGGACCATGGGAGGAGGAGAAGCTATGTCGATCACTGATGATGAGAGTCAGAATAATCCTTCCGGCAATGAACATTTACAGGACATTGTGCACACGCGGTTATCCCGACGCAGCTTCCTGGCCGGCGGTTTGGCGACGGCAGCGATGATGTCACTCGGCGGAGCTGAAGCGCTCGTGAGGGCTGTACCAGCAGGAGCTCAAGCGAACGAGGACGCAGCAGACACTGAAATGGGGGGAGAAGGACATCGGGGCCGCACGTTCAGGCTCGGGTTCGAAGCTGTGCCCATCTCTACTATCGATGAGGTTATGGTGCCGAAGGGATATACGGCCGAGGTGTTGGTCGCGTGGGGCGATCCCGTCTCGAACGGCCCCTTATTCAAACAAGATGCGAGCAACACCGCCGATGATCAGGCGCGCCAGTGGGGCATGCACAATGATGGTCTTGCCTATTTCCCGATCGTTGGATCCCGGCACGGGTTGATCGTTCAGAACAATGAATACACTGACGATGGATTGCTGTTCCCTGACGGAGTGAATAACTGGTCGCAGGAGAAGACCAACAAATCGTTGAATGCTCATGGCGTCTCGATCATCGAAATTATTATGCAGGGAGGTTTTCACTTTGACACGCGACGCCGTCGAGCCAAGTGGGAGGTTGTGCGTCAGTCTCGGTTTGCTCGTCGGATTACGGGTTTGACTCCGATCGACATTGGTGGACCCGCGGCGGGTGATCTCCGGCTAGTGACCAGTGACGACCCGACCGGCACGCGTGTACTGGGTACGCTTAACAACTGTGCTATGGGTGTCACACCTTGGGGTACCTACCTCGCCTGCGAGGAGAACTTCAACGGTTATTTCATGAAGAATGGGACGCAAACCGATCTGGAGAAGCGGTACGGGATTACGGCGGAGGGGTTCGGCTATCTATGGCACATGACTGACAAACGGTTTCGTGTGGATGATGAACCTAATGAACCGAATCGGTTTGGTTGGGTCGTCGAGATTGATCCGTTGATGCCTTCTTCGCCTCCGGTGAAACGCACGGCCTTAGGACGTATGAAGCATGAAGGGGCAAAGGTGCAGGAGGCCAAGAATGGTCGAGTCGTCGTCTATCTGGGAGACGACGAACGGAACGAATACATCTACCGCTATGTGTCGAACTTGCCGTGGAGACAGGCGCGCGCACAAGGCATTAATCCCTTGGATGACGGCATCCTCTACGTCGCCAAGTTCCATGCTGATGGTACTGGTCAATGGCTGCCTCTGGCACCGGACAATCCCAGTTTACCTGGGTGGTCGCTTAACGACATTCTCATCAACACGCGCGGAGCTGCCGATGCCGTGGGGGCGACCATGATGGATCGGCCTGAGTGGATCGATACGTTCCCAAAGCATCTGACCGCGTTGGCAACGCTGACGAACAACAGCCGGCGCGGGACGACTCCACCCTCGGTGAATAACATGGACGGCTCAACGGCTGCCGGTTCCGCCCGTCCGTCTGTGGATCCGGCCAATCCACGCGTGAACAACACGTATGGCCACATTATCCGTTGGCGCCATCACCAGGATTGGACTGAGGCAACTTTCAGCTGGGATATCTTTGCGCTCTGTGGCGATCCGGTGAATCCGGCCCATGGCTCGACGATTGTGGGAGACTCGTACGGGTCACCGGATGGCATCTACATCGATCGGGGAGGGCTGATCTGGATTCAAACCGATGTGTCGACCTCCACCATTAACGCGGGTGCCTATGCTGGTTTTGGCAACAACCAAATGCTGGCGGTGCATCCCAAGACGAGAGAGACCCGGCGGATCTTGGTAGGCCCGAATCAGTGCGAAATTACCGGTCTATTCATGACGCCGGATCAACGGACGATGTTTGTCGGGATTCAGCATCCAGGGGAGCGTCCGGATGATCAGCCGAGTGACCCGAACAACCCGACGCAATTCAGTTCTTGGCCGGACGGTCCAAACGGCGGTCGGCCCCGGTCAGCGTTGATTGTCGTGACGAAAAACGACGGTGGCAGGATTGGAAGCTAAGACCATCACAAGTATAGCGGGCCGTTGGAATGAAACCCCAAGGGCTCGCTATGGAAAGAGAATGAGAGATATGGTCCGCGTGAGGCGGAGCTTCAACTCATTGAGTCATTACCGTGCGAAATTACTCAAAATTAGACGAGGCCTCCACCAATCGAGTGTGGCGATTATCTAAAATGTCCATGCCGGCCGCGCGCATTGCATAACCGCCTCGTTCATCTCCTGTTGCTTCCCGACAGCACTCGCGCGGGCCCTTTCTTTTGAAAGAAAGGGCCTGCGTAGGGGAGCCAGGGACTTGAATGGGAGGGCAGTATGGCTCCCTTGATACAGAGAGAGGCTCTATTGTGACAAGGGACACTTCTTCATCTGAACGGGCTCAACACGCCTTCGTAAGTTATGTCGCCCATGCGATGAATCTTCCGATGTACGGTACCGGTTACACAGACAGATACCCATACTTTCATGGAGAAATCGTACAGCATCGGGTGCACCAGATGGTTATCGTGAGGTTACGAGCAGGTTAAATTTTCGATGAGGTCATGAATATCTTCTCATGAGCGTTGTCTCAGCAAGAATCGTTGATGTATGAAAACCTATCGAATCAACGGAGGAAATTCAGGATGGACATCGCAGTGGCATCAGCTTCAACGGCTCAAAATCTTGGGAAACGGCTGAATCTATTCGAGCGGTATCTCACCATTTGGGTGGCGCTGTGCATGATCGGGGGGGTGCTGCTGGGGCAATCGGCTCCCGGAGCCGTTCAGTGGTTGCGGAACTGGGAGTTCGGTGAAGGCAGTCATGTAAATACCGCCATTGCCGTGCTTATCTGGCTCATGATCATCCCCATGATGATGAAAATCGACGTGACTTCCATCCGCAACGTGGGGAAACGGCCGACAGGATTGCTAGTGACCCTATTCGTGAATTGGGTCGTCAAGCCGTTTTCGATGGCCTTCTTCGCCTGGGTATTTTTTCGGCTCGCGTTCTCTGCTTGGATAGCTCCGAACGAGGCGGATCAGTATATAGCCGGAACCATTATTCTGGCGGCGGCGCCCTGTACCGCGATGGTCTTTGTCTGGAGCTATTTGACCGATGGGGATCCTGCGTACACGTTAGTCCAAGTTTCCGCGAATGATCTCATCATGTTGGTGCTCTTCGCTCCTCTCGTCGGGTTCCTGGTCACCGGTGCCTCCGCGTTGACGGTCCCGCTTCCGGTCCTGTTTTATTCAGTCTTTGCGTTTATCGTTATTCCGCTCGTGATCGGCCTGGTGTTGCGGCACTGGTTCATCACGCAATGGGGTCAAGCATGGTTTGAAGATCGGTTGCTTCCGCGCTTCGCTCCTATCACTATTCTCGCGTTGCTTGCCATGCTGGTCTTGCTCTTCGCATTTCAAGCCGACAATATCACTGGGAAGATGTGGCATGTGGCGCTCATCGCCGTCCCCATTCTGATCCAGGTCTATTTCAATGCCGCATTAGCGTATGGCTTGATGAAGTGGCTCAAGGTACCACATTCGGTCGCAGCGCCGGGGGCACTTATCGGGGCGAGCAACTTCTTCGAGTTGGCAGTTGCGACAGCGATCGCCCTGTTTGGACCGGAGTCTGGTGCCGCACTTGCCACCGTGGTTGGAGTACTGGTCGAGGTGCCGGTCATGCTCTCCGTCTGTGCGTTCTGTAATCGCACACGTATCTGGTTTCCAGTGGAGCGGCCGGCGTGAAACCCACCGTCCTCTTTCTCTGTACGGGGAACTCCTGCCGCAGTCAGATGGCCGAGGGATGGTTGCGTCACTTAGCTGGAACTCGGTTCGAAGTGCTGAGTGCGGGGACCAACCCGGCCGGGGTGAACCCACAAGCCATTGAGGTGATGAAAGAGGTGGGAATCGATATCTCTCGTCAGCGTTCGAAGCACGTTGCTGAATTTCAGGAGAGACCTTTCCACTATGTCATCACGGTGTGCAATCACGCCCACGCATCCTGCCCGATGGAGGCCAGAAGAGGTGTGACACTGCATTGGAGTTTTGATGACCCCGCCCATGTGCAAGGTTCCGTTCCTGAACGCATGCAGGTCTTCCGGCGGGTGCGAGACGAGATTGGCGAGCAAATCCAAGAGTGGTTGCGAGCGGCTGATCACTCGTCGGAGTCTGGTTCAACATCGTTGCCGAAAGGTGAATGAACACAGAACGGGGAAAGTGGGTAAGGGGAGACTGATAGGTGATAGGCTTGTCATCTGAAAAGACGCGAGTACGTTATTGCGTTGGAGGCTGATCCACGAGTTTATAGCCGAGTGACTTGATGGAAATGATTGTGTTGTTGAGGAATGGGATTTTCACTTTCAATCGACGAACATGGACATCGACGGTTCGCGTCGTTCCGTAGTAGTCGTATCCCCACACTTCGTTGAGGAGCACTTCTCGTGTCAACACCCGCCCAGGGTGACGCAACAAATGTTCCAATAGCCCGAATTCTTTAGCTGTGAGAGGTACTTCCTGGTTCTTGGCCATGACTTCGTGTCTGGTCAAATCCATGTGAAGAGGACCATAGGACAAGGATGCAGGCTGCTGATCAGTGACTCGATTCACGCGGCGAAAGAGCGCTTTGACTCGGGCTACTAACGTCTTGGGGCTGAAAGGCTTTGTCATATAATCATCGGCCCCGAGTTCAAGCCCGACGACGGTATCAGACTCGTCGTTTTTTGCTGTTAGCATGATGATAGGGAGAAGCGCGGTCTCTGGCTTGCGCCGCAAAGTCTTGCACACTTCCAAGCCGTCCACCTGTGGCAGCATGAGGTCTAGAATGACAAGATCGGGATGCTCCGATGCCACGAGTTGTTGTGCTTCCAGCCCCGTTTCTGCGATAGACGGCTGGTATCCTTCTTTTTCGAGGTAGTGCTTGATCAGCTGTGCGATCTCTCGCTCGTCTTCAACAATCAGGATTTTCTTGGGCCGTTGCGAAGTCACGGAGGTCCCTCACAGTCCGGTTCATTCTGACGGTCATCATATGTGGTTCGTGTTACAGACGTGTTACGGTGACTTAGCGCCTACGACATATCTGGTAGGGGTGGGGAAATAATGCTGGTCAGTGAATAGGATGAAGACGCAAGGGAGCGGAACCCCACAAGAATGCGTTCATGTGGTCGGTTCGTTTAGGCGGATGGTGTACAAGTAGTGGTAAAGCCCCTTCCGTTCTAGCAGTTGCGCATGCGTGCCCTCTTCAACCAGTTTCCCCTTGTCGAGCACCAAGATTCGGTCGGCACGCTGAATCGTTGAGAGTCGGTGGGCAACCACAAAGGTGGTACGGCCTTTCATGAGGCGCTGGAGCGCCTCTTGAACCAGGCGCTCGGAATCGGTATCCAGCGATGACGTGGCTTCGTCTAATAACAGAATCCGAGGATTTTTCAGAATCGCTCGAGCGATCGCGATCCGTTGACGCTGTCCACCGGAGAGATTAACGCCCTTCTCCCCGACCACCGTTTGGTAACCATCCGGCAACGTGGTGATGAAGTCATGTGCATGAGCGGCTTCGCTGGCTTCCCGAACAGCCGATTCGCCCGCGGCCATCATCCCATATCGAATGTTGTCGAGAATGGTGCCGCCGAAAAGGATCGTTTCCTGCGGGACTAGCGCGATCTGTCGGTACCAACTCTCGAGCGTCACGTCTCGGAGGTCTCTTCCGTCGATGGTGAGGCGGCCTTCCGTTGGATCGTAAAAGCGGTGCAGGAGGTTGATCACCGTCGTCTTGCCGGCGCCGGTCGGTCCGACTAACGCAACGAGTTCGCCTGGCTTGGCTTCAAAGGAGAGGTTGGACAACACGGCATATCGAGGATCATAGCCAAACGTGACGCTCTCCATCCGCACATGGCCTTCGACTGTGACGAGTGTCTGTGCGTCCGGGCGATCGTCAATGTCCGGCTGGGCATCCAGTATTTCAAAGACGCGTTGAGTGGCTCCTTGGGCTTCCTTGATTTGCGTAAACACGCGTGCAGCTGCGCTGAAGGGTCCGATCAGAATACCGGCGAACAAGACGAAGGCGAACAGATCCCCCGGCGTCACAGTGCCGTCGATGACTTGCCGACCTCCGTACCACAGCACGGCGGTCGCCGAGGAGAAGGTCATGAGGCTGATCACGGGAATAAAGACGGCCATGATCGCTGCTCGACTGAGTGTGAGACGAAGCGTCTGATCGACCTGATCGGCGAAGCGGTCTTGTTCGCGTTGCGCTTGCACGAACGATTTGACGATGCGGATGCCGGAAATCACTTCTTCGGCCAAGGTGCTGAGCGTGGCGGTATGGTCTTGAATCGATGTTGAAAGTGATTTCAATCTGCGTCCAAACAGCTTGGAGACCACCACGAGCAATGGAAGCAGAATCAGAATCAGGAGACAGAGTTGCCAATTCATGAAGAGTAAAAAGGTAATGCCTCCGACGAAGGTCACGAGCTGTTTCACCGCATCGATGGGGGTTTCTGTGACGAGCGATTGGATGACCGTCACATCGGACATCAATCGGGACAGTAATTCCCCCGTGCGTCGACGGGAAAAAAAGCTGATCGTCAGCGTCTGGAGGTGGGCGAAGAGATGTTTGCGGAAATCGGCGATGACATTCTGTGAAACCCAGGCCGTCAGATAACTATGGCCCATGGAGCAGAGTCCTTGCAGAACGACCAACCCCAAAAACATCCCGATCGACTGCGTCATTTGTTCGGCATCGTGTTGGACCGTCACGATGTCCCAGAGCGTGCCGGCCAGTCGGACCAAGGCAAGATTGACGGCGGCAACTCCGGACACGAGGAGGCCGGCAAGGATCAGGCGGCCCAGATACGGTCGTACATATGGAAGGAATCGCTTGAAGATCAACATGAGTGCTCAGACGGTCATCTCGACCATGAATTTGTGCCGACTCATGGTTCTCTGTGGAAATCGTAGTAGGTTAACGGGAGACGGGAGGAAGTGGCTAGAGTTGAGCAATCGACTCGATTAAGTTCTTATTGATTGCGACGAAGTCCGACCGATCTTTGTCGTTAATGAGGACGTCGGTCAGACTGATAAAGAGGCGTGCTTCTTCGTTGATCGCGTCGGAGACACGATTCCGCATCGGAGGGACCAGGAAGTCTCCGACATAGGTGCAATTGACCGTCCGTACACGGATGCGGACTTTCTTGCCCTCGGCCACGATACCCTCCTCCCGTCACGCAGGCTGGGTTTAGCTTTTTCGGCGAAGAAACTTCTGTCGCTGGCGCAGCTTCTTGTATTTGTGCTTGCGCATTTTTTTTCGGCGCTTCTTTAGAACGCTAGACATGCTTCGTATCTCCCAAGGGGGCAGAGTCTAAAAGCTTTCCATCCAAAATGCAAGCTCACGGTGCTTTTTGTCCGTGTGGTATACTGCCGTCCCATGGATACTCACAAATGCAGCCGAGTCCCGATTTCGTTCCTCGCGTGGCTTGCTGTGCTCATTCTTGTGAGTGCCGGTTGTCCTTCCAAAACGGTCCAGTATCCTGAAGAGCATGCCCGTCTTCTCAACCTTGACCAGGCGTTGGAATCCTTGCGGCGCGCATATGAAGGAAAGGATCGATCTGGGTTCCATTCCCAGCTGGTGTCGTCGGATCAGATGGAGGAACTCCAGCGACAAGTCGAGATGGACTTTGACACATTTCATGCCATCACGCTTGAGTTCAAGATCGAGCGAGTCATGCTCGAGAAGGATGACATCGATGTGTTCGTCAATTGGCAAGGGACCTGGAAGAAAGATGCCGATGATGCCGGGATGCGACAGCGCGGCCACGCACGATTGCACTGGGCTGTGACACCCTCGATCCTGTTGCGCGCAGTCGAGGGGGATTTGCCGTTCGGTATGAAGACGAAGCAGTTGCTGTCGGAGCCGCTTCCCCCACAAGCCTCACCGCGATAGCGATGTCTCAAACCATTCCAGAGGCGGATTATCTCGTGATAGGGAGTGGAGTCGCCGGGCTCCGTGCCGCATTGGAGCTTTGCCGCGTGGGTCGAGTGATTGTGCTCACTAAAGGACACCCTCTTCAAAGCAACTCTATTTTTGCCCAAGGTGGGGTCGCGGTGGCGTTGAGCGAAGAAGATGATGTCGCGATTCATCTCACGGATACGTTGAAAGCTGGGCATGGGCTTTGTCGTCGTGAAGCGGTTCGTGTGTTGGTTGAGGAAGGGCCGAATCGGATTCAGGAGCTGATCCGGTGGGGGGCCAGGTTCGATAAAATGGGTGGGAAGTTTGCCTTTGCACGGGAAGCCGCACATAGCCGCAGTCGGATACTCCGGGCTCGAGGTGATGCAACGGGAAACGAAATGGTACGTGCCTTGCTCGCACAGGTGATCCGGCAGAAACAGATTATTCGGTTGGATTACCATTTCACCGTCGATCTTGTGGTGGAAGACGGTCGTTGCTGTGGCGCCGTCGTACTTGATGAAAACTCAGGAGAACAATTCATTCTTCCCGCAAAGGCCATCCTGCTTTCGACCGGCGGAGCCGGCCAGATTTTTGCTCGTACCACGAATCCACCCAATGCGACGGGCGATGGCATGGCCATGGCCTTTCGCGCAGGGGCAGAATTGCAAGATATGGAATTCGTGCAGTTCCACCCGACGGCGCTGTATTTACCCTCCAGCCCTCCTTTTTTGCTGTCCGAGGCGATGCGAGGAGAAGGAGGGGAGCTGCGCAACAATAAGGGTGAAGCGTTCATGCCGCGCTATCATCCGCGTGGGGTCCTTGCGCCGAGAGATATTGTGGCACGGGCTATTTGGACGGAGATGGCGGCGACGCGAGCACGACATGTCTATCTTGATGTGACGCATCTAGAATCAAATTTTGTGAAGCGTCGGTTTCCGACCATCTACGCAACCTGCTTACGTCATGATATCGACATCACAGAGGAATGGATTCCGGTCTCGCCGAGTGCGCACTACATGATGGGTGGAGTCTCAACCGACATCGACGGGGCGACGACTCTCCCGGGTCTTTTTGCGGCCGGTGAAGTGGCTTGTAGTGGTGTGCATGGTGCCAATCGGTTGGCCAGCAACTCTCTCTTGGAGGGATTGGTGTTTGGAATGCGGGCCGGTGCTGCTGCCATAGCCTGGGCCTCACGTTGTTCGATGCCGGATTTGACCGCTCATCGGGAACGGTTGAAGTACGGTGGAGCCGGTCGATTGGACGATGCTGAGAAGTTACGAAACTCGTTACGCCGCGCGATGTGGAGTCAAGTGGGGCTTGTCCGTTCTCGAGAGTCGCTGACCCGAGCCACGGTGCAACTTGCCCGGTGGGAACAGATGGTGTCTCAACCGTTTGCGACACGGGCCGACCTGGAAGTCAAGAACATGGTGCAGGTGGCCCACTGTGTGGCGGAAGCCGCGCTGTGGAGAGAGAATAGCGTCGGAGCACATTATCGCGCCGACTATGCAAAACCCCAACGCCCTGGCTGGAGACTACACAGCCGTCTCCGCCTGTCAGAACCAGTTACTGACCAGCCGGGGGCACCGAAAGGGGAGAAGGTCGTCTCGCGACGTCCTCGGAAGACGGGATAACATGACCGGTCGAAGCGAGATCGTTCGCGAGAAAAGTTCGATAGTATCGTAAGACCTTACGAACATATCGGCGGGTTTCGGTGATCGGTGGAACTGTCCGGTAGCGATCGACCACGTGCTCTCCGGCATTATAGGCGGCGAGAGCAAGGGGGAGATCTCCTCGGAATCGGTCAAGGAGCTGTCGCAAGTACTTGGTCCCCCCCCCGATGTTATCTTCGGGGTTGTAGAGATCTCGCACATCGAGCCGTACTGCCGTTTGCGGCATTAATTGCATCAATCCAACAGCTCCGGCGCGAGAGACCGCGAGGGGGTCAAAGTCAGACTCAGCCTTGATGACGGCTCGGATAAGAGCGGGGTGAATGCGGTGCTCCTGTGAAAAACGGCTGATCATCGGCTCTAACTCTCGTTCCGAAATGATCGGATGCAGACGGTTCGGGTGGAGGTCAACCCGGCGGTACCGAGCGTCAGAGGGGACGTTTGTTAGTGATATCGTTCCCTTTGCATCAATATATTGATAAATTTCTGCGTGGAGACCAGGGACCGCGGTCATGAGGCTACTGCCGAACATACTCCCGAACATGAGAGGGACTATCAGGGCAGTCCATTTGCGAGATGAAGCGAGTCGAAATTTGTTGTTCGGCATGGTCAAACGATAGCAGCCTGTAGCAGACTGTCAAGGAAATGCAGACCTTATGCCGTAAGAAACGGTGGGACGGTGGTGGAACAACAGGAAAATCAGCGGCTAATGAGACCCAAGAGGTTCCAGAAAACGACCATATGTTTCAATAAATCGAGCTCTTAGCTTCAATGTCACCGGGCCTGGTTTCCCGCTTGCGATTTTCCTCGCGTCGACCATGGATACGGGCATGATTTCCATACTTGTGTTCGTGAGAAAGCATTCTTCGGCCTGATACAACTGGTCGATGGTAAAGTGTCCCTCTTCCACTTGAATATGGAGTTCCTCAGCCAGCCGAATCACAACCCCTCTGGTGATACCGTTAAGCAAGCCGCATTCGAGGGCGGGGGTTCGGAGTCTGCCGTCCCTGACGAAGAATAGGTTGCTGATCGTGCATTCAGTCAGATGGTGTTCCCAATTGAGCAAGACACTGTCGAATGCGCCTGCGGCAATGGCCTCGCGTTTGGCCAGGATGTTGTTCAAAAAGTTAATGGACTTAATCTGCGGCGACAGAGCGCTTGGCAGGTTTCGTCTGGTTGAGGCGACAATGATATTGACGCCGTTCTCATACAGACCTGATTCCGGATGTGCCAGCGGTTTGGCCATGACGACAACAGTCGGCGAGGGGCACAACGCCGGATTCAGACCGATGTCTCCGGCTCCCCGCGAGACCGTGGTGCGGAGGTAGGCATCGCGCTGATCGGTCCCGACCTCGTTACGAGCCATGGCTTCGTGGAGAATATCGGGCCAGTCTTTCAAGGGAACTGGGATCGTCAGTCCGATGGCTTCGGCTGAGCAGAATAATCGTAACAGATGTTGATCGCGCATGAAGAGGCGGGAGCCGTAGGAACGGAGCGTTTCATACACTCCATCTCCGTACAGAAATCCATGATCGAAGACCGAGATCATCGCATCCTGTTCTTGCACGAACCGGTTATTCAGGTAGATCCACATCGCGTTAGGAAAATGCGCTGAAAAAAGCCTGCGCTTTATGAATGGTTTCTTCGTATTCCCGCGCCGGGTCTGAATCGGCCACAATCCCTGCTCCGACTTGAAGAGACGCCATCCCGTCCATCACGACGAGTGTCCGGATCAGAATATTGAAATCGAGGTCTCCGCTCCAGCTGAGGTAGCCCATCGATCCGGTATACAGACCGCGTCGGATCGGTTCCAATTCCTCGATGATTTCCATACAGCGAATTTTGGGGACGCCGGTGATCGTTCCCCCTGGGAACATGGCTTTCAGGAGGTCGAAGCCGGTTGCATGGGTCTGCAGAGTGCCTGAGACTTGGGAGACTAAGTGGCTGACATGAGAATATCGTTCCAACGTCATAAGCTCGTCCACGCGAACGCTGCCGTACCCACAGACGCGGCCCAGATCATTGCGCTCAAGGTCCACCAACATGATGTGTTCGGCTCGTTCTTTTGTATTCGCGCGCAGCTCTGCGACCAGCTCCTCATCGGCTGTCACCGTTTTCCCACGGGGTCTGGTTCCAGCAATCGGTCTGGTGTCGGCTCGGCGACCATCAAGGCGAACAAGCCGTTCGGGCGATGAGCTAATGAGACGTAGGGCGTCGAACCGCAACAGTCCTGAGAAGGGGGAAGGATTCAGGGTCCGCAGGCGACGATAGATTGATAAGTCGGTCAGAAATGATTCTTGGGTCAAGCTCTCGCCGCTCACCCTGAAACGGTGTGAGAGGTTGGCTTGATAGATGTCGCCCGACGCGATGTACTCCTGGCAACGTCGGACGCGTTGCCTATACGTCGATGGTGACTGCTCCGGTGTGAACGTGAGGTGTTCCAGCGATAGGGATCGAGATTGAGCGGAGACCGCTCTGCTTAATTGAGCGTCAAAGGCAGCAAGGCGATCCGTCCCCTCGCGAAACAGTTTGTCCCGAGGCTCGCCCAAGAATCGCTCGAGTGGAGGACAGAATATCAGTACAAGATCGCCCAGCTCATGATCGACGGCTCCCACAACGTCGAAAAACGCGAATTCCAGATCCGGACACATAGTGTTATGAGGAGCTAGTGATGGGAGTCTTTCGAATTGTCGGACGAGGTCGTAGCTGAAATAGCCGACCGCTCCACCAAAAAACGGCGGACTTCCGGGAGGACGATCGATCCGCTGGCTGCCGACAAGCCGCCCCAACTGTTGGTAAGGGCCGAATCCTGATTCTATGTGTCCCACCGTCGAACGTTGCACGAACTGATCGGCTGTTCCGGTCAATATGTGATAGGGATCGCTTCCAAAATACGAATATCGTCCCATGGCTCTATCGCCGTTGCCGCTGTCCAAGAAAAAGGAAGGGGATCGAGCCGACGCGATTCTGGAGTACAGCTCAAAGGGGTTCGCACTGGGAAGGGGTCGTCTCATAATGAGGGGCGATGGGGACCCCTGCAAAAATGAAGGCGACGAGGAGATGGTTGGTAGCATGGACGGGCACGTCCTCCGTGAACGGCGCGAATCCACTATACCGCACCGCAGGGATTTTCGGTTGGGCTGGGTCCTAACGGCTTGACATTCAAAGTGGAGTTTTGCTTAAATTGCGAGCCCATCAACGGCAGAGTTGTGTGTACGTGCACTCGCCTCCCATGGGTCTCGGATGGCCCCTTCACAAGATCCCTTATACGCGGGGCTCGGTCAAGCAGTTCGGATAGCAACCGATCTGCTCGCTGCCCTGATTGTCGGGGGAGGGTTAGGGTGGGTCTGTGATGTATACCTGTTCGATTCAACCCCGTGGGGAATGATCGGCGGTCTGGTCTTGGGCCTCGTTGCGGGCATGAGGAATGCGTATCGGTCGGTCCAACGATGGACGAATCCATAACTACAGTCGATAGCGACAACACAGGAGCATCGTGGAAGAGAGTCCGCTTCATCAATTCGAACTAGAAAATTGGGTTCCGATTTCGCTCGGTGGGTTAGATATTTCCATTAATAAAGCCGTGGTCTTTATGTGGATTGTCATCGCCGTCGCGGCAGTCCTGATGATCATGGCCGGGTCTTCGCGTAAGCTGGTGCCGGGCAAGCTCCAGAGTCTGGCGGAGATGATGGTGGATTTCATTCGCAGCATGATCTTGGATACGATGGGGAAGGAGGGGATGCGTTTCTTTCCCCTCATCGCCACCCTCTTCCTATTTATTCTGTTTAGTAACCTCATCGGCTTGATTCCTGGCAGTTACACCGTGACGAGCCAAATTATCGTGACGGCGGTATTTTCATTCGTCGTCTACGGGATCAGTCTGGTCTTGGGGTTCATGTTGCACGGGGCGAAGTTCCTGGGCATTCTTGTTCCCCCAGGTACGCCAGGCTGGCTCGTGCCATTGATGATTCCTATCGAGATCATCAGCCAAGTGGCACGGCCTGTTTCTCTAGCGGTTCGGTTATTTGCCAATATGACGGCCGGCCACGTGATGCTCGCCGTTCTGTTCAGCCTCACGATAGGCGGTGGGTTGTTGATCGGGTGGTTACCGTTTGCGTTCACCGTGGCGATCTACGGATTAGAATTCGGCATCGCATTCATACAAGCCTATATTTTCAGCATTTTGACATGCGTCTACCTGGGAGACGCATTTCATTTGCACGGCCATGACGAGCACGCGCATTAGCGTATGCGAGTTTAGACAAGGGAAGGAGTAAGGCATAATGGATTCAGCAGCAGCAGGGTTGATCGGAATGGGTTGTGCGGCGGCAGGGTTTGCCGGAGCCGGTGTTGGAATTGGGTTCATCTTCGGGAAGATGATTGAAGTCGTCGCGCGCCAGCCTGAGGCTGAAGCTCGAGTCACAAAGTATATGTGGATCGGGTTTGCATTGGTGGAAGCCATCGCGCTCTACGGCTTGGTTATCGCCTTCATCATCATGGGCTTTCGGAAGGGATAAGGGGAATAACAGCGGGCAGCAGGTGCCGCTCCGACTAGGTCGATCTTGTTACCCTTCTTTCGTTTAGGGAGTTGACATGCCGCAGTTTGAATCGCACTTTTTTTCCTCTCTCATATTTTGGGAGATCGTGTCCTTCGGGATTTTGTTGTTTATCCTTTATAAGTATGCGTTTCCTGGAATCTTGAGCGTTCTGGAAGAGCGAGAAAAGAAAATCAAGGACAGCCTGGAGCAGGCAGAACATCATCGATCGGAAGCCGAGCGCCGATTGAAGGAATACGAAGCCAAGCTCAGCGCGGCAGGTAAAGAAGCGGAAGCCATACTCTCGGCTGCCAAAGAACGCGCCCAGAGGCTTCTTGAAGAGAACGAGCAGCGATTGACGGCAGAAGCTGAGCGTATCAAGGGCGATGCCACGCGTGAGATCGAGCAGGAGCGCCGCAAAGCTGTGCAAGATATCCGGACTCAGACCACGGAATTGGCACTCATGGTAGCGGAGAAAGTCGTGCAGAGGAGTTTGACGGAAGCAGATCAGCGAAAGTTTGCAGACGAAGCGCTAGAAGCGCTTTCCAAGTCCTATCAGCGATAGTGCATCCTCGTGTGAGGGTGGAGTCAGCGCAGGGTGACTCCACCCGGTCGATAGCCTTCCAGGTCGACCGTCACAAATTTGAATCCCAACTCTCTCACCATTCGGCTGACCCGCGAGCAACGATCTGGGTCCATGAGTCGAGGTAGTTCGTCCTTCGCCACTTCAATCCGTGCGATCTCGCCATGGTTTCGGACTCTGAAGTGGTGAAATCCTTCTCGGTGCAACACAGCTTCCGCCTCTTCAACGCGATGCAACTTCTCCAGCGTAATCACATTTCCACGAGGGATTCGTGACGACAGACAGGCTGCGGCAGGCTTGTCCCAGTTTGAAAGCCCTAGCTCCTTGGCCAGGGTACGGATATCAGTTTTTGATAATCCAGCTTCGACGAGCGGACTACGAACTCCCCATTCACGAGCAGCTTTGATTCCAGGCCGGTCATCACCGAGATCGTCAAGGTTGGTTCCGTCCACGACATAGGCCACAGCGTGTGATGCTCGCAGCCCTCCAAGAAGCTGGTACAAATCGGTCTTACAGTGGAAGCAACGCTCCGCGTCGTTTCTCACAAAGTCGTCGATGGCAAGCTGGTCCGTCCGCACGATTTCATGGCGAGCGCCGATTTCTTTGGCCATTCGCTCGGCCGCTTCCAGCTCAATCGTTGGGAAGGTCGGTGAGACGGCGGTGATTCCGATCGCTTTCTCGTGAAGTTGATCGTGGGCAACTTTCAGAACGAAGGTGCTATCGATGCCGCCTGAATAGGCCACCACGACGGAGTCCATTTCGCTCAGAAGGGCCTGAAGACGACTCAGCTTCTGGTGGAGAAGAGATTCTTGCATGGCGTATGGATCCATCAAGCATTCCTAATGGCGAATTTTGGCCTTGGCAATATTGCCGACGACCACAAGTGCGTACTGTTGAGGATTAAGGTACTGTCGTGCCACGCGCTGTACATCTTCTTTCGTCACCCGTTCGATCCACTTTGGGTATTGGGTGAAGTAGTCAAACCCCAGGCCGAAGAATTCGACTTGCGCCAAGACTTGTGCCAGCTTCGCCGTAGAATCCAGTCGTAAGGGAAAACTTCCCATCAAAAACGATTTGGCTTCGGCCAATTCTTGATCCGTTACTGGGGCCTCACGAATAGCCTTCATTTCGGCAAGGACACCATTGATGGCTTGATTCGTGGTTTCGGTTCGAGTCTGGAGGTTGACCCAAAAGGAACCCGGCATCGCCCGGGCGTCGTAGTGGCTCATGATTCCGTATGCGAGTCCTTGCTTGTCTCGAATCGAATCCATCAAACGCGATGAGAACCCCCCGGCACCCAGGATATGGTTCATGACGGTCACAGCATAAAAATCAGGATTCGTTCGGCTGATCCCAAGATGGCCGACCATAATGGTTGATTGGGTCAGGTCCTTTTCGATCAGTTGGACGACTTTTTTATCGATCGCCGCCTGCTTCTTTGCCGATCGAGATGGGACCGATCCCTTCTTCCATGATCCAAAATGAGTTTGAACCAACGTGGTGGCCTGTTCTATTGTCACATCACCGACGATCGTAAGAATGATCTGATTGGGCAGATACTCTTTACCGTAGAAGTTCTGCACATCTGTGAGGGTAATCTTTCGGAGCGTCTCCTCAGTACCGTTGACCGGCCACCGATAGGGATGATTCTGGAACACCAGCTGGTTGAATGCCTTCATGGCGACTTGCCCAGGATCATCATTGTCGCTCGATAACTCCCCCAGGATCTGTGAGCGGACTCGTTCGAATTCATGCTTGGGGAAAACCGGGTGCTGCAGAATATCAGCCAGGAGCGTCATTCCGAGATCAAGGTCCTTCTGTAGAACCCGCACAGAAGCCGTGCTGAAGTCTTCTCCGGCGTGGGCGCCTAATGAACCACCGACAAAGTCGATTTGTTCAGCTAACTGTTTGGAAGTTCTGGTGGTAGTGCCTTCGTCGAGGAGACTGGTCACGAGATTTGCCAGGCCTGCCTTGTCGGGGGGGTCTTGGGCCGAGCCTGCCTTGACGAGTGCATGGATTTCGACGATGGGTAGGAAATGCTGTTCCAGTACGAGAACGGTCATTCCATTGGGAGCTGTCAATCTTGTCGGAGAGATATCAGCGGCCAGTGCCGTCGTCGTTAGACTCAACAGCAAGCCAATACAAAGCAGCCATCGATACATGCCACCCCCTATTCCAGGGCGAATAGATGACACGTTGAAGCAACGGTGCCTCGCGTTGTGCCGCCCGCACCTCATGGTCACCTAAGATTTTCCTTCGCGCACGGTCGCGGGAGTTGACTCGTCGGGAGACTTCGGTGGTAACGGAACAAGAATGCCGAGAGTACGATTGTCCTCGGTCAGATATTGCCTGGCGACTCGCTGAATATCTTTCGCGGTGACGGCCCGTATGCGCTCGATGAATTGATCAATCCGTCGCCAGCCGGCCCCTACCATTTCCGCCTCTCCCAGCAACATGGCATGACGAAAATTCGAATCCTGTGCGAACGTTCGCGAGGCCTCGATCTGGTTCTTCGCCCGCTGAAGTTCCTCATCGGAGGGCGGCTCGTTATGAAGCCGAGTAATCTCATGCTGCAAGGAGGCCTCGACTGTCTCGACCTTCGCACTGGGATTCACCAACGAATAGAAGTAGAACAGGCCGGGATCCGTCTGCATCAAGCTATACTCCGCACCGACGGACAGCGAGTTTTTCTGCTCGTACACCAGGCTTTGATACAGTCGTGAGCTTTTCCCGCGAGAGAGGATCGACTCGAGGACATCCAGCGCGTACGAATCGTCACTGGAATAGTTGGGCACGCGGAACCCCATCATGACAAACGGCACTTGGGCTTCGCGCTTCAGCAAGAATCGACGTTCGCCCTGTTGGTCCGGTTCTAGCCGGAGGGATTGTTTGGGGGACGGTCCCCTCGGGATCGGCTCGAACAGCCGTTTGATCGTAGGAAACAACAGGTCGGCTTTAATGTCGCCGACGACGACCAGAGTCGCATTGTTGGGGGAGTAAAACGTGTCGTAGTGTCGCTGTAAGTCCTCAAGCGTCATGGCATCGAGATCGGCGAACCACCCGATGACAGGCCAATGATAAGGATGACTCATGTACGTTTGCGCAAACAGCGCTTCGACCAGCGCGCCTTGCGGATCGTCTTCAGAACGGAGTCGGCGCTCTTCTTTCACGACTTCACGTTCTGTCCGGAATTCCGCGTTATCGAAGGTCAGCCCTTGCATACGGTCGGCTTCCAGTTCCAACGCCAGGGGAACACGATCAGCAGCCACATTTTCAAAGTAGGCCGTGAAGTCATGACTGGTGAATGCGTTATCGACCCCGCCGTTCTTCCGGATGATACGGGAGAAGGACCCTTTCGGATATTTCACCGTGCCTTTGAACATCATGTGTTCGAGCATGTGAGAGAGTCCGGCCCGGCCCATCACTTCGTTTCGGGACCCCACGCGGTACCACACCTGCACCGTCGCCACCGGCGCCTTGGGGACTTCAACGAGCAGGACCTTCATTCCGTTGGTAAGAACGTATTCGCTCGGCTCGGCTGCAAGGCAAAATGTGGAAAGGCTGGAGACGAACAATGCTCCAGCTAAGCACGTACGCCAGGACATTTGAGAAGTTGACTTCTTCATGAGTGGGGAATTCATCATGCTAGCAACGAGGTTCGATAGGTGTCAAGGTTACCGAAGGAGATCGACGGAGAGAGTGCCGAGTTGACCGCAAGCGCCTAACACGTCTTGCCCGCGGCTCTTTCTCACGAACACATCGAGATCGGCGTCCCGAAGAAGCGACTGAAACAGGAGAACGCTTTGTTGCGAGGGGCGACGAAACTGACTGCTTGGAAATTCATTGAACGGAATCAGATTGATCTTACAGCGGATCCCTTTCAGCAACTGAACAAGTCGTCGGGCATCATGTGGCTGATCATTGACGTCGGCAAGCAGGACATATTCAAAGGTCAGTCTTTGATGGGAGGCGAGCGGATAGCGTCGGCAGGCCGCGAGGAGGGCTTTGAGAGAGGCGAGTTCGCTTGCAGCAGGCATTAATGTTCGGCGCTGCTCCTCGGTCGTTGCATTGAGCGAGACGGCGAGATTCACGCCAAGGGCAGCCACTTCTCCTAAGCGGGATGCCAGTCCTGCTGTCGACACCGTAATGCGTCGACGCGACCACCCGAGACCCCATGGCTTGTTCGTCAGCCCGTTGACCGCGGCTTTCAGCGTGTCAAGATTGGCCAGCGGTTCCCCCATTCCCATGAACACAAGGTTGGTCAAGCGCTCTCCGGTACCCAGCAGATCTTGTGCGGTCAAGACTTGGTCGATGATTTCATGGAGCTTGAGGTTGCGCTTGAGCCCCATCCTTCCGGTCAGGCAAAACCTGCAATCCAACTGACACCCGACCTGTGTCGATACACAGAGCGTCAGCCGTTCGTCATCTGGGATCAGTACGGATTCGACCGTCATGCCGTCATCGAGTGCAAACAGCACCTTGCGCGTTCCGTCCTGTGAGGACAGAACCGTCGCATGGGGAGAGCGACCGACTGTGGTGGATTGCGATAACATCGAACGAGCCGACAGGGGAAGATCCGTCATCTCGGTGATCATCCGAACTCGCCGTTGGTATAGCCAGCGCATGATTTGCGTGGCTCGATAATCCGGCCAGGACTGGGCGCGGACAAATTTCACCAATTGAGATTCAGTGAAGGCCAAAAGTGGTGGCTGGCTAGTCGGATCCGACATCAGTCAAACCGGAATTGCAGTTCTCATAGGAGGGTAGAGGTTATCATAGCGAGAACCTGCACGCCTATGGAGCCCGCTGAATCAGGTGGTCCAAAACTTCTTCCATTATGGGCGGCCCTGTATATAATGAAGCAGGATGGAAGTCGGTAAGCTCCTGTGAAAACCTCGGCCACATACTACCTGATCATCGGCTGCGCACTGGTGTTTGCTTCAG
>BQXA01000033.1:0-42422 GCA_036984345.1 Nitrospira sp. | reverse complement strand
GGCCGATTACGCGAACCCTTCAAGATGCCTTCTTTTCAATCGTGCGCGGGGAAGATGCTGCACACGAGTCTTGGCTGACTCGAGTCTAACCCGTTCTCAGAAACATTCTAACGGCTGCCGAACGGACGGGCTCCAAGGTGCGTGGTTGGTTTGCCTGGCTGGCGAACCGCCAAGGGTTTGGCCTAGCCTGATCAGTGACTCTCCTCGGAAGTTTCTCCTGCAGCAGGGTGTGCCTCCTCTGAGGGCTTGGCAGCAGGGTCAACTGCTGAAGGTACAGACTCGCTCTTTGATTCGTTCTGTGGCTGCATATCAATGACGGTGGAGGAGAAGTTTTGTTGCTTCGCTAAGATCGCCAGGCTGAACGAGGTGACCATGAAAATCGCCGCGACAACCACCGTCAGCTTGCTCAAGAAATTGGCAGGGCCACGGCTGCCGAACACCGTTTGACTCGATCCGCCAAAAGAGGCGCCGATCTCCGCCCCTTTCCCAGATTGGAGAAGAATCGCTCCGATCATCAGAAAACAGACGAAGACATGAATGACGACGATTGCGGTGTAGAGCATGAAATCTTAGACTCCGATTGAGCGAGCGCTTGATGCAACGCGTGCGATTGTAGCAAAGGATTCGGCCTGGAGACAAGCACCTCCGATCAGTGCGCCGTCCACCTGGTTAGAAGCGAGGAGGGATTCGATGTTCTGGGGTGTGACGCTCCCGCCATAGAGAATCCGAGTAGAGTCAGCGTTCGCGGGAGAAATTGTGGTGGCCAGGACTCGCCGAATCGTTTGGTGGGCGGCTACGGCTTGCTCTGCCGTTGCGGACTTCCCTGTACCGATCGCCCAGATGGGTTCATATGCGACCGTTATTCCACTCAAGGCCTCGGCGGTGAAGCCGGACAGACTTTCGTTCAACTGTTGAGCGAGTACGTCGTCCGTCATCCCACTTTCCCGCTGCGTTAGCGATTCGCCGATGCAGAGGATTGGGCGGAGGCCGTGTTTGAGCGCGGCTCGGATCTTCTTCCGAATGCCGTCGCTTTGTTCGCCGAAGAGGGTGCGCCGTTCGGAGTGACCAAGGATGACATAGCGACATCCAAGGTCCACGAGCATCGGGGCCGAGACCTCTCCCGTGTAGGCACCCTGATCCTCCCAAAACATATTTTGCGCTCCAAGCTGTAGAGGAGAGGAGGGCTCAAGCGCCGTGCGGACCGCTTGCAGGGCGGTGAATGGGGGCACCACGACAAGCTCAATCTGTGCGGAGACATCATGAAGACGTTCACTCAGGGCACGGACGAACGTGGCCGCTTCGGACGCGGTCTTGTTCATTTTCCAATTACCGACGATGAGAATTCTGCGCAAGCCTATCCCCGTGATGTTGGGTTCTATGAGGCGTATGATTTAATTTGATCGGTCCGGCAGTGCAGCGAGACCAGGAAGTGTCTTCCCTTCGAGTAGTTCAAGCGCGGCACCACCTCCTGTGGAGATGAACGACATGCTTTCGGACACACCGGCTCGATGGACGGCCAGAGCCGTCTCGCCACCACCGACGATGGTCAAGGCGTATGCGTCGGCGATCGCATGGGCCATGGCAAAGGTGCCTCGGGCATAAGCGTCGATTTCAAACACGCCCATCGGACCGTTCCATAGGATGGTTTTGGCGTTTTGGACCGCCTCGTTGAACAGCTTGACTGAGGCCGGGCCAATATCCAACGCGTACCAACCTTTGGGAATCTCCTGGACTGGAACGATCTTGGTTTCAGCGCCTAGCTCTCGGCCGGCCGCCACCACACAATCGACCGGCAGATAGAACTTGACGCCAGCCGACAGGGCATGGTCTTCAACTCCTCGCGCAAAATCCAGCATATCCATTTCAACAAGAGAATTACCGATCTCCATGCCTTTCGCCTTGAGGAAGGTAAAGGCCATGCCGCCACCGATAATAACCTTATCGACTCGCTTCCCAAGATTTTCGATGACACCGATCTTGCCGGATACCTTGGCGCCGCCCAGAACCGCGGCAAATGGTCGCACCGGATTGGCGACGGCACCCTCGAGATATTCGATTTCTTTCCTGAGCAGTGCTCCCGCCGCTGAATCCTTGATGTACTTGGTGATCCCGACGGTCGAAGCATGGGCTCGATGGACGGCGCCGAACGCGTCGTTGATGAAGACATCACCCAGGGCGGCCAAGGCCTTGGCGAAGGCTTCATCATTTTTTTCTTCTCCGGCGTGAAAACGAAGATTCTCCAGCAGGAGAACATCCCCTTCTTTCATCTTGGCGACCAGTTTTTCGACCGCCGGGCCAATACAATCCGGAGCGAAGGTCACGTCTTTCCCTAACAGTCGTCCCAGACGTTTCGCGACCGGGGCTAAGCTGTATTTGGGGTCGAATGCTCCCTTCGGCCGACCAAGATGCGAGCACAGGATGACTTTAGCCCCTTCATCGACGACACGATTGATCGTCGGCAAGGTTGAACGGATACGTGTGTCATCGGTGATCTGCAGCGATTCATCAAGCGGGACATTAAAGTCAGCCCGGATGATGACTCGTTTCCCACGAAGTTGCACATCGTCAATCGTTTGTTTGTGCAGGTTCATCCGCACTCCTTATTCAGCCATGTTGAGGGATGAGGCAATGGGTAGGGCCGATGTGTAAGACCTTGCTGAGTCATCCCTGTCACAGTTGTTTTGGCAGTTATTTCCCTGCCAGCACTTTCACCAGGTCTCGAACACGGCAAGAATACCCCCACTCGTTGTCGTACCAGGCGGTGACCTTGACGAGACGCTTGTCCACGACATTCGTCAACGGGGCATCGACGGTAGCCGAGTGCGCATCCCCCTTTTGGTCGACCGAAACGATGGGATCTTCAGAGTACTTGAGAATGCCTTTGAGCGGCCCTTCTGCTGCCTTCTTGAAAGCGGCGTTGACAGCGGCCACGTCGCAATCTCTTTCGGTTTCGACGGTGAGATCCACCAGGGACACATTGGGGGTCGGCACCCGAATCGCGAGCCCATCCAGCTTGCCTTTGAGCTCAGGAATCACGAGATGGAGTGCTTTCGCGGCGCCGGTGCTTGTCGGAATCATCGACATTCCTGCGGCGCGCGCACGCCGAAGATCCTTGTGTGGAAGGTCCAACAGTTGCTGATCGTTCGTGTAAGAATGGATGGTGGTCATCACTCCGTGCTTGATCCCGAATGTCTCCAACAAAACCTTGGCGACCGGCGCCAGGCAGTTGGTGGTGCAGGAAGCATTGGAGACGATGTGATGGGATTTTGGATCAAATTGGTTGTCGTTCACACCGAGCACGATGGTCACGTCAGGATCTTTCGCTGGGGCGGAGATGATCACATGTTTAGCCCCGGCAGACAGGTGTTTGCCGGCCGATTCCCGATCGGTGAACCGACCGGTGGATTCGATGACGACGTCCACGTTGAGGTCCTTCCAGGGAAGCTCTTTGGGGTCCTTAAAGGCCAGCACCTTGATGGGCTTCCCGTCGACCAGGATCTGATCTTCTTTGGCTTCGACAGTGGCCGGCAGTGTTCCATGGACCGAGTCGTATTTCAGGAGATAGGCGAGTGTCTTGGCGTCTGTGAGATCATTGATGGCGACGATCTGAAGATCTTGATCGCCCATTGCGGCGCGGAACACATTGCGTCCGATGCGTCCGAATCCATTGATTCCAACTCGAATGGCCATGGTGTATTCCTCTACTTATAACTATGTTTGTTTAGGACAAGTTGGGCAGTCCAATACCAAGCTCGATACTATCGATGGCGTCTCCTTGTTGTCAAGGTACAGGGAGTGCATATCAGCATGTCCAATTCATCCAAACCTACGTAGGAACTCAGGATTCCGGCGGAGTCGCATCTTGTTTCACTTCCGGCGTTTCTGTAGATTCCGAATATCATCGAGGGAGAACATTCAACATGCATCAGACGGTATTTGAACAGGCGGCGCAGGCCGTCGAATGGCCTCGCCTTTTGGCTTTTCTCTCGCAACAGGCTCAATCGGCGATTGGAGCTTCCCGGTGCCGAACCCTTTCCCTGTCGAGCGAGCTGGCGAGTGTCTCGCTACGGCAACACGAGACCACAGAAATGGTGAGTTTGCTCGAAGGGAGTGATCCAGTACCCACGCTGTCTTTCCCTGATATACGGGAGCAGCTGACTCGGTCGAAGAAGGGAGGGGTTCTTGAGGCCTTGGAGTTGCGAGATTGTGCGATGGTCTTGTCACTGATGGCGGAAATCGAGCGATATGCCCTCTCCCATCGAGACCAGATCCAGGCCCTTGTTCGCACCGTGGAACCGCTACAGGTCAGCAAGAGTCTACAGGGAATTCTCAAGGCCATTGAGGGCGCGATACAATCCGACGGGTCCATGAAAGATACGGCATCGTCGGAGTTGCGACGCCTGGCTCATCATGCCTTGGAGTTGAAACATGAAATACGGCAGAAACTCGAGCAGATCCTGCATTCAACGCGATATGAGGAGGTGCTCCAGGAATCGTATTTCGCGCAACGAGATGGTCGCTACGTGGTGCCGGTCAAGGCGGATATGCGTGGGAGAATACCTGGAATCGTCCATGATATTTCAGCGAGCGGCGCCACCGTCTTTCTCGAGCCGCGTGAATTGGTGGAATTGAACAATTCCATCAAGGTCGCAGATCTGGCGGTTGAGCGAGAAGTGCAGCGCATCTTACGGGAGCTGACTGGTTTGCTGGCCTCCAGGGCTGACGCGATCGGTCAAGGGATCGAGGTGCTGGCCGAGTGGGATGTCATCAGGGCGAAGGCTGAGGTGAGCCGGCGGCTGAAGTGCAGCCCGGTCCTGTTGAATGAAACGGGGCGAATCATGCTCAAACAGGCACGGCATCCGCTGCTGCTCATCGCAAAGGATCATGTTCTGGCGAACGACATTCTTATGGACGAAACCGTCCGGGTGCTGGTGATCTCCGGGCCGAATACCGGAGGGAAAACCGTCACGCTCAAGATTCTCGGGCTGTTTGCACTCATGGTCCGGGCGGGACTGCATCTCCCTTGTGCGCCGGAATCCGAGATGGCAATTTTCACCGATCTTCACGCGGATATCGGCGATGCCCAAGACTTGACCCGCGACCTCTCCAGTTTTTCCGCGCATATGATGCAGATGATTCAGCTTCTGTCCGAGAGTGCGACAGGACTGACTTCGAGCGAACCCAGCATCCAACGTTCGCTCGTGCTGCTGGATGAACCGGTGACCTCAACGGATCCGCAAGAAGGAGCGGCGTTGGCCGAGGCGCTGCTCTGCCGCTTGGCTCAACTGAATATGAAGGTAGTGGCGACTACACATTACGGTGCGCTCAAGGAGTTGGCACAGACGACCCCCGGTTTTGCGAACGCCAGCGTGGAGTTCGACGTCGAGCGGCTTGCGCCGACTTATCGACTGTTCATGGGCATGCCCGGTGGTTCATCGGCCTTGGAGATCGCGGGACGTCTCGGGATGGATCAACGCCTTTTGAACGATGCGAGGAAGCGGCTTCGTCGTGATGACCAACGGCTTGATGAGTTGATGGCTGATTTGCAGCGGAAACAACATCAGCTTATTGAGGATCATGAGAAGGCCCATCAGGCTAGGCAGGAGGCTGAGGAGGCGGCTCGTGAAGCGCAGGCCCTTCGAGCGCAGTTGGAGGAGGCCCAGCAGGACGCTCGACGAGGGCTCAAAAAGAAACTGGGTGAGCAGTTCCAACGTGCGCGGGCGGAGGTGCAGGCCACGGTGGACTTCCTGAAGCGGGAGCAGAAGCTCATCAAGGCCAAAGAGACGAAACAGCGGCTGTATGACCTAGAGACGAAGGTCAGACAAGACCTGACTCCGTCTGGCCCAACTATACCGTTTGAGCAGCTTGGTATCGGAGATGCGGTGGAAATCGTCGGGTTGGGCACGACCGGAAACTTGCTGGAAGCGCCCCAAGGGAAGAAGCGCGTCCGTGTCAAAGTCGGTGAAGGCGAAATCCTAGCCACGGTCTCGAACCTTGTCGGGATCGCTCGTGAGCCGCGTGCAGAGTCGGCACAACCGGCGCCATCGCCTTCTGATCTGCAGCGAGTTTCAGCAAGTCATGGATTGGGGCTAGATGAACAAACCGTGGTAGACGTACGAGGCCAGGCTGCAGACGAAGCACTCGAGCAAGTCCTCGCGGCGTTGGATCGGGCGACTCTCAGCGGCGCTCCGTACCTGCGCATCATCCATGGTCATGGGACCGGTCGACTCAAATCCGTTGTGCGAGAATACCTCAAGAACTCGCCCTATGTGGCAGAGTTTCGTGCCGGTGATTGGGCTGAAGGTGGTGATGGAGTGACGGTGGCACGAATGCGGTAGATCAGAGATCCAGGACTTCTCCACTCATTCGGCGAGTCCTTATAAATGCCAGGTGCGTGCCTGAGATTCAAAACCGAAGTCCTATCCCTATCAGGCCGTAATGGGTGCGGAAGTCCATGGCCAGTCCTTCCCAGTGATAGTTGGCCGAGAAATACCGGTACTCTCCGAAGAGAAAAACTTTGGAGTTGAGGAAAACTTGTCCCCCACCGAGAAACTGATGTCCAAGGGCGCGGGCCGAATCAAAATCTTTGTCGTCTCGTCCTGCAATGTTGGGGTTCAGCAGAGTTCCGTGGGACCAGCCGACACCTATTCCGACGTACGGTCGGATCTGTTCACCCGGATAGCGCAGAATAAGGTTGAAGGTCGTATTCAGCACGAGCAAGCTGGAGCGACCGGTCCCGTGGGTCCGTCCGCCGGCGATGTTGGGGAAGGACAGTGTCCCGCCGTGTGCGTTCGAATCGATTTGGAGACCCACCATTCGATGTAGTGCGGCAGGAAAGAGTCCTGCTTTTAATCCGGCACCATAGGCTTCTTGGATCGAGCCAGGAACAGTCGTTTCCTGGTTAAAGATGCTCTCATCACGAGGCCAGCCACCCAATGTATAGATACTTAATTCAATATCTCCAAATTCGGCTGCGAAGGCGGGGGGAGGGGTGCTGATGCAGCCGACTAGCACACTGAGAAGAACGATGAGTCGGCATGAGAAAACGGCTTCCACGAAACGCAACGAGTGATAGAGGCACGAAAGAAAGGGCCTTCGAAAGAATTTTCGCAAGGCCCTTCCTCCGGCTTGCCACAGAGAACTAATTGCCGCGAACGATGGTGCACCATTCGCCGAAGATGCCAAGGATATTCTTGGCTGAATGGTCAACAGAGGCCACGGTGGTGATACCACCGGCTGATTTAGCCGCGTGGACGCTTGCATCACCGGTCGCAACCCAGCCCAGAATGGAAGTGGCGCAGGCCTTCCCTTCCTTCCCGGCTGCGGCGGTGTCAGTCGCTACATCGCCGTACTTTGTCTCATTGTAGATACCGCCTGCCAACGGGGAGGCAACGATCTGACAGCCTGCTGAGGTGAGTCCGATGAGCACCGCGAGCGAAAGCAGTAGAGACGTCCGTTTCATGGATCCTCCTTGTGTATAAAATAGACCGGCTACCAAGTCGGAATATAGGTAGATGGCGAGGATCGGTCAAACCATTATTCGGCCCTAGATGAAGGTGGAGAAAGGCCTGGGTCATACGTGATCTCAATAGGGTGCTCATGCCGGTTTCATTACCGACTCCAGTAGAAGTGACAGGCCACGTGACGATCGATCATCCTAGTGCGCTGGTGATAAATTCGCCTCATCGACAGCGCGCGAAGCACATGGAGGACTGAACCTTCAGTTGTCTCTGTATGGATTGGCACTCAGCCATTTTGGGTTGGCATTACGGGGGCTGCTGGGTTCGGGAGCGCCGGTATCGCTCGTCTCGCTCCAGCGTCTTATGGGCACAAGGTGGTCTTGGCCGTGGAGAGCGGACAGTGCGAATCGAACGAATTGTGGGAGGCGGCGATACGGGATCCTCGGGATGCCGCATCCTATGCTGCTCGGGCAGAAATAGAACGGTTCTACACACGCCGGACTGAATTGAACAATAAGCACGTCCACTCCATCAGTAGAGAATCTTAGCTTCTGGCAGTAGGTGTCAAGCGACTTGCTAAGCAGTGAAGAAGACGGAATAGATGTTACCGCTGAGTGAATGTGTGCCTGAGGGTGAGTGCTCGCGCATGAAGCAATGCGTGGGGGAATGTCATCATCTATCGTGGTCATCTGAACTGTTGTGGACCAAATGAGCACGTTATTAGTATCGAGAAAAGCCACACAGGAACGTGCCATCACCGAATTGCCGAAAGTTGTCCTGCGGGTTCGTTTTTCTGTTTGGCTAGTTTGCGCAGTGAAGATAGATGTTTCATGACGCATGCGGCAATAGCCTCGCTGCCTTGCACGGAATAGTGTTTCCCTGTCGGAATAAATCGTTTGTCAGCGCTCACTTGGTTGAGGCAGGGACGTAAATCGAGAAAATCCAACCCGGAGGATCGGAGAATGTGAAGGCTTGGTGTGTCTCTTGCTGTGTTTTTCTCATCATGCTTGTCGGGAAGATAAAGAAGCAACGGCATTGAGTGAGAGGTCTCAGCTGTGTGGATAAATGCGCGTAATAAAGCATGGTTGAGCATCTCCGCCGAATCGCCTTTCTCTTGTCTTATCCCCAATGCGTATCGTGTGATGTAGAGCCGGAAGAGATAGGAGTTATACAAATGGCGCCATGTTTGTAGTTCCGATCTTCCTGGAACAAAAAACCAATCGTAGTCAATATACGGAAGGTCGCTCATCCACCTTGTTTGCACGATCTCCTCAAGCCGTGGTAGCGGCTGATTAATTGGGGTAAGGCCAGCCTGCGTTATTTGAAACCGCGGTTGCGCCCAAGGTATTCCAGATCCAGCGTTTCCGTAGATGCCCATGGTCCTCTTTGTCGCTCCGCTGGACAAAGCAAGGATCACGAAGTCTGGTTGGAACGGAACAACATCACGCTTGTATCGCAAATACATCTGGCCGAGGCTATATCCCGATACACCAAAGTTCAGAACTTGGCATTCTGCTAAGGATTGCTCCAAGAGATAACCCCAAGTTTGTTCAAACTTGAGCTCAAGTCCAAATGTATGTGAATCCCCCACCAAGGCGATGCGGCAAGTAGGATTCTTTGCACTGAATCGATGACCACTTTTCGAGGTTCGTATTCCTTTCTCGCCCGAAACATATACCTCATCACTCGTGCTCGTGTGTGGCTGTACAATCCATCCCAGGCTGTCATCATACAAAAGAAGCGGCTCCAAGTCGGAGTCGTGTGCAAGGCCCCCGAGACTGTGGGGGGCTAGAGGCTTTCCCCAAAGTATGGTTCCTCTGGGTGTCTCGGTGGAACATACACGTAGAAAGATCTCTAAGAGGGTGATGATAAGAATCAACGGGAGGATATTCCACGTGAGTACTAGGCGCCGAGGTTGCAGGTTATTTCTTTGAAGGTTGAGCCCAAAGCGGATGGCCATGATAGTGCTGCCGAGGAGGCTTATCACGCCGGCAATAAGCAGCTTGCCGTCGAAATGTTGTAGAAACGATACGAGATCGGGCTTATCTTCAGTGCGATATAACGCAAGAACGACGAGTATGGCGCTTGCCGTCAATATCCATGTAGATATTAGCAATGCGAGGGAGTCAGGTATTGTTTTTCGTGGCTGCATGGGTTCCAGTTAAGAATAACGGTGTGAGGTCATAGTAATGGCCACAGGCTCGGTGCCACGAATCAGCTGCGGACACTTTGTACTCTGACCGTCAGCACTTGTCGAGATAAATGGTTGAGTAAAAGTCTACGGTGGGATCCTGGACAAGAGAATCGAGGAAGCTATTTTCAATGCCATCTTCAAATCGACGCTGCAGGGCACCCATCATGTAAGTCCGAGTAGTATCATGAGGTATGAACAGCAGGTGTGGGAATAGGAAAAGAACAGTGGCAACTTTTCGGGTGCCCAAACGAAGCGGACGGAGGTTGGTGCAGAGAGGAAGTACCGCCATGAACGTGCAGAATATAAGGCCAGGAGTCGAGTCGCAAAATCTGTGGAGCCACCTGGAAGACTCTGTGCGCGGTCACATCCAGTAGTGCATTCAACCAGGGCATCATCGACCATCAGCAGTTGTTGCACCACCTCGATATAGTTCGTCGACGAGGTCACCATGCAGTTGGGCTGGGCGAAGTCGGAGCGGCTAGTGATGGAGGGCTTCGTCAATCGGCTCCTGCCGCCGCCAATAACCATCTCGGCATCTGGGCCGCGTTGGCCGAGCGGTAGCCGACGGAGGTCGACCAGCGATGCTGGAACCACCAGCTGGTCAATCTGTTGGATGCCATTCTGAAGACTCATCAGACTGAGGCTTGCGCCGGGCTGTATCTATTTCGATCCACCCTAGTATCTAAGTAGATACAGCTTGCCATTTGTGGGCGAGATCTCACAAGGCTTGCTTTTTTGTTTTACTGCAGTTAGCAGCATTTTCTCCTTTCCCATCCGTGAAACCTAGGTCACTTAGCCTGGCATTGAGTTTGCTTTGTTGCTACGTACGTATCCACCGCAGTTATTATTATGGCTCCGTACATTTTTCTTGCGACATATTACGGGGAAGTATACAAAGGCGGGCCGAGATATCGTGATCATGAGAAACATCCAAATGTGCCTGAAGCTCGTAGCTATTCATAGCTCCTGCAGGCCTCAAATAAATGCACTAACCGGAAAGAACGTCCGGATGACGTTCAGCTATTATCTGATGCGAAGGGGGAACCCATGAATCGACAGCATGTTTCTAAATGCGCCGTGGGAGTAGTCGCGTTTGGGCTTGTTGGGATGACGGCGCAAGTTTACGCGCAAAACGTCACTCCGTTTCAATTAGTAGGCCACGTTCAATCATTCACGCTCGATGATCCGATAGATCATTTTTCTTCCGCGAAACTGATGGTGAATGGAATCCAGGTCACGATACCCAAGAACTTGGTGATCCAGTTTCCGGCAGCCTATTTCACAGCCCAACAGGTGTTTGAGAATGCGCAAGGCGTGTCGAAGAAATATAGCGAGTCAGGTCTGGCACTCAATGACAAGTTTCCCCCCTTGGCTGCTTTCGAAGTGACGATAGATGGGAATGCGATAGAGGGTGAGTATCGAGCGGGGCTGGTCAGTATTTCACAGCAGTCGCTTAACACGAGTACTGGATATATCCATCAGATCGACGTCACTACAGGAATGATGTGTGTGGGAGGAAGTCCAACAGCCACGGCTTGCGGAACAGGGGATACCCGTATCCGTCTTAACGACCCAGCACTGGACGCGTCGGATTCGTTTGCAGGTGATGGTCGCTATGGAAAGCCGAATCCGTTGCCTCCCGCAGTGGGACCCACAGACAATCCAGATTCGCGCTATCCAGACCCACGTTTCACAGTGGATCAAGGGAACCCGACCGTTCACGCCCTCACCGGATATCCGATGTGTGTTCCACGGGCCGCGGTAGATTCCGAATGCCCTGCCTCCAATCGACCGCCAGAAAATACGTTTGTTATGGGGACCGATCCACTCATGCCGCCGGTCAGGTTCGGCAACGATACGATCCCTGCTTGTCCAATCTGTGATCCCACAAAACAGGCGCCGGTAAAAGTTGGCGATCACATCACATTTGCAGGGACGCTTGCGCGAGACAGCGATGGAACCTATGTATCGGTCCATACGTTAGTGGTCGACATCGGGATCTATACACAACCGGGTACCAAACCCGCGTATGTCACGCTGGAGGAGTCCTTGCTGGGTACGAGAGGTCCAACCGCGACCTGTGCTGCCGCAGCTGAGTGCCAGGATCGACTCAAGGTTGAGGGGTTTACGACAGATCCTAGTCGGCGAGTCAGTGTGTATGCCGTTGATGTTGTGCGCAATGGGATGCCCAAGGTCCGCCTGTTGCACAGCACGGAAAAAGTGCAAGCCGTATTCGGGAGATTTCGCTATGTCCCACCACTCACGGCCGCGGCTCTGTTTGACATCAACGGAAATCTCAAAGGTGCAACACGAGAACTGATGGTGCACATTGACGATCCAAATACGTTAGCAGATGGGACCGAGATTCCCGATGTACCCAAGGCCGCCCATGGGTTGGTGCCAGGTATCTATGTGGCGCCTGTTGGAGAGTATATCTTTCCTGAACCGACTGGCGTCCAGGGAGGACAGCAGCCGGCCTTGAATTTCCAATGCCTGGCCTTTTTGATCAATGGGTGGGCTCTTCCTCCTGGCCTGACCGATATTAGGCAGCTTGATCCCTGGCCAGGGGTGGCGTCGCCGACATTTTCATGTACGAACTAGCGGTCAACTATGCGAGGAGATTTTGGGGAGATCAAGACCATGCAAGTACGATACACAACTACTAACTTTAATCCGTTCCCTCTCAGGTTGGCCGTATTACGTTGGATTACCGCTGGAGGATACGAACTACAACGGGTATGGTCATCGGTCAAGCTGACCGCCGTCTTCCTTCTCGCCATTGTCGGGGTTGGTTGCGCCGGGCACAAAGCCCCTCTCTCTCAGGTGATCATCAAGCCGACATGCGATCGACTTATCACCGCCAACGTTGTAGCGCTGGACCAGGTGTACTACTACAACCGCTTTGGGGCATTTAATCCAGCCGGGATCATGTATGCGCTCCGGCGCGACGTCGTGAGGACCGGTGACGGCAAAGAGGAGGGACCGGAAATTATCAATGAGGATTTGGATGGCGACTCAGATGAAGTGGGAGAGCCAATTCCTCTGGAACCGAGCTCTGGGGATGTCTTGCTCGCCGGCCATGTGAAGCTTCGGCCCGATAAGCGACCGCGACCCCTGGTGTTGCGGGCGAATGAGGGCGATTGCCTCCAAGTGACATTTACGAATCTCTTGAGTCCGACGGTAGACGAGCATGAATTCATGCGTGATCCAGAACGACGGCTCACGCATCCAGAAAATCCGGTGGTGGCCGTTGCTGATAGCGATGAGCCGGCGACTCGGCATGCCTCCGTGCATGTGAACGGTTTGAGTCTGGTTGACACGATTGACTCTCAAGGTGCGAACGTTGGGAAGAACGGTTGGTATAAGACAGACAAAGACGGACGGTATGTGACTGATAATGCCGGAAAGCGGATTAAGACGGATGGAAAGTGTTCCGATGACTCCACAGATTTTGGGAAGAACCTGTGTGCGCTCGCTGCGCCAGGCGAGACGAGGACGTATACCTGGTATGCAAAGAAAGAAGGCACATTTTTCCTCTATTCGATGGGGGCGCCTGCGGGGGGAGAAGGGGATGGAGGACAGTTGGGGTTAGGATTATTTGGAGCGATTAATGTGCAGCCAAAAGGCGCGAATTGGTACCGCTCTCAGGTCACTGAGCAAGAAATCAAGTATTCGACGAAGGGGAAAACGAAGTACAACCAGCCGATCATCGACTACGAAGCAACGATCAAGGCTGGTCCGTGGGCAGGCCAGCCAATTCTCAATATGCTCAAGTGTCGAGATCAGAATTCCACTCGCGGCCAGGGTAACAGGGAAACCTGTGAAACAGGTGGTGAACTTGTGCACAGCGATCTGAATGCGGTGATCGACATCGATCGAGAGGATGGCTGTGAACAGATGGGGGAAGGGAATGCATGTGGCAGGCCTTATCGAGAATTTACCGTCATTTTTCATGATGAAATCACCGCTGTGCAGGCGTTCGACGATATCCGGGAGGAGAATTCTCCACTCAGCTCACTACGTGATGGTATGGGCATCAATTATGGTTCTTCTGGTCTTGGGGCGATGGTAGTGGCCAACCGAAAGAATATCGGCCCAGCGCGAGGTTGCACCGAGTGCAAGCTCGAAGAATTCTTCCTGACCTCCTGGGTCAATGGTGACCCAGCCATGGTCGTTGGGTATAAGCAGGATGGATCCGGGAAGGAAGCCAAATATCCCGATGACCCGTCGAATGTGCACCATTCTTACCTTGGAGACCCGATCCGCTTTCGGAACATGCATGCAGGTCCGAAGGAGACCCACGTCTTCCACCTGCATGCTCATCAATGGGTAGAAGATAAACACGACTCGACATCCCACTACCTCGACTCACAAACCATCTCTCCGGGAACAGCCTTTTCCTATGAAGTGCATTATGGTGGTTCGGGCAACCGTAATCTCGGACCAGGCGATTCCATATTCCACTGCCACCTCTATCCCCATTTCGCACAGGGGATGTGGGAATTGTGGCGCAGTCATGATGTGTTTGAAGATGGTGGGAAAGATCGCAGATTGCCTGATTATGAGATAGCAGAGGGAACACCAAATCCAGCCATTGTCCCTCTTCCTCGGACTGCGTTACCTCCAATGCCGGCCAAAAAAGATGGCGATGGTTTTCGAGGGTACCCATTCTATATCGCAGGTCAGAAGGGACATCGGCCTCCGCAGCCTCCGCTCGATTTGGATGTGAAGGGGGAAGACAAACAGACGTTGCAGCGCCATATTGTCCGTGATGGGACGGTGCGGGACAGGGAAAATGCCCACGGACCTGAAGAGATGAGAACGACACCTCCCTTACCGAACGAGGACCTGTTCAATCGTGGACGAACCAATTCGGCGAAGGTCGCCAAGCGGGTATGGTCACAAAACAGCGATCTAGACTTGGTCAGTTTGGCTCGAGAGCTCGATACGGTGACTGTTGTCCCACTGCCACAGGCTGGGACGAAGGCTGAGCAGGAAGCCATGAGGTTCCATGCCGGAAAGGCTTCCGTTCATGCTAAGTCGGCCGTAGGCCCAGGCGAGCCGGGTTGGAAGCATAACTCGTTCAATTGGGAGGCACCTGGATATGTAAGTTGTCACCCGGACGGCACTTGTGACGATGAAAATGGGACCCGCGTCTTGTTCAGTGTCAACGGAGGCGGAAACATTTCCGACGAGAAACGTGGAGAGGGGAAACCCGGTGCGCCCTTTTCTAACCCTTGCCCGAAACAATGGGTGGATGAGCGTGGAATCGTGAGGGACGTTAAGGTTCGTGAGTACCGAGCGGTTTATGTCCAACTGGACATGACTGTAAATAAATCGGGGTGGCACGACCCTCAGGGACGGTTTCCAGTGTTGGAGGAGGACCTGAAAGAGACGCTCAATGGATCTCGCCCAACAGAACCCCTCTTTTTCAGGGCCCAATCGGGAGAATGCGTGGAGTTCTACGCCACAAATTTGATCCCCAGCAACCTCAACCTGGATGATTTTCAAGTCTACACGCCGACCGATACGATCGGTCAACATATTCATCTCGTGAAGTTTGATGTCACGTCGTCGGACGGGTCTGGGAATGGATGGAACTACGAAGACGGGACATTGGCTGCAGATGAAGTACGCGAGCGGATCATGGCCCACAATAAGGCGCACCCAACCAAAAAGCTCATGCCTCGGACCCATCCGATCTTTCTGCGAAAGGGAGAACTGGGTGCGAAGAAGAATGGTGCACTTGCAGGTGATTCACGGGGCTACTGTGCGGACATGCAAGTGCTGACCCAAAAAGGTAATGATAACGATCCTGTGCACCATCCTTGGTGTGGGGCACAGACAACCATTCAGCGTTGGTGGGCGGATCCGATATTGAATGGGAGGCCGGGTGAGAAGAATACCAAAGATCGCACGATGCGCACCGTTTTTACACACGACCATTTTGGTCCAAGTTCACATCAACAACACGGCTTTTATGCTGCCTTGGTCGTCGAGCCACGAAACTCCAAGTGGTATTTCCCAGATGGGCGGCTCATGGGTGGGACTGATGCACAAGGAGAGCCCGAACTTCTTCGAAGCGATGGTGGCCCGACCTCCTATGCGGCCAACATCATCGTTCGTGAGCAGGGCAAGGCCTGCATTACACCTCACAAAGATGGCATCGTGTGCAGTGACTCGCTTGATTCCAATGGCACGATTGATAAAGGGCGAACTGGTCGGGAATTTAATCTCGCCTTCGCGGACTTTGCCATTGTTTATGACAAGGAGAATCAACCCATCAATCCTCCGAGTCAAATCGAGGGAGGCCTTGCTACCCCCGTCCTTCCAGGTCGGATTCCGATGCCAGAGGGAATTTCCACCAAAGACCCGGGAACGCAACTTGTTAATTATCGGAATGAACCTATTCCACTTCGTATTGGAACTCGAGATAAGGATAAGAACCAGTATGTTCAGCTGCCAGAAAGTGATCGGAGAAGTGACCTGGCAAATGTGTTTAGCTCGAGTGTTCACAAAGACCAGAAGTCACTGAATGAAAGAATATTTACTGAGAAAGAGGATATAGCAGGCAAAGGCCGTCAGCCCGGAGATCCTGCTACGCCGTTGCTTCGCGCGTATGAGGGAGACCATGTACAGATTCGATTGATTCAGGGTGCCCAAGAGGAGCAGCACATTTTTACATTGCACGGGGCCAAATGGCTGGCACAGCCCGATTCGTGGAATACCGGGTATGTCGGTGCGCAGCACCTCGGCATCTCTGAACATTTTGAGTTTAACGATCGTGTGGTGGAGTTCATGCCGTTCACCGACTCAGGGACTGAACGCAAGCGAGTTGACCATCTCTACACCTCGAATGCTGCGGACAATCTCTGGGATGGGCAGTGGGGTTTGATGCGGGTGTATCCTCGTACAGAAGATGTTGCTGATTTGGCGCGTCTCCCCGGCAACACGGAAAAGACTCATGATGTGCTGGGTTCGGCATTTCTTAAGGAAGAACTCGACGAGGCGCTGGATAGCGAGCTCCTTAAAGTCATCGACGGCGATAAGGTGGGTAATCAGCAGCATGGAGAAGTGGATGAGAACAAGCCCCAGGATACTCTGGAAGCTTTCTGCCGAAGCACCGAACAACAATCGTATGTGCGGAGCTTTGATGTTGAGGCCTGGTTGGCCAAAGATCTGCTGCCTGAAGGGAAGCTCGTCTATAGCCGCCAATTTGGCATTGCTGATCCGAACGCCATCTTGTTTGTCGAGTCTAGTGATGTTCCACGGTTGAAGTCTGGAGAAAAGCGGCCGGAACCCTTAATGCTCCGTGCACGAGCGGGAGATTGCATTCGTGTCACGCTGAGGAACAATATCAACCCAGGGCATCATCTCGATGGCCTCGACTATCCTGAGACCTGGAGTTTCAATATGGTGCCACCCATCACCCCAGGGCTGTATTTTAATCAGGTGCGGTCCTCGCACCGCGTAGGGCTCCACCCCCAGCTGGTTGACTACAACTTACAAACCAGCGACGGGGCATATGTTGGGCTGAACGAGGATTCGACCGTTGGGCCTGACGAGCATAAAACCTATTTCTGGTATGCAGGAGAGATTGTTCCGAACAAGAAGGGCAACAGAATCGTCGGTATTCCACATGAATTTGGGGCGATCCCATTGCAGGATATGGGGGATGTCATCAAGCATGCCTCGCATGGGGCGATCGGTGCCCTGATTATTGAACCGCAGTGCTCCGTATGGCAGGAAACAACCTCTCGCAGCAGAGCTGAGGTGGATGTTTCTTACTGGAAGCCAGAGCCGGTGATCGGTCGCCATGGAAAACATCTGAAGCGGCATGTTTGTCCAGAAACAGAACCAGCGCCGGAATCTGGATTGCTCTATCGTTTCAAAGAACTGGTCTTGCTCTACCAGGACAATCTCAGCGTCCAGCAGCATGGCCAGCCGATGCCTAACCTTCGGAATGGGGATGATGCCGAGGATTCCGGACAAAAGGCCTTCAACTATCGAACAGAACCACTCTGGGCCAGGCTGGGGGCCAGTGCCGCTGATGAACCAGAGACGATGAATCACTTCGATTGGTCTAACGTGCTGAGTTCAACGGTCTCGCATTTCCGATGCAACGCAGATATGGCCAATGGGAAGTATTGTGATCCTGAAACTCCCATCTTCAGCGCAAAGGCCGGTGACCAGCTCCGATTGCGGGTCGTGCATCCAGGGGGACATCCGCGTCAACATGGCTTTACGCTGTTCGGTCACGATTGGGGCCTCAGTCCATGGATCGACAACTCAAGGACGATGGGTTGGAATCAGTATAGCCCGACGCGCGTGGGGTCCACTGGCGGAATTGGTCCTGGCCGAGCGATCAATATTCTGACCAGTGCCGGTGGGGATTGTGCGGTGCCCGGTGATTATCTGTACCGTACGCAGGAAGGGTTTATGTTCGGTGGGGGGTTATGGGGAATTCTGCGGGTGGAGGAGAATACGTCACCTTGGTATCACTACTTCGATTGGCAAAAAGAACGGTATGGTGATCACAAGGTGCAGAGTGATTCAAGAAACACCTGACTTTTGAGTAAGGACAAGGAATAGTCGAGATGAAAGTTCCTCCGATTTGGAGTGCCTCGCAATCTGTAGGTAGTTGGGTGACTGCCGTGGCGATGGCTGTGCTGGGAGCGTCGCCGGGAGATGCTGTGTCTCGTGCAATGTCGGACCTGTCCCAGTCCAACTCAGAGCCGAAATCCTCATCGATGCAGCATATTGAGCACAATGGTCTGGCCGTGGATGTCTCAATCAGTCAGCTGGATACCAACGGGGGCCGATTGGGTCCATTAGTCGGACAACCGGCAATGGCGCAGGTGACCTTGACTGATGCGAGGACTGGCGCGCCGGTCGTCGGGATCCGACCGCGCGCGTGGATGAATAGTCGTCCCTCGGACATGGTCGCCGATGAAGTGGCATGTACTGATAAGATTCGCCGATTGATGAGCGGGCGTCTAGGAAGTCGGGCGGATATCGATCTCAATCGGTATGTGATCTTGGCGATGAATCACGATCGCACGATTTCAATAATCGACCCTTTCCTTGACTTTAGCCCTACCAAGCTCGAAAGTCTTGTAACGCTGCCAAGCGTTGGACTCGATTGGGTTTTGACACAGGATCAGAACACTCTATACGTCACCATGCCGGATGTAGATGAAGTTGCGGTGATCGATACACGCACCAGGAAGTTATTGCGGACCCTAGAAACAGGCCCCGGTTCACGTCCAGGGCGAATTTTACTTCAGCCCGACGGTCGCCATATTTGGGTGGGATTGGATGGGTCCGATCAGCTCGCTGTATTTGATGCTTCGACGCACAATCTGATCGAGACGGTGATGGTTGAGGCAGGTCTACATACTCTGGCCTCGACACCAGATAGTCGCTTTGTTTATGTGACGAACGGGACTGCGGATACCGTTTCTGCCGTCGATGCGCAGACGTTTACTGTTCTTGCGTCCATGCGGGTAGGGAAAACACCTATTTCTCTGACATACAGCCCTGCTGCTCGCCGATTTTATGTGGGGTCCCTCAATGGGAACGAGATTGCCATTATTGATCCACAGGACCATCGGATCTCAGGCCATATTCCCACGGTGCCCGGAGTGGTGATGCTTGCAGTGGAGCCGGAAGGTCGGTTTGTTTTTGCCGCCAATCAAATTGAAAGCCGACTCTCTGTGGTTGATACTGCTATTAATCGTGTGATTGCATCTGCTGCGGTGGCCAAGGGCCCGGATCAGATCTGGTTTACCGAACGCTATGCGTATGTCCGTGGAATTGAATCTGAAAAATTTACTCTTCTTGACCTACGTGAGGCCCGCAAAGGGAATGTAATGCCTCTCGACCTACAGGCTGGGCTGCATGCCCCTAGCGGTGCCCCGGAACAGCTGGGAATCGCCCCGATGATTGCGCCGACTCCGGAAGGAAATGGAGTTATCATCGCGAATGCGCCCGATGCTACACTTCATTTATATCAAGAAGGCATGATGGCGCCGATGGGCACGTTTTCCAACTACAAGCGGATGCCACGTGGCATTCTGGTCCTCGATCGGAGCTTGAAGGAAGTGGCTCCTGGTGTGTACCAAGCTCCGGTGACATTCACTAAGGCGGGACGATATGACATCCCGCTGCTGATCGATAGACCACGGACCATGCATTGTTTTCAGGCGACGGTAAAGGAGTCGGCAACAGGTGTTTCAACAGCCGCTGCCTCCAAACTGCCAATTGTACGCCCGAACTTCGGAACGGAACCGGTACCTGCCAAGGTTCCAACCGCCTTGACGTTCACACTCATTGACACACAGACTAAAGAGCCGATCGCTGGCTTGCGCGATGTTCAAGTCTTAGTCTTTGAACCTCCGGGAACCTGGCAGCAGCGCCATCATGCCCGTGAAGTGGAACCAGGACGGTATACGGTGACACAAGCCTTTCCGCATGCCGGGGAATATCGAGTGATGATACAAACGCTAAGTGGGCATCTGCGGTATGCTCAAGGGACGGCTATTGTGCAGCAGGTGACCGGGGCGACGCCTCGTTCTGAAAAACGGATGCAACGGGTCGAAGGACGGCGTCCTTAAACCTCATATGACCAGTAGCCTATGCAGACTGGGGTTTGCCTTATTGATAATGTGTGGAGGACTATCTGTCGTTGCTGAAGCTGCAAAGCCGGTGATTCCGGACGTCGAGGTTATTGATCAGGATGGTATGTCCCATCGCCTGTATTCCGATCTGATCAAGGGGAAAACCATCGCGATTACGTTTCTCTACACTTCCTGTAAGACCAGTTGCCCTGCGATGACGGGTCTATTCGGTGCGGTGCAGCACAAGCTTCAAGGAGACGCACATCTCCCGGTCACCTTCCTTTCGATCAGCGTTGATCCAGTCACCGATCGGCCGGCGCAGCTTAAAGCGGTCGCCAATAAATTCGGTGCCAAGCCTGGTTGGTATTTTTTGACGGGGTCGTCTCCTGATATCACTCGGGTGCTAGCAGCCTTCGAGGCGAAGTCACCGCAACAAGCCGATCATCCTTCCGTTATACTCGTCGGGAATGATGCGAAGGGGCAGTGGGCTCGGCATTTCGGCCTGGCCTCTGTGCCGATGGTAATGGAGCTCCTGGGCTCCGTGAATGACTCCTCCGAAGCGCTGCTCCCGTCCACCCCAGACTAACCATTTGGAAACGCCTTCTACACAGTTCCTCAGGCGAGCCAGTTGCGCGATCGCATTGGTGATACTTCTGGATGTGATCGTTGCGCTGCCGATAAGCCTGGGCTGGGATGATCCGCTCACGCCAAGCGAGCGAATGGGACGAACGATCTACCACCAAGGGCGAACGGATAGCGGTGAAGAAATCCAAGTGAGTCTGTCCGGCTCGGATGGTAGGCTCTCGGCCACACTCTTTCGCTGTGTGCAGTGCCATGGAGTATGGGGTCAAGGCACAGAGGAGGGTGGGCTACGTGTGCCACCGCTGACTCCGTCTTTTCTCATGCGAGAGCATGCATCACTTCAAACTGGTCAGTCTCGAGAGGCGTATACGGACCAGACGCTCATTCGTGCCATCACCCAAGGTATAGATGCATCTGGGGTGCCGCTCCATTCCGGCATGCCCCGATATCGTTTCACAGAGCAGCAGGCCAAGGCCGTCGTGGCCTATCTGAAGAAAATTGGGACAGAGGAGGATACTGATCCAGGAATATCAGCACAGTCGATCATCGTCGGAGCAGCCCTTCCGATGTCGGGTCTCTTGGCTGGGATTGGACAGGATGCCCAGGCCGTCATGCAAGGATATTTTCGCGAGCTCAACGAACGTGGTGGCGTGTATGGGCGGCAGATTCGTTTAGTCGTCGAGGATATGAAGAGCAATCCGTCACAGTTGGAGGCAGCTACTGCACGACTGATTGGGACGGAACAGGTCTTTGCTCTCGTTGGGAGTTTTGAATTCGGGAAAGCCGATGAGACACTGAGTCTCATCGAGCGTACCCAAGTTCCGTTGATCGGTCCATTGGCACTGTCCCCACAGCCCTCTGATCCGCCAAATCCGTACATCTTTTATACCCTGCCCGGGTTTGATATTCAGTACAAGGTCCTGCTCGACTTTCTTGCGTCCCACGCTCGTTCAGTGGGGGCTGGGTCTCGCCCTCGCGTCGCCATCATCCAACCGAAGAATATGGCCATCTTACAGACGGTATTGACGTCATCGAGACGCAAGACGATGGACATTGTAGTGGAGTATGAGTATGCACGCGGATCGTTTGATCGAGTCGCCGTGGGTGACCGGTTGCAGCAACAGGCGATTGACGCAGTAGTATTTATTGGTGATGGTGAAGATTTTGTGGCGCTTGGGCAGGAGTTGGATCATCGACATCTTTCGCCCATGGTGCTGGCGTCAGCCGGCATGGTAGGTCATCGGGCGCTGGACATTCCTCCGAGCGTACGCACAGGGGTACGGCTTGCTGCCACGCTGCAGCTACCGACGGAGCAGGATCGTGATCAACTCGAGGCACTCGCTGGGCGGCAGGAATTATACAATCTCGGCTTTGCCAGAATGGCCAGAGGTTCTGCCTTCATGCTAGGTGATGTCCTCATGAAGATTGGGCGACGTGTGAATCGAAGCCTGCTCCTCGAGGAATTGGAGCGATACCGTGACGTGGATATTGGGGAAGATTTTACCTTGACGTACGGTTCACACAAACGGATCGGAAGTTCCCGGGCCCGCATTTTTCGCATCACACCTGAGACGCCTCATTTTATTCCAGTGACTGACTGGGTTGTCCAACAGGACTTTTAGTAGTTCGTCATTATCCTTCTTAGGTGTATCGTTTCAGATCCACCTCGTATCCAATTCGATACCGCAATGACTAGCTACACCTATCTACTTATGCGTTCCTCAGTCTATGGATCGCACGATACACCAGTCCTATGGCGGTGTTTGAGCATTCTTGCACCACTTGGCAGTGTGTGGCACTAAGTTTGCTCCTTCCCAACTCATGGTACTGTTTCGATTGAGGTTGAGTACAGACTCTGATTAATTAACTGCTGGGAGGAGGTTTGGTATGCGCCAGTCAATATCTACGAGAAGCCAAATCGAGCGAGTGTCTCATGCGAAACGGCTCAGAGAGTTAGAACAGGAAAATGACCTGCTCAAGCTTCTGTATTCTGATCTCCTGCAAAAATTCTCGGCGATGAAAGATGGCCTTACGAGAAGGGCAGGGGTTTGCTAGTACGGAGAGGAAGGGTAGACAGGTACTCAGGCACACGGGGCTATTGTAGGTGGTATTTTGCTATCCGGTAGCGCAATGTGTTGCGAGTCATTTTGAGGAGACGGCTGGCTTCTGAGACGTTGCCTGAGGTTTGTTGCAAGGCTTCTTCGAGCATCTTTTTTTCCATTTCCTGAAACGACAGTCCGAAGGTCAGTAGGGACGGGGTGAGTGCATGGTTCTGGTGTTCCTTTGGAACCGGGGCCTTCACGGACGTTGGTAGGTGATGAGGCTGGATCGTGTCCTCCTTGCACGTAATTGTCAGCCACTCCACGACATTATGTAGTTCTCGGACGTTTCCCGGCCAATCGTGGTTGCGAAGCACGGCAAGGGCCGATGGCGCGATAGTCCTAATTCGGCATCCCCGTTCCTTTCGGAGGCGCTCCAGGAAAATCAGTAGAATCGGTTCAAGATCGTCGAGGCGCTCGCGCAACGGTGGAATACGCAATTGATAGACGTTCAGCCGATAGTAGAGATCGAGTCGGAATCGACCGGCTTTGATTTGGGCCAGGAGATCCTCATTTGTCGCGGCAATGATACGGATGTTGACTTTATGGCTGCGTGTGTCGCCAAGGGGATCGATTGTGTGATTTTCGAGTACACGCAGGAGTTTAGCCTGCGCCATCGAACTCATTTCGCCGATTTCGTCCAGAAAGAGAGTCCCCCCCTCCGCCATCTGGAATCGCCCAGGTTTGGCCCGTTTCGCATCGGTAAAGGCCCCAGACTCATAACCGAATAGCTCGGACTCGAGGAGATTCTCAGGGATACCGGCGCAATTGAGTGCGACCAAGGGACCGGCAGCTCGTGGGCTTGACCCGTGGATGGCCTCAGCGAAGAGTTCTTTGCCGGTTCCGCTTTCACCTGTGATGAGGACGGTGGCATCGGTCGAGGCTACCTCTCTGGCCAGTTGCTTCATCAAGTTCATTTGTGGCGAGACGCTGATGATGGAGGCAAATGGATCGTGCGAGACGGAGGGGATTGGGGGAGGAGAGAGATGGAGCACTCGGACAATCGCGGCCTGCAGCTCATTCGAACGAACAGGTGTTGTCAGATAATCGACTGCGCCGGCACGCATGATTTCCACTACCTCTGTGACCGAGTGTTTGTTCCCGATCACGAGTACGGGTATGGGTGGTGTACCCTGACGAGCGTATTCGAGCAAAGGGACTATAGTATGCTTATTGCCCTCGACGATGACCAGAGTAGGGGAAGCCTCTGCCCAGAGGCTCAATCCTTCCGATACAGTGGCAGCTTCAACAATATCGGGATGCAGAATGACCGTGCGGAGGTTTTGCTTCAGATCGGACTCTAGGCAAACCAGGAGGAATCTATGGGGGTTCATCGGAGTGCTCCCTGACCTAGCCTCCTATCGAACCGTGAAACCGTTTCTAGCCTACACCTCTTTCCGTGAAGAAAGATAGTAGCGGTAATGGCGATTGGCTGACGAAGTGGGGTGGGCTGATGGTGGAATTAAACCGACTACTGATGTGGACGGCGAGTTGCCCCTCGAAAGCTCAAGGAACAACCCGCCGTCAAAATGGGTCAGGCGCTATTCGCTGGTGTCCTTACAGAACGATCGTTCGTACGCGATGATCGTCCAGGCTTCTTCCTCGGTGATCATGCCCCCCTTCACAAGGCCCGGCATACCGGTCCCCGGGCTTCCGTTCTTGACGACCCAGAACAATTCCCCGTCCTTCCGCTTCTTGTGGAACTTGCAGTTCGTGAAGTTTCGTGGGCCAGGCGCTAACAGCATGCCGCCCGGACCGGTGCCGTCTCCGTTCACGCCATGGCAGTTTGCGCAAGTGCCCTTGCCTTCGTAGAGTTCTTTGCCTTTGGCGAGCAGTTCAGGTGTGACTTTTACCGTACTTTCCAGTTTGCGCGCTTCCCCCCGCTCAGCGTCGGGGACACGTGCTTTCAATGGATCGGCTTCAGGTGCGGCCCATCCCGCAGTGCTCCACGAGGCAACGGCAATGACGCTGCATAGTGCAACAATTAAACGCTTCCCTCTCATGATTCCTCCTTGGTGATTACCTCTGATGTCTCGGCTAGATGGCTTCCTGAGCCGCGTGGCCAGAGGCCTAAAGTCCGCACACATAATACCACGAGATTGTCCTAAGTGGCAGTGCCCATGTCCCGTTGAAGATGATCAGATCGAAGTAGAGTCGGAGGCTGGTTTATCGTATCAAGTTGAAGACGTTGCGAGCCAGAGACTTAGCAACCCCTGGCCGCAGAACGGACTCGGGGACCCGCAACGAAGCGTTGCGGGTCCCCATCGATCCTTACTTAGCTTCGACGATGTCACTCTTCATCGGACCAAGGATGCCGAGCAACTCATCCTTTTCCTTCTTCGGCACGTTGAAGGTGTCCAACGCACTGACGAGATCCTCCACGAGTGCGCCAAAGGCGGCATCGGTAACCTTCATACCCTTGTGCGTCGTCTTCATGTCGCGACCAGAGTAGCTGCAAGGCCCTCCGGTTGCCATACAGACTTGTTCGACCAGGAGCTTGTCCAGCTTCTTAAGATCGGCATTGGCAAAATAGCCAACAATCCGCTTGTCGCCCTTCACGTTATTGATGAACTTGGTGACAACGGCTTGGATCGCGCCTTGTCCACCCAGGCGTTCATAGAGCGACCGGTCTGCGGCAAAGGACGTCGAGGTGCTCAGCGTCCAAGCGGCTGCCACGGCGACCGCCGCACAAACAATCTTCTTACTCAGTGTCATATCGTGAACTCCTTTGTGTGAGTAATGAACTAACCTATAAGACTTCCGTACCCCGTCCATTCGTTACGGATTCCACGGGGTGTTTGGCATCAACTGACCTTTATAGTCTTTGGGATTCTGGTTCGCAACCACCACCGCGATCGCACCCCGGAGAGCGCTCGTGAGAGAGTGGGTCACGACCGGATACGCCCCCGGTGATTCAGCGATCAAGTCGAACGTGGCTGCGCTGCCAGGACCGACTACATAGGTCTGGACGCCCGTGAACTTGTTCGCCGGGTTGCCGCTTTCATACACGTTATCCCAGATTTCAGCGATCGGATGGAGCGCAGAGAACTCGTTCGGGCCGGCATTCACGAAATAGATCCGTACCCGCTCGCCCACCTTGACTTCCAGCGGTTCCCCACCAGGCATAAAGGGATGGTGCTTGAAAATACCGCCGTTGAAGATCGTGTAATCAAATTTCCGATCGAACATCGCCTGGACGTTGTCCGGGTTCTGCCACAGCTCGGATTGCACAAGGACGAACTCGCGATCGGCCTTTGGCCAGACCTTTGGGTTCTTCGGATCCACGATGATGGCACCGAACATGCCGCGGGAGACGTGCTGAATCATTGGGCTCGCACCGCAGTGATAGAAGAACACGCCGGGCTTTTTTGCCACGAAAGAGAACTTGTGCGTGTCGCCAGGTCCGACCGTTCGGTGGTAGTTCGCCAAGAAGTCGAGCTCGGCCGCATGAAAGTCCATGGAATGTGGGAAGGCATTGTCCTTATGGCCAATCAAGGTGAAGTTCACGGTATCGCCTTCTGTCACCCGGACAACTGGACCCGGCATCTGACCATTAAAGGTCCAAGCCTTATACTTCGTCCCGTTCCCGTCGATGACGATTTCAGATTCGGTCGCCGTGAACGTGACATCGTGGACCTTTGCCCCTGCGGACCCAGGCATGGTGATACACCCGCTGGCTCCCAGTAGGACGCCAAGTCCCAAAGTTAGTGTGAGTAAACGAAACCTCTGCATAGTAGCCTCCCTTTAGATTTTATGGAAAAGAGACGGTGCACTGGCTAAGACGGTCAAAAACCTCCCCTCCCGAGCTTAGCAGGCAGCCGCCGGGTCAACTATCTACCAAATTTCGGCAAAAAAATACATCGTTCTGGGCCGTGGATGCAATTTTTTTTTGACATGCCCCGCCACTGCCAGATACGTGCGCCCTCCCTTCCGTCATGTGAAGTTGATGATCACCGGCATTAAGCACGATGTGTACCATCAATTATTACCCCAGAGAGGGCGGGTTCAATTTCTTTACAAAATTGACAACCTATCACGTGTTTGGAGGATCATAACCGAGAACGTACGCGTATCTGGATTCAAATAGTTGAGGATAGTTGGAGAATCTAAAAAGATACACCTCGTATCGAATTGGATCCATCTCGTGGATTCGCGAGAAATCTTAGGCGGAATTCATGAGGAGCTTGTGTTGTGTCGGGCGATCGCTACATTACGATGCAGGCCATGAAGCTTTGCCCGTCGAATCGGGCTGTGTTGAAACCATCTGGAAAAGGTTGATTCGTCCAGCTCGGAGAGCGTGTTGAGATCGGGCGCAAGAGTCAAATCGGTTGGCTGAAAGGTTTCCTCATGAGTCGGTTCACTTCGGAGGTTGAACGGACAGACATCCAGGCAATCGTCGCATCCGAAGATCTTGTTTCCCATGCCCGATTGCAAGTCTTGCGGGATTGCCGCGGCCTCGCCGCGCAGTTCGATCGTGAGGTAGGAAATGCAGCGTGTGGCGTCGACGACGTAGGGCTCGGTGATGGCCTTCGTCGGACAGGCCTGAATACAGAGCGTGCAGCTTCCAACGTCGTTAGGACTTCCCCGAGCAACAGCCAGGAGCCATGCTCGGTCGAGACGAGATTCGAATGTTTGCCGATCCAACCGAGACCCGCTCGTTCGGCCCATGCCTTTTCCATGATCGGGCCGGTGTCGGAGTACGAACGGGTTTTAGCCTCGGGGTCGATTTTATGAATGAGTTGTTCCAGTATTTTGAGCCTGGAGTCAAACAGCTTATGATAATCCTTTCCCCAAGCATATCGAGCGATACGCCCATAGCCCGGCTGTTCGTTGGCGCGATGTTCGGTCAGGTAGTTGATTCCCACTGAAATAATCGACCGGCAGCCTGGAAGCACATGCCGAGGGTCTGCCCGTTTTTCAGGGGTCCGTTCCATCCAGGCCATGCTCCCGTGATAGCCATGCTGGAGCCATCGGCGGAGTCGTTCTAATAGTCGTTGAGGTAACGTGGGTGCCTCGTCGTGCGATCCGGTATCGCAGCGGCTGTCGGTCGAGTGCGAAGTTGAGGTGTCAATAGACGCGATGCCGACTGCATCGAATCCTAGTGAGCGAGCTTCCTCTTTGATAACTGCCGTCAGTACCATCGGCGATAGAGGGAATGAATTATGGCTGGCCGGAACAATCAAAACGGACGCTGAACTGTGCCGAACAGCGAACCGATTGGCATCGACCACACGAACCGACGATGTTCGCTTTCCAATCGGTCTTTTTCTCATCAAACCGGCATTGGAATCGGCCGCCCTTGGAAATGGTGGTCCAGGGTTGTGTGGTGCCGGGGAAGCTGGCCACGCGACATCCTTGCGGGAATGGAACGTGACACGGTTGTGCCGTCTCACCTTTTTCCATGGAGAAACTACAGGAGAGCTCCGTGGTTGCCTGTGAGCCCTCGGGTCTCTGCGCACCGGCGTCACCAGGGATCGCCAGCAAGAACAGGATGCAAGCGGTGCATGAGGCAAGCTGATATTGTTGTAAACCCATCGCGACAGGATCGTAGCATAGTCGCTTGGCTTGCGGCCATGGAGAGGGCCGCGTAGAATCTTCTCCCCAGCATCTGCTAGCTAAGGAGGTCCTATGCTTGCGACGCGGATCACGCAAAAAGAGGGTATGTTCTATTTCATCGCCTACAAGGCCGGTGACCTGCTGCAAAAAGTTCGGTTTACGAGCCGTTACTATTTCGAAGGTGAAGAGATCGAGCAGTCCAAAATCTCGGAACATGATGATGTGGCGCAGTTTATTGCCGGGATTGAGCGCAGTGAAAAAGGATTTCAACGTGTCCTGAATCGGCAAAAAATCAAACAGATCGTGAATTTCTATGAGACTGTCGTGTCCCAGCCGATGATCCCTGGCACGGTGCTCCTCTTCACCGATGAAACGCTGCGCTTTCAAAAGGCGGACAGATCCGATTCTATCGGTCATCTGAGTGAACCGAAGGGCAAGTATCTTGTGATTGACGGACAACATCGCCTCGCGGGGCTCCATTTTTTTCATGACAAACATCCGGATCAAAGTGCGCAAGTTGAGGTGCCCTGTTTGCTCTTCGATGGACGGAGCGCAGATTTTGCCACGGAAATGTTTGTCATCATCAATTCGACTCATACCAGAATCAACCGATCGCATCTGGTGGATCTCTATGAAAAGGTATCCTGGGAGAGTCCAGAAAAGAAATTCGCCGCCAAGGTTGTCAATCTCTTGTATGGTGAGTCGGACTCACCATTGCAGTACAAGATCAATCGGCTGGGAGGGCGGAGTAAACAGGAAAAGTGGATTCTCCAGTCCGAAGTGTTCAATGAACTGTTGAAGGTGGTGACGGTTCACAAACGGTGGCTGGAGACTCATCTCGGCATGAAACCCGACCGGTGCTATGCCTTGGTGCGTGATTATCTGAGGGGCGTGAAGGATGTGATGGGTGAAGTGTGGGGACAAAACGATCGCTACATGTTCACGCGAGATGTCACGCTCAAGGCGCTGATTCGTGTGCTCGACGATCTCATCGTGGATCGCAAGCTCATCGCGGATTGGGAAGAACAACGTTCGCACAAACCGTTCGCCGAGATCGTCAAACCCTGGGCGCCTTTGACCAAGGAATTTCGGGCTGATGGGTTCTACGAACGGTTCCCGGCGAAGGGGCAGCTTGAACGGGTGCGAAAAATTCACCAACGGCTATTGGATGCGATTGTTGGATAGGCGAACGGACGAATCTTCGACTCCGAGTCGGTTCATGCTTGCTGTGGCTTTCGTATCGATGGTGGGGTGGGGGACGGTGAATTCCCTTGCCGCCGACCTGGATAGGTTGGACGTTGCCACTGAATCCGAAGGTCCTGGATAGGTTGGACGTTGCCACTGAATCCGAAGGTGGAGTTCGCGCGACGGCGCAGGTGCTCTTTCCAGCCTCGCCGGCGGTTGTTCAATCGCTGCTGTCCGATTATCAGCATTGGCCGGATCTCTTTGAAGTCCGCATGCGCGTGGCCAAGTTGATCATCCGTGATGGGGTAGCCACCGTGGACCTTCGGATTGAGCATCCGCTCATGCCTGGAGAGCGTCGCTTAGTCACTGAGTCGAGGACATTGGAACAGGGCGGTCTCGTGACCGACCTTACGGGAGGAGACTTCACGCGCTATCGTCGAGTGTGGAAGCTTATTCCTGTCGGAGAAGGAAATCAGACTCGAGCTGATTTTGAGCTCGTCGTCGAAATCAAATCCATGGTACCGGATTGGCTGGTCGCGATGGCGATGCGCCAGGAACTTGAAGCACATTTTCGGATTGTCAAAGAGAAGGCGTTGGAGCAGTCCAAGCGATAACGGATATGACTCAGGATGCCGGAGACAAGACCACCCGAAGACTGGCCCTCTCTGGGCTGTATGTCATCCTCGATCCATCGGTTTGTCCCGACCATTCTCTTTACGATGTTTTGAAGGCGTCTGCCGAGGCAGGAGCCACGCTGTTTCAGTATCGCAACAAGCGGGTTTCAATGAAGGCTTCCTACGAGGAAGCCTTATCGCTGCGGAAGATTGCCCATGACTTGGGCGTGCTGTTTATCGTCAATGACCGTTGCGATTTGGCGCTGGCGGTGAAGGCGGATGGCGTACATCTCGGGCAAGGAGACTTGCCACTCCAGTATGCCAGAAAGGTGATGGGTCAGGAAAAACTGATCGGTATTTCGACGCACAATCCGGAGCAGGTAGTCGCCGCGACGGCTGGTAGTCCGGATTATCTCGGCTTTGGCCCGATTTTCAAACCTGGCTCCAAGGTAGATCATGATCCGGTTGTTGGTATTGAAGGCCTACGAGAAGTTCGTCGGCTGACGACGCTGCCGATCTTTGCCATCGGTGGGATTGGGTTGGATCACGTTGAAGAAGTGGTACTGGCCGGGGCCAATGGAGTGGCAGTCATCTCTGCCATTCTGAAAGCTTCCGATATTCGTCAGGCCGTCAGCGACTTTGTCTCGCGGATTTCTGCAATAGCATCGCCAGCTTCTTGATTGCTGCGGATCGGGTGAGACGTGCGACCGCTGGCCGGAAGCGACCTGGCATACCGGGTTCATACGGGAGAGGGCCGAGCACGGGCACACCGGCTTGTTTGCTTAGTATTGCCACCGTTGATCGTTCTTGTATGCGCGCGATGGCTGACCTCACGGGATCAGTACGATTCAGCACGAGGGCGATGATGGCGATCTTATTTCGTCGCAGTGCGTCGATCGTGAGTAACGCGTGATTGATCCCGCCTAGCCCAGATCGTCCAACGATCACGACAGGAAGCTGTAACTGCTTCACGAGGTCCATCAGGTTGTCGCGTTGTGTGATGGGGACGTGAACCCCGCCGACTCCTTCCACCACCATACAGTCATACCGGCCGGCGAGAAGGCGATAGACTCGTCTGATGGTCTCTGGCTGAATGGCCTGTTTTTTGGCTTGAGCTGCCGCCAGTGGTGCGATTGGCAGTTCAAATTGGTATGGACAGATGGCTCCCAGTGGTTCATCACTGTCTAGAATGGCTTGCAGTCGTCCTGCATCTGACTGCTTCAGCTTAGCAGCTACCACTCCCGTCTCAATTGGCTTCATCACACCGACCGACAGCCCATGCCTTTTTAGATGTAGCGCGAGTGCAGCAGCAACCAATGTCTTGCCGACGCCCGTGTCTGTGCCAGTGATAAAGATGCCGTGATTCATGTGTACACGCCTCGCGTCACAGGTGCCTACTGTCGCAGTTCCAGACTTGTCCCGATACATCCTTCAGATAAGCCAAACGGACAATAGTGCCTGCCACTTCGTCGAGCGACGGTGATCGCCGCAGAGCATGATCAAGCCATCCACTTCCTTCTGGGAAGATGCCATCGGTCAAATCGGTCTTTTGCCAACCCGGTAGTACGAGATTAACTCGAATATTATGCGGCCCCCATTCGAGCGCGGCCGTTCTGATGAGTCCGATCAGACCGGCTTTCGAGGTAGCGTACGCGCTCTGGCCTCTGGCGCCATGGAACCCTGTGTGGGACCCAATCACGATAACAGACCCGCCTCCACGATTCATTAAATGAGGAGCGATTGCCCGCATACAATAAAAGGTTCCTGTGAGATTGGTGGCGATGACGTTATCCCAGATTCCTTCTGAATGACGCACGAGCAGGTCGCTCTGTCCAAGTCCTGCATTGCACACGAGCACCAAGGGACCGGCTGTGCGGCCAGAGAACTCGTGGATCATGCGCCGAACTGATCCGGCCTCTCGGATATCCGCTGCAAAGAGATCGCCGGCTCCGCCCGCGTTCAGCACCTGGCGCAAGGTCTCTTCTGCCGCCGGTTTATCGCGATAGTAATGCACGCCCACATACCACCCAACCTTCCCGAATCCATCACAGATGGCTCGCCCGATCCCACCGGAAGCTCCGGTAACGAGCGCCGCTGGACGATCAGCACTGTGGAGCGGCCGACCGCTGGGAGGAAGATTGGGAGGTGCTGACGGTTCCATGCTTGGGGAATTATGCGGTGAGACGGGGACCAAGGCAAGCATGCGTCAAAACTCAACGCATTGCTGGTCGGCTTGCCGCTCTCGGGATTCCTATGGTACCGTCAAAATTCACCGCGTGGAGTATATATGATGTCTAACACAGGGCGAGCGTTCGGTTGGGTGTTGACGGTGGGACTCTCCATGCTGGCCGCGGGGTACCCACCAACTGAAGTCCAGGGTGCGGACGATCCGGTCACGATCGCAAAGTCCGAGGAGTATTTCCCCGACACTCCTGGAAGCCGGTGGAGTTATCGAGGTCAGATCAGCGAAGGGCCGCTCCAAATGGTTGAGCTCAAATTCTTCACAAATGTGTCGACGGTGTCGGGAACCAAGACGATCAATGGGGCCAAGGTGACCGTGTTCCACGACACGAATCCCGGCAATCACGGGCCGTCGGATAGTTTCTATCGCCGAGACGCAGCCGGGATTGTGTACTATGGGTCGGAACCCGGCACACCGCTGGAAGCACAGATCACGCCTTACCAGATTTTTCGCTTTCCCCTCACGATCCCCTCTTCTTTTCAGCAGTTTGACCGGGCCAGCCTTGATTTCGGCACCGATATGGATCGGGACGGAACGGATGAAAAAGTCGATGTGCAAGGCTGGAGTACGGTGATTGGTCGCGAAAGCATCACAGTCCCGGCCGGGACGTTTCAGAATGCGATTAAAGTTGAAGCGCGGATGAAGATGCGGATCCATCTGTCCGGCAGCAGTCGGACCATCACGGGCAGTGACGTGATGACGGCATGGTTTGCGAAAGATGTCGGTCTGGTGAAGTACTCCGAGAGGCAGGAACTAGCCGCCGTGAAAGATGATCGAGGAGTGGTGACGGAAATTACGGAAGAACTTGAAGAACACGATGTGAAGCCGCGCTAGGCCTCATTGAACGGATTCGAATCCCCGGCGAAGGGTGTTTTCGCTGGTCACTTTAGCGATCATGAATTGTGACAGATAGTCTTCCCCGCCCGCCTTTGCGCCGACCCCTGAGAAGCGATATCCTCCGAATGGCTGGCGAGCGACCAGGGCGCCGGTAATTGCTCGATTGAGGTATAGATTCCCTACGTCAAACCGTTCACGCGCCATCGCGAGGTTGACGGGACTCCTCGTATAGACTCCACCGGTCAGCGCATAGTCGGTTCCGTTCGCTATCTCGATGGCCTCGGCAAAGCTCTCCGCCTTCATGACCGCCAATACCGGCCCGAATATTTCCTCTTGCGCTAATCGGTGGTGTGGTTGGATATCGACAAAGACGGTCGGTCCGATAAAATATCCCTCTTTAGGGACTGGGCATTGTACGAGAAGCCGTCCTTCTTCAGATCCAATTAAAATGTAGCGTTGAATACCGGCTTGAGCTCGCGCATCGATCACCGGTCCCACTCTAGTGCCCGGTTCGACTGGATCGCCGATTTGTACGCTCAAGACAGCCTCTCGTAGCCGTGCCACGAACGTGTCGTAGACCGCGCGGTGAACGATCACCCGCGAACAGGCGGAGCACTTCTGTCCTACATAGCCTGAGAACGACGTGACGACTCCCGTGATCGCTTCGTCGAGATCCGCGGTTTCGTCGACGATGATGGCGTTCTTCCCGCCCATTTCGGCGATCACCCGTTTGATCATCCGCTGGCCTGGGTTCACCCGAGCGGCCTCGTGCAGAATATGAAGGCCGACGGTCTTTGATCCAGTAAACGCGATGGTTACACCTGAGGATGGACGACGAGGGCTTGCCCGATCTCTGGTCCTCCAGGTAGGCAGGTCAGGCAACCGGCCGGTATCCCCGCGTCGAGCAAGATGTCGGTTAGCAATACGCCGAGGTGAGGTGACCGTTCAGAAGGTTTGAAGAGGACAGGATTGCCGCTCACGAGGGCCGCCGAGACCATCCCAGCCGGGATGGCGAGCGGAAAGTTCCAGGGTGCGATCACCGCCGTGAGGCCGCGTGGTCCATAGGTACGTTGGTTCAGTTCGCCGGGACGGTCTCCTAACCGTCGTGGCTGAGCCAGGCGGTCCATCTCATCGGCGTAGTAATGGAGGAAGTCGATGGCTTCAGCGACATCCGCGTCAGCTTCCCGCCAGGGCTTGCCGACTTCAAAAATCTCCCAGGCTGCGAGTTCAAATCGACGACGGCTCATCACCTCCGCTGCCTTGCGCAGAATATCGGCTCGCCGTTCTGGAGCGGTGGCTCGCCAGCTCCCCCATTCTTTCAATGCGAGGTCGATGATTGGGCTCAGATCGGACACCGCTGTGCCCTGCACGTGGGCCACGACCTCGTTCGGGCGAGAAGGATTGCGCGATTCAATCCATGGCCCAGTCAGTTTGGAGTCGGACACTCCACCTTGCCAGTGCTGCCCCAGTTGGGATTGAACCGATGTCATCCCCGCGCGCATGGCAAGGCACACCTCAGCCCTTGAAAAGTCACTGTGTGGTTCATTGGCAAAGCTGCGAGCAAGGTTAGTCTCTTGGATCGATGACTGTCGCGTCGAGGCATCGGGTGGAGCGAGCAATTTGCTCAACGGTTGAGACTCCACATACTCTTTCTGTAGAAATGATTCGTTGGACGTATTCTCCAACAATCGTCGCACAAGATAGGCCATGCCAGGGAGCAGTCGGCCTACAGGCGCGTAGAGCCGAACCCGACGTCCTAGTTTCACCATGGCTTGTTGAAACGGCTCGGCCATGCCAAAGATCATCTGGTATTCGCGCGCCTTGGGTGCCAATCCCATCGATTCCGCATAGGCTTCTATGGCAGCTAATGTGCGAAGATTGTGCGTGCCGAATGCGGGGCGGATCAGGTCAGAGTGCTCAAATAGAACCGGAATCAGTCGTTCAAACTGAAGGTCGGTTTCCACCTTATGGTCAAATAGAGGAACAGCCCAGCCAGCTTGCCTGTATCGCACGGTATCCGAGTCCCAGTAGGCTCCCTTCACCAGTCGAATGGTAATCGGCGTGCTGCGTGTGCGGACCCATCCGATCAAATCCTGAATATCCCGTTCCGTTTCTCGGTGGTACGCTTGCAGCGCAAGTCCGGCATAGGGATACGCTCGATAGCCTGGTTCTGCGAACAGATGCTTGAAGATATGTAGGATCACGTCTTTCGTCTCCGCCTGCTCCATGTCGAATATCAACCCGGCTGGGAGCGACTGGGCAAGATCCACCAGGGGCCGTAGACGCGCAGCGATCGACTTATAACTCCCTTCGGGATCGATCGGGTCTAACCGCGATGACAGCGCCGAGATTTTGAGAGACAGCTGTACAGGGGGGATCGATCCCAAATGGTCTCGTTCGAGCAGGGGAGTCGAAGCCCACGTCTGAGTCGCTTGGCTGAGTTGCCGTAACGTGTTCAAACACTGATCTCGATAGTGATCAGCTTCCTGTTCGCTGATCGTGGCCTCCCCGAGCAGATCAACAGACCAGGCACGCCCATCGTTCCACAAGCGGGACAACACGGGAACCGAGTCTTCGACCGAGGCACCGGCGATGAAGGCCTTGGCCATCTGTTCGATCTGTTTCCGGATGGATTTGCCGGTCAGGCGAGCGCCGATTCCGGTTGCCGTCAACGCCCTGAGGCCCCATTGCAATCCGAACAGCTCACTGCTCTCTCGGCCAAAGTACTCCTCGGCGAGTGAGACCACTCGTTCATCGCTCTCGATCACAGGCAGGACATCGATGAAGTGGAACAACCGCGTCTTAAATGACGGATCCTTCATCGCCAGGTTAATGGCGGAATGAGACCACCAGCGAGTATCGAAGATGGAGGGCGATAGACCTGCGGATAACTGGGCCAGTTGTTGTCCGATTCGGAGTATCTCTGGTTCGAGTCCTGACGGATTGTTCGCCATACCTCCTCCGGACGGTCATCTAGTCTTCTATTGTAAGTATACTCCCAACCACCGTCGCACGAAGTCCTTGGGAGTCAAACCTGCGCACATATCGGTTGAAAACGCGTGCCGGTTTCGCTACAGTGCTCAGCGCAACACGTTCACCGGAGCCAGCTTGCCATGGTGGACCTCAGCTTGGGGAGTAGCCAGAGGACACATGGCCGAGACGGTACGGATTGCCCAGCCCCTGACAACAGGATTTTCCTACGGCACCTGTTTCCTTTTCTGTGCTCTCGCCGCCACCACAATGATCGGCGTTCCTCTTTATGGATATTATATCGGCTATACGCTGTTTGACTGGGTGCACTTTTGTGCCATGTACATCGTGACGGGGATGGGGATTACGGTCGGCTATCACCGGCTAGTGGCGCATCAAAGCTTCGACTGTCCGGATTGGGTCAAACGCCTCGCGTTAATCGCCGGCGGATGGGCCTTACAGAACTCGGCACTGGTCTGGGGGGCGGACCACATCCGCCATCATGCGCGTACGGACACGGACGAAGACCCTTATAATGCCACCAGAGGGTTCTGGCACAGTCACTGCGGCTGGCTTTTCTATAATACGCCGCATCGGGTCAGCAAATACGAAGTTCGGCTGCGCCGCGATCCTGTAATTCTGTGGCAACACCAGTATTACTGGTTGATCGTCGGTTCCGGCCTGGTCATTCCCTTCTGCATCGGACTGTGGTGGCACGGCACCTTCTTGGGCGGCATCAGCGGCCTCCTCATGGGCGGTCTGTTACGGATGTTCATGGTGCTCAACTCGACCTTCACGATCAATTCCCTCTGTCATTTATTCGGCAGCCAACCCCATGGGAAAGAGGACAGCAGCAGAGACAGCTGGCTGATCTCATTCATCAGCTTCGGCGAGGGCTATCACAACTATCACCATACCTATGCCCGGGACTATCGCAACGGTCCACAGTGGTACAACTTTGATCCATCGAAGTGGATCATCTACATGCTGTCACTGGCTGGTTTGGCCACCAATCTGCGCCGACTCGACCCCTCGGTCTTTTGACCCTCAGGATATGTTCCCCGGTCGAACCATGGTATTCCATGGCCCGAGCGACCCATATCATTTCACCCGTGGCATCGCTATGATTGAGAGTATTGATTACCATCTGTGACTTGCTTGCATCGTCTCACCAGGCGATGTCGGTTGAGCATCAGCGAAGAGGAGAATCACTATGGCTGACGACCATGGCCATGGGGCTCAACAGCCTCAGGCACAGGATAATTTGATACCCGGAGTCAAGCATGTGATCGCGATCAGCAGCGGGAAGGGCGGTGTTGGAAAGTCGACCGTGGCGGCTAACTTGGCGTGTGCCTTGGCATTGACCAGAGCGAAGATCGGCTTGTTGGATGCTGATTTGTACGGTCCTAATATTCCCATGATGATGGGAAGCACAACCGGTCCGGAACAGAAGGACGGAAAAATTCTTCCTGTTGAAAATTATGGGGTGAAGCTTATTTCCATGGCTTTTCTGGTGCCGGAAGAGGCTCCACTGGTCTGGCGCGGCCCGATGGTCCACCAGTATCTGCAGGCCTTCTTCCGCGACGTCTTATGGGGAGACTTGGATTATCTGCTGATCGATCTGCCTCCTGGGACCGGTGACGTGCAACTGTCCTTGTCGCAGATGGTTCCGTTGGCAGGGGCGATCACCGTGACCACTCCACAGGAAGTCGCGCTTTACGATGTGCGCAAAGGCATGGCGATGTTCCAGAAGGTGAACGTCCCTCTGTTGGGTATTGTCGAGAACATGAGTTTCTTTGTCTGTGGGCATTGCGGTGAGCGGACAGAAATTTTTTCCCATGGAGGTGGAGAACGGGCGGCCGCGAAAGTTGGCGTTCCATTCCTCGGACGAATTCCAATTGATCCGGCCATTCGAGATGGCGGTGATACGGGGCATCCCATTGTTGTGGCTCATCCGGAATCTCCGCAAGCCGTCGCGTTTCGAGATATTGCGAAGAAGATCTCGGAAGCTTTGGGGCAAGCTGGAAAAGAAGGTCCGTCCATCGACAGTCTGCTCAAGAAGATCAAGCAGCCGTTCAACCAGAATTAACAGATTTCAATTTGGAGGATGGGGATGGCAGAGTTTGTGCGAGTGGCCGCCATGGCCGATATAAAACCAGGACACGGGATCATGGCAGAAGCGAATGGCAAGACGCTTGCCGTCTTCAATGTGGATGGGACGATCCATGCCATCAACAACACCTGTTGCCATCGAGAGGGTCCGTTAGGGGAGGGCGAATTGGACGGCGAGATCGTGACTTGCCCTTGGCATGGATGGCGATTTAACGTCACCACTGGGGCATGCCAGAATAACCCTTCCGCCAAAGTTGAGGCTTATCAGGTCAAAGTGGAAGGTGAGGATGTGAAGGTGTTGCTGTAGATGGTGACCGAGTGGGGGAAGGAAAAAGAGTAATGGCTATTTCCTCAAAAGATCAGACGGATGTCGCAGCTGCCCTTGTGCGTCTGTACGTGTTTTTGGCACAGTACCTCGATCGATGTTCCGATGAAGCAGCTCGGAAGAGCTATCCAGATTCCGAGCTGCAGGGGCACCTTGATGAGACACGTGGGCAGCTTATGGAGATTCTGTCGGTCAATCCGGTGGTGAAAAGGAAACTGGCTGATGAGTGTGATCGGATTCTGACACTCGGGGCGGATTGTATGAGATCGGGTGTGATCGACGCAACAACACGCGAACGGATTCAGGCGGAGCGAACGGTGCTCCAGCATAAGACGATCGCACTCAGCGATCTCGTTGCCGTCTTTCGAGCACTTGCCTGAACCGTGGGGGTCGATGGGGCTCGACAAACATCAGCTCGCTGGGTTGGATGATCGGGAACGAGGGTTTAGCCGGCCTGTCGAGTTCGAACACGATGGGCAGAGTTACCGAGCCATTCTCCGGTATGAGGCAGTTCGTATTGCAACCGACGCACATCCTAGTCAGAACGAGGCCCTGACGGTCTTGATTCACACGCTGCAATTGCAGGGGTATCGGCAGCTCAAAACCCAGATGAGTTTTCGTGACGGCGTGTATCTGGGCTCTCAAGAGCTCTGGGTGGAATATCCGGACCCTCCACAGCAAGATCTGGCACAACCAGGTCTTTGGAAAAAAATCATGAGTTGTTTCCGATCCGGCCATTCGGATGGTTCGCAGCCATGAATTTTGTTCCGTTGGACCAGCTTCGAACTTCATCATCTATTCCCTTGCAATCATCTATTAGTGCCCGGCCTCGACTTCCATCCTGGCTCAAGGTCAATGCGAAGACCGGTCCTGACTATCTTGAGATCAAAGACACCCTCGAACGGCTTGGTCTGCACACGATCTGCGAAGAGGCCCGTTGTCCAAATCGATGGGAATGTTGGAATGCCCGGACCGCGACATTCTTGATCCTCGGCGATATCTGTACTCGCAGATGCCACTACTGTTCGGTAGAGACGGGGAGGCCGCTCCCAGTCGATAGGGAGGAACCTGGTCGAGTTGCGGAAGCGGTGCGTGCACTTGGTTTACACCATGCTGTGATTACCTCGGTGAATCGAGACGAATTGCCGGATGGTGGAGCTGCGGTCTTTGCTGAAACAATCAGGCAGACGAGACAGCTCAACCCAACCTGCACGATCGAAGTGTTGATTCCGGATTTTGAGGGACAGGCAGCCGCTCTCGCCACAGTTTGTGCGGAGAAGCCGGATATCCTGAACCACAATATTGAAACTGTCCGTCGTCTTTTCCCCTCGATCCGTCCACAAGGCAAGTATCAACGGTCGATCGACTTGCTGACTAGGGCAAAGCAACAGGGAATGAAGACGAAGTCCGGTCTGATCCTTGGCATGGGAGAGACATTGGATGAAGCACGCGACGTCATGCGCGACCTTCGAGCCGTTGATTGCGATATTCTCACGATCGGGCAATATCTCCAACCGACCAGAGAGCACTTGCCAGTTGCCAAGTTCTACGATCCCTCAGAATTCGCCACACTAAAAGAAGAAGGGCTTGCAATGGGCTTCATCCATGTCGAATCAGGCCCGTTCGTCCGAAGCTCTTACCACGCTGAACAACAGATTTTCTAAGCTGAGGTTCGTTTCCATCCTGAAAGCACGCAGCGTTGCGCGATCAGTGGGGTGAATTGGATGATGTCTTGAGCGATGTCGGTCATGAATCGATCGGCGACGGACTGGTTCTCAAAGCACTCATACACGTCATCGAGAAAGCCACCGCGCAAGAGAGGGTGATGGAGAAACTCATAGCCAGGACCGGTCTTGACTTCGAGTGGATAATCTACGGCCTCGATTCGTTCAAGAGTAAATGCCTCAAGCCATGCGCGTCCATCTTGCGCTGAAGGTCGTTCGTTCAAATAGGCATGAAATCGCCCTCGCTCGTCTGTCAGTCGATGCCGGATCATTGCAAGATCGACTCGCTGCCACAGGGAATCAAAAGTTCCCAACGATGGGAAGGTCAGGACAAGCTGGCCTCCGGGTGCGAGGTGCCTCACCAAGCCCCGAACAGCCTGGAACCGGTCTGGACGAAAGAACATGACGGAGAGGTTGCCGGTGATACGATCAAAGGTTGGCAGATCGGGAGGCAGCGCACGCATGTCCGCACACTCGAACTGAAGCCACGGTAGTTGCGATCCTTGGATAGCTCTCGCGCGGGCCACCTGGCCGGCACTGATATCGATGGCCTGCACAGCACCAGCAGGCCCCACCTGCTCCGCAAGGTAGAAGGCCGGGATGCCGTGGCCGGAGGCGATATCGAGGATTTTCAGACCTGGACGAAGGTCGAGATGCTGCAACAACGATTCCGCAAAGGGCGTGGACCAATAGTCATACTTGGGAAGGGGCCAGCGGGGTCTGTGCGTGTTCATGAAACAAGGGGCATCATGGCGCTGAGGCCAGTGCACTGGAAACGATTGCTCGAGCCTCTTCCTGAATCTGCTTTAGATGTTCCTTCCCTTTGAAGCTCTCAGCATACAGTTTGTACACATCCTCGGTGCCGGATGGTCTGGCGGCAAACCAGCCATTTTCGGCCACGACCTTCAGGCCGCCGATCGCTGCACCGTTACCAGGAGCCTTTGTGAGCATCGAGACGATCTTGTCACCGGCCAATTCTTGAGCCTTGACTTGATGAGGTGAGAGCTTTGAGAGAATGGTTTTCTGCTCGGGTGTGGCTGGTGCATCGACCCGTTCATAGACCGGCTCGCCCAGTTCCTTGGTCAGGTCTCGGTAGAGCTCAGATGGGTCACGTCCGGTCCTGGCCATCATTTCGGCAGCTAGCAGGTTCATGATGATGCCGTCTTTGTCCGTGGACCACACGGTTCCATCACGTCGTAAAAACGACGCGCCGGCGCTTTCTTCGCCGCCGAAGCCGAGTGACCCGTCAAGCAGGCCGCTCACGAACCACTTGAAGCCAACGGGTACTTCCACCAACTTCCTGGTCATTTTGGTCGCGACTCGGTCGATGAGGCTGCTGCTGACTAATGTCTTGCCGATACCGGCAGCTGAATTCCAGCCGGGACGGTTGGCGAAGAGGTAGGCAATCGAAACGGCAAGGTAATGATTTGGGTCCATCAGGCCGGAAGAGGTGACGATTCCATGTCGGTCGTTGTCCGCATCGTTCCCGAAGGCCACATCGAAGCGATCTTTGAGTGCGATGAGGTTTGCCATGGCATAGGGGGATGAGCAGTCCATCCGGATCTTGCCGTCCCAGTCCAGTGGCATAAAGCGAAAAGTCGGGTCGACCGATGGATTGGCGATGTCGATATTCAATCCGTATCGCTCGGCAATCGGCTGCCAGTAGCCCACACCGGATCCTCCCAGTGGATCGATGCCAAGCCTCAGTCCGGCAGTTTTGAGGATGTCCATCTCGATGATGGTCGACAGGTCGTTCACATAAGCGTCAATGTAGGCATGCCGGTGGGTTGTCGAGGCCTGCCGGGCTTGCCTCATCGGAAGCTGGTTACATTCTTGGAGCTTATTCGTCAAAAGACTATTCGCCCTCTCTTCAATCCACTTGGTGACCTGGGTGTCGGCCGGC
>BQXA01000032.1:0-42524 GCA_036984345.1 Nitrospira sp. | reverse complement strand
GTGGACATCATGAAGCGGTTTCCTTGTAATGACAAACCATATGCCCCGGTCGTGGGGCGCAAACCACAAAGTATACTCGAAGTTCACCGTGCCAAACAAGCGAAGGATGGTATCCCGTGTAGAGAATGATGCAGCGGCAGTCTTCCGTCGATCGTGGGATCAGCGGAGTGCTCTCATCAGTGGGAAGGTACGGATGTTTTATCAGGAACCGAGTTACAATGAGAGGGGACGACTTCAGGCGTGGGTTGAGTGGTTGGTTTTGACATGAACGAGGCGACCGTCCGTAGTAAGTGTTCCGGTGTGAAGGGCTTCTTGAGATATTCCGTGGCTCCTAGGGTGGTTGCCTCAGCCATCGATTCTGGGCGGCCATTGGCCGTCAGCATGACGACGGGGATCTGTTCCCAGGTCGGTGTCGACCGAATCGCGCGCAGGACTTCGAAACCGGACAAGGAGGGCAGTGAGATGTCGAGCAACACCACGTCGGGAGGCTCGCTCGATTCCGTCAGGCGTTTGGCGTTCTTTCCATCAGGGGCATGCCGGACCGTATAGCCGTTCCGTTCTAGGATGAATCGCACCAGGCAGGCTGTGTCGTCGTGATCCTCGATCATCAGTACCGTCGGGACGGAAGAAGTCGCTGTCTTCCCCATAGGCCTCCTTAAAAGATGTTCGACATGTTCTAGGAACCGGTCTTCATGATGGACAGGGTGTTCCGAGCAATCTGTGTGTAGGCGTGACTCATGCGGCTCGCTTGTTTCCATGACTACTGCGAGGTCGACGGCGTGCAGATGGACGCTGCTTCCGAGTCGCCTTGGGGAGTTTCTTGAGGACAGGCTGGGGGCGTGAGGAGGCGGGAGGATGCAGGACCCTCCTCATGGCCTCAATGAGACCGGCGGATCCCTTCTGCTTCGTCACATAGGCCGTGGCTCCTTGGCGTAGGGCTTGTTGAATATCCGGCCCATAGGAGTCGCCGCTGACCATGATCACGGGGGTGTGGCACCAGTCCGGGTGATCGCGAATGAGCTTCAGCAACTCCGATCCGCTCACATAGGGGACCACGAGGTCTAGAAGGACCAGGGATGGTGGCCGTACGGTGCCGATCATGGTAGAGGCTTGACGACCATCTTTTGCCTGGAGAACCGAGAAGCCTTCTCGTTCCAAGACATGCTTCAACAGGTCTGCCGTATCTGCCTCATCTTCAACGACGAGAATCTTGTGCTTCTGCTTCATGGCCTCGCTCCTTCTATTGCTCGGGCTTCAGTCGTAGACCACCGTGATTCGATCGAGATAGGAGTCCAACACCGGAAGGTCACGTTCAATCGTAGATGAGTCGCGCGTCTTGGCGGCTTGCTCGATGACGGCGGCCAGTTCGCTGACACGGTCGAAGCCATAACTCCCACCTGCGCCTTTCATCCCATGCGCCACGGTACGGACGGTTTCAAAATCCTGGGATGCCAATGCCTCCCGCATCGTGACGACTTCTTTCTTGCGGTTGGTCAGGAATTTTGGTACGAGCGGTTCAAAGGAGGCGTCGACATGTACGACTTCAACGGACTCTGCGGATGGAGCCTGTTCCATATGTGGGTCTCCTGAGCGGGTTCTCTCCGCTGTTCCTCCAAAAAATCGTTCCGGTTTCGGTCGTCTGACTTAGTGGCTCAGCGATATCAGTTATCTATCGGTCATTTCCTTGTCAGGCTTAAGCAAGTTGGCATCCCTCAGGGACAAGAGAAGGGTGCAGATGGATTTAGACAGTTCGAATAGCGCGACTCCTCAGCACGCGTCGAGTTAAGCGGCTCGGTCTTGGGCAGCGCCGGAGCATTGGGCAATGACCGCGAGCAGCGTCTTTTTCTTGATGGGTTTCGTGATGTGCGCTGTGCAGCCCGCAGCCAGGCTCTTATCAGCTTCTTCTTTGAAGGCATTAGCCGTGAGGGCGATGATCGGGGTGGGTGTGCGGTGCTGCTCCCGTTCCCATTGGCGGATGGCTGCAGTGGCCTCCAGTCCATCCATGACCGGCATCTGCATGTCCATGAGCACTAAGTCATAGGTTCCATTTTTAAACTGCTCCAGCGCCTGAGCACCATTCACCGCCATCTCCAGTTGGTAGGGGGTGTCCTTCAGGAAGAGCGTCACCACGTCGCGATTGTCCTCAAGATCTTCAGCCAAGAGAATCTGACATGACGATGGTGTGGACCTGTCGGAAGGGGCGGCTGATGGCGGGAGAGTCTCCGTGAGTTCAACCAGATCGAGGGCTACGGCCAACGACTCTATCAAGCGCTTCCGGTTGAGTGGCTTATAGAGATAGTTTGCGATACCTAAAGATTTCGCGCGTTGCGCATCGTCCTGACGGAGGTCGGACACATGCATGATGATGGGCATCGCCGACCACTCGGGTCGAGCACGAACAGCCTCTGACAGGGCCAAGCCGTCCATTCTCGGCATGTGATAGTCCACGATGACCACATCGAACGATTCATTGCGACGCCCTGCCTTGTCCAAAATGCTCAGAGCCTCTGCTCCGCTGGCCGCCTCAATGAGTGCTACGCCCGCACGAGATAAATGTTCCCGCACGATCATGCGATTCGTCTCGTTATCGTCTACGACCAGCATGCGTCGGCCGTGCAAATCGAGATAGGTCGGCTGTCGGTCGGCCTCCAGACGCGGTGCTTCAGGCATCTCGATGACGAACGAAAAGGTGGTCCCGGCACCAACCTCACTATTGACGCAAAGCCGGCCTCCCATCATGGCCACGAGTTGCTGGGAGATGGACAGGCCGAGTCCTGTCCCACCGTACTTGCGTGTGGTCGTCGAATCCACCTGAGTGAACGCCTCGAAGACTGTTTGGAGTTTGTCCTGAGGAATGCCGATTCCGGTATCGGAGACTGAGAACCGGAGAGCCTGGCAGGATGCCTGAGTCTGAGCCGGCTCGATCTTGATCATGACGTGCCCTGACTCCGTAAACTTCACGGCGTTCCCGACAAGGTTCGTCAGCACCTGCCGCAATCGAGTGGGGTCTCCGACGACGCCACGAGGCAGGTCCGGATGCACGAGGACCAGCAGTTCGAGTCCCTTCGCCAGGGTTTTTCCGGTCATGAGGTCCGCGATACTGTCGACGAGTTGAGGCAGATCGAAGGGAACGGATTCCAGCGCCATATGGCCGGCTTCGATTTTTGACAGATCGAGGATGGTGTTGATCAGTTCCATCAGTGACGCGGCGGCGCGGCTGAACCGCCTGACATAATTCGCTTGATCCGGGGTGAGCGGAGTTTCCTCGAGCAGTTCGGCCATGCCGACGATTGCATTCATCGGCGTGCGGATCTCGTGGCTCATCGTCGCAAGGAATTCGCTTTTGGCACGTGTGGCGGCCAGGGCGGACTGATTCGCCTTTGCCAACTCTCGATTGCGAGATTCTAGCTCCCGAGCTGTTTGTGCAAGCCTCTCCTCGGCGGCCTTTCGTTCGGTAATATCGCGGACCAGGCCGGTATAGAAACGGCGATCGCCAAGTCGAGTCTCGCTGACGGCGAGGTCGAGGGGAAAGGTCGATCCGTCTTTTCGGCGGCCGAGGACCTCGCGACCGATGCCGATGATTTTCGCTTCGCCGGTTCGATGATAATTGACGAGGTACCCGTCGTGTTCACTCTTATAGGGTTCCGGCATCAAGACATGCACGTTGTGACCGATCACCTCGACGGCGGAATAGCCGAACATGCTTTCGGCAGCTCGATTGAATGTCTCAATGGTCCCCCGTTCACCGATCGTAATGATGCCATCGACCGCTTGGTCGACAATAGCTCGGAGACGGGCTTCCTGCTCCTCTCGTTTAATTCTGAGCTCGTGACGCTCGGTCAGATCGCGCACGACTTTAGTAAAGCCCTTCAGTGTTCCATCCTGGTCGAACAGCGCCGTGATCACGACGTTTGCCCAGAATCGCGACCCGTCCTTCCGCACGCGCCATCCTTCGTCCTCCACGTGGTGATGGGCGGTGGCGCGTCGTAACAGTGACGTAGGTTTGTCGTTTGCTCGGTCTTCCTCCGTGTAAAAGCAAGAGAAGTGACGACCGATGATCTCGTCTGTGGCATATCCCTTCAGACGTTGCGACCCCTGGTTCCAGGACATGACATGCCCCTCTGAATCGAGCCGGACGATCGAGTAGTCGAGCACGTTCTCAATCATTGCGCGGGTGAGTTCGTCTTTTTCTCTCAGCGCCGCTTCTGTTGCCAACCGCGCGCGTTCAGCTTTCTTCTGTGCTGTGATGTCAGTGGCCATCCCGAGAAATCCTGTGATGCCACCGGTATGGTCGCGGATGGCTGTGACGGAGAGCAGCACTGGAATCCGAGTGCCGTCTTTGCGGATGTAGATCCACTCGTGTTGATTGGGTAGGTTAAGTCTGGCCTTAGTGACCAAGACTTCAACCCCCGGCTCCAGTGCGATTCCCAATTCGGCGCCGAAGATCTTTGCACGGGCGGCCATTTCTTCAGAATTGTGGAAAGCGGCCGGAGTCAACTTTCCGATCGCCTCCTCGGCAGTGTAGCCCAAGAGCTGTTCCGCGGCTGGATTGAAATGCTGGATGATTCCGGTGGCCGTGGTTGCGATAATCGCATGGGGAGCATTGAGGAGAATGGCTTGTTGAAAATTGTGAAGATCGCGCAAGGCTCGTTTCGATTCTGTGTGAGCGGTAATGTCATAATTGATACCGATCATCCGGGCCGCGTTTCCCTGTTCGTCATCGAGGACAGCGGCGGATGCCTTAATATAGCGGATGCTCTGGTCGGGAAGGACTAGGCGAAATTCCGTATCAAATCGGTCGCGCCCATCGATGGCGCTTTGGAGCAACGCTTCGGCATAGGGGCGATCCTCAGCATGGAGTCGTCCGCTCCAGGCTTCATAGGCGCCGGGGAAGTTCTCGGCGCTGTAGCCATAGAGTTCGTACATCCGTTTGTCCCAGACCAGCTTTCCCTCCTTGATGTAATATTTCCAGACACCAGTGCCGCTCGATCTGCTCGCCAGGTCCAAGAGCAGCATCGAGTCGTCAAGGGTCTGTATATAGGCCTTTTGCTCGGTAATATCTTGAACAGTTCCCGTCATGTGCGTGGGGCGTCCCTTAGGATTGCGAGTGACGTTGCCACGACAGAGGATGTGGCGGGTTTCCCCGTCGGGACGAATGATTTTGCAAGTCACGTCATAGGGATCCCCGAGGTTGAGAGCGTCGTCAAGGGCTTTCAGCACTCTGTCTCGGTCATCGGGGTGGAGCGCTTTGCGGAACGTCTCGACCGTGGGCGTCAGCGCCTGAGGTTCGTAGCCGAAGATGCAGAATTGTTCATCGGACCAAGTCTCAGCTCCCGTTTCTACATTCAGCTCCCAACTGCCAAGGTGGGCGATGGTCTGCGCCATAGTCATGCTGCGTTGTTTGGATTCCACTGTGCGTTGGGCCATGACGCGGCTGGTCACCTCCCGGCAGGTACACATGAGCCAGCGAGTTGGGTCCTGGTGCTCGGAGAGGACCAGGGAAATTTCTACATGGATGGTGGTGCCGGAACTGGTGCGGCCCTGCAGCAGACCTGCCCAGTGGCCGGTTTCGAGGAGAATTGGAAAGTATTCCTGTTCAATGCGAGCGACCCAGTCCGGTTCAAACAATGTCTTCCAGGATCGGCCGGTCAATTCTTCCGGCAGGTACCCATAGATCGCGGCATGTGCCCGATTCATGAAGGCAAAGCATCTGTCCTTATCCAAGAACGCCACACCCTCCAGCCCCCACTCGATCGCACGGACGATATCGGAGTTGATCTGCGCATTCTGCTTCAGCTTCAGAAGCTGCCAAACCTTCTTTTTCTCTCGTTTAAGCTCAAGCTGACTGACGACTTGGTGGCCTAACACGCGAAGCATATCCCGTTGTTCGTCAGTCAACTGTTTGGGAGCCCGATCCAGGACACAGAGTGTGCCCAGCGCGTGGCCATTTGGCGTGATGAGTGGCATCCCTGCATAAAAGCGAAAGTGCTCGTCTCCGACCACGAGCGGGTTCTCGGCAAACCGTTCGTCTTGCGTGGCGTCCGGGACAACGAACAGATCCTGGCCTTGAATGGCATGGGAGCAAAAGGCGATGTCGCGCGGAAGTTCCGAGGCTTCGATACCCACCTGTGACTTCATCCAGAGGCGCTCTGCATCGACGAGCGTGACCAGGCCGATGGGAGTCCCGCAGATATGTGAGGCCAGCTTCGCCAAGTTGTCGAAGCCTTCCTCCGGAGGCGTGTCGAGAATCTCGTAGTCGCGGAGCTCGTTGAGGCGGGCGATCTCGTCGTCAGATAGGGAGGCACTCTGCATGGTGATCGATTCCCAGATCCTCTTGCGTATTCGTACTATGACTCGGACAGTTTAGAAAGCGAAATGCCGTTTCCTGTCTGTGACAGCGACCAGATGATTGTCGATGTTCAACCCTGTTTGGTTCAGGCCGCGAGATCCGAAGGAGGTGCAGCGTACTGCGCAATCGCCTCGAGCAGCGCCTTCTTCTTGATCGGCTTTGTGAGGTGCGCTGTGCAGCCGGCTGCCAGGCTTTGGTCGAACGACTCCCTGAGGGCATTGGCCGTCAGCGCGAGGACGGGCGTCGGCGTGCGATGCTGTTCCTGCTCCCAGACACGAATCGCTTCGGTCGCCGCGAGCCCATCCATGACCGGCATCTGAACATCCATGAGCACGAGGTCATATTGACTGGCCTGAAACATCTGGACCCCGATTGAGCCGTTCTCCGCTTCCTCAATCATGTGGGGGGTGTTTTTTAAGAAGAGCCGCACGACTGCGCGGTTGTCTTCGAGATCTTCGACGAGGAGAATGCGAAGTGCCGACATTTCAGCAGAGCCTGGGCTCGTCACGATTGGGTGCGGTGGTATCGGTACGGTCTGGTCCTGACCCAGTGCTTTTGCGAGGGCGGATAAGAGGCGCCTGCGGCTGATGGGTTTGTAGACATATCCGGCAATGCCGAGTTCTCGCATTTGTCGTACGACCTCATCGCGCATGTCCGATAGTTGCAGAATCACGGGGATGCCACAGAAGTCTGTACGGGCCTTCATGAGCTGGTACCAATCCAATCCAGTCATGTCCGGAAGATACTCATTCACAACCACGGCATTGATCTGTTGGCCGGTCTGCCTGGCTGCATCGAGTGCCTTCATCGCCTCCGCTCCGGTCGCGGCTTCAAGCATGATACTCCCCAGTTCTTTGAGATAGTCATGAACAATGCAGTGACTGGTCGTGCTGCCGTCCACGATGAGCACATGCAGTCCCTGCAGACTCAGAGCAGGGAGTGCCGGAGCATTGGATGGAGGCGTAGCCTTGGGCATAGGCACGATACAGGAGAAGGTGCTTCCCGTCCCTTCCCTGCTACTCACGTCGATCTGGCCTCCCATCATCTCCACCAACTGTTTGGAAATGTTCAGCCCAAGACCTGTGCCGCCATATTTCCGTGTGATAGAGGAATCGACCTGTGTAAACCCCTCAAAAATCTTCTTGATCCTATTCTCCGGAATCCCAATCCCTGTATCAGTGACCGAACAGCTCAGGAGGTCCGCACGAGATTGCTCCGGTTCTACACGAACGGTGACTTCGCCCTGTTCGGTAAACTTGATGGCATTCCCGACCAGGTTGACGATCACTTGGCGGAGGCGAGTCGGGTCGCCCTGCACCCAGGTCGGAACATCCGGATGAACAAAGACTCCGAACTCCAGGTGCTTGCCATAGGCTCGGGCGGCCATCAATTCTCCAATCGTGTCCATGAGGTCGTGAATGTCAAATGGGACCGATTCGAGTTCCATATGGCCGGCTTCGATCTTCGATAGATCGAGTACATCGTTGATCAACTCCAGCAGGCTGGACGCGGCTCTACTGAATCGGCCGACATACTCCTGTTGCTCGGTCGAAAGCGTGGTCTCTTGAAGCAGATCCGACATGGCGACAATCGCATTCATCGGTGTGCGGATTTCGTGGCTCATCGACGCGAGAAACTCGCTCTTTGCTTGTGTCGCGGCTACGACCTGCTCGTGCAGCGAGGCAAGTTCCATATTCTGACATTCCATCTCAAAGGCCGCTTCCTCTAACTGATGTTCCGCGTTCTTCCGATCGGTGATGTCTCGGACGATCCCGATGAACGAACGACGGGGACCTCGCTCCATCTTGCTCACAGCCAGGTCGAGCGGGAAGGTGGAGCCATCTTTACGCAGTCCGACGACTTCGCGGCCGATTCCGATGATCTTCGCTTGTCCGGTCTGACGGTATCGGGTCAGGTAGCCGTCATGCTCGCTCTGGTACGGTTCAGGCATCAGGATCTTGACGTTCTGACCAATTGCTTCTGCCGCTGTATAGCCGAACAGTCGTTGGGCCGCCGGATTAAAACTTTCGATCAGTCCACGTTCGTCGATGGTGATAATGCCGTCGACGGCCTGGTCCACGATGGCGCGGAGTTGCGATTCGCGGTCTCGAGCAGCCGTCTCCGCACGTTTCAGTTCCAGCCGACTGATGACCTGCTTGCCTAACATGCGGAGCGCATCCAGCTGGTCTACCGTCAGTTGCCTGGGTGCTCGATCAATCACGCAGAGGGTGCCGATCGCGTGGCCGGACTGTGTAAGGAGCGGCATTCCTGCATAGAACCGAATGTTCGGGGCACCGGTGACCAGAGGGTTATCGGCAAAGCGTCTGTCCTGGGTGGCATCCGGGACGACGAATAGATCCTGGCCCTGGATGGCATGGGCACAAAAGGCGATATCGCGAGGGATTTCCGAGACATCGATTCCCACCTTGGTCTTGAGCCATAGACGATGCGTATCGACGAAGCCGATCAAGACAATCGGTGTTCGACAGAAATGCGAGGCGAGCTTTGCTAGATTATCGAAGCCTTCGTCCGGCTGGGTATCGAGTATCTCGTATTGATGTAAGGCTGCGAGGCGCGAGGCCTCATCTGCCGGCAGGGGGGGGCTCTGCATCGTGGTCGCTCTTTCAGCTATTCAGGTGGTGGATGAGCCCTCTTCCTCGGTCGATCACCACAGGGTCAGGCTGGTTTCGCAATGCCCGGCTCATCATGACCGAGTCTCTCCACGAGGATGAGGAAGACGTTGTGTTTCATTCCTACAATGGCGGCGAATAATTCAAAAGCGAAATATATTTTCGTGCTGCCGGGAGCTGAAACGATCGTCAAGAGGACGGACAGGACGAACGCTTTGATTGAGCAGAACTGGCTGTTTAGCCGATTTGTCTCTTGCTTGAGTTTTCACCAAACGCATTGTATGGTCTGGCGTTACACCCGATTCACAACTACAGGATTCCATATACCATGCCGAGAGACGATCGATTTATCGAGATGATTGAACGGCGGTCGGGCCGCCGCCTGCGCCGCTGGCAAGTCGTGCTGATCGGGCTGGTGGCGGTCAGCATTATCGGCGCCACGACGGCCGTAGGCGTGGTGTGGCATTTTTCGCAGGATCTTCCTTCACTCGACTTGCTCGAGAACTACCAACCCAGCTTGGTCACCAATGTGTACGCGGACGACGGCCAGTCCATCGGCCAGTTCTTCATCGAACGCCGCATCCTGACGCCGCTGGCTGAAATTCCAAAGACGCTCACGCAGGCGGTGATCGCGACGGAAGACGCGCGTTTTTTCGAACATCCCGGGTTGGACTATATCGGAATGTTGCGGGCAGCCTGGACCAATATCCGGCACGGAGGACGAAAGGTCGAAGGGGCGAGCACGATCACGCAGCAATTGGCCCGGTCACTGTTCCTCTCGTCGGAGCGGTCCTATGAACGAAAAATTCGCGAGCTGATCTTGGCCTACCAGATGGAAGCCGTATCGGGGAAAGAGAAGATTCTCGAAACCTACTTGAACCAGATTTATTTCGGTCAAGGGGCCTATGGAGTCGGCTCGGCGGCACATTCCTATTTCGGGAAGGACGTCAGCAAGTTGACGCTTGCTGAATCCGCCTTCCTGGGGGGGCTGCCGAAATCTCCCAGTCGCTTTTCACCCTTCACCGCGTATGAGTTGGCCAAGAAACGGCAAGAACACGTGCTGGGTCGGATGGAGGAGGTTGGGTTCATTACGTCGGCGGAACGGGAAGCGGCTGCCCAGGAAAAGCTGAATTTCCATCGGCCCGGCAGTGAACATCTTGCTCCGTACTTCGTCGAATATGTGCGTCAGTTGCTCGTGGCGAAATATGGGGAGTCGATGGTGTACAAGGGCGGGCTCCAGATTCATACGACGCTGAACGTCGAGATGCAGAAGGCGGCGGAGGCGGCGTTTTTGAACGGAGTCCGTGACTTAGATAAGCGCGAAGGATGGAGAGGGCCTCGCCGCACCGTCGACTTGGCGACGTTTCAACCGTCGGAGTTGGCGTGGGCGGAGCAGTCGTTGAAGCCTGGGAGTGTGGGAGAAGGGGTCGTGCTGAAGGTCGCCAAAGATTACTATGTGGTTCAAGTTGGGGCCTTCGCGGCCCGGCTGGCGTTCGATGACATGGGATGGGCGAAGCGGATGCTCAAAGGCCCCGATCCCGCCGTGGACTTCGCTGTCAACCAGAACGTGAAACAGATTCTGAATCCCGGGGACGTGATCGAAGTGGGGATCAAGAAGATCACGAAGGAAGGTATCCAGCTCACCCTGGAGCAGACGCCGGTTGTTGAAGGAGGCTTGATTGCGATCGATCCAAAGGTCGGGGCGATCCGTGCGATGGTCGGCGGGTATGATTTTTCGCGCAGCGAGTACAATCGTGCCGTTCAAGCCCATCGACAGCCCGGATCTGCGTTTAAACCTCTGATCTACGCCACCGCGATGAGCCAGGGGCTCAGTCCCGCCACGCAGATTCTCGATGCGCCGGTCGTGTATGAGCAAGAAGAGGAAGACAAGATCTGGAAACCTGAGAACTATGGACGGCGATTCCACGGCATGGTGAGTCTCCGCGATGCGCTGGCGCAGTCGCACAATCTGGCGACGGTTCGATTGTTGGACAAGGTGGGAGTGAAGAACGTGATCGAATTCTCGCGAACCGTGGGGGTCACCAGCCCACTCCCGGCCGATCTGTCTTTGGGACTCGGCTCTTCCTCGATCGGTTTGATGGAATTGACCTCGGTGTATGGTGTGTTCTTGAATCAGGGAGTTCGGGTGGAACCCTTCGCCATCAAATCGGTACAGGATAGCACCGGGAAGACGCTGGAGGCGGTCGAGCCAGAACCGCAGGAGGTGATTACGAAAGAAACCGCGTATCTGATCACCAACATGATGGAAGATGTCGTGCAGAGGGGAACGGGGCAGGCGGCGAAGGTTCTGGGTCGCCCAATCGCCGGGAAGACCGGGACGACCAACGACTACATCAATGCCTGGTTTATCGGTGGAACTCCGAACTTGGTGACCGGCGTGTATGTCGGGTTTGATGACCGTCGCTCTCTTGGGCCGAGTGAATCCGGCGCCAAATCGGCCTTACCGATCTGGATGGCTTTTGAGAAAGAAGCGCTCAAACAGTTACCTGTCGTCCCGTTCGAAATTCCGGATGGTGTGACCTTTGTCAAGGTTGATTCCTCGACGGGTCTCCTGGAATCAGAACAGGAAGGGGAAAGCCAACAAGGAACGGTGGAGCTGTTTTCGAAAGGCAGTGAGCCGACTCAAGCCGTCCAGCGTCGACTGGATCCGACGGATTTCTATAAGATGGATCAGATTCCCGAAAGGCAACCGACGGTGGAGGAGGATGTGGAATAGGCCAGGCTATGCCTTCGAATCTTGATACTCTTCATGCCACGCCATTTGAATCGATTCTAAGATCTTCTCGTTCGACTTCTTCGGGTCATCCTTAAAGTCAGGCAGCGCCACGATCCAGGTGTGCATGTCTGTGAAGCGCACGGTCAGCGGATCTGTCTCAGGGTGTTCCTCGACCAACCGTATTGCAATGTCTTCCGCGTCTTGCCATTTCAGTTCCATGACGTCCCCATTCTCAGCTGTTCGTGCCGGTTCGCGATACGTGTGGTGTGTGGTCGGCAACGCCTTCAGATCCCGCTACACGTCCGAGACTTTCTTTCCTTGCAAGCCTTTTTTAAGTGACTGGTCCAGCACCACGACGTTCAAGTGTTTTGCGGCCTGTTCAAGCTCCGCCATGGTTCTGCGGATAGCACGGAAGTCGCTGCTGCTGTTCGCGGCAGACAGTTGATCGAGTGCGCGACGAATCCCATCGACCTCATCTGCCGGGATCAAATGTCCTGCCTCGGTGAGGGATTTCTCGGTTGTCTTGATCAAAGCCTCAGCGTCCAATCGAGCTTCGATCAATTTCCGGGCATTGATGTCCTCTGCCGCGAATTTGAACGAGTCCTCGATCATCCGCTCTACTTCCGTGTCCGATAATCCATAGGACGGCCTGACTTCGATCGACTGGCTTTCCCCGGTTCTCATATCTTTGGCCGTCACGTTCAAAATCCCATTGGCGTCGATCAAGAAGGTGACCTCGATACGAGGCACTCCCGCCGGAAGCGGTGGTACTTTGAGGCGAAAGCGCGCCAGGCTCCGATTATCTTTCACGAGTTCCCGTTCGCCCTGCAGAATGTGAATGTCGACTCCGGTCTGGCCGTCGACATAGGTCGTGAACATTTCTTTGGCGCTGGCCGGAATGGTCGTGTTCCGACGGATCAGGCTGCTCATCACTCCGCCCATCGTTTCAATACCGAGCGACAACGGAGTCACGTCCAAGAGCAACATGTCGGTGGTTCCACCGCTCAGGATGTCGGCTTGCACGGCGGCTCCGAGTGCGACCACTTCATCGGGGTTCAAGTGGCAATGCGGCGCCTTCCCAAACAGGGCTTCCACGCGCTGCCGAACCAGCGGCATGCGGGTCGAACCACCCACTAAGACGACTTCGTCGATATCCTGTGGCGTGAGGCCGGCATCTTTTAGTGCCATTCGACAGGGAGCCAATGTGCGCTCGATGACGCGCATAGCCAACGATTCAAGTTGATCTCGCGTCAGCTCTCTCGTGAAGGACCCGTTGTCTTCGGGTAAGTCGAGCGAGACCTCCGTTTTCTGCTCGTCGGACAGCCGGATCTTGGCGCGCTCGGCTTCTAATCGGACTGCCTGCATGTGATCGGGGTAACCGGAGAGGTCAATTCCGTGTCGTTCTCGAATTTCAGCCAGGAACAGATCGACGAGCACCCGGTCGAGATCGTCTCCGCCTAAATGCGTGTCGCCGTTGGTTGCCAGTACTTCGAAGATGCCGTCCTTCAGTTTCAAGATGGAGATATCGAAGGTGCCACCACCGAAGTCATAGACGGCGATCGTGCCCTGTGTCTTCTCCTGCAGCCCATAGGCGAGCGAGGCCGCGGTCGGTTCATTGATGATCCGCAGGACCTCAAGCCCCGCGATCAATCCCGCATCTTTTGTAGCCTGTCGTTGGCTGTCGTTGAAGTAGGCCGGAACCGTGATGACGGCTTTTGTAATGCTTTCGCCCAGATGCGCTTCCGCACGCAGCTTCAATTCCTTGAGGATCATGGCGGAGATCTGCGGCGGTGAATAGTTTTTTTCACCGAGCCGGATGCGGATCACCCCTCCTGTTTCGGTGAGGGTGTACGGGAAATAGGCCAGTTCGCCTTCGACATCCGCCAGGCCTTTTCCCATGAACCGTTTCACGGAGTAGACGGTTCGTTGAGGATTTCGCGTTAAGTGCTCCTTGGCGGGGTCTCCGACGATCAGCCCATTGTCCGTCAAGGCGACGACGGAAGGCACCATTGTCCGACCGTGGCGGTCGGGGACGACGCAGGGTCGCCCATCCTTCATGTAGGCAATCAGCGAGTTGGTTGTACCGAGGTCGATACCGACTATGCGCGCCATAGCAAAAATGGTGAAAAAGGTGTCATGAGGCGATCGTTGCCGCCAGGTCGTTGACGATATTGTTGATATAGGTCCGGTGTGACAGTAATTCGCGCATCTGTTTCAGGATGCGATCCCGCTCCGTCCGGGCTTGGCTCGTGGCTTCTCCTCTATCTTGTAACTGATCCCATTCTGAAAAAAGCTGTCGAAGTTGGGACTCCATCTCTTCTCGCCGCCGGTCAAGTGTCTGCTGCTCCGTCTGAAGGGTCTCGCGGAGGCGTTGGCCTTCATCTGACTCGCGATCCGAGGCCCGGTACTGTTCCAAGGTATCTTGGAGTTCCAGGATTTCCTCAAAGAGGTCGGCAGGAGGAGAGGTGCGGATGTCCTTAACTGAACCGGACTCAAGCGCCAAGAGGTATTCCGCCCGTTTGATAGGATCACGCAGCGTCCGGTACGCCGTATTGAGTACGGCGGCGTTGCTGAGGCTGATCGTTTGCTCATTCGGACTCTTGGCTTGATAAAAATCCGGATGAAAGGCGCGGCTCATTTCGTAGAATTTGGCTTCCAGCTTTTTAGGGTCTAACGTGAGCCGACGCGGAAATCCGAGGCAGGTGAAATAGTCGGCGTCCTTCGAGACCGGCTGGACTTTCACGCATCGTTCGCAAAAGTATTCTCCCGACAACTCGGATTGACAATGCCAACACATACTCCTCGCCATCTGCAACTGATGGCGAGTTTCGGGACGAGTCGATGGGTGATCGTGAGCCATAAATAGATAACCGGCATGACGCGAGCCATGCTTGGTCGGGTTCTCCTATATATTTATATTGCCAATCAGGCGGAGAACGACTCTCCGCAGCCGCAGGTCTTGTTGGCGTTCGGGTTGATGAACTTGAAGTTCCCACCCATCAGGTCTTTTTGATAATCCAACTGGGTGCCTTGGAGGTAGATCGCACTCTTGGCGTCGACGATGACCTTGACGCCGTCGATGTCATGGACTTGATCGTATTGCCCGATTTTGTCATCAAAGTTGAGCGTGTAGCTCAGGCCGGAGCAGCCTCCCCCCTTCACCCCTAGGCGCAGGCCACCTTCTTCGATCCCTTGCACATTGATCAGCCGTTTGACTTCTTTCAAAGCCGCATCGGTCAAAGAGATGATCGGAGTCTGAGTTTCTGCGTTCGTGGTCTCCATAGCCAGCTCCTTTCGTACCCGTGTTACTTGGTGTCAACCGGCTCGGTGTCAGATTTCTTCTGATAATCGGCCAGCGCTGCTTTGATGGCGTCTTCCGCGAGAACGGAACAGTGAATTTTCACCGGCGGAAGATTCAATTCTTGAACGATGTCTGTGTTTTTGATCTTCTGCGCTTCTTCGATCGTCTTGCCTTTGAGCCATTCGGTAGCCAAGCTCGAGCTGGCGATCGCTGATCCGCACCCGAATGTCTTGAACTTGGCATCGACAATGGTATCGTTCTGTACCTTGATTTGGAGCTTCATGACGTCGCCGCATTCCGGGGCTCCCACCATCCCGGTCCCGACGCCTTCCTCATCCTTCTTAAAGCTCCCCATATTGCGGGGGTTGTTGAAATGATCGACGACTTTATCGCTATATGCCATGGTGTCCTCCGAAATGTACGATAGTCTCCCGAGTTAGTGTGCTGCCCACTGCACGGATTTCAAATCCACCCCATCTTTTGCCATTTCATAGAGCGGGGACATTTCCCGCAACTTGGTGACGATTTCAATAACCTTCTTAATCGTGTTGTCAATCTCTTCGTCGGTGTTGTACCGACCCAAGCCGAACCGGATCGATGAGTGAGCGAGCTCAGTTCCGACGCCGAGTGCGCGCAAGACGTACGACGGCTCGAGGGTGGCCGACGTACAGGCCGAACCGGACGAGAGCGCGATGTCTTTCATTCCCATGAGCAATGACTCACCTTCAACATAGGCAAACGAGATATTAAGATTGCCCGGCAAACGGTTCGTCGGGTGGCCGTTGAGATAGCTTTCTTCCAGAGCGGCCATAATGTCGGTCTGGAGCCGGTCGCGCATCTTGGTCAACCGCACCGTTTCCGCGGTCATCTCCTGCTCGCAGAGTTCACAGGCTTTTCCGAATCCGACGATCAATGGGACCGGCAACGTGCCGGAACGCATGCCCCGTTCATGTCCTCCGCCGTCCATCTGGGCCACGATCCGAACCCGCGGGTTCCTCTTTCTGACGTAAAGCGCACCGACTCCCTTGGGGCCGTAGATTTTGTGGGCGGAAAACGACATGAGATCGATGCCCATGGCCTGGACATCAACGGGAATTTTCCCGACGCCTTGCGTTGCATCGCAATGGAAGAGGACCCCTTTTGCTTTCGCAATCTTTCCGATTTCCGCGATGGGATTGATCGTGCCGATTTCGTTGTTGGCTAGCATGACGGAGATCAAGATCGTCTTGTCGGTGATGGCCTTCTCCACATCCTGCGGGTTGACCATGCCGTCTTTATCGACCGGTAGGTACGTTACGGTCGCGAGCCCCTTGGCTTCAAGGGACTTGGCCGTATCGAGCACGGCTCGATGTTCCGTAGACGAGGTGATGATATGAGTGCCTTTCTCCTTGTACATCTCCACGACACCCTTTAACGCCAGGTTGTCCGATTCCGTTGCGCCACTGGTGAAGACGATTTCTTTTGAGTCGGCCTTGATGAGCTTCGCGATCTGTTTTCGGGCGTGGTCAACCGCCTCTTCAGCTGCCCAGCCAAAGGCGTGGTTGCGACTGGCGGCGTTCCCGAACTTCTCGACGAAGTAGGGAAGCATCGACTCAAGGACTCGTGGATCCATCGGAGTAGTGGAATGGTTGTCGAGGAAAATGGGAAGCTTCATGGTTCGACTCCTTGTGTCGAGGGAGATTGAATCGTAATCAAGGGTGTGCCACCCAGCATATCTCCCAATGTCATGTTGTTCAGTAGCTGATAGATACTATCCTGCACTTTCAACAACGGCGTCCGAATGTTGCAATGTTCGCGCTGCATACAGAATTCACCCTCTTTTTCGTGTGAGCAGTCCGTGAGGGCAAGCGGCCCTTCGATGCTCTCGAGGATTTGCGCGATAGTGATTTGCCTGGCACTTCGTGCGAGGAGATAGCCACCCTTTGGGCCATTGTGGCTTTCGATGAGGCCATTTTTTGAGAGGGCCTGAAGGACCTTGGCCAACAACTCCAAGGGGATATTGTATTCCTCCGCGATCTCCTTTGTATTCACCACACGGCCGGGCGTGATATCGCCGAACTGAACCGATGCGATATGCTGCAAGGCCATAAGGGCATAATCAGATTTTTTTGAGATCTTCAACATTCTTATTGCCGATCGTTACGATCGGAGACTATAATGATCTCCGATCAATATGGTCGGATAAAGAATAGCACGTAAATTTCTGTGATGTCAACACAAGATGTGAGTCAAACGACGGATTAGAAAGGAATTGGAAACATGGGTGGGACCAACCCTTACATTGAGAAGGCAAACTATGAGCTCCCAAAGGTCTCGTATAGCCTCACGTTCATTCAACCGAGCGGAGAATCCACTACTGTGATAGTCGATCCCGAGAAGCTTCCTTACGGAGAAACGGGACTTCCCGGCAGCATTCTGGACATTGCGATGGGGCATGGGGTGGATTTGGAACATGTGTGCGGTGGGGTCTGCGCCTGTTCCACTTGCCATATTATGGTGAAGCAGGGGCTGGAAACCTGTAATGAAGGGACCGACGATGAGTATGATCAACTGGATGAAGCGCCCATGACGACCCTTCAGTCACGGTTAGGATGCCAATGTGTGCCTAATGGAACAAAGGATATCGTTGTCGAGATCCCAGCCGTGAACAAGAATCTGGTGAGAGAGAGTCATTTAGCCACGGTTGCGTGTCTCGGCCTTGTGTGTGAGCCGTCGTATGCATGAGGGGCAACCCACAGTCATCAAGGGCATTTGCAGAGCCGCTATTCAGTCATACGTTTCCACCTTCACGTCCTTTCGATCGTAGCCTCGTTCCATCAAGTAGCTGCGTAGCGGACGAACAAAGGCTTTCGTTCCGCAGAGCAAGGGAACGACTTTCGGCTGTCCATTGACGATCGACGCGAGCATCGCCAACGTTTTCTCCACGGCGTCTGCATCGCCGTTCGAAGCGACAAGGGGAAGGTACCGGAAAGACGTATGCTGGATGGCCATGGTGAGCCATTCCTGATGGAAGAGAACCTCCTCTTCGCTAGGGGCCACTGCAATCAGGAGGATCGGGAGTTGGATCGTAGAAGAAAAGAGCTGGTTGAGGATGCATCGGATCGGCACGAGTCCCGTATACCGTGCGACGAGTAATAATTCTCGGTCCAGCGGTTGAGGCAGCGCGAAGTTTCCATATGGGCCAGAGAGTATGATTTCATCTCCAGACCCCAACTGATACAGGTAATCGGAGGCCACCCCACCGGGAACGCGGTCGAAAACGAGTGTCAGCTCTCCTTCTGGCGACGGAGGAGCGGCCATCGAATAGGCACGATTAAGCGGCGGTTTTGGTCCCACCGGAAGCTTGAGCGACACCCATTGCCCTGGCCGGAACGAGATGTGGCTTGTTTGGGGTTTGACGATCAGTTGCCGGACGTGAGGTGTGAGATCTGTCACCGAGAGCACCGTGGCACGTTGTGTCGGTTCCGCCATGAAGACCTCGTGTCACCCTACTTAACAGATGCTGTCGGCAGATGAAAGCACCGATCCAATGTACAGGGATTTTCGTTGCGTGGTATAGATGTCGGCGCTGATGAGCTCGAGGGAAGGAGTAGTACGCGTATGAGTCAAGTCCGTGTCCGATTTGCACCCAGCCCGACGGGATTTCTCCACATTGGTGGAGTCCGTACCGCGCTTTTCAACTGGCTCTTTGCCCGTCAGCAAGGAGGGATCTTTGTCCTTCGGATCGAGGATACCGACCAGAGTCGTTCAACCGATGAATCCATCCAAGCCATCATTGCGGGGATGACATGGGTCGGGCTTGATTGGGACGAAGGGCCATTTCGCCAGACCGAACGGATGGCTCTGTATCGCCACCATGCCATGAAGTTGCTTGAGACCGGGCATGCGTACTGGTGTGTGTGTAAGGCCGAAGAGTTGGAGACACGGCGAAAGGAAGCGGAAGCTAAAGGGCTCTCGCCTCGCTATGACGGTCGCTGTCGGAACTTGGGAATCGTGAGCCCTACGGAGGATGCCGCACTGCGATTCAAGGCTCCGCAAGAGGGGCAGATCGTAGTTGACGATCTCATTAAGGGCAAAATTACTTTTGATACCAGCGCCGCCGACGATCTCATCATTCTGCGGTCCAATGGATATCCGACGTACAACTTTTCCGTCGTGGTCGATGATGCTTTGATGGGTATCACGCACGTGGTGCGGGGAGACGACCATTTGACCAATACGCCTCGACAAATTCCGATTTTCGAAGCCCTGGGGTTTCCCGTCCCACAGTTCGGCCATTTGCCGATGATTCTCGGCTCGGATAAGGCCCGGCTTTCCAAGCGGCATGGTGCGACCTCGATTATGGCCTACAAGGACATGGGGTATCTTCCCGATGCCATGGTCAATTATCTGGTCCGGCTGGGCTGGTCGCACGGGGATCAAGAACTCTTTACCCGGCGTGAACTCATCGACAAGTTTTCCTGGAAGCATGTGCAATCTTCAGCAGCGGTCTTCAACCCCGACAAGCTGCTCTGGATCAACGCGGAATACATCAAATCCAACTCACCGTCCGAGGTTGCCGAAGCGTTGGTACCCCTGCTGTACGCTACGGGATTGCAGGAACAGGTCAGGACCGTCTCGAAAGAGTGGCTCACGCAGGTCGTTGTGCTGGTAAGGGAACGGACGAAGACGTTGGTCGACAAGGTGGAGTGGGTGAAGCCGTATTTTGGGCAAGAGGCGACATACGAAGTGGAAGCAGCCAAGAAATTTCTCACACCCACGACGGCTCCGTTACTCCAGAAGCTGCTCACCCGCTTCGAAACATTTCCCCACTTTTCAAAACAGGCGTGGGAAGAGAGTTTCAAGAAGCTTGTCGAGGAAGAAGGCATCAAAATGGGTGCGCTCGCTCAGCCTGTCCGCGTGGCCCTAAGTGGGCGAACGGCAAGTCCAGGGCTCTTTGAGGTGATGGAAGTCCTGGGGCGTGAACGGACGCTCTTTCGCCTCAGAAAAGGCATCGAACGAGCGAATGAGGATCCTTGAGCCAAACCCGCGTCGATCTTGACGGAATCGCGATCGATATATTACTGTGAACCCCGGTTGGGGGATCGTCTAGCGGTAGGACGTCAGTCTCTGGATCTGACTACCTAGGTTCGATTCCTAGTCCCCCAGCCAAACTCCTTTCGAAGTCATATCTTCATACCGCGCTGGGGGATCGTCTAGCGGTAGGACGCCGGCCTTTGGAGCCGGCTACCTAGGTTCGATTCCTAGTCCCCCAGCCATTTCTTTCCCAATGAGACGAACTGTCCAGTCTTTATTTCAGTGACGCCATATCGATAACAAATCGATACCGCACATCGCCGCGGAGGACTCGTTCATAGGCCTCATTAACCTGCTGAATGGGGATCAGCTCGATATCTGATTCGATCTGATGTTGTGCACAGAAGTCGAGCATTTCTTGTGTTTCTCTGATCCCGCCGATGAGAGAGCCGGCCAGGCGCCGCCGCTTGAAAATAAGCGAAAACGCCTGAACCGGGGTCGGGGTTTCAGGTGCGCCCACCAGGATCATGGTGCCGTCGGTCTTGAGCAGGTTCAAATAGGCGTTGTAGTCATGTGGAGCAGACACTGTATCGAGAATGTAGTGGAAGTACCCTTGAAGTTTCGTGAATGTCTGAGGATCCGAGCTGACGGCAAAGTTGGCGGCACCCAGTCGAATTGCGTCTTTCTGCTTAGCCTCTGATGTGCTCAGGACCGTCACCTCGGTTCCCAGGGCCTTCGCGATCTTCACTGCCATGTGGCCGAGTCCACCGAGACCGACGACGGCCAGCTTATGATAGCGGCCAACGCCCCATTGGCGCAGAGGGGAGTACGTTGTAATGCCGGCACAGAGCAACGGGGCAGCGCCGGGTAATGAGAGGGAATCAGGAATTCGCAGGACATAGTTTTCGTCGACCACGATCTGGGTTGAGTAGCCGCCTTGCGTGATCCGGCGTTCCTTATCCTGTCCGCTGTACGTCCAGACGGTGCCTCCGTTGCAATACTGTTCCAGGCCCTCGCGGCATGCTCCACACGTGCGGCAAGAATCCACAAAGCAACCGACGCCTGCACGATCCCCAACTTTGAAGGCCGTGACCGCTGCGCCTACTTGGGAAACGGTGCCGACGATCTCATGCCCTGGGACCATTGGGAACAGCGAGATGCCCCATTCATCACGGGTTTGGTGGATATCCGAGTGGCAAATGCCGCAATGCGAAATAGTAATGAGGATATCCTGTGGACCGACATCACGCCGTTCAAACGAAAACGGCTGCAACTTTTCCTTGGCGGTCATCGCCGCAAAGCCTTTGGTCGTGATCATAGAAGATCTCCTTCTCTAGCAAGAAGCGGAAGGAATTTAGAAATTAGCAATGTTCGCGGTCGCTTGCCAACAACAAATGTAGGGGTGTCTGTCGACGAGTATATGCATCACCCGTTCGACAATGTCGTCGAGTTTCAACCAGGAAAAACAAAGGAGCGGGTGGTCTTTCCGGTTCCCACTCAGGTGTTCGATGGGTCGCCCTCCGTCTCTTCTCTCTCTCCGTTGTTTTGCTCGCCTCTTGTGAAAGGTTCTCGCATGTCAATTTCGGCGGTGAGCGGCAAACCGGGAATACGGTATCGTTCGGCGGCCCAGGTTCCCAAATCGGTCATCTGACAACGCTCGCAACAGAATGGACGCCAGGGGTTCTCCTCCCAGGTTGTGGGTCGGTGGCACAGAGGACAGGTCATGAAGCTAGTGTAGCGTGGTGGCCGGATGAAGAAAAGTCGGGGAGAAGTCGTTCAATCGTGAGGAACCGATCGAGGTCTGGCCAGGCGGAGCAACCGCTGCAACCGGTTTCGATCCAAGTCCGTGAGGCGCATGAACTCGACGCCGAATTCGCCGTGCTTGACCCAGCGAACAGTGGCCGAATGGACGGTGATCGGCGCGGCTAAGTCCGTCGCGTGAATCAGGAGTGTGACGCCGGTTCCGGGTGACATCGACACCGTGCTGGTGACGGCGCACCCACCGGCAGAAATATCGAACATGGTGCCATGACGGATCTCCTTCTGATCGGTCGTGAAAAAGAGGACGCGGAGATCAACGGGCATTCTTGGATGTTCACGACATTCAATCACGATGACCTCCTCAAGTGAGTGAAGAGTTCTCTGTCCCATCGCGACCAACCGTCGCAGAAGTCCCAGGAAGGCTAGTATAGATCGTTCCGTTCAGTCTGGCACGCGTTGAGGAAGATTCTGCTTGGCGAGAGAGCGCCGAGGAAAAGACGTACTGATGAATCAGTGTCGGGACGCCCGCTGGGTTTTCTCAACTCTGGCCCAGGCATCCTTGAGCGGCGCCGTTCGGTTGAAGAGGAGGGATTCTGGTGATGAATCGGGATCAAGGCAAAAGTACCCTTGTCGCTCAAATTGGAAACGGGAGCCGGGCGCGGCTGAACCGAGGCTTGGTTCGACCAAACAGTCACTGAGAGTTTCGAGCGACAGGGGGTTGAGGGCCTGTGTCCAGTTTTCAGCCGTGTGGTCTTTGGCTGCCTCGGGGAGCAGGAGCGGGTGATAAAGCCGGACGGTGCTCTTGAGCGCGTGGGATGCCGATACCCAGTGGATGGTGGCCTTGACCTTACGCTGTTCCTGTGCGGATCCGCTTTTCGTCTCGGGGTCGTAGGTGCAGTGCAACTCGGTAATCGTCCCGGTTTGAGGGTCCTTTGTCACACTCACACACTTAATAATATATCCATAGCGGAGCCTGACCTCACGGCCAGGCGCGAGGCGGTAAAACTGTTTCGGTGGATCCTCTCGGAAGTCGTCGTGCTCGATATAGAGGGTTCGTGAGAAGGGCACCGGTCGAGTTCCGGCGGCGGCATCCTCAGGGTTGTTGACGGCGTCGAGCTCTTCGACCACGCCGTCCGGATAGTTCTCGATCACGACTTTCAACGGTCGGAGAACCGCCATCACGCGCGGCGACCGTTTGTTCAAGTCTTCCCGGATAAAGTGCTCGAGCAGCTGCATCTCGACGATGGCGTCCCGCTTGGCGACACCGATGTGATCGCAAAACGCGCGAATGGCTTCCGGCGTGACGCCTCGGCGGCGAAGGCCTTTGATGGTTGGAAGCCGAGGGTCGCCCCACCCGGCCACCAGTTTCTTAGAAACCAATTCCAGCAGCTTGCGCTTACTCATCACGGTGGAGGTCAGGTTCAGTCTGGCGAACTCGATCTGTTGTGGGCGATGGGGTGCATCAGTTTCAGCGACCACCCAATCGTACAATGGCCGATGATCCTCAAATTCCAGCGTGCAGAGCGAATGGGTGATCCCTTCGATGGCATCGGAAAGGGGATGTGCAAAATCATACGAGGGATAGATGCACCAAGTGGATCCTGTTCGGTAATGGGCCGCGTGCCGAATGCGATAGAGGATAGGATCGCGCAGATTGATGTTCGGCGATCCCATATCGATCATCGCGCGTAGGACGTGCGTGCCATCGGCAAACTCCCCGGCTCGCATTCGTGCGAACAAATCTAGGTTTTCTTCCACTGACCGACATCGAAAGGGGCTGTTGCGGCCAGGCTCGGTCAGCGTGCCGCGATACTCGCGAATGAGATCGGACGAGAGACTGTCGACATAGGCGTTGCCTTTCCTGATCAGAGTAGTGGCGAAGGTATAGAGCTGCTCGAAATAATCCGAGGCATAGAACATGTTCCCCTTCCAATCAAACCCCAACCATCGGATGTCGTCCTGAATGGCCTGGACATACTCCGGGTTCTCGGTCGTGGGATTGGTATCGTCAAACCGCAGGTGACAGATCCCCCCTGGTGTTTCGTTGGCGATGCCAAAATTCAGCACCATGGACTTGGCATGCCCGATGTGGAGGTATCCATTGGGTTCGGGCGGAAATCGCGTGATGACGCGACCATCATGTTTACCCGCTGCACAGTCGGCGGCGACGATATCTCGAATAAAATTCGATGAGGTTGTCGATTCGGAGGCCATTAGGAAGTTTTCTACAGCGGACTATCTCCGGTCAGATGGATGGACACAGTGCACGAAGGAGTTGTACCACAGACGAGGTGACGGGAGAAACGGTGATCTCTAGGTCGATGGTTCGGCGCCGGAAGGGTGTGGTGGAGGCATGACGCTGAAATCCTTTTGTGCGATGAGGTGTCCTTCCATTCGGAGCCGGAATTCATATCGACCTGGTGCAGGAAAGATTAACAACGGTACGTTGATGCCAAAGTCAGAGATCTGGAGGCGATCGCCGATTTCAATGTTCGGGAGCGTGGCGCGACAGACCAGCTGTTCCGAGTTGAGGTAGATCAAATCGATATCAAAATGATAGGGGCCCTCCGCGTCAGTCAGGCAGAAGTAGAGGCCCATTTGCTGATGCTGAAAGGGAAAGGAGGGAGCTTGTAGATGGGTGAAGATTCCGATCAGGCTCTTCTTTTTTGTCAGACTGTCTTCGATCACTTGATCACAGACCAGAAATGCCTGCACGGTCGGTTTTGGAATATCGGTCATATCGCAATTCCAGAGATCATCGTTACACTCCCCTGATTCTTGCCGGTCGAGGAAACGAAGCGACGTCTAGTAGGGATCCCGGGACCATTCACGTGCCTGGGCTATCCCCGGCGGAGCTGGACCAGTGACGAGTGCCGGGGGACGAACCGCAAGAGGTCTGCTGGGCCGTGAGCAGGTTCAACCTAGAATAACTGGCCCGCCGCGAGTCTCCACGATATCTCCAAACAACGTGGTTCCCGAGCCAATCCGACAATAGTTAGGGGTGATTTCTACCTGAATGCCACGATGTGAGTACAACTTCCCGTGCAACAGTGAGACCTTATGCGCTGCCGTCATGGCTGCTCCGAGAACGATCCCACCGGTCTGCAGATCCGTTAAGCGAACGGATGGACCTTCAACCGAAGAAGGGCCTGGCTCGAGATGGACTTCCACGGCAAAACGATCGTTCTTGTTGAGGGTGAGGGCATTGCGGCGCAGATGCGCAATGCGGCCCCCGTACTCGTCGTACAGATCGAGCGTGATGAGAAGCACCCCCTGTTCACGGTTGGTCTCAATGACCAGTTGTTCTTTTCCATGAATCCTAACGACCCCGTTGCTATTTCGAAAGAGGTTGGACCCAATGCCAAGTTCAAGGCCTGGCTTGGCAAGGACCCCACCGGATACGGCGTGACTCGAGGAGCTGGTCTTACCAGACACCGCTGGTTCATCCATTCAAGACTCTCGAATCTCGATGGTGCGTCGGCCTTCCGGGATTGGTGCAAAGCATGGGCTGTACCGTAATAAAACTATGAGAAAGCTAGGCTTTCTCATAGTTTCTGTCAAGATCAGCTGTGCCAGATGTCACCAGGTATTTTGGCCCCCTGCAAACGGCCCAACTATGCTAGACCCCTCAAGACGCATTCAGGAGGAGTGGTAGCCGGTGACTACCCGCTGACTTTCACCAGTGCGAAGCCTCGAGAGTCGGCCTCTTTTTACCTGCATGTAACTTGCTTCGAAAGGAGGTATTTCGGAGGAATCTGATTCGAATAGCAGGGCCTAGGGCGTCGATGGGCTTTCATTCCCATGGCTGTCTGTTGCGGTCACGCAGATTCGAACCGAGTGTTCACCGTGTATCGTAACCGGGATTGTGATGGTCTCAGAAATTTCACCCCCTCCTGACAATTGCGTTGCCGGAACCTCCTTGGCGAGGGTACGTCCGTGACCGATGTCATAGTAGATGGTGGTCTTGGCAAGGCTTGTGAGTGGATTGCCTTCCAGATTCATGGATGGTTCCGTATAAGAGACCTGAATCGTTGATTTCGTCGCGTTCATTTTCGTCTGGATTGTGTCGGGGCACGAGAGGGGGGGTGGGCGGGTGTCTTGGTGGATACCAGTGCAGCTCCAGAGACTTGTTTCCAAGAAGAGGAGCAGTACCAAGACGACTCGGATAGGTGTGCGGTAACGCATGATCTGCCTTACATGGGATGAGTCGAATCCAACGATCTCCTCACAACAGCCCACTTCGAAAGCGGGCGTTTTGGGGCTTGCTGAACCCGAAGGCTGAAATATGTATAGGCTAGGCGGTGGGGATATCGCAAGTAGTGTCCATGCATTGAACGGTTTCAATTTCAAACGCCACTTCGTTGCAAACCGAAAACCGCTTGTGCTACGGTCCCATCTTTCAGATAAGCACGGGCTGGTCCCATCGTCTAGCCTGGCCTAGGACGGAGCCCTCTCAAGGCTTAGACACGGGTTCGAATCCCGTTGGGACCACCACACCGCACTTCGTGCGTACCGGAGGATATTTCGAGAAGTATCCGAATCAACGTCGGATAGAAACCTATGAGGGTCTAGGGTAACACTGGTTGAGTCGCTAACGGTCGTAACGGGGGTGAATTATGAATCTGCTCACCTTTCGTTTCCGCCAGTCCTCTGCCGTAGACTTTTATTGGAACCTCGAGTTGGCCAAACGAGGGTCCCTCCGCGAGTTCAAGGTCCATCCCAACATCACCATTTATGAGTCGGCGTTCGATCTCCTCAACCCGATTCAAGTACGACACGCCTTGTCTCTTGCAAAAGCCTTGATGCTCGACAAGCGAGCCGAGGTCTTCTGGGGAAATACGTCGTTGACGATGGTGATTGTCCGGGATGTCTTGGAGTGCTATCAGCAATCGATGCAGGTTGACGACCATCACGCGCATTGCTGGTTCAAGATCCGGCTCACATTTGATCTGACTGTGACACGGCTCGAGGTGGAGTCCGACGATTTGGCAAAGTCGTTCGTGTTTCCGTGCCGGCATGCGGCCACACATGCCTATGGGATTCACTACGAGCACCCAGGGACGATCTATGACCAATTAGACTCGGCCCTATGGCGTGCCGGCACACGGTGGTGTCCACGCCTCGCGGATCTCTCAGAAATAAAACTCATTAATGTGGAGTTGCAGACGAAACGATAAAGAACCGGCCCCGACAGTGGGGGAAGTGGGCGACAGGCGCTGGCGAAGTCGTCGAATCTAAACACGGGTTCGAATTCCGTCGGGACCAAGCCGATCCACGCTTTGTGCGAATTATCGGCTATATATGAGATTTTTCGTCGTCACCGACGCCGGATAACCACAACGCGAATATTTTTCCTTCAAGTTCTCATTCGTATCTCTCAACGGTCGATACTAGGTGAAGGGAAGGTTTCTCGTCGAAAAAACTTGGACGTGTCGCTCGGCAAAGGAACAATATTCCGTGTCTCGTGTTCGCGGAGGCGTCGATCACGATGCGGAACTCGCTTGGCGTAAGGCGCTGACTACTGGTAAGCTAATGACTTAGAATCGGAAATTAGACGATAATCCACAATACGGCGAATAGCGAGGAACACTCAGGGCGCCGTGCTGGTCGATAGAGCGAGGGGGACGCCATGAATACCAGAATGAAAAACTTACTCTTATGGGGCATGATCGCCCTGTTCATCGTGTTGTTGTTCAATATGTTTTCCGTTCCGACGCATGCACCGGAAGAGGAGGTCTATTTCAGTGATTTCATCGCGAAGGTGGAACAGGGCTCGGTGGTCAAGGTCATCATGCGGGGCCATCACATCAGTGCGGTCTTGAAAGACAGCACGCGCATTCACACCTATGCGGCCGATGATCCTGACCTGATCGCAATGTTGCGGGAGAAGGGGGTCCAGATCGAGGTGAAGCCGTCCGGCGAGAGCCCATGGTACGTCACCTTTCTGTACACGTGGGGGCCTTTCATTCTCTTTCTCGGGCTGTTCATCTTCTTCATGCGGCGGATGCAATCCGGCGGGAACGGCGCCTTATCGTTCGGGAAAAGCCGTGCCAAGATGCTGACCGAGGAGCATAAGAAGGTCACCTTCGCGGACGTGGCCGGCGTCGATGAAGCGAAAAACGACGTGCAGGAAATCGTCGAGTTTTTGAAAGATCCACGCAAGTTTCAGACGCTGGGTGGCCGCATTCCAAAAGGCGTGTTGGTGGTTGGCCCGCCCGGAACCGGGAAGACTCTGTTGGCAAAGGCCGTCGCGGGTGAAGCCGGTGTTCCATTTTTCAGCATCAGCGGGTCTGACTTTGTGGAGATGTTTGTCGGGGTCGGGGCCTCGCGGGTGCGGGATCTGTTTGAACAGGGAAAGAAGCATGCACCGTGCATCATTTTTATCGACGAGATCGATGCCGTCGGTCGTCTGCGTGGAGCCGGGCTGGGGGGAGGTCATGACGAGCGCGAACAGACGTTGAATCAGCTGCTCGTTGAGATGGACGGGTTCGACACGACCGAGGGTGTGATCTTGGTCGCGGCAACCAATCGACCGGACGTCCTCGATCCTGCCTTGCTGCGCCCTGGACGATTTGATCGTCAGGTCGTCGTCGATCGACCGGACCTTCATGGCCGAGCGGAGATTCTCAAGGTCCATACGAAAAAGGTGCCGGTAGCGGCTAACGTGGAATTAAACAAGATAGCCCGCGGGACGCCAGGATTCTCAGGTGCCGACTTGGAAAATCTAGTCAATGAGGCGGCTTTGTGGGCGGCTCGTCAAAACAAGACAGAGGTAGACACGGTCGATTTCGAAATGGCCAAAGATAAAATCATCATGGGAGCCGAACGGAAGAGCATGATCCTGACCGACGAGGAGAAACGGGTCACGGCCTACCATGAGGCTGGGCATGCATTGATGGCCAGGCTCTTACCCGGGACGGATCCGGTGCACAAGGTCACGATTATTCCACGGGGACGAGCACTGGGCGTCACGATGCAGTTGCCGACTGAGGATCGGCATAGCTACACCAAAGAATTCCTGTCGAACAGGTTAGCCGTCCTGATGGGGGGGCGAGTGGCAGAAGAGCTGGTGTTTAACCACGTGACGACAGGGGCGGGGAACGATTTGAATCAGGCGACCGATCTTGCTCGCAAGATGGTCTGTGAGTGGGGTATGAGCGAAAAGTTGGGGCCTCTGACGTTCGGGCAGAAAAACGACTCCGTCTTTCTGGGCCGAGACTGGACCGCCAAAAGAGACCTGAGCGAACGAGTGGCAAAGGAGATCGATTCCGAGATCAAGCAGTTTGTGACAGAAAATTACGAACGCGCCAAGCAAGTCTTGACCGAACACATGGCCGGCTTGACTGCGCTGGCCGAGGCGCTGTTGGTGAAAGAATCGCTGGACGCGATAGACATCGACCGAATTCTTATGGAGTCTTCTGCGGGAACGGTACCTGCCTAACAACACCAGAGTCAGTCGTGGACTGAATCGGTGCCCGTGTATTCGTACGCGCGAACCTTTCGTTGACGCCTCCGTTCACGGTTGTGTATAAACGACTGGACGGTGATGAACTTCTTTTGAGGGTCGTATGTACGCACGTGAATTTCGTGATGGTGCCAAGGACGGGTTAGAAGCGCTCGAACCGCTTGATCCCGACAAGATCGCTTCGTTTAGCGAATTGCTCGAAGCCATGGGCAAGACGGCGTTTGGTGGACGACACCTCGGCAAAGCCTTCGATGTGTTGTGGGCGATGATCGAAGACCCGGACTGCCGTGTCGTCATGACATTATCCGGCGCGATGACCATTGCCAAGATGGGGAAGATCATCACGAAGATGATCGATGAAGGTATGGTGCATTGCATCATCTCGACCGGGGCGCTGATGGCTCACGGCCTCAGCGAGTCAGTCGGCAAGACACACTATCGACATGACCCATCGATGAGCGATGAAGAGCTTTTTCGAAAGGGATACAATCGTGTCTACGATACCCTCGAGATGGAAGCCAATCTCAACTATGTCGAGCATGTCGTCACCCGGACGGTAAAGCGCCTCAGCCAAGACCGGCCGCTTTCATCAGAGATCATCACGAGGGAGTTGGGTAAGACCTTGGCCGAGGAGTTTGACGGCGAAGGGATTCTGAAAAGTGCCTACTTGAAAAAGGTTCCGGTGTATATTCCGGCCTTCACCGATTCTGAGGTCGGACTCGATATGGGGATATGGGCAATGTCCCGAGAGGTTGATCGGGCTCGAGCTCAGATCGGTTCAAAAGGGGATTTGTCGGTTTTGCAGTCTATTCTTCAACACTGGCCGTCGTTTAATCCCTACCTGGATCTCAATAGCTATGCCGACACTGTCCTCTCGGCCAAGCGACTGGGGATCTTCACGATCGGCGGAGGCGTCCCAAGGAATTGGGCGCAACAAGTCGGCCCGTACATCGAAATCGGGAATCTACGGTTAGGGTTGTCCGTGAAACCTCCACGCTTTCAGTATGGAGTGAGAATTTGTCCTGAGCCCGACTACTGGGGGGGGCTCAGCGGCTGTACGTATCAAGAAGGGCTCTCCTGGGGGAAATTTGTGACGCCGAATGATGGCGGACGATTTGCCGAGGTCTTAAGTGATGCCACCGTGGTGTGGCCGCTCTTGATGATGGGTTTGCTCGAAAGAAAGAAAGCCGGCGTGGTACGCCAGTCGTGAAATGGATGATTGGACGATGGGTAGGTCAGCTGTGCCTTGGGAGCGTCCTCTTCTGCTCTTCTGTAGCCGTCGCTGGAGATTCAACGGAGACTGACGCTCGGATGAGGGGGCAGGCCAATGCTCCTCTGACGTTGATCGAGTACTCCGACTTCACCTGCGGGTACTGCCTGAAGTTTTTCAAGGATACCTGGCCACGTATACAAGCCCGCTATGTCGATACCGGGAAAGTGCGATTTGCGTATCGAGATTATCCACGGGCCGACCGGGGACCTGGAGTCGATGCGGCAATGGCAGCGAGATGTGCGGGGGCCCAAGGGCAATATTGGGCGATGCATGATCGGTTATTTTCCGAAGGCGGCCAGCTGGACAAGTCCGTCTATCAGCGACATGCTAAGGCGATCGGCCTGGATCAGTCTAGATTTGAACAATGTATGGCCGAGGGGCGGTACACCAATGCGATCTTTGAAGATCGCCAAGAAGCGAATCAGTGGGGCTTTCACGGAACACCTGGGTTTATTCTCGTACGAACGGCCGTGGCGCCGACGGAGAACGAACCTGCCATTGCGATACCCGGAGCATTTCCGTTCGAGATGTTCTCCGATGAAATCGAGCGACTTTTGGCAGGCGCCAAAAAGTAGGCAGAGAAGATAGTGGTTGGTTGCCTCTCACGCGTGATGTTGATAGTGTGCATTCGACCGCGGTAGTTCTGTTCACCAGAAAAGGTAGGATATCCTATGGATTCCGTACAATCGTTCTGGCCTGTGTCCCATCGCGACGATGATTTTTGGGTGTGCATGTCTTGTCTCACGGAAGTCTTCTACCGAAAGGTTCCCATGCCGGACTGTCCGTCCTGCCATAGCGTGTCAACGTATGAAGGCTTCACCTTGGATGCAATCCGCGACTGGGGTACGGAAGAACTGATTGCGAAGGCCGTCGCTGCACAAGAGACGGCGACGACCGCTCCACCTCCCATTGAATCTGCTGCGCCGGTTGAAGCGGCGGATTAAGATCGGCTTCATCACGGACTCCAGCGAGTTATCTAGTGAAGGAACCGCGACCATTCCTCGTTCATGGCCAGTGGAAGCAGGGTGACAGTGCGTCTCCGGTCGTTGACCCGTTCACTGGGAAGCTGGTTGCGCAGGTTAGCCAAGCGACGGAATTCGATATCGAACAGGCCGTCGCATCGACCTCCAGCGCAGCTACTCTCATGGAACAGCTGCCGGCCCATGCTCGATACGATATCCTTCAGCAGATTGCGACCCTACTCTCACGACGTCGAGATGACTTTGCGGCGACGATTTCGACGGAAGCCGGCAAGCCGATCACCGATGCGAGGCGGGAAGTCACCCGGGCTATTCAAACCTTCACGCTTGGGGCTGAAGAAGCACGACGAATTCCGGGCGAAGTCGTTCCACTGGATTGGACCCCCGGCTTTGATACACATCTTGGCTTGCTTCGGCGGTTCCCCATCGGTCCGGTTCTCGGTATTACGCCCTTCAACTTTCCGCTCAATCTGGTGGCACACAAGGTCGCACCGGCACTGGCTGCCGGTAATCCCATTTTGATCAAACCGGCTCCCCAAACGCCACTGACGGCTCTCTTGCTTGGAGAGGTCGCGTTGGAGGCAGGACTCCCTCCAGGGGGACTGAATATCGTGCCGTGCGACAATCTTCTGGCTGAGCGAATGGTGGTCGATCCACGATTCAAGTTGCTGAGTTTCACCGGGAGTGCCTCTGTCGGGTGGATGTTGAAGGCCAAGTGTGGAAAGAAAAAGGTGACGCTTGAGCTCGGAGGCAATGCGGCGGTCATGATCGAACCGGATGCCGACATCGAGCTCGCCGCTCAGCGATGCGCCGCTGGCGGATTTGGGTATGCCGGCCAGACGTGTATTTCCGTGCAGCGAATTTTCGTGCACCAGTCGGTCGCCGATGTGTTTACGACCAAGTTGCTCATGCACGTCGCTCGGTTGAAAATGGGCGATCCGACCGACGAAACGACGAGCATTGGCCCGCTCATCGATGAGGCTGCTGCACAACGAGTAGAAGGGTGGATCGGTGAGGCTGTGTCGGATGGAGCGCGTGTGCTATTGGGCGGAAAACGTACGAGATCGCTCGTCGAGGCCACGGTACTGTCGAACGTGAACCCTCAGATGAAGGTCTCATGCCGAGAGGTATTTGGACCGGTTGTGACGGTCACGCCGTATCGCCAGTTGAGCGAGGCCGTCGCCCTGCTCAATCAGTCCGACTATGGGCTACAGGCCGGCATTTTTACACAAGACATCAATAAGATTTTTTACGCCTTTCGTCATGTGGAGGTCGGTGCCGTCCTAGCCAATGAAATTCCCACGTTTCGTGCGGATCACATGCCATACGGCGGCGTGAAAGATTCCGGGTTGGGACGAGAAGGTGTGCGTGCAGCCATCGAGGATATGACGGAACCGCACATGCTCATCATGAACCTCAAAGAGCCATCCAGCTCAACTGAAAAAACTCTCTAGAAGATATTGCGAAGCCGGTCCAATCTTGCTACAACACACGCGATGCTGTAGCTGAACTGGTTTGATTTGTTGGTCTGGCCGCTCGCGAACACATCACGAAACAACCTCCACGCAACCTGAAAGGTCGGTTATCAGACGAAAGGGGAGATGATGGTACCTACGCAAATGTTTCTCACGAGAGGTGTGGGAGTTCATAAGGAAAAGCTGGCCTCGTTCGAAGAAGCGTTGCGCAGCGCGGGTGTCGCCTACTGTAACCTCGTTAGTGTGTCCTCCATCCTTCCACCCTATTGCAAGATCATCCCAAGAAAACGTGGAGAGAAACTGTTGAAACCTGGAGAGATCACGTTTTGCGTGATGGCCCGATCCGAAACCAACGAACGGAACCAGCTGGTGTCGGCCTCCGTCGGCCTGGCGAAGCCCACGGACGTCGGCGCATATGGGTACCTTTCGGAGCACCATGCGCACGGCGAAACGGATGAAGAGACCGGTGAGTATACGGAAGATCTGGCTGCACAGATGCTCGCCACGACCTTAGGCGTAGAGTTCGATCCGAATGTCGCGTGGAAAGAGCGTGAACAGGTGTTTAAGATGGGTGGGAAAATCGTTAAGACTCTCAACATCACCCAGTCGGCCGTCGGGAAGAAGGGCAAATGGACGACGGTCATCGCGCTGGCCGTCTTCATTCCGCCGGAGAATGATCCTAACCGTTCTCGCAAGTAGAGGGGCTGAGGGATTGGCTGTATCCGCTTTGACTGCCCGCCTCACGTAAGGGGAGAACGCCCATGACGCTTCCCGTCGGTTGGGAGGGGGCAGATCACAATTTTCTCGGCCTCGACGAACCCTGGTGCCATCCGGATCAAGCGGGTGTCTATGTCCTGCCGGCTCCCTACGAACATACCTCCAGCTACATCAGAGGATCAGACCGTGGGCCATCGGCCATCTTGGAAGCCTCCAGCCAGGTTGAGTTCTACGATGAACAACTTCGGGTTGAGCCCTATCGAGAGTGGGGTGGGATTGCGACGGCTGCACCCCTGAATCTCGAGGGGAAGGTCGACCGAGCAGCAGTCGACGCCATCGAGGCGTTTGTCTCCCCCCATGTCGGAACCGGCCGGTTTGTGGTCACGTTGACCGGTGAACATACCGGTGCTTTAGGGGCGATTCGGGCCCATGCAAAGCGGTACCGGCAGATGACGGTCGTGCAGATTGATGCCCACGGAGATCTGCGTGAAGCGTATCAAGGGAATCCCTTCAGCCATGCGAGTGTCATGGCACGGGTCGTGGAAGATGGGTTGCCCCTGGTGCAGGTGGGCATCCGATCAATCAGCCCGGAGGAGATGGTCCATATCGATTCTACGGATCGCATCACGACGTTTTTTGCGGCCACGATGCTTGATCCGTCTGGTCCGTATGAGGGGAAGGCGTCGAGATGGATACCAGATGTCGTGGCGGCCTGCCGAACGCCCGTGTATCTCACCTTTGACTGCGACGGGCTTGATGCCTCGCTTGTCCCTGCACTTGGGACTCCTGAACCTGGAGGGCTGGGCTGGTATGATACGCTCAATCTAATTACGGCCCTCGCCAACGGACCAGGGATTGTGGGGATGGACGTCAGCGAGATCGCTCCCATTGATGGGTTTGTCGCACCGCAATTCACCGTCACGCGGTTGATCTATCGCATGCTTGGTCGCATCAAGGCGGGCCGGCGCGTGCATTAGCATTCATCGTCACTCATCCTGTCTTCTCGTGGCTCACACCATCCGCATCAATAAATTTTTTACCGAGCAGGGGATCTGTTCCCGCCGCGAAGCGGATAGGCTCATCGAGTCAGGCGTCGTCACGATCAATGGTCGGGTGGCTAAACTCGGCGATCACGTAGCGCTCACGGACGTCATTGCCCGAGCGGGGCAGGTAATTCCCTGGAGCAAGGCAAACCTCTACATTAGGTACCATAAGCCGGTCGGTGTGACGACCACGAGTGAGGCCCATATCCCTCGAAACATCATTGCGGAGATCGGACATCCTGAGCGGATTTTCCCAATCGGACGACTGGATAAGGATTCCTCCGGCCTAATTTTACTGACGAACGACGGCGACATCGTCAATGACATCCTCCGCACCGAATTCGGCCATGAACGAGAGTATTTGGTGCAGGTCGATCGGCCGTTCGACCAATCCTTTATGGATCAGATGTCGTGTGGCGTGGTCATTCTCGGGAGCAGGACGAAGCCGTGTCGGATGATCCGTGTGGGAACGAATCGGTTTCGTATCGTGCTTACCGAGGGGCGAAACCGCCAAATCAGGCGCATGTGCCAAGCACTCGGCTATCGGGTGATGAAGCTCCACCGCACAAGGATCATGCACCTCACCGTCGAGGGGTTGAAAGTGGGAGAATGGAAAGAACTCACGACCCAGGAGCGAGAGGAACTACTGAAAGGGGTCGGGCGTTCTCAGACCTGATGGATTTTTATGGGGGGCGAGGGCGAGCCTTGCCAACCCTGGAGGCCTTTTTCAATATCCTGCTAGCCGAGTAACTCTCGTCTGGCGGTGCGAACGAGTGCCAGGACGGCCTGGTGCTTGACGCGGCGTTCTACCGTGATGGCGTAGAAATGTTGCTTCAGTCCCTCCAGCTGTCCGACCGGTTGCACCCGGTATTGACGGCAGATCTCCTGCTCGATCACCGAGGCTCCGGGGAAGATCCCATATCCGTCTTGGCCGAACGCCTTCAGGGTGGCACTGTCGTCAAACTCGCCGACAATCAGCGGGTGGAGGCCATGGTTGACCATCCACTGGTCCAGCAAACGTCGAAGCATGGCGTTGGGGGTGGGAAGCAGCATGGGGGCGCTCCGGAGCGATTGGGGAAAGTCCCGACGGTACTGTCCGGCCAACTTCGCAGTCGCGAAGAGCGTCACCCCTGATTCACCCAAGGGGTGGTTGTACATATGCTCCTTGGTCCCAGGCGGGGCCGGGGTGTCGGCAATCACCAGGTCGGACCGATGGGCCGTCAGATCGGTCAACAGTTGGCGCAGTTTGTCTTCTTGGCAGATCAAGCGGGTCGGCCGATAGAGCTTCAGGGCTGACTTGAGGAGTTGAGTGGCGAGCGGTTTCGGAACCGCGTCGGCGATGCCCACTACCAGCCGGGTGGGGTGCCCATTCCCTTGGCTTTTGACCGTGTTCAGCAGCTCCTGGCCGGTGGCAAAGATGTCTTCCGCGTACTTGAAGACCAGGTGGCCCATCTCCGTCAACGCCAGGCGGCGTCCGGTACGAATAAATAACTTTTCCCCCAACGTGTTTTCCAAGAGCCGAATCTGTCCGCTGATCGTCGGTTGCGCGAGGCGCAACTCCTCGCACGCTTTGGTCATGGTCCCGTGTTTGGCGACGGACCAGAAGTACAGCAGATGGTGATAGTTCAGCCAATCCATATGGCCCTAGTCATCCAGTTAGGGAAGCCACTATACATCGGATTAGCCGATAACTCCAATCCGTTTTATCTATTTTGAAAAATAAGCGGGAGATTGCTACTGTGGGCGCCGTCCGCCACCCAATGTGAAAGGAGCATCCTGCATGATCGCTCTGGTATTGGCCATTGTGACGCTTCTGCCAATGACCGCGCTGGCGGAACCGGTGATGGACTCGCGTGCCGTGCAGGCCCAGGCGACCCGCACTGAACCATTGACCATCGACGAAGTCCTGGCCAGAATCGAGTTGACGCATCCGCTGCTTCAGGCGGCCGGGGCTGAGCGAACGAAGGCCAGAGCGAAGATTCTGAAGGCACTCTCGGTCTGGGAACCAACGTTCCATAATATTACAGAGGCCGAACGGTATGAAACGTGGAATCTCACGACAGCTCCTGTCGCCGGCTTAACCTGCTCAAGTCCCCAATCCCCCGATGCATTGTGCCAGCCGCTCCAACCACAAAGGTTGATGGCGGGATTTAACGACACCAAAATCGAGGTCGGGCATCCCTATGGTTTCAAGATGCATGGTGGGATCCGCCAAGGCTTCGGAGATCGCGGTAGTAACATTCTTTCTGCTATCCCTGACTTACAGGGGCTCAATCAATGGCAGCAATTCATTGTCGGCGGGTCGTTCCACCTGCTGCGAGGTCTGATGATCAACGAAGAGTACGCCGAGTATCAACAGGCTGAGCTTGCGGGCCCGCAGGCGGAAATTAAAGTGGCGCAGAAACGGCAGGATCTGTATCTCGCCGGTGCTGTGCAGTACTGGGATTGGCAGGTCGCTGTGAAACAGGCCGAGATTGTAAAGCGCGCTTTGGCCGTGGCCGAAGACCGCTTGATCCAGGTGGAAGGGCTGGCGAAGGGCGGGAAGGTGGCGCCGCTCGACGTGGTTGAGGCAAGTCAAGAAGTGCAGAAGCGGCGGGCAGCCGCGATCGCCGCGCAACGGAAGGTGGAGTACGAACAGTATAAACTGTCTCTCTTTCTCTGGGAGCGAAACGAACCGGTAACGCCGCGGCCGGAATGGGCGCCGGAATTTCAGGGTGAAACTCCGCTTCCGACCGAAAAGGAGATTGCAGCTTATAAAGTGGAAGCGAAAGAAGCCCGTCCTGAAGTACAAGACCTCTACATCGAAGCCAAGATGAATAATATCGATATCAAACTCGCTAAGAATAAACTCCTTCCGAAGTTGGATATTGAAGGGGGGCCGGCGGACGCCGCCACCGACTGGATTGTGGGAGTCGGTTACCATGTCAATCTTCACTTTGAGGTGCCACTGTTCCAGCGGGGAGCGCGCGGCAAGGTCATGGGCGCAGAAGTGATGCAGCAACAATTGGCATTGAAACAGTTATATGCTGAACAGGAAGTCAACCTCGATGTGGACAACTGGCTTTCGGCGATCGTGCGGGCCAGGGACCGGGTGAAGGCAGCGACGGAAGCCCTACGGTTGGCCAAGACGCTGGAAGAAGGGGAGCGCAAGCGGTTCAATATGGGGGCGACCACTGTCCTGTTCGTAAATCTCCGTGAGCGTAATGTAGTGGAATCAGCCTATCAGCTCTATCGGGCGCAGGCCGATTATGCGGTGGCGCGTGGAGGGATGCTGTGGGCGAGGGGCGTGTTGGCGAAGCCCTGGCCGACGGAATCCTTGGCGAGGTACGGCAATCCATTAACGGCGGCTGGGCTCTCGGGACAACCTGTGGCAGGCCGCGATTAGTCATGTACATTCATCAGGCATGAGGAGCATCTATTGATGGCCGCTCTATTAATCGCGATTCTGATCTTGCTTCCCATGACGACCATGGCAGAGCCTGGTGAGAGCCCGGTTATTGATCACAGCGTGGTGCAGGTGCAGGCGTCGCGTACTGAACCCTTAACCATCGATGAAGTGCTGGCTCGTATTGAGCTGACGCATCCCCTGCTCCGTGCCACTGGGGTGGAACGGATGCAGGCCCGAGCGAAAATCTTGAAGGCCCTCGGGGCCTGGGAACCGAAGTTCCATAACTTTACCGAAGTCGATCGGTATCAGGACTATAATTTTCTGTCCGTCTTGCATGAGCATACGGCGGCCTTTAATGACAGCAAGCTCGAGGTCGGGCATCCCTGGGGCTTCGAGGTCCATGGTGGGATTCGCCAAGGTTTCGGGGATCGTCTCTTTCACAATTTGGCTGGCTTCACCACGGACCTCAATCTCTTCTACGAACAGCAGCAAATGATCTTCGGCGGCAAGTTTAAGCTCCTGCGTGGTTTCATGATCAACGATGAGTATGCGGAGTATCAGAAGGCCCAACTTGCGGGCCCGATGGCGGAGATCACGGTAGCGCAGAAGCGGCAGGATCTCTATCTTGCCGGGGCCGTGCAGTACTGGGATTGGCAAGTGGCCGTCAAACAGGCTGAGATTGTGCAACGGGCTTTGGCAGTGGCGGAAGATCGCCTGGTGCAGGTCGAAGGGTTGGCGAAAGGCGGGAAGGTAGCCCCGCTCGATGTCGTCGAAGTCAACCAAGAGGTCCAGAATCGGCGAGAGGCGGCGATCGCTGCCCAACGGAAGGTGGAGTATGAGCAGTACAACCTGTCCCTCTTTCTCTGGGAGCATGGGGAGCCGGTGACGCCACGGCCAGAATGGGCGCCGGAATTCCAGGGTGAGACGCCGTTGCCGACCAAAGAGGACATCGCGGCCTATAAGGTCGAGGCGAAGGAAGATCGACCGGAAGTGCGCAACTACTACATCGAAGCGAAGATGAACAATATTGATCTCAAGCTGGCCAAGAACTACCTGCTTCCCAAGTTGAATTTGGACGGGGGACGGATGGATACCCCGGGCGACTGGGCGGTGGGTGTAGGGTACCGTGTGGGAGTGCAGTTTGCGATGCCGCTGTTCCAGCGGGAAGGGCGGGGAAAGGTCCTGTACGCGGAGGCGGAGCAGCAACAATTGGTCTTGAGCCAGCTGTACGCCGAACAACAAGTCAGTGTCGATGTGGATAACTGGCTTTCGGCGATCGTGCGGGCCCGGGATCGGGTGAACGCGGCGACGGAAGCACTGCGCCTAGCCAAGACCTTGGAAGAGGGCGAACGGACTCGCTTCAATCTGGGGGCCAGCACCGTACTGTTTGTGAACATCCGGGAGCGTAATGTGGTGCAATCGGCGTACGAGCTCTATCGGGCGCAGGCCGACTATGCGGTGGCGCGTGGAGGGATGCTGTGGGCGAGAGGGGTGCTGTCGAAGCCCTGGCCGACAGAATCTTTGGCGAAATATGGGGATCCGAAGACGGCGGCTGGCCTCTCGGGTCAGCCGGTGGATGGACGTGACTAATTCAGCAACAAAGGAGCATCCTTTCTTGATCCTTCTATTGCTGTTCACATTGATGATTATACCGATGACTGTAATGGCGGAGCCTCACGCCGCTGTGGGCGCAACTAGCGCCGAGTCGGTGAGGACCGCTCCCTTGACCATTGAAGAGGTACTGGCCAGGATTGAGTTGACCCATCCGCTGCTCCGGGCTACCGGACTGGAACGGTCACAGGCCCGCGCGAAAGTTCTGAAAGCGTTGGGCACGTGGGAGCCGAAGATTCGGAACGAGGTCGAGATGGATCGGTATGTTACGTATAACCTGACGAACGTGTCCGGCATACCGAATGACTTGACGAGCGGCTATAGCGATACCATGCTCAAGGTGGCGCACCCATGGGGGCTTGAGGTGTTCGGGGGTATTCGCAATGGGTTCGGTGATCGCCACACTATCAATTCAGGAACCCGTGGGAGTTTGGTGGCCTTCCCTCAAGACCTCCAACTGTTTTGGCCGCAGCAAATGCTGATCGTCGGCGGAGCCTTTAATCTCCTACGTGGATTCATGATCAACGAAGAGTATGCTGAATTCCAACAGGCAGAACTCGCCGGACCGCAAGCCGAGGTGAAGGTGGCGCAGAAACGGCAAGATCTCTATCTCGCTGGCGCCGTGCAGTACTGGGATTGGCAAGTCGCCGTGAAACAAGCCGATGTGGTGAAGCGTACGCTGGCCGTGGCGGAAGAGCGCTATCGCATGGTTGAAGGAAGATCCAAAGCCGGAGCGGTCGCTCCGATCGACGTGGTCGAGGCCCAAGAAGAAGTCCAGCGCCGCCGAGAGGCTGCCATTGCCGCGCAGCGGAAGGTGGAGTATGAGCAATATAAGCTGGCGCTGTTTCTCTGGGAAAACGGCGAGCCTGTGACGCCTCGCCCTGAATGGGCCCCTGAATTTCAAGGGGAAACGCCGCTGCCGAGTGAAGAGGATGTCGCAGCCTTTAAGCTGGAAGCCGCGGAGGATCGCCCAGAAGTGCGCGATCTCTACATCGAAGCGAGGCTGAACAATATCGAAATAAAGCTGGCGAAGAATAGTCTCCTTCCAAAGCTCACATTTTCAGGTGGACCGGCAGTGGGCTCTCTCTATTGGATCGGAGGGTTTGGCTACAATATGCAACTTCGATTCAGTATGCCCCTGTTCAATCGAGGCGCTCGCGGGAAGGTCCTGCATGCTGAAGCTGAACAGGCACGGTTGGCGTATAAGCAGGCCTACACTGAGCGTCAGGTCGAGATCGATGTCGACAACTGGCTCTCGGCGATTGTGCGGGCCAGAGACCGAGTGAAAGCTGCAACAGAGTCGCTACGCTTGGCTAAAACGTTGGAAGAAGGTGAACGGGCCCGGTTCAACATGGGAGCGACGAGCGTGCTGTTCGTCAACTTGCGCGAGCGCGCTGTCGTCGAAGCTGCCTATGAACTCTACCGTGCGCAGGCAGATTATGCCGTGGCTCGAGGGGGAATGTTGTGGGCCAAGGGAGCGTTGTCGAAGCCACTCCCGGAAAATATCCTAACCAAGTATGGAGATCCATTACATGCGGCCGGCTCATCGGGTCGTGCAGCGCTGGGGCGTGACTGATGATCGGATGGGGTAGATAGTACGTTCGGTGGGTTGGCTTGAGAATTCGTAGTGTGGTTAAGTGCCGCGGTGGTTCGTATCAGTAAGGGACCAATTGATTCACATCCTGACTTATAACTGGGGGTGCTCATGAAAGAACCTCAGGGCGATCGTTACCCGGGTCTGTTTCAAGCGTTGATGAAACAGCTTTCAGTGTCCATGAAGGCAGAGAAAAGGATCATGTATTTGATCATTTCCTACGCCTTGGCCGTCGCGTTCTTTTCCTTGATCGTCCCATTGACTGTACAGGAAATGGTCAGCACCTTCTCCTACGCGGTTCAACCGGTCATGATCTGGACATTGACCGCAATTATGTTGACGGTGTTGTTATTCGTCGGTCTATTCAAGACCTTCCACTTTTACGCGATCGACGTGATCCAGCGTAGAGTCTTCGCCAGAATTACGGTGGCGATGGTTGAACAGCTTCCCCGTAATCGATTTAAGACCAAGCAGGCCCAGTATCTGTCGAACTTTTTCATTGAAACGGTCTTCATGCAGCGGGCGTTGTCCACGTTGCTGTTCGACTTGATCAACGTAGTCGTGGGTGGTACCGTCGGTATGCTCTTGCTGATGGTCTACCATCCCTACTACCTTATGTATAATTTGCTTCTCATGGCGGGGTTTGCGTTTACGTTTTTTGTCCTCTCTCGCGGTGCGTTGAAGACGACCCTCGACATGTCTCACGCGAAGTACGATGTCTTCCGGTGGGTGCAAGAGGTTGCGCAGAATTCCTTGCAATTCAAAGCGACCGATAGTCGACCCTTTGTCCTGCAACGGACGAACGATCTCGTCAACCACTATGTTGACTGTCGTAAAGCACGCTTTCGGGTCCTCGTGCGTCAGTACATCGGTTCTGTAGGTGGACAAGCCATTGCACAGGCCGCAGCTCTGGGCATATCAGGTTATCTGATGGCCATTGGTCAGCTGACTCTTGGTCAGCTGGTCGCGGTTCAAGCGGTTGTTGGTGCTCTTGTCATCAACTTTGACACGCTGATCAAGAACATGGGATTCGTGTACTACTTCTTCACGGCTCTCACCCATCTTGATGAAGTCTTTAAGCAGGAGCAAGATTACGTCTCGGTCGAATCACCGGTGGGCATGCCGAAGCATTTGACCCAGGGTGTTCGGGTTACCTGCAAAGGTGTCAGCCTCATTCACGGAGG
>BQXA01000031.1:0-47175 GCA_036984345.1 Nitrospira sp. | reverse complement strand
GGGGGTCGTGCAAGCGGACGACACCTTTGCGAAGTTAAAGGGAGTGCTGAAGGACCGAGACCTTGCCAAACAGGCGATTGCTGCCATCGGGAACCTCGGCAAAGACGGGATTCCCCTGCTTGTCGAGATGATGAACACTTCTCCTCAACCGGAAATCCAGGCCGCCGCGGCTAAAAGCTTAGGACAGATCGGAGGAATTGCGGGCGATGCCTCAGTGGTCCCGCCTTTGTTGGCCAAGCTCCAAGACCCAAAGACGGATTGGACCGTCTTGACCGAAGTCGCCTGGTCGCTCGGCAAGATACCGGATAAGCGATCGATTGAACCACTCTACAGTTTGGATAGGAAACTCCAGGCGATTCGCGACCCAGAAAACGTGACGCTGAAAAAACTCAAAGAAGCGGTCTTCTGGTCGATCAAGCAATGCGACACGTGGGATCAGTATAGCTGAGAGGGAGGCGCTGCGGGATCTGCAGAAAGGCATCAGCATTGGGCTCCCACTCAGCAGACCAATGCCTTCAGTCGCAACAGGAGCGTATGAGCTCAGAGTGCGAAGCGCGACAACGACGGTGCGAGTATTCTACTTTGTGAAACTGGCCGACACGATTCTGGTGTTTCATGGGTTTCAGAAGAAGACGCAGAAAACACCGGCCCACGAACTTGCACTCGGCCAACGGCGTTTACAGGAGATGATCGATGGCAACGACTAGATCCAATAGGCGAGTGACGGTTCGATCAGCCGAAGATCTGGGGCACGCGCTGGGTTTGTCCGCGGCGGATACCGCTGAAATGGAATTTCGGTCGGAACTCACCGTCGCCCTGGCCAAAATCATTCAAGCCGGCCGGCTGACCCATGTAGCGATTGCAAAGAAGGCCGGGACATCACGAACACGGGTGACGGCGATTGCGAATGGGAATACCCACGGGGTCTCGACCGATGTGCTGATTCGGGTCCTGGCCGCAACCGGTCATCGGGCAGAAGTCCGGGTCAAAAAGGCAGCCGCCTAATCAGATAATCTGCCGATGGAAGGACGCAACAAACTCGCCGTCATTCTGGTGGTGCGGACCGAAGAAGTCCTACCAGCAGCCTTTAATTAGGATATCCCCTTCAGCCCCACCGGCTGAACGGGATAAGCATCTCGCAACCTCGGCCATCTCATAACCTTACTAAGCTCAAGACTCATTCAGTTTTTTAGTTTCCTCTACGTGACCGTTTTCTGCCAAGGTCACGACATAGTTGCCTAATAGACTTATGAAACAGGAGAACATGTCGGGTTCGGAATATGGAGGAGTGAAAAAGCTATTTTCCAGAGGAAACGCCGCGGGAGAGGGAGCGGCCCCACACGCTTTAGCAGGCGCGTGGAGCCGCACTATCAAATTACTTCAGGGCGTCGAGTCCGGCTCCGAAGTTAATATGAAACGGCTGCCCCTCGAGCACGAGGGCCGGTACGGACTTGACCCCCGCAGCCTCGGCCTCTGTGATGCGGCCTTTCTGCTGTCCCAAATGCACGATCTCAAGGTTGTAGCGCGAGCGGTCAAGCGCATTCGCGACGTTCTGCTCCGCGTCAACGCATACAGGACACCCGGCGTGGTAAAACACTGCCTTCTTGCTCATGTAGTCCCCCTTACAAATGTGGTTGTGATGATGGTCGCATCGTGATCTCTTCGACCATAGCTGTCGTCAGACCTGGCGGTCAAGGGTCGTTGAGACGCGAGCGTATCCGTATTTCATAAGGAGCTGTTCCCGGTAAGGGTGAAAAAGGCGAGATGAATGGGAAACAGATTTATGAAACACTCAAGAGGCAGTGTGTAGGCCGGTACGGCTACTGTTTCATAACTGACCCTTCATGGAACTGACGGATTATCTGCCCATGCCAATTCATATTGGTGTGAGTGCTCCCATGCAATCACAGGTGGGTTTTGGGTTGGATCTGCGCAATACTATCGTCTTACGGTGTGACCGCTCGTGGTTGTCCCCTTCGTTCTAGCATCTCCAGGCGGATTGCAGGTTGTGCTGCGCCTTCGCCCAGTCCAGCAGCACGCGCTGGGTTTGCCAGTAGCGGATACTGCTAAAACGGACCTCAACCATCTCCTGAAACGAGAGCCTTGCAGCCATGTCATATATGACATATACTAATGCGGATGGCACGACCCGATAAGCCTTTGGCCTGGCTCCACGGAACGATTAGCTGCCTACGACCAGGCGGCGCGTGAGGATGACGGGACGATGAACAAGGCAAAACAAAAGCGGCTGGAGGCCAGGGGCTGGCGAGTGGGAACCACGAGCGACTTCTTGGGGCTGAGCGAAGAAGAAACCGCGCTCGTTAAAATGAAATTGCGGTTAAGCCATGCGCTGCGCGTGAGGCGAGAGGCCCACGGACTCTCCCAGGTCGCGCTTGCCAAGCGCCTGCAGTCGAGTCAGTCTCGTGTGGCAAAGATGGAGGCAGCGGACCACACTGTCTCGCTCGATCTCCTGTTGCGTGGCCTGGTGGCGCTCGGCGGAACCCCCCGTGACATCGCACGGGTCTTAGCCCGTAAGTCCGGAGTGGCGGCATAAGGCACGCAACCCTGCGCCGATGTTGGATTGCATGACGCGGCCACCGTTTATGGTGATTTAGCTTCGCTCGACCGTTATTTCTTCCACTTCGCTATGGCGGCCAGAGCTAGGCGCTGAGAGACTTATGACGGGAAATGCACAAAACAAGTTTTGACCCTCGATTTTCCCCTCTTTGGCAATGAAAAAGCCATCGCGAAAGCCTCAAGGTAAACGACAATCTAGAAGAGTAGCAGCGAAGAAACGTCCCTCTCGTAAAGTCTTTTCACAGGCTGGTGGTGGAGCTGCAACTGCTGGCGGGATGGAGTACCAGCATCGTGTAGCGGCATGGGTTGCTGTGCATATACTCGCTGAATCGGCGGTCTCTGTTCCCTGGAATTTTCCGGAAGAATTCCCACTGATATCCCTTCAATGCGAAACGAATCAGCCAGTTGATGACCTTCTAGTTGAGACGCAAGAAGGAAAGCGCGCCTTTATACAGGCAAAAAGAACGCTGATTTCGTCAAAGGCAGTAGCCTCGGATTTTGCAAAAGTCATCGACCAGTTTGTTCGGCAGTTTCAGGCTGGGCAACAGGAAAAGAAACCACTCGATCCTATCACCGATCGCCTTGTTCTCGTTGTCGGCCCAGAAGCATCGAGTACCATTCGAAAAGATCTACGCCGAGTCCTGTCACGAATATCTTCATCCCCTCTGACTCAACCTATCGCCAGAGCGCCTCAGAACCAGGGTGAACGAATTGTGCTGAGCACTCTTATGAAACACCTCAAGCGGTCCTGGAAAACAGTGTTTGGGACAGGAGCAACAGATAAAGAGCTCCGCAATGTTTTGGCTTTGATGCACATCCAGACTTTGGACGTGGAACAGGGAGGCACAGATGAGGCCACGGCGAAGTCTTTTCTAAGGCAATACATCCTCAAAGATCAGTCGCAAGCGGCAGCGGCATGGTCAAAACTTATTAACACCTGTTCCGTTTATGCTGTGAATCATTCAGGGGCAAACCGATCAACACTTCAGCAGGTCCTACTTGTTGCTGGCTATGATCTTCAGGCTTGCCGCAGTTACCATAATGACATCGGCAAGCTCAAAGCGCACTCGCAGAGGATTAAATCTGTATTGAGCGATCTGTCATGCTTTCATGTGAAGGGGCACCCCCTCAAAATTCGACGAGAGTCATCGGATTTCCTTCAACATTCTGCACAAGAAGAATCTCTCCTAGTCATTGGTGATCCTGGTGCAGGGAAATCCGGCGTGCTTCATGATCTTGCTGAAGGTCTGGAAGCTGAAGGGCGCGATGTAATTCTCTTCGCTGCTGACCGGATTGATGCAGCAAGTCTGGGAGCTTTGCGTGTTGAGCTTGGTCTGGATCACGAAGTTCTCGAAGTGCTTCTAGAGTGGCCAGGGGCGCAGCAAGGCTATCTTATCCTCGATGGGTTGGACGCTGCACGAGATTCACGACGTGAGGCAACTTTTCGGGATTTAATCCGCGAACTCCTCAACACGAAAAGCCGTTGGCGTGTAGTTGCTTCTATCCGGCAATTTGACCTCCGCCATAATCATGAGCTTCAAAACCTCTTTAGAGCCTCCCGTCCGCTTTCCCTTCCTGTGCATCTTGCATCAGCAGAGTTCAAGGCAATGCATCATCTCCGCATTCCGCTCCTTAACGATGACGAACTTACTCAGTTAACCCAGCAGTCATCGGATTTTTATGGCTTATTAAGAAGTGCGGCATTGGAGATGCGTGAACTCCTCAGGGTGCCATTCAATCTTAGACTTATCGCAGGCTTACTCACAGAAGGACTTCCTCTCAGTGAGCTAACACCAATTCGCACTCAGTCAGAATTGCTAGAACGCTATTGGAGCAAAAAAGTCATCGGTGTTGATGGCCACGATTCCGACCGTGAAGGAATTTTGCGTCAGATTTGTGAACGCATGGTGAGTGCTCGAACTCTTCGCGTTTCTCCTGCCGAACTCAATCTGCCAGGGCTTGGAGGTCACCTGACCCATCTGCTTAGCAGCCAGGTCCTTACATACTATCAGTCTAGTCCAGATGCTCCTCCGAATCGATCTGTGCTGACATATTCACACCATGTTCTTTTTGACTATGCCGTTGCGCGGCTACTGTTGAGACACTCTCCTCCCACAATAGTCGAACGCCTCATTCAGAGCCCCGATCTCATATTGGTTATCCGGCCTAGCCTCACACTCCATTTCCTCTATCTGTGGCGTTATGAACGTGCCGCGTTCTGGGTGTTGTCTCTCCAACTCGCGGGACTGGAACGGCTATCTCACATAGGAAAGGTGCTCGGGCCATCGGTCGTTGCGGCTGAAGCTAAGGCCATTGCCGATATGGAACCGCTTGATGCGGCGCTTAAGAGCACCAATGAGAATGTCCAGAAGCAGGCCGAGACCATTTTGAGATATATCGTTCTGTCTTTGTTTGCTACGCCGGAAACTGATCGACGCCTGTCAGGTCCAACAGCTGGACCGTGGAGTAGCCTTGCTGATCAAGTGTCTCAGACGTTTCGGGAATCTACCGTATTTAGCATTCGCACGCTGCTTTGGATGTTGTGTGAACACCCGGAATCTTTTACTCCTGCGGAACGACATGCCGCTGGTGCAGCCGCACGTCGATTATTAGAGTACGCATGGGCTCGGGCTCCATATAACTCTGATCTTGTCACCAGAGGGATACATTGCGTCTGTCGAACTTTCGAATCAGATCCCACTTCTTCTCGTGCATTACTTAGCCGTGCTCTGGAGCAAGAGCATCTCAAGCAGTATGCCTACATCGAAGCTCGCTGGCTGGCTGATGAGGTAAAAAGACTGGCCCTCCACGACCCTGACTTCGTGAAGCAGATCTATCACGCGTTGTTCACACATAGAGAAGAATCTGACGCACCTACTACTATGGGTGACAGTCAGATTCTTCCACTTGTGTCAAATCGCAAGCAGGACTTCCACCATGCACAGTGGCGATTATCGAAAGCCTTTCCCTCGTTTCTAGAGTCCGCTCCTAAACCGGCTGCTGAAGCACTCATCTCTGCTGTCGAAGCCTTCGTGGGTCACCGCAACAGTTCCTATACAGAGACCTTCGAGTATGAAGTGTTTACCTTTGAGGAGAGTACGGCAACAATTCGAGCAGACTTTAGTCATAGTTGGGATGACGGAAGTCTTTATCACAATGAAGATGCAATCAAGATGCTGAACGCCTTTGCACAGTACTTGCTCAAATCTGATGAGGATGGAAAGTCTATTCTCGTCAGCGATCTTGTGAATGTGATCATCCGAGAGAATCGGCCAGCAGTCCTATGGCGAAGGTTGCTCCTTTGGGGAGCCAAGAGGCCTCAATCGATCGGACAGAAGCTCAAGGGTCTTCTTAAGAGTGCTCCACTACTAGTTGGGATGGATACGCACGGAGCGGCGGGTACGTTTCTTAAGGCCATTTTCCCTCACCTCACCACCGACGAACGCACAGAGGTTGAGCGTCTCATCCTAGGCATTCCTGACCTATTCCCACCAGAGGAACGAGAATATGGCGAACGTAAACGAGATCAGTTACTGATCGGCCTAATGGCGACGGATTGTGTTATGCCAGAGGCAGTTAGTCTTGTTACATCATTGCAGACTACCCAGAAGCAAGAGGCAGAGGAGCGTAGTACTGCTGTATCAGTAGCTTCAGCAACTGGAGGTGAGACCTCGGCAACAGATCCTAGACAGGCAGAATTTCAGCGGCTCGCTACAGATTTTGAGGCGGCATACAAAAGACCTGAGCGGGACGCGGCCACCCTGGATGCCATACGCGCGTCTCTCCTTCGCCTTAAGGAGGCTGTTCAACCCGCTGGTGGGGAAGACGACCGAATGGTCAAGGGCGCCTACCATACGCTCATCACAGGATGTACCAGCCTAGCTCACATTAAAGGCTTATCATGCGCGGCACCGCTTGGCTCGGTTGTAAAGGAAGTTCTACTTGAAGCGTCTACAAACCCTGAGCCGGTACCGGATAGCGCACGCGATAGCCAATTCCATGAACATTATGGGTGGACAATTCCCTCTCCGAGATTGGAAGTTGCCGATGGGTTAATCAACCTCGCAGTCGAGCCAACATGTGCGACGCCAGATGTTCTTTCAGCCATTGAGCGTTTGAGCAAAGACCCTGTCTCCACCGTCCGTTTCCAAATTGCACGCCGTATCAACGCGCTCTATTATTCGGCTCAAGACCTAATGTGGCGTGTCATTGAGCAGCTTTCTCACGGAGAGAATAATCGGGGAGTGCTTCAAGGTCTACTGGGTGAACCGCTCAGAAAGCTGGCGTGGAATCACCCAGAAAGGACGGTCCAGCTGATCAAGACAATTAATGATCGCATCCAAGATGGACCAGGAGCAGACAAAGTCCGAGAGCAGTGTACGCATCTTTTTACTAACCTCTATGTGTGGCGAGGCGATACAGTGTGTCGTGACATCGTGCTTTCGGCAGTCAATTCTCCTACAAAGAGTTTCAACGAAGTGCACTGGGCCAACTCGCAGTTGCGTAATTCGGTGACTCATGGATCTGCAGAACAACCTGAGACCGAGAAAGACGCGGTGCGGAATCGCGCGCTCGATCTCGTTTTGCAAATCATCCAAACTGCGCGCACTGAATTGAGGAGGATAGAAACTGATTCGACGCTTATGGAATCTGCGCAGGGAAAGTCGGACAGAAACAACCTGTACCATATTCTTGATAACGTCGCCAACGAGCTGTACTTCGCTTCAGGTGCATTTGAGGGGGGCACGAAGGACAACACGTTGTCGTCTGAGCAGAAGCGTCGCTTCTACTTCGAAGCCAGCGTTCACTTGGATGAGCTAGCACAAGTCGGATTCCCATCGATCTCCTATCATTTAATTGAAACCATAGTCCCATCTATTGAGCAAGATCCGGCAAAGGCCTTTCTTCGAATCACAGCTGCGGTTAGCGCGGGAAGGCCATGGGGATTTCAGTATGAATCCCTTGCGGAGAAGCTGGTTGTTAGTTTGGTAGAGCGGTATCTGGCAGAATATCGTCTCCTGCTTAGAGAGAACAATGAATGTTTGCAAGGGCTTTTCAAGGTCTTAGATATCTTTGCAGAAGCGGGATGGCCAGAAGCAAACAGATTGATCTACCGGTTAGAAGATCTCTATAGATGAACCTCAGGAAGAATGGGTAGAGCAGAGAACAGGATTCAGCCTTCCGTAGACTGAGCCTATCTGGTGCCGCCCCTTTCGTCTGGCGGTGCCTCAATAGCCCAGCCCTAGTCGGCGTCTCCTGTCCTCCCTCATCAAACCGTGCACGCGGATTTCCCGCACACGGCTCTCCGATGTTCTTCATGTCAAGGCGTGTACCGTGCGCCAGCCCGCTGCCGTATAAACCTAATACAACCCGTAGCGCTCATACAGGTCGCGGGCTGGGAATTAGTGCAGGCCGGTTCCTCGGTCCCTGATCTGGTGCCGCTTCATCAAGTGGGTTTGCAATCGGTCTTCCGCATGAGTTCTGATTTAAGGAAGTAGAGAGTGTCAGGCCTTGCAATCCAACAGTGCCAGGCATGATATTGTCCTGAAAAGAATACTCTTGGCTGTGGATCGTTAATGAGCGATGCTTACAACCTTCACCGCTTCCTCACCGCGCAGACACACACCTACCCCACAGTCTTCGCTGAGCTTCGATCCGGAAGGAAGTCCAGTCACTGGATCTGGTTCATCTTTCCGCAGATCGCCGGTCTTGGTCACAGTGCAATGGCACAGCAATTTGCCATTGGCTCGGTCGAGGAGGCCAAGGCCTATCTACAGCACCCAGTCCTAGGTCAGAGACTCCGAGAATGTACGCAGCTAGTTCTGAACGTGGAGGGGCGCAGCGCTGACGAGATCTTCCCCTACCCGGACAACCTGAAATTCCGCTCCTGCATGACCTTGTTTTCAACGGCGACTACCGACAACGCTCTCTTCAAGAAAGCTCTGTTCAAGTACTTCGACGGCAAGCCTGACGAACAGACCCTCGACATCTTGGCACAGCAATGACCAAATGAAGTGGATCAATGAGACGCCCATGACCTCGGCCTCACGGGGCTGTCAGAGAGTCTATGGTGAGGAATCAGGAACGAGAACGTTGTCGGGTATGTTAGGGAGGCAGACGGTCGGCACATCTGGGACGCGCCGACCACTACAAGAAGGAATTTCTCTCTACACTATTTGCCCATAGCGGCGTCTTTGAGCTTCTTCCCCTCGTCCTTTGTTTCGCCCGCGTTCTTCATAGCGTCCTTCGCCTTCATCTCCTTGGCACTTTGTGTCGTCTCTCCGGCTTCCTTCTTCACGTTCTCGGCTTGCTCGTTCACCGTCTCTACCTTTTGCTTCATGGCACCCATGTCGACCGCCCATGTTGCAGTGACAAGGCCAGTCCCGAGAAACGCCAGAGTCGCACAGAGCAAGATTGCTTTCGTTTTCATAACAAACTCCTTCCTCGACAAAAATACCACGGGCCTTCCCCTTGGCAGGGAAGGCCCGTGGTGGGTTCTCACCTACTCAATCCCTACTTGGTCACACGCACTTCCACACGCCGGTTCTTGGCCCGACCTGCTTCGGTCTTATTCGACGCCTTCGGTTTGGCGTCTGCATACCCATGGGTGGTAGCGGCAGCGAGGCCACCCTCTTCTAACGCTTTCGCAGCATTAGCTGCCCGGGCTTCTGATAACTCCATGTTGGTTGGAAACGTATTTTTCAACGCTCCGCGAATGGGAACGTTGTCGGTATGCCCATCCACGGCGACATTATATTCGGGATAATCTTTCAAGATTGTCCCAACTTGCTGGAGCGCTTCGATCCCGGCAGGCTTCAGCTGATCGGCGCCGGATGCAAACAGATACCCGGACGCCAGATTGATCAGGAGTCGTTCATCATTGAGATCGACTGTGATATCACCCTTCTTAATTTGGGGAGCAAGCGCTCGGATCAATCCGCGCTCGGCCTCCTTCAGCTTTGCCATTTCGGCAGAAAGGTCACCGCGGAGCCCGGCAAGTTCTTGATCACGTCCTGCCAGTTGACCTTCCAGGTCGGCAATCCGTTGATTCGCCGCGGACAATTCCGCAGCCAGCCGATCCTTTTCGCTCTGCGCCTGGCCTAAATCAGTCCGGGCAGCGGCAAGTTGGCCGGCCAAGGCAGCATGATCACCTGACCCGGATTGAAGCGCGGCGAGGTCTCTATCGCGCTCGGCCAGCTGGCGTTCCAGTTCGGCCACTCGATTGCGGAGGGCTGCGTTTTCCTTCCGAGCCGCCTCCAGCTCATCAGCCAATCGGTTGCGCTCTCGTTCCAGGGCGGCAAGGCGATCCGCAGTTGGATCAGCGGCCACCGCTGTTATGGTGGAAGGACAGCCGCTGCCTAAGTGATAGCCGTACCATTTCTTATCAATGCACACTTCTGGCTGCTTAATATATGAACCAGAGTGCGTGCCAGACGAAGAGCACCCCACTAGGGCAATCAGTCCTGTCATTACTATGATGCTGTTGCCTAATCGCATGCGACCTCCTATGGTTGTGCCTCGTAAGACATCCGAGGCCATTGCCCGCTGATTGACTTCCGCCCCCTGAAGCTTGCCAACACCTATTGTCGCCCTTTAAGTAAATCTCTGATTTCCGCCAGTAACTTCTCCTCGTTCGTCGGCTCGGGTGGCGCAGGCGGTGCAGGCGGAGGAGCCTGCTGTTTAAAGCGATTGACCTGCTTCACCAGCATGAAGATGACGAATGCGATAATGAGAAAGTCGAAGACGCTCTGCAGGAAGACCCCATAATTGAGTGTGGGAGCCCCTGCGGCTTTGGCCGCGGCGAGCGATGGAGGGGATGTTTGGGACAAGTCGATGAAGAGACTTGAAAAATCCACCTTGCCCATCAGCAGCCCGATGGGCGGCATCAGGACGTCGCTGACCATCGAGGAGACGATCTTTCCGAACGCGCCACCGATGATGACGCCGATCGCCATGTCGAGGACATTCCCTTTCATGGCGAACTCTTTAAACTCTTTCAGCATGGTGCCCTCCTTTATGAGTACGCGGTTCGGGGCGATGCCGCCGACCCGTTACCGTTTACGAGTCGTGTCGAAGGCATACCCGACCGTCAGCAGGTACAAATTGTCCGTATCGCCTGTGCCCGCAGGCGGGCGATTGTTATAGCGGGTGGTCACTTGGAAGCCGCTCGACAGACCTTCAAAAATTTTCAAGCGTACCCCGTTGTCCATCGTGAAGAAGAAATCCGAGAAGTTTTCGATCGACGGAAAAATTTCATTGTAGTGGTACAACGGAATCCGACCGTCAAAGATCGGCCAATCAAATTTCATGGCGACGCGGCCCCGAAAACTTGCCTTATCGTCTGTGATGCTGTTGTCGCGGTAATCTTCGTTGAAATACGCCGCACCGGCTTCGGCGTAGAACGTCATGTCTTTAAAAATGCCGGGGAGATCTCCGCGCTCGAGGAATTGGTACCCCGGACCGCTGGCAATCGCTGTTCTGAGTTTCAGGTTCTGAAGGAAATCGTTCTCGACATAGGCCGACGCGAACCAGTAGAGCCGTTTCGTAATAAAGAAGTCCAACTTGATCGTGCCGCGGGCATTCCGAACGTTGAGACTCCCGGCGTTGTCACCGTAGACATACCGCCCTAGCAAAGACAGCCGAAGTTGCTCGCTCCGAGCGACAAAATCTGCGAGGACGCTCACGTTACGGAGTTGGCTGTTTCCAGTCGACTGCGAGTAGCCTGCATTCAAACTGCCGCTGTAGATAACCGGTGATTGGACCACCGGGTTGACCTGCTTGACCGAATCCATGGGTACGGTGACCGCGCTTCCTGTCGGTGCGGCTTTGACCGTCATCGTTCCAGGCTCACCTTCTTCGACGGTGCCGATGAGCACCGTCCCCTCGTCAAGGTGGAACGGAATCGGATGAGAGACGGCCAGCTTACTGACCTCGGACCATTTGACCTTAATCACGTCGTCGGCCAAGGCACTTTTCACTTGGAGGACCCCGCCTACCATCTCGATCACTTCCCCATGGATGACGCTGCCGTCTTTCAGCGTGACCACATCATGGGCTGGAGTTGCTGGGGCAGACACCGGGGCCGGATCATCGAATGGAAATGCTGAGCACACCGCCGTCGCCGCCAGAGAGAGAATGACGCCCAACCCAACCAATACGATGGAATGCCTCATTTATCCTCCTCCGTGTGCTTACGTAATTAACTAGAGCCACTCAACCTTAGGTTGTATACCGATTTTCACAAGGCAGTGCAATAAGATTGTTCGTCCCCTTAACCACTTCGCACACAAAAGCACTGATCTAGTTAGCTGAAGCAGGATAGGCGGGAGAAGCACGGCTCCTCCCGCCGTGAAGACGGCCATGGGCGGAAATGAAGGGCATTGACCGTCTCCAAGATACTTCGCGTATCGTAGAGGCGGGATCGAGAGGGATTCCGACTACGGATGTGAGGCTCGTTTAAGGTGCACGTAATATACAAACCGCCTCAGATCTTCCGGATACTCTATATGTGTTTAGAGAGGTTTGAGAGTGGAGTTCTATTTCGTCGAGGGTCACCCAGTCTTGGCCTTCAAGAGGCAGACATCCTGCCACCCACATCCGACTACCTCTTGAGTTGTGATGTGCCCGCAATCACTGACAAACGGAATAAGACCTACCTTTAGCGAAAATCGATTCGACAGATTTTCTTAACCGTCTCTTACCGGCCGAACAATCCTTTGAGCAACTCTTGCCCTTCCCGCTTAAGATCTTCTGGTCTCGTCGTGCCTTTGAGCAGACCTCCGACGGTTTCTTCGACCTTCTTCTTGACCTGCTCCTGCACTTTCCCGGTCAGCCCTTTGACATCGACTCCGTAGGACGGAGCCTGTGCGGTGCCGGTGATGGTCAGCGGGAGACTGAGTCGACCGTCTTTCATGGCGATTTTGACAACGGGTGACGCACCGGAGAGCTTGTGGCTCACTTCCTGCGAGAGATTCAGGTTGACGAGCAAATTCAGCTGTTGGTCGAATCCGATGGTGCCACCCCCTGTGGCCTGAAAGTCATGACTGTCCATCAGGAGATTCTGCAGCTTAATCATACCTTGCTTGATGGCGAGATCCGTCTCGATCGTGGAAAAGACCGTCGCTTTAGGGTCATCGATCGAAATACCGGCGACTTTTAGAGCGGAGACCACCTCTTGGAGTATGTTCACTCCTTGAATCTTCCCATCTTTTACGGCCACGTGACCCGTTCCCTGCAACGCTTTGGTCAAGTCAGGCATCGAGAAGCCACGCCCCTGCACGGATAGGTCAGCACCGGCTGTTCCACTAACAGAAACCGGCGTGTCTGCAACCGAGCTGAGAGCCGGACCGAGCTGGAGTCCTTGGATTGTTACACCGCCGCTAAACGGTGGCGCGTCGGATCCCGCGACCAACTTGCCGCTTCCCTTTACCTCGCCATCAAACAGCCCAAACGAAAGGGTATTGAGCTTGGCCTCCTGTCCTTTGACTTCTGCCGCAATCTGAAGATTCTTGATCTCGACCGGTTTCTTGAGCGGGAGAGCAATCGGAAGATTCGCGGTATTGATGACCGGCGAGCTGACGTTGACCGTCGCATTATGGTCGACCGCTTTCCCCGTAATGGTGAATTCCGTCTTCCCGACACTCAGCTGGAAGTTGATCGCCTCTACATCCATCGTGTCTTTGAGTGGACCGAAGGTCCCGTCGAGTTTGACCGGCATGTTATACGGCTGAACAAGCGACGCGAAGTGTAAGTTGGGCGTCTGCCCAAGACGAACATTCCGAAGAAGCACCTCCAAATCCTGCAATACATACTCCGTCGTCTTGGCCACTGATTGATCTCGATACGTCACTTTCCCGCCGTCGATTGACACTCTATCCACGGCCAGGAGCGCGAGAATTTTCAGTGGGCCTTCGGCGGAAGGAATCGGCGCTTTCGAAGGAGCCTCGGGAACCGCTGCCCCCTTACGGCCGATCGTTGACGCATTGAGAACCCCGTTTTTGTTCTTGATTACTGTAATGATCGGATTACGGAGAGTCACTTCCTCCACCTCAACCTGACCACTCAACAGCGGCATCAGTTTCACACCCACATCCAAGGAGGAGAGGGACGCGAATGGGCCTGAGCCAAATGATGGGTCGTCCATTACCGCGAAGCCTGCCACAGTTGCACCGATTCTCGGCCAGACTGTCAAACGAATATCCTGCAGTTGAACCTTTCGATTGAGAGCCTCTTCGATGATCGGCTTGTATTGGTCTTGATACTTATTCAGGTCGACCAGGAAGGGAAGCGAGAATACGGTTCCGACCAGCAGGACCACGAGAACGAGCAGGCCTATCAGGATTTTCATCGCGATCGCCTCCAGTGAAAAAGTAAGTATATAAATCGATGCCGGATGAGTCAATCAATGAGCGGTGGAGTCATTGATTGGTGGTGGACGAGGAAGGAGCGAAAGTGCTGGTTTTCATCTGAGCAGGATTGGAAGAAATTTGGAAGCCGAGTCATATCTCCCCTGCCTGCCTTATACCGGATGCCGGATCGGAGACGGAATTATTGCGATAAGAGTCTGGCACAGAAACGAGGAGGAAAGCTTAGATTCAAATGTTTGTCCTACATCCCGTTTGCCTCTTGATGGGTGTGCCTCTAGCGTTTTGTCACCACATGCTCTCCGCATACGATACAAATGTAGTTTGCCGTCGGATCGCCTCCCTCTCCGTACTCCAGCTCAAGCGTAAGATGTTCACAGGTGAAAAGATTTGCCTGCTGATTCCATCTCGTTCGCAATTCAACCGCCTGCTTCGTGGTCATTTCTGTATGGATGAATGCATGAATTGTCTGCATGCTCCTTCACCTTGTGTCGAGGCGAAGAAGCATAGATATTTAACCCTTACCATCAGAGCTAGTTTGAGACAGGGATCGACCATATAGGCCTTTCCGCCCTTATCGTTTCTGAACTCATGTAGATGGAGTCATCGTCAAGATGTTCGTGGAACAGAATTTTTTATCACCCTCGTTTTCATGCCGTCGTTGTAGATCCATTTTCAATCGCAAGTGTTGAATGTCTGAGCTGCCGGCAATCGATCCTTCAGCCTTTCACGGTACGCGGGCTCACCCAATGGGTGAATCAGGCCCTCCTGAGAGTATACTGTCTTCTCTTCCACCACCCTTTCCGAATGCTCAATGACGGTTCGAATCGCGTCCCTCAATGATGGAGAAATTCCGTTTATAAGATAAGCCGAAACACCAGCTGCGTACGCTGCGGCCATATTCTCTGGCTCTGCAGACAAACTCTTGACGACCACACGACAATGTGGCACGAGCATTCGTAACCGACGAACGGCCTTAATCCCGTTCAATCTCGGCATATCGATATTCATGACCACGACGTCCGGACACAAAACGAGGGCCGCAGTAACCACATCATGCTCATCTTGAAAAGGCCCAGCCATACGATAATGAGGTTCGGGAAACAGCCGAAGGAAGGGCACAAACTCTGATAGCTCATCCACGACCATGATGCACAGTTGTTTCATCGTTCAACCCTGTGAAACGTCTGTTGCCAGATATCCTACAATGAAGCTTACGAGAGGGAACCGGAAGTAGGAGAGAGGGAGACTACCTGCGAACGTTGTGAAACGTACCAGGAACGGGAGAACTGAATACGGGCCATCGTGGTGTATCCGAGCAAGCGCGCGTTGGCGTCGTGGGTTCAATCATTTCATTCTGACGAATGAAGTATTGCCAAACCTTCCTTTCCTATTAGAACTGCTGGCGCTGATATGGCCACTCTCTCCAAATGTTGAGGGGCAGGCCCCCTGTGGGAGACCCGCCCCTTCGAATACGGTGTCGATCCTGGTCGACTTACAACCAGGTTACGCGCTCGGCTGGCCGAATATAGATCGGCTCTTCGACCTGGACGCGCGCCACTTCCTTGCCCGACTTATTGAAGCCCAGCACGGTGTCGTTGTACATCTCGAACCGCTTCCCGTGAATCTGGGTTTCAAACACTTTCGGACCAGGAATGACATCGTAGCGGAACACGATCTGTTGGCTGGCTCGCCACAGCTGGAGCACGGCCAAGAGTTCCCGGCTCGGGACCAGGTACTTCTCAATCGCGTTGTCCACGCCAGGACCAAACATCTGTCGGGCATAACCACGCGGTGAATGGCGTGGCGGAATGTAATAGCCGTTGGGCTCAGTCCCCCATTGCGGATACAGCGGCAGCGCAACTTGCTCCACCCGAATGGCGTAGTACAGCGGATGCCACCGGTCCTCTGCCCACAGCCCATCCTCGCCGATCCGCATCAGGCTCTGCATGCGAATCTTCCCCACACAGGCCGCCATGCAGCGGGTTTCCATCGGCTCCCCACCGGTCAAGGGATCTTTTCCCTCAATCCGTGGATAGCACGCGATACACTTTTCGCTGACCCTGGTGGTGCCTCGATACATCGGCTTCTTGTAGGGACACTGTTCGACACACTTCTTATAGCCTCGACATCGGTTCTGGTCGATCAGCACAATGCCGTCTTCCGGACGTTTATAGATGGCCTTCCGGGGACAGGCCGCCAAACAGCCCGGATAGGTGCAGTGATTGCAGATGCGCTGGAGATAGAAAAAGAAGGTTTCGTGCTCTGGGAGGCTGCTCCCGGTCATCTTCCACGGCTCCTCCTTCGAAAATCCGGTCTTATCGATCCCCTCCACCAACGCGCGCATGGAGGTGGCGGTGTCTTCATAGATGTTGACAAAGCGCCATTCTTGGTCCGTCGGGATATACCCGATGGCCGCCTGGCCGACTTTGGCCCCGGCATCAAAAATGGTCATGCCTTCAAACACGCCATAGGGCGCATGATGCTTCCGTCCCACACGGACGTTCCAGACCTGTCCCCCTGGATTGACCTGTTCGATCAGCTGGGTAATTTTGACATCGTAGAATTGTGGATACCCCCCATAGGGTTTGGTTTCCACGTTGTTCCACCACATGTATTCCTGTCCCTTGGAAAAGAGCCAGGTCGACTTATCCGCCATGCTACAGGTCTGACAGGCCAAGCAGCGGTTGATGTTGAAGACAAAGGCAAACTGCCACTTCGGATGTCGCTCCTCGTAGGGGTACAACATCTTGCGTCCCAGTTGCCAGTTATATACTTCAGGCATCGTCTGCTCCTTTCAGTCGTAAACGTAAAGCGCCGTTCGTCATTCGTGATACGAAAGTATGAGAATCACTTCTCGCTTCACGACATACGTCGTTAGACTTTGATCTTGATGTGTTCCCCTTTGAGCCACTTGATCATGAATTCATTCTCCTGACCCGGTGTGAAGCCGGTTCGGACCGGCTCCCACGGACCACGCGCGCCGATGCCGCCGTCTTCCGCCTTGGTGATGCGGATCAGACATTCCTTCGGCACCGTGTTGATGGCGTGGTGGTCAACCTGATAACCCCACTTGAACTTCCACGCGATGGCATGCTTTCCCGGTAAGGAGTCCGTTTGGTGAATCGGCATGAGCCAGTTACGGGTAAAGGACTGTTGCGCACCGTACCGGAAATTCGATTGATATCCAGTATCAACCGCGATGGCTCGACCGTCTGGTCTGGTTTCATGCCCCTTGACCGACTTTGGTGTCGACACGAACGTCGAGTGCTTCGCCATTGTCAGATGGTACGGATAGGCTGGATTGTATTTGGCTCGGATCATTAAGCGGGCGACTTTGTAATAGGGATCGCTCGGTTTCCACCCGCGATAGGGGCGGTCCACCGGATTGCCGTCCACATACACATAGTCCCCGTCGTTAATCCCGCGGTCTTTCGCGGCTTGCGGATTGATGTGGATCTGGTGTTCCCCGACGCCCGGGGTCCGCTTATCCATGCGATACGGATCGCCGAAGTTGGATTCATAAATCTGGATCCAGTCGTTCACCGACCACTGGCTATGGACACGGTGACGAGTTTTCGGCGTGACACAGTAGAACTGATACCCCTTCTCCCAGAGTGGGTTTGCATGCCGCGTGATTTCCTGCCACGATAACTTGATGTTCCGCACGGTCTTATCATCATGGTGTTGGGCGGTGATCGGGATCCCATAATCGTCCGGTCGGCAATACGGATTCGTCGTGAAGATGGCATTCGGCAGATACGGCGTGGCTTCAGGACCTTCACGATGGGAGATAAAGTTTTCGCCGTACTCGATCGATTCGGGTTCGATACGATAGTTTTCGTACCGTCCGCTGCGGGTCCACATGGGCTTCGATTCGTTGGTTTCCTCCCAGAAGGGATGCCGCGGATAGGTGCGGACCATCACCATCCAACCCTTTTCCGACTTCAGCATGACGTCGGCCGAGTAACCGTAGAAGGTGCTGGACGCATCGAGCATCCGCTGGGCGTACACATCGACCCGGTTGGCATAGACCATGGCGAAGTAATCGCGCATCCGCTTGTCGCCGGTCATGTCCGACAGCTTAGCGGCCACACCGGCGAAGGTATCGAGATCGTTTCTGGTATCGTACAACGGTCTGATGCCGCCCTTCCAGATCTGCACCCACGGATTGGAGACCGTGACGGTCATTTCCGGATAGGTGAACTCCATCCAGGAGTTACAGGCAAAGGCGATATCGTTGTGGTTGACGTCGGACGTCATTTCGATGTCCTGCGTGATGAGACATTCAATGTTGGGATCAACATTTTTTACCATGTCGTAATGGTGCTTGGCGTTGTTCAGGACGTTGACGTTGACCACCCAGCGAAATTTACTCGGAGTTGGCATGTGAGTCTTGCCTGTAAAGACTTTTCGTCCGTACTTCGGAGTATTGACGATCAAAGCCGTATCCCCGTGGTTCCAGTAGCCGACCTCCTCGCCGTAATAGTAGGACCGGGTTTTGATTTCCTTCCCATGGGCGTTCGGATCCAACGTGATGTTGAAGGGATCTTCTCCCGTATGCACGGAGAGCCCAGCGCCTGACCATGGTGTCGCAGTCCAGGTGCCGGCTTTGTAGTTCCCGGCCCAGGTATGCTGCCCGGTGCCGAACTTGCCGACGTTGCCGGTGATGATGGGCACCATCGCGGCCGCTCGACCGTTCGGAGTCATGTGGAAATAGTGACAGACTCCTTCTCCGTTGTGGATGGCCGCCGGCTTGATCGTGCCTGAGTCGCGAGCCCACCGCACGAGCAGATCTTTCGGGGTCCGGCAGATTTGATGGACGGTATCCAGATCGTAATCCTGAAAGTGCACGAGATACATCTGCCAGACCGGCATCGCATCGATTTCCCGGCCATTGAGCAACTTAACCCGGTACGTGCCGGTGAGCGCGGCATCGATGCCGCTGTTCATGTAGTGCCACCCGACTTGCTCCCGATGGAGCGGCACCGCCTGCTTCTTATTGAGATCCCAGACCATCATGCCACCGAGTCGCTGGATCTGATCCGGCTTCAGGGATTGGATGCGACCCGAATAACTCTTGGAGAAGTCGGGGAACTGGTAGTCCGCCACGACGTCACGGGGGTCCAGGTACTGCAAGGTATCCGTACGCACCAGGATGGGGGCGTCGGTAAATTGCTTCAGGAAGTCCGTGTCGTGCATGTTCTCATCGACAATAATTTTCATCGCACCGAGAAAGATGGCTCCGTCCGACTGAGGACGGAGCGGCATCCAGTAGTCTGCCCGATAGGCCGTGGGGTTATATTCCGGCGTGATGACGACGACTCTGGCTCCGCGTTCAATACACTCCAACTTCCAGTGCGCCTCCGGCATCTTGTTTTCGACGAAGTTTTTTCCCCAGCTGGTGTTCAGCTTGGAGAAGCGCATGTCGGAGAGATCGATGTCGGACCCTTGTACCCCGGACCAGAACGGCTGCGAGGGATTTTGGTCTCCGTGCCAGGTGTAGTTGGACCAGTACCGTCCGCCCTGAGCCTGATCCGGACCGACTTTGCGGATCCAGGTGTCGAGTAACGCATTGATCCCGCCGTTCATGCGGGTGTTGCCCATCTTTCCGACGATCCCGAGCACCGGCATTCCCGCGCGATGCTTAAAGCACCGGGTTCCGGCGCCCTTCATCATTTCGATCATTTCCGGTGCGTAGCCCTGCTCCCGGAGACGCCGCGCCCCCGCTTCCCCGCTATACCGCGTGGCGATCACAATCATGGCTTTGGCTGCATAGGTGAAGGCCGTGTCCCAGGACACGCGGAGCATATCGTCGAGGAAGCGACTATCAAACTTATACTTCCGCTTCGTCTCCGGCGTGAGCTCCGGCGAGCCGTCATCCATCCATTGCTTCCACCCCTTGCGCATCAAGGGGCCTTTCAACCGATAGGGTCCATACACGCGTCGGTGGAAGGTAAACCCCTTCAGACACATCCGTGGGTTATGGGCAAAGGTCCCGCGATTGCCATAGAGATCTTCATAGGTTTGGTGGTCATAGTTCTGCTCCACCCGCATGACCACCCCGTTCCGCACAAACGCCCGGACGCGGCAGGCGTGCGTGTCGTTCGGCGAACACACCCACGTAAAGGATGAATCGTAGCGGTACTGATCGTGGTAGACCCGCTCCCACGAGCGGTCAGGATAGTCCCCCAACGGGTTGCCAACCTCGATCACCGGCTGCAGGGCCGTCAATGCCAGGACGTTGTCCGCCACGGCTGCGGCAGCGACAGTGCCGGCCGAGACCTTCAGAAATTGTCGACGTGACAAGAACATTGTTGATACCTCCTTGGCGCAAGAGGAGAGAATTAGGAAGATACTTTTAACGATCGAAAGCCTTCTCCAGCATCACCTTTGCTTTTGTGTTGACAAGGCCCGACACATATTTTTGCGAATCATATCTACCCCAGGGAAACGGGTAATTGGGATGACCTTAAAAACTCTCGCTTCCACCGTTGGCAGATAGGCTGTAACGAGGGTGTAGAGTACCGGAGTAGCCAGGAGTGGAGAGAGAGGGCAATTACTAGCTCAGCGTATGGAAACTACGGGCTCTTGACGGGATGACTACGAGAAAGCTCGGGGAAGAGATCACGACGTGACAACTAATCCATGGATTATCGCATACTTCACAAGCTCGGCAGTAGTATGGAGATTAAGTTGCTCCATAATTTTCGACTTATGAAATTCAATCGTCCGATGGGAAACTTTTAATTGATCAGCAATTTCTTTAGCGGAAAATCCTTCAGCGACGAGTTGTAGAATTTCTCGCTGTCGCATCGTCAAGTCATCAATTGTTGGCAGAGGAACTTGGCCGGGCTTGAGAAAAAATGTCACGACATCTTTGGCAATCAGAGGAGTCACATAGAAATTGTCGCTCATCACCGACCAGACTGCTTGTATGAGCTCGGTGGCGGCCGATCGTTTCAGTAGATAGCCGGATGCTCCGGCCTTAAAGGCCTCGTTCACATAGGCCGTGTCAGCATGCATGGTTACAAAAATAAGTTTGACGGCGGGCAGTTGCTTCTTGAGTTTCTTTGCCGCTTCAATCCCATTCAGCCGTGGCATCGAAATGTCAAGGATAACCAAATCCGGAGTGTGTTCCACGGCAGCTTCGAGTAAGGTGCGGCCGTCTTCTACCGCTCCCACCAGGGTGCAATGTTCTTCCAGTAACTTCTTAAAACCTTCGAGCACGAAGGTATGGTCATCAGCCAGAAGAACTCGTGGCTTTTTCATACGTGGCTCCAGAGAGTGGAATTTGTACAGTAATGTGTGTACCTCGGCCCGGCTCGGATTGAATGTCGAATTGGCCTCCTACTGATCTTACTCGCTCTCGCATATTGACAAGACCTAACCCGGGATGACGCGAATGAATCGTTTCGAGGCTGAACCCAACTCCGGTATCATGAATCGACAGCGTAATCTCCTGATCGCCACAGGTCAACTCGAGCTCAACGCGAGCCGCTTGGGCATGTTTCATCACGTTCGCAAGGCTCTCTTGCACGACCCGATAGAGACAAGAGGCAATGGTACGTGGCAAGGGGTTCACGATTTCTTCTTGTACGATCACAACTTTGGTTCCAGTCCTAACCGACCAGTCATCAGCCAACTGTTTAAGCGCAGCCGGGAGCCCCAAATCATCTAAAATAGACGGATGAAACTGATAGGCCATTCGACGAACATCATCGGAGATGACCCCGAGGCGTTGAGTCAACGGTCGGAGCATGGCTCTGATATGACCGGTCGTCAATGAATGGTCAGACTCGACTCTACCCACGTCAATCGCGAGTAGAGCCAATCGTTGATTGATGTCATCATGCAACTCCTGCGCGATGCGCCGGCGTTCCTCCTCCTGAGCCGCCATCAATTGAGCCGTCAATGACTGGAGCTGACGTTCTGTCACTAACCGATTGGTGATATCTCTGACAATTAGGGTAAATGTCGTGTACTCACCAACGGTCAGTTGCGAGATACTCGCCTCGGCAGGAAATTCGTATCCGTTCTTCCTGAGGCCGATTACCTCCCGTCGCTCCCCAGTGCGACGACCCGGCGCAGAGACAAGAGTGAATGCATCCAAGTCAGATGTGTGAGTAGCCTGACAGCGCGCGGGTAGCAGGAGATCGATCGGTTGGCCAAGGACTTCGTCGGGTTCATAGCCAAATAGTCTGGCCGCTCCTTGGTTGAAGAGGGAAATTGACCGATTATGGTCGGTTACAATAACTGCATCTTCAGCGATATCCAAAATGCCAGCAAGACGCCCCTCCGAGAGCCGGAAGGCGTGCTCGGCTTGCAGCCGATCGGTGATTTCCGTGGTGAGAGCTTGATTCACTGTTGCAAGTTCGTGAGTCCGCTCGGTGACGGCTTCCTCCAAATTCTCGTTCATCAACCTCAACGCAGACTCTGCCTGCCGTCGTTTCCAAGCAAACCACACTAAAATCCACAACGTGCCGATCGTAAAGGCTCGGTTTCCCCATGGCATCCATAACGGCAGACCCGGTGTGGCTGGACTCATGACCATGCCGACCACTGTGAGGATCGACCCAATCCCTGCAACTATCGACGGCATCCATACATGAGTTGATGCCGTCGCGATCAGAACCACTACCGTATAAAGCATATGGTTGGTGAACCCGTGAGCCGTCACACTATCGACAGCGAACAGCAGCATGAGAAGAAGTAGCATCACACCACGTAGCCACCATTCATTCCGCTTGATGCTCATCCAAAGGTTCCCCAGTTCACGGAAATTATGGCTTCAGAACGCAACTGGCTTCAATACATCAATGTGGGCAGTTGGCATTCTTTCATTTTAAACCCGCTGTTCATAGGGGCACCGTACTTTACCAAGCCTGCTATGCCCGCCTCACCCCCTTGATCGTGCGATCCTCCTTCAGCTTAAGGGAGCAAAACGATACGCGTCTCGTTCACCCTTTCTCCCAATGGAACAGGTCAGTTTTTCTTCCGATTCTGCAGGTTTCTGGATCGCACCTGGCACGCCAGGACATCGCAGATGACGCGTGTGGCCATGAGACTGGTGATCTCCGCTGCGTCGTAGGGCGGCGAACATTCCACGATTTCCATTCCGGCCAGCGGCTTCGTATCCGCGATGATCTGGAGAAACTTGAGAACTTCACGCGGAAGAAACCCGCCTGGCTCAGGCCAGCCGGTGCCCGGCACGAAGGCGGCGTCCAAGCAATCCACGTCGAAGCTCAACCACACCGCATCGACGCCATCAAACGCTACCTCGAGGGCCTGCTTCGCGGCATTTTCGATGCCCATTTCCACACAGTCGGTCACTGTCATAATCGTGGTTTGGCGTTCACGACCGGACTTGACGCCGGGCCGTGGCGCTTGCCAGCCGCCGATGCCGATCTGGACAAGGTTCTTGGCGGGCACATTAGGGATATTCGTCGCGTGGAACCAGGGCGTGGTATGCATGCGTTCATCGAGATCGGTCTCCTGCGTGTCCACGTGCCGGTCGAAGTGAAGGATGCCGAGCTTTTTACCGTTCATATTCTGAGCCACGCCACGCACGGTGGCAAACCCCAGAGAATGATCTCCCCCGAGAATTACCGGAAACGCTCCGCTGGCATAGACATGCCCCACGCCCTTGCTGACCTGGTCGAAGGTCTTTTCGATGTTGCCGGGAATCGTAAAGATATCGCCGACATCACAGATGGATACGGACTCCCGCAGATCCACGCCGAGTTCAAAGCTGTAGGTGCCGTACAAGGCTGAAATCTTGCGGATTCCCTGAGGCCCGAACCTGGTGCCGGATCGATAGGTCGTTCCGCCGTCGAAGGGTGCGCCAAGAATCGCGACGTCGTACTGACCACACTTGTGGACGTCTTCGACGTAGGGTGCCTTGATAAAGGTGTTGATGCCAGCGAAGTGAGGAAGCTCTCCACGACTGAATGTGGGAATCCGGCGATCTTTGATGGAATCGGCGCCCGGCAGTCCCAATTGCAGCCCTCGGGCGACTTCCTCTTCATATTTCGTTGTCGGCAGGAGCGCCTCCGCTTCTACTGCGTATTTCGCCTCCGGCCCATACTTGTCATGGAGGGGAACCTTGCCTTGGTATGTTCTCTTCTTTGCCATGAGTGCTCCTTTCTACCGAATGAATGAATTCTGACTCTCTGTGACTTGCTCGTTACAGCCCACTGCGTACAGTGCCTTCCGCATGCTTAACGTTGTTCGGCCTTTCCTGGATGGACTGATGCCTCGTTCCTGCCAACAAGGACATACAGCGTCGTCAACGTGAGTATAGTGCCCAGTACAAGCGGCACGGCCCAGAGTTGCCACCAAGGAGCGTCGGGTGAGGTCGCATAGGGGCGTGGCCATGCGATATTGATCAATTCAAACACCGACCACAGAAACGCCACCGAATTGATCAGTATCCCCCACACACCCAGCTTGAGGTGGCCTAACGAGGGGTCCCAGCGCCCTGTGAGACGGGTGTAGAGTCCCACGCCCGTCGTCATGGCGAACATGGCATACAGCCCACCCGTGCCGAACGCCAGGACCGTAGCGACCGCCTCGTCATTGAGGCCGAAGAGCAAGCCGAGTGTGGCGAGAAACACGGTGAATAAGACGGCATTCCGTGGCGCGCCAGCCGTGGTGACCCGACTGAGAACGGCCGGCATACTTCCTTCGCGAGCCATAGAAAACACGATGCGGGATGTGTACCGGACCATGGAGGCTCCGCAAGCCAGGAACGCGATCATGACGATCGCCAGAAAAGGCGTTTCCGCCCAGGCTCCAAAGTTGTCAACGATCACCGGTGTGACAGGGTCGGACGCGGCGCTTGTCAGGCGCAGGGTGTCGCGGTCAAAGCTCAACGTGAGGGCAGCGGAGTTGAAGAGCACCACGCTGCCCACCATGCAGAGGGAGAAAAAGATCGCGCGCGGTACGATCCGCTTGGGATCATGTGTTTCTTCGGCGATAGTCGAGCAAGCATCGAAGCCGATGAACGCCCACCCAGAAATCGCGAGCGCCGCTAAGAACGCCGCGGTCTGGCTCGGGGCGGATCCCGTTCCCAGATGAGCGAATAGTTCGGAGAACTCATGCTGCCGGAAAAAGAAGAACAGCAGCAGGGCGACACCAAACGAGCCGACGATTTCCGCATAGACGCCCAGAGAAAGAAGGAACTTAAAGACCGAGACATGGATCAGGTTGAGAACCGTGCAAACAAGCATAAACACCGCGCCCCAGATTACGAGGGTCAGCCCTGTTCCACCTCCTGAACCGAAAAATATCGCCAACCAGACGCCGCCGGTGTACGCGGTCGTAGTCAGCATGGCGATCGTGGAGCTGACATAGATGGCTCCGGCGTACGTACCGGTGGTTGCGCCTCCCAGCTGTCTGGCCCATTTGTAGGCGCCTCCCGCGATTGGAATCTGTGAAGACAGCTCCGCATACACGGTCGCGACCAGTAGTTGCATCAGCAAACAGAGCGCCAGTGCCCCGAACCAGCCGCCACCCGTCACGACTGTCTGGACACCGATAATGGCATACAGGCCTGCCACCGGTGAAACGGTCGCGAAGCCGATGGTCAGGCTGTTCCAGAGGCTCAAGCTGCGGTGGAGGGTCTTGGGAGTCCCTGGAGCGGGAGTCGCACAGGCCGTATCCGTATGTTCTTTCATGACCATGACAGACCTCTCGGTGCTGGCAACAGGTCTGACTGGTGACGTACGGAGCAGCCCGTGGGATGGAAATGAAATTGCATAACGAAACCTCCAGCTGAAAGGACGATTTCCCAAAAGGCCATGTACCTCAGTACATGATCTCCCGGGCTTTTATCCCTCCGTGGTGCCTCGTTATGCGAGGCCGAAAACTCTTGGACCAGCACTTCCTTTGATGACAAGGAAGCCGGAACCCTAGTTTTCCTTTTGGAATGCTTTCATGGTCATCCTATTGGCTTGCCATACTGAAGTCAAGCCTCTAAGCATCCCCGACATTACCTCCGGAATGACTCCGCATCGTTTGTCTTCTCGTGTTTCCTGCTGTCTCCTAACTATGGACATACTTCTGCCATACCCTTCTGTTGGTTGACTTTGTTCGTGTCGGGCGAGTAGATCCATGCTGAACACTGTTCTTATGAGGGAGGTCGTCGAATGCAAGTGCAGGTTCATACGGACAACAATATCCACGGACGGGAAGAGGTTGTCACTCTTGTTCAAACAAGCATTGAGGGCGCCATCGGGAGATTCCAGGATCGGATTACGCGGGTCGAGGCGCATCTGAGCGATACGAACAGCCATAAGACCAAAGGGGATGATATCCGATGCGTGCTGGAAGCCAGATTGGCAGGCCATCAGCCCATCGCGGTGAGTCATCAGGCTCCGACCGTCGAGCTTGCTGTCAGCGGTGCTGCCGATAAACTCGAGCGCTCGGTTGAGAGTACGCTCGGCCGACTCAAGGATCGATAATCTTTTCAGACTCCACAACCTCTCATCATCAGGAGGTCATCAATGCGTAAACGACTCCTGGATTCATACCGAGCACACGTGGCATCTGAGGACCAACGCTGGCTGGATCTCGATCGCCTCGCCGACGTCGAAGTCACCTCGGAAGATCCCGCACACCCGATTGAGGCTGCACTGCTGCCACATCGCGGATCAGGGTGGCGGGCGGGTGGATTGGGCGAGCAAACTATCCGACTGCTTTTTTCGTCTCCACAGCACGTTCGTCAGATCAGGCTGCGTTTTGTGGAGTCTGAGACCGAGCGAACCCAAGAGTATGTGCTGCGGTGGTCTCACGATGGAGGACACACGTTCCGAGATATCGTGCGTCAACGGTGGAACTTCAGCCCTCAAGGATCCACCGTTGAAACAGAAGATCACCAGGTCGACCTTTCAGGCGTTACGACACTAGAACTCCGCATTATCTCCGACATCAACGAACATCGTGTGCCAGCGTCGCTTCACCAGATGCGAGTGGCATGATTTCTCCACGAATATAGAAGCGGATTGTGCTAGGATACCTCACCTGTTCGCGCACTACCTCCATTGGTGACGTCTCAGTACGATGACCGCTTCGGCCTCTTCACCAACTGCCGACTATCGTTTCCTGCTTCTTATCATTCCTCCCGCGTTCATCCTGCTGCTCTCGATCGGCCTATTTGAGTTCAGTGCCAACATCACGGTCGACAACTTCCATACCCTCACGAACTGGCTCATGCACTCCACATCGGAGGATTCGGATCGACCGTTCAGCGCGACTCCATTTCTCGTGGAGACCAAATCTCGGTATATCTGGCTCACCACCGTCGTGTTGGCCTTGGTGGCTGGACTCTATGCGTTTCTTCTCTGCGCGATGATCATTTACCAATGTCACAGGGGGACACGGCTGGTTGTCGTCACGACCATTGGAGTGGTCTTTGCGCTGGGCGGCGTGATCTTCATTTGGGCGCTTGATGAATCCCATACGCTCTACCGAGCTGTCTTCGGTTTTAGCTACGACAACCTGAGTCGGGCCGGACCTCAGCGAATCAGCGAACAGCTGTTGCGCTATGTCATGGTGGTGGTATCCACCGTGAATGTGCAGGCGCTGATCGTTCCCGTAGTGGCCCTGTTGGCAGCTTGCAGCACCCTGGCATCACCGATCTCAGGTCAACCGCCTGATCCAAAATTTTATGCGTCGCAGATGAAGCGTTTAAAAGAAGTGTTGACGGCAGCCTCGGCGATTCTTGTGTCCGGAATTCTGCATATGGGTGCCTGGCTACGATGGCCTGCAGCGTTGGTGGCTGACACGGGTGGTCAGGAAGCGGTGCTGGGGACGGCCTTGGCCATCACGCTTTTTTGGGGCGTCACGTTTACGTTGATGTTGGTCTCGACGTACCTTCCGGCTGCCCTCCTCCTGGCGCAGCGAGCGGAGGCATTGTTAATGGAACGGCCATCCGAGAACACCGAGTCGGATCCGGACCAATGGCTCAAGGACCATGGCTTGTTCCTGTCATTACAGGATCACTTTCCGCAGTTTGGTTTGATCCTCGCTCCCTTGCTCGCCAGCCCCTTGAGTTCCCTGTTGGTCGCCCCGCTCAGTCCGACAGGTTAGCCTCGATCGTGAACAGGACTCGCACGGTTTGCTGTTTCGTCTGCGCGTGGGGCCTGTACAGATAGGACCTTCGGTCTTGAGGAAGCAGGCTGGAAGGAGTCCGCAAGAGGTCTCGTCTCCTGCATTTTGCCAAGTTTCAACGAATCGGATCCGGGTTTGTCCAGATACGTCAACAGAGCGATTAACGCCATGCCTCCGAGCAACCATGCCAATCCGGCGACCCATCGCCTTTGTGCAAAGGCAAACAGACCCATCATAACCACTACACCGCCGATGAGCCCGGCAATACCTGTACCAAAAGAACTCACCGCGTTCTCCTTATCACCGACAGGAAAAGTGACAATATTCAATCGGGCTGGGAGGAACCTGCAAGGCCATTTTGATGGCCTCGATTTCGTATCCAAGGTCTTCAAGATCTCCCTGCGCACGGATGAGTTCGTCCTCAGTCACGTACGCAACGGTGTCGGGAATGCCGTTGTCTTTCAATGAACGTAGGATGGCCCCCAAGGTCTCACGTTCTTCCGGCGGCATGTTCGTGCTGAGCGGGAATTCCAGCCGCCGGCAATAGGGGCTCTCGAACGTTTCGTTCAACGCGCGGATAGTCTTGAGCACGAGACGGTCTTGCTCCCATGGCTGCAGGTTCGGTCCCGCGGACGGATGGGTGGCGAAGAGCTCCATGAGCGTGATCGCGTTCGTATTCAGCGACCGTCCCACGAACTCCCGTTGTGGTTCGATCGTTGTCTCCGCTAGTCCTAGATGCTTCGCCACGGATTCGACCAGCGCAAAGTTGATCATGAAACTGTATTGCCCACCGAACTGGCCGTAACAGGGTTTCTCGGGATCATTCAGCACCTTGAGGTCACTGGTCCCTGCATCGAAGGCGCTGAATCCAATGGCGTCCGGAGCTAGGAGCCGTTTCGCCTCCTTGAGCGTGGCAAAGGCTCCCATATTCACCGGCACCAACACCTCTTGGTCGATGCGTTGGAGAAACTCCACGATCGTTTTTCGATAAGGCACATCCTTCCACTCAACCTTGCGATACTCCTTCTCCCACACCAATTCATCGAGAAACGGTGGAAAGGTCCTGAGCACATCGAGATCCCGAGCTTGGAACGCTCGGACGAATGCCGACCAATCCTGAATGGTCACGTGCAGAAATTCGCTGAGGTTGGGGCGAACATATTCTTCTTCGACCTCGCCACCGTGTTTTGCCAACAGTTTGGTGGGCAGGTCGTTCCACAGTTCGTTACAGATGATTCGATCGACCGTTCCATCGGCCACTCCCGCCACATGCTCCACAGACCCACAATAGATGTCCACATGATCCCGATGAGGCGCCAGGTCTGAGTGCGCCAGAGCCCCATCGAGCATCGGCTGTTCCCAATCAAGCAAGACATAGCGCAGACGTGGGTAGATAAGGCTCTGTGTATCGAGTGTCTTGAGATGACTGAGGAAACAGGCGGCGAGGTTACCGTTGCCGGGACCGAGCTCTAAAATTGTTAAACGATCGGAGGATGACAGCTGACGAGTACGACCCTGCTCTCGATTCCTCACGCGTTCGTAATAATCGGCCGCTAGCGCATGAGCCAGCCGAAAATCCGCCGAGGCAAAGGTTTGATAATAAGATCGGAGTTGGTCCCCACGCAGCCCATAAAAAAGCTGATTGAGGTGTGTCTGCCACTGATCAAGCGGTTTATAGTCTCCGACAAGCTGAGGGAGGGCATCAGCGTCTTGCAGCATGTTCTACGATCACCCCTGTGGTGGTTTCATCAAGAAGCCGTACGATTGCCAAAATCCTAACAGATGGCTGGAAAACGCCGCAATGGGGAACTCCCTGGGTTGATTGACAGCGCCGTCTCTAGAGGTGTAGCAGACAGTCATGATGATGACCCGGATATCTCTGTGTACTGCACGCTCCTTTCGGCCTGGCTCTCATGTATTCACGTCAGCATGGCTGAACAGCCACCCATCACCGAAAACGTCCCCATGTCTGAGTTCCAGAATCCGTCCCATGAGGTCCCAGCCTATGATTTCGATGCTCCTCCGCAAGGCATGTTCCGCTCAATCGTCATGGCTGAGGGATTTGAAGAACAAATGGGGCGGCATCAGTCCCACGAGATCGTTCCGATTAAGCCGACAGATGAATTCGTCGCCGATACCAAAGCCATTTATGTCGTCTTCTCACTGCATCAACATTATCAGGCGTTTGCGGTCTTCGGACGGTGCAGGCCAGAAGGAATTCCGGGGCTCGATCCAGCTACCATCGTTGCCGAAGACGCCATGCACATCGCCTTGGAGGATGAGAGCGGCTATTTGAAACTGTCTTCCCCGACAAGGGGCTGGAAGCCCGGACGGTACAAGGTTGACATTCATGCCGGCGAGCAGGTCAATGAGATGAGTCTCATGGGCACGATGCGTTTCACCGTTCTGGCGACCAAGAAATAGCCAGACCATCACCCCTATCAATATTATTACCGTCGCTCGTTTGACCAACCTTCGACCTTCGGCTAGAATGCTGCTCTTATCAACATGCGCTCCGGCCGTTGCTGGAGCTTTTGCGTACGATGACGCTGCCTTCCAGCCTTTGGGCCTCCGTAATCATCCCCATCAAGGATGAACGAGACAATTTATCTCCACTCATCGCCAGTTTATTGAAGGTCATGGACTCTCATGAGGCGTCCCAGTCGCGCCCGTATGAGATCATCTTTGTGGATGACGGGAGCACTGACGGCAGCAGTGAGGCGCTGGACCGGTTGGCCGCCGAACATGCCTGTGTCCACGTCTTCCACTTTGACCGCAACTACGGCAAGACCTGTGCGCTTGAAGCCGGTTTTCGTCAATCACACGGTGACATCATTATCCAGATCGACGGCGACCTTCAGCAGGATACCGAAGATATTTTGAAACTGCTTCCTTTGACCAATTCTTATGACCTGGTGTGCGGATGGAGGCAACAACGGCAGGACGGGTTTGTGAAGATGATCTCTTCTCGAATCGCGAACCGTGTGCGAAATATGTTCACCCATGACGGCGTCCATGATACGGGGTGCCCGCTCAAGGTCTTTCGTCGCCCAGTGCTGGAGCGCATCCGGCTGTTTGAGGGGATGCATCGATTTTTTCCGGCCCTCGCATTAATGTATGGATTCACGGTCACCGAAGTGCCCGTTCGGCATTACCCCCGCATTCATGGGGTCTCCAAGTACGGGATGGGAAACCGCTTGTTCGCATCGCTCTACGATCTGATCGCCGTGCGTTGGATGCAGCAACGCGTGCTTCTGTATAAATTCCGAGGACCCGCGACGTGAATCGACCACGCGTGATATCAGCCCCTCCAACACTTCATGACTACTGAGACAATCTGGATCGGCATCGGCTTCCTCGGTCAGGGACTCTTTTTCGGCCGTTGGGTGGTTCAATGGATCGCTTCCGAGCGGACTGCGGAGAGCCGCGTCCCCATCTCCTTCTGGTACATGAGTCTCATCGGCGGACTGATCACGCTCACCTACGCGATTTACCGGATGGATCCGGTGTTTATCGCGGGCCAGTCGATTGGATCGGTCGTGTATATCCGAAATCTGGTCCTTATTCACCGTACGGATCACACGAAGAGTGCCTCGGGACCACAAGCATGAGTGATTCAACCACCTCCTATCGCGTGGTCCCCTCTTTCCCTCACGGATAACCTGGCACTGACTCATGGACCGCCTGACCCCTCAGCCAATCCACCTTCTGCTGTTGTTGCTCTTGTCCGGTCTCCTCTTTTTTGTCGGTCTCGGCAGCATGGGTCTGACCGATCGTGATGAAGGTCGGAACGCCGAAGCAGGCCGCGAAATGTTCACCTCCGGCGATCTCGTTACACCGACCTTCAACGGCGAACTCCGCGTGGCAAAGCCGGTCTTCGTCTACTGGCTGATGACGGTGTCTTATCAGGTCTTTGGTGTCAACGAATTTGCCGCGCGCGCTCCCTCCGCCATCTTCGGCGTGGCGTTGATTGTGATGCACTACTTGTTTCTCTCTCGTCTTCGTGGCCCGACCGTCGGCCTGATGGGCGCACTCATGTTGCTGTTGAATGTTGAAATACTGGCGCTGGGACGCATGGCTATCACCGATAGCGTGCTGATCTTCTTTACCACGATGTCGCTGTATAGTTTCTGGCTGGGGATTCACGAACAGGGGGCCGGCCGACACTGGATCTGGGGATTTTATGCAGGGATGGCCTTCGCAACCCTGACGAAGGGACCGGTGGGATTTGCCGTTCCGCTGATCACCGCGCTGCTCTATCTCATTGCCACTCGGCAATGGCTGGTCTTTTGGCAAAGAGGCGTTCCCGTCGCCGGCACCCTGCTGTTCATCATCTTAGCAGGCCCTTGGTATACCGCGATGCTTCTGCTCCATGGGGATGCGTACACCTCGCAAGCCAAGGTCCACACTGTCGGTCGATTTCTTGCTCCGATGGAAGGGCATGGAGTGGGATGGTGGTTTTATTTCCCCGTTTTACTCCTGGGCTTTTACCCCTGGAGCTCATTCTTACCCGCCGCGTTCCATCGAGCCTATGCCACATGGCGGGAATCTCCTGGTCGGTTACAGGAGCGGAATGGTTTGCCTCGAACAAGCGAGCTGACAGGATCCGGTCATGAATTGGATTGGTTCGCAGCCTTGTGGGTGATCGGGGGCTTCATCTTTTTCAGCTTGTCCTCCACCCGCCTCCCACACTATATCGGTCCGCTGTTTCCTGCCTGTGCGCTCCTCGCCACTTCCTACTGGGCGCTGGGTCTAACAGATGCTTCGGCCAAGGGACTGCGTGGATCGATTCACTTCATGATGGGAATCGGGTATCTGGTTGCCATCGGGTTAGCGAGCGCCCCGTACCTCTTCCACAAATTTTCCGGGAAGATGATCAAAGAGTTCCCTCTCGCCACCCAATTCGAACTGGGGATCGGCCCCTACCTGGGTGCGACCATCGTCGTGGCAGCTATGGGGTTCATCGGCTATTTCGGTCTCAACGATACAAAGCGCCACCTTACCTTTGGCGTAGCCGGCGCAGCGCTCGCAAGCGTCTTTCTGCTCGCCATCCTGGTCGTCGTCCCCGATCTCAATCGGTATGCCATCGCACCACCGCAGGAATTGGCCTATGCCGCCGGCCTGAATCTCGAGCCCAACGACCAGTTGATCGCATTTGGCACAACCAGACCATCGACTGCCTTCTATGCGAGACGGACGGTCGAGTTCATTCCGTCCAATGAGCTCGACCGACTGCGTACCGCCTTGAGTAAGGAGGGTCGTACGATGATTCTGCTACCGCAGTCTTTACGGGAGGCGTTACCGAAAGAAGCGGCTGCATTTCAACCGATCCTCAAACGGCATGGCTATGTCCTGTTGGCTAACGAACCGATGGTCGACATTCCCCAGCATACGAGCACTGTTCCCTCCACCACACCGCCTGAGTCATTTGGGCACTAGGCTGACGCAGATTTCTTGATGGTGTCGTCGGCCAAGTAGGAGGTGCGAGCCCGGCGCACTCATTCATTCCCACATCAGGCACTATTGAAAGGGCAACACTCCTCGTGCACCCACGAGGATCAGCGCGGCAAGAGCCACGCTCCCAAGCAAAGCGCCTTCCTTCATAATGGACACATTCGACAATTCATCCACACTTCTCTGCTCTTGCCCCATCCTATCCAGCCAAGACGCCATGCAGGCCAAGCCTACCGCCACATGCACAAATGGTGCTGTCGTCATCGCCGCTAGCCCATATGTAATCAGATAGAGGGAGGTCTCCGACGACCAGGTTTCCCTTGAGCAACCCCTAGATAGCCAATAATTCCGTCGTATCCAGAACCCTGCTATCACGGCTGTTACCCCTACGGCGATGAACAACAGGCCCACAAAGCCATCGTCCATCTTGTAGGAGAGTGTCCACAGCACGGCGAGGACCAGTGAGGACCCAATCGCTGCATCGCGACATCCTTGCTGGACTGACGTACGCCATTCTTTGAGTGGAGCTGCCGCGATTGATCCGCTGAGAATGCCCACAACGGCCCCTCCCACCACATCCGTGGGAAAGTGTGATCCGCGAAGGACGCGGCTCAGTGCCACGAATGCCGCGAGTCCCATACACAAGGGGCCCCAGGTGGGGAATCGCTTGGCCAGGACGGTCGCAACAGCGAAGCTGGCCGTACTGTGCCCCGACGGGAAGGAATCCAGCCCTGAAATCCAGGAGATGGCTATCTGCCAGTCTCCCGAATGCACGAACTTTGGGCGAGGCCTGCCGATGAGGTGTTTCAGAACGTTGGCCAACACGGCCGCAATTCCATGGGCGATGAGGGTCTGAATCGCGGCGAGCTTGAGGGTCGGCCTGCTGAACACCCAGGCGACGGCCAGGAGCAGGAGACTGACCGAGGCGAGACGCCACCCTTGGCCGATCCAATCCCCGGCATTACTCGTGAAGGCCATCCATGGGATGGTGAGCTGGTCCCAAGGGAGATGCACCGTCACCGATCGAACATACTTCGTAACCGGCAGATCAAATCGTTGTAATCCTAGAAAGCTGACGACCAGTGCTGCAATGGAACAGCCGAACGCCGTGAGAGACAAAACGCTTTTCACAGATATGGGAGAGGACACGCGCAGGCTGGTCTGCTCCGGGTCAGAGATTTCTGAGTGTCCAGAGCTGGTCACCAATCACTCATGGCCGAATACGTCCTTCAAGGTATCCAGTCCGCCAAGAAGACGTTGAACTCGCCCGGTGCGTTGGTATTTCGATCCGAGACCCAGACAAGACGTTTCCCGTCTGGCGAAAACATGGGGAAGCTATTGAAATGGCCTTCGGTAGTGATCCGTTCCGTACCTGTCCCGTCGTCTCGTACCAGGTACAAGTGGAAACTGGGACGACCGCCCTCCCCCCTCGTTTCCAGGTTGGAAGAGAAGATGATCCGTTTTCCATCGGGATGAAAATACGGGGAAAAATTCGACGCGCCGTTTGAGGTGACCTGTTTCTTACCTGACCCATCTACATTAATCACGAAGATTTCTAACTGTCCCGGCTCGACCAATCGTTGTGCCAGCAGTTCCTTGTACTTCGTGATTTCCTCCGGATCAGTCGGATGAGCCGCTCGATAGACTAGACGCGTACTGTCCGGCGAAAAGAACGCACCCCCATCATACCCCAGGTCATTCGTCAGTCGCTGAGCGTTCGTACCATCCAGATTCATCGTATACAAGTCCAGATCTCCGTCCTTGACGGACGTCCACACGATGGTTTTCCCGTTCGGCGAGATCGTCGCTTCTGCATCGTAACCCGGTGTCGCCGTCAACCTCTGGACCTGCTGTCCATCGATGCGTACCGAGTAAATGTCGTAGTCGTCGAGTGCCCATCGGTAGGCTCCATCTCGCTTCGGTTTCGGTGGGCAATTGGGTCCGGCCTGATGCGTGGAGGAATAGAGCACGCGCCGGTCACCTGGGAAAAAATAACCGCAGGTTGTCGCCCCCACGCCGGTGCTGACCATCCGCGTCGTCATGCTTTGCAAGTCCATCACATACATCTGATAACACCCGTGGCCGGCATCGGCTGGCTTCAACGGATTCGCCTCAGACACTTTTGACCAGTCATTGGTCGACTGAAAAATAAGCTTGGTTCCATCAAAGGAGAAATACGCTTCCGCATTCTGGCGGCCGAAGGGTAGGTGCCGGACGTTGGCCAAGGGATGGTCAGTAGAACCAGTGGGGGACTCTTTTGCTTTTTGGCGGTCAGCCGTCTCTCCAAACTCCGGAGTGCTCATCACCACACAGCATCCTATCAGGCAGATACTGACGAGTTTACGACATGTCATCAATCCGTACCTCCATGGTGGCCTCTTGTCCAGGCCAGATCTCTCGCTTTGTGACGGCACCGTCTTGAAAAATAACATAACTGTGCCACCCATAATAAAACAGGAGTCGTGCCACTTTCGCAACTGAGTCGGATGTCACGCCATACAAGACCGTTATGACGCTACCTGGAACATTCTCCCGATGGCAGGAAAACAACACGGCCATCGTTGGCCCCTCATAACTCTGTCCATCAATCCGAAACCCGTTCTCTCTGAGTGCGGCGCGATCCCCACATGACTCTTGCACCAAAGCTTGAACGGCATGGATTTTGGCTGTATCGGTCAGTATCAGAATCGAGCCATCCTGAGGAAGCGTCGCACCCTCGAGCGCCAACACCTTCGGGCGTTGCGAGTCGGGCCGATCGTGATCCGTGAGGCGGGATACAACCTGCTCCAATGGAGAACCAGGGTCTGAAAATGCTCTCATCACCGTCTTCTGTGGATCGGTCACGTAGCTGTTCAAAACTGGCGGCAGTTGATGCCTCGCCATTCGCCGAAACGTCATCATCTCTGGGTCGAGTTCCACCCATAACGGTTTATTCGGTACGAGAAGTTCAACGATAGTGACGCGAGAAGGATTCAGGGCCACCGATCGCACTTCCGTCGTGTCCTCCATCTCGATATGGATGGGCACTGCCATCCGATAGGGAATTTCGTTCTGCTCAATCCGGAGGATCAGTTGCCACGCCTCTCGGTCTTCATTCCCGTCCATCCGCTTGGCACTGGCAGCTCCAATGGAGAGCACGGGAGCTCCAGGTTGTTCGACCCACTGCGCAAAAAACCACCGGAGGTTCCTTCCGCTTTCTTGCGAAAAGACCCGCTCGATCGCTCTCCAATCTGCCGGCCGATTGCGATGTTGACTGACAAATGTCTTGAGACTTCGCCAAAATACCTCCTCTCCGACCTCTTGTCGAAGAAGGTGAAACACAAAGGCCGCTTTCTGATAGCCAATCGCATTATCCTTCTCGTCGTGCTTTCTCAGAAATTGGGACACCGGGTAATCCTCTTTGGGCTTCACGTAGAGATTGAATCCTTGGAGCATCATCCGCCGCTGCTCCAAGGCTTGCCGATCATCCTGAACCAATTCATGCCAGTAGTAATTCGCCAAGTAGGTCGTCAGTCCTTCAACCCAGTTGGCATGGCCGTCCCGATTGAAGACTGAGTTCCCGATCCATGAATGCACGATCTCGTGACCCAGAGCATAGGGTTGTACATAGTGCCGCCTAATGCTGCCGCTGCCGAGGAGCGTGAAGGACGGCATGCCCAGACCACTCGCGAAAAAGTTCTCGACGACGGCAAATCTCTCAAACGGATATTCGCCGAGTATCCGAATATACGCTTCAAGATATTCCGCAGTTGCCTCGAGGTACTCATTCGCCAAGGCGGCATTGTCCGGCAAAAAATAGGTCTGTAGTTCGATTTGCTGCCCCGTCGATGCTTTCCACTCCCTTGATTTCTCCACGAACTTGTTGGCAACGAGTGTGAACGCTTCGGACCGCTGTTCAACGGCCCATGTTGAAGAAACCATACCGGGGTTGGATGTCTGCGTGACTTTCCGTCCCGATCCGACTAGGGTCCACCCCTCCGAAATCGCAGCAGTTACCCGAAAAGTACTGAAAGAGTCCGGGAGATCCGGGTACCATTGGCTTTCGCCGCTTAAATACACACCCTCAGTCCCGATGTGGCCTGCCGTTTCACTCGGGGTGACAAACCGCAAGTGACGTGGTTCTCTCGGGGGATCGTTGATCAACCCGCGGTAGACCCAGACCAACGTCATCTTGCGGCCATGCTCCTCAGGAAGCGTAACGACAACCCGCTGCGTGCCCGTGTCCGGGCCCTGCATGATCGTAAAGGCCGCGCCCTGGTTTGACCTTTCTTGCCTCATGGTGATCGATGACGTTTCCACTGCAATTGATTTGACCTCCAGCGTCCCTGCAAGCGTGAAAGTGAGAGACTGAACCGGCTCATCAATCTCCAGTGCGATTCGATCCTCCGCTGTCATTTCGTGGCTTGCTGGAGTGAGGACAACCGATAGATCGTGATGGATAAGAATGCCATCATCACTTTCGGGTAGTGCCCATCCATCCTGTAGGGGTACAAGGAAGATGAGGAGCAGCGAGAAGAAGTACGACCCAAGCGTCTGTTTTCTGATAGACATCAGAAAACTTTTAACACTCGCGGCACACGAGTACAAGCTGGATCACAGTCAAAAGGCGGTCGAGATCAATCGGTTTTAGGAGAATCTCTTGTGGCCCCAGGTTCCAGGCCTCTTCAAGCAATTCCTCGCTTTGACTCCCCGACATGATGATGATCCCCCCGGGATATTCTTTCTCACGCAGTGCACGAAGCACATCGATCCCCGCCATCCCAGGCATGATCATGTCGAGCAAGATGGCATCCGGCGGTGTATCACCTACGATTTGGAGTGCCTCTCGCCCATCGTTTACGCCGAAGGCTCGATACCCTCGGAGACTCAGGAATCTGACGAGGAGATCGCATACGAGAGGCTCGTCATCGACCACCAAGACCGACTCATCAATCTGCTGAATCGATGGCCCGATGCCGGATGAGGATGAGGTCACCGCCGATTGCATCGACACTTGTGTGATTCGATTCACGGCCTCAACAAGAACATCGAGCGACAGTCCCTTCCTGATAAAGTCGGTCGCTCGCAGGGCTCGAGCCTGATTCTCCTGAGTTTCAGTCGCTCCGCCTCCCAGGATAATCACAGGCGCATGGGGGTCGATCGCTCGAATTTCCTTCAGGACTGTGAGTCCGTCCATTTCCGGCATTCGCAAATCCAAGAGGGTCACGCGAGGGCTCGAGGTACGGAACAGTCGAAGTCCTTCTCGGCCACTGGTCGCCGTGATAACCTGATACCCTTGTCTGGTAAACACATTCTGTAACAGATCACAGTTCATCTGGTCATCGTCTACGATCAAAAGTTTGATCATCGCACCACACCCTCATTAATTGAGACGCATCACTCGCCTTCACAAAAATGGTAGCACGAGGCGAAGGATAAGAGAAGGAAATGCGTGGTTTATAGGGGAGCGTTGCGTTGCCCAAACAAACCCGCTACGAATGCTTCGGCTTTGAAGTCCTGCAAGTCTTCAGCGGCTTCTCCTACACCGACCAACCGGAGAGGAAGCTTCAGCTCATCGGCGATCGCCACGACAATGCCTCCCCGTGCGGTCCCGTCAAGCTTCGTCAACGCAAGCCCTGTAACTCCCATCGCTTCATGAAACTGTCGAGCTTGGCCCAAGGCGTTTTGTCCGAGTGTGGCATCTAAGACCAGCAGTACTTCATGCGGTGCTCCGGGTAATTCCTGCGCGATCACTCGCTTTACTTTCCGTAGCTCATCCATTAGGTTTGATTTCGTATGCAGCCGCCCGGCAGTGTCGATCAGGACAACGTCGATCTTTCGAGCCTTGGCCGCAACAATTCCATCGAACGCGACGGCTGCAGGATCGGCGCCGTGTCGTTGACGAATGACTTCTGCGCCGATTCGATCTCCCCAGACTTGGAGTTGCTCAATAGCAGCAGCCCGAAAAGTATCACCGGCAACGAGCAATGGTCGACGTCCCGCCTGTCGCATTCGTTGTGCCATCTTGGCGATCGTCGTCGTTTTTCCAACACCATTGACTCCAACGACTAACACAACAAATGGCTTTGGGCCGTCGTTTATGAGTTGATCAATCGTGGAGCCAGAGACAGGTTTCAGGATGCTGTAAAGTGACCGACTCAGCGCATTCTGTAGCCCTTCCGGAGTTTGTGCTTCAGCCCCTCGTGTTTCTTCGTTGATCTGTCGAATAAGCCGATCAACGACCCGAGCACCAAGATCGGCGGTGAGCAACGCGGCTTCAAGCTCTTCGAGGACCTCTTGATCCGGCGTGCGCCCAAGGAATCGATCGACCGACTGCTGCATGACATTGCGTGTCTTACCCAACCCATCGCTGAGTCGTTGGAACCACCCCATCGTCAGCACACCTTCCTTTGCCGTTGAGGAGAAGAACGGATCAATTGAGGCACCGGAGACATCATCTCAAGGACTTTCCGCTCGCGACGTGCCATTCTCACCGCTTCACGTGGACTGCGCTCATGATCGTATCCACAAAGATGAAGCACTCCATGGATCAAGAGCGTTGCCAGTTCAACATTGATGGATCGCCCGACCTCCTGAGCTTGGCGAACTGCGGTCGGCAGTGAAATAACCACATCTCCCAGCATATTCGTCGTAGGACACTTCCCCTGAGGCATGATGGCTTCTCGTATCGGGAATGCCAGCACATCGGTCGCCCGATCCTGTTTGCGGTATTCACGATTCAGTCGTCGTATCCGAGCATCTCCTATCAATTCCACACTCAATTCCGACTTCGCCTCCCCGACAGCCATCAAGATACGTTGAGCCAGATGTCTAAAAGAAGATTGGCGGACGGTGTGCTGCACAAGCCTCACCCTGAGATACACCGCCATTAATGAGAACGTCCTGCGTGGCCGACAGGCGGCAACTCGACTGGAGTCGACTTGCGTGAAATTGAAGGTTGGCGCTTAGGAGGTGAGAGCGGTTCGCGGGTCTCGTGGGATTCAGGAGCATTCACCGCCTGATGGCGATCGTAGGCCTTGATGATGTCTTGAACGAGTCGATGCCTCACGACATCTTTCTCATCGAAGTAGATGAACGCAATCCCTTCGATATCACGCAATATCTCCTTCACCTGTATGAGGCCGGACACTCTGTCATTGGGGAGATCAACCTGTGTGATATCGCCGGTGACGACCACCTTGGAATGGAACCCCAACCGAGTAAGGAACATTTTCATCTGTTCGGCTGTCGCGTTTTGCGCTTCATCGAGAATCACAAACGAATCGTTCAAGGTTCTCCCGCGCATGAATGCCAGCGGCGCAATCTCGATGTCACCTCTCTCAATCAGGCGATTGGCCCGTTCCATATCCATCATGTCAAACAGCGCGTCATACAGCGGTCGCAGATAAGGATTCACCTTTTCATAGATGTCACCCGGAAGGAAGCCGAGTTTCTCACCTGCTTCGACTGCAGGCCTGGCAAGAATAATTCGACTCACCTCCTTGTTCATCAAAGCGCTCACAGCCATAGCCATGGCGAGATATGTTTTCCCCGTCCCAGCTGGACCGATAGCAATAACGATGTCGTGTTGTTCGATCGCCTCAAGGTATGCCTTTTGAGTCGGAGATTTGGGACCGACGAAGCGCTTTTTGGTGACCACCATAGCCGATTTACCCAGCACATCTCGGAGCGGGGCTTCGGGAGTCCGGCGCAAGGCGCCGAGCGCGTGGGTCACATCGTCAGCTTGTAACGTAAAGCCCTCATTGGTGAGGGCGGCGAGCTCGATGAGGAATCGTTCAGCTTGACGAACGGTCTCGGGAAGGCCATCCAAGGTAACTTCTTCGCCCCGTGCGGAAAGCCGTACACCCAACTCCTCCTCGATTAACTTGAGATGTCGGTCATGGTGACCGAACAGGACAGCGGTGTTGGTGCCCTCTCGTAATTTCAGCTTACGCACGAGTTGTGGTGGGTCTCCCTCCTACATCAACTGGCTGCAGTGTAACAGACCAGAATTGGACGAGACAAGCAGATGGAAGATCCTGAGCCAACCGTTAGGCTCCGCGGGGGGCAGGTGAAGTTGTCGCAGAGAGCGTCACATCAAATTCCTGTGTTGCAAGACCTCCACGTCCGTCTTTCGCAACGACTCTGACATGAAAGGTTCCCTCTTGATCCGTTGGGATCTGCCACCCGATATGACCAGTGTCTGAACTGATCGTCATGCCGGGGGGAGCCATCTCCAAGTGATAGGTTAATGGATCCCCATCTGGATCCAGTGCTTTCACCGAGTAGTCAAAGCGCTCTTGGACGGCCTTGGTTGGAGGAGTGGAGACGATCATCGGACCACTGTTCCCTAATGCTAGAGATTCGGACTTCAAGGAACTTGCCGAGCCGGTAGGGTCACTAGCCGTTACCTCAACCGCAACCTGATCGGGAGCGGAAAATCCCACTGTGTCGAGAAAGGGATCTTCCCCCTCCTTGATCAGCGTGTCATTGCGATACCATTTATAGATGAGATCAATACGGTCATGGTCAGGATCACTGGCCTGTACCTGAGCCTCCAACCTCTCACCGGCTCGGACTGTCTGCGGCACGAGTGAAATCGCCGATATTTTCGGCAAACTATTCCCAACGACAACACCGACTGTTCTATACAGCTGGCCTTTGCTCGTGCCGTCCGTTGGTATGATCTCGACAAACACCGTTTGTCCACGCCTAAAAAATTCAGGCGGCAACGTTGCACTCGTTTGGCCAGCAACTGGCGTGTTATCGACATACCATTGATAGTGAAAGGAGACGGCTTCCCGTTCAGGATCCTCAGATTGAATCTGCACGGCGGCAGGAGCTGATTGAGAAAGGGGCGTATCCACAATCGCCGCAGTGGTGACAACCGGCGGTCGATTAGTTGAATGCCGAGAGACCGGAGCAGTCCCTTCGGTCACCTCCCCATCAGTACAGGCAACACAGAGGGTAATCCCCATCAGCAGCAACCAGACCTTGAGGACGTCGCGCTTACAGTTCCTCATACTCTCGTCAATTCGCGGCTCCAGTTTGCAACTCCATATTCCTAATCCCGCTGGTGTACCCAGCTCACATAGCGGCTGTAATTGCCTTCTAGTTTCACATCGCCCTGTGTAAAGGCGCCAGTCGACATCTGGACGTTGTAGCTACACCCTTGCCCGCAATGGATCGTTCCACTGGATGCCAACCCAGTCCCCAACGACGTTTTGGCGTTCACGTTGGTATTGCTTCCCGAAGTCGTTGTGCCGATCACGGGAGCCGTCGACGCCGTTCCCGTTTTATAGAAGAGTGCATAGAGATAACTTGCCCCGTCCGAGGCACAGAAATCGTTCGCAGGAGCGAATGTCGGGAACAATACGGTTCCGGCCACCAAAGTTGGATTGACCACGGAACGTTCAGCTGAATAATTCGTGGTGACAAGTGTCACGGGATCGGTGATGTTGACCGTCCCTGGCATCGTCACACGCCAGCCATCTTTCGAGGCCACCAGGCCGATCATCGAGGTGGTCCCAGTGCCATTGAAGCTGGTGACACCGGGATTCGTCGGATCGGTCACCTGATTGGTGCTGCCGCTACAGACGATACAAATCACTGCGTTGGTGACATCCACGAGATCATCGTCCTGGCAATTCGTTATCGACGTTTGCGTACAGGTATTGCTCATGACAGAATCCTTGATCCCGAATAACCGTTGAAGGGTGTTATCCACCTTGTCGGCATTGCTGAAGTACCGACCTGTTCCAAAAAAGACCCACATTTTCTCGGTATCATCTAGAGTCACCGTTGGAGCGGATGCAGAGGGGCCGACTTCTATTGTTGTTCCACTAGCCGCGTCGTAGAACGTATCGATCACTTCCGTTGGATGCCGAGTCCCTCCGTTATTGATGCCCCAAGTATTCGGATCACAGGGTGCAGTGGGACAGTTCATGGTAAGTCGATAGAGTTTCCCTCGCCACGGGAGAGCCCCATCGTGGATCGTTCGCACCGAGTACGCGACGTCCGTCCTCCAGTCTGAATCCTTATCGACTGCGACGATATGCCCCATAAACGATTGCCAGGTACCGACCGGCATCGTCGTTAAACTCCCACCCGCGGATACTTTTGGTCCATTTTTCAGATCCACCGTATAGAGGTTTGCGGTCTGAGGTGATACCGCAGTGAGATCGGCCTTATACCCGTTCGGTCCCGACCCAAATAAGGCATACCACTTCTCATTGGTCGGATCGATGGGGCTATCCGTCTTGGGATTCATGCGAGCAACAGCTGGATAGCTGGTGGTTAGCCCAAGTCCGCTGTCGCTAAAGACCCACAGCAATTTTGGATCCACCTCTGGGTTGGTAATATCCAAGGCAAAGTAGGCACTGTAGAACGTCCGAGAAACTCCTCCGATCGTAACCGTCATCGGTGGTGCTCCCGACCCCGCAGCACAATTTCCGCAACTGCCGCCCATCCGGAACCCACCGATTAAGATAGTTCCCCAGCCTCCAGGATGATCTGCGTCGGGTGTGAAGATTCTCGCTTCAGCGATTGTCGGTTTCAGATCGACATAGTACACGTGCGTGTAGTCCGCCCTGGCAAGCCACTGAAGATGAGGCAACAACTCCTGTGGAATGAAGGACCAGAGCTCCGAACCAAGCGCGGCCCCGCTGGAGTTGTCTGTGGGATTCTTGGTGTACCAGCCATGTTCCACATCAGAGGTCGTGGAAGGATCATCCCCCTTATGATAATAGCCTCCGTTGAAGGCATGGAGCATCCCGTCATTCGCACCTACATAGACGACCTGACGCCTGCTTCGATATTTGGCGTAAAACGCTGTGTAGGTTGGATCGCCGAACGCCAAGTCGTAGCGTGCTTTTGGAGCACCCACGACTGTCGGTGTCGAGTGAATAGGATCTCCCAGCCTCCAGGCCTTGTAGGTTCCGCTACCGACGGGGACCTCAAGCATTCGGGTTCGCAAACCGGCAATTTCATCACCGCGTATGAAGTTGATCAAATTCGTGGCGTTGGTGCTGCCCACACACGTGTCCAAGGCATACCGCAAGTAGTCACGAAGCAAGAGACAATTCGGGCTACTGAAGTCAATTTGCTCGGTCGGACCTACAATTCCGTCGTTATTGGTATCGACCCAGGTTAGGATCTTGCGAGACGCTGAGGTCACATTCGCGAGCTCTTTGCCGGCTTCCCAAATAGGCTTGATCGACTTGAGGTCACCGGTGAAGGTGGGTGTCGTACTATCTGCTACCCCATCAGCAGGACTGATGTCTGCAAACTTATCGACCAGGACCTTCTTGTAGGTCGGACTCGTAGGATTATTGTCATACCGCGTGGTCACGATCAGATCCTGGTCGTAGGTCAGCTTTCCGTCCTGATTCGTATCCTCCCTGAAATTCCCGAACCCATCGACGAACAGAGCGTGGGTATATCCGGTCCACTTCACATTCGCTCCGCCCTGACCTACGTCGCTCGTAAAGAAATAGGCTTGATAGATCGACCCTTCTCCAGTGGCAGACGTCGCAAGAACTGAAATGGACGTACCCGATGCGCTTTTTCTCAGTATCGCGGTAATGGTGGCCATCAGGCGGTCTTGCAAATCATCGACGTTGGACGACTCAAAATAATTGTCCGGAATCCCGTCGCTGCCCGGCGCACCGGTGGCATTGATGACCTTATCCCATTCCGAGACCAGGTCGGGGATGTTATTGCCGTTGGTATCCTCAAACCCTCCAAGCTTTGCAGCGTGCATCAGAAGCTCTCGACCAGCGATATTTCCGAAAGCGAAGAACGTATAGACCGTGATATTTTGGAGCCCCGGAAGACAATGCCCGGTCACATTCAAGACGGGGATCTGTCCATCGGCCGTGCCATTGCAGGGCCGAAGGTCATTCGTATGGGCCCAATAGGCGACGTCGTCCAGATAATGGTTCCCGCTGCTCCCGTAATCAGTCTTGTGCTCACTAAGCAAAGTGGCTGCTGGCGTTGCGCTATTTGTGTTGCACGTCCCATTCGGCGCATGGATCGTTGAGCTACCTCCGGTACAGTGAAGACCGTGCTGGCCGTGAGCATAGTCCTGCAATCCTGAAGGAATATTGGTGTCTTGAGTCGGCTCTCCATCCGTCACGAGGATGATGAACGTCTTGCAGCAGGCCACCTTGGTTGAGGTCGTCGCCCAGGCGGGTGTGTGATTGCTGCCAAAGAAATAGGGATCTCGCCCACAGGCGTTCGCGATGTACCCGGACGGACATGTTTCGGTCCCAGTAAGCGCCGTAATTTCCGAGCCACCAATCGAGCCCACTCCGCTCCCCTGGAAGGCCACACCGTTTGAATTACCACCCGAAAAGGCAATCGGATACACATAGGACGACGACAGATAGGTGGAATTGATCTGGGCGATATAGCGAGTCGTCTCGTACAGCGACTCGGACAGGGGTGTCCAGGTCGATGGAAAGGAGTCTTGGACGGCATCGATCATGGCGGCCATATTTGTGTTGAACGTCTTAACTGTGCTCCCACTGAAAGCGATGGATTGACGAGCTCCAACGCCCACTAACATGCGCGCGCCATCACCAGTTGGTTTGAACTCAAAAAGCCCGAATCGCGCTTGCGCCCCGATTTGCTGAATCGTGCCGGTCGGTTCGGTGCTGTACCCAATGTTAAGTTGGTACTTTCTCTGGCTATAGCTATCTCCACAATTGCTATTGAACGTGCTGTCGTTATCCACGCAGAAATAGGCGGCATCGGTACCAATATACAGATTGTTAGGGGTTCCACTCGTGTCAGCTGTTGGGATTCTGCCGACATAGGTACTGGGCCCAGTTCCTCCGTTGTACGTGGCGAGCGCCGTCTCCGTATTCACGCCATTAGCCTGCGCCCGTACCGTTTTGAGTGCGGGAGTTCCCGTAGCGGGACAGGTACCGTCAGCGGCTCGCGCGACAACACAATCTCCGCCAATCATGGCTTTTTTGAGCGCATCAAACCGGCGGAAGGTGGCCCAGTTGAGATAATTCCCGTCCCATTGGGTAGAACTGCAGGCGGCGGCCAGCGTCGCCTTTACCGTCGCTGGCTCGAATCTATTGTCTCCTGTGTCGTAGGTATAGCAGGTAAGTGAGTCGAAGTACCCGGACCATTTCGTGGTATTCAGGAAATCTAGATCAGCTGTATCGACGCAATCTCCGTCGTCATTGCGATCGCACCCCAGACCACTCATGCTCCCAGAATTATCCAACACTAGAATGATATTGGGGGCGACCTGGTCGCTTACGAAGGGCGGAACCGCGTAGTACTGATCCATTGTCTGAGCCTGCCCTGCCCCTGCGCACACAAGGCTTCCCGCCAACACAAACGCGACGGTCCGGCAAACTGCACGATTCCCGCGTTTCATGGCACCCTCCATTGGAGTTTTCGCCTGTGACCTGTTGTTTCTCAACGGTTGCCCCTTATTCCGGTAGGATCACCAACATCCAGTCGATCTTGTCGGTCGTACCTTTTTGAATACGATATCTCACGTCGGTATTGACTCGAATGACCGTCAGGGCGACCGGATCACCATGGCGATCGACGATCACAGCCTCTGGCACCAAGCTGACAGTTCGCCCGTTGATCTCAAACGTCGTTTCATGGATCGCCGTGATGGTACCGGTCGGGTAGCTGGCCATCGCAGCATGGAGCGGTTCCT
>BQXA01000030.1:0-54123 GCA_036984345.1 Nitrospira sp. | reverse complement strand
CTGCATGCTTTCCGGGCCGACATGGCCACCGGAGTCAACTTGACGCTTCGACACGGCCTTGAACACGGAATAGGCTCAGCGTCAACCTTGAGCCTGCTTCTCTCACCCTATATGGAGGTCGAAGGGTTGACTTGTCTGCGAGGCATCTCTTACGATCCGTCACGAACGACTGGATTATACTGGCCGGGCCGTTGACCAATCAAGCAAGCAGGAACCAGACAGCTGAGGAAACACACGACACATGACGTCCCATTCGCTACCGACCACATCCCTAGAAGCAACACCAGCCTCAACGTCTCCTCTCGACTCCTTGGCGTATTGGAGTGCCGACTGCCGTGAGGCAAACACGTTTCGTGGCCATTCCCATGGTATCTGGGCCGTCGCGTTTTCACCGGACGGAACCACACTCGCGAGCGGTGGCGCTGAACGCCTCGTCCGTATGTGGGACATCGACACTGGTCGGTTGCTCCGCTCTCTTCGCGGCCACACCCATGACATTCGCGCCATCGTTTTCACTCCGGACGGACAGACCTTAGCAACCGCGAGTGAAGACCGCACCATCCGCCTCTGGAACGGCAAAACCGGCGAGCCGATGAAGTTGTTGTTCACCCGGTACGATCACAGTGTCTGTAGTCTTTCGCTCTCGCCGGACGGTCTCATGCTCGCGCGTGGCAGCCATAATAAAGACATCAAAATATGGGAAGTCACCACCGGCACAGAGCTGATGACTCTCCTCGGAAAGGATGAGTACGACCACCATTGGTCGGTCTGCGTGGCCTTTTCTCCCGATGGCATTCATCTCGCCACCGGAACCGACATCGGAAAGATCAAAGTCTGGGAAGTGCTCCCAAGCGGTGAGGAAAAGGTACTCCACGACGGTCATTGGCGACGAGACCAGGAGGATTCTACCGAGACTCGCGGCTACTTCATCGAAGATGATGGTGGATTCCAAAAGCCGATGGACTACTGGATCGGCGCGATGACTTTCACCCCGGATGCCAAGCTCCTGATTACCGGCAGCCGAGACTCCACGATCAAGCTCTTCGAGATGCCGACCATCGTGGAGAAAAAATCCCTCACCGGCCACAAGGGTTGGGTCCGCAGTCTCGCCGTCTCCCCAGACGGCAAAGTCTTGGTCAGCGCAAGTGATGACCAGACGATCAAGTTTTGGGATCTGTCCACCGGACGAAACTTCCGCACGCTCAAGGGCCATAGCGGCGGCGTGCGTTGCGTCGCCTTTTCTCCGGACGGCAAACGCCTCGCCAGCGCCTCCTGGGATCGCACCGTCAAGCTGTGGGAAGGGGGAGCAGAATCGACCCAATAAGCCATCTCTCGAATCGGTGACCAGACACGACAGGCTGGCGACCGTCGCTGTTGAGCAGACCATCTCAATTACTTCTGCACGCACTCATGCAGAGCAGTGTTGATTTTCTCAATCACCCCTTGATGGACTTGTAGACCATCAAACTCGCCAATAACCAGCATATTGATTGACCGTGGAGCTGGCCCCTGGGCGGTATTCCTTCCGGTACATGTCGGGCAGTAAGCAAGATACCCGGGCATAGCTTTCTTACCGGAAAATAATTTCATGATGTTGTGAAGACCAATCTCGGCAACTACCTGGTCGTACTTTTGGGTGACCACTTCAGAAATACACTCGCGAACAAACTCCTCTGGCCGATCGAATGCGGCAAAGATTGGTTCCGCACCATTGCGATATTCAGATTCGTTGTCGATAGGCCAGCACTTATCATGGTTGATGATGTTTCGAAAATTCATCACCACGGCGCCAACTTGAGCTCCAGGAGCCGCTTCAATCTGCGCTACCCCTTTCTCCAAATTGTCATAAAAAGTCTTCCCGGACGAGCCATAGATGGTCTTGCATGCGAAGCCCCAGCTTTGTCCGTCAATCGTTGCCAAAACATCGGGGTTATCACCCGTAGCCAAGAAAGGGTGGTCAAGAACAACTTCATCGCTCAGGTCGAGCAAGGCCAAGGCGAACAAAAGTTCAAAAATCTTATTGGTAGTCTCCTGACACACGCGTATTCTCGTGTTCTGAACTACTGTCCCCTTGTTGAGCAGTGCTAGATGCGGCACAAATTGTGGGAAACTTCCATGGTCCTTCAATCGAACGATTTGCCGGAGGAATACCCAAATACCCAGCACTTCTCTGAATTGATGACGAATATCCTCCTGCGGATCACAGATGGAAGGATTCTGATTTTTAGTCATCACTTCCCGAACAGAAAGACATGCCTTCTCAAGCTCTGAGCCTGATTGTATGAGAATGCCGAATCGTTTTAGAACTCCTTCGAATGCATCGACAAGCTGATCAAGTTCAGGATGAGTTGCGACCTGTCCAGTTGGGCCGAGGTTTCGATGGAGATTCTGATTTGCTATCACAACGGGCTCACATTTCCACCGGTTGTTTCATAAATGTTTAGGCCAGACTATATCGCCCTGACTTTTTTGTTCCATTTCGTTGCACCAGTCCAGCCTCCAAGAGTGGATTCAAGAGATCCATCGCGCCTTGTTTAGACACGCGTAAGCCCTCGCGAAGCTCTTTAGGCGTCATCGCTCCCCGATCTTTGAGTAGCCGAAGCAGTTGTTCTTGCCGCGGACGCAATACCACTTTCTTCGGCCCCGAACTGGCTAAGAGATGCTGAATACGGGTCCAGACTCGCTCCAATGTGATTCGCAATGCCTGGGCACAGTACTCAACCCACGCCGTGAGGTCGCTCCCCTGTTTCCGCACGTTGGCAAGCGCCTCGTAGTATGCGGACCTATCTTCCCAATAAACTTCATCGACTGAAAAGATATGGTGTGTGTCAAACCCCCGGCGGTAGAGCTCCCAGAGTGCCAGAGCTCTGCCGGTGCGGCCGTTGCCGTCGGCAAACGGATGTATATCCTCAAACTGGTAATGGAGTATCGCTGACGAAATGACTGGTGACCATTCGCGGGCACGGTCATTCCACCATTCCAGGAGTTCGCTCATCAACCCACTGACCATATCCGGCGCAGGCGGAGTGTATCGCCCGACGTAGACCTGCATATCGCGATATCGGCCTGCAAAACCTTGTTCCATTACTTCTGCGGCAAGCAGCGTATGTAACTTAAAGATATCGCTGTGGCCGATGCGCTTTTTCTTACTGTGGCGCTCGATAAACCGAAGTCCCGCCAAGTAGTTTAAGATCTCCCGTTGCGACCGAGGCGGTTCGGCGGACAGACCATGCCCCTCTTCAATGAGGCGAACCTGTTCCAACGTAAGCGGATTGCCTTCAATGGCTGTGGAGCTGTGGACATTCCGCGCTCGTGCATCGCGTTGCAGTTTCGGAATCCACGGAACCTGGATAGTGGCCGCCAGAATACGCTCGCGCATACCCGCGATGGCTTCCAGTTCCCTTACAGTAACGGGAGTAATGCTGAATTTTGGCTGAAATCCCATGCGCCCAGGATAATAAATACGTCAAGTATGAGTCAAGTTATGAGTCAACCTTCTCGGGAGGAGTCGGATTAAGCACCACCACACGAGCTGAAGACTGGACATCCTTCCCTCTATCCCACCGCTTGACCTTGGGCATCATGCTGAGCCATTCTCTGATTGTATGGCAATGGAATCAATCATGCTCCCTCTCGGCACTCCGGCTCCTGCATTCGAACTCCGAGATGTAGTGAGTGGGCAGATCTATTCACTCAACTCATTTTCGGACAAGACCGCGCTCCTCATCATGTTTATCTGCCGACACTGTCCTTACGTCGTCCATGTCGAACAGGAGCTGGCTAAGATTGGGCGGGACTATCTGGATACAGGCCTTGGAATTCTCGCCATCAGCAGTAACGACCCGGGTGGATATCCCGACGATGCGCCGCCGAAGTTGAAAGAAATGGCCCAGCGCCTTGGCTTCACCTTTCCGTTCTGTCACGACGAGACACAGGAAGTTGCGAAAGCCTATCGTGCCGCCTGCACCCCGGACTTTTATCTCTTCGATCGTGACCGTCGGCTCGTCTATCGTGGGCAGCTAGACGACAGTCGTCCCAGTAACGGCAAGCCGGTGACCGGCCGTGATCTGCGCGCGGCCATCCAGGCCCTGCTCGCAGGTAAGGCAATCGATGGCGCACAGCGGCCCAGCATCGGCTGCAGTATCAAGTGGAAGCCGGGGCATGCTCCGTCTTATGCATGAGAGGTTATTGAAGAAACCTCCTCAGGATCATCCTCACATTCTGCAAATCCGTTCAGCTCGCAACGCCTAGAACAGATCCTTCCACCCGGCATCAAACCGGTCAGGCAGTACAACCGGCACATGAGCTGTTAAGTAACCTAAGAATTCTAGACAGTTGCCCAAACTCCCCATTCAGAATAGGAATGGCATGAGAATTCTCATTCCACATCTTCTGTGGATAGCCCTGTGCACAAAGTGCAGCATTCCTTAAAAGACGGTGCAAATGGCGTGTGTATTTATCAAAGTGCCTACTTTTTAGGCATCCGCTCCGTCGCAATAGCACCACAAGTAATAGTGGCAATCGTCTATGTTCATTGCTTTCTTGCATATTCCTAGAAATAGGACTTGACACAATTTAGACGAACCACACGAGCTTCCCGATCCCCACCATCAATCCAATGGTTATCCACAGGTTCAACACATTTCTGGGGATGAGAGCTCTCTGCGACAGGAGCGAAGTTTCGAATCTGTCAAGGGGCAGGAGGACGAAAAGACACTTCGATCGAGCAAAAAAAGAGACCTGGGAGCAAATTACTCAAAGCCAGAGCCAAATGGCTAGCGCAATGCTCGATTGGGAATCGTCACATAAGATCCACTGTACCCATCCACACGGTGACTACGCCGACTCTCTCAATGTTTTTCATGGCCATATCCCTTCATCCAACGATTGACCAGCACATCGACAGTCGGAAAGTTTTCAAATGCCAGCATGCATTTGAGCACGCCGACAAGATCGGAAAGATGCTGTCGGAAGCAACCGGCAGATCTCGACCAAGAGCAGAAGTACACGGCGTCATCTTCCCTGATCTGATCGAATATTCCGTTATCCCGGGTTCTCCCCACTCCGCTGCCGCTACCGGTCTCAATGTCTTCAGTGACACCCGGAATTGTTTGGGGCGTTGATGGGGCAGGCATGGGAGGAGGTTCGAGCCTGAGTGTAAGGGTTACGACATACCTTGTTCAACCAACTCATTCTCGATCGTGAAGCCCATTCGTTCTATCAGCCGAGTGAGTAACGTGAAATGGGCGCGCGAGTCTGTCGCAACGGCCAGCTGTTCAGCCGTCGCCAGTTGTATGGTGTACACCAGTGAGGCGGAGGTTTTCAGGAGGGCAAGGCCGTAGTCGAAGAGATCCGCTTCTCTGCCGATGAGCCTTTGCCGGCTGAGTTGGCGGATACCGGCCACCGTAAAGGGAGTCGTCTCGAACGCAACATCCTCCAGACGAACCATCAAGGGCTGCTCGGCATGGCCATCGTTGTGACGCCCAGTGATGTCTGTGCCGTCGAACAGACCGCGTTGGAATCGGCGATTCTCCACCAGCGCGCGATGAAAGAGCCCCCGCCACGTGGAATCGGTGAGATCACGATCCACGGCGATGCAGGTGTCCGGCGTGAGCGGTCCGCTGACGTTGTACCCCTGCACCAGTCGCTTGCTGGCCAGGAGGTCGGGGAAGGCATCGCCCATACGTTCGGGAAAGGCCGTAGTCCCGCAGAACGGACTGACTTGGATGGCCATATAGTTCCGGAAATGCACCTGCTGATACCGCTCCAGCAGCCGCTGCAAGGTGCGCTCGTGGCACAGATGGAACGGATAAAATAGGACGCCGGATCGTGTCATGCCAGTGATGCAGCATAGCTGTTCTGCAACAGTCTCAGCAAGCGGTCGTCCCCTGATCCCCAATGAACATATGGCGGTGTCTCGCACCGTCCGTTCCCTTGCCCCTCGTAGGAAGGACTCCTGTATGTTGAAGTGAACATGAGCGCGGCAGGAGAACAGGTTTATGTGGCAGGCACGACGCCGATGCTATTCAGCGCTGAGGCTGACATCTGAGAGGCACGGTTCCAGATCTGGGCAATAGGAGGAGAGGCGTGTGGCGGGAGATGACAGCTTCCGTTCTATTGGCCCAGTTATGGCGAGGTGATCTCGGCACCGAACTTCCGCACTTGGCCGTTCTGCGACCGTCGACACCCGACCCAAAGCAGAAGTCCAGGACCGACCGCTATCAGAAGGGGGATTTAAGGAGACATTCTGGATTTCTTGCCGCCGAAACTGAATCACTCTCTGCGGAAATTCAGAATGTTCCCATTTCGTCCCTTTGAACAAAGGCGGCTATGGGGTGAGGAGTCCGGTCGATGACTTCACTCCGTTGGTTGTCTGCCCGGCCTGCAACGGAGAACTTACCGCGCTGGGTCGTTGACAGGCATATGAGAGTTGCGCAATTGTCGTACCCACCTAGTCACGCGTGGTGCCAGATGCCGCCTAACAAGCAGTTGCAGCGGACGGTGGAACGGTGTCGCGGGCGCGCCGCCGCTGAACTGCGGCGTTAGGCGTCATTCTCGGCCAAGGCGGCCCGGCCTCAGTCCCGTATTGCCCCTGGTCAGCGCCGCGACGGCCGCTTGAAATTACAATTCCGAGGGCTCATTCGATGACAGACACGGATGGACATGATTGGCTCACCTTTCATCGGCTGCAGTTTCCAGAACCGATCTCGTCCCTCGAGCGGGTCTTTCCGCCCGTTGTCGGGCCCGACTGTTGGCTGTTCGCCCCGCATTACGACGTCGGCCCAGACGGAATGCTCACTGGAATGAGCGACATTTGGGGTGGCGTGGGCATCTGGCACAGCTGTGACGACGCAGAGGCGATGGTCGCCGCCCCTGGCGACGCCATGCCCTGGCTCGAAGAGACTGTGACTGCCTGGCATTGCCTTGGCGTTCCGATCTCTCATCGCGGCGAGGTCAATTGGCGCGGTCATCTTCAGAACGGGGAGGCCGTGCGCGCGGCCTCTGTCGATCGGGGCGGGCCCTTGATCGTTCTCACCTCGGCGGGTTTCGTGTCTCGCGACGCCGCTACGCTTCCGCGCATTAGGCGGTTCGTGGCGGGCGTTGTCGAAGTGCTGGACGCCTACGCGGCTCAGCCTTCAAACCTGCGCCGCGCCGCGTTTCGCGGGAGCTTCGATGGTCGTGACGGTTTCACGTTGTCGCTCTGGCGCTCGGACGAGGGGATGCGGCAGGCGGCCTATCATCCCGGCACACACCGCACTCGGATTGACGAAGACAAGGCGGGGCTCCTGTCGGACCGTACCTCGTTCACGCGGGTTCGCGTGATCCGCAGTTGGGGCGACTGGGATGGAGAGGTCGTCTGGACGCATTCGTGATGTTCAGGGCCTGTGCCGAACTTCCGCTCGTGGCGGATAGCGCCATTTGAATCTGACATACACATCACGGACACTTCTTTCTCCAGCGATGTCGCCAAAGTTCGTGCGATGCACTGACGGGTCGCGAACGCAGTGGCGCTCGTCTCGCCACCTTCTTTCAACGAAAGGAGTCGATTATGGCAGTGATCAGCACGTCTCAACACCGTGAACCGTGGAACAAAGGCAAACTTGTCGGGCAAAAAGCGCCGTTCAAGCTGAAGGAGATTTGGGCGATTCGGACGCGGTTGCACATAGCCGGTCGGCCCCGCGATCTTGCGCTCTTTGATTTAGGGATCGACAGCAAACTGTGGGGCTGCGACCTGGTCAAGCTGCGCGTACGCGATATTTGCCACGGCGATCAGATCGCTCCGCGTGCGATCATCCTGCAACAGAAGACCCAACGACCCGTTCAGTTCGAGATCACGCCTTCAACGCGTGAAGCCGTAGGGGCGTGGATCAAGCAGGCCAAGCTGCGATCAGAGGACTATATCTTTCCCAGCCGCATCCACAACTCACCTCATATGGGCACCAGGCAGTATGCGCGAGTACTGGAGGGATGGGTGAAGGCCATCGGCCTCGATGTATCAGCCTATGGGACGCATTCCATGCGGCGCACCAAGGCCGCACTGATCTATCGGCGGACGAAGAACCTGAGAGCGGTGCAGTTATTGCTTGGGCACACCAAGCTCGAAAGCACCGTGCGCTACCTCGGCATCGAAGTTGATGATGCTCTGGAGTTGGCCGAACAGACGGAGGTCTGACTGTCCAACATTGGTTAGTGAGTCTGGCAGCGCCCCAACGCCAATGGGCGCTGTCCGACCCAAAGGAGAGGTACATAACCGACCGCTATCAGACAGGGGCGTCCTACGCCGATCCGCATAAGAACCTGTGATATATAGTCGATGGGCGTAGCGCATTGCACCACCTTCGAAAATGGGATATTGTTTGCGATCATTAGAAGGTGTGTGATGCAGATAGAACATGGCAGATCCGGTTTGTATGCAGATCGGACGGAATATTATTGGGCCTACTAGAGTACGTACACACTGCTGCATCCATCAGGTGCCATTCCTCTTCCTGCACGTGAATTATTTTTCTCACCCGTATCGCCCCACGCGATGCACAGCCACCCAAGGAGAGCAGTTTGATGCCAAATATATCTAATGACGCGATAGCGGGGCTCCAATCCAAAATCACTGGGCAGATCGTGACTCCCCAGGATGTGAACTATGATGAGGTTCGCGCCATCTGGAATGCCATGATCGACAAACGGCCGGCAGTGTTCGTGCAGTGTGCCGCCGCCGCCGATGTTCCGGTGGCCGTAGGGTTTGCTCGTCAACACGGTTTGGATATTTCGATCCGCGGCGCCGGCCACAACATCGCGGGCACCTCGATCTCGAACGGCGGGCTCGTGATTGATCACTCGAAGATGAAGGCGGTCCGTGTGGATACTGTCCAAAAACGCGCCTACGTCGAGCCTGGAGCCACGCTCGGTGACTTCGATGCGGCGGTGCAGGCCCACGGCCTAGGTGCCCCCATCGGTATCAACTCCACGACGGGGATCGCCGGTCTAACCTTGGGCGGAGGATTCGGCTGGCTGACGCGCAAGTACGGGATGACGGTCGATGCCCTCGTGTCCGCCGATGTCGTTACCGCTGACGGCAAGAAGCTTCACGCCAGCGCAAGCGAGAATGCGGACCTGTTCTGGGCCCTTCGTGGTGGCGGTGGTAACTTCGGTGTGGTCACACAATTCGAGTTTCAGCTCTACCCCGTGGGCCCCGAGATCACGGCAGGACTGATCGTATTCCCAGCGGCGCAGTCCAAGCAAGTGCTCATCCAGTATCGCGACTACATGGGTTCGACGCCAGAAGACTTCAATACGTGGGTGGTGCTGCGTAAGGCGCCCCCGTTGCCGTTTCTCCCTGAGCACGTGCACGGGACCGACGTGTTGGTGCTGGCCGTATTCTGTGCTAGCGATTCGGCGCAGGCCGAGAAGCTCATCGCGCCGTTGCACGGGTTCGGTGACCCGGTGGGAACGCACGTGGGGGCGATGCCCTACAAGCAGTGGCAGCAGGCCTTCGATCCCTTGCTCACGCCGGGTGCCCGCAACTACTGGAAGTCGCACAATTTCACCGAACTCACGGACGGTCTGTTCGACGCGATGATCAAGTACGCCGGCAAACTTCCCTCGCCGCAGTGCGAGATCTTCATCGGGATGATTGCAGGGGCACCCAATCGCGTGGCCCCCGATGCCACAGCCTGGGGCAGCCGGGACGCCAAGTTCGTGCTGAACGTGCACGGGCGCTGGGATGCCGCATCGGACGACAAGAAATGCATCGAATGGGCACGTACCTTTTTTAAGGACTCTCAGCCCTATGCCTCGGCTGGTGCGTATGTGAATTTCATGACCGAGGAAGAAGGCAGCCGGGTTGAGGCGGCCTACGGCGCCAACTTCTCGCGACTCCAGGTGATCAAGCGGAAGTACGATCCGGAGAATGTGTTCCGCAATAATCAAAACATCAAACCGTAAGCCACAACTGCCTACTGGGAGCAGGCGGACGTGATGGGCCGGGCGTGCAGTGCGCGGACCTCTGTTCTGGTGCGGATCGCCACGACGGTCCAGGGGAGCAATGCGAGGCTGAGGGCACCCCAGGTCGCCATGCTCAGCATCGCGCATGATGGCGGTGTGCGGTAGGCAGGCACGATGGAACATCCCGGCAGGGCAGCCGAACGGATGGTCTGTTTTGGTCTGGTTGATCCGCAACTCGGGCAACGCTGGCTGTTCAATGCCACGCCAGATTTTCGCGACCAACAGCACCTGCTCGATTCGCCATGTGGCACGGGCCGGCTTCACTACGCGTCACTAGCCATGTTTCCGTGGTCCCAATTCCGCCAACCAGTGCGTGATCGCGAAAAACAAAGGGGTCAGACACCGTGGAATTTTCCTTGGGGCCTTCACTGCGGCAGGGTTGAGGACCGCGCTATGACGGTACGACGTTGCCGACGAACTTCTGCATGTGGCCGATGGCAGTCCTGAACCCCAAGCCGACACTCGGCGGGTCGGCTATAATCCTACAGGGATCGACCTAACGCCGAAGCCAGTGACCAGTCTTCCTTCGGAGAACTTCAGTGCAGTGGCCATGAGCACATTATGGCTAACACTTGTTGCGATGTTGGCCTTCGCAGCCAATTCTCTGCTATGCCGTCTCGCATTGGGACAGGAACTCATTGACGCCGCAAGTTTTGCCACTGTCAGAGTAATCTCGGGCGCGGCGATGTTGATTATCATCGTGCTACCTCGCTGGCGAATCTGCGGCCACACTTCGACTGACTGGCGTTCTGCCGCCATGCTTGTTACCTACATGGTCTGTTTTTCATTCGCGTATCTCTCACTAAGCGCCGGAACAGGCGCATTGATCCTGTTTGGCGCAGTTCAACTGACCATGTTTGGCGCCGCGCTCCGAGGCGGCGAGCGTTTTCGGTTAGTGTCATGGGCCGGATTAATCTTGGCCTTATTCGGTCTGGTCTATCTCGTGTCACCGGGCCTCACAGCGCCCGATCCGATGGGTGCTGGCCTCATGGCTATCTCCGGGGTCGCCTGGGGCTGCTATTCTCTACTAGGTAGGAACGTGAGGCATCCCGTGGAAGCTACTGCAAATAATTTCATCTACTCGGTGCCGTTCGTGATCATGGTTAGTTTATTTTTCAGTGGCGAGTTTCACATTTCTCCGACCGGACTGGTTTTGGCCGCGATCTCTGGATCTCTCACATCTGGTTTGGGTTATGTCATATGGTATGCAGCACTGCGTGGTCTTTTGGCTGCACATGCAGCCACCGTGCAACTGTCTGTCCCGGCAATCGCTGCTTTCGGGGGCGTCGTGTTCCTCTCGGAACAAATTACTCTACGACTTCTGATAGCCTCTCTCGCAACACTGGGTGGTGTATGGATCGTGCTGGCCCAACGGGCTAGGCGTCCTGCAAACTGAACCTGACCGTTTGCTAATGTCGGCTATTGGCCGATAGCGGGCATCCAGGACGGTCAACCCTGTCCGTGTTTCAAACGAACCTCCCGACCCAATTCGACATCAAACGTTATATCGAGTGCAAGCTATGCACTGCAGGACTAAATAGTTCAACGTTCCTGGCACGTTGCAGCGGCAGAATACAGCAGCTGTAGAATGGTGACTGCCTCCGGCACCGTGCATTTCATCTCCTTTCCCTTAATAACGCTTGACTCTGACGCCTAATGCGCCCAGGGTGATGCTATGACGTATTGAGCCACGCCGACCGTCCTATCCTCGCGCGTCACGTTCTCTCACTCCCTTTCCTGCGCGACCGATTCCCCTGGTCTCCGCCGCTTTTGCGCCGCATGTTCCTCGAATGACCTCTGTAGACGCCCTATGTCCAAGCGACGATAACGCGTGGGGTAGCAGTGGTGTCCTCCACACAGGAGTGGAACTGAGGTTTATCGATCACATCAGTCAATGCAGATATAGGGAGCAACACCATGATTACCATTACACCGACGGCAGAAGGAAAAATTCGGGAGCTCATGCAGGAGGAGAAAGACACGGTCGGCCTGCGTGTCTACGTGAAAGGTGGTGGCTGCCATGGCTACCAGTACGGAATGAGTTTCGAGTCCGCCATGAGCGAAGACGACACGGTCATTGAAAAGGGCGACGTCAAGGTCATCATGGACTCCCAGAGCGCCCCGCTGTTGGCCGGCTGCGAAGTCGACTACTTGGACAGCGTGCAAGGCTCCGGCTTTGCGATCAAGAACCCGCAAGCTAAGACGACCTGTGGGTGCGGCAGTTCATTCAGCGCTTAAGATCATCACAGGGTGTGCCGGATCGTCGGCCACCGACGTCGATAGGGAGGGAGCCAGCTATGAGCGATCCAGTCATCATCGGAACCACGAATAAGAAGGGTCAAGTCATCACAGATCCACGTGTGATGCTGAACGAGGCACCGCGCACGCCGTCGTTTTTTACCGGCAGCGAAGTCATTAAGGAGGCCGTCAGGCGCGCGAACGTCGATGTGATGGTGGCCTATCCCATTACACCCCAGAGTGAGGCAGCTGCTCTCTGCGGCGAACTGTTTGCTGAGGGCTATATCGGCGACTATTTCCGCGGGGAGAGCGAATTTGCGGTCATGTCGCAGTGCGCCGGCGCCGCCTTTGGTGGGGCCCGTGTCTTCACCACCACCGCCGGGCCGGGCACCATGCGGGCCATGGAAAATTTTCCGATGTGGGCCGGATCCCGGTTACCGATCCAATGTATTGTGACCTGCCGCGGCATCAATTCCCCCTTGTCGATCCAGCCGGATACCATTGAGATCGCCTACCTCATGAACACGGGCATGCTCGTCTGGCATGCGGAAACCGCACAGGATTTTTACGACTGGATTCTCAAGGGCTACATGGTGTCGGAAGAGCCGGACGTGCATTTGCCCTTGGCCCTCTGTTGCGACGGTTTCTTCGTGACCCATACGAAAGACGTCGTCGACCTGACACCGGTCGACATGTGCCTGCCCCCCTATGATCCCTATCGTTCACCGGTCCCCTGCATGGATATGGAATGTCCCCCGGTCCGGATGATGCGCGATCCCTTCGTGATGAAGAGCAACTACATCAGCTACGCCACGCACGCGAGTTGGCAACAGGAAGTCTGGGCCGCCGCGGAACGGTCAAGAAAGCACACGATCGCGTGGCTGGACGGCTTGATCGAGGTTGAAGACGGCGACGCCTCCGTCCTTATTATCTCCTCGGGGACCGCCGTCTCCCAGGGACGGGAAGCCATCCGTCTGCTGGCCGATGAGGGGGTGCGCGTGGGACTCGTGAAGGTCAAGACCTTGCGCCCATGGCCGGAAGAAGAGCTTCGCGAGGCGACCAAACATGCGTCGCACATCATCGTGCCTGAGTTCAATGTCATCGGATGGATGGCCAAAGAAATCAAAGCCACGATCCCCCGAAGCGAGCGAGTCGTCGCCGGACCGCGCGTCTGCGGCGGCATGACCTTGCCGCCGGAAGTGATCGTCGAGGAAGTCAAAAAAGCCATCGGGATGCGATCCGGCGTGCTGGCTGGACGCGGCGGATGAGGCTGACAGACAGATAGAGCAGTGACACCCTAGTTGGGTGCATAAGCAAGTTTCTCGATCACCACCGCAACTGCGGACAACAGTGAAAGTGAGGTCCCATATGAGTCTCGACTATGTAAAATTTTCACCAGGATTCGAATCCTTCATGCCGAAAGAATATCGGGATATGGTGGAGCACGGGCCCTTCGGGAAGAAGACGACCGTGTCTCAGATGGGCAATTTCAAAGAAATCCTCGAAGAGCATCCCATGTGCGCCGGCTGTGCGATGACCCTGTTCATCCGGCTCGCCATCGTCGCATTCCCGAATCCCGAAGACACAATTACCGTCGGGACGGCTGGATGCGGCCGACTGGCCATTTCACAGGCGGCCATTCCATTTGTGTACGGCAACTATGGGGACCAGAACGGCGTCGCCAGTGGGTTGTCGCGCGGATTGCGGATTCGTTTCGGCGACAAGCCCAAGGATGTCGTCGTGATGGCCGGTGATGGGGGTACCGCCGACATCGGATTCCAGCAGGTCCTCCATTCCTGGTTCAGGAAAGAACGGTTTACGACCATCATGCTGGACAATGAAGTATACGGGAATACCGGCGGACAAGAAAGCGGCATGACGACCAGAGGAGCGGTGCTGAAGATGGCCCCGCTCGGCAAGAAGTTTGAGAAAATGGATATGGTCGCCATGGCCAAGATTGCCGGATGCGCCTACATCGCCACCGTCGTACCGAATAATCCGCGCCGAGTGGAAAGTTGCATCAAGAAGGCCGTGCTGATCGCCCGCGAAGTCGGTCCGACCTATATTCAGGCCTATACATCCTGCAATATCGAGTATGCGATCCCGACCGATCAGGTCATGGCTGATGCGAAGGCTGTCGAGGATGACCGATATAAGTTTGCCGAATATGTCAGTGAGGACGCCAAGGCCTATTTAACCGAGCGGTATGGGTACAAGGAATTCGCCCAGAAGCCGGTAGCGGCTATCACAAACGTGTGATCATCTGGCTAGGGGTGGAAGATTCCCAGGAAGACTCAGATACCTTGCTCGAATCTTCTACCTCTCAGCCGATGGGCCCTGTTGTTGATCTGAGAGGAAAGCGCTGAAGAAGACATGCAGACACTCGACATCCATCGCCCCAATATGCCTGACCTTCAGTTCGTCCTATTTGTGACGGCGCTCTGCACATCTCGCTTGACTACGCTGAATGTCCCTCAATCTCTCCGCACCACGATTTTCAACCGCTGTTGGACCCTCATTCATGAAACTCCTCCGCCTCGCAGACCCGAAGATCGGATCCTGGACCTCCGACCCTGGACCGAGCTTACGGTTGAGGCAATGGTCGAAATGATACGTGCAGGGCTTACCGAAGCAGGGATTCAGATCTTGGCTTGGGACCATGCCCCCAGCGAGCCGACACGTGCCAGTACCCCAGAAGCCAAGCCTCTCATCGAACGACTCTCGAAACTCTATCCTCAGCCACCCGAGGAACTCGCCGGTGGCGATACAGCCTTATCACAGACCTGTGACTGATCTGCTGTTACCAGATGCAGGCTTCCGGTGCGGTACTACCAAGGCCGTGGACCAGCCCCAAGCAGTTCCAGTTATGCGCTTACCATTCAGTCTGTGCCCAAGGGAAGACCGACCGTCGGCAATCCAACAACCTAGTCGTTGGCTGAGGTACCACGTGGAAGCAGAGGAATGCCCCCTTCGACGCATGACAACTCCTTCCTCAATCTAAACAACTCCTACGTCCCTCCTTGGGCGCCTTTCAGCGATGGTCCCTTCTCTCACTTTCTAGCAAACGACTCCTTGCAAGAGGCATCACATGTTGACGGGCAACAAGACAAGATAACGGGTTGGCATAGAAATTCTTGCTCCACATCTTCTGTGGATAACATTGTGAACAGATCGCCATTTTCACGAAATCCTGCACCAATGACGTGGTTATGTACCAAACTGCCTATTTTTTAGGCATCCGCTCCGTATTATTTAAGCCACAACTAATAGTGTGACAGGTGTGTCATACCAGGCATTCTGCATATTCCTAGTAATATCCATTGCCATAGTAGGGCCTTCTTTTTAAGAACTTCCAGTAAACCCATCACTCGGATCACTATCCACAGGTATATCATTTTCCTGTGGATGAAGTTTCACAGCAATGGGAGCGGAGTTTTGAAACTGTCAAGAGCTATGTTCCAAAAAGAAGACTCCGTTAGCCGTGAAAAATCTCCCGAGACTAACGTCCCGACCACAGGGCCATATAGCAATTCGCACACTCCACATGGGATTGCCGGGCAAGACAAACGGCCATTGGGATTCGAGTGACCTCGTGCGAGTCTCTATTCCAGCTAATGCTTTGGGGTTCCCAGACAGAAGAGCGGTGAGAATAGGAATCTCGAGTCAGAAACGGACTACCAGGCGTAGGCCTCCGGTGCCGTTCCACCAGGCCCAGGAAAGATGTCGTCCAACTGTGTCAGCATGTCGTTATCAAGCGAAAGACTCAGGGCCCGCATGGCCCCATCCAGTTGCTCCATCGTGCGAGGCCCAATGATCGGCGAGGTGACGACTGGTTGGTGCAGAAGCCAGGCCAGCGCCACATCAGCCGGTTGTTCGCCCATCCGTTCACACAGCGCTTCATAGGCTTCGAGTTTAGGACGAAACTTGGTGACCTCTCGTTTCAACTCTGCATCAGCTCGACGCCCTCTCTCTGCAGAGCCCAACCCACCGGCTAGCAACCCTCGCCCCAGTGGACTCCATGGGATGAGACCAAGACCGTAGGCCTCACAGGCAGGGATGACTTCCAGCTCAATCATCCGATCGGTTAGATTATACAGACTCTGCTCAGACACCAGCCCCAAGAAGTTCCTGTTGCGGGCAGCCTCTTGGGCTTGCGCCAAATGCCATCCCGCGAAATTACTGCTACCGACATACACCACTTTCCCTTCCCTGACTAACTGCTCCATCGCTTGCCAGATTTCTTCCCAGGGCGTTGCTCGGTCCACATGATGCATTTGATAGACATCGATCCAGTCAGTCCGTAACCGACGGAGACTCTCCTCGCAGGCACGTTTGATATGGCGGGCAGACAGATGAGATTGATTCGGCCACTCGCCCATCCGGCCATACACCTTGGTGGCTAAGACCACCTTGTCCCGACGACCTCCATCTTGTGAAAGCCATCGACCGACGATCTGCTCGGTCCATCCCTCACCGAGTTTCCAGCCATAGACATTGGCGGTATCGAAAAAGTTGAGACCGAGCTCCAACGCGCGGTCCATCATGGCAAAGCTATCAGGCTCCGTCGTGTGCGGCCCAAAATTCATGGTCCCCAGACAGAGCCGACTCACCTTCAACCCTGACCGCCCGAGATGTCTGTACTCCATAACCAAGGCCTATTCGATCGCAGACTTGTTGCCGAACCGCAGATGGAGATATTGCCTTCTCATTGATCGCTGATCGGCCTAATATCCCCGTCCTGTACTCCCACCACGCCCCATCCGGTCGAGCGGAAGGGCTTCGTACCGCTGTTTGAGGTCCGGATGCTCACTGAGATACTGTTTGACCGCCGCATCATCCGCAAAAACCTCCGGACTACGTTGGCGATATTGATCGAGCGTCAGATCGTGTTTTGCCAAGAGCGCGGTGAGCTTGGCATTGATATCCGCACCCATTTGGCGCATCTGTTCCTGGGATGGGCGCTGGCCGTCACCATACCCCGACCCATCTTTGAAATAATTCGTCATCATTTCACCGATCTCGATCCGTGCCTTAACAAACTGTTCCACTTCAATCGGTTCGGCGGCACAGACCACGCCGGTACAAAGAACGACCCCCAATGAGACAGTGATGATTCGATTCCGTATATTCATCGTCAAGACCCTCCTACAAATCTGACATGACCTTGCATACCGTACTACTCCAATGCTTCCTCGTCATCGTGCCACCACTAGAGCTCCTCTTCACCGTCACTGTGCGCCGAGGGAATCCCGTAGCGTTTGCACTTCTCCCAGAGCGCCTTTCTGGACAACCCCAAGACCTTCGATGCGGTCGTGCGACTTCCGTCCACTCGCTCCAGTACCGAGATGATATACTCCTTCTCGAATCCTTCTCGCGCCGCAGCCAGCGAGGTGAGAGCCGTATCCCTTTTCTTTGGCCCTCCGGTTAAGCCTTCGCTGCAAAAGCCGCAAGATTCCTGCGGCGTCCCACCCAGATAGGGGCAGGATTGGAAACCACACAGATCTGCCGGTTGCACGGTCGCTCGGTCCCGGCTCAGCGCCACGGCTCGTTCGACCATGTTCTCAAGCTCTCGCACATTCCCAGGGTAGGAATAGCGAAGCAACAACTCACGAGCTGGCTGCGAGAACCCACGCAACAGTTTGTTCAGCTTCTCCGAGCACGTTTCCAGGACATGTTGAGCGATGACCATGATGTCTTCCTGACGTTGCCGGAGCGGTGGAACTACGATCGGCACGACGTTGAGGCGATAAAAGAGGTCTTCTCTGAACCGACCCTGCGCCACTTCTTTGCGCAGGTCTTTTTGCGTGGCACACACAAGCCGCACATCCGCTTCGATCGTCTCATTGCTCCCGACCCGTTCAAACGTCCGTTCCTGCAGGACGCGCAAGAGTTTCACTTGCACGACCGGCGAGATTTCGCCGATCTCGTCAAGGAACAGAGTGCCTCGGTTGGCCATTTCGAAACGACCTCGCCGTTGACGTAGTGCGCCTGTGAACGCACCCCTCTCATGACCGAACAGTTCAGCCTCCAGCAGCGTCTCCGGCAAGGCCGCACAGCTCACTTTGATCAACGGAGCCCCCCGCCGGAAGCTGTTCTGATGCAATGCGTTCGCGACAAGTTCCTTACCGGTTCCGCTCTCTCCGACGATCAGCACCGTCGAGTCGGTCTCCGCGACCAACTTAATCTTTTCGAGGACGGCCCGCATGTGGCTGTTGGCCCCTAAGATGCCATTGAAGCAAAACTTGTCTTCGAGTTGACGCTTGAGATCCTGATTCTCTCGGCGCAAGGCAATTACCGCACCGATCCGTTCGACGATCAACAGTAATTCATCCATCTGAAAGGGTTTCGTGACGTAATCGAAGGCACCCAGCTTCATGGCCCCTACGGCTGTTTCCACAGAGCCATGGGCGGTGATGACGAGCACCTCCGTCAGCGAATCCTTTTCTTTCGCCGTCTTGAGAACCGCCAACCCATCGGCCCCCGGCAAACGAAGGTCGGTAATAACCAAGTCAAACGCCTTCGCGCGAAGCGCTTCAATCCCTTCCGTACCTGTCGATGCCGCCTGAACGTTGCAACCCACATCCTCCAACGCATCCAGCATCGAGAGACGCATCAACGGCTCATCGTCCACCAGTAAAAGATTCAGCCCCTTCATACTTCCCTCTCCGCAAGGGAGCGCACGCGAGACACCGGCAAGCAGAGTGTGAACGTCGTTCCTTTGCCGACCTCACTCTCCACCAGGATTTTTCCACCATGGCGCTCCGCAATACCGAGATTGACCGATAACCCCAGCCCCGTCCCCTCCCCTTCTCCTTTGGTCGTAAAAAACGGATCAAAGATACGCGGAAGGATGGACGCGGGAATCCCCGACCCGGTATCCGTCACATCCACACGGCACACTCCCTCAACCACGGAGGTCCTGATCGTCAGGGTTCCCCCATGTTTCATAGCCTGTACGGCGTTCAGAATAAGGTTCATCAAGACCTGTTCGATCATATGTCGATCAACCATGACACTCGGTAACTCCTGACCGGGAAACACCTCCAAGCGGATTTGATTGGGACCAAAGAGATGGGTCGTCAGGACCAGCACCTGTTCCACGATGCGATTGATATCGGTCGGGCTGAATTCCGGCTCATGCTGCTGTGAAAAATCGAGTAACTGCCGAACGATCTTCTGAACGCGCCGGACTCCATATTCCATGGAGGCCCAATATTCCTCTTGGCGCGCGGCCGTCAACGTTCCCTTTCGAAGGTTATAGAGACAATTCAAGATCCCTCCGAGGGGATTATTGATTTCATGCGCCACACCCGCGGCAAGTTTCCCGATGGACGCCAGTTTTTCCGCATTTCGGATTTGTCGCTCCAGCTTTTTTGTCTCCGTCATATCACGTGCGATGCCAAGCACGCCGAGAATCTCACCGTCGACCCCATGCAAGGGAGACACGCTGACCATCACGGTACGCGGTTCTCCCAGTCGTGTCACGACTTCGACTTCATAGACCTGCTTCGCACCGATATCCAAGGTGTTCTTCAGTCGGCGTCCCCGATGACGCCGAGACAAGAGGGAGAGATACGGGCGCCCGACTAAGTCATCTTTGCGATAGCCCCACGCATTGATCTTGCTATTGACGTAGGTAAAGTGCTGGTCCAGATCGAGGATATAGATGACGTCATTGGCATTCTCAAGCAGATTTTCCAAATACTGTTTGGTCTCTTCGATTTCCCTCGTGCGTTCCCTCACTTTCAATTCGAGATCTTCGCGGTACGATTGCAGCTGGTGTTGAAGCTTTTTCCGATCAGTAATATCGCGCAGTTGCACCATGACGAGCAATGGATCGGTTTCACTCACCCGAATCAAGTCCATTTCTACCGCCATCTCGTGCCGATCCTGGTGGTACACTGCAATTTCCTGCGTAGGCACCCGCCCCTCCTGCGAGATCACATCAGACAACCACCCGGTAAAAGTCTGATGGTACTCCGTGGGAATGATCTCAAGGATATTGCTTCCGATAATATCCGATTCGACATAGCCCAGCACTTGCGCCTCCCGCTGATTCACGGCAACTACCGTCCCGGTTGGCTTCACCATGAACACGGAATCGGCCACAAAATCGAACAGGGCCTTGTACCGCGCCTGGGACGTCGTCAGCTCCTTGGTCCGTTCAGATATCGCCTGTTCCAACCCTTCGGTGTATCGCTGCAACTCCTGTTCTAAGCGACGCCGTTCGGTCACGTCCCGGACGAACGCACGCGAATGCACCAACCCCCCTCGATCATGATCGATCAGTGCCGTTGCATGAATCTCGACATCGATCCGACGGCCATCCTTCGCCAGCAACATCGTTTCGATCGAGCTTTGTCCGCGGCTGACGAGCTGCTCAAGATAGTGCAGCACCTTCGATTCTTGTCCGTCAGGAACGAGGTTCCAGAGTTGCACGCCCAAGATTTCGTCATGCGGATATCCAAGCTTGTCGAGACCAGTTTTATTGACATGCACGAGCCGACCGCCTCGATCCAGTTGGCAAATCATGATGGGAGCATGTTCGATGAGATCCCGATATTTCTCCTCCAACTGCCGAACCTCTGTTACCCGCTGTTCCAGCTGACCGAACGAGCGTTGAAGGTTGGCGGCCATGTGATTGAACGCACCGGCGAGTCGTTCGATCTCATCTCCGGTTCGCAGGTCGAGTCGCTGTTCCAAGCGACCGCTCCCGATCTGCTGAACCCCATCCTGGAGCAACTGAATGGGCTGTGCGATCCGGCGAGCTGCGAAGATTCCAATCGCTCCAAGCCCGATCAACACCAGCACTCCAAACACCACAATCTTGACGATCAGCTCATCCAGCGGGGCAAAGGTTTCCACTGGATCCTGACGCACGACGGTAATCCAGCGTTTTTCGCCCAGACTGCCGTTCGCAAGACGATCAGCGAAGCGCACTGGAGCATGCCCAATGAGCGCTTGCGCATGACCGTGTGAATCGTCGTCCACCACCATCCATCCCGGCTTCACGGCATCCAGTGCGATGAGAAGCTTGGCATCGACGGAATGGGCTTCTGGCCCGAGGACCGGACAAATCAGCGCTCCACCATCCGAAGCAAAAAGAATGGCATGACCCGTCGTACCGAACGACCCTTCCGTAATGGACTGAAACAGCGTGTCGCGCCGAAGCAGAATAGTCACCGCCCCGATCACGCCGTGACGTTGCTCATCAAGAATCGGCCCCGCCACAACGACGACGTGAGTCCCGAAGGCCGGATCGAATGCGATGTCACTCACATATGGTTGCTGACTACCTGCCTTGACCACCGCTTGCCACCACGCGGTTTTTGCATAGGAATATTCCACCTGCGGGATGGAACTGACGACCAAGGCTCCCTGTGCGTCGGTGATCAAGATGCCCACATAATCCGACTTTCGAATCTCGTGCCACCGGATCAAGTAATTGGTGACGATTTGGTTGACGAAGAGCGGAAACTCACTGCGCTTATCTCGTTGTTTCCAGCGCTGCTGCCAATCATGGATCATCTCCGAAATGCTCCGCTCATCTTTCCCTTCATAAGTGCGGTTGGCTTCCGAAACGGCGGTGCGGAGAAAGGGGGTGGTGGCGAGCTGCTGAGCCTCATTGATACTCCGGCTCACGTGCGATTCGATCCGACGAGCCGCTTCGACAGCCGCCTCCTTGAAATTCGCCCCCGTGGACTCACGCAAGGCGCGGCGTTCTTCGACATAGATCAGAATCAAGAGGAGGACGAGTGGCAGGAGGCCGACCATCACAATTGCTGCGATGATCTTCTGCTGGAGACTGTAAGACCGGCTCCAGGGTATCATACCTACACCAGGAAGAGATTCGAAGGCTCTATGGCCGTGTTCCCTTGTCGGCTTTGTGTCGGCGTTTCAAATAACATGCACCGCGCCAGTCAGCTCAACAACGACGACACACCAGGCTCGCACGACACGTAAGCCTCTTATTCCACCATTCACTCAGCGGCGTTTCAAGAGTCGGCCCTGCGCGCCTGGCCACAACAATAAGAGAGGGCTGGCGACGAACACGGACGAATATGTGCCGAAGATAACACCCCAGAGAAGTGCCAATGAGAAGTCGTGCAGAACTTCTCCTCCCGTCAGGGTCAGTGGAATAAGGACGAGCACCACCGTCAAGCTCGTCACGATCGTGCGGCTTAGGACCTGATTCACGGCCGTATTGATCGTGGCTTCTTCGCTCTCGCGTCGGCGCGACTTGAGATTCTCTCTGATCCGGTCAAAGACAACCACCGTGTCCGTCAACGAGTACCCCGCAAGCGTCAAGAGTGCCGTGACGATCAGAAGCGTGATTTCCTTATCCAATATGTAGAAGGCCCCGACTACAGCTAAGACGTCGTGAAATGTGGCCAATGCGGCAGCCACGCCGAACCGGAGTTCGAATCGCGCCGCAATGTACATGATAATGCCGGCAAAAGAGATGACGATGGCCACAAGCGCGTCTTCTTGAAGTTTCTTGCCGATGGTCGGACCGATCTCGGTCGTTGAGTCCACCACGAATTTGTGACTGGGGAACTCCTTGCCGAAGATCTCCACCACACGTTCCGCGACTTTCTCCTCGATCGTCGTTGAAGCCTTCACTCGGATAAGCAACTTATTGTCCTGTCCGAATTCCTGCAACTCCGCGTTGCCCAACCCATTGGCTTCCAAGGCCTTACGAGCTTCATCGATTCTGATCGGTTCCTCGAACTTCAGTTGAACAGCCGTCCCACCGGCGAAATCGATGCCCAGATTTGCTGACCCCCATCCAATCTGAGCGAGGGCAATGAGGCCGAGTAACACCATCACGCCTGAAAAGAGAAATGCGAACTTCCGTTTGCCCATGAAGTCAATATTGGTCTTCCCGAGTATCTCTAACATACGCGCTCCCTTTGGCTGGCCCTTCGTCTGCCCCTGTACAGGTATCGTCGAGGAAGTCGTCACTAAATGCTCAGCGCTTCCACCTTTTGCTTCTTATGCAACAGATCAAAGATGACTTTGGTGCCGACCAATGCGGTGAACAGATTGATTGCAATACCGAGACACAATGTCACCGCAAATCCCTTGATCGGGCCGGTCCCGAATAGAAACAGGGCGACCCCCGTGATCAACGTGGTCACGTGTGAGTCGATGATCGTCAGTAATGCCTTGTCATACCCTGCATCAATCGCCGATCGTGCGGCTTTCCCGCCCCGAAGTTCCTCACGGATGCGTTCAAAAATCAGTACGTTCGAATCCACACCCATCCCAATCGTCAACACGATACCGGCGATACCAGGGAGGGTCAGCGTCGCAGTCAATGCAGACAAGGCTCCCATCAGGCACAGGAGATTCAGGATCAACGCAAAGTCCGCGATCAGGCCGGACAAGCGGTAGTAGACCACCATGAACACGACCACCAGGATCCCTGCAATCAATGTGGCCCGGACGCCTTTATCGATAGAATCCTGCCCAAGCGATGGACCGACCGTAAGATCTTGCACGATCTTGAGCGGTGCCGGCAGGGCACCGGCTCGGAGCACAATCGCCAGATCGTTGGCCTCCTGTGTGGTGAAGGTCCCGGTAATCTGGGCACGCCCTCCAGCAATACGTTCCTGGATGACCGGTGCCGAATAGATCGTGCTGTCTAGGACGACGGCCATGCGCTTCTTCACGTTCTCCCCGGTAATCCGTTCGAATTCCTGTCCACCCTTTGAATCGAACGTGATGGATACATAGGGATCGTTGAACTGGCCGATGGCCACCCGTGCATCGCTCAACACGTCGCCCGTCAGCATCACTCGCCTTTTCACGACATACGGCATGCGAAACTCGACGCCGGTATCCTTATCAACCACACGCTCGAACAGGATTTGGTCTTCCTCAGGGAGCTTGCTCGCAAACTCCTGAAGCACCTCAGCCTCCTTGTCCTTCATCACGCGCGCAGGCAAGTCAAGCCGGATATCCTCATCCAGCATTTTGAATTCAAGCAACGCCGTTTCCTTAATAAGACCTTTGGCACGCTTTGGGTCTTTCACACCCGGAAGCTGGACGACGATCTGCTTCAACCCCTGTCGCTGTACGATAGGCTCGGTGACGCCGAATTGATCGATCCGGTTACGAATGGTTTCCAGTGCTTGGTTGATCGCCGAATCTTTAATCCGTTTTGTTTCCGCCTCGTGCAGCTCCCAAATCGTAGCCGTGGCCGACCCCGCTGAGTCCCTCTCAACAAAGATGGGGAAGTTATCGACCAATTTCTTGACCGCCGTATTCGCGTCGGCATCCTTCGCCAGAATCGTGATTTGGTCATGAGCCGTTCTCTTCGTCGATTCAATGGCAAGGCCTTTTTCGGCGATAAGGTCCTGGAGAGCCGTCACAGAACGGTCGACCGCAATCTCCACGGCACGGTCCTCATCCACCTCCAGCACCATATGAATGCCGCCCTGCAAATCGAGTCCCAGCGTGATGCCCTTATTCGGCAATAGCTCCTTCAACCAACTCGGCATCGCATGATAGGCCGGTTGATACGACGGCAGAAAAGAGACCACCGATGCAACAATCACCAACGTCAACAACCACAAACGCCCGCCTACTTTTTTCATCTCGTCTGCAACCTCTTGTCCCGTGTGGCCGACAGATCCTTAGTCTTTCTCGTCGTCTTCCCCGCGCAGTCGCGAGATATTGTCGCGCTGCATCTTAACCTTGGTGTTGTCAGCGATTTGAACGGTGACCGTTTCCTTCCCAAGATTCGTGATCGTGCCCCAGATCCCCGACGTCGTGATGACTTTGTCACCCTTCTTCAACGCATCCAGCAAGGCCCGTTGTTGCTTTTGTTTTTGCTGCTGCGGCCTGATCAGCAGAAAGTAGAAAATGATAAAGATTAAAAGAAACGGAACCAGCGACAGGACTCCCCCTGCCCCTCCAGTGGCAGCTGAGCCACCTCCACCCGTCCCTTGTGCCCATGCGATTGATTCCATCAACATCGAACAAGTCCCCTTCTATGTATGAAAGCTGCCATGACATTCCTCATGCCGCTCCCGCTCGCCCTCCGAGGAAGCAGGCCGATTCGCCTGTCGGTCACGATTGCGGTAGAACATCTCACGGAATGCCGTAAACCTTCGCTCCGCTAAGGCTTCCCGTATCTGGCGCATTAACTCCGAAAAATACCAAAGGTTGTGGATCGTATTCAGCCGAACTCCAAGCATTTCTTTAACCAGGAACAAGTGGTGCAAATACGCGCGTGAGTACCGACGGCAAACAGGGCATCCGCACTCAACATCGATCGGTCGTTCATCATGGGCATACCGTGCCTGTTTGATGACTACTCGACCCGATGCGGTAAACAACGAGCCCGTTCTTCCGTGACGGGACGGGACAACACAATCGAACAGATCGATCCCCCGGGCGACCCCTTCGACCAGATCTTCAGGAAGCCCGACGCCCATGAGGTACCGAGGCTTCTGCTCCGGCAACTCGGGAACCGTGATATCGAGCATCGCGTACATGTCGGCTTTCCCTTCTCCGACCGACAGTCCCCCGATTGCGTAGCCCTCGAACCCTAATGCCACGAGCTCCCGTGCTGAAGCAACACGAAAATCGGCTTCCAATCCTCCTTGGACGATGCCGAATAGGGCCTGATCGGTCCTACGTCGCACTGATTGGCAACGCTCAGCCCACAGTTTGGTGCGCCGTACGCTGTCTTGAATCACGGCTCGGTCAGCCGGCAATGCGACACACTGATCCAACACCATGATGATATCGGCCCCTAACGACTCCTGAATCTCTATCGCTCTTTCAGGCGAAATGAAATGTGTCGACCCATCGATGTGTGACTGAAAGGTGACGCCATCATCCGTAATCTCGCACAATTTTGCCAAACTGAAGATTTGGAACCCCCCACTATCCGTCAGGATGGCCCCCGGCCACCCAGTAAAGGCATGGAGCCCTCCCATGTCGGCCACGACCTGGTGCCCGGGTCGCAAGAACAGATGATACGCATTGTTCAGGATGAGATGAAACCCCAACTGCTGGAGCTCATCCGACTCGAGTCCCTTCACAGGCCCCAAGGATCCTACCGGCATGAAGGTCGGCGTGTCGATCTTCGCATGGCCGGTCGTCAGCAACCCGACACGGCCCTTGCAATGCGGATCCGGCTGGTCAACGTGATAGCGTGTCATCTCGCGTAGCATCTCATCGACTACATGTGCTCAGGTGCTGAAATACCAAGGACTTCGAGCCCATTTCTCAGGACCTGCTGAACAGATCCCATCAGCACGAGCCTGGCTGCAGTCCGTTGAGGCGAGAGGATTTCCGAAGATGCTGGTTCGTCACGCTCTTGATCGGGCATTGGGGGCAACACCCGATGCTTGTTATAAAACGTATGCAGCTGCGCGGCCAATTGTTGGAGGTAGTAGGTCACACGATGCGGCTCAAACGCCAACGCACTGGCTCGAATCACTTCAGGGTAAGCGGACAGTTTTTTGATCAGCCCCAATTCATCAGGATCCGTTAAGACGGTGAGGTCCGTCGCATTCGCAGTTGGGCGAGCGATACCCCGTTCGGAAGCCACACGCCAGAGGCTACATATTCTGGCATGCGCATACTGAACATAGTACACGGGATTATCCGCGGACCGCTGCTTCGCCAACTCGAGGTCGAATTCCAAATGGGTCTTGGAATCGCGCATGAGAAAATAGAACTTCGCGGCGTCCGCCCCAACTTCGTCGATGACTTCCCGCATAGTAATGAATTCACCGGTCCGCTTGGACATCTTCACTTCGGCTCCACCCCTCAAGAGCTTGACCAACTGGACCAGTACCACTTGGAGACGCTCTTTCGGATGTCCATAGGCTTGCATCACGGCTTCCATACGATGAATGTACCCATGATGATCGGCACCCAACACGTCAATCAAAAGGTCGTATCCGCGTCGCAACTTGTCATGGTGATATGCAATGTCGGAGGCCAAATACGTCAATTGCCCGTCCTGTTTCCTGACAACCCGGTCTTTCTCGTCGCCGTACTTCGACGACCGAAACCACCATGCGCCGTCCTGTTCAAACAAGAGGTCGCGAGCCTTGAGTTCATCAAGAGCTCGTTCAACGGCCTTCGACTCCAGGAGCGAGGCCTCACTGAACCAGGATTGAATCTCAATTCCAAATACGGTGAGATCATCGCGAATGCGCCCGATGAGCTCGTGATATGCAAGCGTGCGGCAGCGAGTCTCGAGATCCTCAGGAGGCATGTCAGCCGCAACTTGATCCAGCTGTTCCTTGATGTGTTGAGCGACCTCGGTGATATAGGTCCCGTGATAGCCATCCTCCGGAAACTGGCTGGTCTCTCCGGACAACTCGCGGTATCGTGCATGGACGGACGCGCCCAACAGTTTCATCTGCCGTCCGGCATCGTTGATGTAATACTCGCCCACGACGTCATAGCCGATCGCTCTCAGCAATCGGATCACAGCCTGCCCGACCGCCGCACCTCTCCCATGGCCGACATGCAACGGACCGGTCGGGTTGGCGCTGACATATTCAATCAACACTCGACGGCCGGTTCCGATAGTGGCGTGCCCATACCGGCTGCCCTGCTGTTCCACTTCACGAAGCACTTCCTGCCAGAGAGCAGGCTTGATGGTCAGGTTCAGAAAACCGGGTCGGACGACCTCTACTCGATCAAAAAGCTGATCCCGTTGTAAAAGATTTTCCACGATGATCTGGGCAATATCATGGGGCGCTTTTTGTTCGGAGGATGCCAATGACATGGCCACCGTCGACGCCAAATCGCCCCATTCCGGCCGTTTGGGAGCATCGAGGGTCAGCGTCGGCCACGCAGTGGCTTTCAACTGTCCCTTTTGCTTCGCGCCGTCGAGCGCACCAAGCAAGGCGGTCGCGACCTTCTCTCGTACAACACCTTGTGACACAAGGCTTCTCCTACACCCTTACTAGAAAAGGAAATGAACGGGGCACTCTAACACATGGGGTATGGAGAGACAAGGCTGTTTATCGTTGTATTACAGTAACTTGCGAGACTCATGCACACATTCCAACTCCTAACACTGCCAGAATCTCCTCGGCATTAACATCAAGACAAGGCTTCCCTTGGCAGGCCTTCACCGCATCCCATGTGGGACATACACAGGATGCACCACGTAATATCGTCACATGGCGACCGGAGGGTGCCCATCGATCAGGATCGGTGGGGCCAAATACCACAACAGTGCGCACGCCCATAATGGCAGCGAGATGGGTGACGCCTGAATCATTGCCGACATACAAGTCCGTCTGCGCTAGGACTCCGACCACCAGCGAGAGGCTCAGGTCCCGCAAGACCGGCGGTTGCATGCTAAGCAAGCTCAGCATCCTCTCCACCGCATCGTGATCAGCAGGTCCCTCCAAGACAACCGGAGACATCTCTCGGTACTGCAGCTGTTGAATAACGTAGGCCCACTTCTCAGCCCCTAGACACTTGTGGATACTCCCACTTCCCGGATGAATGAGTACCAGAGATCGCCTCTTCGCAACTCCCTGCTTTGCTAAACAAATCCTTCCCTCCTCGATGAGCTGGTCGGAAACGTGGAGGACTTCTTCCTCAAAATCATTTGAGCTGCCTCCCTCGATGATTTCCAGGAAACGATCGCGCTGATGTGTCCTCAGCAATGCTGAAGAAAATGGTGATTGAACCCATATCTGCCGTACGCCATATCCCCGCAGAAGGAGATCGAGCGCACCATCGACATCCTCGGTCCAGGCCACGGCAGCGTCACATCGCTCGAGATACGACCGTAATTCAATGGACTGCTCACCAACCCCTCCAAACAATCCCAAGCATACCTGCGACTCGATAGCGATCCATTCATCGACCACACGACACTCCTGCAGCAAACGACTGACGGATGCACGGGCGATGAGCAAGCGGTGGTGTTGAGCGAACTGTGACGTGATTTTCTTGATCGCAGGGACAGCTAATAGGACATCCCCCAGAGTACCGGGATGAATCACCACAACATTGCGTTTCATCTGGATGCCTTCACGGATTGTAAGTCATGAGCCCATCGAATCGTCATGAAGTAACCGCGCGGCTTCAAGATCAGCGGGGCTATTAATGTTGTGGAATGAACGGCCTTCTGGATCGATTTGCCTCACTTCACTTTCTGTCATGAGCCGTACAGTCAGGGAGGGATGCTGAAATGCATCTTGAATTTTCACTTGGCGCCTACGAATCATGTCCTCCAAAACCGGCACACAGCGTTTGGAATATATGGCGTGTGTTGGCTGGATCCGGTTGTTCCAAGATGCGACGATAATATCGGCCTCTTCCTTCAACCCGATCATGTATCGGATCAGATTCACGTTGAGAAATGGCATATCGCATGCCGCAACGAACACATGGGGAGTGGAAGTTTCTCGCAGGCCCGTATAGAGCCCACCAAGACTGCCGCAGTGAGCCACAACATCGCGGAGAACCGGCACGTTTACGGAGAGGAACGGGCTATCTTGCGCAATCACAATCGACACGTGCTGTAACAGCGAGCATAACGTCGAGAGCCCATGTTCAAAAAGCCGACGGTCCCTGAATGACAGGAACCGCTTATCCTGCCCCATCCGTCTACTCTTTCCACCAGCCAATAGGACACCCGCGACATCGGTAATCATTTTGTGAACAACACATCCCATAAAAAAAGAGGGGGTAGATAGCTCTACCCCCTCTTCCTATCTAACTGCTATCAGTTCCTTACTGTTGAAAGGTTAGAGTGTCTTCCCCTTCTTTTTATTCGCCCGGCGGGTCAACACCCATCCTTCAAGAAGTACGACACCCACGGCAATGACCACGGGATAGATATATGTCTCCTGAGGAATTGGTGGGTTCATAAAGGTATAGTAGAAGGCTGATACCGCCATCTTCCTTCCTGCGTCACCGTTATGCCCGTCCCAGGCAAAGAATACGGTTGGAATGTATTGACCTACTTCAAAGAACGTATCCTCGTCGTAGTCCTGATCTTCCTTGTTCCCAACCGGCCGTTGAATCATGACGTACCAGCGGCCATTCTTCCATTCGGCCTTCAGGAGCTTCATGTTCTCTTCATAGTCATAGCGCTGCTGGAAATCTTGATCCCAGCCAGTCCCTAGAAACGCGTGAAGAGAACCATCAGCTTCCCACTTCACAATATCAACAGGAAACTGCTCATTGGTTCCAAACAGGTACCGTGGCTTAATGGGAGCCGGTAACTCTTTCCATTTCACCGCAGTCTGGATAGCGATGGCATCGTTATAGACTGTGTAGTTGTTTTGATGAGCCGCGATCGAACCTTCCTCGCCGGTCTTCGGGTCCTGCTCCTTGACATCGATATTCACCTCTGTCGGAGCCCATGGAAGCTTTCCTTCTGCTACGCTCTTGGTCCGATCATCCCATTCAACGAGGTAGACGATATGCTGGTCATTGTAGAGAGACCGAACCCAAATATCGTCAATCCGATTGACGAAATTCCGTGGCTTGTGGGTGATTTGACCGCCCATGGCAACATATCGCTTTGGCGCCTTCTGCCAGGCCTCATTTTCCAGATCGGTTGGGATCTCTCCTTCAACCGGATCCGAAGGAATCACGAAATTAATTTTCGGCTTATCAGTCAATGGATCGATCGGCAGCGGATTGCCAAGGGCATCTCTCTCGCAGAGCGAATTCACAAAATTGGCAATATCCCACCGTTCATCAACCGACGTGTTATCAGCAAAGGATGGCATTGGTGTGCCGTTGACACCGGTTGAGAATGTACGGAAAATATTCCTTACGTTATAAGGATCCTGACGGCTACCACGGAAATTCCAGCACTTGTGCCAGTCAGCAGGCTGAATAGAAAATCCCCAGTCGTCCTTCAGGTTGAAGGCATTTCCATCGCCCCGACCTTCCATCCCGTGGCATTCCACACATTTCTTTTCCACAACAAGCTCCGAACCGCGCTTGATACTTTCTTCGGTGGCCTGTTTCGGCTGAAGTTCACCCAACTTCAGAACAGTTTGGGTTTCCGTCTCCTTGTCCGTAAATTGACGATCCTTCACGAGCTCGGTCGTTACAAAGGAAAGCACTTGAAGACGCTGTTCTTCCGTCAGGATACCTTCCCACGGAGGCATGGCGGAACCAGGCAACCCATGGGTAACTGTTTCAAAAAGATCGTTCTGCCCTTCGGTTGGTTTTTTCGCGTCAAACAGCGGGAGTTCTCCGCTTGCAGTGTGTCGAATTTTGAATGTGCCTTGGTTGAAGTTTCGCGGTCTAGGCCACAAACGATCCGCTCCTGGCCCATCCCCTGCTCCATCCACCCCATGGCACCAGACACACTTGGTGAAATAGACACGCTTTCCTGCCTCGATCATCTCTGCAGATGGGGGTGGCGCCAGATCTCCCTTTTTGAAGCCCTCCGGCACGTCTTGCGCTGAGGCAACCATACTTCCAAAGCCGGCGCCTAGAAGGACTCCGAAGGCAGCAGCCGTCAGGAACCCGGCCTTCTGAGTAGTACGCTCCATCATGTTTACCCTCTTTCCTAATGGATACAAATTTCGAAGTTGGCGATCACTGTTATCAGTGGTTAATCCCATGTGCGCGGGTAATAACCAGTATGCCAGTACTCAAATAGAATCACTTTCCAGATCTCATCAACAGTCAGATGTTGTTCCCATGGTGGCATGACCGACGCCCACGGGAATCCTTCATTCGGTAACCCGATACCACCTTTCGAAACACGCCAGAAGATGAACGTTTCTTGAAGCTGTGCGATGGTACCAGGATCTGTAAAGTTCGCAGGAATTGGATTGAATGCGAAAGCGTGGAGACCACGACCATTCAAATTATCTCCATGACAGAAGTGACAATTTTGGAAAAAGATCTCGCCTCCCTCACGCACATATTTCAAATACCCCTGACTATTCTCATCCCATGGATTAGCATTGGGCTTCATCAGACGCCCCATGCCCTGCTCAACAATATTCGCGTTCGTATATTCTTGATCGTATTTCCCTTCTGGATTAACACGATAAGGATTCTGAGAAGTCTGAAGCGTGTACGTCTTACCATGAACTTTCGTGCTTGCCGGGGGCGCCGGATGTACTGTCCGCAACTCAATCGGCTCCTCCGATTTCGGCATCATCGCGTTATAGGAGAACCCCCCGATGAGAATGGGCAGAATCACGAGATAGGCATACCGCAGGAGCTTGTTCATACCAGTCTGCGCATCAAGCACGTTCATGATAGGCTGCTTAAACTTCTTCCAGTCCTCCTCATTAGCCGATAGCCACATAAACACAGCGACCAGCCCCACCGTTCCATACATCGCTCGCACACTGAACGGAATGGGCGGATAGACTCGATACTTGAGGTAAAGAATGAAGAACGCCCAAAATCCAATACCTTGCCAGAACCGCGGGATGCCCATCCCCATGGCGTTCAGAATGTAGCTCAACCCAGCAAACCCCAGAACGTAACAGCCCATCTCGAACAACAACTGCATGGGCATGTACCCTTCCACCAATCGGATGGTCGTGGATGGGACAACATCAAAAACCATCCCACCAAGAAGGAGAAGCCCAGCGACTCCAATCAAGGCACCGAGTGACATCAATGCTTTCATCTGGAAACTCCCTTTACTCTCCGCAAAAGAAAACGCCTCTCAACTATGAGAGTTTTGGTGGCGGCGCTCCTGTTTTCACTTGCGATAAATAGTCGACTATTTTCTTCAAGGCTCCAGCGCCCAGTTTCTGGCCGAATACTTTCGGCATGGTGTTGTCGGGGAACGGTTTTACAACATAGGCGCTGGGGTCAATGATAGACTCCATGATGTAGTCCGTTGCTGTTTTAGCAGTACCCTTATAGTCGGGCTCCTTAATCCTCTGAACTGCCGTTGTGCCCTCTTCAAGCTTGGGACCGACAGTCCCCACTGCCCCAGGTATTCCAGGGATCGTATGACATGCCACACATTGTGCCTTCGCAAAAATTTGCTCGACCGGTTCAGACCCATCAGCCATTAGCGAAGTTGCCCCGGCTGGCTTGTCATCTGCCTCCTTTGGCCTATCAGCTTCTGGAACAAACTTTTCGTATGACTTCACGATTTCGTCAAACGAAGGAGGCTCCATCCCTTCCCGAACGTACATCCAGGTATCGACCGCTGCGAGCTCTGGAAGACTAAGAGAAATTGGCGGCTTATGAATCGCAGGCATTGGACTTTCTTTATCGTTTGTTCCCTTTACGCCATAACCTTCCACCACATAGCAGCTCGGACAAGCATGTGATTCGGCAATATATTCTTGGACGGTTTCAGCAGTTCCGGAGCCAGGAAAAGCTTCTTTAACCGAATAGATACGCTTCGATGGATCACCCTTTGAATATTTTGGATCTTCTAACCGTTCCTTACGGGTCGGAAGTCCCAATAAGTTAGGCGCACGTTCTCCCAGCATTCCTGCATGGAACGCGTGGCACAAGGGACATTGTCCTTTCCCGATGGCGCCCTGCTCTTTATTCTTCCCAACACCCCCGAAGATAATTTCCTCACCCTTATCTGCCAGTTGTTGCGTGGACATCGTGTCCCACGTAACCTTCTCTTCAACCGGAGGGAAACCACCCTCCACCTGAGGCAGCCAGTTGCCATAACCAGAAAGAAACGCAGCGATGAAGAACATCATCCCACCGATCTTAAGGAGAGCACTAAGATTGGTGAAATACAAGGCCATGACAAAAGTTGTCACAGTAATCATGACCAAAGAAACAGGGAGCAAGCGGCTTTCGCCATAAAAATTAGTCTTATAATTGGCGATTGCCATAAATAGGAGCAAACAAGAGACAAGCCCGATAAATGTTTTAAACACGGCACGCCTTTTTGCTACAGGATCGCTGATGGAGACCTGAAAATACACCATCAGCCCTGCAATGATGGCGAGAGCCATCCAACCCATAGATATTGCTTCAGCAATCAAGTTACCCAAGGTCTTGACCTCCTACAGCTACAGCGAAGGGCTGGAAGCCCCTTGCACTGTTAAGCCAACCGTCAATACGAGACGTCTCCTAATGGCTAGTAGCGGGTTGCGGGACACTTCCAGGAATTCCCGCCTTGGACTCCACAGGAACTTTCTTCGCCGTCAAGCTACCAAGCCAAAAGACAAATAGAATACTAATCCAGAAAAAGAGCACGTTAGCCGAAATCATATTAGCTGCAAAACCGACCGTATGGGTATAAGCCCAAGGGGAATTGTCGCGCATAATCTCATTCACGTGCCAGAAAAGCCGCACGGACGAGCGAATATAACCCATCAATCCCATCATCCACGTAAATGCGGTCGCCAACATGATAAGGGCGTACTGGGATCGTGCGGAGATCTTCCCCCATTCTATCGGCCCCATTTGTTTCGCTCCCTTCATCATCACACTATTGAGTGCAAACATGAAGAACAAACAAGACAGAGTGGTCGCAACTTGCGGAACCGACAATCCCACCCGAACATTTGCCGGGATGTAATATCCATAAATGGCAAGCCAGATAATATTAATGTATGCGCAGGCAAAGAAAACGCCCATGAAGATGTTGCCAAACTTTGCCCACGAGACAGTCGACACCTTATTGCCCCGCATATACCAGACAAAGCTCAGTACAGTGGTTGTAATAATGACGTTGATGCCCCCATTCTTCGCTGACATGACCCCGTAATTTCCCAGCACCGGGTGCTGCTGCCCCCCCATGGCCTTTAATTCGGCTGGGGTCATGACCATCGTGTGGGGAGTGATAAACACGATAAAGCCGGCTGCTAGCAAAAACACGAGATACTTGATATAGCGCTGATATTTCTCAGCCCCGCGCATCCGCCCCATAGCCTGCCACAGGTAATAGTTGGTACTGAGAAAGAGGATGCCGATCATGGTGGCCTGAATAATGAACAGCCAGGCAAGCAATCCGCCCATTAACGTGATGCCCATTTGTTGCCGATATGCATAGACCTCCCGCATCAGCCAGTAACCAGCGAAAGGCAGAGGGATTAAGAAGGCAACACCGAGGGCCATTGCTATATAGCCCATCCAGTCATAATGAGCTCGATCCTCATCGGTCTTTGACGCCAGGAACTTGTAGGCCGCATAAGCCGCCACCACACCACCACCAAAGGCCATATTGCCAAGGATGCGATGAAGGTTGAGCGGGTTCCACAACGCCGTATGGATGACGTGCCAAATATTTCCAAGGTACCGACCTTGCTCATCAACACCAGCCGGCGACATCATGAAGCCGATCCAGGAGTTTGCCAAGAACATAAGCAGAGTGCCGATAATATTTAGAACGACGGACATACTTAAGTGAATCCACTTCAAGAACCCCTCTTTCATCTTGTCCCAGCCATAATAGTAGATGTACAGGGTTCCACTCTCCGCCACGAACATTAAGGCATAGATGTGCATAACTGGGCGGAAAATTCCCGATAAATATGAGAAAAATGCAGGATAGAGCGTCAAAAATGTGAAGATTAATATGCCGCCCAGGATAGCCGTCAAGGAGTAGGCTGTCAGACTGATCTTAATGAAGTCATAGGCCAACTGATCATACCGCTTCGCAAGCGCCTTATCTTTAGTCACAACCCCCATGAACTCGATGATCATGCAGAAGATCGGGACCGCTAACACAAAGCTTCCATAATAAAGATGTTGCTGATTGGCAAACCAGATCAACACACGGCTCTCAAAGTTGTACCGCGGATAATCCTTGGGGCCGTCCGTGGTCTTAGGAGCAGGAGCGCCAACTACAATACCTTCGGTCTTATAATAAACATCGCGACCTTTTTCGACTTTGTCCCCTTCCTTCTTCGCCTCCTCGCCAGCGACAGAAGCTTCTTCACCGATTGCCGGCGAAGGCAGAGCCACGACGATCGGAAGCAGAAGGAGGCCAACCATCATGCACAGCGCCATGATCGAAAATACGCGCTTGCCGGTTAACAGGCCCATGGAATACCTCCTTAGATACACTGAATTAAATTTAAAAACTTTTCAGAAGCCCTGACTACACGGCTTTTATTTATTGACGGAACAGATACCAGTAGTCCAGCCCCTGCATGTCCATCAGGTAATGATCAACCAGAGTAAAATAGGCCACCGAAATGATAAGAGAGACGATAACTGCAATGACGGGGTTATTCAACGCGCTCATTTCACCTTTCTCCTCTCCTAACCGCACTAATTTATGAATAAAAATGCGCGGCAGGCCTTCAACGAAGTTAGAGTATGTCCTTCAACTCAACAAGGACATTGAATACCAGCAAACCAGTAGAAGAACCATAGACCAACAGCACATGTTATATAAAAAATCATCTTGCCAATTTTTACCTTGATGTCACTGTCAGGTGTAGATGTTGCCGGTGTTGCCATTGTAGTTTTCACTCCAGGTCAATATGTTTGGTGGGCAGTTCAGAATGATTGTGTTTTCTTGACAGGTACCCAGGCCTAATGTTATCTGATTTCGTCGCTTGCGCACGAAACAACAGGAGAAAATGTGACAAAAAACTCAAAAGTGTTCGACATTATAGTTTTGGCTGGTATGGTTGTCAACATCATTTTGGCCGTGTTTTTGATCCTCTACTACTTTGATTTTCTGTAATTTCTTCATGTGTTTTCCTCTCCGCCTCCAGGCGTTTTTCCTTTCGAACTCGCACATCGAAAGCCGATGGTTTCATCTCTAAAATCAGGCATCATCTTACTTCTACTGGTAATTCGGATATCCAATCCAGTCGTCGTATAGCCTCCACCCCTGAGGACACGATAGGTCCCATGCTCAGGACTCGTTGGATTTCGTTCCGGCGAATCCTTGTAGTAAGTCTCGTTGTACCAATCGGCCACCCACTCGATAACATTACCGGCCCCATCCATAACTCCATACGGACTCTTATCGGTCACAAAGGTCCCTACGCGTGCCGAGACCTCATGGCCATCTTGCACTCGGGCCCAATTGGCCCCATCAGGCTGCTCACTATTCCCCCATGGCCAAAGTCTGCCGTCCTCCCCCCGCATCGCCTTTTCCCACTCTGCTTCGGTCGGGAGCCGTTTTCCCCTCCAGCGACAGTATTCCGACGCATCTTCCCACGAGACATACACGACCGGTTGATTGACACCCCGCACCTTACTCCCACTCTTCGCATAGCGCGAAGGCAGCCCCGGCTTTCGATGACCTGTGGCCGTCACAAATTGTTGATACTGGTGATTCGTCACTTCGTACCGATCGATGGAAAAGGCATCAAGAAAAATGGTGCGCTGCGGTTGTTCGTCGAATCCACCGTCATTCGTTCCTCGGACGAACGGTCCAGCTGAAATGGCAACCATCTCTTCCTGAATGGGCTCCTCCTCAGAAGCAGCGTCCATCTCCGGCTCAACCTCACCGGAGCTTTCCGACGATGACCTCTCATATGGGGTCAAGGTCGTACCGCGCATAATCGCAACGATCGGCATGGCGGCACATGCCAGCACCACAAAGAGAAATACCAGCTTAAACTTAGCTTCTAACATCGTGCCTCAAACAGAGCATCCCTGCCCACTTATTCCAGATCACTTGCGCATCGAACACCGATCGTCACGTCTGCGCGCCAATGCTTGGCAGCAAATCGCTTGGATAACCGTGCATTGTGCTCCGTCTCCCTCCACGAACCACCGCGCACGACTTTTAGATCCGCGTTGTCTGGCCCCTTCGGATCACGAAATGGCGATTTCTTATAGTATTGCTCATCGTAGGAATCCTCAACCCACTCAGCAACATTACCCGTCATATCGTAGAGACCATAGGGACTGCGGCCCGCCTCGAACGACCCAGGTGGCGCCAAATATTTATAGCCGTCTTCGCTACCAGCTACGTTGGCTGCATTGGTGACGAACGTGTCTCCCCACGGATATCTCCTCTTGCTCTCTCCGCGTCCAGCCTTCTCCCATTCCGCCTCAGTAGGGAGCCGTTTCCCGGCCCACTTACAGTAGGCGACCGCATCGTCCCATGAGACGCTCATCGCTGAAAATTCCGGCTTCAACACCTTCGACTGATCGTCTTCGAATACCTCGATCCTAGGCTTACCTCGCTTAGTCATCTTTGAAAAACGCATGTATTCTTCTTGGGTGACTTCCTTCCGGTCAAGATAAAATCCCTTCAAGTAGACTTGATGCTCGGGCGATTCGTCGGGGTCGCCATCATTGCTCCCCATCGTAAATGGGCCCTCTGGAATCTGGACCATTTCCCGCCCTTCATCTCCTATCCTCGTCTTATACATCTAGAAGTCTTGCGGCTGTAGACGAGTTGCCGTCGGTCGATCTTCCGTCTTCACCGATGCCGCTAGCTCTTTCAGTTTTTTCGCATTATAGGACTCATATCCCAACAGGCCGATCATCAGAAAAAACGATGCGAACACGAAAATAATAGCCCCGGTAAGCACACCTTTATTTTCCACAAATACCCCACAACCCTACCGTCATAGTCTATGAAGATGTCGAGGGCCCAGCCTCTTCAGTTGCAGCCTTCCTCGCAGCCCGCACATCAAGCAACATTGAAATCTGAACCCCAAGAAACCCCCCCATTGCAGCTCCCGCCCCTGCACCAACCCAGATACGATCAACCCCCGCCATCAACCAAGCTAATAGACCTCCGAGCACGGTCCCAACCATGATACTGATGAGAAATCTGCGGCCGCCAAGAAAGCCGATCGCGCCTCCGAGCAGAACTCCGATGCTGAGAGCCAGGGGCATTAGCCCACCGCCCATAGTTTGGCCGATCAGCATACCGACCGTACCCATCACGGCCATCCCGAGCGTAATGTCGATTATCTTTCCCTTTGTCACCGTGGTTCAAACCATCAGGGGGCTGAACGTCCCGATCTTAGTGAGCCGGAACGGCAATCAGCGGGCCGAAATCAATCTCGACACCGGGAGCCGCGACGATCGAGATGCCCCAGGCCTTCGCGGCCGGTTCATGCTCGTGGATCCTCTTAAAGTCTTCATACACATTAATCCGTTCTTCAAACCACTGTCCGATATCTTTTGTCCCGCTTTGCACGACGATTTCCGAACCACTGAACATGCCGCCTTCCGTGAAGGTGCCTTCCGGCTTGGACCCGCTCCAGACATACTTCGTAAAGACTGGGATAAAGAGCAGATCAGTATCCAATGAAGCATAGACGGCAGCAAGCGGTTCTGTTCCATCGACGGCCTTATTGAGCCGCCATCGCCAAGTCAAGACGGGATAGGCTTGAGGGTCCCAATCGATTTTCTTTTTCTTAATCCTCTGGCCAGCGTCCTTCGCCGACAAGAAGTTCGCCCCGTTCTCCGATTGCACCTTATAGGCTTCACGCCCTTTCGATTGACTTCGCTGATTTTCGTGATCCCACTGGGAAGGAAATCCATCGGGTTCCTTCGCTTGAAAGTCTTCCAATACCAACACCTGTCCTTCTGATGCCACAGAGTCCTGCCGCGCCCCCACCGCTGTGATGATCCCCAGAGCAATTGCGACAAATACCGAAACACGACTACCCATAGATGTCATTCCCTTTCTTACGTTTCGTGCGACGAAACCGGTTGGAGCAGCGGGGCCTGTTCCTCTCGGAATTCTTCGCCCATCGCAGGCTGTTGCCCCCGTTGACACATCCAGAACAATACGAGTACGGCCGCCCAGAACACCACCATATTCAGGGTCACCATTTTCGTGGCGTACTGAAGGTCTGGAGTAAACGCCCATGGTGACACATCGGCCATCAATTCACTGACATGCCAGGACAACCTCCCCGAGGAACGGATGTAGCCCATCAAGCCCATGACCCAGCTGAAGGATGCAGCGAGGCCGAATAATCCGACCATGCCACGCAGTGGAATCTTCCCCCACTGGATCGGTCCATGGATCACAGCACCTCGAAGCATCAAGCGGTTGACCACCACCCCAATCACAATCACGGTCAACGTCGTAAAGGCTTGCGGAGCCGAGAGACCCACACGGACTTTTGCCGGCAAGTAAAACCCATAGATAGACAGCCAGATCACATTCAACGCGCCAATGACATAGAACACCGTGATCAGCGTGTTTCCGGCCTGGATCCACGAAATGGTCATCGTTCGATTCGCGCGGCGATAGTACAAGAAGCTCAGTGCGGTGACGAGAATCATGATATTGACGGCACCGTTCTTGGCCGACATCACCCCATAGTTGCCGATCACGGGATGCTGAGCACCTCCCATGGCTTTGACCTCGCTGGCAGACATCAGTAGGGTATGCGGGGTCAACCAAATGAACAGCGCCAGCAGGAGGACGCTCAACAGGGGTTGGTAATAGGATTGATAGCGATCGCCTCCTTTGATCCTTGCCATGCTTTGCCATAGGTAATAGTTGATCCCCAGAAACAAGACCCCGATAAGGAGCGCCTGCACCACGAATAGCCACGTGAGCAACCCGCCCATCATCGTGACACCCATGGTCTGACGAAACACGAACACGGACTTCATCAGCCAATACCCGGCAATCGGCATAGGAAGAAGCGCGCACACGGTAACAAACAGGAAGACATAGCCCACCCAATCGAAGTAGGCCCGCTCTTCGTCGGTCTTGCTGGTAAAAAACCGATAACAGGCGTAGGCCAGTACCACGGCTCCACCGGACATGATGTCCGCCAAAAAGCGATGCACGTTCAGAGGATTCCAGAGAGCCGAGTGCAAGAGATGCCAGATATTTCCCAAAAACCGACCCTGTTCATCCACTCCTGACGGCGACATCATGAAGGACGACCAGGAATTCGCCAGCATCAGGAGCGCAGTGCCGACGATGTTCGTCAGAATGCCGACCGCCGCGTGGATCCACTTCAACCCTCGCTCAGCCATCCGATTCCAGCTGTAGTAGTAGACGATCAGTAGGATCGTCTCCCCGACAAACACTGCGGCATACAGCGGCATGAATGACTTGAATGTCCCACCCATGTAATTCATGAAACTGGGATAGAGCGTAATAAACAGGGTGAGCATCAGGCTACCGATCAGTGCGGTCACGGATAATGCCAGCACGGCTACCTTTGCAAGATCTCGTGCCAAGCCGTCATAGCGCAGCGCTAAAGCCGGCTTCTTCGTCGTCAATCCAAGGAACTCGATCAGCGCACAAAACAACGGAAGCGCCAGAACAAACCCACCAAAATATGTATGTTGCTGAGTGATAAACCATATGAGCTGTCGACTATCCAACGAACTGATCTGCGGATAGACCGTCTCTTGGGGAGCCGGCGCGGAAGGTCCTTGCGGAGTGCCTTCCGTCCCAAAATACACATCCACCGCAGATTCGGCGAAAGATGGATCAGGGCCGTTCCACGCTGATCCGATGGCGATTGCCAATACAACGACGCAGATCGCACCGTTAAACATGGAACGCATGACTCGAACTGCTCGCCCCATACCTATCACCCCTTTGTTCCGTTCTTCTCAAAGGCCAGCTCCACTCCAACGCTCTTGGGGGCACTGACCTGTTTACCAAGAATTCCCATCACGAACGGGCAGCGCAACAAGCCGCTTGATAGTTGTGGAGCCTGTTCATTTTCCACGTAACGGCGATAGCCCAGATAGTACCCGTACTCCGCCATCATCGCCGCCACGAAGGCACCCATCACAACGGCGACACGAGGTGTAATTGCTGGCTCCCTGGCCACAAACAACACGAGTCCCATGGCCACGAAGTAGTAGGTCGACGCGAATGCCATCCCAGGCCACCACCAGTATTTGAGCAATTCAGCCGGTGTCGTCTGACGGAATGTCTGAAACCAGGATCCCGAGGGATTGAGCCCGCCCAAATAAGCACAGAGCGCAAGCCCTCCAGCCAACACCGTCATGCCCAATAGCTGCACCAGTGCGGCGTTATGCGCATCGTCGATCACCGTCCCAGGCAACGACGCCATCGCACCAATCCCCATCCCCGCCACAGCCCATGCCCCCATCTGCAATGTCCGGCGTTGTACCAGCGAACGAAGCTGCTCACCGTCCGGGAACGTCAGAAACGGCCGCCCTAATACGGAGAGCTTACGCACATGGCCGATCTCAAACGCATCACGCGCGACGGATGTGCAGGAAATAATGATCGCCATCATCGCCGGCCCATCGGGGTGCTGAAGATAGCTGTAGTGCATAATCCACAAGAGGCTCAGCACCAACAGAGACAGTTGAATGCCATATACCGCACCAATCCAACCGACCACCCAACCTAGGAGTCGCAGACCATCTTGACTCGCAATGGAGGACCAGGGTGCAGTACGCCCAACCCGATAGGCCAAAAGCGCCGTCACCATGGCTACCAGACTGCTGACTGCCAGCAAGACTAACGGCTCGGTGATCGGCACAAGGTGTTTCGCCAGCCGGTACACCCCGAAGGCGACCAGACCAGGCACAAACATCACGATCCGTTTTTGCCGACGGACGGCATCCTCCGTCACCGCAAGCGTCAAACTCGGAAGCACTCGTAATGCCATTCTGTGTAGCATCGTCGTTCCGGCGTTGCCCTAAGCTTTTTGGGCTCCCATTCCAAAATATCTGGCCTTAACCTCTTCCATCAGAGAGACCGTGACTCGGGGGAGGCTTCGATCCGCCGCTGTCCGCTCGAGCTCAATCCGCGCCATGGCGCGAACCGGAGCCGGCACTCGTTCCAACCGCCGTTCCGCCTCTGGATCCCATCCAATACACTCCCCGGTTCGGGGACGCAGCAGAGCGTCATACGTCACGACGCGCTGGCCGTGACGGCGGATATCTTGTTCCACCTCTTCCCGAACCAACACGGCCAGATACGGTGGCATCCGCTCCAGTCTATGTAGGGCCTCGTCAGTCCATAGCAATCGATCGGCGAGCTGCTGGGGCTCCCCTTCCGGCACATCGATCCCGACTTTCAGCCCACAACCTCGGCATTCCGATCGGATGAACCATTGAGGCACGCCATCGGCAGTCATCCGCTCTTCGATCCCCTCCGTGTGCATCCACCGACCACAACCGCACGTCAACATAGCAACGAACTACCCAATCTTCCCAGGATAGAGGATATACAGCATCGTGTAGGTAAAACTTCCCGTGACGAACAACACGCAGTAAATAATCATCGTAAACCGACCAAGTGCCCGATGTCGCCTCGCTCCGTCAGGCCAAACCCGCTGAATGGTCATCTCGATCGCAAAGACAAACGCCACCAGAAGAAGAAAGACCAGATACACTTCGAGTTTTCGCATTGAAAACCCAGCCGTCGCAACACGCGAATAAAAGAGCCCCAGCACCACCGCGGCAATCGCACCGAAAATCAGGCTCACTTTCTTCCACGTCGTGAGCAACGGGGACTCTCGAAGGGACCGAACGCCCTGGAAGAACTGCTGAGAACGAAAGCCCAACACGATCATATAGACCGCCATGATCAGACCGATGATGACGAGAATAATATGGATTGTCAGGACGGGAATGAAGACATAATCATAGAGCGACTGGGATCCACCGAATCCTTCTTTCCCCTCAACAGCCAGAACACCAAGTTGTCGAAACAGATAGTACGCGATAAAGAAGCTGAGCATGGAAATCATGCCGCCCAGCATCAGCCAATGGTGCGCATCGGCATGTCGTCTTCGAGCTTGGACCCATCCCACGATGAAGAGCCCGGTAAACAGTGTCGCCATCAGCTGACTTAAATCCGCCCCGATTGTTGCATGGGTCCCGAAAAACCCCGGTTCCCTTAACCAATCCATGACTACCGCTCACCCATTCTCTCAGCCATCGATCCACGCCCATTCACCAGCTTAGGTGGGAAACGCGCTTTTTCGACTCGCCCGTGGCAATAACGAGTTATGGTTTCACGCCTTGCACCACAGCCGTTTTTTCCAGCTCCGCAACGGAAACAAATCCCGCCTCCGTCAGCCATTGAGCAGCATCACTCGCCCGATAACAACTGCCATGCTGGGTATTCACGAGTATGTGGACGGCGAAGGCGGTGGTCCAAGCTGAACCGACACCAGATTCCTCCAGAAACCGGTCCTTGATCACCAGTCGTCCACCGGACACGAGAGAGCCGAAGACTTTTCCAACCACCTGCCGATTCATCTGGAATGTTTGATAGTGCAAGATGTCGGACATGAGGACGAGATCGTAGGGACCACCGAGAGGATCCGAGTTGAAATCCCCAGACAACAACCGAATTCTGGACTCCAATCCGGCTTCCTTCACCGTTTTTTCAGTCAACCTGAGCGTGGCCGGTAGGTCGAACACGGTGGCAACCAATTCCGGATAGACGTGGCAAAAGGCAATGGCGTTGGTTCCAGCCCCGCCTCCCAGATCCAAGATTCGTTCCTTCCCCATCAGGTTCAAACGCCGAGCTAAATCAGGCCCACTTTGTTGGCCGATGCGGTTCAGGACCGTCAGCACGTTGCTTCCCAGCTCCGGGTCTGTCTCAAAGACGTGCCGATCGACCATTCGACGCCCCGTACGAATCGTCTCCTCCAATCGACCCCAGTTGTTCCACTCTGCATCATGCAGGAGCAGGAGGTGCCCTACATATTGAGTCGAGTGCCGAACGAGATGTGTGCGCGCCGTCGACGAATTGCCGAACAACTCACCGTCTTTTGTCAGCAGCTTCATCGCCACAAGCGCATTCAAAAGAATACCAAGCATCGAGGCATCCGCGCCAACCCGATCTGCAATCTCCTGAGCAGATGTCGGCCTCGTATCGATGGCAGAAAACACGTCTAGTTTTGCAGCCGTCAATAGAATCTTGGTTTCCCAGTAGTACCCAAGCTGGAAAACTTCCGCGAGCGAGAGTTGTCGTGACACACCAGTCCCTACGGCCTTACTCTTCAAAAATTGGCATATTACCCACTGGGGAAACGGAAAGGCAAGACAACGAACTGGTTGGATTTGCACAGAAAAGACAAAGGGCAGCGATTTAAGCCGCTGCCCTTCGTTTACGGACCATGGATCGGAAAATGGCTGCTTACTTGACCTCAGCCTTGAGGTTAGCCGTTCCCCCATCCGTCACATCGACGTCGAATTCAACGCGGTTCCCTTTTCCGGCAAACGGATGCCAGACCACCACCTTGTGCTTCCCGGCTGGAACATCCTTGATTTCGAATGATCCGTCATCTTTCGCCACCGCATAGTGGGCGTTGGTGACAGGGAGGAAGAAGGATTGCATGAACTCATGCTGGTCACACTGTAAACGGAAGTACCCGGTCTTTTCCGCACCGCCTCGGAAGACAACCGGCTTCTCCAAGGTGTCGCCCTTCTTCGCAAGACCGATGTTGAACACCGTAGCAGACGTGTTGCCCTTCACCGTAAAGCTATGTGGGTTGTGGAGCACACCGGCCACCGACTTGGGATCATCCGGGTCTGCATCCTTATTTTCCACCTTAAATGGCCGCTTATTGACGACCACTCCGCTGAACGGCTGGAAATCGCAGAACTCAGCAGCGACTTCCGTGCCAGCGTAGCCATCCATAAAGGCCTTATCTTCAATATCCACAACTGCGACAACAGCTCCCTTCAATCCGCCATCCTTCCCAACCTCGATCTGCTTCAAAAACCGCTTGTCCCCTTCCATCTTCCCCTTATCAGGAATCTTGACACAGAAATTAGGGTTCGGAAACTTTGAAAAGAGAAACTCCTTCTGCTCCGACTTACCAGAATAGGTCACCTTACCGGCGATCGCTCCGCCTGCATGCGAGGTGAGGGGCGCCGCAACCAACGCCACGGCGGCCACGCCAAATACTATTGATAACGCACTCTTCATTGGTCTGCCTCCTTGTAAAAGACTACCCATCATGGCTCCGACTCACTCCATCCGCTTTCCCTCGGTGGGGAAGCACCATTCTCTTATGGATTGGGATCGAAACACCCGGTACCACCCGTGTAGGCCAAGTATGTATATGAAATAATACCGTCCGCTGTCAATGTTAAACAAGAGGCCTCCGAGGCTTCTCTCCTGTAGCTATTTCCCCTTCATCCTGGTACAGTTGAGGCGATTCATCGCTCAATCTTTTTTAATTCAGGGTCTAATTTGAGAGCCTCAGTTATGACGCATACAGATCGATACTCCCTCCTTCACTAGCACTCGTATGTCAACATCTGCGGAACCTGCCATTCGACTCAAACGGACCTACCCGGTCTATGCCACCAAGCTCCTCTTTGGCCTGGTGACGCTTAGCGCGGTGATCGGAGTACCGGCCTATGGTTTGCTCGTTGGATACACCTGGCTGGACTGGACGATGTTCGGACTGCTGTACATGATTACCGGCCTGGGCATTACAGTAGGGTACCACCGCCTGATCTCACACCGAAGTTTCGCCTGCCCGGACTGGGTCAAGGCCATGTTCTTGATCGCCGGTGGATGGGCGCTACAGAACTCCGCCCTCAAGTGGGGTGCGGACCATATTCGACACCATGCCAACTGTGATCAAGACGCGGATCCGTACAACGCGCAACTGGGTTTCTGGCATAGCCACTGTGGATGGCTCTTCGATGACCAACGATATTCCGATGAACGATACGCGACGCGTCTCCGACAGGATCCAGTGGTCATGTGGCAATATCGCAACTACACAGCGATCGTGCTGTCAGGACTGGCATTCCCTTTTCTGATAGGCTTCGCACATGGCGGTCTACTGGAAGGCTTTGGCTGTTTTATGTTGGCAGGTGTGGGCCGAACGTTCGCTGTTCTGAACTCGACCTTTTGTATCAATTCTGTATGCCACCTCTGGGGAAATCAACCGCATAGCCAATCAGATTCCAGTCGAGATAGCTGGGTCGTTTCGCTCCTGACCTTCGGCGAAGGGTATCACAACTATCACCATACCTATCAGAGCGATTACCGTAATGGTCCACGCTGGTATAACTTCGACCCATCGAAATGGTTGATCTTTTCGCTTTCACGAGTCGGACTCGCCTGGTCGCTCCGCACCTCGTCCCCCGGGCAAGCAAAAGTCTCCAACCTGTAGATTTTCACTCATAGCTGGAACGGTGGATGGCATGCGCAGCGGAGCTGCCATCCTAATACTTTCGTAACGAGACCGGAGGAAGGTTCCACAATGCTTGACGAGTGACTGTCCACAGCAGATCTCGCATCTGAGCTAGGTCAGGAGCGGTGCGGGCTAGCAATTTGACCGCCAAACCAGGAACCGGCGGCATCGATACTCCACCCAGAACCTGACCTGGCAGACTCCCTAAAATAGCAGCACACTTTGATTCAAGCTCAGCCCAAATCTTAGGTGACACAGCATCATTCACGACAAAGAAAGACGCGACATAGTCCCACTCTTCCACAAGTCCGATTCGATTCAAATCGCTGTCCGGGGCAAGAACATACCGTTCGACAAGGGATTGACCTTTCTCAGTCTCAATCCGGATCTCGTTCTCAAGGTACGTGAAGACCCATCGCTCGTCCCGAGCAATTCGTCCAGAGGCAAGGGCATCCCAAAGAATAATGGTCGCACCCGAGGCCAGCCCCACATGAATAGTCTGCCGAAATTGTGAACCAGCAAATGGAATCGTATGGTCTGGCAACCACTCCAAAATAGCCTCAGGCCCCACCGTGATGTTAATGACCTGTTCGGACAGTTTCTCTTCCGCGCGATAGACTCGGTTGGCAGAAGGCGCGGAGGCCAAGACATGCGCCCCGCGATCAAGATTCATGGCTACGGAGAGACCATCTCCGGCGACCATCCCGCCTGAGAGGTTGACCAGGAGGGTATACGCCACTCCGGTATCATCGAGATAAATAGGGGGGAGAAACTTCCAAGGTGTCGTAACGTATGAGTCGGCAATGATCGTTTTTCCTTCGACCTTTGCATAATCGAGCTTGAGCTCGCCGACCCGCCCGACCAACTCGGTCGCGAATTGTTCTACTGTCGTCCGTTTCGGAGAAGGCCTGCTTCTCCGAAACGGTTTTGTTTTCAGAGCGGCGCTGCTACTCCGAGTTATCCGCTTATGTGCTTTCCCCCTGGGCGGCACGTTATGAGTGCCCCGCTCGCTGGGGAATGCGCTGCTCCACCCAGGCTACGACGGAGTCCAGCCCATCACCGCTGAGAATATTGGTAAAGGCAAACGGAAGGTCGCCCCGCATCCGACGGGTATCCTTATCCATGACGGACAAGTCGGCTCGAACATGCGGCGCCAAATCCATCTTGTTGATGACGAGGAAATCCGATCGAGTAATCCCCGGCCCGCCTTTTCGTGGAATCTTGTCCCCTCCCGATACATCGATCACATAGATGACATGATCCACCAGTTCGGGGCTGAATGTCGCTGCAAGATTGTCTCCCCCACTTTCTAAAAAGATCAACTCCACATCCGGATGGCGCCGAAGTAAGTCGTCGATCGCTGCTTGGTTATGGGAGGCATCCTCGCGAATCGCCGTGTGCGGACACCCTCCGGTCTCAACACCCACAATTCGGTCGACCGGCAAGGCTGCTCGTTTGGTGAGGATTTCTGCGTCGATCTTGGTGAAAATGTCGTTGGTCACTGCCGCTAAGCTATACCGCTCGCGCAACCGTTGACACAGCGCCTCTACGAGAGCCGTCTTACCAGACCCAACCGGTCCTCCAATACCAATGACCGGAACGCCTTTTTTTCTCGCCTGAGTCGGAGTCCAATTGTGATTGTGTTCACGATTTAGGTCGTGCATGTGCTTTCAAAGAACTGGCAGCTTTAAGCCGAGCGCTATGAACCGCCGTTCTTTTCCTTTCCATTATCTATAGAAATGTTAGTCCTGGGCCTCGGGGTTAGGATCGAAAGAGCCTCCACTCCAGAGAACCATGGCGCATCGAATAAATATCTTGAATCGGAGACCACGAGCTCATCCCGGCGCTCGAATCCACTTCCCTACTGATGCGTTCGATCAAGGGAAGCCATTCCCCCAGGATGCGCTGCCCCTCATGTTGGCCGATCGGACTCAAACGCATAGCCGCCGAAACGAAACCGACGGCCGTTTGGTACAGGAAGGCCGCCGCTGTCTCCTCTGGACTCCATCCACACACGCCCAGAGTAAGGCCGAACGTCACCGCGAGATGGCCAGGGGCTCGATCAGACTCCACCGCATCACAATACTCACTCAGGATCGGCTTGGCTTTGACTTGATCAGCCGCAACTCGAATTACCTGACGCCCCATCTGACAACTAGCCATCCGAGACTCACGACTCAGCTTTGTCGCATCCAGCCGTCGATCAATCTCGATTGCGGCCGACATTATTCCTTCAGTCCCAGCCGCGTTGGCGATCTTCGTAACGAGAGCTTCTCGGCGGCTCATGCCGCCTCGCAGTAGATCTTCGATGTATCGCGCAAATTGATCAGAGTTCTTCACAGCACCGTCTTGCACGGCCGCTTCCAATCCTGAGGAAAATGCGTAGCCACCGGAAGGGAAAAACGTATCGACAAAGCGCAACCCTTCTAGTAATGAGGGTGTGTTCATGTAGGGAATCCAGCCATAAACAGCCGGACGGCTACAGTATTCCGCAAGACGTAGCCCAACCGGCTGTTCTGTTCCTCAAAACAGGAAGTACCGCTGAGCCATCGGAAGCACAACCGCCGGCTCACAAGTCAGCGGGACACCATCGGCCGTTACGATGTAGGTTTCCGGATTCACCTCAACTTTCGGGACCGCATCGTTCAGCTTAAGATCACGCTTCTTCAAATTTCGACAGTTTTTTACCGCCGCCACGCGCCTCTGGAGGCCCAATTTCCGAGGCACCTCGCGATCCAAGGCCGCTTGAGAGACAAACGTGAAGGACGTGCTGGAGAGCGCTCGTCCGAATGCTCCAAACATCGGCCGGCTGATCGTCGGCTCCGGCGTCGGAATCGAGGCGTTCGGATCTCCCATTTGAGCCTGCGCAATAAAGCCGCTCTTCAACACCATCTCCGGCTTGACACCAAAATATTCAGGCCTCCAGATGACGAGGTCGGCAATCTTTCCGACTTCAACAGACCCCACTTCATGAGCAATACCATGCGTGATGGCCGGATTGATCGTGTACTTGGCCACGTAACGCATAGCTCGGAAGTTGTCATTCTCAGAGGAGGACTTCCCACTGACCGGAGCAAGATGTCCCCGTTGCGCCTTCATCTTATGGGCGGTCTGCCATGTTCTGGTAATCACTTCCCCGATCCGACCCATTGCCTGAGAATCGGATGACATGATGCTGATTGCGCCCATGTCATGGAGAATGTCCTCGGCGGCAATGGTCTCACGGCGGATCCGAGATTCGGCAAATGCGACGTCTTCAGGAATCCTCGGGTTCAGATTGTGGCATACGATCAACATATCAAGATGCTCATCCATCGTATTAACCGTAAACGGCCGAGTGGGGTTCGTCGAAGAGGGAAGCACATTCGGCTCACCGCAGACCTTGATGATGTCCGGCGCGTGACCACCTCCGGCCCCTTCTGTGTGAAAGGTATGGATCGCTCGCCCATTGATCGCTCGGAGAGTATCCTCCACGTACCCAGCTTCATTCAGCGTATCGGTATGGATCGCGACCTGCACATCGTAGCGATCCGCCACATTCAAGCAGGTATCGATCGCGGCAGGGGTGGTCCCCCAATCTTCATGGAGCTTCAATCCAATTGCTCCCGCTTCAACTTGCTCATTCAACCCTTCCGGCCTTGAGGCGTTCCCCTTCCCAAGATAGCCAAGGTTGATTGGAATACCTTCCGAGGCCTCGAGCATCCGATGAATGTTCCATGGGCCCGGTGTACAAGTTGTGGCAGCAGTTCCACTTGAGGGACCGGTCCCACCGCCGATCATCGTGGTCAGTCCGGCAGAAAGCGCCTCCCAACATTGCTGTGGACAGATGAAATGGATGTGAGAGTCAATTCCACCCGCCGTAATGATACGACCCTCTCCGGAGATGGCCTCTGTTCCCGGACCGATCTCCATGCCCGGCGTGACATCTTGCATGAGGTCAGAATTTCCCGATTTCCCGATCCCGACGATCCGGCCGTCCTTAATGCCGATGTCGGCCTTGATGACGCCGGTGTAGTCAAGAATCAGGGCATTTGTGATCACCGTGTCGAGCTGTCCGCTGGTGCTCGTTGCACGAGCAGATTGTCCCATCCCGTCTCGGATCGTCTTGCCACCTCCGAAGACCGCTTCGTCTCCGGGAACGGTGAGGTCTTTTTCAACTTCGATAACGAGATTCGTGTCGGCAAGCCGCACACGATCGCCGGTTGTAGGACCATACAGAGATGCATATTGCTTGCGTGAAATTTTCACCGGGCGCCTCCTTTTCCAAATCCACGTTCAGCAGCGAGTGATACAGCCTTGGCCTTGACCTTTGGATCATCCAGCGATCCCTCGGTCAGTCCATTGATTCCCTGAGCAAGCCGATTGCCCGCTAACGCCACAAGCATCACCTTCTTTTCTTCCCCCGGCTCAAACCTCACTGCCGTGCCGGCAGGAATATCGAGTCGAAACCCGAAGGCCTGTTCACGGTCAAATTTCAACGCGCGATTTGTCTCGAAAAAATGGCAGTGAGAACCGACCTGAATCGGGCGATCGCCCAGGTTCTTGACTCCCACTTCTTTCGTCTCCCGTCCCTTGGAGAGCTCGATGTCGCCCGATACCGTCGTAATTTCGCCGGGCACAATCGGGGCATTCAATTCAGCCTTTACTGCAGCAGCCAACGCTTCTTTTGACCGCTGGGGTGCATCTTGCTTTTTCATTTTGGCTCCTCCTCCGCTGACTCTTTTGATCAGGGATTCATTTGCAGCATAGGCCGCTCCTGGGGTTACATTACCTAATAGTGATGCAACACCTACTCCAGCTGCGACACGTCCACTCTGTGAAAGAAACTCGCGCCTCGAAGGCCCAGTCCTCGTTGTAGTGGTTTCATCCTTCACTTCCTTGGAGCCATGTTTCTCTTTCTTTTCCATACTCTCTCCTTTTCGCACGCACCTGATGTGCAACTTGCTGTTGATGTTCGTCCGTTCGATCTATCCAGAACATCAGCGCGCATCAGACGTCATGCCTGCGACCTCTTATTAAACTTTAAGATATTCTTGAACAAGAAAGAGATTGGAGGGACCAGCTTCTCTACTCGCCTTATCGCTCCAACTCTTTCAGTTCCCATCTATTGAATCGGATTGTGAACCGTCACAAGCTTCGTCCCATCAGGGAAGGTCCCCTCAACCTGAAACTCGCGGATCATCTCCGGCACCCCTGGCATCACATCCTTACGAGACAATAGCTTGGTCCCATAGGTCATCAGTTCTGCCACCGACTTTCCGTCTCGAATCCCTTCGAGTACCGCAGCCGTCAGGTACGCAACAGCCTCGGGATGGTTGAGCTTGAGACCGCGCTTCTTTCGATCGGTCGCAAGCTGCGCCGCAACATAAATCATCAGTTTGTCCTGCTCTCGCGGAGTCAAATGCATGGTTCCTCCTCTCTCCTTAAGTAAGACTTGCGCAAACCTTTCTAGAAAACGAGTCGTTAAAAGACAACTTTGAGACCGGTATTATCAAACCAGGATTAGGTACAATGCAGTCTATGGGAGTAGAGACATATCCCAAACTTAATTGCAGTTTTGTTAGAGATTTCTGCTGGTTCACTTTGTAAAGAAATCGTACGCTTTTACTGCAATGACTCGCCCATCTCGCTGCACCGCCAAATACTGCCGACAAGGAGACGGGTGCTGACGATCAAACCTCTCCCCTCCGTTGTACCGATCCGACAACGAGCAACCTCGCTGCTCAATAATCTCCAAACGACACCATTAACTTGGCCAACATCCATACACCCACCGAAACGCTAGTGAGGCTGGCCAAACCCTGTACTCCGATGAACAGTCGTTGATTAAACGAACGTGAGAAGACAACCGGAACACTGATTGTCAAACCGATCATTATCATGCCGATGATCGAACCGATTCCGAAGATGAGAATCGACAAGAGGCCCGAGCTCACATCGCTCGTCGTTGCCAGAATCATCAGCATCAATGCTGCCGATCCGGCCAGCCCATGCGCCATGCCGATACAGAGCGGACGGATTGAATCCGCCATCCAATGGCGATGATGATGGGTATCTTGTCGTTGATGGCTATGGAAATGAACATGGTGTTCACCGTCATGCCGATGGCTGTGGACATGCCATCGTTCGTGATACAACTTTCTGGCGAGCATCCCGCCAAGGACGATGAGTAACAACGCTACCCCTGACTCAGCGATCAATTCAAATTCCGCAGGAATACGCAGTCCCCAGGCAAGAACAACCGTTCCCACGAGGAACAACGTCAGGGTATGTCCAATACCCCACCAGAATCCGACGGCTCCCGACGCGAGCAGTGAAGGCCGCTCAGCAAGCACAGTGGAAACCGCCGCGAGATGATCGGCATCCAAGGCATGTCGTAGCCCGAGGAGGAAACCGACCCCCAGTAATGTTAACAATTCTGCTTCATGCATATAGGATAGGGAAGCTCAATCCTGCTGATTCTCTCCACCACAGCATGGATCACTATATGACTGGAGCCGTTCAAAAAACAGATCGTGAAGTTGTCGCTTAGAAAGCTCTATGCGACAACCGAGTTAGGAAGCTAGTATAACGTCCACTAAATATCAAAATCACTGCCTTCTAGGACAATCTATCATTTCCTAACTACTCCATCCTCTTATATGTGAACATGCATGACACCGCTATTAGACACTATCGCCAGATTCCTCGCAAATCCGGTTTTTTCTTACATCAAAGTGGCCAAGAAACGGCCCCCGGGATCGGTAGAGAATATAGCGATGTGCGTATCTCCCCCTACACCGTCAAATGCTGGCGCACCATATCGGCATTGAGGTCGGAGCTTTTGCCCTGGGCCATGACGGCGCCCTTGGCCATGACCACATACTTTTCCGCGAGGCGGGCGGCGAAGTGGAGCCCTTGTTCG
>BQXA01000029.1:0-56661 GCA_036984345.1 Nitrospira sp. | reverse complement strand
TCCGATCAAGCTCAGGTCCGTCAGCAATTCCTGACCGCCTTGAGAACGGAAGGTCAGCAGGTGCCAGTATTCGGACTCATTCGACAGGACGATGACAGATACATCCTGCTTACGCTGAAGCCGGTTTATCGTCCTTCTATCAAAGCATCGCCTCGGACCAAGCTCGACGTCTCCCTGCTGCAACAGCTGATCGTGGCGAAGCTCTGCCCGTCGCAACAGAAACAAGAAGCCATCCTCTATACCAAAGACGATCATGAGGCCCTTGACTGGGTCGCTCACGGGACCGGAACCGGCGCCTTTTTGCTCAATGCCACGAAGGTCAGCGAAGTCCAAGCGGTGGCGGCGGCAGGCGAACGTATGCCGCACAAATCAACCTATTTCTACCCCAAACCACTCACGGGCCTTGTCCTCAATGTCATGAACGGTTGAGTGTCGATGCCCATGAGCATCAACTGAGGATTAGAGTAATGCACGCGAAGATTCTTATCGTCGATGACGATCCCGACATCGTCATGATGCTTGAAGACCGGCTCCAAGCGTCCGGGTATGACACCGTCGTGGCGTCGGAAGGACAGCAGGCCCTGGACCAAATCGCCCACGAATCTCCACAGTTGATCCTCCTGGATCTCACTCTGCCCAGATTGTCGGGCCTCGACGTGCTCAAGCGCCTCTCCCAGATGAAGCCGTTGGAACACCTTCCCGTTATTGTAATGACCGCACATGGGTCCATTGAAGCAGCGGTGGACGCGATGAAGGAAGGCGCGTACGACTTCCTGACCAAACCGCTCGATCATGAACACCTCCTGATCGTCATCCGCAAAGCCTTGGAGCGTGATTCACTTCGACGACAAGTGGCCTACCTGCGTTCGGAGGTCGACGGCCGTTATGCATCCATCGTGGGAAACAGTGCATCCGTACGAGCTGTCGTGGAGGCGGCTCAACGAGCCGCCAAGTCGGATGCCAGCGTCCTGCTCCTCGGTGAAAGCGGAACCGGGAAGGAACTCTTTGCACGATCGATCCATCAGTGGAGCCATCGCTCCGCTATGCCGCTCATCGTCATCAATTGCGTGGCGTTGACGGAGACGTTGCTGGAGAACGAATTGTTCGGGCATGAACGCGGCGCCTTTACCGGAGCCGATCGCCAACAGAAGGGAAAGTTGGAGACGGCCGACGGTGGAACCGTGTTCCTCGATGAGATCGGCGATATGCCGCTGCCGCTGCAGGCCAAACTACTCAGGGTTCTACAAGACCGGGAATTCCAGCGTGTCGGAGGAACGAAGACGGTGTCCGTCAATATTCGTATCATCGCCGCCACCAACAAGGACCTGAGACAGGCCGTAAAGGCGGGACAGTTCCGGGAAGATCTTTACTTTCGGCTGAATGTCGTCACTCTGACGCTCCCGCCGCTTCGTGAGCGACCAGGCGACGTCCCGGCCCTGGCGCAGTTCTTCCTCGATCGCCACACGCGGGACGCCAAGCGGCCCGGTATGGCTCTCAGCCAGGCTGCACTCGACACCTTGGCCCATTACCCATGGCCGGGAAACATTCGTGAGCTGGATAATGTGATCGCCCGAGCCGTCGTCTTAAGCCCGAAAGATACGATCGAGCCCGATATGTTGGCACTGATGGCGGACGACGCCAGTCTTCGCCAACCAGCGGATGACTCGCTACCCTATTTAGATTTGTCCTACCACGAATCGATGGAGCAACATAGTCGCTACATCATTACTCGGGCGATGGAACGGGCTGAAGGGAACCAAACCAAGGCCGCAGAGTCCCTCAAACTCCAACGCACCTATCTCGCCCGCCTACTCAAGCAACTGAAGGACTAGCAGCTTAAGAGAGTCCGTAGGTTCAGATTTGTGGTGTAGACGACTCTGAGGGCTGACGATCAGCGAGACGAATCAGTCCGGCGCGTGCATCTTTCTCCGCCTGCGCATACCGCTCCGCGGTTCCGATATCAGACCAATACCCATGGAAGTCGTACCCGAGGATTCGTTCGCCTCTTTCAATCGCTGCAATGTACGGATCGATGATCGAAGAAGCGACCCCCTTCGGAACCTTCTGCAGAAGACGCGGATGTAAGATGTGAATCCCAGCGAACATCCTGGGAATGACCGGAGACGACGACAAGAGCCCTTTCCCCGTGATCCGCACAATCTGATCGCCGGCTCCCACCTCAACGAGCCCCCATCGTGCAGCGTCGGCATCCTCCCGCAATACCAAGGTCGCTGTGGCTTGGCGTGTTTGATGGAACTCCCAAACTGCCTGAAGATCTACCTCGACGAGCGTATCTCCGTTCAAGATCAGCACCGGTTCACCAGAAAAATACGGCTCGGCTTGCTTGATCCCTCCCCCTGTACCCAAGATGACCGGTTCTTGTGAGTAAATCATTCGAACGCCAAATTTTGAACCATCACCCAGAACCTGCTCGATCATCGGACCGAGGTGATGAAGATTCACGACAATCTCACGAAACCCATGCCGTCTGAGCAGTAAGACGTTCCAGACAATGAGTGGGGTTCCTCCCACCGGTAGGAGCGGCTTGGGGATGGTGTTGGTTAAGGGTCTGAGGCGGGTCCCAAGACCAGCCGCAAGAATCATGGCTTTCATACGCGTAACACGTGAGCGGTGAGCGGTGAGCCGTTGGAGAGGATAGAGGATGGGCCCATACCGAGTCCTCGCCTCACGCTGAACATTTCACATGGCATGGCTTACTGCAATTCCGGTACGTATGGAGTGATGTGTTTCCGAAGCGTCTCCAGCTCTGGATATTTCTTAAGATTTCGTTTCACATAGCCCAAGACACGGGGAATATCGGACAAAAATTTCGGGTTGCCTTTGATTCGATCGATATAGACGAACCGGCCGGCCGCTTTCAGATTTCGCTGAATGCTTGTCAGATCGAACAGACGGCGAAACGCCGCACGGTTGGCCCAGACAAAACGGCGCTCCTCCAGCTGATCCAGATAGTAGGTCACTAAATCATCGATGAGAGTTTCATCGAGCTGAATGTATGCATCCCGCAGAAGCGAGGCCAAATCGTAGGTCGCCGGCCCCATCAAGGCATCTTGAAAATCAATCACGCCAAGCCGCAGTCCATCGACCATCAAGTTACGCGAGTGATAATCGCGATGGCTGAAGACACGAGGTTGGGACGCCAATACCTGAGCAATGCGCTCGAACTCGCTTCGAATGGTCGTCGCATCCCCTTCGGGTAAGGGCTTGCCATGACGGGCCTCAACCCCGTACTCCAAGAAATGGTCGAACTCCCACATGAGCAACGGGACGTCGAAAATCCGATGAAACGCGAGACACCCACGGTCCTCCGGAGTGGTTGCGTCGAATTGTATTTGTACCAACACATTGATGGCTTGTTTATAGCGAGACTCTACGCTCGGGGCATCGGCACGGCTGACGGCTTCTGCTAACGTCACATCTCCAAAATCTTCGAGATACAGCAATCCAGCGGACCGATCATAATGATACAGCGTCGGAACAGGGACGTTCGCCTTCGCAAGGTGAGCCCTGATATTGGTAAACGGCAGCTCTGAAATCTGATGCACCGCACCGCTGACGGCCTCTTCCGACTGTTTGAACGCCTCCGGTTCTGCCAACTGCATCACGATAACAGAGTGCGGTGGCCCCCCTGTCATCAGGGCGCGGTAGTACCGACGATTCGACGCATCCCCCGCCAACGGGACGAGTTCGCTGAACACGAGGCCGGCTGGGAGATAATCCTTAATGGCCCGTGCGACGTGCGCGTGATCGGGAGACGGTAACGGAGATGTGGGAAGTTCGGGGTTCGCCGTCACCATAGTTGAGGGATTATACCGAGACCCCTATGACTTGTCACGAAGACACAATATTCAATCTGGTTGTCGCCACGCGTCAGAGATTGAGTTGGCCGGTCTGAAATTGACCGCTCGATGTATGGCCAGGACACCGACTGCGGCCCCAATCGTATCGGCTACCCAATCGAGCCAACTCGAGTCTCGAAACGGGACAAATGATTGGTGTATTTCGTCACTGGCCCCATAGAGCGACGCCAATAGAATCGCCATCGGTATCGCATGTTGTCGCCACGAAACGACGGAGCCCCCACGCAGAGCCCGATAGCACAGCATCCCCAGCACCGCATACTCGATCCCATGCACGACCTTGTCGCTGAGATTGAAAACAAACCCGGGCAGACTCTCTTCCGGGTGAGACAACGAAGACATAGAAAAAATGAGTGTCGCATAGGCGCAGACCAGTCCCCAATCCCGAAGAAACATCAGCATTTCAACCTCTCATAGACAATCGGCACGACCACACAACACCGTATTGCAGCTGTAGATTGCAGGCTCATCACCCCTATGACATACTTCGGATGCGAAGGGAAACCGTCCATCGATGAAGCATGTCCACGTCTGTTTTTTTTGGCATATGCACCAACCCTACTACACCGATCCACTGGTGGGCTCGGCCAGTATGCCCTGGGTCCGCCTGCATGCGACGAAGGCGTATTACGATATGGCCTACCTCATGGACCAATTCCCTGAGGTGCACGCGACCTTCAATTTTACCCCGTCACTTCTCCTACAATTACAGGAAGTCGGCAGCGGCAAGGTCATCGACCTCTTTCTGGAACATGCCCAGCGGCCGGCAGGCAATCTGGCGATTGAGGAAAAGGCCTTTTTAATCCGTCATTTCTTTTCAGCTCATTGGGCGACCATGGTACAGCCCTACCCACGATACCATGAATTGCTGGTGAAACGAGGGCTGGATCTACCGGAACACAATCTGCATCACGTCGCCCGGCAGTTTTCCACTCAGGACTTGTTAGATCTCCAAGTCTGGCACAACCTCGCATGGTTCGGGTACGGCACGCTTCGACAATATCCCCGACTAGCCGCACTACGCCAGAAAAATCGTGGCTTCACTGAAGACGACAAACACGAAATCCTGGAGATCCAACGCCTCGCGGTGCAAGACATCGTTCCTCGCTATCGACATCTGTTGGATCGCGGCCAGATCGAGCTGACCACGACGCCGTTTTTCCATCCCATTCTTCCGCTTGTCATCGACACGGATATCACCCGACGCGCAAGACCGGACCTCCCGCTGCCGCCTCGCTTTCGAGCTCCCGGGGATGCGGACGCTCAACTGCGGCAGGCCGTAGAGTTCCATCGAGTAACATTCGGTCGTCCCCCCATAGGCCTCTGGCCTTCTGAAGGATCGGTCTGCCCGGAAATGCTTCCCCTCGTCCATCACGCCGGCCTTCGCTGGCTTGCGACGGACGAGGGCATCCTTGCTCGCTCTCTGGCGATGTGTCACCAACCTTGGCATCGGCAGTCGGCACTGTATCAACCTTACCAGATCGGAGAAGCCGACAAACCACTCACCATCCTCTTTCGTGACCGCGAGATCTCCGACGCGTTTGGGTTTGTCTACCATACGACGACACCCGAATCTGCCGCTGAAGATGTCCTCCGGCGGATCCGGAACATCTCGCATGTAACGCCGCAGGATCGAATTGTTATTCCTATCATTTTGGATGGGGAAAACCCATGGGAACATTATCATGACGGAGGTGAACGGTTTCTTTCACTTCTCTACCACGCCTTCAGCAATCATGAATTAGACCACACCGGACAGAGCACGATTCGAGCGTCCACGATATCCGAGGCCATCGCCTCCGTTCCCCCCATGCAACACCTCCCCTGCCTGCACTCGGGTTCGTGGATCAATACCGATTACAAGATCTGGATCGGGCATAGCGAAGACAATCAAGGATGGGACCTCCTCAGCCACACTCGGTCCAGACTCATGGAACAAACTCCCGGGCTTCCCCCCGATCGTGCTCAGACCGCATGGCAGGAACTGTACGCCGCCGAAGGCAGCGACTGGTTCTGGTGGTACGGGGACGATTTCGACACCGATGTCAAACCTGAGTTCGACCGCCTCTTCCGAACACATCTCCGTAATGTGTGGACACTTATGGGCCTCTCGCCTCCCGATCGGCTGAGCCACCCGATCTGTACCATCGCAATTGGCCTTGAATCGGATGTGATTCGACAACCAGTTCGCTGGATCACGCCCACGATCGACGGGCTGGTGTCCGACTTCTTCGAGTGGCACGGAGCCGGCACGATCAACACGCGGCCGCCGCTGGGAGCCATGTGGAAAGCTGATGGATTGTTCACCGCAATCCTGTTCGGCTGGAGCCTTGATCAATTCGTGCTTAGAATGGATCCCGATGCGACGGCCATGAAGAAGCAAGGTCTGGACATTATTGTGACCCTGCGAGGTCCTCAGGCTATGTTTCGGCTGACCTTTCCTCTATCTTTTCAGAAAGTAGGCGAATTCCTTCTGTCGCAGCAAACTGCCCCGGACACATGGCAAGAAGTCGGCCGCCGGAAAACGATCAGTACACGCTCTATTATCGAGCTGAGTACTTCCTGGCACGACCTGCTGCTCCAGCCAGGACAGACGATGGAGCTGTCGGTGTTGGTCCGGGAGCATGGTCTGGAAGTGGCCCGCTATCCTAGCCTCAAGCCTGCCGTCCTGACCGTGCCAGGACCGGACTTTGAGGCGGAATTATGGAGAGTATGATGGAGCGCGAAAGGTAAAACGTGAGATGTGAACGGTCGTTTTGCCCATGGCCCGGGTAAGCCATTTTACGCTTCACGTTCTACGTTTCACGGGAGGAACCAATGCCAGATCTGAGACGTGATCCTATCGTCGGTCGTTGGGTGATCATTTCAACCGAACGAAACGGTCGTCCCCATGACTTTATGAAGCCACAATCGGCTAAGCCGGTTTCGACAACGCTCTGTCCCTTTTGTCCGGGACAGGAACGGCTGACGCCGAAGGAAATCATGGCCTATCGACCTTCATCCGGCGAAGCCAACTCTCCGAACTGGAGCATCCGCGTCATTCCAAACAAGTTTCCGGCGCTTCAGGACGAAGGCGACATGGGCCGCGAGGGGATTGGGCTCTACGATCGCATGAACGGCGTGGGCGCCCATGAAGTCATCATTGAGACCCCCAACCATGTCGAGAGTCTGGCCGACCTGCCGGCCAAGAAGATTGAAGACTTGTTGTGGGCCTATCGCGATCGCATGCTCGACCTCAGAAAGGACATCCGGCTCCGCTATGTCCTGGTGTTCAAGAATCACGGCGCCTCGGCAGGGGCCACGTTGGAACATAGCCACTCCCAACTCATCGCCATGCCGATCGTCCCAACCAGCGTACAAGATGAACTCAACGGATGCCGCAACCACTATCAACACAAGGAGCGCTGCATCTATTGCGACATTCATCGGCAAGATCTCTCAGACGGTGATCGGATCGTCGCTGAAAATCCCGAGTACCTGTGCGTGACGCCTTTTGCCACACGCTTCCCGTTTGAAATGTGGATTCTGCCCAAACGCCATGCTGCATACTTTGAAGATAGCCAAAAAGCTCAATTTGAATTACTCGCTCCCATCCTGTCAGAGTCGCTCCGTCGTATGGATAAAGTTTTGGCCCATCCGGCTTACAACTTCATCCTCCATAGCTCGCCGCTTCACGAAAAAACCGGCGACTACTACCACTGGCACCTAGAGATCATCCCCAAACTGACTCAAGTAGCAGGCTTCGAGTGGGGTACCGGTTTTTATATTAATCCGGTCTCCCCGGAAGAGGCCGCGAGGTTTCTGAGGGAAGCGGAGCTCTAGATGCCCGTCCGCTTTCGCCTTGAAGATCCCACGCTATCCACGACGCTCCGCAAGATTGAACACCTGGTGCGCCACCAAGGCGGAAGAACCTGGCTGGTTGGCGGATGTGTTCGCGACCTCGTGCTCGGTCACCAGCCCCGCGATCTGGATCTTGAAATTGCTGGACTCCCACCGGGACAGCTTCACGCCTTGCTCTCGGAACACTTTTCGGTCCAATTTGTTGGGAAAGCGTTCGCCGTATTCAAGCTGCACGGTCTGCCGATCGACATATCTATCCCCTCTCGGATTCTGATTGACGAAAGCACATCGATCTCCGGCCTGGTCCGTCAGGCAGACCCTGGCATGGCGATCGATGAGGCCCTTGCCCGACGAGACTTCACGATCAATGCGATGGCCTGGGACCCGGATACGAGAGAGCTTCGTGACCCTTTCAACGGACGGAGAGACCTTGACGCTCACGTCTTACGCCACGTGTCTCACCGATTTACCGAAGACCCGTTACGCGTCCTGCGTGGGATGCAGCTGTCCGCCCGCTTTGAACTCACAGCTGCGCCGGAAACTGTCACCCTGTGCCAAACCCTCTCGCAAGATACACAACCTCGGGAACGTCTGTGGGAGGAATGGAAAAAACTTTTGTTGCGAGGTCACCAGCCGTCGATGGGCTTGCACTTTCTACAGCAATGTGGATGGCTCCGCTTCTATCCAGAACTCGCTGCACTCCAAGACTGCCCACAAGACCCCATTTGGCATCCCGAGGGCGATGTCTGGATTCACACCCTTCATTGTTTGGACTGGTTCGCCACTGAACGAACTGGAAATGATCAAGACGATTTGGTTATTGGTCTCGGTGTGCTCTGTCACGACTTCGGCAAACCAGCCACAACCAGAGAGGATGGTGGGCGCATTACCTCCCGCGGGCATGAACCCGCTGGCGAGCCCCCGTCAAGATCATTTCTCGAACGGCTGGCCAACCAGCAAGAGGTGATGGACGAGGTATTACCCCTGGTACTGTGTCATCTTCGCCCCCGTGCCCTCTATGATGCCAAGGCATCGGACAGCGCCGTCCGCCGACTCGCTCGACAGGTGAAACGGCTTGACCGGCTGATCCGTGTGGCGAGGGCCGACCACGCCGGACGTCCACCAAAGCCGTTTGATGGTTTCCTCGCAGGCGAATGGTTACTGGACCGCGCAAGGAAGCTAGAGATCGAAGATCATGCCCCTGTCCCAATTCTTAGGGGGCGGCACTTGCTGGAATTGGGCGTTCAGCCTGGACCCGACATGGGCCGACTGCTTGATGACTGTTATGAGGCCCAACTTGATGGAGAATTTTCGACAATAGAAGAAGGACTGCAATACGCAAGAAGCCGACTTTCTGCGCTGTGTTAGCCGGGTTCTCTTGCTTCGCCGTTTGCTGGTTCTTTATGACCATCAGCCCTTGCCTCTCGAACTTCCTACCGTTTATCATGCGCGCATGCAGGTCCGGTTAAATCATCCCGCGCGCACGATCGAAGTCAAAGGACCGAAGAAAGTAAAGGATTTGCTCCGAGACCTCAATCTCGTCGCTGAAGCACACTTAGTCATTCGGGGAGACGAATTGGCCACCGAAGACGAGATGCTGTCGGATCAGGATCAGATTGAAATCAGGCCGGTGATCTCGGGTGGATGATCTCCCCCTAGTCTGGGATGACATGATACGAGAGCCACTCCAGCACCCACACAGGGTCGTGGGTCTCCGCTCAAACCTGTCACTTCGTTTTTCACCTTGCAATTGAGCACCAATGGCACTACCCTTGCAGCACGTGCCAAGCTAGTGCCAAATGGGTGGCACATATCGTTAATTTTTTACAGGGGGTTTTCTCATGAAGCGTTTGTTGATGGCAGCTATGGCAGTGGCAGTCGCAATGACTTTTAACGCCCCGGCCTTCGCCAATGAAGATAAGAAAGAAGAAAAGAAGGGCGGGCATGTCCTCTACAGCGATGACAAGAAGGAAGAGAAGAAGGGTGGTCACGCAACCTATAGCGACGACAAGAAAGAGGAGAAGAAGGGCGGCCATGCCGATACGTTCGGCGATGAGAAGAAGGACGAAAAGAAGGGTGGCCACTAAGAGCTGTTTCCAAACAAGGATTGTTTGCTCTTTCCCTGAGTGAGCAATCGAGTCTATTTGGGGGTTTTCATGCTCGCGGTGAAAGCCCCCAAATTTTTGATCCTCTCCTCTCGAGACGCTCCTCGATGCAACAGACTCTCAGGGCTGGATAGACCAAGTTCAGATACAAACACAGCGTGAACAATTACGCACCCTGCCGTAGGTGTCAGCCTACGCTGCTCGAATACCATACTCACAAGTTTCACCCTGTGTTTTGCCAGACCGTGAGGCGGTTCTTGTGAGACATCCGAGCAAGCTGTTCTCTACCCCTATCGGCACAGACTTCGCCGCTCGCTCCATTTCAGAACAAGGGCACAAGCCCCATGGGTACTCGAACGACGTCAGCAAAAACATCTGCTGGAAAGCCGCTGACCTATTTCTAAGCGCCCCAGATCTGAGCTCCTCTGTGCGTCGACGTTCCTCACTTGACCCTCCCTCTTCGAGAACTGTATAACCATTCCTCCCGGTACGCGCTGAGGTAAGGGTGTGACCTGCACTCGTTCTTCTCGACCAGGCCATTTACCTTTGACCCTACGTCCTAATGCGACAAACTCGATGCGCCCGTAGCTCAATGGATAGAGCATCTGACTACGGATCAGAAGGTTACAGGTTCAAGTCCTGTCGGGCGCACCAAACCAAGCTTGCTCGACCCGGAGCCTTCTCACTACGGCGACGAGATAAACACCTCCGTCGCTTTCTGCCCCTTCCTGTCCTCACGGATCTGGTCTTATCACATTCAGTCCCGCCGAGCTCACCGATAGGCGTTGCATAAGCCTCCCAGACGCCGTAAGGTGAAGGTGGAGTGTGCTGCCATGAAACATGTTTCGGACCAGGGTGCATTGTCACCCGTGCAGGAGCGTGGGTCGGGAGAGAAAACAGAGACTGAAGACCGATACCGGGATGATGTCCGCACGTTGGCCGGGAAATTGCTCACGGTCCAGGACGAAGAACGGCGGCGGATTTCGCGAGATCTTCACGACGACGTGAATCAGCGTCTTGGAGCGATCGGTCTCCAACTCGACACGCTGAGTCGGAATCTCCCGGACTCTCCATCCATCATCCGTCGGCGGATCCGCGTTATCCGACGTCATGTCAGTGAACTATCCGACGACGTCCGTGGACTTGCCTATCGATTCCACCAAACCACGGTGGAGGACCTTGGACTCGTCGCAGCACTCCAACGTTACCTGAACGATTTCGTGAAGCGCACCGGCATCGGTGCCCGATTCACAAAGCCCCGATCGGCCGACGCTATTCCGTTGCGGTTGGCGACGTGCCTCTATCGAATTGCACAGGAAAGTTTGGGGAATGTGGGACTGCATGCGAATGCGTCGCAGGTATCCCTGACACTCATCGTGTCATCCGACGAGATCTCATTGACCGTGTGCGACGATGGAGTTGGGATGGATCTCGAAGACGTCACGCGACGCAGAGATGGGCTTGGGATGTTGAGTATGGAGGAGCGAGCGAAGCTGCTGGATGGCACGATATCCTGGTGCTCTTCGCCCGGGAAGGGAACCACTGTGTTCGCACGCTTTACCCCAGGAACGGAATCGCGATGAACAAGCCGTCGATTCTTCTCGCAGACGACCATACGCTGTTTGTGGAGGCCTTGCATAATGTGTTGGAGCCGGAATTCACCTTAGTCGGTGAAGTAGGAGATGGCCGCGCCCTCTTGGAGGCGGCTCCTCATCTCCTTCCTGATGTCATTTTGCTGGAGCTGTCGATGCCGCTCTTAAACGGTATCGACGCAGCCTACCAACTCAGACGCCTGGTTCCCGACTCGAAATTGTTGTTTTTAAGCATGCATGGAGATGCGACCTATGTTACCGAAGCCTTCCGAGCCGGCGCAGCCGGCTATGTGTTGAAGCGTTCGACTGCGACCGAACTTCTTCAAGCCATCCGAGCCGTCTTGCGAGGACAGCTCTATCTATCCCCCATGCTGGCAAAAGACATGCTGGATCCGCTTTTACACAGCAAGCGATCACTGACAGCACCACAAAAGCAGCTCACCATACGCCAGCGAGAAGTTCTCCAGCTGGTCGCGGAGGGACGATCACTGAAAGAGATTGCCACGATTCTCTGCGTCTCGGTCAAGACCGTGGAGTTTCATAAGACACGCATCGTCAAACAACTGGGGCTTTCTACGACGGCCGATTTGACCAAGTATGCGGTCACGCACGGCCTTGTCCCCGTCTAATCCTTCGCCAATCGCCTCGTCTCTCTTGTCGACTCGTCGCCATACCCCTCCGACGGCGTTTCCGAACCGCACACCCTTCTGATTGCTCGGCACATCCAGGGAATGATCCCATGGTAACTAGGGACGCTCCTAGTTCTCAGCTTGGGACATCCGTGGTTAGTTATACCTCATGCCCCATCGCCAAGATTCATGGATGATGGGGCTGATTGTTAGGTGGCGGTGAGCAACATCGGAAAGGCCTGCAGGAGGCCTCGCTGCGGCGGTGCCCATTGAAGGCCATCTGTATCGCCATCCGCTTGAAGGAGACCACAACGACATGTCCGGTCGCACGACCCCTCGTATTATCCTCTTAGCGGGCATTCATCCATTGATTGCCGAGGATAATCGACTTCACGTGCACGGTATTCCTGGATCAACGCGGTACGAGGTCGTCGAGTCTCCTGCGGACGAATACTCTCTTCTGCCGGTCGTGAATCGCTTACAACCCCATTTCGTCCTCCTTGATCTCTTACATGCCAGCAGTCTGCAAACCATTCGACGCATCACGAGCATCAGTCCGTCCTGTTGCATCGTGGCCGTGACGGGAGCACGAAATAGGGATGTGGCCGCGGCAGCTTTTTCCAGCGGGGCATCAGGCATCCTGTATCGTACCGACATCTCAACCGAACTTTTCGATGCGATCAGGACAGTGCGAGCGGGCCGACGTTTTCTCTCCTCCTCCCTTTCCTCAAACTCAACTACCCCGGAAACACGTACATGGCACCCACAGACGGGAGGCATCTCATCGTTGGATGAGCTGATCATGCGTCTCACGCTGAGAGGCTACCCAGTATCTCGCATCGCACGTGCACTCGGCCTTTCTGTCAGGACCGTTCGCCTCAGCATCACCGGTCTCAAACAGTTTTACGGCGTGCGAACGAAGCAGGAATTGAAAGAGTATGCGACGGCCATTTTTTGCAAATCCTGACAATCCAATCGGCTTGATGCGGGAGCAGGAGAGATACCGTGGCCGTAGCTAGGATTTTACGCCATCCCGATGAAGAACTACTGCTCCGTCGAGTCGAGTGGGGTGACCTCGTACGAGTGGACTTTATGGCTTGGTCAGAGGATGGATCCTTGTTTGACTCATCCCTCTATGACCAGCCTCTCGAGTTTATCGCTGGAGAACGGTCTGTCATCCCGGGCATCAATCACCTGGTGATCGGCATGACCGTCGGGGAGTCGAGAACCCAGCTGCTTCCTCCTGACCTTGCGTTCGGTCTGTATCGCAGCGACCTCTGCTACCGCGTCAAGCGCAGATGGTTGAGGGCCCATCATATCGTGCCGGTAGTTGGCCTCGAGGTGGACGTTTTCAAAAATGATCGCACGTTGATGCACATGATCGTCACTGAATTGGACAAGGAACAGGCCACGTTGGATGCCAACCACAAATTGGCCGGGAAGAACGTCATGGTTCAACTTGACCTGCTGGAAATTAAAGCTCCCATCGATCGGGATATGCACGGCACGACATTGGGAGGACCTCGCAACTAGATTGCGACGAACACGCAATGGAACTCACGTTGCTGGATGGTCTCGTCATGCTGACAGGCGTCGTGCTGTGTGGGTCTGTGATTACGTGGGCACGGCGACGACGCCGGTCCGCGCGTTCTCGAATGAGACGCCCGATTCGGTACCTGACGATACACCATTAGGAGGTTGGCCATAGAATCCACGCACAGTGTCCCCTCGTGCGTCTGCACATGCGCGTTTCATGCGAACGTCGGGGCATGCACACCTGAGAGGTACCTATGAACACCGACAACGGGAACAAGCCGTTCTTACACAAGTCGAGACAGCAAGAATGCCAGGGCTGTGGCGAAACCGTTGATCTGCGACACGAGAGCGCGCTCGTAGAAACCCCGTCTGTTCCATCTCCTTCGGACAAACACGTCCTTGTCTGGCATCAACAGTGTTACGATTCCTTCCTCGAGGAGGGAGAAGAATGTTGATCGTGCTGGTCAGAATGATCGTTGGCGCTTCCACCACACCCGGTCTTACCAACGGAAGCTGCAATGGAGTCATCATTCATGGATGATCGTGTAGCATGGTCCTGGTCCTGCAACCAGATTTCTGCCACCGCGCTCACGTCGGTGTCACTTCTCGGTGTGCTGAGTCTGAGTGGTTGCGATTTCTCACCTCGAGCCTTAGAGATGCAGATCGAGGAACTGCATGCAGACCTGAACGAGGCGACGGTGGAGAAGGTCACATTCGACCAGAACGAGTCGGCGTTGCGAGCGCGACCCACCTCCATGCAACGTACGGAAGAACGGGAGCGAAAGAATACGGTCCTGCGGGACCGCATTGAGGTCTTAACCGCGAAGACACGAGGGACGTCGGTCAAGCCATCTGCTTCCCGTCTCACGTCCAAGTCAAAGCGGTCCGTCCTGAAAAAGGGCTCGTACGCTCCTTTGCGGGTCAAACGCTCCTTGATGAAAGGACCGCGCGTAGCGCGTATTCAACGGCGCTTGAAGCATCATGGGCTCCCCGTCCGCATCGACGGCATCTATGGGGGCGACACGGCTGCGGCCGTTCGTTGGTTTCAACGCTACAACGGGATCAAACCTGATGGTATCGTCGGTCCACATACCGAGCGGGCACTTCAACCCAACACTCGCGTATCAAAACTCATCAGACACCTCTCACTCCAATATCCATCTCTCAAAGGACGTGATGTCGTACGGCTCCAGAAAGCCTTACGCCGATTCGGCCATCGTCTCACTGTGGATGGGCGCTACGGTCCTGCCACGAACAGCGCCGTGGCCCGTTTTCAAACACAGCACGGACTGAAACCGGACGGCATCGTTGGGCCAAGGACGTGGCGTTTGCTCAAGGGAAGGCCTTGAGCCCAGGAGTCACTTCATAAGGAGACAGACATGTCCATGCCTCACCGCGTGTGTTTTTGGCCGATGCGTCCCTCGCTTATAGGTGAGCGATTTCATCTCGTTCCTCCTTCTCTTTCCCCTTTCGCCACCGACGCTCTAGTGCATCGCGTGCGATGTTCCGTCCGCCGAGCCCCACGGCGATCGCCAGAGCCAGAATCACCCCGCCGAACACGATCGTAAACGCCGCGATCACGATTTCCTTGGCGATACCCAGTTGAGTCAGTACCATGGCGGCGGCCAAGAGAAAAATCCCCCAACGCACAAGACCAGCGATGAATCGTGCCTCTTGAATCTGCGCATTGACCATCGCGATCAACGTCGCCTCTGCCAAGAAGTTGCCCAGCAAGACACCGACCAGGATCAAGAGCCCGGCCGCAATCACGCTCGGGAGATAGCCTAAGAGTTGGCCCATCAGGTCGGCGGTCGTCGGTAAGCCCAGCGCGTCCACACCCATGAACACGAAGATGATAAACACGGTCCAGAAGGCCAGGCGCCCCATGATCTGAGAAAACGGTTGTTTGAACCCCGCCTTCGCCAGCGACGCTTGCAATCCCCATCGCTCGCTGAGCACATCGACACGAACTGCGCGCAACAGGTGGTGAAGCGCCGCCTTTATCGCCAATCCAACGAGTACGCCACACACGATGAAGCTGGCCAGCGCGAGTAACTTTGGGAGAAAGAGCGCCATCCGCATCATCATGTCGCGAAACGCTTCCACTATCGCGTCGCCCCATACGTTACTCATCGCTCCACCTCCATCGCTGAATCAGATACGGCTTCATGGTTTTGTATTCGATGGCCAACCGCTCGAGTTCCTCCTCCACGCGCGTTACAGGAAGCGCGCGTGTCGCCAAGATCAGTGACGCCGTATAGCCGAGGTACAGCGGCGTCAAGGCCTTTAGAAGATGTTCGCGATGCAACAGGCGATCATGATAGGCCAGCGCAAAATCATAGACGACTTGGCCCCACAGACTGTGAGGAAAGCGGAAGCCGTCTGGATCTTCAACGCCGAGTTCCAGAACCTGTTGAAATGTCTCAGCCGGTAAAATTATCTGCCATACCGGAAGCAAATCACGAAGCCCCTGGCGAAACCCATTGACCATGCGCTCGACGTTGATCGACCCGGTCGCTACTCCCAATCCTATGGGAGAGCCGACCGTAGGGATGGATGTCGAGTCCTTGACGATCTCCCACTTTTCCTGATAGCGCTCCATCAGATAAAAAAGACAGCCGACTGACTGTGCCACCAGATCGGATAATTCTCCCATCCGCTTGGTCTGTTGCAGGCGAGGCCCAAGCGCGGCACGGCAAATCTGAAATGATTCGGCAGCCGCCAATGTCATCAGCCATCCATCGATGCCGTGGTGCGCGATCTCCTCGTCCCACGGTTGCGGCAATAAGGTCGAACGAATCATATTGAGCGAAAAGGCGTACGCACCCCCCAAGTGATAGGGTATACACTTCCCATATAGAGCAGCAGTCAACGGCGCGAGCAGCGTATTCGTCAGCGTTCCTTCATACCGATTTCGCTGGAACCAGGGCAACACGCAATCGACGCTTTTCTCGACAATTGGATCGACGAGAAGCTGGGGCCAGTACGCCTCAGCCGCTTTTAGGTTGCCGTCGAGGATCACGCAGGCAGCCGCGTTGAGCTTATCCGCCACCGTGGCCACAATGCGGAAGGCGGACTCACGTCCTGGTACGCCGGACTCCGATACCAGCTTGTAGGATGAGCTCGGAATAGGATGATGGATGGTCCAGAGGTGTGAACTCTCGCCGACGCTCTGCTCAATGGCTTGGACCGTCCCATCTTGCGAGCCCGCATCGCAATTGACCACAAGCACACGTCGCTGTGGAAAGGAGCGGGCACAACCTTCGGTCATAACACGTGCAAGCGCGGGGGCTGTCGCCTTATCGTTGAACGTGAGCAGCCCGAGAACGATATCAGCTTGCTTGGCTTTCTCCAGCTGTGCGCGAACCGACTCCGGAAGAAACGAGTCTTCCACTAATGCATCTCCCCCCAGAACATCCCCGACTTCCTCAGACGGTGCGCAGAGTCACTCGGAGCTGAGAATTTTCAGGATCGTGAAATAGTCACTCAAATGTCTCGTGATCAGGAAGTTTCGCCTGACATGCTCCTTCGCCAGCGCCCCCATCCGGCTCATCACGCTGGGGTTGCTCAGGAGATAGCGGATGCGAAACGCCGCACCCTCGACAGAATGAACGATGAACCCGGTCGTTCCGTCGATGAGCTGGGCCGAGACCCCTCCGGCCATCCCGCCGATGACTGGTTTCCCCTTCCACATGGATTCGGACACGGCCACGCCGAAGCCTTCTTTAAGCGACTTCTGCATCACGATCGTGGCGCCCCGTTGCAACGCGTTGATCTCGCGATCGGCCTCTGGAGGCAATTGGAGAATATGGATATCCGGGTCGTTCTGCGCTGCCTGTTGCACCTCCGCCAGTACCGCTTCCCCTTCCGGATCGTGGACTACGCCACTGCCCGCCAACACCAACTGACAATTGTGGTGCTTCTTGGCTATGCGATACGCCCGAATCGTCCCAAGCTGATCCTTATATCGATCAAAGCGCGCTACCTGCAACAACATCGGCTTCCCCTTGGCGATCCCAAAGCGGTCGAACACCTCGCCGATTTCGGTGCGCGTGAGCTCGCGATTCTTCTCAGTCAAGGGATCGATCGAGGGATAGATCAGGAACTTCGGGATGGGTAACCGTTGCGCAAACCCAGGAAGTGAGAACACCGCGGCGTCGTACTTCAGAACATGCCGTCTGAACAGGCTCCAGACCGATCGATGTGGTTGTCCTGCATCGAGGTGGCAGCGCCACACCCACTTCCCACCTTTTCGATGATCGACCAATGCGGCAGGCTGGGGATCGTGGACGAAGACGAGATCTGCATCGAGATCCAACGACTTGGCGTTTCTGGCCGTGACGTCCAGATAGATCTGGTACATCTCGTCGGTGATCGTTTCCGCCCGACCCTGAAGGCCGTCGGCAATCCGGCGGGTGACGTCGGTAAACTCCTGTGTTCCGGCAATGACTTCCCATCGTGCCTCGACACCTAGCGCCTTCATGATCGGCACGAGCCGGCGCAGAAGATCCACCATTCCACCGCCATACCGAACAGTATTGATGTGAAGAAACCGCTTCCCCTGCACCAGATCACTCAAGCGTTCCAGAAAATCGATGGTCCCTTTTGGCGCCACCGCGCGATATTGCTCCAGTTCTGTGATCATCAGCCTCGTTCCTCCACTCTCAACTGGCGTGTCCCTACCTTAGGGCTCTTGGATATCACAGGGCGCTCTCTTCGATCCCGTAGAGTTCCTTGCCGGTCTGTTCCGGCAGTAAATTCAGCCAATAGTACCCATAGGGCGCCAACGTCACGACATAGGGATGCTCCGTGACTGTGGGAAATCGCGATTCTCCCAGGAGTTCGACCGGCGTCGATCCGGCGAACGCCTTCAGATCCAACTCCGCCGATTGCGCAGAACCAGCCAGATTATGGACGAGCAACAGCGCGACCCCGTCGTGCTGCCGGACATACGCAAGCACCTTGCCGTTGGCCGGCCGAAGAAACGAGATGGCCCCTCGGCCGAAAGCTGGATATCGCTTGCGGGCCGCGATCATCCGCTTCATCCAGTGCAACAGCGAATGGGGCATCTCCTTTTGCGATTCGACATTGATCGACTGGTATCCGGATACTGGATCAGACACGACTGGCAAATAGAGATGAGACGGGTCGCAGGTTGAGAATCCTGCGTTGCGGTCCATCGTCCACTGCATCGGCGTGCGCACACCATCGCGATCCTTCAACTGCACATTGTCGCCCATACCGATCTCATCGCCGTAGTAAATGATCGGGCTGCCCGGCATTGTAAAGACCAAACTATTGAGCAATTCGATCTTGCGCCGATCGTTGTCCAGCAAGGGCGCCAACCGACGCGCGATGCCGATGTTACGCCGCATTTTTGGGTCACGCGCATAAGTGTAATACATGTAATCACGCTCTTCTCCGGAACACATCTCCAGAGTCAGCTCGTCATGGTTACGGAGAAACAGACACCATTGGCAATTCGGTGGAATCTCCGGCGTGTGCGTAAACATGTCGATGATGGGGTCACGCGTTTCGCTGCGCACACCCATGTACAGACGGGGCATCAGCGGAAAGTGGAACGCCATGTGAAATTCATCGCCGTCACCGAAGTAAGGGCGGACATCGGACGGCCATTGATTCGCCTCCGCCAACAGGATACGCCCGTGGTAGGCCTCATCGATACGGCGACGGACTTCCTTCAAATACTCGTGCGTCTCGGGTAAGTTCTCACAGATCGTGCCTTCCCGTTCAAGCAGATAGGGCACCGCATCGCAGCGAAACCCGTCCAAGCCTTGCTTAAGCCAAAACTCCATCGTGTCCAACATGGCCTGACGGACTTCCGGATTGTCGTAATTCAAATCCGGTTGATGGCTGAAAAAGCGGTGCCAGTAGAAGGCTTTGGCTTCCCCGTCCCAGGTCCAATTTGATTTTTCCGTGTCGATGAAAATGATTCTGGCCTTCCCGTACTTGCGATCGTTATCGCTCCAGACATAGAAGTCCCGTTTAGGCGATCGCGGCGACTGACGCGATTCCTGAAACCAAGGATGCTGGTCGGACGTGTGGTTCAACACCAAGTCAACGATCACTCGCATGCCTCGCTGGTGGGCTTCGTCCAGAAACTGCCGTACATCCTCGGTCGTGCCGTACTTTTCAGCGACAGTGAGAAAATCGGCGACATCGTAGCCATCGTCACGCAGCGGTGATGGATAAAACGGCAACAGCCAGAGGCAGTCCACACCAAGCCACTGGAGATAATCCAACTTACTGATCAGCCCCTGAAAGTCGCCGATCCCATCCCCATTGCTGTCGGCAAAAGCTTTGACATGGATCTCGTAGAAGACCGCGTCTTTGTACCACAGTGGATCGTCGCTCAACATTATCTGCTCCCCGCGCCCGGTTTTGCCAAATAGTCGTCGCACATGTTCAAGAGGTTCGACCTCAACCGCTCGAGACTGCCGAGATAGGGATTTAGCGCCTTGATACGATCGGCCAATTCCGGCAATTTCAAACCTGCCCGGATCCAGGCAGAGAAATCGTTTTCATCCCGTTGCAACCGCATGTGCGCTTCGAACACATGGAAATACAGGGCGCTGACATCGACCTCCGGAATCGCATCACGGAACTCTCGCAACGTCTTTACCTCGATCCCGGTCGGCACTTCAAGGATACGCGAGCGGCTGAAATGGAAGGGCGTGCCGAACCCCACGCGCGGCACCGTCGACATCTTCGTAAGATGGTCGTCGATGATGGAGATTAGTTCCTCTCGCAAAACCTCCACACTCGGAAAATCGAACGGATCCACGACGCACAACCGCTCCGCCAATACATAGTCCCGAACCTGCTCGCCGACCCATTGGGCGAAATCATTCGGATAGATGCGCTCGATGAAGCGGCTCCGGAGAAAAAAACTGTGCGTATGGTAATACACGGAGTCCAGCGGGACTTCTTCCAGCAACTCCGCCAACTGGCGCTCGTCCTCAGCCTGCTTCCCAAGAATCTCTTGGATCTCACTGCACCCAAGGAACCGAAACGCGCCGTCACTGCTTGCCGTTGTCATGATAGGTAGTGCACCTTCCCTGTCTCAAGCTTTACATGATCGAAGACCTTGGCGAACCAAGGGCTCGATCGAGGTTATAGGCTGCGCTGATCAGCCCGATATGAGCAAACGCCTGTGGAAAATTTCCCAAATGTTCACCCGTTACCGATAATTCTTCCGCGTACAGGCCAAGATGATTGGCATAGCTCAAGATTTTTTCGAAAATCAGCCGCGCTTCTTCCAGTCGACCCGCTCTAGTCAGCGCCTCGACCAACCAGAATGAACACAGCGTAAACGTCCCTTCCTCGCCGGATAAACCGTCAGGAGCGCCTTCATTCTGGAGGTATCGAAAGACTAACGCATCGGATGCAAGGCCGGACTGGATCCGCTCGATGGTGGATTGCATACGCGGATCAGTCGGCGACAGAAAAAATACCAATGGCAGGATCAATGCGCTGGCATCCAGTGCATGGCTTCCATATGCCTGTACGAAAGACCGGCGCTCGTGATCCCACCCACAGCGCATGACATCACGGTAGATCCGGTCTCTCACATCAATCCACTTCGCACGATCGGCGGGAAATCCTCTTTTGTCCGCAAGACGAATGCCTCGGTCGAGCGCCACCCAGCACATGACTTTCGAATACACAAATTGACGCTGCCCCCCTCGCACCTCCCAGATTCCTTCATCAGGCTTGTCCCAGTTGGCGCAGACGTAGTCCAGTAGACGAGTCAGTCCCATCCAACTGTCGTAGCTGATGGGTGATCCATGCTTATTATAGAGATAGGCGGCATCCATCAATGCGCCATACATGTCCAATTGGCGTTGTGACGCCGCGCCGTTGCCGACACGGACCGGCGACGAGCCCTGATACCCTTCCCAGTGAGAAAGGATGTCCTCCTGTGTAATTCGACGCCCATCGATCCCGTAGAGGACTTGCAGGGAGCAATCACGATTAAGATCGTGACAGCGGGCTTCGAGCCACTGCATGAAGCGACCGGCTTCTTTCGAAAAACCAAGACGCAACAGCGCATACAAAGTGAAGGCCGCGTCTCGAATCCAAGTGTAGCGATAGTCCCAATTTCTCTCCCCACCCAACGATTCCGGCAGGCTGGTGGTCGGTGCGGCCACGATCGCACCCGTCGGTGCGTAGGTCAGGAGCTTCAACGTTAACGCCGAGCGTTGGACCATTTCACGCCATCTCCCGGTGTAGCGACATTGGCTCAACCACCTCCGCCAATACGCCACGGTCTCGTGCAACGCCGTTTCGGCCGTTTGAGGGACATCAAGGACGCTCTCGCTCGATTCCGACTCCAGCTGCACGAGAACGAAGGTGATCTGCTGCCCCTCTTCCAAGACAAACTCCGCCTCCACGCCTCCCTGACTCCTCGTCAGCGGCACGGAACTCACCAATCCGATCGTCAACGAAGCCGATCGAAAGATCGCTCCGGCCTCGAGCGTCGCGACACGATGATCATCCCGGCCGAAGTTGAACGCAGGATGACACTCCAACCGAAACCGGATTTTGCCTCTGACCACCTTGACCATACGGATAATTTGATGCCGCGTCGCATGCATGCCCGGCTCATCGCCTTCGATCGGCATGAAATCCGTCACCTCGCCGACGCCGTCATGGTGCAGAAAGCGCGTCAAGAGTACGTTGGTTTCCGGCAGATAGAGTTGTTGTCGTTTTCCATCATCAGGTGGAGCGATGCGGAACCGTCCACCTCGGCGGTCATCCAGCAACGCCCCGAACAAGCTCGGTGAATCGAAGTGGGGGAAGCAACACCAATCGATGGACCCATCCTTCCCCACCAAGGCCACGGTATGGAGGTCTCCGATGACTCCGTAATCTCCGATCGGTTTATACGCCATCGAATTCCCTTCTCAGGCGACCTGCTCTTGCGTGAGACTTCGAATCCCTTCAAGTGGAATCGCCAACCAATCCGGCCGATTCCTCATCTCGTAACGCAACTCGTACAGCGCCTTGTCGAGCTCATAGACCTGAATCACACGAAGGGCCGCTTCCCAGGTAGCTGGCAAAAAGACCGCCTGCCCGGGCTTCGCCACCGATCGATAGCCGTCGAGGAATGCCGCACGAGCCGCGCCTTCCCATGCCTTCACCAACCCAAGAGCCGTCGAAGAAGCAGCCCCCCGTTGTTTGAGCGCCGCATGGGCGGCATAGTTGAAGGACCGCAGCATGCCCCCCAGATCTTTCAAGGGACAGACTTTGTCGCGTCGCTCCTCGAGAGATCTGGCCGGCTCCCCCTCGAAATCGATGACGACAAACCCGTCGGTCGTCTTGAGCACCTGGCCGAGATGATAGTCCCCATGGTGGCGAATCTTTTTCACCATGTCTTCCGTGAGGAGACGAAGATCATCAAACCGTCCGCGACAACCTGTTTCCAACTGGGCCACATCGCCCTCCGTTAATCTCAAGGCCAGCTGCCGCTCCGGCTCAAGTGCCCGGAGATCCTGACAGACCTCCACGAGATGCTTCAGCATGTCGTTCTTCCAGCGCTCGATATCACAAGCGCCGATCAATTCGGGGCAGAACGCCTCCGGCTCTTGACGCGACGCCAGCGCCTCATGGAGTCCTCCCGTAATCTCGCCAAGCCGTCGAACCTGCGTCAAAAACGATCCGGAAATTGTCGTCAATGCCTGTGAGAGATCCTCTCCGCGCCTCGTCGCCGCCTTGCCGCCTTCATCTAAGAGCCTCGCAAGGTGAGCCAGCGTATAGGTCCATCCGTCGCCGACATTCGGAACAAAGCGCTGGATGACGGCAACCGTGGCGGGTTGTACATGCGCTTCTCCTTCCCCGTCTTCATACGTTAAGAGGCCCCACAGCTCTGGAACGTCTTGGCAGGTGGTCTGCGCTGTTAGGAACTCCAGCATCTCGCTATCGGGATTGATCCCTACATCCTGCTTCCGAATCAATTTTAAAATCACGCGTTGGTCCAAAATGACCGAAGTGTTACTCTGCTCCGCGGACAATACTTTGACCTCCCGCACTTCTTTACCAAGTTCCTCAGGGCGCTGTGGTAAGGCCCTGCCCATCAGGCACCCCGACTGTCCGGCCAATACCCGTCCGCGCGCCACACTCTCATAGAGCGTGATCCACACGTGTGCATCACCTGTTGCATCGCACAGCCACTCGCAACCGGACGATTCAGGCATTTCGACGAGGACCGTGGGATCATTTGATCCACCCTTGGATTTGACAGCCAACGGCATGACGTAATGTTCTTTCGCCCCACCTCGGTATTCCACAAGTAAGAACACCAGCAACCATGGAGCCCTACCGTCGGAAAAGCCAACGGCGTCTGAAACACGCACATCGGCCAACGATTTCCCCTTACCACCGAACCACCGCTGCCGTTGGAGAAATTCGATGAGGACGCGCCGCCCTTCTCCCTTCAACACCGCAAGCACACGCTCGATCCATGCCTGTTGTCCGTCCTTCGCCATGGCAGAGTCCTCACGAGAAAAAGTCAACGTCCTGCTCCCGATGCGTCCAACGCCGCACGACGAAAATCACGGCAGGCTCAACCTTCGGATCAAGCCGCACAACATAACTATCGCCCGTCATGAGATCCCGCCGATCGGTGATCACGTTGTGCAATTGATAGCTGTCTTCAGGTTTTAAGCCGAGAGCTGCAAGTGGAATCCGTAGATGCGCTTCCTGATACTGGAATGGGCTTAGGTTCACCGCCACGAGCACCGAGTTCTTCTTATCGGCCGTACTTTTTCCGTAGAACAGCACTTGGTCGTTGTCAGACTCGTAAAATTCTAGATTTTCCAGTTCGTGCAGCGCAGGGTTTTCCCGCCGGATGCGATTGATCGTCGTCACGTAGTCGATAATATGGCCCGGGCGATTCCAGTCCCACACTGTAATCTCATATTTCTCCGAATCCAGATATTCCTCCTTCCCCGGCAATGCTCGGTTTTCGCACAACTCGTACCCGCTATAGATTCCATACGATGGAGACAGAGTTGCTGCCAGAACCAGCCGGAACATAAAGGCGGGCCGCCCTCCTTGCTGAAGAACCTCCGGTAGAATATCCGGTGTATTGGTGAAAAAGTTTGGGCGAAAATACTCCTTCATCTCACTCGTCGACAATTCCACCATGTAATCAGTTAATTCCTGTTTGAAGTTCCGCCAGGTGAAATAAGTATAGGACTGGGTGTACCCTGCCTTGGCCAGCACCTTCATCATCTTCGGCTTCGTGAACGCTTCGGAGAGAAAGATTGTGTCCGGGTACTGATCCTGGACTTCTCGAATCAGCCATTCCCAAAAGGCCACCGGCTTCGTGTGCGGATTGTCGACGCGGAAAATCCTCACCCCGTGATCAGCCCAGAATAGAATCACGCGTTTCATCTCGTTCCAGAGCCCGAACCAGTCTTGGCAGTAAAAGTCGACGTTGTAGATATCCTGGTACTTCTTCGGGGGATTCTCCGCGTACTTGATCGTCCCGTCCGGACGGTGCGCAAACCACTCCGGATGCTCTTTCACATAGGGATGGTCAGGTGAACAGTTGATCGCAAAGTCCATCGCGAGCTCCATTCCCTGAGCGCGCACGGCTTGTTCGAATCGATCGAAATCTTCGATCGTGCCGAGGCTCGGCTCCACCGCATCATGGCCGCCCAGTTCGTTTCCGATCGCATAGGGACTGCCGGGATCGGTCGGAATTGGGGTGAGGGAATTATTTTTCCCTTTGCGGTTCGTGCGACCGATGGGGTGGATCGGGGTCAGATACAACACGTCGAATCCCATGGCCTTGATCGCCGGCAATCGTTGTTCACATTCCTTGAACGTCGAACCTTGGCCGGAGATCGTTCCCTGTGAACGGGGGAAGATTTCATACCAGGCTCCGTAGCGCGCGCGCACGCGATCAACCACGACTTGCAATTCACGGTCGTACTGGGTCCACGCCGCGCGTTCTTGATGACGTTCGACAAGATGAGAGAGTTCCTCGTTGAGCGCCACCGATAGCCGGGCTTCCTGCGTGTCCGACGACCGCCATTGTTTGAGTAACTCTTCCAATCGGGCCTGGTCTTGTTCCATCGCACGCTTTGCTGCCCGTTCAACCAGCGCCCGTCCTTCCAGCAGCTCGCTTTCGATGCGTTCACCCGCTTGGGATTTCTTGATCGCCTCTTGTCGCCATGATTCGAATGTGTTCGTGAAGGATCCGATCGTGTAGAGATAGCGCGTGTTCTCCTTGAGGTCGAAGTGGCCAGACCAGCGATCGTTATCGACGTGCGACATCACTGTCTCGTGCCAGGTCGTCTCTTTGATCGTCCGATACCGGAGCACGGCGGTCAGGACATCATGCCCCTCTTTGAAAATGTCGGCCGATACCTCAAGTCGATCGCCGACTTCACGCTTGATCGGATACCGCCCACTATTGACCTCCGGTTGCACCGATTCGATGATGATCGGCGACCACGTTTCAGGTTTCGATTTCGTCTCAGATTTCGGTTTAGATTTTGGTTTCGACTTCCCCGTCACCCCCACGTATGCTACCTCCTTGCAAGCGGCTCAGAGACCGGAGCACGACTCAACCCTCCGCCCAATGCGCGCCGCTTTACCTCTAAGATTTACTTTAAAGTCGCCACGCCGCTCCCACGCACCCAATCGCTTCATCATGTCATCCGCTCCATCAATGCGACCGGACAGTCCGCCAGAATCTCTGCGGCCGCGACAACCTGACGACCCTCGTCAGGGACCGTGACCGACTGTCTTCCCGTTAACGCATTCTGGTAGAGAGATCCTTCTTTCCACGACGGCATCGTCACCTTGGTGTCACCCCATACTCCTTCGCCAATCGGAAGCTCAGCCGGATCCTCAATCACACCGGTCAACAGGCGTGGGACGACCACAACGACGGCCTGATCTCCATGGAGGCGAGCGAACGCAAAGAGGTGTTCACGTTTCGCACCGGTGACCTGGAGCGGCACGTACTCCCCTTGCTGGAACAATGCGGCATGCGCTCTGCGGTAGCGCAACCCTTCTGTGGTGAGCCACAGCTTGATCCGTCCATCGGTTCGGCACGTCAGGAGATCGTGCAAGAGAGGCTGTCGATCCTCTACCGAGTCTTCGGCTGACCGCAACGAGGCTAAGACTGTCTGCCTCATCCTATAGTCCACGGGACGGCGATTGTCCGGGTCGACCAGATTGAGATCCCAGAACTCCGTGCCTTGATAGAAATCCGGGACGCCGGGGGCGGTGACCTTGATCAGCAGTTGCGCCAGCGAGTTGTAGATGCCGTACTGTGCGATCCTCCGCTGGAATGGAAGGAAATCATCGAGGAAGTCTTTCGATTCGGATCCATTGAGGATCCCCGCCACAAAGTAGTCCATGGCCTCTTCGTACTCATGATCAGAATTGACCCAACTCGTGTGGACCTTGGCTTCTCGAATCGCCTTGTTCATGTAGGTCTGGATTCTCTCGCAAAACCCTTCATACCCCTGTTCATCGAGCTGAGTCAGCGGCCAGGCTCCGATCAAGGTTTGATAGAGGAGGTACTCGTCGTCTAAGCTTGGTACTGGTCCCTGCTCTCCCGAGGCCTTCCATTTCCGATTCAGCTTGCTCCACTGAGTCACCCGCTGGCTCCAGAGCTTCGGCATCTCGGACAGCACCGCGATTCGCATGCGCACATCCTCCCCTCGTTTGGTGTCATGCGTCGCGGTGGCCGACAGGGTGGCCGGCCATCGGGCCTGCCGTTCCTTCAACTGCTGATGAGCCATCGTCGGCGTCGTACCGAAGTGCTGCAGATCTGCGCCCACTTCATTCAAGGAGACCAGGCGATGGTACCGGTAGAACGCCGTATCCTCGATACCCTTCGCCGTGACCGGGCTCGTTGTCTGTTGAAACTTCATGACGAAGCGAAGCCGCTCTTCGTCGTGGGCCTTGTGAGAATCCGCCGGTTGCAAGAGCAGATCACGGACGAAGTCGAACACCGACCCGCTGAGCGCCGGATTGCGTCGTTTGGCCTTCGTCACAGCCTGCGAAATAAAGGCCCGGTCTCGATCCAGTACCCCTTCCGGCGCCCCGGTAATATACGTTCGGTAGACCGGAAAACAGGCGATGATCTCCCGAATCGCATGGGTCAGACTGTTCAGTGTATAGTCCTGAGACCGTCGATCCCGTTCCGACAGCCGATTCAATTGATGGCCGAGCACGTTCAACTCACTCGCCATCGCGACATTCATGATCAGCTGTTTGCATCGGTAGGCCAGCTCGTCGAACGGCTCCTCATTGCCGACAAAACGAGTATAGGCTGTATCGACAGCACGCTCATTAGCACGATTCACAAAGAGTCCGTTCACGAGGGTCAAAAATTCGTAACCGGTGGTGCCATGCACTGCCCAGGTCTCTGGAACCCGTTCGTTGGCACCAAGAATCTTTTCCACGACCAGATACAGCGGTCGTGTTTCCTCGCCGGCGGCCTCGGACCATTCCTTTCTGACCCACCCCTGGAGTTTTTGGAGATAGTCGGCCGGGTCGTAGAGACCGTCGACGTGATCGATCCGAAGTCCGGTCACCGCTCCTTCTTTGAGCAATCGAAACACCAACTGATGCGTGGCTTCGAAAACCTCGGAGTTCTCCATTCGAAGGGCAGCCAGCTCGTTGATATCAAAAAACCTCCGGTAGTTGATCTCTTCGGCTGCTACCCGCCAGTCGGCCAGGCGGTACGCCTGGTCGTTCAACAAGTCGTCGAGCAGGTCGAAACTGCGAGGGTCGCCCTTGACGCCATTGATCTGTCGCACGTTCTCGTCAAGAAAGCTCCGGATGGTCGCATTGCTTTCCAACAAAGCGGACAGACGGCGACGAACCACTTCCTTCTCTCGATACCGCTCGACGACCGCCGCTGGATCACGAGCATCTCGCGGCGGTAACCGTGTCAGAGCCGTGATGATGCTCTCCAGCTCCATCACATGGGGGCTGTCGGTGCCCTCAGCTTCGGCAAAATCTTTGAGGCGATGAGACAGGATACGAACAGACGCTTTGGGAGCCACAGGGAGACGATGCTCGTAATAGCGGATGATATATCGTCCATCCTGATATTCGACCTGTAACTCCTGGTTTTCCAGCACGACCCCATACTGATTACCGAGGATCGGCAGAAGCACCTTGTTTCTCAGTTCAACTTTGAGCGGGTCCCAATCAATATCGAAGAATGATGCATGCCGTGAGCCAGGCCCATTCTCGAGGACATCCTGCCACCAGGCGTTGATCTGTTGAGTGATGCCCATATGATTCGGGACGACGTCCAGCACGTGCCCCATTCCACGTTGATGCAATTCGTCGATCATCGCGTGGTACTGCTCTTCGGTACCGATTTCCGGATTCAGCATTGTCGGATCGACCACGTCATACCCATGCATGCTGCCCGGTACGGCCCTAAAGTAGGGCGAACAGTAGAGATCCGTGATGCCGAGGTCGTCCAGGTATGGGATGATTTTCGACGCGTCTTGAAAGGTAAACGTCTGATTAAGCTGTATGCGGTAGGTGGCGACTGGTATGCGTGGCATCATAGTCGATAGGGACAGGATGCACAACGCACGGTGCATCACGCCCAGCAACACTCCAAGGTTCGAATGAGATGATAAAGAAATACCTAGTCGGCGTTCACGCGCGCACTCGTCGATTTGGGATGCTCCCAGTGCTCGTCGGTGCCTGCATTCGCCTGTAGGACACGCAACAATCGACTTTCGCCCTGTCGATCATAGTGTCCAATCAGCTGATCGGACTCGCGAACTCGTTTCCGCTCGTCCATCACGGCATAGGTCAACTCCGCCAGGATCTTGTTCTGGGCCTGCACTTGCGCCCGTAACATGCGAACCTCGTGAGCGAGGTCGGTCTCATGGGGCACCGCCTCCAGACTCGCAGACGGTGCGATCTGTAGTTGCCTATCACGGGCCTCAGATCGAGGTTGAATCCACCGCATGGCCCGAGTCGTTCCTTCGCAGATCACGCGCGCCGCTCCCAACGCCGTCCGAGATGATCCCCACAACCAGGAGACCAGGATGGCCGCTTGCTGGGAACAGGCCCGCGCGAGACGCCCTGCACGGCTGGATGACAAATGCACCCGAGCCCCTAATGGAACCAGTTCTGTGCCGGCTGGCCTGAGCGATGAATCGGGATTGGCGACAAGGGTCAGCATCTTGACGGGCTTATTCAGATTCAGCTTACGCTTCTTCATGGTGGTCCTTCCTATACTTGGCTCTTTCTTGATCGCTCGTGTGAAATGCCACGGAATTGTCTGGGCAACACGACCAGATTAGACCGTGAGACATGAGAGCGCTTGCGATCCTGTGCCGGATTCAATCCCATCTCGGATCCTTCGGGGATCACATTGAACCGGTCTGCCACCACCCGCCGCAGATGCGACTTGGCGCCGACAATCGATCCATCCAGGATGATGCACTCTTCTATCTTGGTGCCTGGCTCAATGCGCACATTACGACCGATGACCGATCGCGTAATGTGAGCGTCGAGGATCTGACTCCCCTGCCCGATCATGGAATCCTCGACAGTGGCCTTCGCTAAACTCGCAGTGGGACCGTCGAACGTGTCGGTGAGAATGGGCCACTCTCCATTCCGGAGGTCGAAAATCGGACATTCTCCCAGAATATCCATATGTGCCTGCCAGTAGGCCTCCAATGTGCCGACATCACGCCAATATCCCCGCTCCTCATAGGGTTTCAGGCCCGGCACGTCATTTTGCATGAAATTATAGGCCACCACCTGATTCTTTTTCATGATTCTCGGAATGACATCGCGACCAAAGTCATGGGACCCGCCCTTTCGGGCGTCCTCGGACAGCACCTTCAGCAAGACATCTGTCTCAAAAATATAGTTCCCCATCGATGAAAACGCGTGTTCCGGATCATGGGGCATCGCCTTAGGATGTTTGGGCTTTTCTGAAAACCCCACGATGCGATCATCCGCATCGGTCTCGACGATTCCAAAGCCACGTGCGGCGTGGAGCGGAACGGGTCTGGCCGCCACCGTCACATCTGCACGCCGTTCCTGATGGAACCGGACCATCTGCGCGATATCCATGCGATAGATATGGTCTGCACCGAACACGACCACCAGGTCCGGTGCAAAATCTTCGATGAGGTTCAGATTATGAAAGACCGCGTCGGCGGTACCTTCGTACCAGCCTCCACCGGCCTTCATTTGCGGCGGGACAACTGTGATGAACTGCTGCTTGATGCGTCCGCCGATCCGCCAGGCTCGTCGCAAGTGTTCGATCAGCGATTGCGACCGGTACTGCACCAGCACGTACATCGCCATGATATCGGAGTTCAAGAAGTTGCTTAGGACAAAGTCGACGATGCGATACTTTCCTCCGAACGGCACCGCCGGTTTGCTTCGGACTTCCGTCAGCGGCATGAGCCGTTCGCCTTTACCTCCGGCCATCACGATCGCCAGTACGCGCTTTCCCGCACTGCTCAAATCGGTTTCCCCCTTCCCCTCCTCATACTGCGCTCTTCACACACTTTCCGCAAGCGGCTTTCTCACCCTGCGACGATTCCATTGTGATCTCGAGAGTGGGATCTGCACATCCCTGTGATATGCGCAGAGTCGTCTGCTCCTCAACGAGAGCCGTTGCCCGCCTTCAGGAGCGGCTGGAGGCTTTGATCGAGTATGTTCACGAAATATTGACGCCTCCGCTCGGTAGCTTCTTGCCCCTCGAACAACACATCGTAGGTCAACACGCCCGATGTATAGGCTGCCATCGCCCTGGCGACATCTTGTGCACTCCCAAGCTGATCAACGCTCATGGCCGGTTTGACAAGCTCCGCAAGTCGGTCCAAGTGCGCGTTGTAGATCGCCAGCAAATCATTCGCCACACCAACCTGGAGCTGCATCAGGCCTCTGACTTGGTGAAAAAACAGCAAATACTCAGGGCAATTCAGGAAGAAATCCACTCGCGCCTCAATGGCCGCGGAAAGAACCTTCGGTCCTGCTGCAGCCAGCTGAACCGCCTCCTCCGTCTTGGCCGTCAATTTATCCAATCCTTCTTTGAGTAAGGCACAAATGATCGCTTCTTTTGAATCGAAGTACTTGTAGAAAGTCCCCTTCCCCTGATCGGCCAATTCCGTGATGTCTTCGATCTTGGCCCAATAAATTCCCTTTTGGGAAAACAACCGTCGTGCGACTTCCAAGAGCCGCTTGTTTGTTCTGGCCTTTCGCCGCTCCACCCGAGAGAGCGATGCTTCAGCTGCTGTGCCCATCGTCGTCTACTTCACCTCCCTATGTAGTGCGACCAGGATTTCCATCGACATTGATCCCGACATTGCGGATGGAATTGAAGGTGCCGTGTTCGTTCATGACTCGCTGGAGATTGAGCGGATCCTCTTCCCATCGCTCTCCGTTGATGACAAACTTGTATTGGTAGGTACCCGGGGGCAACGAGATCTTGAGCGTCCAGAGGCCACCGGTATCCCGTTTCATCGGCTTCCCCTCTGGGTTCCACTGATTGAAGTCACCCACCACCGCCACGACGTTAGCTGATGGATCGAAGTATTCAAACAAGACCGATTCTTTCTTGGGCCCTTTTGGTGCACGGGCAGGGCGAGGCGAAGAAGACTTTTTCTTCACTGGCTCTTTCATTCATTCCTCCTTAGCATCCATGCATTGCGATTCATGTTGCACCGGGTGATCAAGAAGGTCTGCACGTCGCTCTCGGAACGACCCCATTTTTCACGTTCAATGCGCCTTATGCAACCCCCACAACTTCGGACGGAAAGGCTGGAACCTTCCCAATTTTACGTAGGCCTTGAGCAATCCGTTTCGGTCTCCCCCAATCACACCAAAGTACGTCTTTGACATCCAACACCGACACTTTATTAAACACATGTTCCAGAAAATCCATCGAGAAATTTCGTTTCGGCATCGATTCATAAAGCTGTTGCAGAACCTGCGCTTCCCTCGCCCCACCGACGGTCGGCAGGAGCGTTTCAAACAGGCTCATCATCGACGGCAAGATTTTTGTTCCCAACTTCCAGAGAGTTTTGACTTTTGCCACAATGATCATCGTGTTCCAAAGCACCTGCCCCTCCACCAAGGTCTTGGCCAGCTGTCGTTTTGGTTTCTCAACAAACCGCCCTACGTGCCATAGGGAATGGGGTCCGTACCCCCCCACATACCGATCCAGCTGGATATACCCATAATCCAGATCGACTCCATCGGGTTTGATGCCCAAGAGAATCAACCGATCCTCCAGCAAATCGATCGCACGGACGGCATGCCTGACCGCCTCAACCAATTGCGCCTCGGGGTGGACGAAGTGGTCGGATGGATAGATGACCACGGTGGCTTCAGGATCTGCCGCATGCACATACGTCAGAGGCAGAAAGACCCCCGGGGCCGTATCGCAGTTTGCCGGCTGCATCACGAGAAATCCTCCACGATCACCCAACTGACGACGGGCGGTTTCTTCATGACTCGCACTCACGACCGTCACTCTGTGGGCTGGAGCCGCGAGCGTGTCCGCCCGATCCACCGTATGTTGAAGCATGGATCTCGTCCCGGTAAAGGTGCAATATTGTTTCGGACGATCCTCTCCGAGCCACTGTTTGATCATCGGAGCCAATCTCGTTCCCTCTCCACCGGCCAAGACAATCGACCAGAGGTGAGGAATGACATCCACATCCTTTCGCATCTTCCATTTTTCTGGAGTTGGGATGGTCATTCGTTCCCTCCTTTCGCTCGCAACTGTCATTGAATTCTAAGCCTTCTTCGTTTACCTCGCAGTATGGTTGCTGACTTCCGTTGTCAAAACCTCACGACCCTGCACCGCAGGCTCACGCCGCCGAACAACGTTCAAAGGTCCCCGGCACGATTCGCTCCCACGTACGGCGATCCCTCGTTTGCCCTCGATAGGGTTTGGGGGGAACAGCCGTCCGGTGCGTGAGCACCACGGGGTCGACGACTTCGCCGCAATTAATGCACCGCCACCCTTCAAATTGGAGATGTCCGGTGTCATCCCGCAGGTCTTCGAAGGAATCCCGAATTAAACACCCCCTGCAACGTTGGCATCTCATAAGCCGTCCTCCTTCGAACTCTCGAACCACCTATGTGCCGAGAGAACGTCACCCTTCAATTCCACGCTCATACGTTGACAAGGTTGCGGCCCCGTTCAACTGCTTTTTGGAATTTCTCCGTGGCTTGTTCGGTTGCCTTCTGGAACTTTTCCGTCGCTTGCTCGGTGGCTTTCTGAAACTTCTCGGTCGCTTGGTCGGTGACATCTCCCGCCTTATCCCGAACATCCTCCGCGAAGTCCGCAATTCGACGGCGGGTTCGAGTCCCTGATTGAGGAGCATATAGCAGCCCTGCAGTTCCACCGACCACGCACCCTGCCATGAACGTCAACAGCAACCCCATCGATCCATACCGTCCGTTTTCCATCATGTACCTCCCTTTCCTTGTGTGAAAAATGTGATCGTGACTGATCTCATCCCATGTTGCCTGTCCTGACCGTGCCCCCCCGCATGAGATCCTCGTAAGACAACGCTCCTCGTTTCATAACCATTGGGGTGGACGACTTGGACACCCTTCGCCATCTACGACCGATTCTTCCCTCATGACGTCTGACTTGTGTGATAGATCCGCGTATCGTCCTCATGCCCCCTCCTTCCGGCCGCTTGCGCTGTCCGGACCAGATGATTGCAGTCACTCCCGCTGGAATAAAATGCCAAATCCCGCTTGGCTCCCAAATTCGTCGTCCCGCGGACAGTGCCACACGACCATCCCGCGGGCGAGCTCTTGCCCCACAGCATCTTCCTCGCCAGGAACGAGGCTGATCGTGATGTCTGACCCAATGGGCGCCAGCCAGGTCGATTCAACAAACATTGTTGTATTTCCGACGCATGGCGTTTTCCCCTCGCGACAGTTCCCATCCTGGTCCCACACCAAAAGCTTCCGATGTTGCCTTCCTTCCTCGCGATGGCTCTCTGCGTTCACGGAGGATCTGCTCCTCTTCAGACTATCCGGCCGCACCTGGTTGACACCTGATACACCAACTCCCCTCTCTTCCGACCTTCGACGAACGCCAGATCGTCTCTCCTGCTGTCCGCCGGTTGTCCCGACTATCGCCGTCAACACTTGAACCACCTCCAGCTAAACGGGTCAATTATGACCTTCTATCCATAAGTGACCTATTAGTCACCTTGTAGCATTCGCTTTCATCTCCTGTCAAGCCATTCCACCACATAATCAAGGCACTTGAAAAAGGTGTGAATCACGTTCCCAGCCAGGCAGGACAGCCTTCGGCAGGGGTCTACGAAGCACATTTGTCATCTACCGATAACGGCGTTTTTCGGATCGCCACCAGACTACTGACCTTGAAGTCGAGCTGGTGGCGACCACCTTGCTACCCGACTAGGGCCTACCTGGATTGAAACATGTTCTACTCACCAGTTCCTCCCCAGCCCTCATCACGTCACTTCGGATTGTGTCGAACGCCAGAACTCTTGGTTCCACCGTTTTGAGCCTCCACCACTCACTGTTTGATCGGTATCAGCACGATCTCCACCCTACGATTTTGGGCCTGACCGGATGGCGTGGCATTGTCCGCAATGGGTTTGCTTTCCCCATACCCCTTGATTTCCATCCGTTCTGCCGCAATCCCTCCGTCGAGAAGAATCTGTTGAACCGATTGCGCACGCGACTCAGAGAGGGACAGATTGTACTCGTTCGACCCGATCGAATCCGTATGGCCCTCAATCAGCAGAGTTTGATCCGGCACGGCAGCCAGCGCTTTCGCGATTTTTGTCAATTGCATTTGCATCGCCGGCTTCACGTCCGCCTTGTTAAAGTTGAAATAGATGTTCCCGGGCAACGTCACGATCACTCCACGGGAGTCCTCGCGCACCTTTGCCAAACGGGACAACGTCGCCGTCAACTCCGCTTTCGACTTTTCATTCTCCTCACGAAGCCGTGCGAGCTCACGTTCCGCCTGTTCAGCACGGGCTTGCTCAGCCGCCAGTGCGGCAAGTTTGTCCTGTTCGTCACGAAGTCGTGCAGCCTCCTCCGCTGCCCGGGCCTGTTCACCCGCTAATGCAAGTTTTTCCTGTTCCTCGCGAAGTCGTGCAACCTCCTGCTCCGCGAGAGCCCGCTCAGCAGCCATCTTTTCTTTGGCAGCAAGCAGGGCTCGCTCCTGTTCTCTGGACAGGGCTTTCATTCGTTCAAGCTCCGCTTCCTGTCCTTTTTGCCTGAGCAGGAGCAGCTCGGCATCACGCAGCGCCAGTTCATGCCGGTTCTTCCGATTCGTTTCACGACGGATGGCTTCCTCGGCTGCCAGAGTTTCTGCCGCATACTGGGCCTTCCTCGCCTCCGCTTCCGCCAACCGTGCCTGGTGAAGAATAGCCGCCTCATCATGGTCTTTGTCCCAGGACTTGTTGGCAATATTCAGATTCGCTGCGGCAGAGTCGTAAGAACGTGTGGCGCGTGTGTCCGCATTCGCAGCCTTGGCATCCTGGAGAGCTAGTCGTGCATCAAGCAACTGTTGCGGCGGCGAGGGCGGTGCCGCACAGGCTGCGATCGTCAGCACACCCAAGAGAACGCCGCTCACACCCCAAATTCTATGGTGCATAGTCGCATCTCCTTTTTTCAGTTATTCGTTCTTCGGGCTTCATCGCAGCCTCAGCCTATGGGTTCTGGAGCTGCTTCTTGAGTTGTGTGGCTTTGGCCTCCAATTCATCCGCTTGCTGGCGCAGCATGGAGGACTCACCTTTCTTCTGTTCGGCTTCAGCCCGAGCCCGCGCCGCTTCGGCATAGCTGGTCGTTTCAAGAAGACGTTCGCGTGCCACCGCGTGATCGCCCTTCCCCGAAGCCTGTTGTGCCGCACCAAGTGCCTGCCTGGATTTTTGCAGCAGATCCGAAGCGCGCTCAAACGCCCCAGACGATTCAGCACTCCGGATGGTTGCTTCGGTTTCTGCCAGTTCTGCCGGGGTCACCGGCTTTACACTCGACGCACAACCAATCGCAATGAACGACAGTGCAAGAACCAATGTCGGTCCAATAACCTTCCTCATAGGGAACTCCTTTTCATCTCGAGTGATTGCTGCCCCCCCACAAACGTGACTCCACGCTGTTTTGTGAGCCACCTATACCCTCACGAGACAGCGGCCTCGGACAATGGCTTGGTGGAACTTTTCAGTCGCCTCTTCTTTCACAGTTCCAGCCTCATCTCGGACTTCCTCCGCAAACTCCGCGATCCAACCACGAGTTCGAATGCCTGACTGTGGAGCACAGAGCAACCCTCCGGCTCCACCAATCAAGGACCCCACCATGAACGACAACCCTAACCCCATTAATCCACATCCTCCGTTCGCCATAATGCACCTTCCCTCTGATCTTCTAATGTTCTCCCCATTGTTTATGCTACACATCAGCCCTTTTGACCGACTCCCGTGATCGGGACCGCTACCACCCCCTTCAGCCATAAGAGCACCATATGGGTCATATACGACCCTTTGACCATATATGACTATATGGTCACTTTCAATGTTAATTTAGCATTTCTACTCGTTTGCGTCAAGATTCTGTCCATTATCGTTACTCGAGTGCTCTCCTTATGCCAGCTCAAGCCTCTCGGCTTGGACGTCCGTAACTCCGCCATCAAGATCATCACCATCGAAAGAGTTCAAGATCGCTGATGAAAGAGCATCACCTCCGAGGTCGTCACGTTCCAGCCCATATCAACCATGAACGCGTCGACACGCCTGTAGCTATTTGAGGCAGGATACACATTCGAATTGTAGGAAAAGGCAGCATTTTTATGGGCCCTCTTGCCCCATCACTCGGGGAGATACAACTTGCGTACCGTCCATCACTCGGGCAATATTGGCAGGCTGCCTGCCGGAACCGGTGTCAGCAGGGTGACGCATTTCAAGCACTTGGCCCGGAAGTTAGCCTAGGCCGATTTACGGGGGTAGGACTCGATGACTTCGCTATTTGTGGCACTCGGATTGGCGATTCTCATTGCCGTGTTTGCCTTACAAAATACCTTTCCCGTCACGGTTCAGTTTCTCTTCTGGGAGTATGAAACCTCATTGGTTCTGGTGATCCTCTCCTCGACCGCCATTGGAGCCGCACTCAGTGCCCTCGCCTCCTTGGGAACACGCTGGCGCCACACACGCGAAACACGTGCGCTGCTCGCGACCTTGGAGGAGGAACGAAAGCGGATTGCCGCCTTGGAGCGGCGCGTCCGTGGCATGCCGTAATCCTAGGGCTCCGCCACCTGCACATACCGTATTAATCATAGATCAGCTCAGGCTCAGTAAAACCCCTGTCAGAGTCGGGGATCATGCAGGCGAGATCTTTTTAGGCACATCCGATCGCATGGTCCAGAACCACGCAACCTCGGCTCCAAGAATAAAGACAAGAGAGGCATAGTAGAGCCACATGAAGAAGAACATTAGGCCGCCCAGGGTGCCGTACAACACCAGGGACTCTTGGGCCATGGAGACATACCAAGCAAATACCCAGCGTGCCAACTGGAACAACAACGTCGCGCTCAAGGCACCAACCAGCAGCGCTTCCGAGCGCAGGGTAACTGCGGGAGCCACCCGATACAACACATAGAACAGCGTGACCGTCCCAACAAATCCGAGCACTCGATCCAACACCGTTAGCGCTGGGATAAACACCGGCGTCAACGACGGGTACCGCTCCGCAAACGTCCACGCAATCGTCACAAATGATGTATTGATCACCACGATCAGCAGCAACACGGCAACAAGCAGTGTGACGAGCAAATCGACCCCGACTCCTCTGATGAACGTACGGCTCTGCTGGGCACGAAACACCTGATTGAGCACAATCCGGACAGAACTGAAGAGAAAGCTACTGAACACCACGAACGACACGATGCCGACGACACCCAGCAGGCCTCGACCGGTTACAACCGCGGTTAAGTTCTGTGCCAACGCCTGTTGTGACTGGGGAAGAAACGCCCGCAACACCGATTGGACTTCGTTCATCGCACGCTCCGAGTCCACCACCGTATACCCGAGCAGCGAGATCATCAAAAGAGAAAGTGGGACGAAGTAGAGCAGCAGGTTGAAGGCCAGAGCACTGGTGAAAAAGAAACCGTTGTCCGCAAGAAACTTTTCCACAATGGAGTGGAGGAATGCCCAGGCACGACCGACCCACTGGCGCCATAATGAGATCATGACTCTATACTACGCAAGGCCACACCGGAGCGTTGAGCGCGATAGCTGTCCAGGAGAGCAAAGCTAGTAGCAACGACAAGGGGACCCGCCACGATACCCACTAATCCGAAAAACTGGATGCCACCCAAGACCGCAAAGAACGTCAACATCGTATGTAACTTTGAGGCTTCTCCGACGACGATGGTCCGAACCACGTAATCGAGGACGGCGATGATGACTCCTGAGACGCAAAGGATTACCCCGGCGGCAATGTCGCCCTGAATAAATGAATACAGGGCAACCGGCAACCACACGATCCCGGCTCCGACGAGAGGCAAATACGCCAGGATTCCCATCACGGCACCCCACAGCAGAGGGACCGGAATCCCGGCAAACCAAAATGCAAGGCCACCGACGATCCCTTCGAGCGCAGCCACGAGCGTGTTGCCGAGGACGGCGCCCCTCACCACCTCGCCGAATCGGTGGACAACCAACTGTTGATGCGGTTCATCGAGAGGCAGCACAACTCTCAATGAATCCACCATGCTCTTGCCGTCACGAAAAAAGTAAAACGTGCAGAGCAGAATGATGCTGAGCTCCATCAAGGCAGCAAGCACATTCTTCGCAACCTGGGTCAATTGCTCCACGAGCGCACTCCCGAGTTGAGCCAAGTTATCGACCAAGACAGCACGCAAATCGGTGCCGGTCATCCGTTGAAATTCCTGAAGCTGCTCTAAGATCACCGTCGCCCAGGGATGGACCCGCCATTGATCGATCACTCCCGGTCCCTGTTCCAAGGTTGAGACGACCGTCAAGTAGGTCCGTGCCAATTCTTTTCCGATCAGGAATGACAGATACGCCAGCGGGAGGATCACGCCGATCGTGACTGCGACACTCATGACCAACGCGCTCAGCGAGCGACGATCACCGGTCAACTTCACGATCTTGCAATACTGCGGATAGAGCCCGTAGGAGAGAACGGCAGACCAGATCAGCGCGGGAAAATAGGGCCGAAACGTGGCAAAGAGCAAATAGCCTAAGCCGACCAGAAAAATGAGTGTCGCCAGGCGAGCAGTCGAGTCGAGCGTCTTCTTCCCCTCTTCACTCATGAGGATGATTTCCGATCAGATACTGCGACCGTACCTACAGGGAGAAGCGACCTGCTCAAGCTCACGTTCTTTCTGAATTGATGGTTCGTGCCATCATAGGCACCCGATCGAGCTTCGTCCAGTCCTCCCATCAATCAACAACGAGTGAATTGACGATTTCACGCCATGGTGCTCCCTCATTCTCTTGGCTCCCCCCTTTCTTAGCATGAGCGACTGGCTTAGGATAGGCATCACTGACCAATGGCCAAGGAGGGTGAGATCTATGGTGCAGCTCGAACACATTGAACGTCTGGTCAATGCTGAACATTGGGATCCGCGTGAGTTGTTGGGCCCGCATCGCACAGCCATAGATGGTAAAGAGGTTGTCTCAATCCGAGCCTACGCACCGGACGCGAGTGAAGCACAGATTATTCCCGATACGCCTGGCCGCAAACCGGTACCGATGAAGCGCATCCATGAATCAGGCTTATTCGAGGCGGTGCTGGACGCACCGAAAGGAACGTTGAAATACCGAACCCGAATCACCGGTTCTGAAGGAACCGTTACGGAACGCCACGATCCCTATGCGTTCCCTCCCTTGATCACCGACCATGATCTGCACCTATTTTCAGAAGGGAAGCTGTTCAAAGGCTACGAGAGATTGGGTGCCCATCTCACAACCGTCGACGGGGTTGCCGGGGTTCACTTCGTCGTCTGGGCTCCGAACGCCATTCGAGTGAGTGTCGTCGGCGACTTTAATCGTTGGGACGGTCGCTGCCATCAGATGGTGGGGCGTGGATCAACCGGCCTCTGGGAATTGTTTATTCCGGGCATCCCTGAAAGAACGATTTATAAGTACGAAATTCGCTCTCACCATACAGCCGCACCCTTCACCAAGGCCGACCCCTATGCATTCTCGGCTGAACTGCGTCCTCGTACGGCGTCGATCGTTCACAATCTGTCCAGCTACCGGTGGAACGATCTGGCTTGGATGGATGCTCGCGCCACCCGTGATCCGCTGACCGCCCCTATGTCCATCTATGAGGTGCATCTGGGATCCTGGATGCGGGTGCCCGAAGAGGAGAATCGATGGCTGACCTATCGTGAGCTGGCCGACAAACTCATTCACTACGTCAAACATATGGGCTACACCCATATCGAACTCATGCCGGTCACTGAACATCCATTCGACGGCTCCTGGGGCTACCAGGCCACCGGCTACTTTGCCGCCACCAGCCGATTCGGCTCACCGGAAGATTTTATGGCGCTCGTCGATGCCGCGCATCAAGCGGGAATCGGCATCATCATGGATTGGGCGCCGGCGCATTTCCCCGACGATGCCTATGGCTTGGCCTGGTTCGACGGCACGCATCTCTATGACCACGAGGACGAGCGCCTCGGCTATCACCCGGAGTGGAAGAGCCGCATCTTCAACTACGGCCGCGTGGAGGTGAAGAATTTTCTCCAGAACAGTGCGCTCTTCTGGTTGGATAAATATCACATCGACGGACTTCGCGTGGATGCGGTGGCCTCCATGCTGTACCTAGACTATGGCAGAAAAGCCGGTGAATGGATCCCCAACCAGTTCGGGGGAAACGAAAACCTCGCAGCCGTCTCCTTCCTCAAAGAATTGAACGTGCTCGTCCATCAGGAACATCCCGGCGCGGTCACGATTGCCGAAGAATCGACGGCCTGGCCTGGAGTGTCGAAACCGACCTATACAGGAGGTCTTGGCTTCACCTTCAAGTGGAACATGGGCTGGATGCACGACATGCTGGACTATTTTGAAAAGGACTCCATCCATCGCAAATACCACCAGAATAAGATTACGTTCGGACTACTCTATGCGTTCCATGAAAATTTCGTCCTCGTACTGTCCCATGATGAAGTGGTGCATGGAAAGAAGGCCTTGATCGACAAGATGCCTGGAGACAACTGGCAGCGCTTTGCCAACCTGCGTGCCCTCTATGGTTACATGTACGGCCATCCAGGGAAGAACATGCTCTTTATGGGCGGGGAATTCGGACAGTGGTGGGAGTGGAACCATGACGACAGTCTTCAGTGGCATCTCTGTCAACATGAACCGCATGTAGGTCTGCAACGGTACGTTCGGGATCTCAACTGGCTCTATAGGAACGAGCCGGCGCTGTACGAGATCGATTACGATTGGACCGGATTCCAGTGGATCGATATCAACGACACGGAGAATTCGGTCATCTCCTTTCTCCGCAAGGCCAGAGATTCTAATAATCAGGTCATCTGCGTCTGCAACTTCACGCCGGTTCCGCGCCACAACTACCGAGTCGGCGTGCCCACGTTAGGTCACTATCGGGAACTCTTGAACAGCGACGCCGAAACGTATGGTGGAAGCAACCTGGGGAACGGGGGCGGCGTGATGGCCGAGCCGGTCGCCGCACACGGATTTCCGAATTCTGTAGTCCTCACGCTACCGCCGCTGTCGGTGCTCTACTTCAAGGCGGGGTGATGCCGTCCTGTCCTTCGCCGACCCGGCTCGGAACCGGAGTCGTTCTGTCGGACGGTGTGACGTGCGGATGCCACCGCAGGCCTAGATCGACAATCCGTTGCAGCAGAGCAGCGTATGGAAGTTCCACGCCGACGGCGGAGGAGGCAAAATCCTCGATCGTGCCGATGTGAGGATTTGGGTTCGCTTCGAGGACATAGACCTGTCCCGTCGGATCAAGTCGAAAGTCAATTCTCGCGTACCCACTGAGTCCCAGGCTACGGTAGACCCGCTTGGCGAGACTCTGAAACAGCTGTCGTTGCGATTCAGTGAGATCCCCGGCTGCATTCGAGCGGAGCCCGTATTTCTGCTGGTAGGCTCGGCTCCACTTCACCCTCGCCGTAGCAATCTTGCTTGCTTCCTCCGGTAGTCGGCTCATATCGAGCTCCCATAGGGGGAACACTTGCAGTCGGTGATTGCCCATCACCCCAACATACAATTCACGTCCTTCGATGTATCGTTCCACTAACGCACCCGTACCGAGGCTTTGATGGATGAACCGGACGCGCTCTTGTAACTTGTCGTCATCATCCACGATCGAAGCCTGAGAAATGCCCAGCGAGGCTTCTTCCGAAACGGATTTCACGATCAACGGGAATGCCAGCTCTTTGGGTCGTTTAATCGAACGACCTAATGGGACCGTGATGAACTCCGGAATCGGAATTCGGTGGTAGTAGAGGATTTTTTTGGCCAATCCTTTATCGCGCGCCAACATCAATCCTCTAGGATTGCACCCCGTGTACGGCACCTTGAGTAATTCGAGGTACGACACTACGTTTTGATCATAGATGGCTACCCCGCTGAACTCCTCCAGCAAATTGAAGGCGATGTGTGGCTTCCAGTCATCGACTGCTTGGCGGATCACGGCGAGTTCGTGTTGAACACCAAGCGGACGCACCTCATGTCCGATCTCTCGAAGCGTGTGGACGACTTCGTATTCCGTCCTCCACCCAGCCGTGCTAAGGTCAACTCCCTCGACGGTATCCGGCGGAACGAGGTCTTCGTGGACCAGGACGAGAACGCGTAATGGTTTCATAACGCCACCCGATGATGCCCGCTGTGCAGATAGTTCATTGTTTGAACCGTCAACAGAATTGTGACATCGAGTGTCGCCTTCCCCTCCGGAATGGCCAGCCGGAGGCGCTGTTCGCGACAGCGTGTGACGATATCCTCGAACACGCGGTCGATCGTGTATTGGTATTCTCCGGTCCAGGCCGCCACATCCCGACAGACGTCCCGGCGAATACGCGTGAGAAACTGCACCGCCGAAAGATTAGGCCGATGCTCTGGTGCAACCGAAAAGATCCGCCGCAAATCGCGATCATAGAATGTCGGATGAGGCGTTCCGTAGTGGGCGTGCTTCTGCTCATAGTGCTTCCGCAAAGTCCGACGTAGGCAAGGCAGCGAGTCCACATGTTGCTTGGTCGTGACCATCGGTCGTGCATCGACCAACGAGCCCATCAAACGGTCCATGTATTCCAACTTTTTGATCGCCGGCCAACCGGCATACCGTTCCCTCCACAACGACTGTGGATTCAGCCACACGGCAAAGGTCTCCGCAAAGTCTTCGTCTGGATGGCTCTGCGCATACCACATATCCAAATGAAGGACATAGCTCTTGCTGTAGGGTTTCGGGGTGTAGAACTTAGGATAGGGTTGGGTCGACCTTCCGAAAATCGCCTGCCGATCGCGACGGCGACGGATCCCATAGGCATTTTCCAACGCGTGTCCGGCCTCGTGCCGAAGAATGCGCATGCACCATTCCGGCGTGCCCCCCTCCACCTCCAACATCTGCGACAGTTCCAGTTGAGCCAACCGTGGGTGTGCCAGGTAGAAGGGAACGGCAATACCGGGAACTCCATCCGGAGTGAACCACTCGTTGGAAAGCCAGAAATGCGGACGAAAGAGGAGGCCTCGTTCGCCCAATTCTTTGGATAATTGCGCGATTTGGTCGGTGATCTGACTTCGCTCCATCGTCACGTTGAGGTCACAGAAGCGTAAGTCGAGAAGTTTTTCATCAGACCAACTGACCCATGCGGCTTCCCCTTCCGTTCTCGCTTTGCTTCCCACGCAAACCCCTTTCAATGTGAAGCCTGTTGGCTCTGTTCCATTCCTGCGACATACAGCGGAGGCGGTGTTCCCTGTTTCGGTTCACCCCAGTAGATGGTGTGATGCGGGAACGGGATTTCGATCCCCTTCGCGTCGAAGGTCTTTTTGATCCGGCGATTCATCTCTCGTCCCACACGCCATTGCTTGATCGGCCGAGTCTTGATCCGGCACTTGATGATCACGGCCGAATCGGCAAATTGATCGACACCCAACATTTCCAACGGCTCGAGAATATCTTCAGCAAACTGCGGATCTCGCCGCAACTCCTCCGCGATATCGTGCAGGACGCGCATGACTTCGTCGACATCTTCTCGGTAGGCAATTCCGACTTCGAAAAGGTAGAAGGCATAGACCTTTGTCATATTCTTAACCTTGTCGATGACCCCGTTCGGCACCACATGCACATTCCCGGACAGGTCGCGCAGCGTCACGGTCCTGAGTTTCACCTCCTCCACCACCCCTCCGACCCCCGCGATCTCTACAACATCACCGACTCGGATCGAATCTTCGAGCAGGATGAAAAAGCCCGTAATTACACCTTTCACCAAACTTTGGGCGCCGAAGCCGATCGCCAATCCTCCGAGGCCGGCCGCCGCCAAGATCGGCTTCAAGTCGACTCCGACCTCCGACATGATCATCATGCCGCCCATGGCAAGGATCACCACACGACCCACGTCACGAATCACATGGGTCAGCGTCGTCGCCCGCTTGATCTGCCCTTCGGTCGGCAACGTCCCTTCGTACACCTTTTGGAATCGATCCATCGCCCGTTTGACGATGGCGAGCCCCATCACCATCACGACGGAAATGATCAGGACTCGCAAGCCAGACGTCGTCGACCATTCGAACCATCGTTCCAAGAAACTCGATACGTACGAATGCGGCATACCAACCTCCTCGCATTAAAAGTCCCATCCGAGCACGCTCCCTGCTCGGCGTCGCAGGCCGTTCTGCATTAGGAAGCTATGAACACGGCCGCACCATAGGCGGGAATCGACACTGACGTTCCTTCAGGTGAGAGAGAGAGCTGCGTCGGCATTGAACCTTGACCACTCCCGCCGAATTCCTTGTCCATAGCATCAAGCCTCCGCAACCATGTGCCTTGCGGCTCGACCAACCGTACCGTAGTCGGCGACGTATTGAAGCCACACACCACCAGCGAGGCGGTGTTGTCTCTGGTCCACCGATGCATCACCAGAACCCGTTCGTCATCGAACACCCACACCCGATGGATCCGAATCGTGCCATCTCCGGCACCCAATGATGGCTCTTTTTTTCTGAGCTGGATCAGGGCTTGGCTCCATCGCAACAGGGCTGTTTGCCGATCGTCGAGCCGTTCCCGATTCAGCCGACTTCGCTCGAAGGTAGCCGAGTCTTGAGGGTCGGGAATGTCTTCCGGAGCCCAGCCAAAATGTGCAAATTCTCGTCGACGGCCTTGTCTGACCGCTTCGACCAAGTCAGGGTCGCCGTGTTCGATGAAGTACTGAAACGGTGCCGTTTCCCCATACTCCTCTCCCATGAAGAGCAATGGGATATTGGGAGACAGGAGGACAAGAGCCCGGATGGCCTTGAGCGCATCCCATGGAAGTTGGGTGCTCAATCGATCACCGACAGCCCGGTTGCCGATCTGATCATGATTCTGTGAAAACACGACAAACTGAGACGGCCGGCAATGTCGAGATGAGTTCCCATGCCGGCGTCGCCGGTAGGCCGAGTACCGCGCGTGGTAGACGAACCCCTGACGAACCGCTGCAGCCAAATCACTCAGCCCGTGAAAATCCTCATAGTACCCCTTCCGCTCGCCCGCAACGACGACGCGCAAGGCATGGTGGAAATCGTCGTTCCATTGGCCGTCGAGTCCATAACCCCCGACCGACGGAGGATCGATTACCCGCGAGTCGTTCAAGTCGCTCTCTGCGATCACGTTCACCACTCGCCCCAGTCTTTGAGCCTGACCATGGACGGCCGACGCGAGGTCCTTGAGGACATGCTGCGCGCTGAAGTCGAAGATGCCATGGATCGCATCCAACCTGAGCCCATCGATGTGATACTCCGTCACCCAATACAAGGCGTTATCGACGACGTATTGCCTAACTTCGTCGCTATCCGGCCCATCATAATTGATCGCCGATCCCCAGGGAGTCCTGTACCGATCCGTAAAATAGGGACCAAAGTCGTTCAGATAGTTTCCCTCTGGTCCTAAGTGGTTGTACACCACATCAAGAATCACCGCGAGTCCGGTTGCATGACAGGCATCGACGAGCCGTTTTAGGCCCTGAGGGCCTCCGTAACTTGATTGTGGAGCAAAGGGGTGGACTCCATCGTAGCCCCAATTGCGCCGCCCCGGAAACTCTGCCACCGGCATGAGTTCGATCGCGGTAATCCCGACGCTGTCCCTGAGATAGGATAAGTGGGGAATGATCGCCTCAAATGTCCCTTCTTTTGTGAAGGTCCCGACATGCAACTCATAGATGATGTAGTCTTCCAGCGCCTTGCCTTTCCATCCCACATCCGTCCAACGGAATGAGGTCGGATCAACCACGACGGACGGGCCGTGCACCCCATCGGATTGAAAGCGAGAGGCAGGATCAGGCCGTTCCTTTCCTCCATCCAGCACATAGCGATAGCGAGAGCGAGGGACAACTCCGGTCACCACAGTTTCAAAATAGCCCCGTTCATCCCGTTGCATCGGTACCATGACTCGATCCTGGTCAACCAGCTGCACGGCGACGGACTTGGCGTAGGGGGCCCAGACACGGAATTTCACCGCATCCCCGGTTGTCGGCGTCGCTCCGATATCAAGCGACCACTTCTCGTCAGGTATCATCGTCATATTGATCTTGCCCTCCTCCGGCCTATTGTGCAGAATTCATCGACCGTAACCAAGCCCGTTAAGTATTTTTGTGTCTGTTTTGATACAATCCGGCCACTCCTTACAACACACACACCGAACCGACGCAAGGAATCGATCAGGAGGGAGACGCGAATGAGAGTTTGGCCAGGGCAACCGTACCCGTTGGGGGCAACATGGGACGGCGAAGGAGTGAACTTCGCTCTTTTTTCAGAGCATGCCACGGCAGTTGAGCTCTGTCTGTTCGACGGCCCTGAAGTGACCGAGGAATCCCACCGGATCCGCCTTGAAGAACAGACCGATCAAGTCTGGCACGTCTACATCCCGGGGCTCTGGCCTGGCCAACACTATGGATATCGAGTCCATGGCCCCTATGCTCCCCAAGAAGGGCATCGGTTCAATCACCACAAACTCTTGATCGATCCCTACGCCAAGGCCATCGCGGGAACTGTCGAATGGTCGGACGCCATGTTCGGCTATCAAATGGGCAACCCCAAGGCGGATCTGTCTTTTGACACCCGCAATAATGCCTCCAACATCCCCAAGTCTGTGGTAATCGATCAGGCCTTTACCTGGGGAGGCGACCGGTTGCTGAAAACCCCATGGGATAGGACGGTCATCTCAGAAATTCACGTCAAGGGATTCACGGCGCGCCACCCGGACGTACCGGATCACATGCGGGGCACCTATTCCGGTCTGACGACACCGGCGGTCATCGACCACCTGCTGGAGCTAGGCGTCACCGCCGTCGAATTGTTACCCATCCATCACTTCGTCCGCGATAAGCACCTGGCGGATCGCGGCTTGACCAACTATTGGGGCTACAACACCATCGGTTTTTTTGCACCCGATATCCGCTATACCGTTTCGCCCGTTCGTGGACGGGGTGTCCGTGAGTTTAAAACGATGGTGAAGACGCTCCACAGCGCCGGTATCGAAGTCATCTTGGACGTCGTCTACAACCATACGGCTGAAGGCAACCAGCTCGGCCCCACACTCTCGTTCAGAGGGATCGACAACGCCGCTTACTACCGTTTGGTCGATAACGATAAGCGCTACTACATGGACTACACCGGTTGCGGAAACACGCTCAATGTCTCGCATCCACGAACGCTTCAGCTCATTATGGATAGCTTGCGGTATTGGGTCACGGAAATGCATGTGGATGGGTTTCGGTTCGACCTGGCCTCCACCCTTGCCAGAGAATTGCATGAAGTCGACCGACTGAGCGCCTTTTTCGACATCCTGCACCAAGACCCCATCCTCTCCCAAACCAAGCTGATCGCAGAGCCCTGGGACGTCGGTGAAGGAGGATATCAGGTCGGTAATTTTCCGGTGGGCTGGGCCGAATGGAACGGTAAGTATCGAGACACGATCCGACGATACATCAAGGGAGATGGAGGCCAGATGGCGGAACTCGCCTATCGCCTGACCGGCAGCAGTGACCTCTACAGCACGAGCGGGCGCCGGCCATTTGCCAGCGTTAACTTCATCACGGCGCACGACGGGTTCACACTCCACGACCTCGTTTCGTACAACGACAAGCACAACGAGGCCAACGGTGAGAACAACCAGGACGGCACCAACGATAATGACAGCTGGAATTGCGGCGTCGAAGGTCCAAGCAACGATCCTGCGATTCTTAAGCTGCGAGAACGGCAGAAACGGAATTTTTTAACACTTCTGTTTCTTTCGCAAGGCGTTCCGATGCTCTGCGGCGGGGACGAGATCGGACGGACACAGAAGGGCAATAATAACGCCTATTGTCAGGACAGCGAGATCAGCTGGTTCGACTGGAACCTCGATCGCGCACAACAAGACTTCCTCGCGTTCGTCAAAGACCTCATCGCGTTCCGAAAAAAACACCCGGTTCTTCGACGACGTCGATTCTTCCAAGGGCGCCATATCCGAGGATCCGAAGTCAAAGATCTCGCGTGGTTCCGACCTGACGGCAAAGAGATGACCGACGACGACTGGAATGCCGGCTATGCGAAATCGCTCGTACTCAGACTCGCGGGTGACGCCATCGCTGAGCGAGACCAAAAAGGACGTCCGATCGTCGACGACACACTGCTGGTGATCCTCAATGCCCACCACACTCCGATGGCCTTTACGTTACCGGCCCACAAGCGTGGCATCCGTTGGCACCCAGTGCTGGACACCGCCCTCCCAGGGGAGAACGGGAAGCAGGTCACGGGCTTCAAGGGAGGCGAACAGTACGAGATGGAAGCTCGATCGATCGCCGTGCTGCGCCTTAATGGAAAGCATGAGCACTAATCATCCTGACCTTGGCTGGTGCAGGTGGCCCATCTAAGTTTGAACTACTGATCATGGCACGTCTGTCGCGGTGATGTGGTCGTGGTCCCTCATCCGATTGATTCCGTTGGCTGATGTTCCCCGGGAACGACTCCTCGTTCTACACATAGCTAAGGAGCGCGCATGATCTTGAAAGACTGGCTTGAGACATTACAAGAGTCCACGGAATCGACAGTCGCTCTCACCGTCTCCTATCTTCCCAAACTCCTCGGCGCCATCTTGCTGGTATTGGCAGGTTATCTGCTGGCCCGCATGGTTGGCGCTGCGACGGCAGGGCTGGTCAAGCTGATTGGCCTGGATCGTCTGCTCGCCAAAACGCCTCTCCACACCCTGTTCAACAAGGGGGGCTCCGCGAAGACCGGATCCGATATCCTCGGGCTGCTGATCTTCTGGTTGATCTTCCTCCTCTTCGGGATCACCGCCACCGATATGCTCGGCCTCCCGGCTCTCTCGGCCACATTGACCGACTTCGCCCACTACCTTCCAAAGATAGGACTCGCCGTCTTGATCATCGTGCTGGGGATGATGGCTGCGAGTTATATCAAAGACCTGATGAGCTTGGCTTGCGCGTCGGCCGGTATTTCTCAAGGGACAATCGTAGCGCAAACGTTCTACGTTGCCGCGATCCTTGTGGTCTTTGTGACGGCGGTCAATGAGCTGGGGATCGATACCACCCTCTTAAACAACACGCTCATGATCGGCTTCGGAGGTCTCATCGCAGGTGCGGCTCTGTCGTTCGGACTGGGCGCCCGTGTCACCGTAGCCAACCTGATCGCCTCCCACTATCTCCAACCACTTTTTCGAGTCGGGCAAACGATCCGCGTCGGCGATATTCATGGAACGATCGTGGCCTTGACTCCCATTGCGATCGTGTTGGAGACACCGGACGGCCGCGTCTTCATCCCGGCCTCACGCTTCCAGGAATCGAGTGCGACAATCGAGAAGTCCGTCTGACCATGGACGCAGAATCCCGTTTGACTCTGGCCTACCTCAAGTCCCACCCACTCGAAGTCTCTAGGCAACTTGAATCGTGGCCCCCGGCGGATGTGGCCACGATCATGACACCGTATACTCCACAGGACATCGCGATCGTCCTCGAACACATCTCGCCGTCGCAGGCAGCTCGGATCCTCGAACATCTCGCCCTGGATAAGACAACCGACGTCGTGACTCTCCTTCCAACCGCCCCGGCGGTCGGGATCCTGCGGCAATGTATTCCCTCTATCCAGCAGGAGGTCTTTGCACGTCTCGACCGATCTGTGGGCCCGAGCCTTCGGCTCAGCATGGCCTATCCCGATGGGACCGCCGCCAGCCTGGCCGATCCCCGAGTGGCCATTCTCCCTCCCGACATCACCGTTTCGGCTGCGTTGGAGCGTATCAAGCGGGATGCGGCTCACGCGACGTACTATCACTATGTCGTCAAACGGGACGGAGTCCTTGCCGGCCTGGTGACCACGAAGGAACTCCTGGCCGCGTCCCCGGACCAGCTCACCGCCACAATCATGAACGGGCACATTGCGACGGTCGCTGCAGAGGCGACCGAGGGAGAATTACTGCAACACCCACATTGGCGTCTCTACCACACTTTGCCGGTCGTCGATCGACAGGGATACTTTCTCGGCGCGCTGCGTTACAGAACCTTGCGCCGCGTCGAAGCACAGTTCGAGGTGAAGCCGACGGCGGGCCCGCTGCCACAGGCCTTGGTGCAGATGTGGGAGGCGTACGCCATGATCGGTCTCCACATCATGACCGATCTCGCCCAAGCGGTCGATGCGAGTATTTCGGAACAGAAGCCAACGCTCCCGAAGGAGGGCAAGGAAACCGATGTCACTTCCCAGGAAACTCCATGAAACGTTCATCATCGACCACCCAGCAGAGGCCGGCCCCCTCTTAGAGTCCTTCGAGATCGGCGAGATCATCCGACTGATCGAATCCATTCCACCGAATTCCATCGCACTGCTTCTTTCATCCATGAATCCCGCTGTCGCTGCGGAAACTTTGGCGGCACTACCCGAGGAACTGGCGATTCTTGTCGTGCGCGAAACCTCTCCCGGAGACGCCGCAGGACTGCTGGCGCGATTGGAACGAGACCGACGGAAGGCGATCATCCGGCGACTCGCCCGCCCGCTTGCGAAAGAGATTCGCCTGTTCATGGAGTATCCCGCCGAATCAGTCGGCAGTCTGATGGATGCGGGAGTATTCGCATTGTCCGAGGATCTCACGGTCGAAGAAGCCGTGACACAGGTACGGATCAGGGCACCCAAAGACCTGCATGACATCTATGTCATCGACCGACGCCGGTATCTCGTCGGCATGTTGTCGGTTCGAGACCTGCTGCTCCTCAACCCGGCTGAGCGGTTGCAGTCCGTTATGCGGCGTGACGTGCCGACTATTCACCCTATGGAAAATCGCGAAGAAATCGTCGACCTCTTTGCCGGACGGCGGTTGCTGACGATTCCCGTCGTGGATCTCGATGGGCGATTGCTTGGGGTGATCAAGAACGAAGATATCGTCAAGGCCAGCCAGGAGGACGCCACCGCCGACCTTCAGACGATGGTCGGGGCCAGCAAAGACGAGCGCGCGCTTTCTCCTCTCTTGTTTTCGGTTCGAAAACGGTTGGGGTGGCTGCAGGTCAACTTGGTCACCGCGTTTCTCGCCGCGTTCGTGGTCGGGATGTTCGAGGATGTCATCGCACAATTCACGGCCCTCGCCGTCTTGCTGCCGGTCGTGGCCGGGCAATCAGGCAACACCGGCGCGCAATCCTTGGCGGTCGTCATGCGAGGGCTCGCCCTTCGCGACATCAGGCCGGCCCAATGGTTCCGAGTCGTCTCCAAAGAACTCGGCGTGGCGTTGCTGAACGGCCTTGCGGTGGCGGCAACCACCTGTGCCGCAGTCTACTGGTGGAGCGGCTCTGCAGGTCTCACGATGGTGATCGGGGTTTCTATGGTAGCCTCGATGTGCATCGCAGGCTTCTCCGGCGCCGTCATTCCCATCATCCTGAGATCACTGAACCAGGACCCTGCGCAATCCTCCTCGATCATTTTAACGACTGTCACCGATGTCGTCGGGTTTTTCAGTTTTCTTGGGCTGGCGACCGTCTTCGCCCATCTCCTGGTATAAACACCGTAGGAACATCACCCGTTGTGAGACCGTCGACATCAGCCACTTTGATTTTTTCGTGACCGCTGGACAATTCCTCGCAATAACCGGCCCAACAAGTCCGCGCCGGTAATCAACCGCGGCTGGTCCACCCATAAAAGCACCGTGTCATAGCTGATGATATGGTCACCCGGTGAGTCCGGATCGTAGGTGAGCTGGGCCAAAACTTTCCCAAGCGGTTCGTGTCGGTTTCGTACGATCACAGGCCGATGGCAATAGACATGGGGGTCTGTATGCTGACCGACAAAGAAGGTGTGGCGAAGAAAGCCGTCGGCGTCCATGATGCAGGCAGGTTCATTATTCTCATCCGTAATGACCACCCAGGCCTTGTCCGAGGCATTGACCTGTTGCAGGAATGGGTCGTCCGGCGATATCTGAAAATCTGGAAATATCGGGACGCCGTCACGAACAGGGAGCCGGATGATACTGCTCGGGTCGACCGGCACTCCTTCCTGATCGACCGGAATATCGTCGATGGTCAAGGAATTGAGCGCCCCGATCGCTTCGATACGGCCGACTTCCGACTTCTCATCCTCCATATGACGACGCAGCAACTCTTTAAGCTCCGCCTCTCGAAGATAGGCGGTCGCTTCCTTCCCCAGCCACACATCCAACAACATGGCTGAAGGTTTGACGACCGGGAACAAGACGACACGATACACCCGTAACCATTTCGAGAAGAGGGCCGCCATCCGGACCGCACGTCTAGAAAAGTAGGCCTGTGGGATAATTTCCCCGAAGATCGTGATAAAGAAGGTGGAAAACAGGAATGCTGTGACGCCGGCCATCACTGAGTTCGACAACAGCGTGAGAAGTACGTTGATGCCGACGTTGCCCCAGAGAATCGTCGCGAGGATATCGTTAGGGTGCTCGCGCAGTCGCAATACTTTTTGCGCGTCGTAATTTCCGCTCGCCGCTTCCGCCTCCAGACGCAGCCGACCGAGACTGAACACCGCCAGATTCAATCCCGACATTAAGGCCGATTGACTGAGGCAGATGATGATTCCGATCCAGGTTAAGACACTACTTGCCATACGGCTCTCTCTCCACAATCAATCTGTGTGGGAAGCATATTGAACGCGACATCGAACGGTGATGGTGACCGCACGACCTCTAGCGGCCGATTACCCACGGGGATTTCAATGAAGCCCCAATCGTTGGCCTGTTTCGGTATTGAACAGATGGGGTGTCGCTCGTGGTGCTGAGACGGCGACGCGATTTCCAATCCTTGGGGTAAACCCTGCCTGTGCAGAACCGATAATGGTGATCGCCTGGTTGTTGCCTTGAAGCTCAACCGTAACCCACAAGGTCGGCCCTGACGGTTCAGTGAGGCGAACGACACCGAATCCTCCGACGTTGTCTTCTGACTCATTGGCAGGCCCCACGCTGATGTCCTCTGGTCTGAGCCCTACGGTCACCCTCTGCGCTTGGTCACCGGGCGGCACATCCGCAGGCTTCTTGAGATGCAGCGGCCCAGCTTGGATGCGGTCCATTCCCAGCTCCGCAGGGAGCAAGTTCATCGGAGGATACCCCATGAAACCTGCGACGAAGAGATTGGCGGGAGCGGCATAGATATCGTGAGGCCGCCCGATCTGTTGAACCCGTCCTTGGTTGAGGGCTGCCAGCCGGTCCCCTAAAGTCATGGCTTCTGTTTGATCGTGAGTCACATAAATGGTGGTGACTTGTAATTCCTTGTGGAGCCGGAGCAATTCCGCGCGCATGGAGGCCCGCAACTGCGCATCGAGGTTCGAGAGCGGCTCGTCCAACAGAAACAAGCGTGGCTTCCTGATGAGGGCCCGCCCCAAGGCAACCCGCTGCCGTTGCCCGCCGGAGAGTTCCCGCGGTCGTCGATCGAGCAGTGCCGACAGCCCAAGAAACCCTGCCACCCGGTCCACTTCTTCATCGATGCGCGTTCGATCCAGGCGCCTGGCGCGGGGGACCACGGTCAAGGGAAAGGCCATATTCTCGCGAACCGTCATGTGGGGATACAACGCGTAGCTTTGAAACACCAATGCCACATCGCGCTCCCGCGGTTCTAAATCGGTCACATCAACCCCGTCGAATAGAATACGACCGGCAGTCGGTTGATCAAGACCGGCAAGGAGACTCAGCAATGTCGATTTCCCGCAGCCTGAAGGCCCCACCAGCACGAAGAACTCACCGTCCTGTACCGTCAGCGTGAGCGGGGGAAGAATGGTTTTTTGCCCGATACGCTTCTCGATCGACTCGATCCGGACTTCAGCCATTATCCTATCCTTTCACACTGCCGGCCGTCAGTCCGGCAATGATGTGCCGTTGAAATGCCAGCGCGAGACCGGCAACGGGAAGAGTCACTACCAGAGACGCGGCGGCCAAGTCGCCCCAAGGAATTTCGTACAGTCCTGGGAACAGTGCGACGGCAACCGGCGCGGTGCGAGTGCTATCGCTGGCGGTCAGCGTCAGGGCAAACATGAACTCGTTCCAGGAATAGATAAAGACCAAGAGCGCCGCAACAGCGAGTCCCGGTCGCGCAAGAGGAAACATCACCGTCAGCAATGCCTGCAACGGTGTACAGCCGTCGATACGCGCGGCTTGGTAGAGCTCCTTGGGAAGCTGCTGAAAGAAGCTCGTCAGCAGCCACACGGCGAGCGGCAGTGAATACACCGCATGGGTCAATCCCACGGCGACGAGGGTATCCCTCAACCCTAGCTCCCTCATCAGGAGGTACAACGGACTGATGACCGCGATAGGCGGGAACATCGACGTGACCAGCGCCACCCCAAGGATGACCGACTTGCCGGTGATCGGGAGCCGTGCGAGCGCAAAGGCGCAAAACGCACCCACCACGATGGCAGTCACCGTCGCACTTGCGGCCACGATCATGCTGTTTGCGAGCGACCGTGGCAGTGACGATTTGAGTAAGACTCGATCATAGTGCTCGCCCGTCACGTGCTCTGGGATAAGAGGAGGCAGGCGCACGAGATCCTGATCGAGCTTGATTGATGTGACCGCCTGCCAAAGCACCGGTCCGAGACAGAACAGCCCGACAACCAAAAGGATACCTACCGTAAGGCCACGGGTTCGAAGCCCGTTCATCATGGGTGAGCCAGCCTGATCGGTATGGCGCTCCATCAGCCCCCCCCCTGCACATGCCGTCGGAGCAGCATCAGGTATAACATCGAAAGGAGCGCAGCGAGCGCAAACATCCCCGTGGCCAGCGCGGATCCATATCCGAACTGCAAGGTTTGGAACAGCGTCTTGTAGGCATAGATCGAGAGGGTCTCCGTGCTGTTGCCCGGGCCTCCGCCTGTGAGCACAAAGACCGCATCAAATACCCGGACCGCATCCATCGTACGAAAGACCAGCACGATGACGACGACAGGCATCAGAAGTGGCAGGGTAATCCGACGAAATTGTTCCCACGCTCCAGCCCCATCAACTCGCGCTGCCGCGTAGAGTTCTTGCGGGACGGTCTTCAATCCGGCCAGGAGCAACAGCGCCGCGAACGGCGTGGTTTTCCACACATCCATCACGACCGCCGCATGGATCGCCCAATCGGGATCAGCCAGCCAATCGATGGGCCCTTCGGTCAGCCCTGCGGCAGCAAGCACATAATTGAGCAGGCCGTAGTCCGGTTGATAGAGCCAGGCCCAGATCTGAGCGGACACGACGGTGGGAATCGCCCACGGAAGAATGATCATGACATGGGCCCACCGGAGTCCCTTGCCCGCTCCATTCGACAGACGGTTCAGGAGCAGGGCAAACCCGGACCCCAACAGCAGCTCGGCCGATACCGAGAGAGCCGTGAAATACAGCGTCGTCCGGCAGGCGGCCCAGAACC
>BQXA01000028.1:0-59958 GCA_036984345.1 Nitrospira sp. | reverse complement strand
CACAGACCCTCCGAGAAAATAGATGATCCCGAAGACTTCCAGCGATTCGGCGAGCCAGCCGAAAAAACACACGCCGACCGATGCAAAAAATGCCTTCCGATGGTGGTCATAGAAATTCTTGATCGTCTGATCGATTGAACGAAGATGCGCTTCTTGTGCCTCCAGAGAACGAACCTGCAATCCAAGCTTCTTAATGAGCGCCAAAATGGAGGCAAACAACCCACGGTGTTGGATAAAGACAAACCCCGCGATGGAACACACGAGCAACCCCACACTAACCAATGCTGCCGTGATGGTCTGTACCGCCGAGCTGCCCGTACCGAGCAGCAAGAACGCCAGGGCGATCCCCGTGAGGATAAAACACACTTCGGCAATCGTCATCGTCGTTTTGGCAATGACGACCGACGCAGCGCCCTCCGCGATGGGAACGTTGTGCTTCTTCAGAAGATACGCCTTGAGTGGCTCACCACCCAAGTAGGCCGTCGGCGTGGTCATGTTCACCACTTCTCCGGCCGTCCGAATCGTCAGCAACCGCCAAAAGGGAACGGCCTTCCCGCACGGCCCCAAGACAACTTTCCAGCCGTACGCCTCGATCGCATACATGAGCACAGAAGGGATCAGGATGATCAGGAGAGTGACTGGACCTAGTCGAGACGCGGCGTCGTAAATATTGCCAGGTCCGATATGCCAAATGAGAAGACCGAGAACGGCCAGACCGAGGACGAGTAGGAAATACCTCAACACGTGGTCAGTGGGGTAGGCATCACATTCATGGCCGAGGCAGTGTGATGGCGGATGGCCGGATAGCCCAAGCCAGCGCTCCGGCGAACAACAGTGAACCGGCCGCTGCGAAAGTCAAAAACCAATACAACTGATTCAAGAGGGCAAACCCGAGTAGTGCGACCGAAAAATCCCGGCTGGCGACATTCTTCAACAGGACATCGGCCCAGACCGCATGGGATGGGGACCTCCAGCCATTCATTGCCTTGATTTTCTGCACCTTTTCGACCAGGAAAAAGCAGATGCCGTTCCCCGCGACTGCCGCAACTCCAAGCATGATCGGAACCCATTCATCCGCTTGACCGATTCGCGTCGTGTACAGTCCCACGGCGATGCCTAAGAAAATGGCCATGTGGACGACGTTGTCCAAAACGAGATCCAACCATGCGCCGAACGGCGATTCCGTAAAGGTCAATCGTGCAACTTCCCCATCGCAACAATCGATGACGGCCGCCAATTGAAACAACACGGCCGCGATGATGCCTGCGCTGTAGGTCCCGAGACCAAATCCAGCGGCCGCTACCAGACCGATGAGGCCTGCGAGAGCCGTGATGGAGTTCGGCGAGAGCCCGACCACGAGAAACAGTCGCGTGAACCAGCGAGACAATTTTCGATTGAAGTACCGATCGACAAACCCCTCAAACTCTCCTTTCAGGGAACCATACAGTCTGCTTTCCGCTGTTTGCACATCAGACAAGGTGCGAACCTCTTGATACCATGTCCCCTGCTTCGCGTCGGCTGTGACAACCCGTACCCGTCCATCGGCAGCGGCGCGGTCGATCCATTGCCGGATCGGAAGATTCCCCTTCTCATTTGCCACCTGATTGGCCGAACTCATGAGGCTGGCAGGAACAACGACGAGTTCCGCAACATGCACCGTGGACTCAAACGAACGAGTTTGGGTAACGGTCCTTTCCCGACTGGTGGGCAATCTCAACGGCACACCGTGTTTCGTCGGCGATTCGAGTTGCCTCTTTGGAGACTGTGTGACCACGATCGCCTGGCCCTCTTGTACGTCACGCCGTAGTTGTTCGATCAACCCACGGGAAAACACGCCATTTATGCTCGCCACAAGCGCGAATCCATGCACTTCCGACGCCAACGATTCCCACGTCCGAGCGTCGTCGAGTGGAAACTCCCGAATCGGCATCCAACGCACGGGAATCGTCACACGCGGTCCTTTTCCCAAAGCCAACTTGAGTTGTTCTTCTTCCGAACCGGCGAGGACGATCAACTGCCGAATCCCCGCCCGTTGCAGAGTCAGCACCGTACGTTGAAAAAGTCCAATTCCAACGACGCTTGCGAGAGGACCTAATTCGCCGATCTCTGGCCCGATCGGTCCACCAAACACCCCAACGGAGGGTAAGAGGATCCCCGTTGCCAACCCTTGAATCTCTGCTCTTCGTTGGAGGATACCTTTACTCATAGTCGCACATTCAGCACCGCCGAACCGCCATGGTTTTTCACAGCATCATGCCTGGTCTCGGACACCTTCCCATGATAGAAGACTTTCTCATAATCTTGGCAAAACTTCCAATTCCGCCTTCTTTACATCATTGATGAAATCGATTTCGGTCCAGGGAAGTCCACCGATCTTTTCGTGGCCGACTCTGACATCCCGAAAATATTCCAGGAGTCCATCCTCGTACTCCATATCCCAGGCACCCTTGTCGATGTAGGATCGAATCGAGGAGACGAGACATGGCGTGTCAGCATATCGGACCCTGAGAAAGCCGACTCCCTCACCAGTATAGTCGTATTGTTCCGGGACCTTTTTCGTGAGTGCGATGACCCGACCACCCGCTACAACCACCATACATTCTTCACCGGTCTGGGTCACAGTTTCATCCATCAGCAAGGCATTCTCGTTGGACGATGCGGCGAGACGCCGGAGGATTTCTCGATGAAACAACACGTCCGCATCCATCACGATGGTGTCGTCGTCAAACGCGTCTCGGGCAATCCACAAGGAGGAAATACTTCCTCTGTGGAACTGTTCGTTCACCAAGAATGTAACCTTGACACCACAAGAATTTCGTTCTACCGCCGCACGAATCATGTCCTGTTTGTAGCCGACAACAATGTCCACGCGGCGAACCCCGATCCTGGCCAGAGACTCCAGATAGCGATGCAGAAGCGATTGACCACCGATCTCGATGAGGCACTTGGGGCGATGTTGCGTCACTTCCCACAGGCGTTTCCCGACTCCAGCTGCCAGAATGATTGCTTTCATACGGGTTTGCACGCCTGTTCAAACGCGTCGAGAAATCCACCGAATTGTGCCTCCGTCAACGCTCCCATGTTGGCGACACGAAAGATCTTATTTTCCAGGTTTCCTTGGCCGGCATAGATCACATAACCTTGCTGTTTGAGCCGGTCATGAAGCGCTTGATAGCTCCCTCCCTCAGGTAGGTGATACGCGGTAATGGTATTGGACTGCCGATCTGCTGGCAGAAGCGCCTTTACTCCGAGTGAAGCCATTCGCTCTCGCATCAGCGTGGCCATCCTCCTGTAGCGTTGAATGCGATTGGAAACACCTTCTTCGAGTAACTCATTGAGTGCTTCGTCGAATGCGTAGTAGACCTGTACGGCCGGCGTGAACGGAATGGTGCCTCGCCCTTCATTGTCGATGTAATGGGTCAGATGGAGATACCAGGAACGCTTCGGATAGGAACGCATTTTCTCGATAAATCCCTTCCGAACCAGGACAAACGAAACGCCTGGAAAGCCCTGAATGCACTTCCCAGCCGTCCCTGCCACCATGTAGATATGTGACTTGGCGATATCGAGTGTTTCTCCAGCCAACGCACTAACAGCATCCAATACAAACACCCGATTCTGGTTGTCGACAACCTCTGCGATTTCATGAACGGGATTGAGCAATCCGGTTGTGGTCTCATGATGCACCATCCCCACAACGTGAACTTCTTGGTGTTGTCGCAACGCAAGCAGCAACCTCTCAGGGTCCGGCCGGATCGTCCACTCATGCTTGAGTTCACTCACACCTAGGCGATGGAGCCCGATAATCTGGGACATCCGTTCACCATAGACACCATTGTTGAGGATGAGTATTCGGCGGCCGTGAGGGAGCGACGACATCAGCGCGGCCTCGACAGCAGCCGTCCCTGACCCTGTCATGACAACAGCAACATACTCCGACTCAGCTCCGGGAACGAACGCTTTGAGCAGCTTAGCCTGGATACGATGCAGGAGCTCTGCAAACTCATCTTCTCGATGGCAGATATCAGGCCTGAGCAGGGCCTGTCGCACACGATCGGAAACGTTTACCGGACCAGGATTCAAAAGGATCATTCACCGGCTCCAGAGCTGAGGATTAATGCCAGAGGGCTGTAGTGCCCGTTGCTCGTCCTACGCGATCGCTTTCATGAACCGTCGGGTGATCTCTGCCGGTTCGTGCAACACGCGCCCGGCGTCTTCCACAAATTCATTGACTTTGATGAGCAACATACTTGGGCCATCCTTCTTCAGCATATCTTTGAATTCGTAGACAAGATCCTCACGATCCAGCACCCGCTCAACATTGACATACCCTGCTGATTTGGCCACCTTTTCAAGTGGCACGACATTAGAGATCGTCGGTTGATTCCCGGTCGTGCCGTACACTTCATTATCAAACACCACATGGATGAAGTTCTTCGGTTTCAACGCCCCAACGGTGGCAAGCGTGCCCATCCCCATTAACACGTTCCCATCCCCATCAAACGTGATCACTTGTTTATCCGGCTTTGCGAGTGCAACACCAAGCGCAATAGCCGGCGCATTGCCCATTGAGCCGATCATGTAGAAATGGTTGGGGCGGTCCGCAATTTTGTGCGCTTCGCGAGATGGAAACCCATTACAGATGATGACCGGTTGATCCGTCAACAACTCCAACAAGGCTGCCATGGCCTGCGCACGGCTGATTAACGTTCCCTCTTCAGGCCTCATGGATGCAACCCTTTCACCACGCCCTTGGTAATGAAGAGTGCGATAGGAATCTGGCACTTCATAAATGTCTCTGCGACCCATCGAAAGTCTTCGATGGCCGTTTGTTCGGTGAGGGTCCGATGGGGAATCCTAACGGTATCGAGTAGTTGTGGCATCACTTCGCCCATCACCAGATGTTCTGGAGCATCCTTCCCCCCTTGGCCACGCCATGACACGATCAACAAGCAGGGCTGTCGATAGATCATGTTGAGCGAAATAAGGGTATTCAGTGAAGTTCCAAGGCCTGAGTTCTGCATGAGAACGGCTGGAGTTTTTCCGGCCATATACGCACCAGCCGCCATGGCAACAGCTTCATCCTCTCGCACGGCCGGTGTGTAGAGTCGTCGAGTCATCAACTCAGCAATGATCCCTCCCAGAATGGAATCCGGCACTCCGGTGAAAAAGTTCACACCCATGTCCTGCATAGCTTGCACAAACTCATCGCTTTCGATCACTGGACCTTTCTCCTCAACTTCGCAGCGGACGTTTCTAAAAAACGGCGCATTATAAGATAGGATTTGGCGCGTTCTCAAGAACGATCGGTGGGCGATTGTCCTCTCCTCGGCAACGTGTTAGCGTAACACTATCAAGGTTTTCTCCGATCTCTCAACGGTCATGATTCATCCATTCGACAGTAGAAGGCTTGTCCCGCTGTTCATGACGCTATCTGCACTCGCGATCGGTATCGATTTGGCATGGTCGAGCTCCATGCTGAACGATCCGAAAGGCTTTCATAATATTCCTTGGGGAGCTGCCTTGTCGTCGCGGCCTGAACTCAAATTGGTCCGTTCCAGCCCGCATATTGTTGAATACCTCCACAAGGAACAACCATCATCGTTCGCAGGGGCTGAAGTGACAAGCATCGTCTATGTTTCGCTGGACGACCAATTCGCACGTGTCGTCATCCGTTATCACGGCGACCAGATCCACGGAGAAGTCTTGAGCCATCTCCAAGGCCGATTTGGACAACTTGACAGAATGCCTGGGCAAATGGCTCGAGGGCTCACCCAACAATACAACTGGCGAGGCCCCGACACCGAGATTAATCTGACCTATCAGGCAAGCACAGAGCGAGGCTATGTTTTCATCGATAGTCGGACCCTTGCACCTCGCTTTAACGACTACATCACGGATTCAGCAGAGTGACCCGCATGCCGACACATCATTGGGAGCGAAGTTCTCGATATACGGCAACCTTATTTTTCCTGCTTGGATGGGCATCTTCGGTACTAGCAGTCCCCATCGTGAACGATCCGAATGGCTTTGAGAACCTTCCGTGGGGGACCCTCTGGTCTGAGGTGGAACAATTCGTGAAAATTGATGACGCCGGTCGTGTGCGAACCTATGAATTGAACGGACGAACCCCACGGCTCGGAACGACAACCGTCGATTCTCTCAGGTTTACGACATTTGAGAACAAATTGGGCCGAGTCACTGTTCGCTACAGTGGCACAGGAGCTCATGAGGACATCATGCGCTATCTTCAGTCTCAGTATGGCCCACTCGATCACACACCAGGACAAATCGCTGTCGGCTCAGTGAAGGTGTACGCTTGGCATGGCGTTCATACCGAGGTGACGTTGCGGTTCGAGAGTAGGTTTGAACGAGGCATTATCTTTTTCGAAAGCCGCACACTCCCTGAAAAGCTAGTTGATGAGTCTAGCGCTACGGTCTTCTGACCATATCTTCGAACGATATTACCACCCCGCTTCCAGATAACTTCTACGTATTCGGTTATATTACTGAATTGATTAGGAAAGGCCTCTTCATAAGGTTATGATAGTGGGACTTACCATGTACAGCCGAAAGCCTTATGTGCCGTTAGACAACCGCTATGCCGAACGTGTCGCTGTCACCTGTCGTGTTCGCTATGTCGGCGAAGTTCCGACCCAACCGCATCAAGGGGAAGGACTCACAAAAAATATCTCCGTTTCCGGATGTCATGTTATCAGCGACCGCCCGGTCACGCGTGGCACATTATTGACGCTGACTGTCTCGCTTCCAGACGGATTACCACAACTGGTCATCAAATCTGCGCATGTGGTGTGGGTGTCCGGTTGCCAATTTTCCGTCCGATTCATGGACCTGAGTCAAGACCGTCGAAAGCGGCTGCAAGCCTTCATCTGGAAAAGCATCTCCCTCAAGACGGTGAGTGATCAGCGGACCCGATTCCGACTCATGTAGCTCCCTACCAACGCACAGTCAGATCCAGCAGCAAGCCGTAAGCCTGCAAGAACATGCGAGAACTCTTTCATTCCCACACCTGTGTTCACAAACCCTCGATGACGAAAGCCCACTCATTAAGCTCCGTATCCCCCTTCTGGCCAATGCCTGCCCCCTCCATTTGTAGGGAAGTAATACCGATATCCCGCGCTAGTCTTTTGTGTACACGAAACCGCTCGAAGCAGCATCACAATCGTGGAGGGAAAAACGATGAGACAGATGAAACACCTCAGACACTCAGCAGATCAAAACTCCCACCCTTCAATAGAACGCCGGACAATACAGAGGACCGCCGTCTCCTTCGGACTCATGTACTCGGGCTTCAACGGGGAAGACGTCTTGATCGGTGACGGTTCCGTTGTCGATTTATCCGCGGGCGGAGTCGGTATTCGTGGAAATTGTCCGGTACAGGTTGGGATGGACCTCACATTGTTCTTGTATGTGCCGGATGAGGAGGATCCATTATTCATCCTGGAGGCGACGGTAGCATGGACCACTGGACCGTTATTCGGTGTGGCCCTAAAAGAGCTGAGCCTGTCCGAAGGGGATCGGATGCGGGCATTTCTCCATACCCAGTCTGTTGGCCAGGCATAGCAGGATTGTTGCCTCGGCTGATCGTGCGATCATTTCAGAGGCCTTCGTTCCGTTTGACAAACTGCACGACTGGTCGTCCCACACAGTGATCCTATCTTGCCTTTCCAGTGACCTGATGATAGAGAGTGATAAACAACTACGTGCCCCACATGAACAGAATTAGGCAGCCGACCCCTCATGTCCAACAAGAGATGTGAACATCAGCCAACCAACGCCGGGCCAGCGTGATCAACGCTCCGCTATCACTACTTGCTTCAAGTAGGCATCCGAGAACAACCACGGGACAAGCTGGGAAAACGGCCAGAGCCAGTATCCCCCTGCACTTTCAGTTGCCACATAATAACGTCGGCTTACCCATGGATCATAGGAAAACGGACACAGTCCCCGAGCATGTCTCTCTATTCCCTGACGCATTTGCTCGGCGATTACGTTATTCATAATTACGATTCACTCTCATGCCCCATCTCGTTCGCTATCCTTTTGTAGTCCTAGGAATCGCCCTTGTGATTGCGCTGATCGCCCTTCTGGTTGTACGTCTGAGCACAGGCGCTAAAACTGATACACATAAACCACGATTCGTCACCGTCGGCATTGTGTCTCCGACCAGACAAGATCTCGATGTTCGCCTGGCCTACACCGCAGATATCTCACCCAATCAAGTGGTGAATATTTTCTCGCGCGTCGACGGCCACATTGCCAAATTGCACGTTGATAAAGGGGATTTTGTAAAGGCGAATCAGCTGCTCGTTGAGATCGATCACACGGACTATCAGCATGCGGTTAACCAAGCCAAAGCGAATCTTGCAGCGGCAAAAGCAAGAGTTGCCCAACAGGATGCCGTTGTGCGCAATGCCCAGCTCACTTTTGATCGCATGCAATTTTGATGCTGCGAGAGCGGCACAGGAATCTTTGCAAGCACAAGTGAACCAAATGAACGTTGCTCTGGCTCAGGCAGAAGCCCATCTGGCCTATAGCTATATCCGCGCTCCCTTTGCCGGCTATATCGCGGAACGCAATCTCGATACCGGATCCTATGTCAGCAGTGCGACAGCCAGTACGTCGACGATGTCACGAGGTATCATGAGCGTGCATGACATCGATACGGTTCGTGTTCTGATCGAAGTGGTAGAACGAGATATTCCGCTCGTGAAAATTGGGCAAACAGCTGAACTTCGAGCTGAGGCATACCCCGATCAGATATTTCATGGAACTGTGACCCGGATCGTCCAAGCCTTGAATCGTGCAACACGCACCATGACCGTTGAAATCGATTTACCCAATACAGATCGCCGATTAAAAGGAGGAATGTTCGCCCGCGTCGAAGTGATGGTCGGCACACATCATCAGGCTCTGCAAATCCCTATCGACGCGGTCAGTCGCCTGGAAAATTCACAGTATGTGTTTGTTGTCGAAGAAGGACACGCCAGAAGGGTGGAAATCGAAATCGGTGTCCGGCAAGGAAACCAGACTGAGATCACCAAAGGCCTGACAGGAAATGAAGAAGTCATTGTCTCCGGTAAAGACTTAGTGCACGAGGGGACGCCTGTCGAAACCCAACTTCTTTCACCAGCTTTAGCTTCCGATCCTGTGAGTAAAGAATGAGGCCTGCACCTCTCCCACCTGGACGAAGCTCTTACAGAGCTTCAAGCTCTCATCCAACTGCCTTTCTATAATGTCTGAGACATGTGGCTGACTCTACTCGCATTACGCAATCGCATCGGCATTTTGATGTTGTCGTTAGCGTTCGTGGTATTGGGCATCACGTCGCTTCAAAGACTGCCGGTAGACCTCTTCCCACAAATCCAAGTTCCCGTCGCATTCGTGGGTGTCATTTATAAAGGGGCACCTCCGCTCGACATTGAGCAGAGTGTCGTGTACCCGATCGAGAAGGCCGTGAGTTCTGCCTCCAATGTGGAGCATGTCGAGTCGTTCAGTAAACAAGGACTCGGGGCAGTGCAAATCTGGTTCAACTGGGGGGCCAACCTTGATGTCGGACAAATGGAGGTCATGCAGCGTATCACACAGATTCTGAACAGCCTCCCTCCAGGCATTCTTCAACCGTTTATCGTCAAGTTCGATGTCTCCAACATCCCGGTGTCGGTTGTCTCGGTTTCGAGCGACGAGCTGGATGAGCGCGCACTCTACGATCTTGCGTACAACACGATTGCTCCGCAGATCGAGCAAATTGCCGATGTGGCTGCCGCGACCGTGGAAGGGGGAAAGATCCGCCAAATCAACATCAACCTCGATCCGGCGCTCCTCAGCGCCCGTGGGCTTTCGATCCTTGACGTCGTCAAATCGGTCAAAGCGTCCAACTTGATCTTACCTTCCGGCGATATCAAAGCCGGCAACCTTGACTACAACGTGTTTACGAACAACCAGTTTCGGACGGTGGCCCCGATACAGGACGTCATCGTGAAGGTGAATCAGCAGGGCAACGCGGTCCGTGTACGCGACGTGGGAACAGTGACGGACTCCTCGGACATTCAAACCAATATCGTCCATACCGACGGAGCCAGATCCGTGTTTCTTCGTGTCAATAAACAACCACTCGCCAACACAGTCGCCGTCGTCGACGCTCTCCGCGCCGCTCTGCCGCAGATGTTCGGCATCCCCGAAGGAGTCAACCTTGGCATATCGTTCGACCAGTCTCTCTACATTCGTCAATCCATCCGAAATCTGGTCGAACAGGCCTTCCATGGCGCATTGCTGGCCGCGGCGGTGATTCTCATCTTTCTACGGAACCTGACCAGCACCCTGATCATTTCCGTGGCCATCCCACTGTCCATGCTGGTGACGTTTGTGGTGCTGTACTTTACCGATCAGACGCTCAACGTATTCACCCTCGGGGGGCTTGCGCTGGGCATCGGCCGACTTGTGGATGATTCAATCGTTGAACTGGAAAACATTCAACGCCATATCAACACCAATTCCAACAGATGGAGTGGCATTCTCGATGCTGCCCGCGAAGTAGCCATGCCGATATTTGCCTCGACCGTAACGACGGTGGTCGTCTTCCTTCCGATGTTCTTCATCGTCGGCATCGCGCGCCTGTTATTGATTCCGCTGACCGTCACGATCGCCATCGCACTCTTCACGTCATTTTTCGTGTCTCGTACGGTAACCCCGGCACTCTGTTACAAATTCCTGAAGCCCGAACAAGAAGCACAACGTGCGTTGCCGAGCTGGCTGCGGGTCATGATGGAATGGAGTCGGAGCCGCTATGAATCGCTGGATCGCAGTTACGAACAGTCCCTGCAGTGGGTCCTGGCACATCGCAAGATTCTCATCTGTACCGTCCTCTTGATTTTCTTTGGCTCGCTCATGCTCGTTCCTTTGATCGGAACCGAGTTCCTGCCGGTTTCCGATGAGAGTCAGTTTCGGATCGTGCTGCGAGCGCCAGTCGGCCAACGAGTCGAAAAGACTGAACAGCAGGTTTCCGAAGTCGAACGAGTCCTGCGTGCCAATATTCCAACCACCGAACTAGCAACCATCGTCTCGAGTACCGGCGTGCTGTCCCAAGGCCGTTCCTCTCTGTTCAACCCCAATACCGGTCCTCACACTTCGTCGATTCAAGTGTACCTCGTGGAACCGGCTAAGCGGACGCGGACTCAGGTCGAGATCATGAATGATGTACGCCCCAAGGTTACCAAACTATTCCCTGGAGTCTCGATGTATTTCGATCCCGGAGGGCTGGTGAAGCGTGTCACTAGCTTCGGCTCGCAAAAGGCCGTCGACGTGGAAATTTACGGACATGACTTCGAAAAGGCGAGAGAGGTTATCACCCAAGTCAAAGAGGTCATGGAGCAAACTCCCGGACTAACCGACATTGAACCGAGCCGGGAGGAAAATTATCCAGAAGTCAACGTGACCGTGGATCGAGAGAAAGCCGCCCTACTCGGCATCACGGAAACCGATGTGGCGAATGCCGTTCTCTTTTCATTAAATGGGAACGGCCAAACCGACCCAATTATTTACACCGATCCTCAAAGCGGAAACGAATACTTCATCAGCGCGTGGCTAGCCGAGGAGCATCGAAAGAGTCTCACGGACCTGGAGAATATTCTCCTCACCACCAAAACCGGGGAACCAGTCCTCCTCAAGAATGTGGCATCGCTCAAGTTGAATGCGGGACCGGTGAAAATAGATCGCAAGCACTTTCAACGCGTAATCCACATCACAGCAAATCCTATGAATCGAGCGTTGGGCGATATCGCGGATGATCTTGAGTCGGCATTCGCCAAACTCCAGCTCCCTGCAGGATTCAGCATCAAATTGGCCGGACAGATTCAACAACAACGGGAAACCTTTGAAGGCTTGCAGTTTGCCATCGTGCTCGCGCTCATGTTGGTCTACATGGTGATGGCGGCTCAGTTTAAGTCGCTCATCGACCCATTCATCATTATGTTTGCAGTCCCGATGGGATTCCCTGGAGTTATCTTGATCCTTTTCTTGACGGATACGACACTGTCTACTTCATCCATGATGGGTATTATCATGATGTTTGGGATCGTCGTCTCAAACGGGGTGCTGCTGGTTGACTACACCAACGTGCTTCGTCGGAGAGGCGAACCACTTCACCGCGCCGTGATGACGGGTGCGCGAACCAGGCTGCGACCAATCCTCATGACCTCGCTCGCCACAGTCTTCGGGCTGCTTCCAATGGCGATCGGACTCGGAACCGGAGCTGAAACTAATGCACCCTTGGCACGCGCAGTCGTTGGAGGATTGAGTGCTTCCACTCTCCTCACGCTGTTTCTCGTCCCAACGATGTACGTAATCTTGGAAGAGCGGTTTCCGCGAAGGTTTGAGGGAGCGCCTAACGAACAGGAATCCTACGTTGCCTGAGACAATCCCTGATCACAAGTAGCGCGGTTAAGGTTCCACAATATTAGGGAACAAAGATTTCAGCTGCATGGCCAACCCAATGTCTCCCGAGATCTGTAGGCGCCCGGACATGGCCATAGTCATACTACTCAGCTGTCCATTCAGGATCCGAATACAATCTTCTCCCGCCATTGACAGTGTCACGTGCGGATCGTCGTGGACTCCATCCTTCACCACGCAGGTGCCGTTCTGAACCAGCAGTTGATATTGCCCACCTTGAGTCCCTTGGAGATCAAACTGATACACGGCATCAACATCTTCGGCTGCATCTTTATCCAATTTTCCAGGGAGGGCGTCGAGCACCTCTCGGATAGTTTTCGCCTTCATGAATGACCACACTCCCTTCGGGGTGACACAAAACCTCGGGAGCGGCTCAATTCCGCCCCCGAGACAATTTCTCTACCGTTGAACTGGGTTAGTACCGGAGCGTGGCTGTTGCGACACTACGCCGGGCGCCGAAGAACTCCTTCGAAAAGGACTCGACGACCGCCGGATCATAGCCTTTGCAGCTGAAGATGTCGAGGTACGCGTAATTCGTGTCGTTGGCAAAATGCCCGCTGATCAACGAGGTGGAAATCAACTGCACCATAGAATAGCCAGCGACACGGCCTTCGCCGAAATTCACGACCTGGCACTCGCCGAAACGCTTCATCCCGATGAGTTCGCACAACTCAACGTCGTAGCGCTTGATATAGTCTGCATCACGGATGAGATCGGGGTTACAGTCGTGGAGATCGACTGCAGTACAGAGTCCCCATGCCTTGCCGCTACCCACCATGTCCTGAACGGGTCGGGCTGCAGCCGTAGGGGCGTTGGATGGTAAGATTGTGGACTCAGAACTCGGCGAGGTGCTCATAAGAGGTCGCTACCTTTCTGTGAGTGGGTTAGGCACGTCGACTGACCGTTGCGTGAACTATACCATGTTTTTTTTCGGCTGCGTACGTCATGACAAGGAATATTTCAACCCCAGATCGGGGGTTATCCGCAATCAGTTGACAAGGTGACTTGGCTCAGGAAGAATGGGCTCATATGACGACTCTCCCACAAACGCCCCGAACCGAACTCCCCGATCGCCTCTGTACCTGGTGTAAGGTGCTGATGAAGAAGCGGCTGGTCGGAGGCAATCGATTCATCCACTACACGTGTCCGAAATGCATTTTTCAGCACACCAGTCGGCTCGCACAAAAAGTCTAAGCTATTGATTTATAAAATGTTCGATGTAGTTCTTGTCTTGGCGATTACTTCCCGCTACGAGGGAACCTTCCACGACTACGCAGTCGACACCGCTTCTCTCCGGCGCATTCCCAATCAGCGTTAGGGATTCACCGTAAAAGAGACCTCATTCCCAAGATCCTCTGGCCCCATAGGAGATCGAGCATTTGATAAAACGAGACGAACCCGGCCATTCTCCATGCCACGCAGGAGTCGAACAGAAGGATCCTTAACCATGAAAGATCACTAGGAAGGATTATCCCCGAGAAAAGCTGTTCTGGACGTGATCGTCAAGAATATGGATCAATCGTTCGCGGTCCTCAGCGCTGATCGACATGATCCGTGCCCCCAATTTCGGAGCCCGCACATAGACGACCTCTAACTCGCAGGTTAAGGTTTTCCCACCAGCAAGCTCAATGAGGAGTTGCAATACCTCGCCTTTCTTAACGAACAGGCGGCTCTCGAGCCGAACTCCGGACTCGCTCACATCAATGACCTTACAGGCTGCCGAAAGCCCCCCACGTTGTAGTCGACCAGGATGGCTCATATCGACACGAGAGTGTTTCCGTTTAAACCCCATGATCGAGCCTCCTGTGGCAGGAATCATAACAGGAGGAGAGACTGTGCCAAAGATATTTGGAGAAATCGCTAGAGTTTCCTGCCCACGAGAGCCCGCAGATCTTCCATTCGCCGCCGATTGACACCAAGGTCGCTGTAGCCCGTGCGGGAAGCGGAGCGGAAGTGGATGGTCTTCGTGTCATCGTCGAAGAGAAATTCGACATCGTCGACGAATCGGAGCAGCAGGGACGTGAACTCATAATGAAGGTAGGACTCGTCTTCCTCAACGAGTTTGGTCCTGGAGAGTGAATTGATCACGACCTTCAACGCCTCCTTCGCCTCAACCCGCGGCTTTTTGTAGCGAAACGGCATGATCGCATGGCTTTCGTCAGTCGCCTGCGTCGACACACAGTTGGGGCTATCAGGGCAAGGAGAGAGGGTCCGTTCACTCATGGAGATGTCACTTTACATCCTTCCATAATGGCTCGCAACCGGATGCCTTCCCTCTGACCCCCTCTCTATGGCGGTCCCGAGATCGGTGTCCAAACCGCCTAATAGGTCACCGTCGCCAGTCTCGGCTGCGCTTCCGTTTTGTTCACGACCGTCACCGCCACCCGTCCGATGATCCGCCCATCCTCGGTCTCGACATCGACCCGCCAGTCGCCCGGATCAAGGCGCTGTTTGAGGCTGTAGGCTCGATATCCGCCCTCGCGTCCCCCTGAAATTCTGATCGGAATCCGGTCGGCATGCATGAACGGCTTCGTATCATTCAACCGATAGTGCCAGTGATGGTAGATGGTCGTGTTGAGATCAACCGGAGCGAAGACCGCCGTAAAGCAATAGACCGGTTCATCCGTCGGGAAGGTTGTGTCGGCACGTTTCCAAAATTGATACCATTGTTTCTCAAAGACCAACTCGAACCGATCGCCCGTCCGCTTGATCTCATGATAGATCCCGCCATGCTTGAGTGACAGCGGCACCGGCGGAATCCAATTCATGAAGTAGAATCCGACCAGCATCGCGATGAGCACGATAGCGGGAGCCATCACCTTGATTGGTTGTCCTCCTGACTGATCCGGATTATTGCGATAGACTTGTTGAACCAGATACAGCGTCACCCCCAGACTCAAGAGCGCACCGAGCAAGAAGATGATCGCATTCATGAACCCGGTGATGACCGGGACAAAGAAGGTAAAAAACGCGAAGCTTACGACCGCGTAGAGACTGACCAGTATTCGGAGATTAGACAATCGATCGCGCAAAAACTCGTTGGCCACAAGGAGCGCGATGAGCAGGGCAAAGAAGATCGCCGTCGTGGTGAATGTGGCGCTTTGGGAATAGAAAATTGCGTACGCGCTGAAGAGGCCGCCGAAGAGGAATTGACTGGCCATCGGATAGTAGGGACGACTTTCCCAGACCCATCGCCTAAACTTGGAGCCTGAAAGGAGAGATTCGCGCTCTGGCGGAGAGTCGTTCCCCAGCCGCCCCGTCAAGACGATCAGACCGCCCAGGAGTATGAGGTATAGGAGCAGAACCAGATTATCCAGAAGGCGATCGATTCGCGACAGCGTCACGGTGTCGTAGCTCACCCCGCAGAGAAAGAACACCGCCGGCATAAACGGCTTCGAGAGTATGGACTGAAGCTTCGTGAGGGGGCTCACCCCTCCACTCTGCGAAATCCCGTTCGATTGTTCAATGAAAACCCCGAATCGTGTGGTCGCGTCCACAGCCTTGGGAACCAGATCTTGAGGAGGCTCAACCGACATTGCTGTTACACAAATGCCGGGAGCGGCGCATACACGACCGGATGACCGATAAGTCGTTCCAGCCACGGCGCCATGGCATCTTCCGGAAGCGGAGCTTGATTCAGGCGCGCTTCGATCTTGAACTGCCCGTTGGCACCGACAATCCCGATGATCGCCGACGCATCATTGCGCTCAGGTAATAGGGTATGGGTCTGAAATTCGCAGAGCGTGGCATAGAGGACACCGTCAGGCTGGATCGCGGTCAGGATCTCAGGGAGATCGTCAAGCGGACAATGGACGGAACAACGATAGGCGAATCGGGCGCCTGGTTCAATCGCTTGGAATTCCGCCAGCGCTGCTTCGGAAAATCCTGTGAGATAGGCCCGCACTCCTGCCGGCTCTGGCGTGAACGTCTCCGCCAACTTGCTGGCCGGCACGAGAAACTCGAACGCATCCCTGGTGTTATATTCGAACTGGCAGGGACCAAACGCGTCTGGCCACGAGCAAAAGAAGGGCACGGACTCATCGAACGATCGTAAGGCCACCGCCTTCTTCTCCACATGAGTTTCAATGGGTAGGTCCAAAACGGTAATGGCTTCAAGAAATGCCGCGCGACGCTCATCTAGCCAGTGCGTCCGTTCATCGTCGCCGCGCACCTCCCCAGGCGTGATCACCGCATGGGTCTGAAGCCGAATCCGGATGAAGGCGTGAGCATGCCGAAACCCGATCCAGAACATGGCACGTTGATCATGAAACCGCAGCACTTCTCGAATCCGCCACGGGTGACTGATGGAGCAGTAGGTTCCGACATCCTGGTGGTGTTGATAGACCGTATGGTAGGAACCCGAGAGGAGAAAGAAATCACCCCGCCATCGTTCACGGACATGGACGAGCGTGACATCTTCTGTCGCCCATGGATCAAGCTGATCGAACTCGTCCGGAGCGCCGACTGTCCATTCTTCAACGTAGCAGATCACGTCTTGGGCAGGGACAGCCGGCTTCAGCCCGAGCGCCGCAAGTCGATCACCTACCGCAAGAGCCTGACCAAAGCTCAGTGGCGTCGTCGTTTCCCACCGCTGCTCTCGCACGAATCATTTCCTTTACAGCGGCTACCCCACCAATTCACTGCTCCGGAACTGAGCGCAGAGCCTTGTCTTCGATTGTGGTATCATTGATCAGCCTCTCAATCCCATCTTTGAGCGTCACGGACAGCTGTTCCTGCACATCGTCCTCGCTAAACCAAAAGACGGTCCGGCTGCGGCCTCCCTCAATGTTACGAATCGTGGTACTTTGGTCTGCCTGGTTCTTCGCTACCACCTTAAATCGACTCTTCGTGTCGATCACCGTGGAAAAGACTCGGCTCTTCGCACTTGCGGAAAAATCCACCACCTGACCACTGATGACGATATCCGCGTCCGGTACAGACCCCGGAGAAGCGACACGCACATCCCAGACTCGATCCTGCCACCCACGAGTTCGTAGCCGATCGGCAATCCGCTGGGTGATCACGCTGGCCAGCCGATCACCAGGCACATTGAAATACGTGGTACCTCCCCAGAGGTGCGTGCGCAGACCTATGCGGCTCTTATCCGCCCGTCGATCGTCAAACGGTTCAACGACGATCTTGACCGGCTGGATGTCGGTCACCTGCACCATCGGTGGCTTTTCACGTAAGTCCAGTGCGCGGACCGTTCCAGTTCCTCGACAACCGGCCACCATGGTCACCACCACGATAGCGCAACCTAGAATCCCCAAAGGCGATGGCTTCACGGGCTCCTCCCTGTCAAAGGTCAACGATCAAGCGTGCTTAGTCTACCCAAGTTACGGTTCGGAGACAATCGCCATGGAACGCTTACGGGGTCACGATCGGAAGCATTGACCGGAAGGTGCCACAAGCCACCTGGGCCAACTGACCGGCTTGAATCCCCGGATCATTAAATGGCACACAACGCACCACTTTCATAAAAGATCGTTCCGCCAGAACAGCCGCGATCTGAGCCTTGCGGTCATGGGTAATCGGCAACGTATAGCCCTCACCACGATTCCACTCCCACAACGACGGTGCCAACGACAACTCCAGGGCATGTCCCGCGACTTGGTGAAATCTACCAAGAAACTGTCGTTTGTATTGTGAAATGCCAACTCCTTCCAACAGCAGGGCGCAGGTGACATGATGCCCCCACCAGACAAGCGTGCGAAATGTAAATTTGTCGCCGCCGACGAAGTGTTTGGGATAATCCAGATATTGATAGGGACAGTCCCCCAGGTGCTCGCCTTTGACCAGTTGATGGAGCGTTAAATCGAAGCCCGGAGGGGCAGCGAGCGAGAGACCTGTGAGATCCTGCTTCAAGGCATGGTGCGCCGCTTCAAGCTGGACTCGTATTTTTGTCGAGATCACAGTCTTTCTTCTGAAGAGCTGTGCATCGGCCAACAGTGCAGTTTCATCATCGGTGAACAGCATTGGATGGGATATCGTCAGAGAGATGTGAAGAGGTCGTACCTTCTTCTCTCAGCTCCTGGCTATTTCTGCCTGGTTTCGAATGTCTCAACCGTCAAGTCATACAGCCGTCGGCAGTCGGCGCAGCGAAGCCGCACCAGATCCTGAAAGACATCCATCTCCCGCAGTGAAAGCGCAGCCGGATGCGATAAGACGCAGGCCTTGAGGCATTCTTCCCCTGGCGGCTCGTCTCGAACCTTGTGTCCTCCGGACGCCCCTGGCTCTGAAGCTCCGCTCGACACGATAGTTGTCGTTATGAGGTAATGGACCGACTTGCATGAGCTGCAGGAAAGCACCACGCTCTGCTCATCGGTCATTCGCTTGATGGTCACACACAGTGGATGTACCGACCAGCACTGCTGAAGAAAGGCTCCGCTGCGAATGACCTGCGCCATGATCATCCTAAAGAAGGGTCTCGCAATCAACGCTGTCCTCAGCAACAGCTCGTTGATCACCGATTGGTCTCGTGGAAGAAATCAGCTTCGCTAGATCCAGGCACACAGACCTGAACGTCGAGCGAGGAGTCAGGACACGGCAGTCACGGGTGGCTCATTATTCGCCGAGGGAGACGAAACGACACCTTCTTGGACCGAGCGACAGGTCTTGCAGACCCGCGGCCGTGCTTTTAAGAAGGAGACCTTTCCACTCGCAAGACAACTGTAGTGCACGAACTCGTCACAGACGGTACATCGGGACCAACCACCCCGCAACATTGTCTTATCCCGATAGAGATCCTCTCGGCACACTCGACAGAGACGGGGTTCAATCCCGAGCAGCATCGGTTCCCATTCACCACCGGCTTTTCTGATACTCATAGCGGGGGGAGTATAGCGGGACAACCGGCTGAAAAACAAGCGAAGGGGAGACGTTAGCCAGCCTTGCCACGTGAAACCTAATAGACCGGTTTTTAGTTCAGATGCATCACAGCCGCAACAAAGATGGTTTGTCCTTCAACGGCATAGATCACCCCATAAGGAAACAGAAACTATCTGACCGCTAGATAGGCGGCGCTGTTATTGGAGTGTTTAAAAAGCGCTCCCAGTGGTGGTAGCAAAGGACCCAACTTCCGTCCAGTGGATAGATAGTGACGTCATCGGATGATGGGTAACAGAAGTCGTCCCAATAGGCACAAAACGTCCGCCATGACGTTTCGAGGATATCATCGCGATTCCAACCAACTATAACGCGTTGGTCGGTTCGGATAGGCAGCCCACCGAGTGCGGCACTGATTAGACCACGTGCTTCTTCGCTCTCACGCGCTGCATCGATCTCAGTCAGCTGCGCGAGTCTGGTTGCGATACGAGCAGACGCAATTTCAAGGACGGCATTCATGGTCGCCAGGCGGTTGGGACTAATTGGATGCAAATCGGCTAGCGCTGCCGGGGGCAGGACGTTGTATTTCGGATCTAAGAATCGCCACGCACGCCCGAACTCTGGTAGAGGAGAGAAATCTGCTGGTTGTAGTTCAATCATGAGAATAGAGCGGCCTAACGGTTCCGCTGCTTAACACCACAAGCTCAGCGATTGTAATCTCGCCGCCGTTCGCCGGAGTGTATGGTTAGGCAGTGGCGGCCTCGAGAGATCGAATCTTTTTCGCAACAGCTCGTGGCAAATCGACAAAGACAAAGTGGGTTTTGTGATAGAGATAGTCCTCGCCGCTCTCATCCACAATTCGCACCAGATCGTCCTTGGCCGCTTGTTGATCAGGGATGATTCGATACACTTTGCCGGGAATCAAAGAAGCCTTATAATCGGTATTATCCACGCAGAGGGCGAATGATTTGGCTAGAAGTCTCATTATTCCTCCAAGTATCGCTTGATCTTGATGTCTCGTCTGCCGATACCATGAGCCTCATACCAATGAAGCTCGACCTTTTGCAGAACTCCGTTCGGCAACCGAACAGTGGCTATGCCTTTCAACTTTCGCCAGTGAACCCCACCGTAGGCTTTATGGAGGTATCGCCGAACACGGATCCCGGAACCGGTCGCAATCGACTCAACCTGGGTAATCCGTCCTACAACCTCAAATTTCACTGTTTATATCACCACATCATTTACCAATTTGTACAGCGGATACAATCGCGACAGCTTTTGCGCAAACTAATCAACGGGGCACACAAATCTGCCGCGCCAACATCCCACATTTTCTGTCAATTCTGTGATTCCAGCAAGACTTACCTGGGACAACGACTATCGACTCCCTCTCCCGTTTGACTCGCCTTCCTTCGTTTGCTACTCTCCGCGCGGATCACCAGGGCCTCAGTAGAAAAGACTATCTATATGGACATTGCCGAATATCTTGAACGAAAACGCATCGAGGTCGATCGCTTTCTTGACCTCGCAACCCCGCCGGGCGCTCTACCGCCGACGACGCTGCATGAGAGCCTGCGCTATAGCCTCATGGCTGGTGGGAAGCGGGTTCGTCCGATTCTGACCATTGCGGCGGCGGAAGCTCTCGATCAGACGCCTCCCGGCCTCATGGCAGTCGCCTGCTCGCTGGAGCTCATCCACACCTATTCGCTCATTCACGACGATCTCCCCTCGATGGATAACGATGACTTTCGCCGTGGAAAACCCACAAACCATAAAGTCTATGGCGAAGCGATGGCGATCCTCGCCGGAGATGCACTCCTGACGATGGCCTTCGATCTCATCAGTAGGCCGGATCTTATGAAGGGCTGCGATCCCGTCCGGCAAGTCCGTATCATTCAAGAATTGGCCGTTGGCTCCGGCAACATCGGAATGGTGGGCGGCCAGGTCTTCGACATTCAAGCCGAAAACCAGAATATTGACCTTCCGACTCTCCAGAACATTCATAAGCACAAGACCGGCATGCTCATTCGCGCCGCCGTGCGCATGGGCGCGATTGCCGCCGGAGCCAGCGATCGTCAACTTGATGATATGACCAGCTATGCCGAAGACATCGGGTTGGCGTTTCAGATTGCCGATGACGTGCTGAACGTGACGGGTACACGGGAAGAGCTTGGCAAGAATCCCAACACTGACGCCGAGCGTGGGAAAAAGACCTACCCGACGTTCTACGGCGTCGACGGAGCCAAACAATTGGCTGATGACTGTGTGACCCGTGCAATCAACCGTCTCGCGTCCTTTGGCCCCTCTGCTGATCCCTTGCGCGCCATCGCACGTTATATCACCAGCCGAAAGAATTGACGTCGTTCGTGAAGTGCATCTCGTGAAACGTCAATACATGCAATCGACCAACCGTCCATACTGCACGCGTTTCACGTTTCACATTTCACGTGTCACGTATTCGTCATGAAAGCCCTCGTCACCGGAGCAACGGGATTCGTCGGCGCCGCGGTGGTGCGCGCGCTGCTCAACAGCGGTGTGGATGTCCGTGTGATAGCCCGTCCAGGAAGCGATCCGAGTAATCTCCGGTCGGTACAGGTCGAACAGGTGCTCGGCGATCTCCGTGATAGAGCCTCGCTACGCGAGGCCCTCACGGGTTGCCGTCACCTCTACCACGTGGCCGCACACTATGCGCTGTGGGCTCAAGATCCATCGATCTTTTACGATATCAATGTGGTCGGCACCAGAAATCTATTGGAGGCCGCGCGTGAGATTGGGATCGAGCGTACGGTCTATTGCAGTACCATCGGTGCGATCGGCTTGCCTCCTGGTGGAGGGCTCGGAACCGAGGAAACACCGGTATCGCTCGAACATATGGCTGGCCACTATAAACGCTCGAAGTATCTCGCCGAACAGGAAGTGCATAAGCTCGCCAAGGAAGGATTGCCCGTCGTCATCGTCAACCCGAGCGCGCCGGTCGGCGAGCGTGATGTGAAACCGACTCCGACGGGTCAAATTATCGTGGATTTCATGAAAGGCCGAATGCCGGCGTACATTGAGACCGGCATGAACATCATCGATGTGGATGACGTGGCCACCGGCCATCTGCTCGCAATGGAGAAAGGCCGCCAGGGTGAGCGCTATATTCTCGGCTCCACAAATCTCTTGCTTCGTGAGGTATTTGAGATCTTGAGCAAGTTGACCGGCGTGAAAGCCCCGGCTCTAAAATTACCGAGAGGCGCAGTCCTCCCGCTCGCCTATCTCAATCACTGGCTCGCCAACCTGACTGGATTGCCTCCGCGCATTCCACTCGAAGGGGTAAAGATGGCCAAGTACAAGATGCACTACGATTGCAGCAAGGCTATTCGAGAACTCGGCCTTCCGCAGAATCCACCAGAGATCGCACTCGAGAAGGCGGTGCGGTGGTTCAAGTCTCACGGGTACGCGTAACGGTGACTGCCTAGACCCTGTTCATGGAAGCTGTCACTCTTTTTTTCAAGACGATCGCCCTCCGACCGTATGTCTTTGTTTGACTTGTCGCGTTCCTTTTCTCTGCCATCAGGCGGATCGGTTGGCCTCGAACATGGCGGTTCTGGCTCATCACCTGGATCACGGCATTCATCTGCGAGTTCTCCTCCACGAGAATCGGCATCCCTTTCGGCTGGTACTTTTATAATGGTTCGACCGTCGGCCAAGAACTCTATGTTTTTGACGTGCCGTTTATGGATTCGCTCTCGTTCAGCTTTCTGCTCTTCGCCGCCTACTCTGTGGCCCTCGGACTGCTCCTACCAGCTGACGCATCTCCGGAGAGCACCAAGACGTTTCTAACGCCTCTACGGTTCGACCTGAATGCTCGAACCAGCTGGTCGGTCTATGGATTGACCGCATTTCTCTTTGCCTTCATCGATATGGTGATTGATCCAGTGGCGTTACGCGGCGACCGCTGGTTCTTGGGTAAGATCTACTATTATCCCGACCCAGGCTGGCATTTCGGGGTCCCGATGGCCAACTATGTCGGCTGGGCCGTGGTCGGGCTGATTGCCCTTGCCCTGTACTTCTTGATTGACCGTCGACTTGCCCCCCTCTCACTTGCACAACCAATCACCTCACGGCTTCTGCTCGGTATCGGACTCTACTACGGAGTGTTGGCCTTTAATCTCGCGATGACTTTCTGGATCGATGAATGGTTCATGGCTGTATGCGGCCTGCTGATGCACCTCCCCTTGATCGTCTTTCTCATCGTTCGCCTCATCGGTTCTCCACGGTGCTACCCGTCCACTTGAGGGAGTGGTATTCGCCAAGAAGAATTTGTATAGTGGAGTGGGTGGGCTGTCTTGCTCACAGGAGTGCGCTCCACTTCGAATTGCCGCAACGATGAAGGCACTCCACTTTACCGGATTTGGTGATGTTTCTGAGCGTCGATCGGCTAACAAGATCCAGTATTGGATTGCTGGTGCTCATGGGCTCCTTTATCGCTGAGCCGACCCGCGCAGCGGACGTCGTGCACGTACTCGGTACTGTGACGGCTATCGACTCCACTCATGTAGAAGTCAAAACGGCTAGAGGGCAGATCGTCTCGGTGTTGCTGAATACGCAAGTCCAATTCAAGAATAAGCTCAACGCCAAGTCGGCCGTCCCGCCAGAGGTTGGTGATCGAGTCATTATTGAAGCGACAAAAGAGAAGCAGAAGGTGATGGCAACAATCGTCCACTATTCACCGATGAGAAACCCTTCTATCCCTCGGTAGCCGATGCCTGGCATTCGTTTTTCTCGCGCAGCTCACGAATCACCATTCCATGGTGGAATGCGTCATGCACTCATACGCGTGTTCATCACCGGCATTGCGGTATTCCTGGCAATCGCGATGGTTCCAGGGTTGGAAGCGGACAGCCTCACAGCCGGAGTGGCGGCAGTCTTGGTCCTGACCTTCTTGAACGTGATCCTTCGTCCAGTACTCTTTCTTCTCACCCTGCCATTGATCGTCTTTACCCTCGGACTCTTTCTCCTGGTTTTGAATGCACTGTTATTGGAGTTCACGGCGTTTCTGGTCAAAGGGTTCACGGTCTCCGGATTCTGGTCGGCTGTCGGAGGTGCCTTGGTCATCAGTCTGGTGACAACCGTCCTCAACAGCTGGACCGTCGACCGCCAGGTCCATCTAGAAGTCCAGGAGGAACAGCGCCGCCCTCCCAAGATCATCAATCCTGATTAATGACTATCGGTACTCTGTTTCCCGGTTCCACCGCACCCTTCGAAAAGGGAAGACGATGAAGACAGCACTCAGTCGCCGCCGCTCCCAACCGATCACCGCACGCTTTTCTACGTAGGCTCATTCCTTCACTTTCTACACTTTCCTGCGGTGGTACTCTCCTTACTCGGATGTGCCACCTGCATGTGGCAACATTGAACACGCTTTACACGGTGGGAAGTGCCAACTTTTGTCTATTAAGACAATCTCCTGTCACGCGATGGTACGGCCTTTGCTCCTACGAGTCAGCGCGTTCACCATCATACGGAGCATTACATGGAGCCGACGCTGCCGGGTAGAGAGTCGCGAAGAAGTGGCCACGTACGTTCTTGCTCATCATTCCGATCATTCCCCTTAGTCCTTATTCTAGGCGCGATGATATTGGGCATGCCTGATGTCGGAATCTGTGCGTCGCCGCAGTCCGAAACCCCACTCCTTATTGAAGCCCCAAGCGACATTCCGCCTGCTATTGCCCAAGCCTTTCCGTCACCTCAGATGGCCAAGCGATGGGTACGAAAGCATCGAACCATGGCCCTCAACCCGGCAGCGCTTGATGCCCTGCACGCCTCTCGAAAAGAAAATAAGGCCACCGTCACACTGGACCTCTTCGATAGCGGGGCTCGCACGCTCGAGATCGACGAGCCGCAGATTCATCAGAACAAGGCTACGGTGTGGCGTGGACGACTGCGAGATGACCAGAACAGCGATGTGACCTTAGCTGTGCGCGGCAAGAAAATGGCTGGGACGATCGTCTCAGGCGACCGACTCTACAAAATCGAACCGACTGAAGATAACCGTCATCGCCTCGTTGAAATTGACGATGATGCCATGCGTCCGGACCATCATCCACTCGTGGTGCCCGACGATGGAACTCCGGCAGAGCCACCGGCTCCGGAACCTGAGCTCCAGCAGCCCGATGCCGGTGTCGCCACTGCAACTGACAGCGTAACCACGGCTGCAGCGACTACCACGAACACCATCGTTGATCTGCTCGTCGTCTACACATCTACGGCGCGCGCGAAGCAGGGCGGTCAGGCCGCCATGAACGCGTTGATCGCGCTAGGCGTTGATCTGGCCAATCAATCCTATGGCAATAGCGGGATCGCCATGCGACTCCGGCTGGTCCGGGCTGCCGAAGTCGCATATTCCGAAACAGGCAACATCAGCACGGATCTCTCGCGCTTACAGAGAACAAGTGATGGATTCATGGATTCCGTTCATCAACTGCGCAATCAATATAAGGCCGATCTGGTCGCATTGATCGTAGATAACGGCGGCGCATATTGCGGCATTGCCTATGTCATGGCGAATGGCCCAAGGGCCAGCTTCGCCAATTACGCCTTCAGCGTGACAGACCGTGACTGTGTGGCGAACAACACGCTCACTCATGAATTGGGTCATAACATGGGGAACGCGCACGACCGCGCAAGCGGCGGTACCGGGGTCTTTGCGTACTCCTATGGGTATCGGGACACGATCGCCAAATTTCGGACCATCATGGCGTACCCCTGCCCCACGGTGTCCTGCCCTCGCGTCAAGTATTTCTCGAACCCAAAGATTTCGATCAACGGCCGGCCTGCCGGAATCGATCACCGAACTAATCCAACGAACTCAGCGGATAACGCACGGTCTATGAATGAGGTCCGTAATGTCATTGCCGCGTGGCGGACGGGTACCACAACCTCCACCGCCACCTCCACTGATCCGTTGAGAAACTCTCGCTCGAATTCACGTGGCGATACTCTCGATGATGTTGACGAATCGGATGACGATGCTCCCGATGAGACTCATACAGATTCCCATGGACAATCGCGTGGAGCGGTTCGTACACCGTTCCCCTGAGCCGCAGCATGCCGGGAGGACGGCAACCAGGTTCTCCCGGTCACACTCGCGCGGAATTGCCGAATTCGATATGGTACAGTAACTGACCATGCAGCGCTTCATGGAGAGCCTTTGTGCTTCACCAATTTCGATATCTTCCGCTCATTATTGTGGTGCTGAGTGGCGTGGTGTTCGCGGGCGAGCTGAGCCGGATTACCAAGGCTGAGGAGCCTTCAGCACCAAAGAGCTTGTGGCAAACCGTCGTCACGCCTCCTTCCAATCAACGGCCGGTGCCGCGAAAACCGTGGATGATTCGCGATCGAGAGGTTGCGCTTAACCTTCCGCTCCTTCAACGTCTCAAAGACGCGGGTTCCAGACCCCTTCCTAGAATCAGCGTGGAACTGTTCGACAAGGCCAACCCTGAGCTTGAGATGTCCTCCCCGGTCTCCCACATCAATGATACGAGTGTCATCCGCGGGATTTTCAAACCTCCCGTCGAAGGCGACTTCACCTTTGTGATTACCGGAAATCTCTTGATTGGAACCATCCAGATCGGCAACCGAATCTACAAGACCGACCACATCGGGAACGGCAGACTACGGCTGGTCGAGCTGGATCCGGACAAAATGCCGAGGGACTGATACAGCTGGTCACCGGAGTAGCTATTCATGAGCGATCCGGCTACAATGCACGTCTGTATTGGAACCTATGACCACCTCGGCTGCTCAAACTAAACCATCGCCTGAGACGCTGCTTCAACGGACGTTGAATGCCGTGCTGAACGATATCGGGTCCGATTCAGTCCTGGCGGCAATCTTCCATCAAGAGAACGGCCCCCTTATCGAGCATGCGTCGCGCGGCTTCACCCCGAGGGACGTTCAAGCGGTACTCCGCACCCTATCAAGCCATCGCGCTGCTGTTTTAGCAACGCCCGGCCAAGATCAAGACGGTGGACGCACAATTCGCTTACGGTTGATTACCCCGGGAGCGAAGTCACTGCTCACTGTTCCGCTCCGTCACCTCAATCGTGTGTACGGTTGCCTGGTCATTGGACGAAAGGAAGGGGCCGCCTTCTCGAAGAAAGAGAAGGCCCAGCTCGAGCAGATGTGCGATGGCATGACCAAGGCCTTAGACCGCGAAGGGCTTTTTAATACGAATGTGGTGTTGAGCCGCTCGTACGTCTCTCAGGAACCAAGCGCTCAACAGCCCTCCGGTGCGGAACTCTATCCACCGGTCACAAAACATTCCTCACCAGAACTCCAGAGTAAGGTCGAAGCAGCCTTGGCCGAGGCTTACCAATTGGTGGCCTATGATCGGGCCTGGGCCTGCTTCTACGATCCGCTCGCGGGAAATGTCGAAGTATTGGGCCTCGTCGGTGACCTGAAAGGGGAACAGAAAGACGCAAAGAAGGAACTAAAGCCCGGGCAGCGGCTTACACTGGATAGTTCAGCCGCAGGCTGGGCGGTGCGCCATCGCAAACCGCGCGTGGATCACGACCTAGCTAGCACGCAAGGTCGTTTTGTTGACCATAAACATCTCTTCAGAGACCGATTTCAGTCTTCGCTCGTCATTCCCTTCTTCGTCAAGGGTCAAGTCGGAGGGACGATTACGCTGGGGGCGAAGGATGCAGACCGCTACCAAACCACCGACGCTCGTACCCTGGAACCTGTCATTCTCAAACTTGCTGAGCTGCTCCAAGCGCCTGCGCCACAGCCCGTACTCTCTACGGTGACAGCCGACCCTGGAACCTCCGGCCTCCAACCTGTGTCAAACGGCCCTTCTGAGCCCGTCATTCGAAAGCAGGAACGCCAGGCCGCGATCGGCGAGTTCAGCGCCTTTTTAGCGACGGAAATCCGTGAACCGCTGGCCTCGATTCGATCGCAACTGGAAGAAGTGACCGGCGAAGGGATTCTCGACTTTGATCCCCAGACGCGCGTTGAGAATGCCATGCGGGACCTCATCCGGATCGAGGCAATTCTCAATGAGATCCTCGATTTCGCCAAGCCACTCGAACTCCACCGGCATCTCTGCCGGATTCCTGAAGTACTCGAGAGTGCACTGGTCGTTGTGGGAACCGATCTGGAAGCGACTCGCATTCAAGTCACCAAGGACTATGCCAATATCCTTGCCCCGGTAAGAGGCGATGAAGCGAAGCTCCAGCAGACGTTCCTGAGCATTTTCCGGAACGCCTCTGAGGCGATGTCTCCCGGTGGCCATCTTCATATCCAGGCCACACAACATCGCGCCGGTCGGGGACTTGAAGTGCAGATTTTGATCAAGAACGACGGCGTGCCGATCCCAGCAGAACTCGTCGACAAAGTCTTCGAGCCATTTTTCACCACGAAACGCTCGGGGATTGGACTGGGTCTCCCTAGCGTCAAGAAAATCGTCGAAGAACACGGCGGAACGATCGCGATCAGCAGCGCGGTCGGTGAAGGCACGAGCGTCACGATTCGCCTCCCCGGCGTCAGCCGAGGACCGGCATTTCGTCATCGTGGTCGCAGTCGACGTCCCCCTCGACGGCCGACCTGATCAGGCAATTTTCTTCGATCCTTCATCGTTCCTCATGGAATTATTCATCAGGCATCCTCTCTGTCAAGGCGGCTGTGAGGGGCACACCCTGCTCGGTTTGACAGAAATGTCGACCATCGTTATGATTCTGCCCGCGTGCGAGAGCCTTGGCATGGATAACCTGGAATTGATATGGTCAACTATCCTTCTTTTTTAAAGGGAGAACAGGTATGAAACTTCTTACCGGTGCAGTTGCGACAGCCTCTTCTATCCTACTTGCGTGCTCCGTCGTGTCGGCGAACCCGGCGCTCCTCCCCAAACATGAGGGCTACCCGATGCAGAACACGGGCAGCCCGGTCACCGGCCAGCCGACGGCAAACGATCCGGGCCAGTCGAATGCTGGTGGGGAAAACTCTCTGCGAAAAGCAGCAGGCTTTGATGATCACCACAGCAAGCAAGAGCTGGTGAAGACCAACAATGCGCGGATCACCAAGGAGCAGGGGGCCGGTCGACTTCCCAACGTCGAGGGACCGGAGATCAAGATTGCACCTCCGGTGACCTCAGCGACCAAAATCTCCGGCGATCGCAAGATCGACTGATTGCTCATTGATCCACTGGGGAAGCTTTGTAGAGCACAAGGCTTCCCCGTTTGTGCCTTCAGCATCCGCGCCACCAGCCAGACTACCGACCTGCTTAGGACTTCTGTATCGATCGAAACCGCCAAGGTTTTTTTGCCCAAGGCCCGGCATAGTCGACGCCGATGCGAGGAAATGTCCCAACATGCTTGCTGGGAACCCGGGAACCTCGGTCTTCAAACCATAGAGATTGGCCTTGTGTAAGATCGAGGCGATGCAATGAGCGATCAACCCCCAGTACTCGACAAAGCTTCCCAGGCCCATCAATCAACTCACCATTGACTTCAATGGCTCGAATCAGCACAGCAGCAGGAAATTCTGCTCGCTCCGTCACCACGTTCAACATGTCGTACATGCCGTAGATCAGATAGACATAGGCGATTCCTGGTGGACCAAACAACACCTCTGTTCGTGCAGTCCTCCCTTTCGAGGCATGACAGGCTTTGTCCTCAGTGCCGACGTACGCCTCTACCTCGATGATTTTTCCGGCGATTGTTCCCTCCCCATTCTCGCGAATCAAATACTTGCCGACCAGAGAGCGAGCCACGGCAAGTGTGGGACGATTAAAATAGGACTGTGGAAGGATCTTTCGCTTTTGCTTTCGCGTTTCCATCGACTATTTAAAAATACCAGGCCAGCCCACCCATCACTGTCCTCGGATTACCCGGCACAAAATGAATGTCCCTCACTCCGGTCGGCTCGTTGCGCAGACGCGAGTCGAACGCAAAGATGGCTTGTTCCCACTTCGTATTGAACAAGTTTTGTACGAAGAGAAAGGCCTCAAGACGGCCATACGGTAATTTGATGGGAATGCGATATCGCTGCGAAAGATCGAAGGTGATCCACGAGGGAGACTTGATACTCCGATCTTCAACAAGCGGTCGAACGCCGAGGTACGTGGCTTGTAATTGAGACGTCAGACCCTCCGGCCATTGCAAAATGGCAGCACCATACGCCGTATACTCCGGCGCTAGGGGAATGGCATCCCCATTGCGAAACTCGGCATGGGTCCAGGTAAAGCTGCCGTTGACGTACAGGGGGCCCCACACCTTGCCTCTCACAGCAATTTCTACTCCCTGACGCCTCGTGGCTCCGCGTATCTCCGTAGTCCCTTCGTCACCAACGAGGACGAGTTCCGACTTGAGATCCAATCGCCATGCCGTCGCCAGCACCTCAAGCCCTTCCGGCCCCCAGGGTCTCGAACGGACTCCGACCTCGTAGCTTCTCGCCCTCGCCAGGGGGGGAGCTCCTGTCGTCACGGCAGATCGGGCATCATTGCTGTGAACCCCTTCGCCATAGTTGACGAAGAATTCCGTCCTCGCCCACGGCCCAAGAATCATGCTCATCTTGGGAAGCACAATCCCAGAACCCTTTCTCCCATCAGGTTGCTCGACACAGGTGGCACAGCGGTTACTCACATCAAATGTGAAAAACTCTCCTCGCACTCCTCCCGAGAATCTCAGCCAAGAAACCGGCTGGACTTCAAGCTTCACAAAAGGGGAATAGGATACGCTACGGGCATCGCTGTCGATGGTGGTGCCAGTGGGCCGGCGTAATGTCTGAGTCCCTAATTTGGTATGTACGTCGTCAACTCTCGTTTGAAAACCTACGATCCCAACCGTCGGTATGCCGAACCATTCACCGCGTTGTTTGAACCCAAAGTCACCACCATAGATGACCCGACGATCGAACTGCGCGAACCCGTCACCGTTCACAGGATCATTGAGGAAAAACGTAAAATCCGTAAACAGGTCCAGCCGATAGTATTGTCCGTAGGCGTTCACAAACCACTCCCCACCCGACGTCGTATCATAGTGATACTTGAGTTGGCCGGTGGTCCTCAGCGTGTTTCCCCCTTCATACGAATTGATGGAACCGAACCGATCCAGGAGGCCTGACCTGACGGCGCGAAATGGAATCTCACCGGAGCCGTCCCACCGAGACTGCAGAAAGGTGGCTTGTACGCTGAGCTGATCTCGTCCCGTGAGGTTTGTGGTCGCTTTCCCAAACACATTGGCCCGATGATACTGGTTGTCATTGAAGTATGGACCATCGGTGTAGAATCCTTCAGCTGCGAATAGCGTGCGGACACGATCTTTTGTCGGCGAGAACATCAGGAGGTATCGCTGCGTGCTGTACTCTCCGCGTGCAGCTTGAACGACTCCTTCTTTGGCCATGTCGCGCGTCCGAAAATTTACCGCACCCGCCGTAACAAAGTCTCCGTACTCCGGCAGATAAGAGCCTTTATGCCCGTCGACCCCCTCGACTGTTTCCGGGATAATGAAATTGAGATCCGTGTACCCTTGTCCATGGGCATGGGTACGAAGATTGATTGGCATGCCATCAAGAAAGAAGCCGACGTCCGTCCCATGGTCTGCGTCGAACCCTCGGAGAAAGTATTGATCCGCCTTCCCCCCTCCACCTGAGTGCTCGACTGCGACAAACCCGGGGATCAACCGGAGCACCTGTGCCGGTCTACCCTGAGGTTGCAAAACGATTTCCTTGTCGGGAATGAGCTGTTGAGAGGACGCGGAGACTGGTCGTTCTGCTACGACAGACACTTCTGGAACCTCAATCTCCAGTTCATCAGGATCATGCGCGAACACCTCGTCAACCCAACAGAGCGCCAACATCATGGTCGCAAGGTAGGGCACGAATGCTCTCCGGGAGCTCCACCAAATGAGTCTCATTACCGCAGCGCTTTTCCCGTCGTCGTCATGGTCAACTTACCGTGCTTCACACCCTTGACCGACACCAGAGCATCCGCCACCTTCTTGATCTCTTTCCCCCTGCCTTTCACCACCAACACTTCAAGGCAATGGTTATGGTCGAGATGCACATGCATACCGGACAGAATTTGCTCTGCGTGCGCATGTTGGATATCGGTCAACTTTCCGGTTAAGTCCCGTACATGGTGGTCGTACACGAACGTGATCGTGCCGACCGTCTCCTTATTCTCATCCCATTCTTCTCCCACCAGATTGTCCCGAATCAGATCGCGCAGCGCCTCTGAACGGTTCGTGTACCGCTTCCGCCTGATATGACGGTCGAACTCCGCCAACAGTCGCCGATCCAACGACACGCCAAATCGAACCAAATCATCCATAATCCCTCCTGACATGAGTAGCACGAAGTATGTTTTCGTAGCACTTATAAGCGCGATTGGCAATCGCAAACTCTGACTTTGTTTGCCTTACGAAATGATCTGTCTGTTCGGATTCAAGAAAGAACAATCGTGGTGCCAGGGGATCCGCTAACGCTAAACCTTGCAGTGATCGCCATCGCGCTCGTCTGGTTCACTGAACGAGCATTTGATCTTGAGCTGTTTCGGGCCTAGCAGGATGCGGTCCCTTCAGCGACGCCCTAGCTGGACGCCGAGAGTCAATGGGAGATCGACCAAGCCACTCGTGTTGTCCTGGGAGTGATGGGGAAACAGATACTGCCAGACTTGAGCCGCATGCTACCTAGTAACCTTGTGATTACAGCATATTGGCGTGAAGCTGCGAATCTGCAATTCACCGTCGGGTCTTGCCAGATCTTGTTGACGTCCTGTACCTTCTCTCCCACCACACGGGAGGACAGCGTGTCCAATGATCGTGCACCAGCTCACGATGATCGCTGGGGAGATCACATCCCCTGGTCGCTCCGTTACCAAGTCGTTCTTGAGAGGGGGGACTGGACAAGGTTTTTTTCCTTGCTGAGCTATCGCCTTTCGAGCCTCATTGAACATCACGAAGCCGGTATCCGAGACCACCGTCATTTCCTGGAACGATTATCTGCCGAATCCCTGGGTCGTTTTGTTGCCGACAATCGTACCTACACTCCCGATCACCAAGTTCGATTATTCTTCTCTCCAAATGAAATCCACAGGGAGATTCAAGAGCATAGAGACAAAGATTCCCTTCGTCCCATTCTCGACCGCCTTGAAGTCCTGCAGTCGTTTCTCCTTCTTCTTTCGCTTCATCAGCAGTATATCGCCCTCCCATCTCTGGTTAAGGACATTAAGCGTTTCGCAGCAGAATCAAACGTCTGGCTGAACATCCATGGAAGCCCTCCAACACTTGTGCCGCTAGAAGAACCGCTTCTCCAGAAAGAAGTGTTAGGCAGCCTATTGCCTCGTCTCGAAGAGAAGTTTCCAGAGAGAGCGGCAGATTTGATCAAGGCATACCACGATGTGCTCAAGGGCGTAGATACCAACACCGTATTTTCGAATGCCTTCAAAGCATTAGAGCAACTAGCCCGTGACCTTAGCGGGAATCCAAAACTCGAATTAACCAAAGAGCCAGAGCTTAGAGACCATTTTCCTAAACTGCATAGGACGATCCTAGTGACCATTACCAAGCTCGCAGCACAGCGAGGTGACGAAGGGGGCCACGGTCGCCTGGGGCCGGACGAGTATGAGATCAGGTATCTGCTATTTAGCATCTGTAATGTGGCTCTTTTGCTCTTAGACCACAAAGAACACTGTGGCTGAATTGTGGCAGAACTATCGTGTCCGATCTGGTTTCATCGGTTCTTCATCTACCTCTTGATATTCTGTAAGTGATTGAGAACGAAACGATGAGGTACTATCAGGACCTATAGTCTCTGCCTCTGTAGAGGCTTAACATTTCGGGGGCTCTGTCTCTCTACCAAGCAACCATCTCTTTCTCTACTCCTTTTGAATCGGGATGTATATGCCATTGCCCTGGCGGTTGTCGGACAGGAGGCCGAGGTTGGTGGGTTTTAGAGGAGCAGCGCTACGCCCTGTTCCGATGACGAAAAGGTTTGTACCAAGGGCGCAGGTTCTGTATCTTGAGAAGCACCAGAGACTTCACCGCACCCTTTTGGGTGGAGGCAGGGTGACGTCCAAGGTTATCCGTCGGATACCTCGCAGCTCACCGGTCGGTCCGTAGACAACGATGGGCTCCGTCTTTCAGCGAATCATCTTGAACCAGGCATCGCCAGCGTGCACGCAGGCCTAACCCTCTCGATCGCTCTCATGGCGGGGGTCCTGGCGCAGTCGCTCGCCCGCCATTTGAATATCCCGAGCACCGTGCTTCTCCTCCCGCTCGGCGCCGCGTTGGGCCCTGAATTGCTCAATTGGGTCCACCCTCAATCCATGGGCCGTGGACTCTTCGATCTGGTCGATTTTGCGATCGCGATCATTTTGTTTGAAGGGGGATTGAATCTGCAGTGGTCACGTCTGCGTCGACAGGAAGCGCCCATCCGGCAGCTCGTGACCTGGGGAGCCGTGCTGACATTAGCCGGTGCCACCCTTGTGGCCCATTTTATTCTCGACTGGTCGCTAGGGCATTCGCTCTTGTTCGGAAGCCTGGTTGTCGTCACCGGGCCGACCGTCGTCGCCCCGCTGGTTCGGAACATGCGCCTACGGCCTCACATGCGAACCATTATCGAAGCCGAGGGCGTGTTGATCGATCCGATCGGTGCGGTGCTGGCCATTCTCGTCTTGAACTTTGTGCTGTCGCCGGCGGCGGAGACGCTGACGAGCGAACTCAATTTACTGGCCTTGCGACTGGGATTCGGCATCGCCACGGGCACAATCGGCGGCTTTGTTCTTGGCAAGCTCCTCCGTTGGCCCGGCCTCGTGCCTCATGGCTACACGAATATCTTTACCCTCGCCATGACGTACGGGCTGTTTCAACTGTGCGATCAAGTCATTCCTCAGAGCGGTATTCTCGCCGTTACCGTCGCCGGTATTCTGGTCGGCAACCTCGGGACCCAGGTCGATCGTGACCTACGAGATTTCAAAGATCAAATGACCATCATGTTGGTCGGATTGTTGTTCATCTTGTTGGTGGCCGACCTTCGATGGAACGACATCGTACAATTGGGGCCGGCAGCCTGGTGGGCCGTCGCCGGGCTGATCTTCCTGGTGCGTCCCGCGAGCGTGTTCTTGTCGACGATCGGGACCGAACTCCCTGTGAAGGAGCGCCTGTTTCTTGCCTGGGTCGCGCCTCGGGGCATCGTCGCCGCTGCGATTGCATCTCTGACCGCCGAAGCAATGCGGCAGAAAGAACTCGATGGCGGCGATGCCCTTCGGGCGATGGTCTTTATGACCATCGGGATGACCGTGCTGCATGCGAGTCTCTTCGCGCGTCCCATGGCCCAACTCCTTCAACTTCGACTTCCCAAGCGGGAAACCGTGGCAATTCTAGGAGTCCGTGAGCTGAGCTTGGCCATGGCGGCAGAACTCAAGAAAGGCGGGACGCCTGTCGTGTTTATCGACTCCGAGCCGAGGTATTGTCGCCTTGCCGAAGATGCAGGGCTCCTGGTCATCTTCGGAGATGCCCTGGAGGAACGCGTCATGATGCGCGCGCGATTTGACAGTGTCGAGACGGTGGTCGGGCTGACGGATAACGACCACCTCAACAGTCGATTCGTCACCCTTGCACGCACGTTCTTCAAAGTGCCGAAGGCCTATGTGGCTGTGGAAAGCCTAGATGGCCAGGCTGCCCCGGCGCATGTCCGCCAGGCCGACGCCGAAGTGCTCTTCGAAGGTCCCCACGATATCGAACGATGGAACGTCCGCTTTCGGCAAGGTGCGGTGGAGATGCAAGAGGTGATCTTTACAGAACCGCCGAACCAGGGCGTACCGGCCGATAGTGAGCCAGTTGACTCGAAGCAAGGCGCAGGACCATTCGGAGAACTCTGTATCTTCTTGACGATTCGAAATGGGAAACGGACGTTCCCCATGCGAATGGGATACATCCCCAAGAAAGGCGACCAAGCCTCTGTCGCGGTACACACGTATGAAAACGAGAAGGCATGGGACCAGTTGCGCCAACAGGGTTGGCTCCCCAAACCGCCCAAAGAGCCCACGTCGGCTCCTGCTACTTAACTGTCTCGTTACTCCCCCTGAATCGGGATGTACATGACGTTGCTCTGGCGGTTGACGAGGAGGAGGGCAAGATCGGTCGGTTTCAGGGGATCGGCGAGGCGCTGAAGGGTTGAGAAATTCGGCACGTATTGCCGGTTGAGTTCCAGCACGACATCACCCGGCTGCAAGCCGGACGCTTCGGCGAGGCTGCCTTCTTCAATATCCGTCACGACCACCCCGCTGTTCACCGGCAAATCCATCTGGCGTGCCAACGGAGGTGTCACATCGTCGAAGACCACACCGGCGAGGGGATGGACGGTAGAGGCGGTCGAGGCAGTCTGAATCTTCTTCGTCCGTTCGCGCGGGGCCTCCTGAATGACCAGTTCCGCCTGATACACCTTCCCTTCTCTAATAAGATCTACACGATGTTTGCTGCCGATCGACGACTGCGCCACCAGATTCCGCAGATGTCCGCTATCCATCACGTCGCCTCCGTCGAACCGCACCACGACATCGCCTCGCTTGAGACCGGCTCGTTCGGCTGACCCCTTCGATTGTACATCCGTCACGATCGCACCCTTCACGTCCGGTAAGTGAAAAATCTTTCCCAAGGGAGGGCTGACATCTTGCGTGTAGGCGCCGAGAAATCCTCGGACGACACGGCCCGTCTTGATCAAGCTCTGCATCGCGGCACGAGCCATATTACTGGGGATCGCAAATCCGACCCCCACACTACCGCCCGTCGGACTTGCAATCGCCGTATTGATCCCAACTAGTTCACCATGAACGTTGACGAGCGCTCCGCCCGAATTCCCGGGATTGATCGGCGCGTCGGTCTGGATAAAGTCTTCGAAATCCGCCACGCCGACATCTGCACGCCCGACTGCGCTCACAATGCCGAACGTGACCGTGCGGCTCAGCCCCAGCGGGTTTCCGATGGCAAGGACAAAGTCCCCGACATCCAACTGACTCGAGTCGCCCCAGGACACGGTGGGAAGTTTCGTCGCCTGAATCTTCACCACGGCCACGTCGGTCTTGGGGTCTGTGGCGATCACTCTTCCCTTGTATTGACGTCGATCCGCGAGGACCACCTCCACATCGACCGCGTCGGCAACGACATGGTTATTGGTGATGATGTACCCGTCCGGTGCGACGATCACGCCGGACCCCTGCCCATATTGGCGACGGGTAGGCGGCTCTTTGAACAAACCGAACGGCAACGCCTCGTCACCAAAGGCTTGATCGCGCACCATCACGGTCGACGCGATGCTCACGACCGCCGGAATGACCTTATTGGCCGTGCTCTTTACTTGGTGCTGCAAATCCTGGCTGCTCGCCTTGGGAAGCGGCTTGGTGGCGGCCGGTGCCGACACCGGAACCGTGAGACCTCCGACGAGTCCCCACACCATAACCCACCCGACGAGCCAGTTGATTTTCACCGATGTACCTTTCCTAAAACGTTGAGCAGGAGCGATCAGCATGCCGTGCGTAGCCTACCACGTGGACCCCTCTCACGGATGCATAATTTTCGATATGCGCCTCGATACATCTGCTATGAACCACCGTTTCTTATGAGGTACGGCGGAGAGCGGCACGGGGTCTGTTTTACTGCATGCCACCGGCTCGTCGCTCCTCACGCTGCTCGATCCATCGATACAGGACAGGCAGGACAACCAACGTCAGCACTGTGGACGAAAGTAATCCCCCGATGACAACGGTCGCCAGCGGTCGCTGAATCTCAGAACCCGGGCCGGTCGCGAGAAGTAAGGGGGTGAGCCCCAGAGCAGCCACAAGGGCGGTCATCAATATGGGGCGCAATCGCATGACCATGCCGGTCAGCACGGCCTCATCAAGCGGAATGCCCTGACGACGCAACTGGTTGATGTAGGAGATTTTTATGACCCCGTTCAGCACGGCGACACCAAACAACGCAATAAACCCCACGGACGCCGGTACCGAGAGATACAGCCCGCCGATCAACAATGCCGCGAGGCCGCCGACCATCGCAAAGGGAATGGCAAGCAGGATGAGTGCTGCCTGCCGAACATTCCCGAACGTCACAAACAGAAGCAAGAAGATGAGTCCGATCACCATCGGCACCACAATAGCCAGGCGTGTCATGGCTCGCTGTTGATTTTCAAACTGTCCTCCCCACGTGACGTAATAACCCGGGGGAAGCTGTACTTGTTGTTCCACCGATGTCCGGGCTCCTTCGACGGCACCAACAAGATCGCGTCCGATCACGTTCGCTTCGACGACAATGCGGCGGCGAGCTTGTTCCCGGCTGATTTGTGCCGGCCCTTCCACGATCTGTACCTCGGCAAGATCCTTTAACGGAATGCGTGAGCCATCCGGCGCCGTCACCCACAGCGTGGCAATGGACTGGATATCATCCCGCCGATCGTCTGGAAATCGCACGACGATCGGAAACCGCCGTTGACCTTCGAAGACCTCTCCTGCTTCAATCCCGGCACCAACGGCCTGGATGACCTCCGTGATGTCGGCCACATTGATTCCATAACGAGCCACCTTGGATCGGTCGACATCAAGTTTCAGATAGTAGAGTCCGGAAATCTGTTCGGTGCGAATATCGAACATGCCGGGCACTTGGCGCAGTACTCGCGCAATTTCGTCTCCCTTCATCCGTAATACATCAAGATCATCACCGAACAGCTTGACCGCCACCTGCGATCGGACTCCCGACACCAGCTCATCCACCCGCATCGAGATCGGCTGAGACAGTCCGAAGGCAATACCGGGAACCTGCCCAAGCCGGGACCGGACCTGCTCTTCAATCTCTCGTTTGCTATGGGCGTGCCACTCGGATTCGGGCTTGAGCAACACATACATGTCGCTGAGTTCCATTCCCATGGGATCCGTCCCCAACTCATTTGCACCGGTGCGGGTCACCACTGAACGCACGTCCGGGAGTTCCAACAACATTCGCTCGACCTGTCCAGAAATCTTCAGTGATTCAGTGAGGCCGATGCTCGGCAGTCGGACTAAATTCACCACGATCGAACCTTCATCCATAATCGGCACAAACTCGCGACCGATGAAGGGGACCAGGCCAATCCCGATCACCAGAATAGCCACGGCCAGGAAGACGACGACTGGAGTCCGGCGAATGGCCAGTTCCAAGAGTCCCCGATACAGCCTGCGCCCTCGCGATAGGGCTGTGCCTTCTCCTGTGGCTGAGCGTGGCTGGATGAGAAACACCGCCAGTACCGGGACGATGGTCACAGAAAGCACAAGCGAACTGAGTAAGGCGATCACCACGGTCAGCGCCAGAGGGATAAACATCTTGCCTTCAATGCCCTGGAGCGTCAGGAGCGGAACAAATGTGAGCGCAATAATCAGTTCTCCGAATAGGCTCGGCCGCCGCACCTCCAACACGGCACGAAGAACCAACGGAAGCCGTTCCGATACGGTGGTCGACGAGGCGTGCCCTTCGAACCGTTCGCTTACGTGGCGCTCGACGTTCTCCACCTGCACGATTGCTGCATCGACGATCATTCCCAGTGAAATGGCCAGGCCGCCCAACGACATCAGATTGGCCGAGAGGCCCACCTGTTGCATGATGACGAACGTGCTCAGCGTGGCCAACGGCAACGTGAGGGCCACGACAAGCGCGCCGCGCAAGTTTCTGAGGAAGAGGTACAGGACAAGCACGACAACGGCAGCCCCTTCCAGCAGCGCTCGCTCAACGGTTTCGAGTGCACGCGTCACGAGTTCAATACGATCATAAAACGGTGTGATCGTGACACCCTCCGGCAACAGGCTGGCAATCAGTGTCAGTTTGTCTTTCACTGCGGAAACAACCTGCCGACTGTTTCCCCCACGGAGCATGACGGCAATGCCTTCGAGGACCTCGCCGGTTCCATCTTGGGTAACACCTCCCAATCGAACGGCGTTTCCCACGCGAACCTGCGCGACATCTCGCAGATAGATCGGCGTTCCTTGACGGGCCGTCACGACGATGCGTTCCAAGTCTTCTGCGGAATGGGCGAGTCCCTGACCATGGATGACCAACTTATCGCCCCCTCGCTCAATATAGCTGCCACCTGCATTTTGGTTATTCTGTGTGACCGCTGTTTGAACTTGGCGTAAGGTAAGGCCCAGACTGGTCAAGCGATCCGGATCCACAAGGACGTGGTACTGCTTCGACAATCCTCCAAGGGTATCGACATCCGCAAGACCCGGCACAGCCCGTAACATCGGACGGATGACCCAATCGTGCATGGTGCGCAGTTCTTGGAGACCCTGTGATGGTCCTTCTACGAGATACATGAACACTTCACTGAGGCCGGTGCTTACAGGTCCGAGTGTGGGGTCAGCACCTGGCGGCAATTGGGAGCGGATGCGAACTAATCGCTCCAAAATCAGCTGCCGGGCAAAATAGACGTCAACGGCATCTTCAAACACAACGGTAATCACCGAGAGCCCAAACCGTGAAACCGACCGGAGTTCCGTTTTCCCAGGAAGGTTTGTGAACTCGATCTCGAGTGGAAACGTCACCAGGCGCTCGATTTCCGGTGGTGCCAGGGAGGGTGCGCGGGTAATGACCTGAACCTGGACAGGCGTGACATCAGGAAAGGCATCGATCGGCAGGGAGTAGAACGCGACGATACCGCCGAGGCTCAGGCCGCCCGCCACAAGCAGCACGATGACCCGCTGTTCCAAGGACGTGCGGATCAGCCGTTCGATCATAGCGGCCCTCCCATGGACATCTGCCCACGAAGCGCTTCAGACTTCAGTGCGTAACTTCCTTCCGTCACGACTTCGTCTTTTTCCATTAATCCCGACTTGATTTCCACGTACTCGTTCGAGGTTTCCCCGATGGTCACGTCGAGAAATTCAAACCGGTGAGGTCCTCGTGTGACGAAGACCATGGTGCGGCTCCCGACTTGCTGGAGGGCGGCACGCGGGACAGCCAAGACCGATTGCTCCTCCGTACGAACCGTGACGTCAGCAAACATTTCCGGCCGTAAGCGCCGGTCTTGGTTGGGAATTGCCGAACGCGCTGTGACGGTTCTGGTCGCTGAATCGATGACGGCCCCGATATAGGTAATGACCCCCTGGAACACTGTCTCCGGGTACGCGGAGACTCGAACCTCCACGGCAAGCCCGGTCTTCAGTTTCCCGATTTGCTGTTCCGGAAAGTCCGCCCGGACCCACACCGTGGAGAGATCCGCCACCGTGAAGAGCGTCTTACTCGGGTCGACCACCTCGCCGACCGTCGCATTCCGTTCGATGATTTCACCGGAGAAGGGTGCCCGCAGAAACACCTGAGCCACCTCTGCATGAGGCAACTGTTCGGCGGACAGCCGCTTAATTTCCCGTTCCGCCATCCCGAGTAGATGGAGCTTCTCTTCCGCCTCGTAAAGCTCAGCCCTGGCATTCTCATGCTCTGCTTCACGTCGCTGATATTCGCTGATCCCGATCGCACCTTCTGCTGAGAGCGCCTTGGCCCGTTCAAAGGCCTTTTCCGCCACCCTCATCGCGGTCCGCCTCTTTCGATATGCCAACTGCGCCTCGCCAAATGCCGGACTATCCAGCAAAAGGAGTCGATCTCCGGGCTTTACCCGATCACCAAGATTGGCATAGACGGCGACAATTCGCCCCGGCACTCGTGGGCCCAGATGGGCCAGCCGATTCTCGTTGGATAGGATCCTTCCCCCTTGCGCTTTGAGCGACACCCGCATGGGATGGTGCTCTACCTGTTCCGTATGAATCTGTGCGAGCATTGGACTCCCCTCCGGCAGTTCGATCATCCTGGCTTGAGCCGGCGGTGGTGTACCGTGCGGGGTCTGTTTCTGTGCCTCGTCTTGTGTTGGTTGGCACGAGACAGACACGGCGGCAACCGATACCGCTATGGCTGATCCAACAGCGAACCGTGTGAAAGGAGTCTTCCAGGAAGCCTTCATGACCATGCTCCTACCGCCGTGGGGGACCGTCCAAGGCGTGCCTGTCACTAAATTAGATAGCGTGAACGTACGGATCGTCTATGCGAGAAGATCGGGCGGACCGCGAGATGCGATGGTGTGAATAAACGGTGCGGCTGATGACCCAGCGGTGATGCTCGGCTGCCTCCAGACACTCTGCTCCACGTTTGTCACAACGTCAATCGGTGAGAGCCAGAGGACCAGTGTCAGAAACGGCTTGAGCGACTTACGATCGGTTGAGTCCGTCAGCAATGACAACCCAAACTCAGCATGGCCGTCACCTGAGTGTGCTAGTTGCGGATGATCGCTTGTTGCTTGCTCATGGCTGTTATATTCACAGTCGAGGTCGGGAGACCATACCGTATGGACGGTCCCGCCATGCACATGCCCGACTTCTCCATGCCGGTGATCAGCCTCTGGATGCACATGGAACAAGGGCGCGGCGAGCATCCAGAGAGACGCCCAGACCAGGATCGCTATGCGTGACCAAGGTATCATGTCACACCGTGAGTACATCCTACCCTAAGACTGGCACAGTATTAAGATACCAGCAATTGAGGAAGTCACAAGTCCATATGCCGCAGCCGCAAGGCGTTAGCGATCACTGAGACAGAGCTGAACGTCATGGCTGCGCTCGCAATCATGGGGCTCAAAAGCACCCCGACGAAGGGATAGAGGATACCAGCAGCAATGGGAACGCCCAGCGTGTTGTAGACGAAGGCAAAGAAGAGATTTTGTCGGATGTTCTTCATGGTGCCGCGGCTCAAACGCCGGGCCCGCACGATAGCTCGAAGATCTCCCTTCACTAACGTCACCCCGGCGCTTTCCATCGCGACATCGGTTCCGGTTCCCATGGCGATCCCCACATGGGCCTGAGCCAAAGCCGGAGCATCGTTGATTCCGTCTCCCGCCATCGCCACGACATGCCCTTCTGTTTGGAGCTGTTTGACTACCGCCGCCTTTTGCTCGGGCAACACGTCTGCGCGGATATCATCCAGATGCAGTTGTCGCCCCACCGCTTCCGCGGTCGTTCGATTGTCGCCGGTCAGCATCACGATCCGGAGGCCTTCCTCGTGCAAGAGTTCGATGGCCTCAGACGTAGTGGACTTAATGGGATCAGCCACACCCAGCAACCCCGCCGGCTTGCCGCCGAGAGCGACAAACATGACGGTTTGACCTGCATGACGCAGAGGCTCAGCCTGAGCCGACAACGCTGCGGTGTCGATGTTCAATTCGTCGAGAAACGTCGTGGTCCCCACGGCCACCGTGCGGCCTTCGACCGTGCCTGTCACTCCCTTCCCCGTGAGTGAGCTAAACTCCTGTGCCTTCGCCGGAACGATATTTCGACCCTTGGCACCGGACACAATTGCGGCGGCCAAGGGATGTTCGCTGTTTTGCTCCAGGCCCGCGACCAACCGAAGCAAATCGTGCTCCGTGACAGGAGAAAGGGTCACGACTGCCATCAGACGTGGTTTGCCTTCGGTGAGCGTCCCGGTCTTATCCACAATGAGAACATCCACCTTAGCCAGGGTCTCCAAGGCTTCAGCGTTACGGATCAGCACACCCGCCGTTGCTCCCCGCCCGGTTCCGACCATGATCGACATGGGTGTCGCCAGACCCAAGGCGCAGGGGCATGCGATGATGAGCACGGCGACCGCGTTCAACAACGCATAGGCCATGCTCGGTTCCGGGCCGAGGAATGCCCAGACGGCAAAGGTGATGATCGAGACGGCGATCACGATCGGCACGAAGTAACCGGCGACCAGATCGGCGAGCCGTTGAATCGGCGCGCGGGTCCGTTGGGCTTCACTGACCATCCGAACGATTTGCGCCAGCATAGTTTCTCGACCGACTCGCTCCGCGCGCATCACAAAGCTTCCGGTTCCATTGACGGTGGCCCCCACGACCTTCTTCCCCGCTTGTTTCTCCACCGGAATCGACTCACCGGTCACCATCGATTCATCGACGGTACTCAAGCCTTCGATCACTACACCATCCACCGGAATTTTCTCTCCTGGTCTCACGCGCAAGCGATCACCGACTTGGACCTGTTCCAAAGGAATGTCTTCTTCACGACCATCCTTCCGGATCACGCGAGCCGTTTTCGGTGCCAACCCCAAGAGTGCCTTAAGGGCACTGCTGGTTCGACTTCTAGCTCGCAGCTCCAACACCTGCCCCAACAACACAAGGGCAATAATGGCTACTGCTGGTTCAAAATAAACGGCAAGCTCCCCCCCATGCGTGCGGAAGGAGTCAGGAAAGATATCGGGAAACAGCGTGGCGGCAACGCTATACAAATAAGCGGCACCGGTCCCCAGTCCGATAAGCGTAAACATGTTGAGGTGACCGCTCGTGATCGATGCCCACGCACGTTCGAACAGCGGTCGACCGATCCACAGCACCACCGGTGTGGCCAGCAGAAACTGGAGCCAGACCAGCGTTCGCCCGGAAACCAGGTGCTGTAACGGCTGCCCCGGCAACATCTCGGAGATCATCAAAGCAAAAATCGGTGCCCCAAGGACCACGCTCAACCAGAAACGGCGTGTCATATCCACCAGTTCCGGGTTGGTTTCTTCCACCGTCACTGTGCGCGACTCCAAGGCCATGCCGCACAAGGGACAGCTTCCAGGTTCGGCCTGAACGACCTCGGGATGCATAGGACAGGTATATTCGGTGCGAGTCGGCAGAGTGGTCACGTCCTCAGGCTCTAACGCCATCCCGCAGATGGGACAGGCCCCAGGCTTGGTTTCTGCCACCTCGGGGTCCATCGGGCAAACATACTTGACGTTGTCACCGGTTGGAGTGGGTTTCGGAACGCGCTGCTCCGGTGGGGTCAAATAATACTCAGGGTCGGCTCGGAACTTCTCGAGGCATCTAGTCGCGCAGAAATAGTATCTCTTGTTGCGATACTCGAATGACCCCGCTGCCGAATCTGGCTGAACCGTCATCCCACAGACCGGGTCGATCTCGCCCTGACGAGCCGGTTGCATCATCGGCAACGGCTTCCGCGACGCCGGCATCGTGATGAGATTCAGCGGCTTCTTGCTGAGCGCCCGTTCCGGGTCGGCACGAAATCGTTCCAGGCAGGACACCGCACAGAAATAGTAGGTTGTCCCGTTATGTTCGTGCTGGCCAGCCGCCTTGGCGGGGTCAACGGTCATGCCGCAGATGGGATCGATAGCCATATTCATTCCGTGAGACGTAGGACGTAAAAAGTGAGAGGTTCAAAACCAGAAACCGTCACCAGTCCAAACCTCTTCCTGATTCGCTCCAATTCATTCCTAACACCGTCCTGAGCCCCTCACACCCTAATCTTTCACGTTTCACGTTTCACCTTTCACTTCTCACTACCTTTTCGCATCCGCCTCAAGGATGCTCCGAACAATCGTGACCACATTCTCAGGTGTCATATTCACACCGTCGACTTTGATGTTCCCGTCCAGCAAGAGCGAAGGCGTCGACGACACCTTAATCCGCTCTCCCCATCGACGCCCCTCTTCAAACAGCTTGGCCGGCTTGCCGCTTTCCAGCCCTGCTTCAAACGCCTTCACATCCAAGCCGACCTCGTTGATCAAAAGCGACCGAATCGAACGATCCAGCACTCCGTCGAGCTTCTCCTTATGAATGGTGCGAAAGAGCACGGTTTTCATTTGATCTCCCTTGCCCATCAATTTGGCCTGCTCATACATATCGAAGGCCGTCGGAAGCTTCCCGGGAATAACAGGAAACCCGACCATCGTGATCTCCACCTTGTCACCGAATTCCTTCCGGAGTAGCGTAACTCCCGTCTCTTCGAAATGATGGCAGTGGGGACAATAGAAGTCGGCGAACTCGATTATTTTCACCTTGCCAGACTGATGTGTGGAAGGTTCGTCTTTGAGAATTTCGAACTTACCCTTGAGCTCTGGTTTGGCTGCCTGTGCATTGAACGGCACAGCCAACAGTCCGATCGCTCCCACGACCAATAGCATTCTTTTCCACATCATTGCCGTCGTTCGACCACCCATCTTCCATGCTCCTTTCACAGATCAATGCCTAAAGCCCAGGCCCATTATAACGGATAGAGTGCCTCGTTGCGCCTTTGTTATAATGAGCCAATGAGACGATCGTGGTCTATCTATGTTTTCGCCGGATTCATTACCCTGTCGGGCTGTGCAACATCGGAGCATCAGGCCGGCGGTCTGCCGTCAGGCACACCTCAGATCAGTTATGGGCAGGTGAAGTCGGCCCCCGAATCCTACAACGGGCAGTCGGTTACATTCGGCGGGAAAGTCTTGGGAGCCCGACGGCTCAAGGAAGGGACCAGAATTGAAATCTTACAACTTCCGCTGATGTCTTCTCTTCAACCGATCACTGACCTTAGCCGGTCTGAAGGTCGCTTCGTGGCCCTACAGAAATCTTTTCTCGATCCGGCCACCATTCCACCAGGCACGTTCCTCACCGTGACGGGAGAGATGGCCGGTACCATCGTCCTGCCGTTGGACGAAACCGAATATACCTACCCACTCATCCACATCACCAATCTACGCGTGTGGACCGAAAACGATGAAGAGGCCCCTCGCATCCGCCGACCCATCGGTCCAGGCCCCTATTGGGGCCCTTACTGGTCTCCGTACTGGAGCCCGTGGCCGTACTATTGGTAGACAGGGCTTTGGATCGTGATCACGGCCAGCCCACCGATCAAGACTAGATCAACCGCGTGCCCTGTCTGCTCAACATACTCCCGGAGCAATGTGTACAGATGATCAAGCGTGAGCGTGGGCAAATTCGAGAGCCTCCGCAAGCTGACGGTATAGTCGCTCGTCGATTGGGCCATGGTTTTCGGGAAGTGGCGCACGGGATACAAGCCCGGAGATGAGGGTGCGATATCTTGTATACCACCGGCATGCGGTCTCATGGGCCTCGTGTACCAGCGGGTGCTGTAGGGCCGTCCATTCGACAGAATCGTTCACCAGAATTTCAAGCCAGAGGATGCGAGCGATTCTCGGATGATGCAGCGCATCGTCGAGGGAGAGCACTCCAAGATAGGCTGGAAGCAGTTTAAGCACTGGACGAGTGGGCGTTGGGGGCATGGGAAAGAATTCTACACTGGCTGTACCACATTGCCAACTCGAACGGCACAAGCCATTTAAACCCAAACCCGCCCACATTACTGCGGTTTACCGCGCAACGTCCGGTAGGACGCAGAACACCATCCTCAGAGAGCTTGGATTGGAAACTTGCATATCCTTGAGCTCTCCCGAAACTTACTCGTACAACCTAGGACCGATCAGGCTTCCCTATGGCTTCGCATGGCGGCTGAGGTATCGGTTGATTGCTTGACGCTCAAGATCGGTCAACGGGGAAAGTCCTTTTTCGTGCATCAATCGTTCCATCCTCGGCAATACTTCCTGCCATTCCACTGTTGTTCGGAACCGAGGATCGGGCACGCCATGCGTAAGGCCATGGTCTCCAAATGGCTGTCCGTGACAGGCACTACACCGCTGGGCAAAGACTCGTCCGTCTGTGGTATCCAGCTCCGGGATTCCGGTAAAGACGCCCCCGCAGCCACCAATCCATAGTGATGCCACAAGGCCCATGCTATAGGCATGCAAGCGACAGGCAGCTCGGATTACTCTCACGAAGTTGGACCTCACGATTCTCCTCGCTATTTCCATGCTACAAGACTCCGCATGCCCGGTGTTTGTGCCAAGGACTCTCAGAGCCGAGCGGTGCGGATGGCGGGGCCTGTTGTGATCAGGAGCTTCCTCCTCCATGCACTAATATAAGCCTCTCAGTGCGATTGTGCAGACTATTGATAGAGCTACTGTTCGCATTCAATGTGACCTAGAAAAAGGGCAGGGCAAAGGAGGAGGCAGCAACCTTCGCCCCGCGCTAGGTCCGAGTCGGAGGGTCACCTACTCGGACAGGACACAAAACCCGGTTAAGATCAATACCTGCACTCAACAGAAAGCTTATCTGTCTCTATACGGCATGCCCGACAGCCCGTCTACCGACACTTGCTCACGGATGCTACAAAATCGATGGTCTACGCCGACACATCCATAGAGCTACAACCCTTTCGATGCTGAACACGTATCGGGCAGGTCAATTTCGTTCTGTTCGACTAGACCGATGATAGAATCACGAAAGATCCGCAGACTGCTCTTCCCAACTTTCGTTCCTCGTAACCGACCTTCCTCTACCCATCGATAGATCGTCCAGCGACTAACCGAAAGGAACTCAGCCGCTTCTCCGACCCGCAAGAACGTTTTGCCATCAATGGCCGCCAATGCGTGATCTGCTCCACGAGTAACAGACATGGGATCCCTCCTTCTTAGCTTAGGAGATATCTCTAAAAGAGACCGAGCGTGACACCTCCGTAGATCGCGTCTTCTTTCCTCTCCTCCAACCTATCCAATTCCTCCAGAATGATCTTCAGCCGCACTCGCAGCTCCTGCTCACACTGTTAGGCAATCGGATCTCCGAGCGAGAGGTATCCTGAGCAAACACGGCGCAGCCAGGGAGACTCCCTAGGCTCATACAGCATACGATAGAACTAGATTACAGACTGAGCGAGGGAGGAGCGCGAGAACGAGAAACCGTCACAATCAGAAGAGTTTGTGGAATAACGCGAATGAGCCGCTGAACCACCATGAGGACAACACCGGTAAGGAGCGGCGCGGCAGCATGCAGGCTAACCGTAGGATTAACCTGGCACAGCCAGGCACATAGCATGGAATGCGTGGTATGAGACGCGCCTTCGTGCGTGTGATACGGCTCATGCGGCTGCACAAAGAGACAGCCTGCCGCACCAAACACCAGCACGACGTAGACCAACACGACTGTAGCGGCGACTGTTACGAAACCACGCTTCATTTCATTCCTTCGAGCACATGGCGCACGAGCGCGACCGACTCTTCACTGTCCCAAGCTCGAGGTCCGGCCACGCGGCCGATGGCTCGATCGTCCTGCGAGAGCAGCGCGGTCATCCGCAAACTCCTAATCATAGTTGGAATTCGTTCAAGCGCCTCATAGCGTTTAAATTCTGTTCGACACATTAACCAGCCAGTCGATACACAATCGGAAGGGTCACAACGATTTGTGGTTTCCCGAGCGCCTGCTTCATGTGAAGCGGACAGGCGAGTCTGACCGCTTCCATCGCCGCCTCATCGAGCGCGGTGTAGCCCGAACTCTTCTGGACGGACACGGTCTCAAGCTGGCCATCAGATCGAATGACGGCTCTGAGAACGACCTTCCCTTCTTCTCCATTCATCCGGGACGCATTCGGATAACGTTTGAGCTCGGCCACCCGCCTCCACAGTGACTCGGCCAACCACCGATTATCCGCTTTCGCTCCCGCACTGGAGGCCTGAGGTTCGGTCATCTCCCCTGGAGCCGTATCCATACGACCGATATGCGTCTCAGCCTGAGCAGGAGCCTGTTGGAATACAGCAACATCCGAAGCCGGTGCGACCGCAACCGACTCATGCTCCACGGATTGTGACTCGACCGGCTCGGGAACGGGCGCAGCCATCACGGGCTCAGGTTGTTCCGTTTCAGCAATCGGCTCGGCGACTTCGACCTGTCGTGGTTCTACCGGTTCTTCGAGGAGCTGAGGAACCTCTACCTTCTGTTCAACGAGCGGTACCTGTTCGATCGCTGGTGACGGAGGCTCGATCTTCCGTTCAACCGGCATGACTGATTGAGACGTCTTCAGTACTGGCTTGGTTTGTGACGGAAGGAGCTTCTCTACCGGGGGTTGTGCCGATGCAACGACTGATGAGACATGCTCCGAATTGGGACCTGGTCTCCCCTCTTCCACGAGTGCCACATCCCACTGGAACGGGTTGTCTTGGAGGACAGGCTTGACGTATCCGATAAATATAAACGCGGCACAGACCACCGCTCCGTGGAGGACGACTGAAATACCCCAAGCCGGGAACCAGAACTGATTATCGTCCTTCGAGGTCATTCTTCCCAACACACCCACTCAACAAACAGCAGACGGTAACCTTATCACCACCAACCTTAAAAAAAGTGCAGGGCAGAGGTCAAGGGAGGTGACCCTCCGCCCCGCGCTGATCCGAGCCGGAGGCAGCCGGCTCGGACAGTACTACATTTGAAATCACCTACTACCTTGTCTGTCGATGGATGGAACAGCCTATCGAATCCGATGGACTGCGATAGACTGCTCCCTATCCCATCTGAATTAGTTAGTCGCCTGATTGCCAGCTGATGCTGCCCCCGATTCATAAACCGTCACGCCTCCAGGATTTGTCCCGACAGATACCGTCTGCTTCTCCTGGTTGTCTGTGGCATTGATGATCGTCAGCGAATTGGCTGGCGCAGCATTGGACACTGCCAAATACTTCGCTTGTCCGGCTCCCTGCGCCAACACATCGAATCCGTGGCCTCCAGTCGAAACCAATGGAATCTCCCTCAGCAGGGTGAGTGCCGGCGGAGCCAGGGTTGCCCAGTCATAGGCAAACAACCTGTCTTTCTTTGTTGCGGTGGCCCCGTTCCCAGCTAAAATGTAGAACCGCTTTGAGTCTGGTGAGAACTTGAACGATCCCGCCGAGGTTCCATCCAGCTCAGGAGTGGTGAGGTCTGCGATGGTTGGGGTTGCCGCACTCAGATCGATGACGCCAAGTCTGGTAGCTTGCGGCGCGGTCGTTTCTCCGCGCAGTAGGAGATACTTGCCGTCCGGTGAAATCCCATATCCAGTATACGGCGTACCGGCAAAATCCCACCTGTTCGTAACGGCAAATGGCGGATTGGGATCGATCTCTGCAATCTGTTGATACCCTTCTTGATAGCTGTAAACCTTCTTGGACAGTTTCGACCAACGAATCCCATGTGGTCCAGAGCCGTTAGGTGTGAACGGTGCCGTTAAGGCAGTAAGTGATTCATCATTACAAGTTTCTTTCGTTGGGTCACAGAGATCAATACGTGCGATCATCTGGCGATAGGTCCCCGATGTCTCATCCCCATCCAGCACGGCAATCTCTCCAGCGGTGGTGCTGGAGATGAAGACCCGCTTGTTTTCCGCAAACGCCGCGACCTTATGCCCATCAGCCAAAAGACAGGTCGTTCCCAGCACCGTGGGCGGGGTCCCCCCTGGTCCAAGATGAGAGTTATGCATCACGGTCACTGACCCACCACCTTGAGCTGCGCAGTTCACCAAATCATCTCCTGGGGTGCTGGTGCTCGGAGCGTTATCACCATCGTTCATGATCCAGATGACCTCGCCGTCGTTAGCATCACGATACAGATGTACCGGCCGAGTACCAGCCTGCAAATTGGCCTCGTGAACCGGTGTAGCGGCAGTCAAGGGATCAATCGTGGCCACCTTATTGGCGGCTGCAAGGTTCACGAAAAGCCAATCCCCATTTGAAAACTGCATGTCTCCAAGTGCAGCGTTTTCGAACTCAGCCGCATCGATCGTGTTGACTACCGCGTTGCCGGAATCACCTTTCAACGCCACGCTCGTTAATGTCTTGTCACCCGTATTGTTCACAAACACCAACGCACTAGTTGCACCGGCACTGCCACCTGGCGCCGGCGTGCCCGTGGTGGGAGTGGACTCTCCCGAGCTACACGCTGCAAGACTGATCAGCGTAAGTCCTAACGCACCTGTTGCGACATATGATGCATACATTCGTCTCTTCATCGTTTCCATCGATCATTCCTTCCTCGTTTATAATCGTCGTCTTAACTTTTCACCGAAGAGAGCGCAGCCGGCTCCCAAAGCACATAGGTTTTATACGATCTGAACATCACTCGCGGTGGGCCGCGAGGGGGAAATTGACCATCAACCGTAGCGTCCTGCACCGGGACGGCGCCGAGACTCCATACCCGCCTTATCAGAACGTCTGTATTACTTTCGCCACGCCCCCCACCACCCTGGATGTCGAGACCGGCACAATGCCATGTACAATGATTGTGGCTCTGCTGACTGTGCTGCGCTTGGCCGCTCGGACAGTGCGGCGCCACCCACTGGTTCGTTACATCCCCTTGCCCGACCGACAAGAATCCTGTCAGCCAGAGTACGGCACAGCAGCCCGTAAGCACCTGAGAAATCTGTTGTCGAGTCTTCGTCAACATAGCCAATTCGATAGTGCCGTCCTGTTGGTCTTCCTAGGAGGATCCTCCTAACAATTGAAATGACTTCGTCACGCCAAAGATGTAGCTGATCTGTTGTTCCAGGTTGCCGTTGAAGTCCCGATGAATGGGAATCTGGGCGATGAAATAGGCAGAAGCAAAGTTAAACACGTTGAACATAACTCCGGGCGAATACGCGACATAGGTCGAGCCGGTTGTTGGCACAGCTCGAAACTTGGCAGTCGGGTCGAGCAGGATGGGAGCTCCACCAGGATTGAACAGAAATAGTGACGCACCCATCGCGTCGTTCTGCATCCATCGAAAGTTGAACTGTTGGGTCAGCACCAACCAAGGAGCCTGTTCAAGCGGAATCACGTTAAGTCCCAATGCCCCACTCACTTCATCACCGAACTGGTATCCATCGCTGTTCTTAAATGTGTGTCGATAACTCGCCGATGCGAACTGATTCACTCGGTGAGGTATCAACTCATACGTCTGATAGATCATGGGAACGACACCGAAGTTTCCCCGCCCGATCTGAAGCGTGGATTCAGCCAGAGTGGTTCCTTGGGCAAATCGACCGTAGCTCCCGGTCGGGAAATCGACTCCTACGCCAAGAACCACCATGCTCCGCAGCGTCGGCAGCAAGTTGTACTTCAGCGTCGCCCGAATATCGCCGAGCCCTCTCTCGCTATAGGGCACTGGAGTCAGGCCTCCAATCTGTGCATCGGACTCCACATGCTTATAGGGGATCGCAACCTGTATGCCGAGACGGTCGGTCAGCCCGTAGTTGAGGTCCAGCGTCGCGGTGCGTGTCGTGGTCTCGATGCGGTTCACATCTAAATTGGCTAAGGTGAGCGTCCTGTCGCCTTGACTGGCAAAAGGGATTCGGCCACCTTCGCCTGGAGGTGCCTCCATCGGCGTAAAGTTATAGATCGCGTTCACAGTCAGCAGGCCTTTCATCGGCACCTGTTGCTGCGAACCGATCACCACAAAGCAACTGACCGAGCCACAGGACGCCTCGACCAGTGTTGGGTTGATCGTCGGGACCACGATTCCGATGACACCGCCGATGAAAAGCACAGAGGACCAGATCGTACGCAGCATGATTCCACACTCTTTCTGTTGAGTGACACGACAGGGTCCGCCCATCGGAACCCGCCGCAAGACACGGTTGTTGAGAATGTGCGCCCTAACTGTGAGCGCTATGCAAGAAAGCGAGGAGGACCACGAAAGAAGTATGGGAGCGAAACCACGCCTAGGACGACGCCAACGGACGGCAGACTCACTCTTTCAAGAAGTTGAAGTCCAGAATCGAGGTGAACGACGGACGACTCGATTCCCACGCCGCCCGCGCATAGCCAGGCACAAAGACCTGTCGAGTGAGTGCCTGCTTGATGATCGGCATGATGTGCAGCATGACCGACACTCGGGGCAGCCATAAAGCCGTTCACGAGTACGATACAAAGTAACAGTGCCCAAATGAGTGCAGAGCGTTTCACGTTCAATGTCCTACAAGTCTTCTACTGTAGCGATGCCGCCTTGACCAAATCCGGCTTCTGAATACGGGCTACGGTGTCGCGGATCACTTGCTCAGTCAGGAGTCCACCTTTGATGTACTCACGGACGACACCCTTTTCGTCGATAAATACGCTCACGGGCAAGCCAAAGACTCCAAATTGGTTGGCGACTTTGTTTTCACGATCCATCAACACCGGAAACGTATGCCCATGCTGCGTGATATGTTCCCGAACCTTGGCCTCGTCTTCTAATTCATTCACAGCCAATACCACAAATCCCTTATCCTGCAGCTTGTCATACATGGCCTGCATGGCCGGCATTTCCGTCGTGCAGGGTTTGCACCAGGTGGCCCAGAAGTTGACGAGTACGACCTGCCCTCGATACTGGCTCAAGCTCTGCTGCTTCCCTGTCAGGTCCGTGAGCTGAAAATCTTCCGCAGTCGTCCCCACCGTCGGAACACGAGAGCCCATCGCCCACACCAAGCTGCTGCCGATAAGAAGCGTCATGCCCAGCGTGAGTATTCCAAGCTTCGATCCTGATGCTGCCCTTCTTGTTGCCCTCATCACACCCTCCTTCTGGTTCGCTGTGCCTTACGAACCACTCTTCGTCAACTGGAACGATCTCGTCACTCCAAAGATGTAACTGATTCCTTGAGCGAGGTTGTTATTGGAATCCCGCATGATTGGTATCTGTGAATGGAAATACAACGACGTCCACTTGGTCAACGGCGAATCGATCAGCCCATCGAGACTCACCTGGAATCCAGGTGAAAACGCGAAATAGGTTGAGCCGGTCGTCGGCACCCGGCGGTTTGCAATCATGGGGTCAAGCACGATCGTCTCACCCGGGAAGCCAGCTCCATCTGCTGGAGTTGCAGACCTCTCCAGCGACGCACTGATATTGTCGTGAACGAGATACCGCCAATGAAACTGCCCGGTGAGCACCAGCCACGGTGCGCGCTCTAAAGGCACGCCGCTCGCGCCTAGATTGAGATTGTACTCATCGCCAAACTGGTATCCATCGTTGTTCCTGAAGGTATGGCGATAACTGCCGTAGAAAAACTGGTTGAGCCGATGCGGGATCAGCTCATAGGTTTGATAAACGGAGCCGATGAGCCCGACATTGCCTCTACCAAGCTGAGTCGGCGACTCCATCAACTCACCGGCATCGTCGAGCGCGCTTGTGCTACCAGTCGGAACCTGCACACCAAACCCGGCGACAATCATGCTCCGCAGCGTGGGAAGTACGTTGTACTTGGCGGTGATGATCATGTCTCCGATTCCGTTGTCCCGAAACGGAACCAGTTCCCCCTCACCATTGGCCCCTTCTTCTCCCAATCCATCGATATGTTTATGTGTTCTCCACAGGTAGGGGATGGACACTTGCACACCCAACCGATCGGTGATGCCGTAGTTCAGGTCAAAGTTGACGGTTTGCGTAATCGTTCGAACCTCTTGGTGGTGGTCCAGAATGAGGCGGCGACCAGCTTGGTCGATCGCAGGAATCACCCCGTTCGTTCCATCCAGCAAGCGCATCGGCGTGTAGTTGTACATGGTGTTGAACGTCAAGATGCCAGCCTGCGGCACCTGTTGCTGGGATCCGATCACGACAAAGCAGGTCACCGACCCGCAGGCAGCCTCGGCTTGCTGAAGGACGGGCCATACAGGGGCCACAACACTCAAGGAAAGTACAAACCCAAATGCACAACGCTTCATCATGACGTATGACCTCGAAATTCTTTATCGATCTGACCGACTTCAGGCTGTGTTCCTCAGTGTAGGTCTTAATGACCTGCATTCAGGAAGACGGCGCTCAAGAACCGAAAGAAGATGAATTATACAGAGCAGGATGGGGGAGCCCGGCTAGAACTGATCTGAGAGGGCTGAAGAAACAGTTTATTCGAGGTGACGGCCGGAATGAGGGCAATCGGGGTACGATGCGTCTCTATCAAAACGACCCCGGTTTCGAGAGCCGTACCCGCTGCGCACATCCACGAACAAAGGACGGTGCCGTGTGTCGCCGCCTGATGCTTGGCATGGTGCCCAGCATGTTCGGCCGCCTGAACCTGGGCCAACCCGCCGACGACCAACAGACAAAAAATAAGTGAGATGGTAAGAAGCTTACGATGCATCATCGCCTAATGTCAGACACTCATTGCTATGAGTCGTATACTTCAGTTGGGATACTAGGCGACTGGACCGCTCGCTGTCAAGGCGACTTGCACCGGTGCGAGTCTCGAGTAGGATTCATCGAATGGATGCTGTATACTGCCACCCCTAACGAGACAGCGACGTTCATTCACAGCGACCATTCTCATTTCATCTTATTCGTCTTAACTCTATGGTTACACAAGTACTCAATTTGATATTCGGCAGTAAAAATGATCGTGAAATCAAGACACTGCGTCCGATCGTCGACCAGATCAATGGGCTGGAGGCGAGTCTTACACCACTCTCTGACGAAGCGCTCGCCGACAAAACGCAAGACTTCAAGAAGCGACTCGAGGCCGGTCAGACGTTAGACGATATCCTCCCCGAAGCCTTTGCCGTCTGTCGGGAAATGTCGCGCCGTAAGCTCAATATGCGGCATTTTGACGTGCAATTGATCGGCGGCATGATCCTCCACCGAGGCCGCATTGCTGAGATGAAGACCGGTGAAGGTAAAACCTTGGTAGCCACCCTCCCCGTCTATCTGAATGCCTTGGAAGGCAAGGGCGTCCATCTCGTGACCGCCAACGATTACCTCGCCAAACGAGACGCGCAATGGATGGCACAGCTCTATCATGCCCTTGGCCTCTCCACGGGAGTCATTCAACACGACGCGTCGTTTATCTACGACCCGACCTACGAGGCGTCGGATAAGCGGCTGCAACACTTACGACCCTGCACAAGGCCTGAGGCCTATCGCGCCGACATTACCTACGGCACAAACAATGAGTACGGGTTCGACTATCTCCGTGACAACTTGGTCGTGACGGACCTGAATCAATGCGTCCAACGTGAGTTGAATTTCGCCATCGTGGACGAGGTCGACAGCATTTTGATCGACGAAGCCCGGACACCGCTGATCATTTCCGGTCCGACCGATCAAACGACCGACCTCTACTATCGGATCAATGCGATCATTCCCCAGCTCAAACCCGAAGACTATACGATCGAAGAAAAGACCAAGACCGCCTCGCTGACTGAGGACGGCAACGCACGAGTCGAGAAGCTGCTTGGTGTCGACAACCTCTACGACGCGGCCCATATGGATATGGTCCATCACGTGGTCAAGGCGCTACAGGCCTATACCCTCTATAAACGCGATGTGGACTATGTGGTGAAAGACGGCGAGGTCATCATCGTCGACGAGTTTACGGGGCGCCTGATGCCGGGTCGCCGCTGGAGCGACGGATTGCACCAGGCCGTCGAAGCCAAAGAAGGGGTCAAAATAGCCAACGAGAACCAAACGCTGGCGTCCGTCACTTTTCAGAATTACTTTCGCATGTACAACAAGCTCAGCGGCATGACCGGTACCGCCGACACGGAAGCCGCGGAGTTCGCCAAGATCTACAACCTTGATGTCAACGTCGTGCCGACCAACCGGCAAATGATTCGTCAAGATTATGCGGATGTCGTCTACCGGACGGAGAAGGAAAAGTTCTTGGCTATCGTTGAGGAAATCAAAGAATGCCATGAGCGAGGGCAGCCGGTGCTCGTCGGGACGATTTCAATTGAAAAATCAGAAAAACTGGCGGGTCTGCTGAATCGAAACGGTGTCAAACACAACGTCCTCAACGCCAAACAGCACGAGCGTGAGGCCGAAATTGTGGCACAGGCCGGGCGGAAAGGCTCGGTGACGATCGCCACCAATATGGCCGGACGCGGCACCGACATCTTGTTGGGCGGCAATCCGGAATTCATGTACAAGCAGGTGCTCTATCGCGACGAGAGTATCCCGGAGACCCGCAAGCTCGAAATCTTTGAAGAAATCCGGTCGGATTGCGAGAAGAATAAGCAGGAGGTCCTCACGGCCGGAGGCCTTCACATCTTGGGCACCGAGCGCCATGAGAGTCGCCGGATCGATAACCAGCTCCGGGGACGAGCCGGCCGCCAAGGCGACCCAGGCACCTCACGGTTTTATCTCTCACTTGAAGACGATCTGATGCGGATCTTTGCGTCCGAACGGGTATCCCAGCTGATGCTCAAGCTCGGGATGGAAGAAGGAGTGCCCATCGAACACGGAATGGTCACCCGCGCGATCGCGAACGCGCAAAAGAAGGTGGAAGCTCACAATTTTGAGATCCGCAAACAGCTGCTCGAATACGACGATGTCATGAACAAGCAGCGCGAAGTGATCTATCGTCACCGGCGAGCCGTGCTGAACGGCGATAACCTCACCAGTGACCTGCATGACATGATCGACAGCTCGGTGGAATCCACGTTGAATGTCTACTGTCCGCCTGATCAGTATCCGGAAGAGTGGGACGTCAAGGGACTGACCGAGGTCATGCAGAGCCAGTTCGGTTTGGATATCAACCACGGCAAGGACGACGGCGGAGATGCCCTGCGGGATGTGGGGCGAGACGCATTGCTGGAAGACCTCCGAACCCTGGCGCGGGACGGTTACGCCAAAAAAGAGCAGGAGCTCGGGCCGGAGTTGATGCGGTTTCTGGAGAAGACGTTCATGTTGCAGGTAATCGACCACCATTGGAAAGATCACCTGCTGGCGATGGACCACCTGCGGGACGGCATCGGCCTTCGTGGGTACGGCCAGAAAGACCCGCTGATCGAGTATAAACGCGAAGGCTTCGACCTTTTCGCCGGCATGATGGAACGGATCAAATCCGACACCCTCGATCGAATGTTCCATGTGCAAGCGGTCCGGCAGGAAGGCGAACAGGCGGGTCATTCGCCCCAATCGATCCCGTCACGTCCGCAACCGCGAATGACGTTGAATCGAGGCGAGGAACCAGCTGCGGCACCTGCGCCGGCTCAACGGGCTGAAAACAAGGTCGGCCGCAACGATCCCTGTCCCTGCGGGTCTGGAAAGAAGTATAAAAAGTGCCACGGGGCATAGAGCCGTTCGGCGGAGATACCTTACGAATCATCGTGCCGTTCGAATCCGGCCGTTTCGCTTCACCGCCGCCGTCATGGTTTCCTTCGCATCTCGCTTCCAGCGCGATTCCTCCTTACTTCACCTTGACTTAAGAGAGTTCCGGAGGCTAACCTATGCCCCTTTCATCACTCTAGGAATGGGTAGACCCTACCCATAGTCTAGGGGTGTCGCTTTTTCCATTGATGACGGTCAATTGGGGGCTTTCTGTGCACACAGGGCATCCAGAACTTGTCGCCGCCATTGCTGCTGAAATCGCTGCCTCAGGCCCGATTCCGTTCGTTCGTTTCATGGAATTGGCTCTTTACCACCCCCAATTCGGCTATTACATGCGCGCACCGGAACAGACGAGTGAACGGATAGGGTGGCGTGGGGATTTCTATACGAGTTCGGATGTCCATCCCCTTCTTGGACAGGCCTTAGCGAAACAAGCTGAGCAAATGGATCGATTGCTTGGGGGGCCCACCCCATTTACCGTGGTGGAAATGGGGCCCGGCAAAGGGTTGCTGGCACGACACTTTCTATCCGCCTGCCGGCGTGACTTCCAGGATTTGTACGAGCGCCTGCACTACGTCTTAATCGATCGAAGCCCGGCAATGCGTGTGGTCCAACACAAGAGCCTCGCACCGTGGCTCGATCGGCCAAGCCTCCTCACATGGGCGGACAACCTTGAAACCATTGCTCCTCACAGTGTGATAGGGCTCTTCCTGAGCAATGAACTCATCGACTCCTTTCCCGTCAATCGGATTCACGTCACGGCCGATGGAGTAGAAGAGCTCTGGGTGGACTCTCACAACGGACAGTTCGTTGAATGCCACCGTCCGCTGTCATCTGACGCCCTAGCCGATCATGTACGCCGAATGCACAGCGATTGGCCCGTGGGCTACCGGACCGAAATCAATCTCCATGCGTTGAATTGGATGAGGCAGGTGGCTCAGTTGCTCAATCGAGGGTTCATCCTGACCGTTGATTACGGCCACACCGCTC
>BQXA01000027.1:0-60202 GCA_036984345.1 Nitrospira sp. | reverse complement strand
TCAGCAGCTCCTCAGGTACCGCCTCATCATGTTCGAGGCGATCGGCCATTGCACGAAGAGCCAAGGCTTGGACAGCCGCAAGCGCAGCACCTTTCGTTTGCCCATAGGCCATCACGCCGGGCAGTGACGGTACCTCGCCGATCCAGCGGCCATCTTCCTCTTCTGCTAGCTCGACTTTGAATTGAGTACCCTTCGCCATAAAAATCCGCCCAATCGTTCGACTAGAACTAGGCTCAGCCCCACTAGGCAGAAAATCAAGGAACTCTCTAAAGGGGTAGGGCGCGGCCAGGTGCCCCTTTATCTGCTCTAAAACGATTGCCGTGTCAGGATATCGACAGTCAGTTGGTCGGGCTTGCCGTCGAAGTATTTGAGCAGGGCATCTTTGAATATGGTGTTGTCGGTGGTGGCGGTTGAAAACAAGGTTATGCAGGATCGGAACTTCAGATTGTCAGGATAGCCGAAGATCTCCTCCGCGCTACGGCCATTCACATTCAGGACAAGGTGCGTACATTCTTGGAGTCTGGGGCCTAAGACCGGGTGTTTCTAGTGCTTCGTGAGCTTTCCCCGCGCCCAGTGAGATGGACGTAGCATGCTTCTTCACCTGCACTGTGATGGCGATATCCGATTGAACAATGTCGAAATCTTCTGCTCCCTCCAAGTAAATGGCTTCATCGGGACTGGCTAATCGCAACCATGCATCGATTGACCACCAGGCTTGATAAACGGTTCCTTGAATGGAGTAGATGGCTTGCCGCTTTGGGTCTCCGGGAAGAGGCGCAGGGAGGCCCGCAATCCGCCATGGCGCGTCGCCATCAGGTTGTGGGGCGGTAGGGGCGAAAATTGTGTCAGGAGCCATCTTGCATCACTGAGTGTTCACTTCAACACCTACCCCTGTACAGGTAAGAAAGCAATGACGGAGAGGAGTTATTCGGACAATTGCCTTTCTCCGCACTCACCCTATAAGGGGTAAGAGGGAAGTGTCACTATGGGGATGTTCTGATTGGAGGCCGATGGCAGGACTTCTTTGATCGTTCCACCGGATGAGGTGAGCTAGTCACGCCCATCCATCGGCAGAAAGAAGCTAGGCTGCTGCCTTTTTGACCCGAACTTCTGCCCGATGACCGGTTGCGGCCAGGACTCGAATCAGCACATCGGTCGAGACCCCGTGGGTATTCCCATTCGCAATCGCCGTCACCCGTGTTCGTGATGTCCCGGCATTCTTTGCAATCGCTACATGGGTCAGCCGGCCGGTTTGAATGATTTTGGCCAGAGCGACGGTGAGTTCCGACCGAAATTCCATTTCAGCGGTATCCGCCGCGGACAAACCCAGCGCGTGCCCCAGATCTTCGGCTGATCGAACCGTCACTCGTTTGCGGATTCTTGGTCTAGGCATCGGCTGGTTCTCCGGTGGCGATCGCTAGTTACCGCCGACTGGCTACGCGGGTCCGGGAAGAGGGGCGTTTGCTGGGTTTCTTCTGAACGGGCATGAAGAGTGCGGGTGAGACACCAAAGCGGGCGGCCAGTTGGGTGATTTGGCGGACGTTCAGGTCTCGTTTGCCAGAGAGGATTTCCGATACGACGCCCTGGCTGCCGATCTCGGACAAGTCCGATTGCTTGAGCGCATGTTCTTCCATCAATGAGCGGACGATTTCGGAGGCGGAAGAATCTGAGTAGGGGACGTGGGCGTTCTCATACGCTTCGATAAAGAGGCCAAGTGTCTCGGCAAGATCGGCCAGGGGGTGGGTTTCTTGCTGACCGATTTCGTCTAGGATCTCATCGAGGACGGTCACGGCGCGAGTATAGTCGGCTTCGGTCCGTAATGGACCGAGTGGAATCCGCTTCCGAATGCGTCGGTAGTCGGTGTTGGCCTCCTGAATGTATTTGGCGAGCATGGATCAAACCCTCCACATGTTCCGGTCGTATTCTGCGTGCGTCAGGATGTGCCGGATGTACAGCTTCTTCCGATTGTAATGAATGGTTGCGATGAGCCTGAATTTGTTTCCCCCCATGTTGAAGACCGTAAACTGATCGACCTGATCAGCCGAAGGAAAGGTCTTTCTCAGGTCGACGAAGGACGCGTAGTCGGTCTTACGCACAATCGTGAACCAGTGTTGCAGCGACACGCGCGCGTCCGGATGGGCTTGAGCGAAGTCATCGAGCCGCTTCCGCGTAATAATATGCACAGGCAAGGATATCTCGTATTGAGATATCCGTCAAGACTGTGCGTGATGCCATTGAGTCCAGCTGCGGGTTCTCCTGGGCCTGAAGGGGGTGGGTATGAGGTTGGCGATGGTATGAGCCGTTCATCCCGTTCAGCCGGTGAGGTTGTCTGGCTGAAAGTTGCCGCGCAGGACTTCTTCGATCCACTCCATCGGAATGACAGCGAGCTCGTCGTGCCCTTCGATCGGCAGCCTATCGGATTAGGCTATGGCCTTCTTGATCCGGACTTCTGCCCGATGACCGGAGCCCACGGTGGCCGCGTCATGCAATCCAACATTGCCGCAGGCTGGGCGCGACTTATGCCGCCACTCCGGAGTTACGGGTTAAGATCCGTGCGATGTCACGGGGGGTTGCGCCGAGCGCCACCAGGCCACGCAACAGAAGATCGAGCGAGACAGTCTGGTCTGCCGCCTCCATTTTTGCCACACGAGACTGACTCGACTGCAGGCGCTTGGCAAGCGCGACTTGGGAGAGTCCGCAGGCCTCTCGCCTCTCACGCAGTGCATGGCCTAACCGCAATTTCATCTCGACGAGCGCGGTCTCTTCTTCACTCAGCCCCAAGAAGTCGCTCGTGGTCCCCACTCGCCAGCCCCTGGCCTCCAGCCGCTTTTGTTTTGCCTTGTTCATCGTCCCGTCTCCTCCCGCGCCGCCTGGTCGTAGGCGGCTAATCGCCGCTGACCCGTTTCGAACACTTGAACGGGCGTCGCCAGCGTTTTCTTGCTGAATACCTCCACGATCACGATGGCATCGGTATCCCCACGGTAGACAATGCGCCATATCACCCGTTCATCCTGAATTCCCAATTCATGGCACCGCTGGCCCAAGCCGGGCATTGGTCTCGATTGAAGGAGCCCCAGGCGCTCTCCTCGTTGCAAACGCCAGAGCAGCGCACCAGCCTCAAAGGCGAGCTGCCGGAGAGAAGGGCGGGCTTTTGACTTCTCCGTGGAGATAGACCAAAGGCTTATCGGGGCGCGCCATGCGCCTTAGTATATGTCATATATGACATGGCTGCAAGGTTCCCGCGGCGGCCTGCATTTCCAGCTGCGGGGAGAAACTCATCAAGTCGATAATCAACGGAATGCCGTCTTTGCCCAGGTCAATCGCGGCCCTATGGCTCATCAAGCCTGTGTAGTTGTGCGATGCCTCGCGCTATACCGTGCAAGGTGCTACGGTGTTGGGTGGTTGCAGTGGCCTCCCCGCGACAGGGCTCCACCGTGAGATGGTGTGAAGGGGGACTTGGTCCTGGCCGCTGTTAGGCGGCGATCTGCTCAAATGAAAAATGAGGAATATCTGCTCGATCTCGAGCATGCTCGATTGTCAGGGCACAGATGTGTCCATCCTGATCGAGATCAAGTTGGGTGTTCTCATCGAGATCCCTGGTCTCTGCCACGGCTGCTGCTTTGAACTCAATATGGAGCGTATCCGTGTCTTGAAAATACTTGATCATCATGATTTGAAGCTCCTGTCAAAAAATGCGTTGTGGACTGTCTCGCGATCCGACAACAACACCACCCGCAAGTACCGATTCTCCATTTCTTTGATCGGGGCCCAACACCGAATACGTTCGTCTTGTTGTACAATTTCTCTCACCGGGTTACTCATCACCTGCTGAATCCACTCCTCGCGAATGAGGGCGCGATCAGGGCGCTGTCGAATGAACTCGAAGTACTTTGTACATTTCACCGTGCACTTGTACCCGACAGCCCCGCATTGCACATGCTCGGAAGTGTACTCAAAACCATGTCGTTTATCTACTATTCCGCCTCAATGCTTTCCCGGAGCGGTCAATCCTGACCCCGCCATTCTAACTATATTGATCCCACGTGTCGCATTGTTAGATCGACCAGAATACACTTAACTAGAGTTTCTTGAGCGTCACGTTGTCGGGATCGCGAATCGCCTGGAGTTTCCTGTCCAACTCGTAAAGCGGTTCAAGCGATCGCTTATCCGGGATCTTGCCGATCGCTCGGGCGATCTCCTTCAAAAAGGTCCAATCCGTCTTAGAATCTCGTCCCAAGAATCGGGCATTCGAAGTGTGGAGGTGTCTTGTGCAACGATCGGTGGAGAGCCTCCCCATGCCTCTCCACCGGCTGAAAAAGCAATGAGTGATGGGTTGGATCCCTATGCACGCTGCTTGCGATCAAGGGGAGCGATAGAAAAAGTACAATGTGCGCGGATGGATTGCGAGCCAAGAGCATGATAATTCGATCGACTTTCCTGGTCAGTCTCATGTAGAGCAGAATGGGGTCTACACGATGTACACTCTCGGGTCACGTATCTATAGGCTGAGTACGGGGCGCCAAGTGAACGCATCGTCTTGCTCTCTCCGTCCACTGATCTCTATACCGTGAACGGACGGGACGGTTCCGACTTGGCACTGATCAAGTGTTGAGAGATGCGAAGAATGAAAGTCGAATCTCTGTGGAGGATTTTGCGCTGGCGATGATTGATGCGGTGGAGCATCCACAGCAGATTCGCCGACGTTTCCCAGTCGGCTATTAACCCATCACAGGCGGACAGAAGCTCAGAGGAGGGCGCAAGATGAACACTGATCACATGAAGGTCAGACAATTGGCGAAGGATCTCCGGAAAACATACCCACGCAGCCCACGTGAGAAGCTAGGGGGCTACGTGATTGCGGCGCGGTGTGTCGACAAGTGTAGGGCCTTTCTACTGAACATGAACGGCGAGTACAACTATTGGCCCTGTTCTCTGGCGAGCCAGTGGTTTGACTTCACCGGCATCACACCGGAGCAATTCAAAGAGGTCGTGGCCACAGGCGCGACAGACGACGAGGTTGCTCGATGGATCAGCGAACATTCTCACGTGAAAGATGCGGACGAAGTGTTGAAATGGAACAACCGGCTACGCGATATGAGACTCAGTGACATGAGTCTCCAAGCACAGCAGTATTTGGAAGATTATATCCCCAAGTGTGTGCCAGGCCATCGTCCGGTCTACGTGAGGTTCGATGTGTATGATCTGGAGGAAAAGCGGCTCTAATCGTTACGAACATGTGGTCTCGGCGCCGGAGGCAAGGTCATAAGAATCGTGGTGGTCTAGGAATTCGACACTCAAGAGGCAGCGATATTGGACAATCATGTTCGGCCTGCCGATCAATGGGCCGATCTGCATGACTGACTGCAAGGAAGTTGATGATTTCCTAATGCCTGTGAGGCACCGAGCAGAAGCGACGGAGAACAATGGGCAAGACACGTCTAGAGGCGTTTAGTGATGGCGTCCTGGCCATCATCATCACAATCATGGTGCTGGAAATGAAGGTGCCACACGGGGCCGAATTTGTGGCATTGCAGCCGCTACTTCCGATCTTTCTCAGCTATGTGCTGAGCTTTGTCTACCTCGGTATCTATTGGAACAACCATCATCATCTGATCCATGCAGCGCGACATGTCAATGGATCCATCATGTGGGCCAATCTCCATCTCTTGTTCTGGCTTTCCTTGATCCCGTTCACTACCGGCTGGATGGGAGAGAACCATTTTGAGCCTTGGCCCGTGGCACTGTATGGGACGGTGTTACTCTTTGCGGGAATCGCCTACTTCATTCTTACCAGAACCCTGATTGCTGGGCATGGCAACGATTCGACTCTTGCGAGGTCAATCGGCAGAGACGTGAAAGGTAAACTGTCTCTTGCGGCCTATGCGACAGCCATCCCATTGTCATTTATGCAACCTTGGATCGCTTGTGCATTCTACGTGCTCGTGGCCATCATGTGGCTGGTGCCAGACCGCCGAATTGAACACCCCACTTACTCCTAGACATCTCATAGAGGTTCTCCATCCAAGTACAACACCGTCAATACAAAAGGGCTATGGCCATTTTAAATACATGAGGGGCACTCTTAGCTATACTGATCCCACGTATCACACTGTTTGATGGACCAGAACACGGCCTCCTTGAGTTTCTTGAGCGTCACATTGTCGGGATCGCGAATCGCCTGGAGTTTCCTGTCCAAATCGTAGAGCGGTTCAATCGATCGCTTATCCGGGATCTTGCCGAGCGACCACGCCACTTCGGTCAAGACGGTCCAATCCGTTTTTGGGTCTTGGAGCTTTGCCAACAAAGGCAGGACCACCGATGCATCGCCCGCAATTCCTCCGATCTGTCCTAAGCTTTTGGCGGCCGCGGCCTGGATTTCCAGTTGAGGAGAGGTGTTCATCATCTCGACCAGCAGGGGAATCCCGTCTCTGCCGAGGTTTCCGATGGCAGCGAGTGCCTGCTTGGCAAGATCTCGGTCCTTCAGCACTTCCTTTAATTTCGGAAAGGCGTCGTCCGCTTGCATGTCCCCCAGCAGCGACATGATCTTGAGTTTGCCCGACTGGCTGGTCTCCGGGGAGTCGAGCAACGTGAGCAGCCGATCCGACTGACCCCACTCTGCTGCTAGGAGCAGAGGGAATTCATACTTCTCGAGCGCCTCCTGCAGCTTGGTTATGGCATAACGACCAGGGTCTTCGACTTGGGCCGCCTGCGCAGCGGCGACGGCATCTTCGAACTCCGTTCGCACCTCCTTCTGCCACTTGATCTTCATGCCTCCAAGCAGATAGGTGAGTTGGCAGGCGGGGCCTTTCCACAGCCGCGACGGGGCGTCGGGTAGGTCGGCATCTCCCCCAGTGGCCGTGGTGCCCTCCCAGGTCTTGCGCTGCTCACATTTCACACGAAAGACGACATCATGTGGGGTGGCGTGGTCCAGCACTGGGGCATAGCCGACTCTGCTCAGGCGCTGAACGATGGTTCCGGCTAAGGTGTCGGAAGGCACACTGCCTTTGTCTGTGAGGGCGATCACTTCGACCAAAATCGTCTGTATCTTCTCCAACTGTGCCCGCTGCTCAGGAGTAAAGTATTCTCGATAGGCCAGCGCGTCGCTCTGAAACAGACTGAGCAACAAGAACACCACCAGGGTGGGTACGGCAACTTGACGGTGCATGGCCAATCTCCATTGCCCCGCTTCAGGTGATCCGGATACAAGCGTCACTCTAGGGCATCCCTTCGTTGATGAACCGCTCAAAATTCAGTATACACCGCCCAGTTTCTATGAGAGCTCAACAGGCCAGTATCCATCGACATCATATTGACAGTTTGAGGGTGCCAATGCTAATTTCGCGAGCTCTACTTCGTGACTCACACGAAACTTTCGGGTCTGTCCAAATAACAAGAGTGAGTAGGGAACAGTGATTAAGACAACAGTTGCGCGACGTTACGCACAGGCTCTCTTCGAGCTTCTCGATCAATCAAACATCGAAGTGACAAGGGGAACGCTCGACGGCATTAGTCAAGCCATGGCGGAATCAGACCAGTTGCGTCACGTCGTGGCTTCGCCGGCCTTCGGGGTAGAGGAAAAGACGGCGGTTCTGACGGCGCTTGCCGATACGCTCGGCTGTCCGTCAATCGGCAGGGCGTTTCTCGGCCAATTGGTGAAGAAAAGCCGGATAGGATTTCTGCCTGAAATCACCCATGCGTTCGGCAAGCTTGTTGACCAAGCCAAGGGGACGCAACCGGTCACGGTTTCCTCTGCAGCCCCCCTTCCAGAAACGGAACAAGATCGTATTAAGGTGCGGCTACGCGAAACGCTGAAACGCGAAGTGGATGTGACGTTTCAGACCGATGCCAATCATCTCGCCGGTTTGCAGATCTCGATCGGCAGCACGGTGGTCGATAGCACGGTCCGAGGCCGCTTGCGAGATTTGCAGGTTGCGTTGACGCGAGAATAAGGAGTTGTCATGCAGATTAGGGCGGAAGAAATCAGTGCGATTATCAAAGAAAAGATCAAGGGGTTCGACAAGCAAGTCGACGTGAAGGAAACGGGTTCCGTCATCCAAGTCGGGGACGGGATCGCCAAGGTGTATGGATTGGATGGGGCCATGGCCGGCGAAATGCTCGAATTTCCCGGGGGGCTCTATGGCATCGCACTCAACCTTGAAGAAGACAACGTCGGCGCCGTGTTGATGGGTGACTCTGTCGGGGTTAAGGAAGGCGATCCCGTCAAGCGGACCGGTCGCATCGCGGAAATTCCAGTCGGTGAAGCACTGGTTGGCCGAGTCGTGAACGCCATTGGTCAGCCGATCGACGGCAAGGGAGCTATCAAGTCCTCGCTTTCGTCGCGTATCGAAATGGTCGCCCCTGGTGTCAATACCCGCCAATCGGTTCGGGAGCCGTTGCAGACGGGTATCAAGGCGATCGATGCCATGATTCCCATCGGTCGCGGCCAGCGCGAATTGATCATCGGTGACCGCCAGACAGGCAAAACCGCAATCGCTGTCGATACGATTATCAATCAAAAAGGACTCGGCGTGTTCTGCATTTACGTCGCGGTCGGTCAAAAACGCTCGACGGTTGCGCGCGTCGTCAAGACGCTCGAAGAAAACCATGCGATGGAATACAGCGTGGTCGTATCGGCGAGTGCCAGCGATCCAGCGCCGATGCAGTTCCTGGCCCCCTTCGCGGGAGCCGCTATCGGCGAGTATTTCCGAGACAACGGCAAGCATGCGTTGATTGTCTATGACGATTTATCCAAGCACGCGGTGGCCTATCGTGAGTTATCCTTGTTGCTCCGCAGACCACCAGGCCGAGAAGCCTATCCAGGCGACGTCTTCTATTTGCACTCTCGTCTGCTCGAACGTGCGGCCAAACTGAGCGACAAGTTGGGCGGAGGCAGCCTCACCGCGCTTCCGATCATCGAGACGCAAGCCGGTGACGTGTCGGCCTATATTCCGACCAACGTCATTTCGATCACCGACGGCCAAATCTATCTCGGTAGCGACCTCTTTTATTCCGGTATTCGTCCGGCGATTAACGTCGGGCTGTCGGTCTCACGGGTCGGCGGGTCGGCGCAGATTAAGACGATGAAACAAGTGGCGGGTACGCTCCGGCTCGATCTCGCTCAGTATCGCGAGATGGCGGCTTTTTCTCAGTTCGGCAGCGAATTGGACAAGGCGACCCAGATGCAGTTGGCACGCGGTGTTCGGATGGTCGAATTGCTCAAGCAGGGCCAATACAAGCCCATGCCGGTGGCGGATCAGGTGCTGTCGATTTATGCCGGTGTGAATGGGTTTCTGGATGATGTTCCGGTCGACAAGGTGCTTCAGTTTGAAGCGGACTTCTTGCATTATGTTCAACAGAACCATCCTGACCTTAAGAAAGAAGTGGCCAGTATCGGCAAGATCGACGATAAGGTCGGCGGCCGCTTGAAAGAGATTCTCTCGACCTTCAAGCAAAAGATGGGGTACGGGGGAAAAGCATAAGCGCAGGACCGAGGATCGAGGACTCAGGACCAAGACGGTAGAGGCCAGGGGTGGCCTCAGTCCTCAACACTCAGTTCATCGTCCTAAGAGAATACAATGCCAAGTCTTCAATCACTACGCCGTAAAATTGCGGCATTCAAAAATACGCAAAAAATCACCAAGGCCATGAAGATGGTCGCCGCGGCGAAGCTGAAACGGTCTCAGGACCGTATTCTGGCCGCCCGTCCCTATGCGCATAAGATGCGCGGGGTGTTGAGTAACTTGAGTCAACGAGTGAACCGTTCCTCTCATCCTCTCTTGCAGAAACGCGAGGGTAAGAAGATCGAAGTGCTCGTCGTCACAAGCGACCGAGGGTTATGCGGCGGATTTAACGGCAACATCGTCCGCAAGAGCTCGGAGTTCGTCCGGCAATGTGACGCGAGCGGCCTCCACGTCAACCTGAGCCTTGTCGGCCGTAAGGGCCGCGACTATTTTCGCCGCCGCGATTGGCCTATTCGACAAGAATGGACCGGGATTTTCGATAAACTGAGTTTCGAACACGCGCTCGATATCGGAGCCGATCTGACGGATAACTTCGTCAAAGGCACGTTCGATGAATTGTATGTCGTCTACAACGAGTTCAAGTCCGCCATTCAGCAGCGGGTGATCGTCGAAAAACTGTTTCCGATCGATGCACAGGAAGAATTCGGTTCTGCGCCGCACGAAGGGATGAGCGGCGGCGGGTATCTCTATGAACCGGATGAAGCCGAGCTGTTGAGTGCGCTCATACCGAAACATTTCCAAGTGCAGACCTATAGAATTTTGTTGGAGTCCGCTGCCGCCGAGCATGGTGCCCGTATGGCTGCCATGGACGGAGCGACACGCAATGCCGGACAACTCATCAAGAAAGTGACGCTGTACTACAACAAAACCAGACAAGCAGCGATTACAAAAGAACTGATGGATATCGTCGGTGGCGCCGAAGCGCTGAAATAACCGACCCCGTTTCGTCGAAAGGAGTATCCCGTGGCAACAGGTACAGTCATCCAGGTCATCGGACCGGTCGTGGACGTCGAGTTCCCTCCCGGCCAACTGCCGAACATCTATAACGCGCTCAAAGTCACGCAGGAAGAGAATAAGGCAGCGGGTACACCTGCCATTCGGATCACCCTTGAAGTGGCATCGCACTTGGGCGAAAACCGAGTCCGTAGCATTGCGATGTCTACGACCGATGGTCTCACCCGCGGGATGGACGTTCAAGATTCCGGAGCACCGATTTCCGTGCCCGTCGGTCGTGAAACGCTCGGTCGCCTCATCAACGTGCTCGGCGAGCCGGTCGATGAACGAGGACCGATCAAGACGAAGAAGACCTATCCAATTCATAGGCCGGCCCCAAAACTTGAAGATCAAGAAACCAAGACCGAAGTGCTCGAAACCGGCATCAAGGTGGTCGATCTGCTCGAGCCCTACAGCAAAGGTGGAAAAGTTGGACTCTTCGGCGGTGCCGGTGTCGGCAAGACCGTCATCATCATGGAGCTGATTAACAATATCGCCTTGCACCACGGAGGGTTCTCGGTGTTTGCCGGTGTCGGTGAGCGGACTCGTGAAGGGAACGATCTCTGGCATGAAATGCAAGAGTCGAAGGTCATCGATCCGGATGATTTTTCTAAGTCCAAGGCGGCATTGGTTTACGGTCAGATGAACGAACCACCTGGAGCCCGCCTCCGGGTCGCCTTGACCGGATTGGCTGTCGCCGAATTCTTTCGCGATGAAGAGAATCAGGACGTGCTGCTGTTCGTGGACAATATCTTCCGGTTTACCCAGGCCGGGTCAGAGGTCTCCGCGTTGTTGGGCCGTATGCCGTCAGCCGTCGGATACCAGCCAAACCTTTCGACCGAGATGGGTGCGCTCCAAGAACGGATTACCTCAACCAAGCGCGGTTCAATCACGTCAGTGCAAGCGATTTATGTGCCCGCCGACGATCTGACGGACCCGGCTCCAGCTACCGCCTTCGCGCACTTGGATGCGACAACTGTGTTATCCCGCTCGCTCGCCGAGTTGGGCATTTATCCGGCGGTCGATCCGCTGGACTCAACCTCACGTATTTTGGACCCACAGATTATCGGGGATGAGCATTACAAGATCGCGCGAGGTGTGCAGTCCGTTCTCCAGCGCTATAAGGATCTTCAAGATATTATCGCCATCCTCGGTATGGATGAATTGTCGGAAGATGACAAAATGGTCGTCGCACGTGCCAGAAAGATCCAGCGCTTTCTGTCGCAGCCCTTCCACGTGGCCGAAGCCTTCACCGGTGCGCCTGGCAAGTACGTCAAGCTTAAGGATACGGTCCGCAGTTTCAAAGAGATCCTCGATGGAAAATACGACCACTTACCTGAGCAGGCCTTCTACATGGTCGGCCCCATCGAAGAGGCGGTGGCCAAAGCTGAAAAAATGGGCGTGAAGGTGTAGTTGGCGGATGAACTGAGCGTCCTCCTTGCTCGCGCAATGCGCGGTCTCGGAAGACGCTCGTTGCATGCGCGCAGTGGAGACGCATCGTTTCATCGCTTCTTGTTGAGACGGGGATGAAGGAAGAGGGAAATGCCAGGGACAATTCTGCTAGAAGTTGTGACACCGGAAAAATTGTTGCTGAGTCAACAGGTCGACGAAGTGATCGCTCCTGGTTCTGAAGGAGAGTTCGGGGTCCTGCCGGGCCATTGTCATTTTCTATCGACATTGCGTATCGGCGAACTTCGTTACCGTATCGGGGATCAGACAAACTCCATGGCCGTGCTCTGGGGATTTGCCGAGGTCACGCCGACTAAAGTCACGATTATGGCTGAAGTTGCCGAGAAAGCCGAAGACATTGATGTTGAGCGGGCGACCGCCAAAGTAGCTGATGCAGAGCGACGCCTTCAAGCAGGAGGGTTACCGTCAGAAGTGAAAGAAGCGCAGATCAGTCTTGAGAAGGCTCGCCTACGTAAAAAAATTGCCGAGCGGGCGAGAAAAACCGGTCACGCCTGACAGCCTCGTTCCAAATAGATCAATTCTCACCCAGCCCTTCCTAATCTTTTCTGCGAGATACATATCGTGGTTCCACGGTCTCGAGGAGGTCCAGCTCTTGGAAAAACAGGGAATTGTGCAGTAGCCTGGCCTCCATGATCACCGAGTTCATCGTTACGTCCGGAGAACAGCCTAAGCGGTTAGACGTGTTTCTCGTGAATCGAGAACGGGATATCTCGCGGTCAGCGCTCCAGCGCCTGATCGAGTTGGGCCGGATCCGACTCAACGACCAGGTCGTGAAGCCCAGCCAGAAGATCAAGCCTGGTGATCGAATCACCATGGATGTGCCGAAGCCGGAACCGCTTTCGATACGGGGAGAGGCCATTCCTCTCGATATTCTTTTCGAAGACGACTCCCTTCTAATCCTAAACAAACCCTCGGGGATTGTGGTTCACCCTGCTCCTGGAAACTGGACCGGCACGCTTGTGAACGCCCTTCTTCATCACTTTCAAACTTCAGGTGGAACCATGTCCACCATCGGCGGCAAGGAACGACCTGGTCTTGTGCATCGACTCGACAAGGAAACTTCCGGTATCATGGTGATTACAAAGACCGATGCAGCCCATCGCGCCCTCGCTGCACAGTTCAAGCTCCATACCATCACGCGGGTGTACGAGGCTCTGGTCTGGGGAGTTCCGAAGAAAGGCCGAGGACTCATCGACTTGGCAATTGGTCGGGATACCAAGGACCGGAAAAAGTTTTCATCGAGAACGACGAGTCCGAAACAATCGTCAACGGAGTATGTGGTGGAGAGGCGATATGGCAAAGTGGCTGCTCATGTGTTGTTGTATCCCCATACGGGACGAACGCATCAACTTCGGGTTCATCTCACTGCACTCGGCCATCCCATTTTGGGGGATCACACCTATGGAGGCAGACGTGTCTGTACGATCGACGCGTTCGGGATTCCCCGCGTGATGCTTCATGCCAGGACCCTTGGGTTTGTTCATCCTCACACAGGTAGGTTGGAGGAGTTCACACGACCGGTTCCGGCTGATATGGAGATGGTCATGTCGGAACTCGAACAACACACCGTCCCAAGGGAAGGTGAACGACCAAAGAGATCTCACCCTTCATGCTGCTGAGTAGGTATGTCGACCGCTGAACTGCTCGATATCATAGGAGGGCTAACGTCGCTCATCAAGAGCTATGCGGCCAAACTCCCGGCTGTTGTGCACCTGAACGCCGTACCATCCGGAGTGAAACCGTCTCCTGAGACGGTCGATCACTATGAAACCGTTGTCTCTCGCGCACGGACTCAGAGTGCGGGGACCTCGTTCAAGGGACTGAACGATTCTTTCGTCACATCACTCGAAGCATTTGAAAATGGCCATCTTCTTGGTGCCATTCAACCGCTTCTCTCAGTGTTGGATCATGTCGAGCGGATGCACTCCGAAAAGGAGATTGAGGTTGGGCGGGTCGATGAACAACGACTAAGGGAGTACCGTGCCGCCTTGCGCAAGGTTCTTCCAGGAAATCGCCCAGAATTGGATAACCCAACCTAGAGCATCCCATAACTCCCTGCAGGAGTCGGGCTGCGAGGCCGGTTCACGGCGACGGATGCCGCGAATCGGACGAGAACCGAAAGGTGGTGTCGATCGAGGCGCTTAATGCCCCATCTTAGGCCCTAATGCGTTCGCTCCGGTCGTGACGAGTTTAAATCGTACAACGGCGGCACAATGTGGGCATTTGGCTCTGACGGTCTCATCGTCCAGGATCTCATACTCATCAGGTTTGAGCCACATAAGTTGAAAGCACTTCGAGCAGCTACGGACTTGCGTTGACATACATTTCCTCGTACACTCCAAACAAATTTGAGAAATACTCTAATATAAGATGCCATCTACCCTCAAGTCCGTGGTTACCTATTCCGATCGGAGCCCGCCCGAATCCTCTCAGCTCTTACGCTTATTCCATCAGGCCCCCTGGGCCAAGCAGCGCTCCCTTAAAGACGCCAAGGAGATGCTCCAACATACCGATCTGACGCTCTGCGCATGGGACGGTGAACGGCTTATCGGGTTCGGGCGAGTCCTCACGGATTTTATCTACCGTGCAACGATCTGGGACGTCATCGTCGATCAGGCCTATCAGGGACAAGGAATTGGTACAGAAATCGTGAAGCGCATTCTCAACCACCCACGTTTGAGCCGGGTAGAACTCGTGTGGCTCTGTACGAGGCGGCCAGGATTTTATGAAAGACTGGGTTTTACGTCCAAAGAGCAGACCGGGATGGTTTGGACTCGAACGAAAGACAGCCGAAAAGAGTAAGCCGCTAAACCACGTCGCCCCTTTCACGCCAACAAAAAACGGGATAATGGGCAACCAAGAATTTACGACAGGTCAGAAGTAAAACTTTCCCCCGAAGAGAAAGGCGAAGGAGGACGCATTCCAGTCATCATTCCGCCCGCCGGTGCCGGTCGTATGACCGTCGTTTCGCTTGTAGGCCCATTCCACATTGAGGGCGAACTGTTCATTCAATCGATAGTCAGCTCCCCAGCCTAATCGCCAGGCAAAGGTATTGCTCGGGCTAATGCGAACTGCCGTGTTCTCCCCGAAGCTATTAATATTAACGCCAAAACTCATATTTACGTATGGGGTGATTCGGTCAAACTTCACAGGACGCAGTTCCATCGTAGGAAGGACCGAGACCGTATCTTGATGACCAAGATCCACATCAGGCCGTTCCAGACTGACGCCATGTCGTTCCCACTCCACCATGAGTCCCACTAAAAACCAGCGGTTCAAACTGTACAAGCCTTGAAAATTTACGATAGGACCGATCGAGGTTGATGTATTGCCGGAAAGTTGTTGCGTAACAGGGGAAAATCCCACACGAGTCCCCAGAATCCACTTGCCTGGTTCAGTTCCACCAAATTCTTCAGCCCAAGAGGGCTGTAGCGGCATGCCAACCATGGAGATCAGAGCAAGCAGCAATGCAAATAGCCTGGTTGTGAGCGTCAGCCGTAGCATAGGGCGACTCCTCTCCGGTAGGGGTGAAGCAATCATTATTGACACAATTTATCGCGATGCAGGGGCCGTGAACGGGGACAGTCCTCAACGACGTACACGGGCGCTGCCAGTCAGGAATACAAACGGAAAACATCTCATCGGCCCCTCGTGACCGGCTATGGGAAGTATATACTTCCTCTTCATCGAAAGGAAACCCACGCTGTGAGTACGCTACGCCGAAACATGCGATAACCAAACGCGTCTTGAAATAAAGAAAGTCGCTGGTCTACAGTGCCTTCGGTAAGGTGATAGCACTACGACAAGGGGGATATGATGAACACCATGGTTAGGACGTTGTTGGTGAGTATGGCCGTCATGATTGCAGGCCTCGGATTGTCTCAATCAGGTACGTCTGAGGCAGCTGAATGGGTTCACGAAGGTATGGCCGAAGAAGGAAAGATCACCGCTGGATTTCGCGTGGGCCCAAGCTTTGCGACTCAGGATTCCGGGGTATCCACGGTTGGACCACTCATCAACTTTCAAGGAATGTACGATATCAATAGATGGTTTCGGATCGGCATGATCCTAGAGTGGCAGCGGCATGGTGTCGATGTGGGAAGCGGGGGAGTGAATACCGTTTCGATTCTTCCGGTGAATCTGGAGTACCGCCCCGGCCATTTCGGCCCCTTTGTTCCCTATGTCACGACCGGCATCGGTGTAAACGTCAACACGCACGATGTTTCCGATTCATTCGCATGACGGGTCGGTGGTGGAATTGACTATGCCTTGACCAACCTTGTGTCCAGTGCACCTAAAGGAATCATGTTGAATGTCGAAACGGCTTGGAAACGCAATCATGCTGCTGGTGATCTGTCCACGATGGGCTTGCTCTTCGGCGTGCGCCATACGTTTTAACCAGAAGCAACAGACGGAACAGCCCCGCTAGTGAACATGGGCGGCCGAGGCAGTCTTGACCCGTTTGGGAGAAACAAAGATAGAAATGAAGAAGATGCCGGTTGACAAGAGTACGATGGCGGGTCCGGAAGGAATATCCCACAGCGCAGAAATCAAGACACCTGCCACGGACGTAGAGATTCCGATCATGGCGGAATAGAGAGTCAATGTTCTGAGGCTGTGGGTCAGTTGATAGGCGGTCGAAGCTGGAATGAGTATCATGGCGAAGACCAAGATGGCACCGACCGTCTTCAACGACACCACGACGGTCAGCGCGACGAGAGTCAGGAGGAGAAAGTAGATGTGTCGCGCAGGAACGCCTGAAGCTTCTGCCATCTCTTGATCAAAGGCAATGAAATAGAGTTCCTTGGAAAACACTACGATCAGGCCGAGCACCAGAATGCTCAAGGCTGCGATGATGTGCAGTTCATCAGGCGTGACTGATAGGACACTGCCGAATAAGTAACCGTACACTTCCGCATTGTAGCTCTTCATGAGCCCGATGAAGAGAATTCCGAGTGCCATCGTCGCCGTATACAAGATACCAATGGAGACATCCAGCTTCATTCTGCCTCGTTCTTCCATCCACCCCGTAATCCACACTGTGGCAAGGCCAAATACAATGGCCAACACCAACGGCGGCCATCCCAACAGATAACCAAGTGCGACACCCGCAAAGGCAGCATGTGACGACCCCGCTCCGACGAACGCTAATCCCCGGAGGACGACGAACACCCCGATGATTGAGCAGAGACCGCCCACCATTGCGGCCGCGAGGAGAGAGCGTTGCATGAAGTCGTAGGCGAGGAGGTCAAGCATGGCTTGGAATCGCTGCTCAGTGGTGATGGTGATAATCTTCTACGATGACGAGATCTTTTTCAGTAATCACCAGGTCCTTGCCGTAGACCTGTTGGAGGATGTCCGGCTTGAGCACCTCCGATGGCGGCCCTGCCGCGAATAACCTCGTCTTGAGCAGAACGAAGCGATCGACTTTCGATCGAATCATATTGATATCATGTGTGATCAGGAGAATCGTGAGTTTGAGTTCAGCGTGCAGGTGCTGGACCAGTTCAATAACATTGTGTTGTGTGGTGATGTCGAGTCCGGTCGTCGGCTCATCCAGTATGAGGACTCTGGGTTGTTGGGCAAGAGCTCTGGCGATAAAAACACGCTGTTGCTGACCGCCGGACAGTTGCCCAAGCGCACTATCCTTGTGTGCGGCCATTCCGACCTGGTCAAGCGCTTCTAGTGCAATGTCATGATCCTTCCTTCCCGGACGTTTGAACAGGCCCAGTGCGCCGTAGCGACCCATCAGCACAGTCTCGAGGACCGTGACGGGGAAATTCCGGTCCACGACCCCTTTCTGCGGGAGATAGCCGATCATCGCACGATGATGGCACCGGAGTTCATCGCAAGCACAGTCGAAGATATGAAGATGCCCTTCGATAGGAGCGAGCAACCCTAAGACGGCTCGACAGAGCGTGGTCTTTCCTGATCCGTTAGGACCGATCACTCCGACGAACTCACCGTCGTGAATCGTTAGTGAAATATCGTCCAGCGCGATAAGCCCTGGAAATCCAAATGAGGCATGATCAAACCGGATGATTGGTTCTTGAGGATCAGCCACGGATCAACGGCTCCTTCCGTCGGCACACCACGTATTCTGAAGGCGATTAGTTGGTTTCCAATGCGCCGGCCAATTGGAGCACATTATAGCGAAGCATGTCGAGGTAGGTCTCCGTCCCAGGCAGGCCGCCCGGCATCGTCGTAAGGACCACAACACGGGCTTTCGTTTCTCTTGAAAGCAGATCCGGGAGCCGTTGACTTAGCTGAATCTCGGAAGCAATGACCCTCACGTTATCTTTTCTGACCGTTTTGATCAGGGATTGGAGGTGAAGGGCAGAAGGTTCGGTGCCGGACTGAATATGAATCGTACCGACAATATGAAGACCGAAGCGCTTCGCCAAATACGGCCAGGCTGAGTGGTGGGCGATAAAACGCCGATCGGTTAGGGCCTGGGTTCGCTCGAGTAGTTCCTTCTGCAATCGACCCAATCGCTGCTGGTAGGCCGCTTGATTTGCGACGAAGTCAGCTTCATGACTCGGATCCGCCTCGATAAGGGCATCGGTAATATGTCGAAGCATGGTCAGAGCATTTACCGGGTCCAGCCAAATGTGGGGATTGCCGTCCTGCTTGGTCTCATGGTCTCCGCCATGGTGCTCCTCGTGCGTATCGCCACCATCCTGAATCAGGTCCACCCCATCGGAGGTCGTGACCACACGTAACGTTTTGCTCCCAGCGTTTCTCACCAGCGACGAGACCCACACCTCGAGCCCGAGCCCCACTTCGAATAACAACCTGGCCTTTCGTACGGCGACCAAATCAGTAGGTTTTGGGGAATAGGTGTGCTCGTTCTCGTAGCCGTTCAACAAAGAGGTGACGCGGACATACGGTCCACCAACCTGTTCGGTCAAATCTTTCAAAATCGGAATCGTGACGACCACCGGGATGGGCTCACCGGCCTCTGTCTTGGTCACACATGGCGTGAAGGAGCCAGCCACAACGGCCACAAGAGCTAAGGCGGCACATTTCCAGAGATAATTGACCGCAAACATCGGCGGGGACCCTACCATCCAGGCTATTCAGAGTCAACGACGTCCACAATGAAGGACGTTCTTCTAGGCCCTGTCCATTCGACTCCTTGACCACTGGAAGGAGTTCCATTAGCGTAGCACACACTTTGCCTGAACGACTTCATGACGGCATGACGAAAGGATCACACGAATGAAAGTTGTGGGGTTGATGTCAGGAACATCGGCCGACGGAGTCGATGCTGCACTCGTCTCGATTGATCGACGGAAGGCCGGTATTCAGGTAGAGATGCTGGCGTTCCATTCACTTCCCTACCCACGATCATTGCAGCAGCGCATTCTTTCCGCCTCGGTCTCGGGAACAGTCGCGGAAGTTTGTCACCTGAATGCCCTCCTCGGAGAATGGTTTGCCGACGCAGCGTTGGGCGTCATCCGATCCGCCGACTTGACGTCGGAGGAGGTGGACTTGATTGGCTCGCACGGCCAGACGGTGCATCATCTGCCGGCAGGGATCAAAGACATAAACGTCGGTTCCATACGGTCCACGTTGCAAATTGCTGAGCCGGCGGTGATCGCCGAACGAACGGGGATCACGACGGTCGCCAATTTCCGTCCACGCGACATTGCTGCCGGTGGCCAAGGGGCTCCGTTAACGCCGGGGGTTCATGCCTTGCTGTTTCGGCACCCACGCCGCTCGCGCCTCATTGTGAATCTGGGGGGTATCAGCAACGTCACCTATCTGCCGCGAGGATCCGGGACAGAAGGACTGGTCGCATTCGACACCGGTCCGGCCAATATGGTTCTGGATGGCATCATGTCGCGCAAGACCAATGGACGCTCCCTCATGGACCGGGAAGGGCGTTTGGCGCTCAAAGGACAGGTTGATTCGCGCTTATTGGCAAAACTTCTCGCTCATCCATATCTTTCTCAGCCACCACCTAAATCGACCGGGCGAGAGGCATTCGGTTCAAAGATGCTTGATGAATTACTCAGCTGGCAACAGACACGCTCGATGCCAATGGAGGATCTTCTCGCGACGTGTAGCCGATGGACTGCCGAGGCTGTGGGTACCGCCAGACGCTGGATCAAAGGTAGGGTGGATGAAGTGATTGTCGGGGGAGGCGGAGTCCGGAACCGTGCCATTATGGGGCAGTTAACGGCCCTCTATGCTCCCATTCCAGTGACAACGTTTGAATCACATGGGTGGGATAGTAAAGCGCTTGAATCGGTCGCCTTCGCCGTATTAGCGTATCAGACCGTGATGGAGCAAAGTGGAAACGTGCCTTCAGTGACCGGCGCCGCATGCTCGAGGCTCTTGGGGTGCATTGTTCCGAGCGGACCACGATGGTTTGAACGATTACGCCCAAGCAGGGGGAAAAGATAGCTGCCGATGAAAATCATTCTGCTCGGGGTTGTGATCGTTCTCCTGGTCTTAGGCATTCGGGTGTTGAGGAGGAACCGACGTCGAAGAAAGAAGCAGGTTTTGCCTTTCAAGATCCCCCATGACGCCAGAATCAGTACGATTCCGTTACTTGGGAAAGAGGAGATTGCCCTCTACAACCTCCTTCAATTGGTCGTCCAAGAGCGATATCTCGTCTTTGCTCAAGTGCCATTGTGGTCGTTCGTAGCGGTTGATGCCGGTGAGCGTGCACGGTCACAGATCCTGCGCCACATCGCACTGAAGCGAGTCGATTTCGTCTTGATTCATCCTGGAACATGCCTCGTCGAATGTGTGGTGCAAATTGAGCATGAATCTCCAAGGCCCGGTGAGCCAGAGGCGCAGCGCATTATTGAATCGGTCCTCAATGCAGCGGGGATCAAGCTCATGAAACTCCAGGCGAAAAAGAGTTACTCTCTGCCGGACCTTACTGCGAGGCTCGAATTGAGTGTGGAAGAATCATGAGGAGAGAACGCTTCCACCAAGCCCTCTTCTTACTCCGAGGAAGCGTTAGTCTCATCGGTGGGTATCATTGCCTCCAGGGCCTTGAGCGCCACTTCAGCCTCGGCGCTATCTGGGTGTTGCTCCACAACGCGATCGAACATGAGTCTGGCCTTCTCGGGATCACCTAACTTATTGTAGGTCTGACCGAGTTTTAGCGTAGAAGCCGCGAGCTTATGGCTGACCGGGTAATTCGACACGACATCATAAAACGACTGTAACGCATCCCGGTACCGCCCCATGCGATACTGACATTCTCCGATCCAGTATCGGGCATTGGACGCCAGCGACGATTGACTGTGCAGTTCAAGGAACAGTTGAAAGCCTGCCATCGCTGCCGCGTAATCCCGGTGTTTAAATTCGTCCATCACTCGATCATAGAGTCGACGAGTCGAATCCTGCCGTTGGGTAGGAGCCGCGAGCGATAGGCAAGTGGGAGTGAGGATGAGCAGGAGTATGAAGACGATGATCTTTTGCCGAACCATACTGATCCTCCCTTGCGCAGCGGAACTCACACGTCCGAACTACGCAATGACTGTGCCAAGAGAGGTGTGCCCTCTTGGTGCAAAATCAAATCGTAACAAGATGTTAAGAAAAGGATAGTACGCTCGTGGGCCACGCCATGCTTCCGACGCCTCATCAGTACGGATACAGAATTGTACGACGCAGCGAGGACCCATACCCTATTAGGTCCGTGCGGTTAACGCTTATCCGGAGTTGAGGGCAACTTCGTAGCTTGTACGTCGTAGCTTGTACGTCGTGTGGGATATGGAACTGAAAAGAGCTGCCGCCGGGCTGCTTGGCGCGGTACATGGCGGCATCTGCGTGCTTCAACAGCTCATCGACATCGTGATCGTCCGTCGGATAAACCGTAATCCCGATGCTGACTCCGATCAACGCCTGGTGGGTGTCGATCTGAAAGGGCTGGGCCAGTGATTTCGTGATTCGTTCTGCCACCAGCGTAATATCTTCTTCACACATCAGCCCTTCCAATATAATTGTGAACTCATCTCCACCCATACGCGCGACCGTATCCACTTCACGGACACACTCGTGCAGCCGTTCCGCCACCAACTTCAAGACCTGATCCCCTACGTTGTGGCCCAACGTGTCATTGACAGGTTTAAATTGATCCAGATCGAGGAGCATCAGACCAAGCGGTTGCTGAAGTCGTTTGCTTCTGGCCATGGCCTGAATAAGACGGTCACGGAACAGCGTACGATTCACCAGGCCGGTCAATTGGTCATATTGAGCAAGGTAGGTCAAACGCTCTTCAGCCCGCTTTCGCTCAATGGCATACCGAATTGAGCGGGCGAGCAGGTCTGATTGCCGCTCACCTTTGACGAGGTAATCCTGCGCCCCGTTGCGCACCGCTTGTAACGCGAGTGTTTGATCGTTAAGACCGCTCAACACGATAATCGCGATCGTCGGATTTGCGGCTTGCATCTGCCGGACCGTTGAAAGTCCATAACCATCCGGAAGCGACAGATCTAAGAGAACGGCATCAAAGCGCGCACGAGCCAGATGTTTAAAGGCATCGCTCAAGCGACTCACATGGGTAATCTCAAACTGTTCCAGACTCCATTCTGCCAGGATATCCTGGGTGAGGCGGGCGTCGACGTCGTTGTCTTCAACCAAGAGGATGTTGATCATTGGGTGGTCATCGAACGGACGGTCATACTCACAGACCCATCTCCTAGAACCTACAATAAGTATAGCCTAAGACACACAGCCAACAAGCGAATCGCGGAAGAGCTCACCTGTGATGGGAAGGCCTCATAGACTTCTTACGGATACACAACCGGAAGGTATCCGAACCCCGTCTGCTCTATCGCGAATGGCAGGACCGATCTTATAGACCATGATGCCAGTGGGTACCCTCACAGGCCGGGCAACCAATAAAGATTGGAGGTGAAACAGGAACGCGGTGGAGGAAGAGTCAATTGACTAGGAACTACGATGAAAAATAGAAGGACTCTGTAGGTAAATTCCGGCAGGCCCCTGCTCCGGCCCTATCCCACCCTCACAGGCGTATCCGGGTTCAAAGGGCCATAACAGTGAACGGCCGGCGGCGTTTCCACGTATATGGACATAGCGTAGTGTCACACCCATGCGTGCTGCGTCATCCTTGACCATGGCGGTGCATGCATCGGGGGAAAATCCACGCCGTGAGATGAGGAGGGGATCTCCTGAAGCTCCCACAATAGTAAACTCACTGGCGCAGCCGGTTACCCCCAGTGAAACCAACAGCACAGTCATGAGAACTCTCAGAGATCTTGGAGGTGTCACGGGATTTTGGACTCTTAAAACAGCAAGGGTGATTGTGAGTATACAACAGACACGCCAAACCATAACACGAACATGGGGTTTCAATCGAGTGCGAACCGGATAATGCTCAGGATCCTCCTTGAACTCTCTACTGGCCCCTACAGTACAGAAGACTCCTTGTAAGTGACGGTATGATATTGCTCAGAGTCATCCGATTCCTCAAGAAGTGACAGGGAGTTCTGTTACGGGAAGGCACGCGGAAAGATTTGCCGTTCTACCTGGAAAAACTTTCTGTTCGGGGGCGCCGTATCGGCAGGGATTCGCTGATTCCAGCACAATTATGTGGGCATAACTCTCTGGCACGAAAATTGAGGAACACGCCATGACCTCGTGCGACCTCAAGATGATGATGGGGTTGCGAGTGAAGCCTATAGGTGGTTGTGGGGGAGCGGTTGAGCGATCTTTGGGTAGCCCTCAGTCGAGATGTGACTCTGATCGGAGGTATTCAGAGTCCGATGGTGAGTTGGATCGGCGCCGCAGGGATTCTTGCCTTTTCCCTGTGGCAGAGCGCGACACTGCTCCGCGGCCGACTCGCGTTACGACAGACCCTATCTCGATTTCACTCCTCCGTGTTGCCGCTGGTTCGTGCACGGCAACAGTCTACCAAGGACTGGATTGTTCTTCCGGCCCTCGCCCGGCCCCCTCGGAATACGAGCGAGACGACGGAAACTCGGCGCGACCTCGATGATCTTCAACTACTCGATCGCACTCTTCGGGCTGAACAGGCCCTGGCGAAGGAATGGTGTTCGTACCGCAAGACGTTACTGATTGAGCAACCCGCATGGTTTCTCGAGCCGGCGGTACACAGCCAGAGATCGGCAACGGAGTTCTTTTCCTTTGAAGTCCTCTGTGCGGGTCACTTCAACGTGCGCTTCTACAGACAGCTTCCTTCTTTCCTGACTGGAATAGGGTTACTGTTCACCTTTCTTGCCCTTCTGATCGGTCTCAGTAAGCTCCACGCACACGAACTTCACATCGAAGGCATTCAAGGTCTTATCAACGGACTGTCCGGAAAGTTTGTCACGTCAATCGTGGGCTTAGCCTGCGCCAACGCCTTCACGCTTCTGGAACACTCAGTTTGGCACAGGTTGGAAGACCAATACCGAACGTGTCTCTCTCTGTTGGATGAACTGTTCCCGCAGAAAGCCGTCGAATACCACAGCGCGTCTCCTCCATTGCGGACCGGAGCTCCTGATACGGCGTCGAGCGCAATCAAGCACGATGGAACCATGCAACTCGTCGAAGTCATACAACAACGCCTGAACTCGACGGTTACGGCCCTGACTGCTGCAACTCAAGCTCTCACAACACTGGGCTCGAGACAGTCTTCGATGAAATCGGATGATCTGGCAGCTGAGATCGGTCATGAAGTGCAACGTGCCTTGAAGCCGATCATGAAACCCGTCCTGGAGGCCATGCAGGAACTCACCCGGTCGATCAATAGTCAATCTACCTCGGTACATCTCACGCAAGCTGAGATCGAAGGAATGTTTCATGAGCTGAAGAGTCATACGCAGAACGCGACCGATGACACAGTACGGACTCGAGGAAACGGATGAAGGCGTCGTATAAGTCAGGGCGTTACGAAGAGTCCTCTGTCCTGACCCATGGGGTTATTGATCTCATGACTTCACTGGCCGTGATCTTCATTCTGTTGTTCGCGGCGTCCATCGAACGCGTGGATACTGGAACCACCAAATCGATTCCCACTCGTGCGACTGCGGCAGAGAATGAAACACTCGGAGATATTCGAACTACCATTCCGGAGCCCAGAGGGGCAAACATCCTGACCTTGACGGTACCGGATGCCGCGTTAGGGTTCGACTTTGGGAAGAGCGCACTCTTGCCGTCTTCGGAGGCATTTCTGGTAGAGAGCATTCCCCAGTACGCGTCGATGATCTGTGGTCCCGAAGGACATGATGTCGAGTCATTTGCAATTGAAGGGTATACCGACGATCTTGGTGATGATGTGCACAACCTACGACTAAGTCAGGAACGATCCTTTGCGGTCCTCGCAAAAAGCCTGGACATTGTCCGAGATCGACTTCCCTGGGCCTACGAGTGTTTCCTGCAAAAAGCCGTTGCGAACGGACGTGGGAGGCAAGATCTGCTACGAAATGAAACAGGGTATCCAGATCGCGATAAGAGCCGGCGTGTCATGTTCAAAATTCACAAATATCCTACGTAAGGTGTTGGGCGTGAGCCGTCGCATCCAACCCCCGAGGACGAGCGACACTCAGATGCGTCGATTCGGAACTCAACAGTGAACCGCTGGAAAAGAACCAGTCTCTTACTCCTCATGGGAGGCAATGGATGTGCCGGCTTAATGCGATGAAGTCATCCAGAGAAAGAGTTTCAGCTCGGATGGAAGGAGAGAAGTGGAATGTCGTTAATGCCGCCTCCACGTGCTTCTGCTCGTACCCTTGATCTTTGAGTGAATTGACCAGCGTCTTGCGGCGATGCGCAAAGGCTGCTCTCACGAATGTTGCGAACTGGTTTCTGGCTTCAACGGTCTCCTTCGTCGGTTCCTTGACTCGCAGCAACACGACGGCGGAGTCGACATCTGGTCTGGGCCGGAAACATTGTGGGGAAACTTTGAAGGCTTTGGTGATATCTGCCGAATATTGAGCCATAACGGACAAGATTCCGTAGGCTGAACGTCCAGGCTTCGCAACTAAGCGGTCGGCGACTTCATTCTGAAGCATGAGTACAAGTCGGGGGATGCGATGGGCCTGCTCGAGTAGACGAAAAAGAAGGGGCGTCGACAGATAATAGGGAAGATTTGCGACCACGATCGTACCGATCGGCAGTTGTTCGACCGGATACGCCATCGCGTCGCCAAGGATCAATGTGAGATTCTGAGACTGGGATCGTTGCTCGGATAGGTACGCAAACAGGCGAGGATCGATTTCAATAGCCGTGACATGACCCGCGGATCGACACAGGGCTTCCGTCAAGATACCGCGACCAGGTCCGATTTCCAATACGCGATCAGTCGGTAACAATTCCGCCAGTGCAATGATCTTACGGATGATGTTGGGGTCGATCAGAAAATTTTGCCCGAGGTGTTTGAGGGCCGCAGGGGGAGAAACGTCCACCCTCAACTCCTGGACGAGGGGGATTGGGACAACTGTTTGGCGAGCGTCTGCAGCGGTAGGCGATAACAGTCCACAAGATCGGTAAACTCTTCGACCAAATCATTGGTGAACGAAGGCCCTGGTTGGATACCGGCGAAGGCGGAGCCCTGTTGCTGGCCGACTGCATTCGAGATGAGCCCAGCGGTACGTGCCTTCCATTTTAAGAGCCGTTCGGTCCCGGCGACCGTATTCAGGTCTTGAAGGGTCTGTTTCGCCAGAGCCTCCAGTTCCTCAAGTTGTCGGAGAACGATAGAAAGGCCGGTTTCTGCGTCAGGCGACATGTCCGGACAATCCTTTCCGGACATGCCTTTGTCCGGTCTTGAGTTGCGCAATGCTCGCAGCTAATTTCATGGCCTCTACAAGGCTCCCCGGGTCGGCGATTCCTTTTCCCACAATGTCAAAGGCGGTTCCATGGTCGACCGAGGTCCGTATAATCGGCAGTCCTACCGTGAGATTGACACACGTGCCAAACGCCACAAGCTTCAATGGGATCAACCCTTGATCGTGGTAGAGGGCGACGATACCGTCATACTGGCCTTTTGCCGCTTTCCCAAACAAGGTATCGGCCGGCAGAGGATCGCTGGCCAGAATCCCCTGCCGTTGGGCGACCCGTGCGGCTGGAAGGATGATGCGAGCTTCTTCATCGCCGAACAAGCCATGCTCACCCGCATGGGGATTCAGGGCAGCCACGCCGATCTTTGGCCGTTTGATTCTGAACAAGGTCGTCAGTGCCAGTTGAGCCAAACGAATCGCTTGTTCAATTTTTGCCTGAGTGAGTATCGATGGGAGATCTCTGATCGCGACGTGAGTCGTGACAAACATGATCCGTAACGGTCCGCCCACGATCATCATACCGGACTCAGTTGCGTTGGTCAGATCTGCCAACAGTTCCGTGTGCCCTGGGTAGTGACAGCCGGCCAAATTAATGGCTTCCTTGTTAATGGGAGCCGTTACCATTGCATCGAGACAACCTAGTCGAGCCAATTCCACGGCCTTCTTGATAAACGTGACCGATGCCGCGCCCGTCTCGGCAGCTGCGAGGCCTGGTTTAAATGTTGGCAACCGCGTCTCCAGTGGGTCCAAGACGGCGACCGTTCCTGGTCGAGAGAGGGCCGTCTCGTGGCTCTGCACAGGACGCACGGTCAGTCTGAGTCTCAGAGCTTTGATCGCTCGTTCCATCACCGGTAACGAGCCGATGACGATTGGTCGGCAAACCTTTCGCAGGCGAGGTTGGGAGAGAGCTTTTGCAATGACTTCTGGGCCGATACCGGCCGGATCTCCCATCGTGATTCCGAGTAGGGGAAGTAAGGCCTGCGGTCTGGATGATGATGTCTTAGTTGGCATAGAGATGCAGCGTGTAGCCGATATAGAATACCATTCCTGCTGCGAGCAGCCAGGGGCGCCACCGGCCTCCGATCAAGATCTGCAACAGACACAGCCCCACAGCCTGTACCGCTAGGATCATGCTGGTCAAGGCAGACTGCTCAATCATCCAGTCGGTGCCGATCAAGCCCAGCGAAACGGGTAAGGTGCCTTGAAACACCATCGCGCCTGTGACATTTGCCACGGCGAGACGGTCCTTCTTGCGGTACAGCCAGAGAAAACTATTGGACATCTCCGGCAACTCGGTGGCGAGGGGTGCGATCAACAGCGCCAAAATCAACGGGGACATTTCGAACAGTCCGGCCATCGACTCGGCTGCCATGACAAACAAATGGGCACCTAAGATCAATCCTCCTAAACCTAAGAATGCTTGAAGCCCGATCATGAGGTACGAGGGTGTGCTCGCGCCTTTGTCGAAAATGAGCGGCTCTAATTCGCTACTCTCTTCCGCATCGGTCGGAGTAAATTTCACCTTCATGTAATACAGGTACAGACAGATCAATAGGCCGGCGGCGAGAAGATGGACGAGCCTGGATGGACTGAACGCACAGCCGAGCGCGATGAGATAGCCGAACAGAAAAAACGTGAGATCCGTCATGATCTCTCTGTAATTCAGCTGAAAACGAGCCGTCCGCTTCCCGGCTCGAGCATAGAGCAAGAGGAGCACCGCCAAAATCGGGAGCACCAGCGTGCTCAGCATGAATGGGGCGCCGAGGATGGCGCCCAATCCGACCTCAATCTCCTCCTCACTTTCCCCGAAGAAAATGGCAATGATCGGGATTGAAGTTTCAGGCAGCGTGGTCCCGATCGCCGCAAAGATGCTGCCGACCGCGCCTTCGGAAATACCTCGACGCTTGCCCAACCATTCAATGGCATTGGTGAAGAGTGCGCACCCGCCAAGGGTGACAACAATAGAGACGAAGAAGAGTAGGATATAGAGCAAGACGGTCATGCCCGACCTCGCTTCGAATTTGGTTTCCTCTTGGCGAGATCTTGTCGATAGGTCGCCATGGCTTCTTCCATGATCGTTTTGAGGGGCCGCCCGGGTCTTGTTGCGATCTTCTTACAATCGAGATACTCCGGCGAGGCCTTCGTCCATCCTGCACCGATATCGGCAACTTTCATCTGAACCGTTCCACCAGGGACTGTGACAGTCACAAATTGACGGGGGAGCACGTGACGAGTCATTTCTTGAAGCCGGACCCCCAGCGTGGAGGTTTCCTGAAAGAGGATTTCAAGGACGGCATCGATCCGCTCTGGTCTGGTGAGACAGCTCAAGACAACACCTGGTCTGTTTTTCTTCATCGTGATGGGGATGAGTGCAATATCCACGGCTCCAACCTCAAATAATCGCTCCATGACATACTCATACGTCTGAGGATTCAGATCGTCGAGATTTGTTTCAATCTGCACCACCTGTTCGGTCCTGCGCACATCAGGGGAGGATGCATCTTGTAAGAACACCCGGAGTACGTTCGGCCAATCCTTGGGATCTTGGTCCCCCGCTCCATAACCGACGGCCACACTCTTCATGGTCGGCATTGATACAAATTCAGATGCGAGGGTCCGCACTAACGCCACGCCGGTCGGGGTGGCCAACTCGCAACGCGGTCCCTCGGAGTAGATTGGGAGATCTTTTGCCAAGGCCACGACAGCCGGTCCTGGAACAGGCAAGACTCCGTGGGAGGTCCGGATGGACCCTGAGCCGACGTTGATGGCTGAGGAGGTGACTCTGGTTACGTTCAAGAGATGGCAACCAAGGATCCCGCCGACGACATCGATGAAGGAATCCACCACTCCTACTTCGTGAAAATGGACGTCCTTGACGGCCACTCGATGCGCGAGACCTTCTGCTTCCGCCAGTCGGTCGAATACCGATCGACTGCGTTCCTTGACCGGGTCTGGGAGCGTGCTGGTAGACACAATCTGACGAATGCGAGCGAGCGTCAGTGGCTTCTGAAATCCGTTTTGAATGATGACATCGACTTTTGTGGCAGGCAGCGAGCCGCGCTGCACCTCACGTTTGTGGAGTCGGTATCCTTTGAGCTTCAAGGCTTGAAGGCCGGTGACCAATTCGTCCCAGGGCAACCCGGCGTCTACCAGGGCTCCCAGCACCATGTCCCCGCTGACTCCCGAGAAACAATCGAAATGCAGATGTCGGCCCACTACATACCTCGTCCGGCCCAGGCGAAATGACCGGACATCTTACCGAAGGCGCAAGTGAACGGCAATCATTGTTCATTAGTTCAAGCTTCGTTGACAGCCGAGAGATGCTGTGTTATCCCCCTATAGAATGCAGCTGTGTTGTGACGATCGACCCCCTTGCCGAGCCCCTCTGGACCATTCACGATGACAGATTTTGGGTCTTCCTCTAGGCCTTCGAGTCGGATCAGCCGTAGGAGCGTTCTCTTTGCACTGCTCTGTTTATGCGGATCCCTGACGCTACTCATTCCGGCAGAGAGCGATTCCCGAGTCAGGTCAAAGGCCAAGCCGTCTCGGGCTCCACGGGCTGAACCGGAGCTCAAAATCGTCGACCTTCAGATTGCGCCTAGACCGTATACGCTCGGGAACGGGCCACTTCAATTCTCGGTCACGGTTCAACTTCCCAAGGAGATGCGCGGAGATCTCATTTTGGAAGTCAGCTCGCTCATTAGCTCTCCGTCCAAGAGTTCCGTACGATTTCTGTCGCACCGGCAGCCTGTCGAGAGTTCCTCTGCCTCGGAGAAACGAACGGAACGGCAAACGGTCTCCATCGAGCTTGTCTGGGATGGTCAGGATCAACGCAAGCAGCTTGCCGCGGTAGGCACCTATTCGTATGAAGTTCGGACGAAATTATTGTTGAATGGGGAGAAGGGGCTTCGAACGGTGATGGTCGGCTGGCCGAAGCGCGGAACACTCCACGTGAAGTGGCCGACGGTGGGCGCGCTCGTACCTACGACTCCGGCCCCAATAGATTGATTCGATGCGCAAGGCAAGCCGCACCGAATCCATTGTCGATATTCATCACCCCGACGCCCGCCGCACAAGAATTGAGCATCGTCAACATCGCGGCCACTCCGCCGAAACTTGCCCCATAGCCACGGCTTGTTGGAACGGCGATGACCGGACACGACACTAAGCCCCCCACGACGCTCGGGAGGACCCCATCCATCCCCGCGACCACGATCACCACACGGGCTTCAAATAGCCGTTCTTTTCGACCGAGCAGCCGGTGAATACCCGCGACGCCGACGTCGTACAGCCGCTCGACTCGACTTCCCATGACCTCGGCCGTGACCCTGGCCTCTTCGGCAACGGGGAGATCCGCTGTGCCGGCTGTGACGACGAGGATGTGACCTCGTGGCCTCGATTTCGACGGGTACACTGCCACAAGACGTGCATCAGCATAGTAGCGTGCGCGCCGATTGAGCTTGCAAATGGCGCGCGCGACGGATGGTTCTGCACGCGTGGCAAGAAAGGGACCCTGTTTCTTGAAAAGTGCTCGTGCGATCGCCACCACCTGAGCCGTACTTTTCCCTTCGCATAAGACGACCTCGGGAAATCCCTGTCGCAATGATCGATGGTGATCGAGGGAGGCAAATCCAAGATCCTCATACGGCAAGGACCGCAATCGTTCTGGCGCCAGCTCAACGGACACCTCGCCCTGGCGTACGTCTTGGAGTAATCGCTTAAGCCCTTCTGGATTCATCTCTACCCTTTCTCTGGCTTTGCATCACGTTCCATTAAATCACTGACCGCCTGTTGACAGGATTTCTTGTTGTCCAGCACGGCGTTGATCTCTTGAGTGATCGGCATGTCGACCCGGTGGCGGCGAGCCAACGTGAGTGCTGCGCGAGCCGTTCGAACGCCCTCGGCGACAGCCTGCATGCCGGCCAAAATGGTCTCAAGCCGATCTCCTCTGCCGAGTTGTACGCCGACGGCATGGTTGCGACTCAGCGCGCCGGTGCAAGTCAGCACGAGATCTCCCACGCCGGATAGGCCATAGAATGTACGTGGGTCAGCCCCCATTGCCACTCCAAGCCGAATGGTTTCTGCCAGACCTCGAGTAATCAGCGCTGCGCGAGCATTGAGGCCAAGGTTCAGGCCGTCGATCACGCCGGCGGCCAGCGCCATCACGTTTTTCAGTGCGCCACCGAGTTGTACGCCAAGCACATCTGTATCGGCGTACACGCGAAAGGTGGACGTCATTAGGACTTCTTGAAAACTTCGTACCAATGTGTGATCCCTGCCCGCTAAACAGACGGCTGTGGGCCGCCCTTCCGACAATTCGGATGCGAAACTGGGGCCGGAGAGAACCATCAACGCGCGATGCGCAGGTGTCGGCAGTTCATCCTCCATCACCTGAGTCATCAGCTTGGCGGATTCTTCTTCGATCCCTTTCGTGGCGCATACCACCGGCCGTGCATTACCTAGGTGAGGCGCGAGTTCCCGCATGACAGCGCGTGCGGCGTGCGAAGGAACGGCGAAGAGAAGGCCGTGGCAGGCATGAAGGGCTTCTCCAAGGGAAGAGGTCGCCACCAAACCTGGAGGGAGTGTGACGCCCTTCAGATACACCGAATTTTCGTGGGAGGTGTTAATCGACTCAACGACGGTCGGCTCATAGGCCCAGAGACGAACTGCCAGTCCCTTCTCGGCGAGGTGTTTGGCTAGGGCGGTTCCCCAAGCTCCCGCTCCAATCACGCCGATGTTGTTGATCGTGGAGGACATCCGTAACCAGCCTCATGACCAAATCGTCATCATTCATGCAGACCGGCGGATTATAGGAAGGCCCGAAAGACCCTGTCAACGAATTGAAGGGGCTTTGGGCTCATCTCCCTTGTTCTGGCCACGGAGCTAGGAATTGCTATGGCCATTCGTGATATGGTCCCCACATTCCTGGACTCGTCAATCTAGCTTATGCAAGTCTGCCCAGCTTGTCAGCGATCTCAACCGCAGATCAATCGGTTCTGTGTGCAATGTGGTGGGCGACTCGATGGCCGAGGCACTGATTCGTCCGCATCGCGCTCTCCTCGACAAGCTCCGGAGCAACTGAATATCAACGTTCTCTACGGAATGGTCGTTCTGCTGGTTCTGGGCATCCTCTTTCCCCCGTGGGAGACTCCGCCGGATCAGCAGCCTGAATTTCTGGGGATGTCGTTTATCCTGTCTCCGCCCACCCCAGAGGCGATTGTCAGCCGCATGCTACTGACGATCGAGCTGGTTACGATTGCGATTGCCGGGATGTACGGCGCGTTTCTCTTCAGGAGCAAGTCCTGAGCCACACTAGTCCAGTACCAACGTCAGGCACTTGGCGGCCCCACCGGATTTGATGAATTCATCGAGGAGGACGGCGTGGGTGGTATAGCCCCGGTCCTGGAGCCAGGCTTGCGTCGCAGGACTTCCTACGGGAAGGACAACATGTTTGCCGATGCAAACGGCATTGCAGGCGAAATTCAGGGCTTCAGCTTCAGGGACAGTAAAACAGAGTTCACTAGGAATACGTTCTGTGATGGCAGCCTGGCCGTAGGCATCGAATGCGGATGGGAAATAAAGTAACTCACCGCCACTCAGGGGACAGAAACAGGTATCAAGATGGTAGAAACGATTGTCCATGAGCTCGAGGGGGATAATCTCTCGGTGAAAACGTTCGCTGAGAATCGGGAAGGCACGGATATCCGATCGTTGCCGATAGCCACCGAACCAGACATCCGGAAAACCTAGGAGGTCCCCGGCTCCTTCAAAGCACAGGCCTCCCTCAATCGTCATGACATCATAGCCGTACTCACGAAACCATCGTTCAAAATACGCCTCCTCTCGCTGCCGTTCCGCATACCGGAAGTGGCTGATAACCGCCGTGTGTCCGACAACGACCCCGGCATTGGCTGTGAACACGAGATCAGGTAACCCTGATACGGGTGTCATCCGCTCCAGGGCGACATGCAGATCTTGCTCGAGCACTCTCATCAGTTCGTACCACTGCCGCACAGCCTGTTGGCGATCCACTCGATTGCTGAGCCGCATCCAGGGATTGATCTCGTACTCGATCCCAAAAAACTCAGGAGGACAGACGAGTAGCCGACTCATGTCGTCCTTCCCAAGGCCCGAGCCACTTCTGTGAGAAATGACGCGGCATCCATGACGAGACCGACGGCCTGGAAACTGCCGCGATCGGAGAGTTTCGTCGGCACCGACGGGTTGACGTCTACGCAGACTGTCGGAACCGTCGCCGGGAGCAAATTGCCGGTGGCGACCGAGTGCAACGTCGAGGCGACCAGCAAGGCCAGTCCCACGCCGGGAATCTGGGCCCGCATCGCCTGCTGCGCCAGAACCGAATCTGTGATCACGCCTGGTAGGGGGCCGTCGTCGCGAATCGTTCCAGCCATCACCACCGGCACCCCTTGCCGAACGCAAGCTGCCATAAGCCCGTGTTTGATCACGCCGGAGGTCACCGCGGCTTCAACGCTTCCGATCGCTCGAATCCGGTTGATCGTTCGTAAATGATGCTCGTGGCCGTGCCGAACGGCGCGCCCAACACTGAGCCCATAGCCAAGCGAGGTGCCATAGAGATCGGCTTCCATGTCATGGGCTGCCAGTGCGTTGCCGCAGAACAGCACATGGATAAAGCCCTGCTCGATCAGCCACGTGAGTGCCTCTCGACCACCAGCATGGATGATGGCTGGTCCTCCTGCGAGCAGGACCTTAGACTGAGGACGGCCTTGATGCTGTTGTGCTCGGAGATGACGCATTCGTGACGCGATGTCGGCGATGACATGACCATGGGGCCGCTCTGCCGAGACCTGCGATTCCATGAAGCCAAAGACGTCTCGTTCTTGGGGACGCTGCAAAGGCACGACACGGACCCCGTCTCGGCCGATCACGAGGTGATCGCCTTTCCGGACCTCACCCATTGGGATCGCACGGGCGGTTGACTGCCGTGCATCCACTCGAACGGCCAAATCCATTTCAATCCCATCCACGTTGATCCATTGTTCCTTGAGGCGGATTTGGGTCGGGAGATGTGTCGTCGCGTAGAAGTCGTCGGGTAACACGCCATCGTTCGGTGCGACACCGATGTGGCAGTCGGCCTCATCTTCGACTGAGGCGCCGTGCGGTTGAATCGCCTTGAGAATGTCGTCTAAGAGTGCCTTCGATGTCGCTCGGATCACGATGCGGGCACGCGACGGTGCTTCTCGTGTCTTGCCGATCTGCACATCCTCAAGGTCGAAGGCTCCCCCCATCATGAGGATGAGGTCCAACACCTTGGGCAACAGGAGCGAATCGATGATGTGACCCTGGAGAACGACACGTTCTTGATGGAGATTCATAGCCGACTCACTGGCTGTGAGTCTATTGTACCACCAGGCTTACATAGCTGAAGAACAGGAAGCGAGGAAGCTACGGATCAACGGGTGGTGCTTTCATCAGTTCCCTGAGCACGCTCGTCGCATAGGCACCGGGGGGCATGCCGAACGAGAGAGTGAGAACATGGTCGTCCAGTGACCAGTCCAGTTCAGTGAGGGGAACGCGAAATGCGCGGCGCTCCCCACGGAATCCACAAGCCTTAGCAGCAGCGACGAGTGCCTCCTTGGTCGTGCCTGCCTCGGCGATCACGGCTTCCTCAATTTCCCCAGGTTCACCACTGGCCCAGGACACACGAGAGCCAAAGAGGATTCCCGTTGGGCTAATCTCGAATCGATCTGCGCGTGGCTGCTCCACTTCGGTGTCCTCTACGAGGAAGCAAGCGCCATTCGCGTGTTTCATAGCCCAGTCGCCGACGAAGAGCCGGTCGATCTCATCGATCCGCTTTGCCAGCATCCGATTGAAGAGGAACGACTGGTAGGCGTTGAGGTACCAGATCCGCTGGGTTCGATTCATCTTCTCCCGCCGCCGCGCATCGGTCAGCAGCGCGGCACCGACTTCATAGTTGTCACCCTTCCTCCCTTGTCGCTGGGGGCCGAAATAATTGGGTACACCGCGGGTGTTCAATTGTTGAAGAACGGCCGGTATGGATTCAGCCGCGTGATCAGCCACGTTGCGGATGATCAAACGGAAACGGTTGCCGGCGTGGTGGCCGGTTCGGAGGCGGTTGCGATGGCGTCCGAGTATTTGGAAACCCATGATTTTGTCGTCGATCTTGATCCCTGCCAGTCGCTCCGATGGGATCTCTTGCAACGACACCATCTGCGTGGTGACGGCTCGGGCATCTTTCAAGCCCGCAACTCCGATGGCCTGCGCCTTGATGCCCAATGATGAGGAAAGTCGACGCACAAGATCCGGCGTAGAAAGGCCTCGTTTGGTGATCTTGACGTACAGATGTTCTCCTTCGCCGCAGGGAAGGTAGAGTGGCCGTTCTTCGACTTGAAAGTCTTCTGGCGCGGTGCGGATGTGCCCACCGATTCCAGGGGTGTCGGCAGTGAGAAAGGGGTCGATTGATCGCGTCACAGGCGTGGCCTTGTTGGAGTTACGGCGATTGGGCGAAATGTGTTGTCAAATCTGGTGAAAAACGACCCCATGCTATACTTTTTCAGTCCATCTCAACAGAACTCGTCCAAGCGCAGGTTGTGGAATGAGCATAAGGCAGAGGGTGTCATGGCCTGACCATTTTCGATCATTCGTCGGCTATTGTTTGAGTGAGCCCCTATACCGAGCCTTCAACCTTGCACCACATTGGGAATGGGGATTGTCCAATCATGAAGTCTCAGTCCTCACTCACAGCCATCCCATTCTCGCCGGTCGTCGTGCCGTTCACCTCACCGATCTACACCTTGACCGATATCACCTGCGTCATGACGAGATTGTTACCACTGTGGAGCAGCTCCGCCCAGATTGGATTTTCATTACAGGAGATCTGCTCAATGTGCCGGATGGCCTGCCGCATCTCTTTCGTTTTCTCGAACGCCTGCGGACCACTGCACCTGTATATATAACGTTGGGCAATCACGACCATTACAGTGGTGTGCCGGTAGCAGAGTATGCCGAACTGGCCGATCGGCACAAGATCACGCTCCTGGTGAATCAAAGTGCGATTATCTCAACCGGAGGAGGGGAGCTGGTGATTGCTGGGGTCGATGATCCCTCGCTCCATCGAGCCGATCTTCGATGTATCCCCGCTCGTGCGGACCATCGCTTTACGCTGCTGCTGGCCCATGCGCCGAATATCCTGGATCTCGTCGAACCGCACCATGCCATTGATCTGATTCTCTGCGGGCACAGTCACGGTGGACAGTGGAGGATACCGGGCATTCCTACCTTCTGGCTTCCTCCTGGATGCAATGGCCGTATCGCAGGCTGGCACGAGTCAGGCCAGCACAGACTGTACGTCAATCGAGGGTTGGGTTGGTCCTTCCTGCCGTTTCGCCTTAATTGTCGTCCAGAGATCGCCGTGATTGAGTGGGTGTAGGAATAAACCGAGACGGAAGCTATGTCGCTGTCACTCCCGCATCCGCTCCAGCGCTTCTCGTGCCCGGCTTCGGACGGTTTGGTCCCAGTCATGCTCCATGACAGTCTTTAGCCGTTCACGTGCCTCGGTTGCTCTCAGCCGTCCTAACCCCAAAGCGGCGCACGAGCGTACATAGGCATGGTCGTCTTCCAAGGCCTTGAGCAACAGCGGTACCACTGACCGATCTTGCAACGCACCCAGGTGACTGGCGGCCATTCCCCTGATCCGATGTTGTTTGTCGTCCAGGGCTCGCTGCAAGGTTGTGGTAAACAGCTCCTTTAAGGCAGGAACGGCTGAATCCAATCCATCAACTCGATAGTCATTGTTCTCCAGCAGGGCAAAGGCCAGATCCAGCCGTTTCTCCTGGACGGTTGCTCGGTCAAACAATGCCAGAAGGCGGGTTCGTTCCTGCGACGTGGCTCGGCGGCGACGAAGGGCATTGATCGGAATCCACAACAGCAGGGCAATCACAGAGCCGATCAGCGTCATCGGCACGGCTTGATCAACGATATAGTCTTGTGCCTCGATCGACAGTCGTTTCCAGACCCACACTCCGGCCACAATGAGGACCACCAGAACGATCAGCCAAGCGGGGTTGATCTCACCCTGTTCGTTTCGGATCTGTTTCTGCATGGAATTGTGATCTTACGAATGTGATGAAGGAGTCGTCAATCAATCGCCTCTCACATCGTCGGCTTGACCAGGCCTTCTGATTAGGACTATGTTGCATTAATTGTCGTGCTGTATTCGTGCCCATGCGTCTGACCATTCTCGGTTCAGGAACCAACGTCCATCCAACCCGTGCTGCGGCCGGGTATCTGGTGCGCACCGATCAACACCTCTTGCTTGATTTCGGCCCGCGTACCTTGATGAACTTGATTAAGACCGGGGTCAATCGGCACAAGATCACGCATATTTTGTTCTCTCATTTTCACGCCGACCACTTCTCCGACTTTATTACGTTCTACTTCGATGCCGTGATCTACGCGAAGTTTGGTGGGGGCCATCGGCCGCCGATGACCTTAATCGGACCAAAAGGTACGATTCGTCTCTTGCACTCGATTATGAAAAGCTTCCCAAGCTTTTCACCCGCGCCGTTCAAGGTCTCGTTCAAGGAGGTCACAGATAGGCCGTTCAGGATCGGAGACACCCGTATTGTGCCCAAGCCAGTGGTGCACGTTCCTGATCTCTCGAGCGTCGGCTATCGAATTGAGTACCGAGGGAAGTCACTCGTGTATTCAGGAGATACCCAATATTGTAGGGAGGTGATTGGGCTGTGTAAGGATGCCGGCCTTGCCGTGCTCGATTGCTCGTTTCCAGCCAACCGCCCTGGTCCGGCCCATCTCCATGCCGGCCAATGCGGACAAGTGGCGAAGGAGGCTGATGTCGGCCAACTCGTCCTTTCGCATTTCTACCCGGTCGCGGATCGTGCTGATGTGAAGGCGCAGGCGGCCGAAGAATATCGAGGAAAGATCTGGAAGGGGAAAGATCTGCTGACGATTAAGCTTTAGCAGATTGCTGGAGAACCTTCTGAATGCGCTGGAATTGAACCGGTCAGTAGGTCCAAAGCATCAGACAAGTGGCATCCTACAGACTGTTCAAAAAGGCTGTCCAGCAAGGCCGCAGCGAGCGAAGAGGCGAGGAGGTACATACCGTACTTCGTGTGAGCCGTTCGCCTACCAAATTGATCTTGGTGAACGGATAAACTCCATCAGTGCGATTCCTCCTCATGGTTGAGCCTCTGAGTGATGTGAGAACGCAGCTGGCGGATTTTTTCAGCAGTCTGTTAGAGCCCTTCTTCTCGAGGCGCTCCACCCAAGATTTCGATGAACTTGGTCAAGCGCTCGGTCTTGATCGAGTCCCCAGCCTTGGAATAGATCGCCAAGAGGTTCTTGACCATCCGTGACAAAATCGCAGGGACCGGGCTTTTCTGCAGGTATTTGTCATCGAACCCGTAGCCGGCTTCCGTGAGAAACCGGGCGCAGTTTTTTTCGGTCAGTAACGCACCACCGTTAAAGCAATCGATGAAAATCTTGTAGCGTTCAGACTCGTACTTCACTAGAAAATGCCCAGGCATGCCGATACCAAACACCGGAAGCCCTAAGCGCTGGCCGAGGAAGAGGTAGACAGCGGACAAACTGATGGGGATCCCGATACGCCGATCCATGACGCAGTTGAGGTAGCTGTTTTCGACTTCGTAGTAATTTTTGGTATTCCCTTTAAACCCTTGTTCGGTGAACAGATACCGATTCAAGGCATTGACGGCTTCTTCGCCGGACGCCCGACAGCCGATCCTGGCTCGTACTTCGTCCGCCATCATGTTCAACTGGTCACGATAGCGTGCCACGTCGAGTGTCGGGTAAGCGTAACGAGCGATGAGAAAGGCGCCGGTTTCCAGGCAGACAGATGCATTCGAACGAGTCACCAGATTCGTCAACTCATCTTCCAGCTTTCCGCCACGGATTTCTTCGAGGACGGACGCAATCCGGTCCCCCATTTCGGGCTGCTCGATTTCCGCTTCCTGGAGCAGCGGGACGGCCGAGGGGCCGATGTCGATGAGCCGTCCGCTGATAGTTTGAACGATCTTGTCATCCTCATCGGACAACAGTCGAATAAGCGCTCGAATTTGGCTTTCTGGAATCATTGCGTTTGGAGGTTTCTGCCGCTTCGTCAGGCACTAGCTACACGACAACAGCGTAATTTCATAATCCAATGGATTATGATTGACGTCAAGCGATCGCTTTTCCCATGCGATCAGCCCATCGCGCGACGGAACGCCTTGGCCCCTCCGTATAGACAGAGCGCGTCAAAGATCAGCATGACGACGATCACCATCCCCACATGAGGCAACGCCTCACTCCATCCGGACAGGATGAGGGGGCGTACGGCATCGATCGCCCAGGTCATCGGATTGAACTGGGCCAAGAAACTCATCCATCCCGGCATGGCGGTCAGCGGGACCAGTGCGGAGCTGAGGAAAATCATCGGCAAAGACAGGAAGCCGAGGACAGAAAAGAAGTCACCGTGGCTTTTGACGGAAAAGGCCATGGCCATGGAGATGGCCGTCAGGCCGACGCCGAACATCATCCCGATCAATAAGATCATCGCCACGCCGAGGATGCCTGTTGCGGGCTCCACACCGAAGAGATAGGACACACCAAGAATGACGAGGACCTGCATCGACGTAATCGCCATGACGAAGATAAATCGGCTCAAGATGACGGATGTGCGATGAATCGGAGTAGACATCAACCGCTCGAGGAATCCGTTCTCCTTGTCGAACAACAGATCAACGCCGCCGGCGAGGCCATTATTCAAGACCGTCATCACGACGACCCCGGCTGCGAGAAAGCTGATGTAGTTGGGCGCCTGCATGACTTGCGTGTCCGCTGCCCGTTGGAACAGATTTCCGAAGAAAATGAGCCAGAACAGCATGGGCTGGACCAGAGTGAACAGCATGCTGAATTTTTCGCGACTCAACCGCCGAACCCACCGCATCGTCAACGCGCTGATTTCTTGCCAGTAGTGATCCACAGGACTCCTTTATACCGACTCGGTCTCTAGTATCGATTCGGTGATGGACCGGCCTGTATGGGCGATGAACACATCGTCCAAGCGAGGTCGGTTGTACTGAATGAACTCAACGCTACAGTTCAATCGGTTAGCTGATTCCAGAATGGTGGGCAACGCCTTCTCAGGGGATTCGACGCGAATGTCCAGGCCTTTTGTGGTGGCTCGGACGGATGTTATGGCTGGTTGCCCCTTCAACTCGGTCTCGAGCGCCGGAATGCGGTCGAGCTCCTTGAGGGTCAAGGAGACGATGTCACCACCGAGCGCGATCTTGAGCTCAACCGGCGACCCCATCGTCTTAATCTTTCCACCATCGATAATGGCCAATCGATCACACAGTTGATCGGCCTCATCGAGGTAGTTGGTCGTCATCACGACAGTCATGCCGCGAGCCTTGAGCATCCGGACGTATTCCCAAATCCGGAGACGGCTTTGCACGTCGAGGCCGAGGGTCGGCTCGTCGAGGAACAAGATTTTCGGGTCCGGCAGCAACCCGCAGGCAATGTCGAGCTTGCGCTTCATTCCGCCGGAGTAGGTCTTCGCCGGCCGGTCCGCGTGAGCCTCTAACTCGACGAGTGTAAGTAGCTCACGGATTCGCTTGGCCGCCTCTTCCTTCGAGAGATGGTACAGGGCGCCCAGCAATTGAAGGTGTTCACGCCCGGTCAGGAACCGATCGATCGCCCGCTCCTGCGGAACGTACCCGATCACGGTCCGCACCTTATCCGCCTCGCGCACGGAATCATAGCCCATAACGGTGGCGGTCCCCGATGTCGGATGCAGCAGGGTGATCAGCGTGCGAAGCGTCGTGCTCTTGCCGGCGCCGTTCGGCCCCAGGAGGCCGAAAATCTCCCCGGCATAGACCTGAAACGACAAGTCATCGACGGCTTTATGGGTATCGTAGGTTTTGCACAAACGGCTGACGTCAATCGCGACGGTTCGATCCATATCTAATCCCAGTCCTTTGCGCCGCGATGCTCGTGCAGCATGAACTGCACCACATCGTTCAACCGACGGGCCCGCTGGTGCAATCCGTCGGCTTCCAGCAAAAATTGTTTTTCTAGCGGTGTACAGTCCAAGTAAGTGGAGAGTGTGTTGACGAGGACTTCATCGCTGACTTCTTCACGAAAAAACCCCTGCCATGCCGCGCTGTCCTCCCTGGCCTGAAGGTACCGTCCCAGCACCTCGATCAGCGAGCGCCTGACATTGGTGGACAGCCCCTCATTCGAGGGCGTGGAGGTCAGACGAATGGTCGCTTCACGGTAGGGCTTCTCGAAGTGTTCCTCAAGAATCTCACACCGTTCGAGGCCTTGGAGCAAGATGTTGGAACGGCCATCGGGCAAGGGCTGTACGCTCATGACCCGCCCAATGCAGAGTGTGGGATAGATAGCCGGGTTTGCATGGTACTCCGGCTCCCAGCCTTCTTTCAGGAGCGCCATGGCGATACATTGACCGCCCATCGTCACGTCGGCCACCATCCGGCGGTACCGTGGTTCAAACACGTGGAGAGGCAAATAGGTCTTTGGAAAAAAGACGACGTTCGGTAAGGGGAATACTGGAAGCCGGTTTGGAATGATGAAGGCTTCCTCGTACTTGGCCGAACCAGGGTTCGCTGGCCCACGCTCTCGATCCATCAGCATAGCTCACGATAGCTGAGGCGTGTGAAAATTGTCAACGATGGGTACCGACCGGCGAGTTCCTCGGAACGGTGAAACGCCGCTCACAGACAAGCGATTTGTTTGCAGGCTGACGCGCGTGCTATAAACAGCCCGAGCCATCAGGCTCCAACCTGGTACTCTACGTTGAATCAGAAGGGGAACCACATGATCCGGGGTGTTCTACTCGTGATACTGGTCACAGCTGCGCTTGTCGTCGATTGTGCCGAGGGATCCGGTGCTGGCTCTCCTGCATCACCCTTCGAATCGGCGAGCGCTGGGTACCGGTACGAGTTTCCAAGAGACCACGGCTCGCATCCGAACTATCGGACCGAGTGGTGGTATTACACGGGCCATCTGCACACCACGAACGGACGATCCTTCGGTTTCGAGCTGACTTTTTTTCGTCGTGGGGTTTCACCGGAAGATATTAAGACCCTGCCTTCGAAATGGTCGCTGCATCACATCTATCTGGCCCATTTCGCCGTGACCGACATCAGCGGGAAGCAGTTCCATTTTTCAGAGAAACTCAGCCGCGAAGGGTTGGGGAAGGCAGGGGCCGACGAATCGCGACTTCGCGTATGGATTGACAAGTGGAGCGCCGAGGCTGAGCCGGATCCTGCCGGAGTCCATACCCTCGTTGCTCATGATGAAACACATGCCCTCACCCTTAGGCTCGAACCTGTCAAGCCTCCGGTTGCGCATGGTGCTGCGGGCATCAGCCAAAAGGGCAAGGATGTGAGTCAGGCCTCGCACTACTATTCATTGACCAGACTCTCGACGACGGGGAACCTGACGATCGATGGCGAACAGTTCGAAGTATCCGGCACCAGCTGGATGGACCATGAATTTGGGTCATCTGAACTGGGGGCCGAGCAAGTCGGCTGGGACTGGTTCAGCATCCAGTTGGGCGACAACACGGAGCTGATGCTCTATGGCATGCGGCTTCATGATGGGGCCACGGACCTCGCGTCCAGCGGGACGGTCATATCATCAGATGGACGGACTCAACACCTCGAGGTGACAGACTTTCAGATCGAATCGACGGCCACCTGGACCAGCCCTGGGAGCAAGGCCACCTATCCGGCGAGGTGGCGCTTGAAGTTCCCCTCACTCGACCTTGTATTGGACGTTGTTCCGCTCGTTGCCGATCAGGAATTGCGTACCTCCCGCAGCACCATGGTGCCTTATTGGGAAGGTGCGGTGGCGGTGACCGGGACCAAACGAGGGAAACCTATAAAAGGTCACGGTTACGTCGAGCTGACCGGCTACACCGAACGTCTAAAGCTGTAAGGAAAGCAATAGTAAATAGTTGCGTCAAGTGACGTCGTTTAGCGAGCGACGCTATTTTCCTGCTCAAACCGGGAGAATCGGGTGAAGAACCAGAAGGGCATGCCCGAAGCGACGGCGAAGAAGAGAAAGAGAACGACTTCACCCGCGTCGAGATAGCCAAGCACTACAGCAGGAATCGCGACAGTTAGACCCCATCCGAGAACCAGTCGCATCCCATTTCGTGAAGGAATAATGGATTCACACCAGCGGAAAGCGTGGCAGTACGGCGTGCGCCGACTGACGCATAGAACACCGAGGGTGCGGATACTGTTTCTGTAGTGAGGATATGTGCTGGCAAGACTCATGAAAAGGTCCTCGATCTAGCGAAAAAGGAGCCAGGAGACATAGACGATCAGCAGGGTGACAATGGGGAGCAGGATAAAGAGCGCCTTACGAGCAACGGTCATCAACTGCACCCCCTTGGCCTGCATGGTCTCGGCTCGGTCCTGGATCCGCTCGTGTCGTTCGGTTTGCTGCCGAATCAGGGAATAGTGCTCCCGCTGCAGTGCCAATGCTTCAGCTTGGCGATCCAGCTGGAGTTTTTGATTGTCACGAATTTCCTTGAGAAGCGAGCTCAACAGCTGAGCTTCTTGGTCACCCATGAGTGCCTTCCGGTGATTTCTCTCAAGTGTAGCGCTCATCAGTTCATCGTCAAATACCTGTGCGAGGATAAAGCTAGCTAGTAGCTTTCTGCGTCCGGTTTTCACGCATTCATGGACCAGTCAGCTAGGTCGCATTAGAATGAGTTTGCATCTGAGTCGGGAGATGGCTATGGGGGGATCTGCCTATCTGATTCCTGGTGCCGTTGACACACGATTGTGGCAGGAGGCTCAGCATCTCGTTTCCCCGGCCCATCCGCGATCTCTCTGGAGTCGGATCACTGGGCAGGGAGGCAGCGGTGCAACACAAACGTTCCCAAAGGTCACCACCTTTCCCAATGGTGATCAACTCATTGAACTCCAAGTTGCTCCGACTCTCGCTCGTCTCATCCCGGATCTCTTGGACTGGATCCAGTACAGTCTCGCAACCCCTTCACAAGCCTCACGTGCGGCACTGGAACACCTGAGAACGATCTTGCCGACCCTCTATGTGCGTGGGGACCAACGCCTCTCTGAGCCAAGCCCCCACTTCTACATTCAAGTCACGTTTTCCGGCTGTGCAGGGATGGCCGAAACCTCTGCGCGGCTTTTCTCACATTGGGCAACTCTTTGGTACCGCACCAACCACGATCGGCTCACGCGTGACTACCTGGCCCCCTGTGGATTTCAGCCTGATCCCTATGATCCTGCTCAGGATGAGCCTCTGCTGTTTCTCCCTCTCGGTCAGCTTGGGTATGTAGAGTGCATCCCTTCTGAGGTGCCAACGGCTCGGCCGATGATTGAGTTGGACCAGTCAGTGGTCGAATCTTGGTCTGGTGGGCTAGACGTCGAAAGGGTCACCGAGATGGTTGAAAGCCACATGACGGCTCGACGTTGTCGCTGTCAGCTTTGTGAGCCAGCATTGGGTGATGTTCCGTTCGACTGCCCCCGTGCACATTCGTTCTGGTTCTTCCATGGGATCGACATGAAACTCCGTGCGTGGCTCTTGCCATTAGACAAACGCAGTGCCGAGATCGTGACCAGGCTCGCACCGTTGGCCGCAGCTGGTGTGGACAACGGGCGGTATCCTCTCACCATCGACGATCCTGCGCTCCCCGTCGTCCTCGACGAAGCAGAGTCGGCAGAAGGTTTTTGGATTTCCGTCCAACCTGTATTTTCGGCGGCAGAACTCCGCACCAGCACCCATTTTGAACTTGTGTGCCGAAAACTCATCGCCGAAACAAGGCGGGACTTCGACTGGAATAATGCGGCCAAAGCCAAGGCGCCGTTATTCCATGCCGGCGGGGGGTCTCCGATCCGTCTTGCTCGTGACTTCGCCTTGACGCACTTTCGTCTAAAACCGAACATGGTTGGAATGGTTGGCGATTGGACTCAGGAATACGTAATCGGATCAGGTGTGGCTACGGCGTTCCAGACGGCTAATCTCACGGGGTTTTATCTTGTTCCTGTCCGAAATCTAAAAACTGGCATTCCCCAGGAAGGGTTCTTCCAGATCTTCAGTGAGTCAATCCTCAAACCAGCCACCATTGATTGCTCTGTGGAACGTATCAACAGCGCCTTTCCCGAGGAGAACGGGCAACTTCGACACTTAGGGTGCCTGTCGTATGCGGCAGCCGATTTGGAGCACACAGCAGACTTCTCTCGGACATCGGAGCCATGGGGAGGATGGCACGGATGGCCGCTCTGGGTGGTCCGAGCCAAGGTAAAGGAGATTTTTACCGAACAGAAGCTGCGCGGCTGGGCATTCGGACCTGTCCTAAACACAAATACGGACTTGTACGCCGACTACGTGAGGCAGTGGGAACGGCTCTGTCGCTTAGTTGGGCAATGCACGAAGAGCAAGTTCAATGGTGGACGCTGGTGAGTTGTGATGGGAAGCTGCATTTGTAACAACTGGAGTCGAGAGTATTGTGGCAATCGGAAAGAGAAAAATAAGTCAACCACCGCTAGCGCGCACCAAATCTCCTGAACTCAGGCTCGTTCGCTGAGCCGCATGGGCGGGTCAAAGCAACCCCATCACCAGTCCAATTCCTACCACTGTAAGTAGCGTCGAAACAGTTAGCTGGACCGACCGAAATGTAACCTTCTGGAGCACCTTCGCGCCGACGTAGGCCCCTGTAAAGGCTGATAGGCAGGCGGCAGTGACCAGCGGCCAGTCAATGGCCCTCTCGTGAGTCGAAATATCTGCACCGTAGATGACCATGCGGGCGATATCCACCATAACGGCAAGCACGACCCCTGTGGCGACAAACGCCTCTTTCTCCAGACCCGCCTTGATCAGGAACATGCTGCGAAAGGCCCCTTGATGTCCCGACAACCCACCGAAGAACCCACTGATGACGCCGCCCAGCGGAAGCCATTTGCGATCCAGCGCCGCCTCCGAGAAGAATTGGGTAGAGTTCCAAGGTGACGAAGGAAATGATGAGCACCCCGACGACTAGCTTGAGTGCTGATACCTGCCGAATGCTCCCAAATGCGTGATACTCGTAGATCGGATTAAGTTCCCCGAGATACGTCAACAACACGACTCCGGAAAAGGCGGCCGCAATTGCTGGTAGCCCAAACTTGAGCAGCACAGGATGATCTGCTTTTCTGCCCAGCAACCCAATCTTGAAGAGATTGGTTGTCAAATGGACGATGGCGGTCATCGCAATCGCGAGTTCCAATGGGAAGAATAGGGCGACTACGGGCATCAGTAGCGTGCCAAGCCAGAATCCGGAAAACAGCGTGAGTGCTGAAGCAAGGATCGCTGCGACGCAGACGATGAGGAGGTTCAATATCTTTCTCCTAGAGGGCAGGTGAGGCATCGTAGCGGAGGTTGAAGGGGCTGATGTAGCTGACGCTAGAACGGTGAAAGCTCAGAGGAGAACTAGATGTTTAGTCCAATGGATCGGGACTTAGAGCGTGCCCCAGGGAAGTTCTGTCCGCGGTGCCTGCTTCGCATCCTTATCCTATTTGCCATATAATCGCCTACTGAGCTCTGCAAAAAAATCTGGCCCATAGACAGGCATACCGTGTGAGGCGCCTACTAGGTCACCACGCTCCTGTTCAAGAACGTCAGATGCCTCTCTGGCACGCTCTGCCTCAGGTCCAATCCCCGATGTAACGAGGTTATCGAGGGCATACACATGTCCTTGTGTTGCCGCAGCTATCCACCAGCGAGTAGCTTCCTTAATCCTCTCTGGATAACCTGCCATCCAGTCATCTTCGGACTCACAGCACAGACCCCCCCAAAGGATTGTGGCTATCGCGTACTGACAGTGCATATCTCCGGATTCAGCATGCGGTAACAGCAAGTTCTGTAACTCGCTAAACTCGACAACATCTGGTTGGTGCCACTCTTGCTGGCCGGCTGAACTCCGCTCCGCATATGCTTGGGTTGCGGCCTGATACCGCTCATATAGCGCCTGCAAATTATCCATGACAACCAAGAAGACTCTCTTCTTCCGATGTGTGGCAGTTCATGTACAAGCAATGGTTGGTACGACAGCAATGAGGTCAGCACATAAGTTCACGAGAAATAACGCAGGGAGGACATATGACTTGGGATCAAGCTGTGTCCGCTTTCCTCCCCCGGCTTTGATCTCCCGCACACCGTCCAGGATTTCTTGCCACACATCGCGTTTGGCCTAGAATTTGGTAAGTGCCTTGCTGGTCAGCTTTTTAGGTATTTCGAATGCCTCCCAATATGAAAACGTGTGAACCGTACGCCTCTGGCGTATCAAAGGCAGGATGGGTCTCCTGTGTTGTCCTGATGCCGGTGACATATCGGGATCAGATTTCTTGGCTCTTGGACAGAATTCCTGTACGGGACCGCTTTTAGCTCCCGTACGATGATGCAGGCTCACCGAACTACGTAAATGTCATACTTCACGAAGGCAGTTTCTCCCAGCTTCGTTTCAACCACTTTGCCGATACATTGAACATGATTCAGCCAGGCATACTTTTCTGCCGAGGTCTGCATCGTCAGCGAGAGGATGAAGTAATGGTCTTCCCCAGTGAGCACTTCTCCTTTCATCAAACGATCCCAGCTCTCTTTGGTGTAGCTGATGATTCCATTGGAACTGAGGTAGATAAGGGCTTCGTCATTCGTCTTGATGGTTTGCCGCGCGTCGATTCGAGCATTGCCTGCGGGCATGACCTGAAGCCAGTCTCCTCCAGGAGGGATGATGCGGCCCTTAATCTTGGGACCCTTGACCCATCCTTCAACACCGGGGGGAATGGTATAGATGAACAACGTATTGTCGATTTGCTGCGGGGCTTCAAGAGGCGCGTAGAGTGTCATGAGGTACTCGGTCGAGATCTGCGTGGTCTGGGCCTGGACGGTGTAGGCAGTGAATGCAAGAGCGCAGGAAACGCTGATCAGAATCTGCTGGAATGTCATTTCCGTTCCTCCATTTGGTTGGTTTGCGGAACGTATGGACGACCTTTCAAGCGTTCAACGCAACCCGTAGCGCGACTTAGAGTCTACGCTGGTATGAAAAACCTATCTCTAGAGACTAATCATCGATTAACACAGACTTGTATATCCAGGTGATTCAACGTCTGGGACATGAGACGAATTTATTCAAGCCCCGGTCAGTTATCAAGGTAGCTAACTATACGGTGTGGCTGTCAAGGCCATTCACTGCCATAGCCATCGATCAGGGTAGTGAACTTCGGATAGCTTGACGTCCGGAGTGCTTCTCAGGTTGACTGCTAGATAATCGCTTTGGTTAGGTCCGCTTCCATGATGCGACTTCGTATCGCTATTGCGTTAATCTTGTTCCCTTTCTTGATCTTCTCTCTTGGCTGTCAGAAGGAGAGCGAGTCCATCGTCTCTATTGCCCTGCACCCAACGAATGCCAATATCCTCTACGTTGCCACGAACGACGCCGTCTACAAGTCACGCGATGGCGGTGGGACCTGGGAGCGGTTTCCAAGCTTTAGTGCCCGTCGAGTCACGACGCTGGCGATTGATCCTGTGCTGCCGGCCACGATCTATGCCGGTACGATGGGCGACGCGGTTTACAAGAGCCCGGATGGCGGGCAGCGGTGGCTGCCGCACAACGTCGGATTAAAAGAACATGTGTCGTTCGTGAATCAGTTTGTGTTCCACCCGGCGCTGAACGAAACGATCTATATCGCGACGACGGTCGGTGCCTATTACTCGAAGGATGCAGGTCGTGAGTGGGAAGAACGGATGAACGGCATGAAGGAAGTCCACATCGTGACCTCCATTGCCATCAATTCCAAGGACCCCACCATCCTCTATGGAGGCACAACAGGAGGAGTCTATCGCTCAGATGATGGGGCGATGTCGTGGAAACGGATCAATACCGGACTCATTCCAGAGAGTGAACTGATGGCATCCATGGCCCTGGGTGTGAACGCCATCGAAATCGATCGGATCAATCCCGATGTTGTGTATGCGGGAACAACCAAGGGGCTCTTTCGCACGGAGAATAAGGGGGAAGCCTGGGACCGAATCGGAGAATCGTTGTCAGATCCCTTTATCAGCAGTCTGCTGCTTCATCCCACCGATCCATCGGTACTCTATGTTGGTGGTCCAGCCGGGGTTTGGAAAAGCATCGATAGTGGAAAAACCTGGAAGGGAGTGAACCAGGGCATTGCCACACTCAACATTCGCGCCCTGGCCATGAATCACAAGAATTCGCAGCTTCTGTATGCCGGAACGAATGGGAGCGGGCTCTATCGATCGACCGATGCCGGCGCGACGTGGACGGCGGTGCCGCTCAAGGTCGCGCCGGTGGCACATCAGTAGCCGGACTTCGGTCCGCCACTCCCGTGCTGATACCGACTGCTGTAGGACAGCATCTTGTCGGACATGGCTTTCCATTCATCGGCCGTCATCAGTTCCTTCATCTTGAATCGGAGACTCAGGACCTTGGCCGAGCTCTGCGCCCGTTGTACGGTCGCCTCGTTGAGGATTTTCGAAAACTCAGCAGGCTCTGCCGTATAACTCGTATTGAGGGTATACAGTTGTCGGTGATAGTTCCGTTCCTGTTCTCGGCCGGCCTTCAGTTCGTTGATGATCTCACCGACGAGCGCATTCACCTCTTTGGCCTTGTTAGGGTCCTGTACCGTTCGATTGATCAGTCCTTCCATATCCTGCTGGCCCTTCTGCCAATAGGCGTCGCTCTTGCCTCCTCCCATGCCGTGGTGATGATGGTGGTATGAGGAACACCCAACCAGAACGACTATGCTCATCGCCACAAGGAAACCATTGACCATCCGATGCATACGTCCCTCCATGAAAAAGTTGTGACCTGGCTCCTTCTTACCGTATCATTGTCCTGAATATCATGCCAGAAGTCTTACCGACCACACCTGATAAGTTCCAGGCGCTTAAAGCGGAGTTTCGCCACCACCTCGAAACGTTCTATGCGGGGCTCAAACTGGCTCCGCCGTACGAAAGCGTGGAAAAAGCGGTCCGCACCCTGACGATCATGGTCCATGGACTGCCAATTGAAGAACAAACCCGAGTCCTGGCCGATCCTGCCGTGCGATGGCTGCAATTCCAACGCGCCTTTGAAGCCTCAGGTCTTGCGAAGAAGCATCGTGGGATCATCGTCGGCCTGGTGCGAGATCGATCGGCAGTCAGTTTGCCCGCCGAGTACGACCATTTCCTGGCGTGCTTTCGAATGTAGGGTCGTGACGAGAGCGACCGCTAGGAAGAGCCTGGACTCGAGAGCGTCTCGCGCAGCTCCTCGTAGACCTTCATCAGGCGGGTATCTTCCAGGCGATAGGAAAAGGCGAGGGTGACGAGCCCGAAGGCCAAGACAAGACCCGCCAGCCCGATAATGCCGAGCCCAACCAGCGCGCCTCCCAGCGAGGCAAATCCACCTTCCATCGCGTATTGAACCACGAAGGTGAGTGATCCGATGGCCACCAGTGCAAACCATAAGAATGTAATTAACGTTGATGACCAAGGAATGCGTTTTACACAGAGAGTCCCTAGCGCGTGATCGTGAGGAACAAGATGAATCAGACCCTTCACCGGCCAGGCTGTGCGAAACCGCTTCGAGAAGAATCGATACTGCGGACGAATCGCGATCTGAGATAGTTCCGGGTAAAAGCGGGCGACTCCGTGCGGGAGTATCAACACACCGTGGGGCGTGAATCGTTCACGCACCGTGCTCAGCGGGATATTCGGCCATTGTTCTGAACGATCTGCCACCCGATAGCCATACCGAATAGCGTACGGGGTCAGCCGGATGAAATATAGCCAATCGCCGACCACCAATCCGATGAATAAGGCAGTTGCAAAGAAGCCGGCGAGAAGCATGGCCGTAGCTATCCCATAGGAGTAGAGCGTGAATCAAGACAACGGTGGCACGAGATGATTCGTGTCCCATACCAAAGTGTCGCGCGGATACTCCGACTTCCAAGTCGTCCAAGGAATCTGTTGACTCACGAAGAGAAGTTTGGCTAGAGTACGACGGGCGACGTTCCGGGCGGGTCTTGCATCACTGGGGTTTCCCGCCAGAATTTATTCCTACGTCTACACATCGCGAATTGATTGTCTACCCTCCGCGGCAAAGTGCACGCAGCGAGTGGGTCGTCCGACGTTTGGAGGAGAGCATGGATCCCATCAAAATTGAGCGCGTCTATACGACGTACGCGGGCTTTTACGACAAGGTGTTTGGAAAAGTATTCCATGAGGGACGTGAATCGGCCATTCGGAATCTGAACGTACAGCCGAACGAACACATTCTGGAAGTGGGTGTGGGGACCGGGTTGGCTCTTCCGATGTATCCGCGCCATTGCCGGATCGTCGGGATCGATCTCTCTGAGGGCATGCTGGCGAAAGCCAAAGAAAAGGCCGGAGCTCTTGGACTCGATCATGTCAAGCTTCATCGCATGGATGCGGGCGCGATGGAATTTGAAGACGACAGCTTTGATACGGTGGTTGCGGCATACGTCGTCACGGCGGTTCCGGACTATCGCAAGGTCGTGAATGAGATGATCCGGGTCTGTCGTCCTGGCGGCCGGATTGTCATGCTGAACCACTTCAGCAACGGAAACAAAGTGATCGCTGCAGTGGAGAAAGTGATCTCCCCATTGACCAAACACTTGGGTTGGCGCACGGATCTCTCGCTTAATACCGTGTTGGAAGGGACGTCCTTGCATGTTGCAAGGAAGCAGAGCGTCAATCCTCTGCGGTTTTGGGCGTTGGTCGAGTGTGTGAACGGAAAAGCGAAGCAGACGAACGGAAACGGCGTAGACCACCACATTCCTGGCTATCTGAACGGTAGCGATGAGGCCGGTTTTTCAGCGGGGAATGGGAAGGGACAGTTTTCTTCGGAACACGTGCACTGACGTGCAGATTCCCCTCCGTTCTTACTGACTACGTCGTGAATGGTGTTCCCGTGCCAACCAGGCCTCCCAGTTGCGACCCGGGATGATCGTCGTGCCGACCAGACAGTCACCAGGAAATTGCTGGGTGATATGATCGGCCAGGACTTCGAGAATACGGCTCATCTGCTGGTTCTGATCTCCGAATACCCGTAGCATTAATCCGAAGCCCTGTCCTTCCAGCGGGCCATAGGCCAGCACATGTATCATACTGTCCTCGTCGACGAGGGAGTTATGGACTGGAATCAGGTCGCCTTCCCACTGCACGGCGGGATGTGTCTCCGCCTTCCGATTCGTCGTTCTCCAGGTGCAAGGCAGGCCCGCCCGGTCCAGCTGGTCTAACACCCAGTCGACAGTGGGGCCCTGGGAATTCCGACCTTGGAAAACCCACCGAGCGAGTTCTGTTGCATGTCGAGCCGTCACGAACGGAACGGCGACTTCTTCGAGATGGGCCTCATCACAGACGACGTACAGCTCGCCCTGCGGGTCGAACCAAAATCGCAGTTTTCCCGCGCTCCATTCCGTCTGGATGATGCCGAGCGATGAACAATCCACTCCATCTTGCTCGAACACTGAAAAATCCGTCACCCCTGTCATCGTGAGCGTCGCCACTCGGACCAACTCCCGTACCTCATAGCGAATGGTCACGGCGATCGTCGTTCCAGCCGGCACCTCGCGTCCCGATCCTTCGTCAAACAGGCGACGTTTGGTGATCCGGATGTCGGTGACATACCCAGAGCGGAACCCGCCGGTATGGCCGATCAACCAGCGCAAATCGTCAGCGTTCTGGATGAGGTACGTCATGGGGCGATTGTAACCTACGTGTGGACGCGCTGCTACTTCTGCGCATGCCCCCAAACCGAAAGTACAGGGGGGCGTCGAGGCCGGAGTGGAGTGGTGACCTCACAAGAACCCTGCCGAGTGAGTCCGGCCTTTCTGCAGAGTGCGGCCGCGATAGTTGCTTCCTTCCGACCCTGGTTAATCATGACGAATCGACCGTGGGGTTGCAGATTACGAGCGATCCGTGAAAATAGGGCATGCGGTGTAAAGAGGGAGAGTGGTAATCGCCAGGCCAACACAGGATCAGGCGTCACGAAGGGATACCAGGCCGTCACGATATCTGCCGGACGTTCGTAATAGGCATAGTCACCGACGATGAACTGTGCGTTGGGCAGCGAGTGTATATACCCTTGTGCATAGTCAAGGCGACTATACCCGTTCAAGTAGATCCGGTGTCCTTCGACCTCGATTCCCAGCAACTCAGCGGGACGGAAGAAGGTGTGCAGGACGGGTGCGTACCAAAAATTGCTGGAGCCGATATCCTGAACGACTCCACCTCTCGAACGGGGAAGTCGCATTCCTGACCAGGCCTGTTCTAGAATATCGAGGTAATCATACTGCTTCAGGGCCGTCAGTTGTCGAGCAGACTCTTCGAACCGAACGTCAAATCGCTGTTGAAGCCGTTCGATTCGTTCACGAACCACTCCGCTGAGTTGATCCAATTGTCCCGACGCGCGTTCATGATAAATCCCACGCGACCAGGCTAACCCTTGACCCAGACGAAACCAGAATGCGTGATAGCGGGAAGTCAGCCGCTGCCGTATCGAATAGGGCGTGGCGCGTTCCGGAGACCTCGCGGATAGGGATCGTGCGTGATCTTGGGGGTTTACAGTCTGTTCCACGATCGCATTGTGCTCAACGACGGAGCTCGACATATGCTTTAATCGGCAGATTCGCCAAAGGGCTAAAGAGGAGTCGGCGTAAAAGATGGTCAGGATCAGCCGGATAGGGCCTGTCGGAACCTCTCTGGTTGGTCAGGGGTCAACAACCAGGGGCGATCATGTCTGCGTTCAATCCAAATAAAGCGATCGGTACGAGAGACGTGCATGTGTATGATGCCATGTCGTGTGGTCCACAGCCAGCCGAACCCCCCACCGAGCCCTCCTGCCCCCACTCTCAAGCTCCAGCCGATTTCTTGTTTCAACTCTTCCCGGTCGAGAAGACGAACGGTGGAAATGGTTTCACGAGGAATCTCCTGTCGTTTGAGCGGCCAGATGACGTTCAAAGACTGGTCAGTCACGACAAAGGAGCTCGGGCGAAAGCGGAGCCAGATCCATCCATACAGGGGCAGCACGATGAAGCATGGAAGTACATGAATCCAAGCCCCGCCCAATGCCGCCACGAGAAAACCGAGCGGCAGCGTCAGGAGCAGCATCGTGATGGAGCGAATGATCGGGGACATCGGAGCAAGACGGAACGTCTTTGTTGTTGTCTGGCCGTCCATGGATCAGTGTGTGCAGGCACAACCGAGTCAGTAGGTATCAACAAGCAGCTGCTGATAGACTGCCAGGTCGCTTGAAGAGTGGCAACGAAAGATCACTTCTCTGGCCGCGGGGAAGAACGAGTGTCGCGCTGTCGGTACCGATGGCGTGATGCGGTAGAGGCATGCTTTCTTCAACCTGTGGAAGCTGGAGCTTGGCTGAATCGTAAGGTTAGCCCGTCCATCCGTTCTGGATCGATGGTGATTCTATCGCGATCTGTTGCAATCGCCCATCGCTTCTCAATCAGCTTTCGAGCGGTTGATCGGAGATCGGCACAGGAAAACTCAAGGCCCAGTAATCGATTGCTCTTCCCGGCGTGAAATCGGAGCGGGGGTCCCATGCTGAATGTATGAATCGAACGCGGGTGCAGGTCTGGACGATCAAGGAGTCTTCTCCACGCTACGATACTCGTCGAAATCGCGATATCGACGGCGGCCACCTCCGTAATGCCATACGGCCCACCCTGTCGGGTGCGTTGCCAGTCGGCCGTCAGCTCAGCAAGCCGTTCGGGATGGCGATCGACGTGATACTCACATAGGAGGGCCATCGAATCGCTCAGGAGTTTGGCAAGTGCCTGGGAACCGGCTTCGGTCTTGGCTACCCAGGTGCTCACGGCCGACAGCGCACGACCAATTCGTGTGTCCCCACCCAGCCGACGCCCCAGCCAAAACAACGTGTTCGGTGAACCGTCGAGCAAGTCGCGCAAGAAGGTGAGCGTGGCCTTCGCTTCAATCAGTCCTTCATAGTGTATTGTGACGGGCGGTGTGTGAAGCACATCTCGATCCACCAACTTCTTCACGATGTCCCAGGTAGGTTCAGATGGCGAAAAGCCGATCCCATAGAGCCTAGTTCCAGGCAAATCAAGCTCCACGAATCGACCGATCTCGATGGTCATATTGCCTGCACGCAGACCACCTGACACCAGTGGGCCATAGTCGCTGATCGGCCACACGACCGGCAGTCCGAATTCATTGCGAAACCTGGCAAAGACACGCTCCAGGTCTTGTGTATGGATCAGGACATGGTCGATACCACGAATGATCGATGGTGCTACACTCTGTCTCCGCTTGCTCGTCCTTTTCGCAGTGGGAACAACCACACCGACCTCCTCATGAACGCCTGATACCGCTGTCGAGGTCTTCCGACCAGAATGATGAGCCTCCAAGCATTCAGCGTTGGCGCAATCGAACGACTCATCCTGTACTGTGATTAGGATACCGTGCTCAGGGTTCAAGATAGAAGGGGGCACCATATTGAAGATCTTCTGCTCTTTTCTTCAGGGCTTGTTGTCGGCTATGGTACAAAGGGGCTCCTCTGAGGGTCCTAGAGACAGGCAAACAATTGTGGCTGGAAGACAATGATGTCCGAGAGGTGAAGTGGGAAGCTAAAGAGAGGATGTTTTAAGGATCTATCCATGCGCGCCGTGTGTCTCCAGCATGTTCCCTTTGAAGGCCCAGGTGCTTTTCGTGCGGCACTCGCCGAACGCGGAGTCGCACTAGAGCAGTATCTGGTCCCGCAGGACGGCCTACCCAAAGATGCCGGTGATCTTCTCATCGTGATGGGTGGCCCGATGTCGGTGAACGATTCAGATACTTGGATCGCGGAGGAAACCGCATTCATCAGATCGGCGCTGCTGGCGGGGAACCCGGTGATCGGAGTCTGTCTCGGCAGTCAGTTGATGGCGAAAGCACTCGGTGCGCAGGTGCGGTCAGGCAGGGCATTGGAAATCGGTATGACACCGGTCTATCTTACGGGAGCGGGAAAACAAGATCCCGTATTCGGAACAGGGTCCAATACCTTCTCCGTCTTTGAATGGCACGGGGAAATTTTCGACCTGCCAAAGGGGTCTGTTGCTTTGGTGGAATCCGAGGTTGCGCCGCTCCAGGCATTCCGGTATGGCAAGCATGCCTATGGTCTCCTTTTTCATCTAGAAATGGAGGAGGGCGGTATTGACTCGCTGTGCCGAGAATGTGGGACGGATTTGATCAAAGCGGGTCTTACTGCTTCCCTCGTAAAGGCGGTGGCCATGCCCCACCTTCACCAGTCGCATGTCATGGCCGATCGGCTGATTCACCACCTTCTCACAGCTGTAGATTGATTACCTAGTCAGTCTTGAAGTAGTCTTGTTTCCTTCGCTCACACATTCGAGCGTCCTCGTGTCAACTGTCCACATTCGATGTTCTGACTTGTGGATGCAACGACTGTGTGACGAGAAGATGAGGATATTATACGAAAGGAGTTTGATCCACCATGGCCGGTTTTCCGATTGAAGTCGCGACCCGTATCAAGACCTTACCTCCGTACCTCTTTGCAGCTATCGACAAGATGAAGCAGGAGGCCATTGCGCGAGGGGTCGACATCATCAATCTTGGAATTGGCGATCCTGATTTGCCGACGCCGAAGCCCATCATCGAAAGCTTGGCAAAGGCCGCCCAAGACCCCAAGCATCATCAATATCCCTCGTATGAAGGCATGTTATCGTTCAGGAAAGCCGTGGCAGGATGGTATAAGCGACGGTTCAATGTGGCGCTCGATCCAGCCGATGAGGTCCTGACACTGATCGGTTCCAAGGAAGGGATCGGGCATGTTCACTTGGCGTTTGTCGACCCCGGTGATGTAGTGTTGGTGCCCAGCCCAGGCTATCCGGTCTATCCTGTCGGAACCACTTTTTGCGGTGGTACCGCCCATTTCATGCCGTTGACCAAAGCCAACGGTTTTCTCCCGGATTTGAGTGCGATTCCGAAGGACGTGGCCAAAAAGGCCAAGCTGATATGGCTCAATTCACCGAACAATCCCACGTCGGTGATCATGACGAAGGATTACTTTAGGCGAGCCATCGAGTTTGCGCAGGAGCATCACATTATCATCTGTCACGACGCGGCTTACTCGGAAATTTATTACGACGGCAAGCGCCCGGTGAGTTTCATGGAAGTGGAAGGCGCCAAAGACGTCGGTGTGGAATTTCATTCCCTCTCGAAGACCTACAACATGACGGGTTGGCGCATCGGATTTGTCGTCGGGAACAAGGCCGTTTTGGCCGCTCTCGGCAAGGTAAAAAGTCAGTTGGACTCCGGCGTGTTTGAAGCAGTGCAGGAGGCCGGCATCACCGCCCTTGAGCTGGACGACTCTGTGACCGACGGCATCCGAAAGATTTATCAGGAGCGCCGCGACACGATCGTCCCTGGGCTCAAAAAGCTGGGGCTCGAAGTTGATGCACCTCCCGCCGCATTCTATATCTGGGTGACCGTGCCGAAGGGGTATACCTCGACGTCCTTCACAGCGCATTTACTGGAAAAGGCCGGCATCGTGACGACACCAGGCAACGGCTTCGGCGTACCGGGCGAAGGCTATGTACGCATGACGGTCTGTACAACTAAAGAGCGGCTTGCGGAAGCGGTGGAGCGGGTTCACAAGGCAGGTTTTTAGCCGTGTGAGAGGCCGGCCGCGATATGTGAGGGGTACACAGTCTCACGGCCGCTTTTCCCGTTTCACGGTTCGCGTGTGTCGTGGCTTCTATGGAAACGGTCTTCATCGGGTTTGGGTCCAACGTCGGCGACCGAATCGACTATTGCGATCGTGCCGTGACACTGATTGGTTTGCTTCCCCATTCACGGCTCATTGGAGTGTCGCTCTTGTATGAAACGGAACCGGTTCGAGACCAAACCGATCCAGGGGAAGGGTGGTTCCTCAACGGCGTGGTGCAGATTGAAACCGATATTGCACCTCAAAGTCTTCTTGCGATACTCCAAGAGATTGAGCGATCGCTCGGACGAGATGAGGACAACCGTTCTGGCCCTCGGACAATCGATCTCGACATTCTTTTCTACGGTGAACGCGTCATGCAGGAGCCAGGGTTGACTATCCCGCACCCTCGACTTCATCACCGCCGGTTTGTTCTCATGCCGTTGAATGAATTGGACCCACTCTGGGGGCATCCCGTTCTCCAGCAATCGGTTTCACGACTATTGGAACAAGTACAGGACCAACCCCACGTGCAGCTGCTCTTTCCTCAGCCGTCCACGAAATATGGGTCTCGTCCTACGTGCAGTTCACCACCGCGCACATGAAGATCATCCGTTCACCGAATGCCATGACTGCTTGGAGTGAGGGGCTTCGGCGGGAAGGTGTACGGATTGGGCTGGTCCCCACAATGGGGGCCTTGCACGACGGACATCGCGCCCTGATTCGAGCGGCCCGTTTGCGATGCGACGCGCTTGCGGTCAGTATCTTCGTCAATCCCACGCAGTTCGGCCCTCGCGAAGACCTCACCAAGTACCCACGCCCCATTTCGCGCGATCGAGCCCTTTGCAGGAAGGAAGGGGTGGATGTGTGTTTTGAACCGACTGCAGTGGCCATGTACCCTGAAGGATTTCAGACGATCGTCACCCTTCCTACGATTGCACGTCGATGGGAAGGGGAAGTGCGCCCTCATCACTTTTCCGGGGTTGCCACTGTCGTGACCAAACTCTTCGGGATTGTCCGCCCTCAGATCTCATACTTTGGGCAAAAAGATTTTCAGCAGTCGGCGCTGGTTCGACAGCTGGTCGAGGATCTCAACCTTGGTGTGGCCATTGTCGTGCAACCGACAGTGCGGGAGAAGGATGGGCTGGCACTGAGTTCACGCAATGTCTATCTCTCGCCTGCTGATCGAGTGCGCGCCGCGACCTTGTACCGTAGCTTACAGGCTGGGGCTGACGTGATCCGAAGAGGTGTTCGTGCTGGGAAGGCAATACAGGCGGCGATGCATCGGGCCGTCAAAGCCGAGCCGAGCATGACGGTCGACTATCTGGCAGTCTGCGACCCTCACATGCTCGAACCACTCTCAATGGTTACAGGGAAGGCCGTGCTGCTTGGAGCGGTGCGCCTCGGGCCTGTTCGACTGATTGATAATCTCCTGGTGACAGCGCCTGATGACGCGTGGAGCATACAAGGCAAGACTAAGATAAGAAATTCTGGTGCAGGTTTTGTCCAACCAGCAAGCTGAGAATGACCTGGCTGAGGCGATTCTTATCGGCGGTCACCATTTCAAGGAAGCTAAGACCCACTGATCCCGGCCTCGATGAGCACACCATGGCCGTCTCAATCTTGATCGGTTCTTCATCGGAAGCCGGCTTAATGACCAATTCAACGAACGTTCCCTGAGGCAACGTTGC
>BQXA01000026.1:0-62082 GCA_036984345.1 Nitrospira sp. | reverse complement strand
GTCGGGCCGACGGTGATCGAATGCTTATCTGTCCGGATGGCAATCTTCGGCGGATGGTACACCCACTGCCATTGTCCCTGTGCTCCCCACTCGGACCAGACCGGCGAAACGCTCTTTCCGACCTTTACAGAAATTCTTGCTGGCTCCACCAGAAATACCACGTGCTCTGCCGATCGTCGCAACGCTCGTCTGATGTCGCCCGGTGCCTGACACCACTCGCCGGTGTCACCAATGGAGAGGGTTCCCTGGACTTCGGCTTTCTCAAAATTGTCCTTGAAGGTTCCCTGTACCGAGCACCGCGCCGGCTTTCGCTGTCGACACCACGTGACTGATACGGCCGGATCAAACCAGAGAGACTCTTGAGTCAACTCCTTCGCCAAGGACCGACACAGATCGTACAGCCGTTTTTCAAACCCGTTGACCCGTGCCTTGCCCGTTGGAAAGAGATCATCACAGTATCCGTGTTCAAAAAACTTCTCCTGACATTCGTCGAACAACTGCTCCGTAAAATCTGCCCGATTCTCTTCCAGCTTCCACTGTTTGAGCACATCGAAGAAATAGACGAGGTCATTGAGCGTCTCAATCCATCCGACCACTTTCCAATTGGAATAGGCCTCGAGTGCGAACCGTGAGCGGAGACGTTCAAAGAGCCCCGTCAGCAGGCACAATTCTCCGGTCAGAACGGCGTGCTCAGCATGCAGTTCTCGGCAAAGGTCGGTGAGTAACCGCCGCATTGACAGGCGAAACTCATTTCTCAATCGCACAAGAGGGTGAGTATCAAGCAGGCGCATGAAGGAACATTGAAGTGAACAATGTTACTCGGACTCTAGCGCAATGAAGGAGCGGTCGCAAGGTGCGCGGTGATAATAGTGGATACGCCTTTTCGAGAGGCTCTTGCCTGTACATGCGACACATCGTACATTGGCTCTTCATGAAATTGTTCCCAGATGAAATACCCACGCTATGCTGAATGTGTCAGACCTTGAACAGGTCCTTCATGAAATCTCCCCTACTCTCCGTGGCGGCTGGATTCAGAAAATTCATCAGCCCGGCGCTCGTATGCTCGTGTTCGACGTTCGAGTCCCTGGGCACACGCATCGACTAGTGATCTCATGTGAAGCGAATGCGACTCGCCTTCACGTTACCATTCGTCCACCACTTAACCCTCCGGCCCCACCGCCGTTCTGCCAATTTCTCCGAGCCCATGTTCAAGGGGCCCGCATTGACGACATTCGCCAGTTGTCGAATGACCGCATCGTTGAGCTGGTTCTCACCGGGAAGGAGGGGGCAGGCACGATTGTATGTGAATTGACCGGTAGGAGCGCCAATCTGCTGGTCCTCAATGCCGAACGCCGAATCATCAGAGATCTCTCTCAACAGAAAGCCCTTGCCGGACAACTCTATACCCCTCCAACCACACGCACAGGCGCACATGAGGGAACACCGACTCGCTTCACCGGTGTTCCCGGCACCCAGTTCCCCATCTCGGCGGAGATCGACGCCCTTTACCAGGATCGGGCATCAGCACAAGCTGTTATTCAAGCTAAAGAGACCCGAATCCGTTTCCTGAAGAAGGCCATCAAAAAGGAACTGCGATTGCTTGATGCCTGGCAACGAGACCTGTCAAAGGCCACAGCCTATCGGGGCTATGCTCGATACGGAGAACTGGTCAAAGCGAACCTCTCTCAGATCAAGAAAGGCGATGACCATATTGAGGTGACGGATTATTTTGACGAGCTCCTTCCTCAAATATCGATACCACTCGATTCGACAAAATCGGCGCAGGGGAACATGGATGACTACTTCCGCAAATATCGGAAATATCTCGCCGCGGAGCGTGAGCTCACACCACGCATTCACCGAGCGGATGAATCAGTGAATCGTCTCCGTGATGAGTTGAAAGAAGTCGAGCGTGAAGGCTGGCAGCCCTCCGATCGCCCAGCCCCTCAATCTGGCCGCCTCCCGATCACTCCGGCATCTGCCGACCTTCGTCCCTCCGCCAGCAAACGACAAGGCCCCTTCCGACGGTTCACCTCCACAGATGGTCTGCCCATTTTCGTCGGACGGAATGCCCGTGAGAACGACGAGCTCACGTTCGGTTTGGCAAAAAGTGAGGATCTCTGGTTGCACGCCCGTGGAACCCCTGGCTCTCATGTCGTCGTGAGGCTCGCGAAAGGTAGCGACCCCCCACTCGAAACACTCCGGGACGCGGCCATGTTGGCGCTGCTCTACAGTGATCTGAAGAAAAGCGGAAAAGGTGAGGTGATCTATACACGCCGCAAATGGGTCAAAAAGGCGAAAGGTCAGGCACCCGGCGCTGTCATCGTTACCCAAGAGAAAACGATGCATCTGACCTTGGATAAGACACGTCTGGAAGCGCTTAAGTGCCGCCACAATCAACAATGACAACACAGCCAATCCCAGCCTTCTACCCTCCTCTTCCCGTGTGGCATGGTGGAGGATACGGGTCCACCTGTTCTAAGACATACTCGGTACTTCTATCTGTCCGATGGCAATGAGCGATGCCTATTTTTTTCATCGGTACGATCAGGTACGATTGATTCTGTTTCCTCGGGTCGATCCCGTTCCGCCTCATTACCCCGAGTCAGAGGACACACGGTGAACTACGTCGCCCTTAAAATGCTGTTCGGCGATCGCGCCAAGTATCTCATGCTCCTTTGCGGCTTGAGCTTTGCCGTGATGTTGATCGTTCAGCAGGGCTCAATCTTCTGGGGCCTGATGATGTGGTCCCAAGCGAGCATCACCAATGTGAATGTGCCGATCTGGGTGACAGATCCAGGTATTGCACAAGTCGATGAGGTCAAGCCGATCGCTGATACGGCCGTTGATCGTGTCAGAAGTATAGATGGGATAGAATGGGCGGTTCCGCTCTACAAAGGGCTTCTCAGAGCCAGACTTGCTAACGGCGAATACCATCAAGTCACACTGACCGGTCTTGAGTCGGCAACCCTGATCGGACGTCCTGCCGAAGTTCTTGAGGGCGGTTCGAAGACATCCTTCAGCCGGACGCCGTCGTCTTGGATCAATGGGCGGTTGAACGAATGGGAGGACCGACGGTCGTGACGGTAGGACCGTCTTTGAATTAAACGACAAACTTGCCCGTATCGTCGCGATCGCTAAGACACAGAAGAGTTTCACCAATATTCCTGTTGTCTACACAACCTATGAACGCGCGATTCACTACGTCCCTCGAGAACGCCGCACCTTGTCCTATGTCTTAGCCAAGGCCAAAGATGAGATTCCGGTTGAGGAGGTCATTCAACGGATACGGAGCCAAACCGGCCTAGGCGCCTTCACAGCCGAAGACTTCGGCATGAAAACCATCGTGTGGGTTCTGAAAAACACGGGAATCGGGATCAACTTCGGAACGACGATTCTGCTCGGATTCATCGTGGGAATGGCCATTGCCGGACAGACCTTCTATCTGTTCACCGTTGAGAACCTCCGCCAGTTCGGCGCGCTCAAAGCGATGGGGACGTCGACGTTCACACTCGCACGAATGATCACCCTCCAAGCATTCACCGTTGGGCTGACAGGCTATGGGGTCGGGGTCGGTTTGGCCACACTGTTCGGCTTCTTGGCAGCGCATGGAGGCAACCTCCCGTTCGCCGAGACCTGGCAATTGCTGCTTTTGGTCCTTGTGGCATTACTTGCCATCTGCATTGTGTCGGCCTCGGTCAGCATCATCAAACTGGTTCGACTCGAACCCGGGATTGTCTTTCGGTGAGAGAGAAGATGAACGACGACTCACGACCGGCAGCCGTGCGTGCCCAGAATGTGGTGAAATCCTTCGGCAGCGGAGACACGCAGGTCACAGTCCTGAAAGGTATCGACCTGGACATTTATCTCGGTGAGTTGCTGCTACTCGTGGGAGAATCCGGTGGCGGCAAAACTACCCTGCTTTCTGCCATCGCCGGGATTCTGGACATTGATGACGGTCAGATCGAAGTGCTGGGTGTTCCGCTCAGCGGCCTACCATCAAGCAGACGGACTACTTTTCGGGGACAAACCATGGGGTTTATCTATCAACAATTCAATCTACTCCCTGCGCTGACCGCAGCTGAGAACGTGGCCGTGCCGCTCTTCATCCAGAAGATGCGGCGCCCAGAGGCCTTACGCCGAGCACGCGCCATGTTGGAACGAGTCGGCCTTGCGGGTCGAACCGAATTCGTCCCGAAAAACCTCTCCGGGGGCCAGCAGCAGCGGGTCGCGATTGCCAGTGCTCTGATCAACGAGCCACGCCTGCTCATCTGCGATGAGCCGACTGCCGCCTTGGATGGACCTAACGGCCAAAAGATCATGCGACTCCTGCGGGAAGTAGGGCGCTCTCCGGATCGCTGTGTCATCGTGGTCACGCATGACAGCCGCATCTTTCACTTTGGTGACCGCATGGCCAACCTGACGGATGGACGAATCGTCAACATTGAGCATATCCCGCAGGAAGGAACCGCATGATCGTCATGAAACGACTGAGCGTCTGGCTGGCCATCGCAGGCGTGGGGTTCGCCGGATGGGTGCTCACGGGTGCCAATCAGAAAGACCCGATGCCTCCGCCAATCTCAGAGCCACCGAGATCACCCTATGAACAAACCGTCGCCGCCTCCGGCATTATCGAAGCGGTGAATGAGAACGTTCGCATTGCACCACCAGTTGCAGGGTTGATCACTAACGTCTTCGTCAAAGTCGGAGACCAGGTCGCTGAACAGGCGCCGCTGTTCCAACTGGATGACCGGGAATTGCGCGCCCAGCTGTTGACTCGTGAAGCGGCCATTCCCCCATTACAGGCGCAGATCGAAGAGCAGAAGTATAAAGTCGGCGATCTTGAGACCCAATTCAAACGCCTCCGATCGGTGTACGATGAACGAGCCGTCAGCGAGGATGACCTTCAACGCACCTGGTATGCGCTTGAGGTGGCCAAAAGGGGCGCGCAACGTATCCAAGCAACTCTCAAGCAGGCGATGGCCCAGCGTGATGAAGTCACGATCCTATTGGATCGTTTGACGGTCCGCGCCCCCAGACGTGGAACGATCCTACAGGTCAATATTCGAGCTGGAGAATACGCCCAGCTGGGATCGGCTGAATCCTTGATGTTGTTGGGAGAAACTGAGCAATTGCAGATCCGTGCCGATATCGACGAAGTCAATGCCCCACTTGTCGTTCCGCAAGCCGGCGGAACAGCCTCTGTTAGATCGTTGGCCGATCAGAAAATCCCGCTCACCTTTGTACGCATCGAGCCCTACGTGATCCCCAAAAAATCACTCACGGGCGACAATACCGAGCGAGTCGACACAAGGGTGCTGCAGGTCATCTATCGATTTGAGCGACCGTCCTTCCCCGTTTATGCTGGTCAGCAGGTCGACGTCTTTCTCGAACGGCGACCCTCAACCGCATCAGGTCAAGAGGTACCACCTTCCAGTCGGACAGAAAAGGAACCATCGTGAGCGATCATGCGTTCCCATTAGGAGGGCTTGATTGCCTAGGGTCCGGCTCGTGGAGATGGTCGGCCTCTTCAAGAAACTGTGCGAACGAGCATTGAATACCATCTCCGTCTTCCTCCGGTCCGATTTAAAGACGCACGAGCAAAATTGTGGTTTTGCTCGCCATGCAGCCAGTTCAGCACTAAGATGACCGTGATAGGTTACAGCAGATGGAAAAGCATCAGGAGAATCCAACCGCAACGGCTACGTCGACCATCTTGGTTGTGGACGACGAAGTCTCGATTATCAACCTCTGCAGGGCTCTTCTTGAAGAGGCTGGATTTACGGTGCTTGAAGCCGAGGGAAGTTCGGAAGCCCTCAGGCTTTGCACGCACCACCAAGGACCGATCGACCTTCTGATCACAGACCTCGTCTTACCTCCGCCTGGCTTTCAACTCGCCTCGACCTCCAATCAGTTCCCTCATGTCAATGGTCATGAACTGGCCGTCCGTGCCACCATGATCCGGAGCGGACTCCGCATTATTCTCATGTCCGGGAACCCTGACAAGGAACTTGCCAGTCATGGGATCAAGCGAGGAACACTCCCATTTTTAGCCAAACCCTTCGAGAAGGACCGGCTCATGACCCTCATCCATAACGTACTCGCACAGCCGGCGCCGACGTTGGCGGTCGAACCACGGGCATGCGCGGCCAACGATACCGACTGGTTCGGCTGAGGGTCTGAAGATGCTACCATCCGGGCTGCGATTCATCACACAGTGAAGCTCTGTCTCGATCTACACGCGAACCCCTGTTCTTCGACTTCTAGGCGTGTTCAGTCATAAACCATCCGGCGATCGACAATCGGCGATGCGAACCGGCTGTGAGATCCACGCGGCAAATCCTGTGATACCGAGGAACAGTAAACATGACAAGCGTGCCCGGACGTGGTTCGATGCACTGTGTCGGCACAAGGTCGACCAAATCCGACGATCGGCCTGCGCGCCTCGCGTAGATGATCAGTTCCCCACCCCAATCAGGTTTCCATTCTTCATGAAGATAGCTGACGACGGCGATTCGACGTCGTAGTGACTGATGCCCCACCGTGAGCCGTCCTTGATCGGTATCATCATGAGTTAAGAGGCAATCACCTGCCGAATAGGAGTAGTAACTAAACCCAATGTGACGCCCGACGATATTCGGGAACGATTCAACATGCTCTCGAATACATGAAAGCTGTAGCCGCGAAAGAAAGTGCTCGCCCTCTGCTGAGCCGATTTCAGCCTTTGCCCAGTTGCCCGAATCTGGAAAATCCTGCTGGACATTCTCCAGATCTGAGAGCTGCTTCCAGGTCGCCTTGTTCATTCCTTCACGGAAAAACCGGCGTTCTTCAGCAGACCAAAAGTTTTCCACTACGACCACCGGCCTGTTTCGGAACGAGACCGAAGGTAACTCCGCCACTCCTATCGTTGATTCCAAGACCGTCATCATTGGTCACCGTCTGACGAGGAAAGGACATTCAGCATCCGTTCGGAGTACGTGATGCCACCATTGTAGCCAGAAAAAAGAAGGGGTGCCATGTGAATGGCACCCCTTCCATTTACACACACATGCAGGTCGTCAGTTACCAGCGGTCACGCTTTCCACCGCCTCCGCTGCGGCCGCCGCCTCCACCGAATCCACCACGACCACCGCCACCCGTGCGCGGTTCTTGTGGCCGTGCTTCATTGACTGTAAGAGTGCGGCCACCCATATCCGAACCATTGAGGGCCGTAATCGCAGCTTGAGCTTCGGCATCGGAGGACATTTCCACAAAGCCAAATCCTCTCGATTGGCCGGTGAACTTATCCGTAATAATTCGAGCCGAGGCGACTGCGCCATGGGCCGCGAATAAGTCACTCAATTGCTGCTCGGTCGCCGAATATGGCAACCCACCGACATAGATCTTCGAACCCATCGGGGTTCCTCCTTTAAAATAATGACATTGTCTTGAGCACGAGGAACGGGGAAGGAGCGGGCCGAAGACGCGATCGCAGCAGCGACTTAGGTCTGACTTCCGACGAAATTCCCGGACAAGGCAACATCGACATTGTGGGCCTCCTCTTATAGACACTCAGCACCGCAGAGGCCCCCGGCGATACGAGTCCAAACAAGATTAGCACAGAGATTTTTAGATTACAACCTTACTCCCCCACCCGCACGAGCAGTCCCTGATCCTTACAGTACGCCATCGTCCGGTAAAACCAGATGACGACACCGACCAGCAAGACCCCATTGAGTCCGACCGCCCACACCAGGTTCGAGAACGGGGCCTCCCCTGCGATTAGCACTCCCCGCATCCCTTCAAAGATATGAGCAGCCGGGTTTGCCCAAGCGATCGCCTTGAGCCACCCAGGCAATACCTCCATGGGATAAAACACGCATGAGATGGGCTGAAACAGAAAGACCATGCTCCAAGCCAAGACTTCAGCCTCCTGTCCGAATCGCATGATTAGGGAGGTCGTCAGTACCCCGATGATCCAGCCCGTGATCACAAGATTGAGCACGAATGGAATCAACCATACGCCGATGATCAGGACGTTATAAGAGTAAAAAATAAGGGCACACCCAGCCAGTACGATCGAAACCACGGTCACTTTCATCACACTCATCGCCATCGTGGCGGCTAAAAATTCACTGGGCTTCAACGGACTGGCGAAGAGATTCATCAGATTGCGCGCCCAAAGCTCCTCTAGAAACGTGATGGTGATGCCCTGTTGAGCACGAAATAACACATCCCAGAGAATCAAGGCTCCGAGAAAAAATGTGACAAACCCAGGTACTTCGCTCTGGTATCTGGCCAAATACAACGTGATAAATCCCCAGATCACAAGATCCAAGAACGGCCAATAAAAAATCTCCATAATCCGAGGCAAACTTCGCCGGTACAGATAGAGATGTCTGAGAATCAACGCCGTCACACGATGCAGTTTCATCGACAGGTCTCATGATCAGGACGGCACCCCCCACATCCTTGATGCGCTCCCAGGAGATCCGCCCGAAGGGATCGGATTCCTTCGATCAAATGTGAGCCTGCTGTTTTCCCATCAGGCATGAGTCGGAAGGAGAGAAGCACAAGAAGACCTGGAATTCCGATGAACCCGCTTGCAAACCATAACCCATCACCTCCGGTCCCAAGATACCACCACAAAAAACCGATTAACAGCACACAGGGCACACAACCTCCAACAAGTCCTCTCGTCACGATATGCCACCCGCAGGTACCACGGTTCCATCCGATCAGGCCAATCGCAAGCCAGAACATCCCCCAGGCCATGCTGACGACCAGACCACCGGCCAGAAATCCTGCACCAAAATCCATGAGCGCTCCGTTCATAGCGTCGACGGTACGTTCGATTCCCGCGCAAGATTCAGGAATACTTCTTCCAAGTCCGCCTTCCCGAATCGTTCCACGATTGCCTGGGCTGTTCCTTCCGCGACGAGACGTCCTCGTTGAAGAAAAATAATCCGATCCGACATTTCTTCCATTTCGCGCATGTTGTGCGAAGTGTACAAGATACTCAATCCTGACGAGCGACGCTCCTCCTTCAGGATTGATCGTATTTTATTGGCAATGTCGGGATCCAAGCTCGCCGTTGGTTCATCCAGAAAGAGAAGCCGCGGGGCCGTGAGAAGAGCCTTCGCTAAGGTCAACCGTGTCATCTGCCCTGACGATAATTTCCGCGTGACCTTCTGCCGAAATTCTTCCATTTCAAGTTTCTTGACGATCCGGTCTACTCGGCTGGCAATGTCGCTCATGCCATAGAGCCTGGCCACCACCCACAGATTTTCCTCGACGGTAAGGGATTGTGGCATGGCGATATAGGTCGACGAAAAATTGATCTGTTGCAGCACGGCCTCACGGTGTGTGGACAAATCCAAGCCGAACGCTTCGATTGAACCCGACGTGGGCGTCACCACTCCAAGTAACATCTGGATCGTCGTCGTCTTTCCGGCACCGTTCGGCCCCAGCAACCCCAGAATCTCACCCGGTCGAATCTCGAACGATACCTCATCAACCGCTGTGAAACCTCCGAACCGCTTTGTCAACTTCGACACGGTTAGAACAGAATTCGACATCCGATCCATCGCGTGATCTACTAATTGAATAGGAGGGCACCGCTGATCTTCTCAGGGATGTGGCATGTGCCGCATTTCCGGTCCAGAATCTTGCCGTCATACTGTCCCTTCCCATCATGACAGCTGAAACAGTCACGGAGGGCTCGCTCACGCAGGTATGATCCCTCAGGGTGAACCGGATACCACGGCTTGTCATCAGCGGACACATGGCCTCGGGGAATGACAATGGGATAGCCCTTAATAGGTTGATCATGCACCACGCCCGAATGGCAGGTCGTACAGCCTTCATTGTGTCCACGAGCTTTGAAAGCCTTCAGGTGTTGGCCATGGTTCATGATCAGTCCCACTTCTTTGACCGGTGAAGGAAGGTCGCGTGCCGCTATTTCTGACACACGAAGGATATGGCGATGGCACCCGAGGCAAACCTCGGAATCCACGTGAGCCGTGAGATTATGTGCTTCCGTCGGTGTGCCAAACAGATAGATGGTGGTGTCTTTGATTCCTGCCCAAACCTTGTCATGCAGCCACCCCTCCAACCCAGACCTCACGTGGCAGGCGACGCAGGTGACCTCCTTATGGGAAGATTTGGCCCACCTGTCATGCGCCGGCGCTATCGTGTGGCACCCTGCACAGAAGCTTGGCTGATCCGTGAGAGGGGTTGCGACCCCCATGAGAGCCAGCCCTCCCACAGCAACAGTCAAGACAACGGTGGCCTTAGATGTCCAGTTCATGCTCCCGGCGTCTGAGAGGGAACTGCTTGATCAAGAGCGCGGCCACACCGTCCACATCATCCACATGGAGCACAGGCACCGGGAGGTCGATCAGCGTATGAGAGACGACCGCCAACAGGCCGTCGGAAGAGTAGGAGATTTCACCCAATTGATCACGAACAACGACGATTTTTGGATACCCCTCGCTTTTCCATCCCTCGGCAATGATGAGGTCGTAGGAGGCGTCCAAGAAACGGTCTCGGACCTCTTCGACCTTGAGTTCATCTGAGACGTCGGCAAACAGGGCAAGGCTTCCCTTTGAGACAACCACGACGCTGCTCGCGCCGGCACGCCTATGGCGCCAACTATCCTTCCCCTCGGTATCAAGATCGAACCCATGCCCTGCATGTTTGACGGTGGCCACACGGTATCCAGCCTTGACCAGTTCAGGAATGACACGTTCGATTAAGGTCGTCTTTCCGCTGTTCGAACGACCGATGAAGGAAACAATGGGGACAGCCATGGAAATACAGTGTCACCGATCAACCGAGTCATCCACAGAGCCAGAATCGACTCCTGGCCTGGTTGACTGCATGCGAGATGATGGGTGGCGTCCTTTCTAGCAACAAGAGAGGCGGTCGGGACCAGCATGCGCAGGATCCGCCGTGGCGGGCCACGCCTCTCCGGACAACAACTGGACGGCAACGTGATCGCCAGGATTTAGACGCTCGACGGCGACCGGCACATCGATGAGACAATTGGCCCTGACCATCGACGTAAGAATACCGGAACCTTGATCACCGGTCGTACGAACCTTGAAGATACCGTCTTCTCGAGTGAGCATACCGCGCAAGAAATGGCGTCGATCCGTTCGCTTGGAAAACGTTTCCTGAAACACCGCCTGTACCACCGGACGGCCATAGCTTCGGCAGCCGCTCATTTTCAGCAGGGCTGGCCGCACCAACTGTTCGAAAGTCACCATCGATGAAACCGGATTGCCTGGGAGACCGAACGCGAGTTTGTTCTGAATCTTCCCGAAGGCCAGCGGTTGACCAGGCCGGATGGCGAGCTTCCAGAAATTCATCTCAGCACCCAGTTCACGAAAAACAGCCTTGGTATAGTCGTAATCGCCCATCGACACGCCGCCCGACAGCACGAGCATATCCGCGTTCAGCCCTTGGGCAATCTTTTCCTTGAGTGCCGCGGGTGTATCGCGCGCAATCCCAAGCAGCAAGGGAATACCGCCGGCTTCCTGAACTGCTGCCGCAATCCCATAACTATTGGAATTAATGATCTTCTCCTCACTATACGGCTCGTCCAAGTCCGCCAACTCATCACCTGTCGAGAGAATCGCCACGCGTGGTCGCTGGTAGACAAAGACGAATGACTTCGCCAAAATCGCCAGCATTCCAGCTTCACTGGGACGCATTCTGGTCCCTTTCCCGATGATGCACTCCCCTTTCTTCACATCCTCACCTTGAGGTCGGATGTTGGCCCCCTTTGGTTCAGCTTTCAACACACTAACGGAGTCAGGAGTGTGTTCGGTATCCTCAACCTTCAATACCGTATCAGCCCCCCGAGGAACCGGCGCACCCGTCATAATACGGATTGCCTGACCTGGGCCAACGTCCTTTGACGGCATCCTTCCGGCCGGTACATCCTCAATCACCACAAGGGAGACCGGTTTCTGGATCGTATGCTCCTGTCTAATGTCTTCCCACCTGACGGCAAACCCATCCATCGCTGAATTGTCCCACGGAGGATTGTCTCGGCCTGCCCTGATGTCCTCAGCCAAGACACGCCCCAGGACATCAAGAATGGAGACCTTCTCCACTTCCAAGACCGTGGTCGCATCAAGCACCACCTGTTGCGCATCATGCAGTTGAGTCAACCCTGTCATGGCATCAGCGGCTTTCACAGACTCATCCCCTTGATCGGTTTGGGCGTGGATCGTCCGACATTCAGCAGCGACCCGCTCTTCTTGCAAAAGGCTTCAACCTGGTTCGCAATCCGGTGGTACGCTTCTGCCGTCGGTGTGTCGGAATTGAAGAGGGCGAACGGCTCACCCGCATCTGATTGCGTAACGACATCGGGATCAAGCGGGATCCGTCCTAGAAACGGAACTCCCATATCGATCGCGGACGCCTCTCCTCCACCCTTCCGAAACACCTCGATCTCCCGATGGCAATGAGGGCAGTCCAACCCACTCATATTCTCGACGATGCCGACGATCGGCACTTCGCTGTCCTTACAAAAGGTGACGGACTTCCGTGAATCAAGGAGGGCCACCTCCTGTGGTGTGGTCACGATGACGGCACCGTTGACCTTGCCGAGCAAGTCGATGGTCGTGACCGATTCGTTGCCGGTCCCCGGGGGAAGGTCGATGAGGAGAAAATTCAGATCCTGCCAATCGACACCGCCGAGTAATTGGTTGATGAATTCATACTTGTACGCATCGCGCCAGATGATCGGATCATCAGAGTTCTGCAACAGAAACGACATCGAGGCGATCTTTAAATTATAGGCCTGAAAAGGAATGATCCCGCCGGACGTGCTGATCTTGAGCTTTTGGCCTTCGGCGCCGACCATTTTGGGAATGTTGGGGCCATGAATATCCATGTCACAGATGCCGACATGCCACCCTTTGAGCGCAAGGCTGACGGCAATGTTCGTGGTACAGGTGCTCTTCCCCACCCCACCCTTATTACTCATGATGAGTACTTTGTACTCGATCCGCTCCATCCGCTTCGCGACCAGCCAACGGCTATGGCCTTCCTTATCCTTCTGGCAAGTCTCGTTTTCATCGCAAATGGCACAGGCCCACATATACGTGCAGGCGTCTCCGTCTCCTCCGCGTCCGTCATTGATGATGTTCAGTTCACGTCCCATAATTGCTCAGTCCGGTAAACAGGCGATATTACTCCCTACCCCTCACGAGCGGTTCCGCCCCCCAGGAACTCCGACATACTCGTCATCTGAGGACTTTCCCACCGAGGACCTTGAAGCATTCCCCCCAGCCCCCGCTCCAGCCATCGCCATAGCCGGAGTGCCGGATGGACTCGTCTCCGACGTCGGTGTCTTGCCAAACATCTTTGCGCCAAAGATACCGACCCAGTACAACAGAAACATAGGGCCAGCCATGAGTGTTTGATTGAATGGATCCGGCGTTGGAGTCAGAATGGCTGCGATGACAAACGATCCCAACAAAGCCCACTTCCAGTACTGAATCAAGAAGGGCGCATCGACCCACCCAAGTTTCGCCATGAGCGTAAGGGCCAAGGGCACCTCAAAGGTCAGTCCAAAGATCATCAAGAACCAGAGAGCGAATCCGACGTACTGTGCAATCGAAATCTGAGGCACAAATCCCGCATTCACCCCATACGCAATCAAAAAATTCAACGCAAACGGCAGCACGAAGAAGAACGAAAATGCCGCACCGGCATAGAAGGCCAGCGCGCTCACGCATACGAAAGGGCCGACAAACCGTCGCTCTTGGACATGGAGCCCCGGCACTACAAACCTCCAAACCTCATACAAGAGGTACGGCATGGCCAGCACGATTGCACACAGCCCGGCCACTTTGATGTTCTGCCAAAGCGCTTCCGCCGGGGCAAGAAAAACGAACGGCACAGTCGGCAAATCGGTAGGCTCCCATGTGAGATTGCTGGGAACAAACATGTTTTGGAGCGGAACACGAAGCCATTTCACCAAGGCGTCGGCATAGAAAAAGGTCCCCATGAAAATGACCATCACCACGATCACCGCACGAGTCAGGCGCACCTGGAATTCCACCAGGTGCTCCATGACCGGCATTTTCTTGTCTTCGAGTGGCTTGAAGATCGAATCTTGCAGCCACCTGTTTACCTTGTTCAGCACACGGCCTCGTGCGTTTCTGAATCGAATGGTCTACTGATCCACCCTCCAACCTTTAACACCTGACCAACTGATACCTCTGCGTGTCTTACTTCGGATTGACGGCCACAAACAAGCTGTTTCCTTGCCGACTGACCAACAGGACCGCAAGTTCATCCTTCTTGATCTTTTCCGCCGCCTTTTGATAATCGCCGATCGATTTGACGGGCTCGTGATTGACCTCCTGAATCACATCACCGCGCTGAAGCCCCGCCGCTTCCGCCTCACCACCGGATTCCACAGACGTGATCACGACCCCCGCGGTCTTCGCAGGAATATTCAGTTGGCTCATCAGAGCATTATCCAATGCTTGGACCCGCAGCGACGCCAGCACATTGTCCGGCGGCTTGATCATGTCCCCGGAATCCTTCTTGGACGGACCAGGCTCCTTCCTTGCCAGCACCTCGTCCGACGGACGTTCTGCCACCTTCACCGCGATCAGCTGTTCCTTGCCTTCTCTGACTACCTTGACTTGGGCGTCCTTTCCCACCACCGTTCGTGCGACCAAATTTCTCAACTGGCTGACACTCTGTACCTCTTTGCCATTGAATGCGACCACCACATCGCCTCGCTTAATCCCTGCGGCATGAGATGGACCCTGTTCATTAACATCGCTGATAAGCACGCCTTTCCGTTCCTCCGGCAACTTGAACGATTTGGCCAATGCGGGGGTGATCTCTTGAATCGCGACACCCATCCAGCCACGGACGACCTTCCCTGTTTTCTGGAGGCTGTCCACAATATCAAGCGCGATGCTGCTCGGAATCGCGAATCCAATGCCCTCCGACCCTCCGGTTCTTGAAAAAATAGCCGTGTTGATCCCGATCAGCTCGCCGTTCATGTTGACGAGCGCTCCGCCTGAATTCCCCGGATTGATTGCTGCATCGGTCTGGATGAAATCTTCGTAGTCCGCGATGCCCACATTGCCTCGTCCCAATGCGCTGATGATGCCGAGCGTGACGGTCGAGCTCAAACCGAACGGACTTCCTACGGCCAGGACAAGGTCGCCCACTTGTAGTCCGTCGTACTCGGCCCACTTGAGGGATGGTAACCCTTTAGCCTCAATCTTGATAACCGCCAAATCAGTTTTAGGATCGGTACCGACCACCTTGGCAGAGAACTCTCGCCGATCACTCAGCGTCACGGTAATCTGCGTCGCACCTTCCACCACGTGATTATTGGTGACGATATAGCCGTTGGTATCCAAAATGACCCCGGAGCCTGCACTTTGATCCGGGCGACCATGTGGCGCAGGTGGGCTATTATGAGGACTCGGTGGCGTCGGCGAATCCCCTCCCGGCTCATCGCCCCCTGGAGGCATCCCAAACGGGGGAACAGGAGGAACGCCGCCACGTCGTCGGCCGCCTTCCTTTCCACCTGTGACAGCGATATTTACGACGGCTGGAGTCGTCTTTTTGACAATTTCCGAAAAGCCCTGAGCCCAGGCGGGAGGAACCCCTGCCGCCGATACAGATGATGCGCACCCACTTCCAATCAGCGCACATCCGACTAATCCACAACCGACGAGCACACTAGCCGCCTGCTGACTCCAATTGAGCATATCTGCACTCCTTCAGGGTATGGCTCTCTTCCAGAGAGTCCTTAATTGGAACTGAGGCCCGCACCGCCTTGAACGCTCCATATTACACCACTCTTTCAACAGGCTTCAAAGAGGAAAACTTCCTACCAATAAAGGCTACGAGTGTTTTGAACGGCCTATCACACTCTCTCAGACCATACCGCAAGCGCCGATGGCTCCCAGTCTCAAAGGGGATCGTGTTGCTTTCAGATGTTTTTTCCAGTACCGTGGCGGACGCAAGACGTAGGCAAGCCAGTGATTTCAAGGAACCCATTCATTCGCATCGTCCTCGTTGCATGCACCGGATTAGGAGGCGCACTTCTCCTTTCCGCGTGTGCCACGCATTTGGAGTTTCCGCACCTAGGAGATCCACTCGCATCCAGTGCGAAGTTGGAGGTACCCGCATCCTTCAAAGACTTTACAATTCGTTACAGCGACTCCTGTGGACAGATACAGGACATTCCGTTGGGACATCGACTCCACGAGGCCTTGCAGGAAGGCATGCAGCGAACGTTTACCACCGTGATACCCGAGGGCGACACCTCTCTCACCCCTGATCATATCATTCAGGTCGACAAGATAGAGTCCGTCTTTGACCTCAACAAGGACGCACTCTACGACCGGCCTCCGGCGAGCCTCCAACTTACGACCGTGGCTCGCGTGTACGACCGAACAGGAACATTACTTCGACAATCAGACATCACCGTCGCTCGGCGAGAACGCCTACGCCTGGAGCAACTCGGAAAAAACTGCGACTACCACATCGATCCGTTCATCCAGGACACCGCGATTGATTTGGCCACACGTGTCGCCCTGATTGCCAGAGTTGCCGCAGGTGGCCAGGAACAGCTCTATTCAGCCGAAACGAATTCCGTACCGGCCAGCAACCTGCCTCAGCCTTCGCCTTCAGCAGCCCAGGAACAACCACCTCCACCGGACTTACCGGCTTCGGCGCTTCGATTCAAAAGCCTGTTACTTGATGAGAACAGTGATTTGATCTTCGAAGGTGGCGAACACATCCGAATTCGAGTGGATATCGTGAATACCGGAACAACCCCGATCGAACATGCCTGGGCGTCACTATCCGGCACCTCGACCGTGAACGAACAGTTTCCCACGACGAGCTTGAGAGTCCCGCCTCTTGAAGCAGGAGAAACCAAATCACTGGAGTTTGTCGCCACGTTGCCCCTGCTTGCCGAACCCCAACAGGCCAACCTTCAGGTTGCCGTTGAAGAACGCCGTGGGGTCGCGGCCCGCTCCCAAACACTTTCCTTTACCATTGCCCCAACCGGATCCACCAACGACGATATCGATCACGTCCCAGAACAAACATCAGGCGTTCGGCAACCCGAAACTTCCGTTATTTCCATCGGCCTCAGCTCTTATCGCGACCAACAGATACGATCCCGCAAGTATGCGTCACGCGATGCAGAGACCGTGGCGAAGTATTTTGAGACGTTTGGGGGTGTTCCAGCATCCAATATCCACCTCCTGACAGACCGGAAGGCAACGCATTCGCAGATCGAGAAGACGTTCCTGGAATGGCTCCAGACTCGGCCCATGAAGGATGGAATCGTCATCGTCTATTTTTCCGGCCAGGCCCTGGTATCTCCGACTGGCGAGATCATGCTCGTCCCCTATGATGGAGCGAAAACCGCCACAACCCTGTACCGATTGAAGTCGCTCGAATCGGTCTTCACGAAACTCAATCCGCAGCAAGCCATCCTGGTCTTCGAAGGAACCATCTCCTCGATTCAAGACAACCCTAAGACGACTGTCGCACCTCAATGGGAATTGCATGGTGAGAAAGTTATCCGCCTGATCGCCGTGGAAGGATTCGGGAAGAGCCTCGACGACGAGACGCATCGTCACGGCCTCTTCACCTATTATCTGCTCCGAGGTCTTCGGGGAGAAGCGGACACGAACCATGATGGGAAGGTCACGCTTGGTGAGATCAGTGGATTCGTGCGGCAGAAGGTCACCTGGGCGTCCAAATCGAGGTTTACCTCGGTGCAGCGTCCCCAGATCATCCCAATGCTGAACGCGGACGACACAGCCGCCGACGTAGTCCTAACCACCCTGCCTTCACTTGCCGCGTCGGAAACGCCCTGACCCGTGGGAGCCTTGACAATTCAACGGCAGTGGCTCAATTGCACCGCAAACGGCCATTCCTACTGGCTAGCGAGCCAATCACGGCGCCACAGGCTCAAGTAAGTACCATCACTCCTACAAAGCGACGCCAAGAACCGAACCGCCTATTTCAAGGCATAATACACGGTCCGACCCCAATTCCCTCTGCCGGTACAGCCCGAGGAGGCTTACTGTAGGCCTGTATACCCCGGTGCGGTCGCAGGCGTCTGGTTGGCGCGACGTCAAGCCTGAAAATTCTGGGAATACAATACAATGAAGAGGCCCGCTTTTATCGAATGGGTTTAGAGAAGAAGTGACTTATGGTTTTGGCCCAACAATGAGGAGCAACTTATTGTCTGGTAATGCTGAGTTGACGCTTGTTGCTACGCCCAGGCCTCCAGCGAGAATGGCATCTGCAAGTGGTTTTTGTGGTGCATCTTCGCCGCTTGGTGACTTGTTCCCTATGATCGAGATACCAAAGGGTGAAGCGGTAATTCTTTCAATCGGTGGAATGGCATTGAAGAGTATTGAAGGGAGAGCTTGGAGGTCTGCACGTGAAGCGTGTGAGGGAATCGGGCGCGGATATGACACTAGCCAATTTGGTGGACTCCAGACGCTGCCAGGTAGAGCAGAAAATATTTGGTCTGCTAACCAATGTGCTTCCACATCCCCTGACTGGTACAAAATTTCGACTTCCCGACGAAGGGTTCCTTTTAATTTTTCTTTGAATGCCACAATATTTAACATACGCGGACCTTGGGCTTTTCTCAACCGTGCGAGCTCTACTTTGGCGTCTAAGGCTTCCTTTTCTAATTTCCGCGCTCGGTCATCTTTCATGGCACCGACTGCTGAGGAGAAGCTCCACGACATCAGCCCGGCTGTAGCGGCACCAGCAGTCAAGAAAACAGCAATTGAACCGGTCCACAATGACGCTAGATTGAGTCGCTTAAGCTCTTGTTGCAGTTCGACAGCGTCCTTTTGTTTATGGTGTGATCGCTCATCCTTCCTTGCACTCAAAGCTAAGGTGAAAAACCAGGCTATCAACCCAGCGCCAGCAGCAGCCGCGGTAAGCAGATAAGCAACCCACCCAAGGTTCTGAGCCCACTTATCCAGATATTCAATGTACAAGAAGGAAGATTCTAGTGGCATCTCACCAACTCGACGGAACAAATGGTCATATGATATCAGTGGCGGCTTATATCAGTCTGCTATCAATCAGGCCCATTATGCGGGATCAAAGCAGGAAAAAGTGATTGATAGAGGCTGCACGGTGGGCTGTGGTCAATAATTTCACCACACGAAGAGCCATCATGGCGGATACGCGGTGACGGAGCAGGAGTGCTATGCTTGAAATGCGCCTGGCGAATGGTACGAAGAAGTGCATCTGGGTTCCGTTCTTGAACCGTGCATGACACTGAACTCCGGATTTAGCTTTCCCTTCCGACGTACCGCCCTGAGGCTCTCAAGGGCCTCCAGCACACGCCACGCTCTCCAACCCCAAACCCAGCATACCCCTCATCCCACTTTTTTCTCGTTGACGGATACCACAGGGGTTGTGAGAAATTGCAGGTATGGCCACGCACGGTACCTGCCTGCCATTTGTGAAGAAATTCCATCAACGTTAACCGGATGATTTTCACATGACCCTTGCCTTACGCAAAGCTTAGAGTGCCCCTGGCAGTCTTGGCACTAGTGGCCGTCGTGACCCATGGGCTGCAGCAGGCATGGGCGGGACAAGAGGTTCGCGCCTGCGAGGTGCTTGATTTCCAAGGTGCCAGCCGTGTGATCGGACCAGGTGCCGTGCACCCAGGTGGTGACGCGGGACGAGACATGTGTCTTTGTTCGTGCCCCGGAGTGGCCATGTTGACGATCCAATTGTGGCCGGCTGAATATTACGACCGGGTAACCATTCTGCAGCCACACACAGCGGTCAAAATTGGTGATAAGGCCCGCTACAACGTCCAAAAGACTGGTGTCGTCGCCGTTCAGCTCGTCAAGGGGTCGCACTCCGTTACGTTGAACGTGCAGCCCATGGGCAAACCCAAAACCAACTACCTGGAGCCGCTCTTATCCGCGGCACGCGAAGTAGCTGCTCGTCTGCAATAGCCCGAACGGGAAAGAGTGTGACATCGGCTGAAGTTCTCTGATAGGCCCTGGGTTGCCGAGAGTGAGTTCACGTCCTTCTCCTTCATGCCTGCATCACCCTCCATCATGCTCGTTCATTGCTTCTAGAATGACAAAGAGGGTGGGGAGATACCTCCCCACCCTCTTTTAATCTGTCACGATCCCAGCCGGAACGTCACTCCACCCGGCTGAAACAGCATTCCTACGGGCTGGTCACCTGCATGTGAATGCTGCCGGTATCGGGCATCGGCGGATTGATCGTAATCGTATACATTTCCGACGTAGCAAGCGTGACTGGCTTGAGCGTGAAGTTCGACGCAGAGCTCGTCTCACTGGCTTGTAAGATACCGTTCGGCGAATACAGGCTCACGTTCACACTACCAACCTTGTTCTGGGTCACCTTGATGGTCACCTGCTGATTGGCCGAGCCCATAAACGTGTACCGCCCATTCTGTCCGGCCCTGCTGATCATGATCGGTCGTGGAGCCGCGTTAATCTTTAGAGAATCCGAAACCTCCGTCGAAAGGGTCAAGGTCATCTTTCCGGTGTAGCTGCTGCCCGGGTCAACAAGAATCGTATAGGTGCCAGTGGTCGGCAGAGGGTGTTGATCTTCCAGCGCCCCACCAGCCGTCCCTACAGCTGTCGATGCGAGGATGGTCCCCTCCGATGTCAGCAGCGTGACCGCACTTGAGGTGATGTCCACTGACGTCAGCCCGAGGCTGACCCACTGTCCAGCCTTGCCGTCAAATGTATACCGAGCCGTCTGACCAGGCTTGGTGAGACTGACCGGCACTGATGCGCCATCGAGAGCCAATGTCCCTGTGACTGGCGAGGATAGCGCGAGCGTCATACTGCCGGTATAGTTACTCACCGGCTCAACCATAACAGTGTACGTCCCTGTCTCCGGCAAAGCCGTCAACGGATCAAGACTGCCACCGCTCGGACCGATGGTCGTGGAGGACCACTTGCTGCCATCAGGCTTCAAGATCGACACCGTGCTCGATGCAATGGACACTCCAGTGAATCCAAGATTCACCCATTGGCCTGCCGTTCCGTCAAACGTATACCGTGCCCGTTGTCCCGGTACGGAAAGGGTCGGTGTCACTGTCACTTGGTCTACCACGATGGACCCGGTCAGCTCGGGCGCATTATAGAGCGCGAGTTTGGCATGACCGGTGTAACTCAGATCCGGATCAATGACGACAGTATAGGTCCCTGAAGCAGGAAGGACCTGCCCTGGGATCATGACGCCGCCAGCCACGAACGAGATCGGTTTGCCCAATGGCATACCATCCGGCTTCAGAAGCGACGCATATCCGCTTCGAATCGTCACCTCGCTTAGTTGCACACTCACAGTTTGGCCGCTTTGGCCTGAGAAAGTATAGTACGCGTTTTGTCCAACCCGCTTAATATCAACCGCCACCGCAGCCCCCTGGGGGACGATTTCGCCGCTCACCGCGCTTGACACTGCAATAGTCGCGCTCCCCGTGTATTCGCTAAGGGGATCGAGGAGGATCGTATAAGTTCCGCTCGTGGGCAACTCGACTAGGTCAAGGCTCGCTCCGTTCATCTGACTGGAGGAGATCAAACTACCTGCCGTATCATCCGTGAACTTATAGGCCGAGGTTGACGTTTGGACCTTCGTCTGAGAGGAGAGTTCTCGCTGCATGGTCGCATAATAGTTCTTCACGGCTGACACCTGAGTTGGGACCAGCGCGCCATCCGGCCCATACACCGCCACCCTGAACTGAGTAAGCGAGACGCCGTGAAAGCCGAGGTTGATTCGGTCACCTGCCGTGCCGTCAAAGGTGATGACACCTTTTTCTTGGCAGTATTGATGGCGGCCGTGACAGGCTCCCCACCAACCGTCGCGCGCCCATTATATTCGATGTCATCTGCCGAGACCCCGGCGGCAACGCGCCTCCTCCGGCATAACTGATCCCGGAGTTGAGAACCCCAATGGCTCCCGTCGACAGGAGCGCAAACGATACCGTTACCACTGCTACGCGGCACTTCCCCCACGGCCATAGGCTGCCCATAGTCGCCCTCCTATTCCAAGTGATGAAACCAGACGGCCCGATAGTGGTTGTCACCTCGTTTGAGTGCTGCTTTCAGTTTTTTGACAGTGGGCGGACTCTACCCCTTTTTATATCCACAGCGCAAGCACCAATGCATGCTTTATGCGGATGTCTATGAGGTCCCCCCTTTAGAGGGGATTCCAGAAGAGGAAGTCACTATGTCGGATTTTTATAAACGTTGACGGGGTATTGGGAGCGAGTCAGAGACCGTAAGCTGCCGTTATCCGGTCTGTCTTCAGATGAGGGAGACCCGAATGAAAAGGGTGGAGAGTGACCTCCCCACCCTTCCCATGTCGACTTGTGCAACCGATCTCAACGAACGAGACTAATCCTTCTTACAGAAGCTCCGCTCATAGTTGATGATGGCCCAGGCTTCTTCCTCATTGATCGCAGCCGGGATCAAGGAAACCATGCCCGTGCCGGGGCTACCGTTCTTGATGACCCAGAAGAGCTCTCCGTCTTTCCGCTTCTTGTGAAATTTGCAGTTTGTGAAGTCACGGGGGCTTGGGTTGAGAATCTTGCCCGCTTCGCCCTGTCCGTCACCAGCTTTACCATGGCAATTGAAGCAGGTGCCCTTCCCCTCATACAACGCCTTTCCTTTTGCAATGCTCTCCGGAGTGGCATCGACCGGGTTCTTCATCCCTTTCGCGTCGGCCATCTGATCAGCCGGCACCCGCGGCTTCAACGGATCTTTCTCTTCAGCTCCCACCACTGAAACCGAGAGGAGCATAATCGCTGCGCTGATACTCAAAAACTTGGACAGATACCCCATCAGACGTCCTCCTTTGTGTTAAACCCACCGGCCTTCATCCACTCCAGGCCGCTGACTTGCCTGCTCAATTCTCAAAAGACAGGTAAAACGATCAGACTATACCAATGCTTTTGAATTTCTGTCAAGAAAACACCCCCCCGGCAAATGGTGATCGCCTGATCCCTTACCTCGATGCATCGATTCACCATGGCCTTCCCTGAAACTCACAACCTCTTCTGGGGTGAAATAGATGATGGGATGAATTCACCGCGACACTATCGTTTCAACACAATGTCTCGCGCGACTTTGCCGCTGGGCCCGAACGGCTTTTGTGGTTTGCCGTTGAGTTCAGCTTTGACCCCGCCGGCATTGCCCAGCGTGAGGATGAATTGATCCTGACCCGTCCAATGTGACTTTTCACCAGGCCGGAGGAGCGATTCCTGGGGGCTGCCGTTGTCGATCTGGACCACCACCCAACTCAATTCGGTAGCTTCCAAGTCCAACACGAGCTGTCCATCAGCCTTGTCCTCCACTCCGTTCAACGATAAACCCGCTAGCGGACCATCACTGCCCGGGGAAACCGTCGACACCACTCCCGGCTCAACTTTGGACACCGCCACAGCGGTTGAGTTTGCATCCTTCTTTGGCGGCGTGTCCGCCGTGGATTTTGACAGACCTGCAGGCACCTCGCTTGGCTTCGCCGTTTCTGGAGCATGTTCCGGCCCACGAGCACTCGGCTCCGGAAGATCCTTACCTGCTTGAACCGGCCGTTTCGCCAGAGAGGCTTGCTCAGGTGCTCCTTGACGGAAAACTGCGGACTGCTCCCGACTGAGGAGAAAGATCAACGTCAGCACGGCCACGCCGATCGCAATGGCGACCGTCTTTCGATTGGCCTGCCGTTTTCGATCTTCCTCGACCTGCCGAATCTTCAGCCGTTCACGCTCATCCTGCTTTTCGTAGAAAGACCCTGCCGACTGAATGAACCGATGAATCGCATCCTCTTCATCAAGGCCCAGCGAGCGTGCATAAGAGCGCACAAATCCCCGCGCGAAGACCTGGTCCGGCAACTTGGCAAAATTCCCGTCTTCGAGTGCCTTGACGAAGTCCGTACGAATACGGGTCTTGGACGCAACTTCATCGACCGTCAACCCCTTAGTTTCCCGAACTTGCCTGAAGAATTCGCCGACCGACTCCATAGGTCTCCTACTTCAATCGAGTCAACAGTTCCGATGCCGCCTCTGCCAACCTCCCACCCTCATCCATTGTCGCCACTTTCTTCAGGACCTCGCGTGCTCGTGTCGTGTAGCCTAATTTATAGTACACCTGCCCGAGCTCCAGATGGGTCATCGCCGGAGGAACGCTGGGAGGACTGGCTGAGGCCGCATCCTCGAATGCCTCCATCGACCCGTGCAGATCTCCCTGATGTGCGAGCGCTCGACCGAGATGGAATCTGGCCAAATCAGGAGTCGGATACAGGGGATTCGCGAGTGCCTGCTTATAGGACGCGATCGCTTCATCCCACCGATCTTGGTTTGCCAGGACCTGTCCGAGATACGTGTGGGCTTCGGAATACGATTCATCAATCTTGATGGCCGCCCGGAATTGCTCTTCCGCAAGGGGGAGCTTGCCTTGGAGGGCATACACATGCCCTAACGCGTACCGTGATTCCTTGTTGGCTGGATTCAACTGAACGGACTTCTGGAACGACACGAACGCCTGCTGGCGATCTCCCGGCAAACTGGCTACGCCTTCCTGATAATGCCCTTGCGATTTACGGATCGCTTCCTTGTCGGCTGCACATCCCGTCAAGAGAGTGATGATTCCTACACACGCCGGCACCAGACACCGATGCGGTTGGCGGCCCCGACTATTCACGCTGACCATCAAATATCCTCAAAATGCGTTAACCGCTTAAATTCTGAGAACCGAGCCTGAATCTCTTTGTAATCCAGGATTCGCAATCGGTCAAGACTAAAGGCTTCTACTGTAAATGACGCCATGACGCTTCCGAAGATGATCGCCTGCTTCATCGCCTCAGGCGACCGATTTCCAGTAGCCGCCAAATACCCGAGAAATCCTCCTGCAAACGTATCTCCCGCACCGGTCGGATCACGGACGTCTTCGAGCGGAAACGCCGGTGCACCGAACACCTGCTTCTCATTGAACATCAACACCCCGTACTCTCCGCGCTTCACGATCAAGTGTTTGGGCCCACGGGCAAGCACGAGCTTGGCGACTTTCACCAAGTTAGAGTCTTGACCCAGGGCTCGAGCTTCCCCGTCGTTGATGATCAATACATCGACCTTCTCCAGCACCTTCCACAGTGCATCCCGCTGCCCATTAATCCAGAAATTCATCGTATCGCACGCCACAAGGGCCGGACGCTGAACTTTCTGCAGCACGTCGAATTGCAGCTCGGGATGAATATTTCCCAGAAACAGAACATCGGGCGCCCGATAGGCTTCTGGAATGTGGGGACGAAACGTCTCGAAGACATTGAGCTGCGTATCCAAGGTATGGGCCTCGTTCAGCTGATGGGTATATTCTCCTTTCCAGCGAAAGGTGGCGCCGGGCCGACGTTCCAGGCCTGTCAGGTCGATCCCTCGGCTCTTGAGAAATGCGACATGTTGTTGCGGGAAGTCTTCTCCGACCACGGCAATCAGCGCCACCGATGTAAAGAAACTAGCGGCCGTTGAGAAATAGGTCGCCGACCCTCCTAGGATTTCAGTTCCTTCGCCGAATGGCGTTTTGACGGTATCGAGCGCAACCGATCCGACTACGAGCAATTTCCCCATGACTAACGGGCTCCTTTCTGTGGTCTCAACGCACGATCAATGAGCACGGCGAGCCGCTTTCGAACCGCCGCAGGAATTCGTTTCGGCGCGGTGAGAATCGCATTCTCCAACGCGCGATGACAGGTACACGATCCAAGGCCGGTGAAAGCGGGCATGGCCGCCCGAAGGATCTGCTTGGCCAAGGCCACATTGCGGTGCAGAGTGGCCAGCACCGCTTCTACCGTCACGGCCTCTTCCGTTTCGTGCCAGCAGTCATAGTCGGTGACAAGAGCCACGGTCGCGTAAGAAAGCTCTGCTTCTCGCGCCAGTTTGGCCTCCGGCATGTTGGTCATTCCGATCACATCGACCCCCCATTGCCGGTAGAGTTGCGATTCTGCCTTGGTCGAAAACTGCGGACCTTCCATACAGAGATAAGTACCCCGTGGATGCACCGTGGCTCCGACGTGCTTGGCCGATGAACACAGCGCTTGTCCCAGTTCGGCACAGACCGGCTCACCAAACGCCACGTGCGCCACGATTCCATTTTCAAAAAACGTCGAGGGACGGCGCTTGGTCAGATCGATAAACTGGTCCGGTATCACGACGTCCCCAGGCCGAATCGATTCCTTCATGCTCCCGACGGCGCTGATGGAAATCACATGGGAGACACCAAGAGACTTGAGTGCAAAAATGTTGGCGCGATAGTTGATACCGCTTGGATTCAACAGATGTCCTTGACCATGCCGGGAGAGAAAGGCCACCCGAATGCCTTCGAGCGTGCCTAGGGTAATCGCATCGGAGGGAACTCCGAAGGGCGTTCGCACCCTAATTGACCGAGTCGATGTCAGCCCTTCAATGTTATAGAGCCCGCTTCCCCCGATGACGCCGACCGTTGCTTGCTGCTTGCTCGTCTTCATCTTCATGCAGGTCCTTTTCCATAGGTTGCCCCTTCCTTTACACTGGACGGAGCCTCCTGCTCCAAAGTCCTCAGAAACTGTTCCGTCTGTCTGATCACCTGTCCGGCCGTTTGTTCGGGCCTCTCCCCTTCTTCGATCGGTAGCCAGACGATCCCTGGCTCTCTTCGAAACCAGGTCATCTGTCGTTTCGCAAAGCGTCTGGTGTCTCGCTTGAACTGACGCACCATTTCGGGATAGTCGTACTCATCTGCTAAAAAGGCTCCGACCTGGCGATAGCCAAGCCCTTTCATGGAAGCGAGCTCTCGCCCACATCCTTGCTTGAGCAATGACCGAGTCTCTTCTACCATTCCATGCGCCAACTGCCAATCGATACGTGCTTCAATCCGTTGATACAGGCTGTCCATAGGGCGCTGGAGTCCGATCAGCAGGGCCGAAAACGGTCGTTCCTGAAACCGATGTTCCTCCTGGATGGTTGAGATCGAGCGACCCGACAATCGGTAGACCTCCAGCGCCCGCATCACCTTCGATTCGTCATTCGGATGAAGCCGGGCTGCCGCCCCAGGATCAGTACGCTGCAATTCGGCATAGAGACCGCCTTTCCCTCTTTCGTCTCGTAACTTCTGGAGATCTGCCCTCACGCGGGGATCGGATTCGGGCGCTGAGCATAACCCTCGTACCAGGGTCCGGATGTACAATCCGGTCCCCCCTACCACGAACGGTAGCCGATGCGCAGCATATAACCGGTCGATTTCTTCCAATGCCAGGCGGCGATACCGCCCGGTATTGAACGCCTCGCGAGGATCAACCAGGTCGATCAGCCGATGCGGCACACCTTGACGCTCAGCGACCGTCGGCTTATCCGTTCCGATGTCCATCCCACGGTACACCTGACGGGAATCGGCTGTCAGCACCTCGGTATCAAAATGACGGGCCACCACCGTTGCAACTCGACTTTTTCCAACGGCCGTCGGTCCCAGCAACACGACCAACGGCCGCTGGCGACCTAGCAGTTCTGTGAGCATAGATTCATGCGGGACGCGCGACAGAATCGCCTACCAACCGACCCGCCCAAACAGTTTCTCAAGCTCACTGATTGTGAGTCGGAACGACGTTCTACGTCCATGAGGGCAGGTGGTAATCTCTCCTTCGCCTCGCCATTCCTCCACCAGCACTTTGATTTCTTCCAGTCTCATGAGACGACCGGCGCGGACGGCACCATGACAGGCCATCGAGGCCAATACCGAGCGCACCTTGGCCTCCAGACCAGCCAGGCTGTCCCATTGTGCAAGGTCCTCGAACAGATCCTGCAGAAACCTTCCTGCATCAATCCGACCAAGACCGACCGGAGTCGATCTGATCAGCACCGTTGAGGTGCCGAACGGTTCGATCTCCAGCCCTAACTGCTCCAGATCACTCTGGTACCGCTGCAGTAAGGCAGCCTGAGCCGGGGACACATCAACTGGGTCTGGAATGAGTAGCGCCTGAGCTTCCATCTTGCGCGTCGCCCAGGCTCGCTGCAGTCGTTCAAAAAGGACGCGCTCATGCGCGGTATGCTGATCGATCACGGTCAAATCGTCCCCAACTTGGGCCACGAGGTACGTGCGATTGATCTGTCCCAACGGAGTCACTTCGATGGAGGGGGCTCGAGCATAGGATGCTGCCGCCTCGTTGACGAACGCCAATTGAGCCTCAGCACCCTGCCATGCAGGCCTGGCCAGAACCGACGGAGAAGACCCGCGCACGGAGAACGGATGACTCCCGGCAACAACGACCGGCTGGCCGGAACCGACACGGTGACTCCGGTCCTGCACATCATTCGGCATCGTTTCTCGGCTCAATGCTTGTCGAACAGCTCGTCGGACCAGCTGGTGCACCGCTTCGTTGTCGGAAAACCGGACTTCTCGTTTGGTCGGATGGACATTGACATCGACACGATCAGAATCTACCTCCAAAAACAGCACGAATCGTGGGTGGCACCCCTTGGCAATGAATGATCCATAGCCTTCTCCAACGGCGTGGGATACCGCCAGGCTCCGGATGGGACGACGGTTCACAAACATCTCTTGCGGTGTGCGCGACGACTTCGCATGAACCGCATCGACAAGATACCCACTGACGGCAATACCGGGAAGCGCGGCATCGAGCGACACACAATGTTCGAGAAACATAGGTTGATACACTTGGGCGATCCGATCTGCTTCGGACCGTACGGCTGGATAATTCATCATCTCCTGTTCGTTGTGCGTTAAGCGAAATTGGATGGACGGCCATGCCAACGCCGCTTGTTGCACCACTCGAGTGATATGCGACTGTTCCGTGGGAATGGACTTGAGAAACTTTTTTCTTGCCGGCTGATTCTTGAACAAATCCGCAATCTCGATCCTGGTCCCCATCACGGGAGGCGCATCAGCGATGGTCCCAACCAACCCACCCACGACTTCCAATTCCGTCCCGAGTTCAGCCGCCCGTGTTGCCGTAAACAGGCGGACATGCGCCACCGCGGCGATACTCGGCAATGCCTCACCTCGAAAGCCCATCGTTCGGATGGACCACAGGTCCACATCCGACCGAAGTTTGCTGGTTGCATGCCGTTGAAACGCTCGTGGCGCATCCTCCCGGCTCATGCCCTCTCCGTCATCAGTGACCCGAATCAGCGAGAGTCCGCCACCCTTCACATCCACCGTGATCGCACGACTCCCGGCATCGATGCTGTTCTCAAGCAGCTCTTTGACGACTGCTGCGGGACGCTCGACCACTTCTCCCGCTGCGATGCGACCGATAACGTCGTCTGGTAGGATGCAAATCTTGCCGCTGCCGTCAGTCGTCAGCACGGCGGCAGGCTCCTCGGGACAGAGACGATGGTGGGAAGGGGAGGACGTCGCGCGACCGCAACGGTCATCGGATTTCGGCCAGCTTATTCTTGGCGAGTTTCGATTCCTCCGATGAGGGAAACTCCTCGAGGACTCGCTTCAGATTTTTTCTGGACTTCGCCAGATCGCCGGTCTCGGCCGTGGCTAACCCAAGTTTGTAGAGTGCAGCCGGCACCTTTTCGTTTCCAGGATACTCGGCCACAAGCGAATCGAATATTTGAATCGCCCGCCCGTAGTCCTTCAAATTGTAATACGATTCGCCCATCCAATACTGTGCGTTGGGAGTCAGTGATGTCCCGGGGAAGTCTTTCACAAACCGCTGAAACCCTGCCACCGAGAGTTCATAATTGCCATTGAGGTAATCATTGTAGGCCAAGTTGAACGCGGATGTCGGAGTAATTCCGGTGACGATAGCAATGGATTCGGCCGGAGGGGTGGTCTTGACTGGTTTGACGGGACGCGATTCGGTTGGAGGATCCACTTTCACCGCTGAGCGGTTCGCCGTCTCTTCCAGTTTGGCGAGTCGATGTTCCAATTTCTGGAAGCGAGCGGACAGCTCATCAAACCGTGGTTTGCTGGCCTCTGGATCTTTGATCTTTTCGATGGCCTCTAACCGACGCATGACTGCGTCCATCCGCTGACGATCCTGCTCCTGGGTTCGAGCGACCGCTGAGAGTTGGTTCCGAGCTTGGATAAAATCCGCATGTCGTGCACATCCGACAAGATCAACCGCCGATATCGACAGCCCGCATACCATAAGACCCGACAGCATTGGACGAACACCCATGGTATTACCGTGCCTCCTTGAGTTGTGCCAACTTGTCCGATGCTCTTCCCGCTTCTGCACTCCCCGGGTACAGCGTCATCACTTGCCTGAATGCCGAATGGGCTCTTTTCAAGTCCTTCATCGCCAGATACGCGTACCCCTTCTTCAGTAGCGCGGCTGGCACCTTCTCACTGCTCGGATAGTCGATCTCTACCTTGTCGTAGGCATCGATGGCTTTCTGGAAATCCTTCTTGCCATAGTACGACTCACCAAGCCAAAACCTCGCATTCGGCGCGAGGCTGGAGTTGGGATATTCAGACAGAAAACCGGCAAACCCCTGCCGAGCACCGTCTAGATCTCCGTCCCGAAACATCGTCAGTAAGCGGTCATACCGCGCCCGATCCGGGGAGTCTGAACTACTCTGAAGGGGCTCGAACTTCGGTGATTCCTGAGGAGGAACGATCGTTGCTCTCGCCGTCGTGGTTTCCGATTCGGGAAGGCTCGCAGATGCGCTCCCTCCTTCAGGTGTGAAGTCGCCAGACGCAGTGGAGTGCGGCGCTGATTTGGCCCCCTGTTGAGGGACCGCAGGCTTATTGGAAACATGTTCAACCGTCTTCGCCAACACGTCGATGCGGCTGTCCTGCTCGTCCAAACGGGCGGTGATTTTCTTTCCGATCGTCTCAAGGGCTTTCGTCAGGGACGCCACGCTTCGATTCAGGTCCTCCGCTTGGGCGGCGGCGTCGATCTTGGCGGTGAGATTTTTCGACACCTGTTCTCCCTCACCCACCCGATCGTTCAGACCGGTTAATGCCTCCCGAAACCCGGTCAAAGCCTGATTGAATTGGATGAATTTCTGAGAGACCTGCTCGCCTTTTTTGCTGTTTTCCGCCGATTCTCGCCGTTGTTCATCAAGCTTGAGATCCACTCGTTTCGTGACGCTTTCGTTCGTACGCTGGACGACGTCGATGACCTCCTTCTTCAAGGTCTCCATGGCTTTCGCCACTTCGTCGAGTCTGGCTGAAACTTTGGCATCCTGAGTCTCGAAACTCTTCTGCACCCACAGATACCGGGTCCCGCTATCGGCTTCCAGTTTTGCCGCCAGCTGCTCCAGCTTCCTGGTCTGCTGCTCCAACTGCGCGGAGCGGTATTTGAAGTCTTCTTGTCTGCCCTGGAGATCCTTGGCCAGATACAGCGCCTTTTCCAGTTCCCCTCGCAATCGGGGCAGCTCCTGTTCCCGCAATGTTGAAATTTCCTGGTTTTGTCTCGCGCTGGTCTGAGACAGCTGATTCTTAAAATCTTTTTCCGTTCGTTTGAGATCCGACTGCTGTGCCATACAACCAGGAAGCACGAGGCTGATCATCACCACACCGAGGCACGCATTCTGTGTCATTGATGGTTGAAGCGGCATGTCCTGACCTCTCTGCGATCGTCAGCAATCAGGGAGTCGTTCGGTGAATCCTAGTCACGTATGCGTCACTCCCCGATTCGAACAACGAGATGTCCACGGCGATTCTGGGAGTAACACGCTTCTGTATGTTCGGTGCAGAACGGACGTTCCTTGCCGTAGGAGACGACCGACAGATGGTTGGGTGCCACACCGAGCTCAACAAGATAGTTCCGGACGGCTTTCGCACGTTTCTCGCCCAACACCAAATTGTACGCCGACGTACCTCGTTCGTCACAATGTCCTTCGATTTTCAGCTGCGTGTTCGGATTGGACTTGATCCATTCCGCATTGGTGGAGAGCGCATGCCGGCCCTCCTCCGTGATCGAAAAGCTATCATAGGTAAAAAACACATCCCGCAGGCCTGCCGCTGCTGACGCGAGCTGCTCGGAGCGTATTTCAGCCAACTGACGAGTGGCGGCTCCCGGGTCGGATTTCGCCATCAAGCGATCCCGGTTATTCCCCGACCCACCATTACCCCCAAAACCACCATCGCCGTCGACATCGCCGTTGAGCCGTTCTTCAGAGGGATCACGATCTATTCCACGCAAGCTGTTTGAGTTCTCGCCACCGGAGAATGCCGTGTCTGGAAAATTTGGGCTGACCCCTCCCCGGGTTCCCTCTCGATTCCCTCCCCTCGTTATCCCACTTTTAGTCGTCGGTTCTTGAAATGTTTGGGCATCGCCACCTGATTGAAGCGCCTTTTTGGAACAGGCGGGCATCACCGCTATAAGGATACCAAAAATCAGCGGCAGGTAAATGGTTGGTCGCTTTTTCATGGGCTTGGTTCCCTCCTGATAGGATATCCACTCTTTCATACAGTGGGGGACGATTGCCGTCAATGCCCTCCACACGCATCACGATGCGGGAGACCAAGTCGGCGCGCTGTTGTGTGTGCCCGTAAACGTGATCCGTTCGAGATCTTTCCCGTCCGCATTGATCATGTAGATCTGGCTCTTGCCGTCCGCCGTCGAGCTGAACACAAGATGACGCCCATCCGGCGACCAGGAAGGTGAATCATCCACTCCAGGACCAGCCGTCAACTGCCGACGTTTCTGCCCATCCGGGGTGATCAGACATAGCTTGTACTCTTTCTTCGGAGTCCGACACACATACGCAATCCAGTTTCCACGAGGAGACCAGGCCGGCGCCGCATTATAGTCTCCGTCAAATGTCAATCGACGGACATTCGACCCGTCCGCACTCATCAGAAACAGTTGTGGCCCTCCGCTGCGATCTGACGCAAAAACCATCTCCCGTCCAGAGGGAGCCCAGGACGGAGACAGGTCCCCTCCCGCATTCGTGGTCAGTCGATGAACGGCTTTCGTGCGCGTATCCAACCGATATAGTTCGGCATTGCCCTCATGGCTCGACGAATAAGCGAGAAAATGCCCGTCGGGTGAGAGCGCTGGAGTGATATTCAGCCCGCCTTGCGAGACAAGCGTCCAGCGTTTCCCGGTCGCGAGCTCGATCATGTCAATCTCCTGGGTGTTCCGATTACGATAGGCGGTGAAGACAAGAAAGCGACGATCCGGTGACCAGTGGGGCATTAAGTTCAAAAACCCGTCGGCAGTCACCTGGCGAGACTCAAACCCATCATAGTCCATCACGAAGAGTTCACGAGCCGTTCCCTGCTGCGAGACATAGGCGATCTTCGTCCGTGCAATGCCCGGCTCTCCCGTGTATCGGAACACCAACTCGTCCGCGAACCGATGAGCCATCAGCCGAATAACCGACGTGGACCCTGCGTATCGCTTCCCACCGACCACCTCATCGCTGCCCGCATCGTACACATACCCATCCATATTGACATCGGGAGGCTTCGTATCTGTCTTCAACCCAGCCCTTCCCCAGACAATAACAGACACTCCGTTCTCCGTGGCATGCTTGAAGGAGGGGTCTGGTTCCGCCCCTGGATGACTGGCTTTAATCTTGAGCGGCGCGAGATCGACGAGAGAAAATACTAAGGATCGTCGTACATCCGCCTTAAGCACATCCTCGATACGGCTTCCCAGCTTCGCACGTCCCTCGGGTGACTCCGGTCCACCGACATTGTCGATTCCCACGACCCCCAGCGGGATCTTCTGAAATTCCGACCTGGTGGCTTCAAGAAATACGTCAGCGGCACCAGATTCAATGATCCACACAAGACCAAGCGAGGCGCAGACACCGGCCATAAGAACAGTTCGAAACGTCATGATTTATCCTTGAGGCTCCCCGACGGTGAACGTGAAATGGGCGTCAAAATAGGCATCCGTGATGTCGGCTGGGAATATGGGTAAGGGGACGGCGCTCAACACTGCCCGTTTCCCCGCTAAATCATAATACTCGTTTCCGGAGGATTGTTCGATGGTCACTCCGGTCACTCTTCCGTTTCGATGCAATCGGAATTGCACAATGACGACGTAGACCTGGTTGGTGACGTCTACCGGTGGTGCAGTCCACACATTACTGATCCGCTGGCGGACTAACGCAAGATAGGCGTTCGATCCAGGGGCCATCCCTGGGATCTTGAGTGTCGTATCAACCGTCTTCTGACTCGGGACCTTTGCTTCAATCCGTGGCGACGGTTTTACCGGTGATTCTGCGGCAGGTGCCGGCGGGGGAACTTCCTTGGCAATCTCGACCTTCTTGATCTTCTTGAGTTCCTCATCCAATTCTTTGGCCAATTCTTCCGTCAAGGATGACGACGGGGGTGTGACCGCCGGCTTTCCGACCGATTCCTTCGATTCCGCTACGACCGGAACATCCGGCAACTTGATGGCTGGCGCTTTCTTTGGGTTGGCCTCCGGACTGATCTCGCCGAGCTTTGGAGCATCTGGAGGCAACTCGATGTCTTTCAAGACATCTCGCATAATGTCATTCGATTGCTTTGCAGAAGGGATGGGAGGGGGGGCGGGCGGAATATTGACCGGCGGCGCTGGTTTGGCCTGTTCAACCGGAGAAGGGGGTTGCTCGACTGGTTTCGGCTGCTCGATGTGTTTGGGCGGTTCGGTGAGCTTCGACTGTTCAATGGGTTTCGGCGGTTCAACGGGTTTTACTTGCTCAACTGGTTTCGGCTTATCAGGGACTTTTGGTCGCTCTACTGCTTTTTTGACAGGCTGCGTCTTGGGAGGCTCTACAGACTTTGTTGGAAGTGTCGGAAGACTGGCAAGGGAAATTTCGATGGAGGTGAGCGGCCGTTCACCTTGCCGAGGCAACCGTATCCACCCCAACAAGGCCAGGATCCCCACGTGCAACACCAGAGACACAAAGACGGCACGACCGAGGCGACGGGTCAGTGTCGCCTGCCAATCATCGCCCGCTGATATGCCGGCTGATGCCCAAGCCTGCACCGTAAACCTTAATCCTACTGGTTACCTGGAGAAGGCGTGCTGTCCGTGAGTCGTTCTGGTCCGGTGGGATCCGTCACCATCCCGAGCTTTTCAATCCCGGACTTTTTCACTCCATCCATCACCTGAACCACGACTCCATACGGCACGTCACGGTCGGCGCGGAGATACAGCGAGACATCTTCGTGCTCGGCTTTGAGTGTGCGCAACTTCTGCTCCAGCTGAACCACACTCACTTGATCCTTGTCGAGGTAGAGACGCTGATCCTTTTCGATGGTGAGCACCGCTCGCATCTCCGGTTTAATCGTGTTGGACGCGGAAGTGGGCAGGTTGATATCCATGCCGCGGTACAACATCGGTGCGGTGACCATGAAGATGATGAGTAAGACGAGCACCACATCCACGAGTGGAATCACGTTGATCTCCGCCAAGAACCGGCGCTGTCTCGTCTCGAAAATCATCCCTTCACTCCGGCAGACATCGAACCAGCCGGCTTGCTTTGAGTCGGGATCAAGGCCAGCAGTTCGACCACGACGGAATCCATCTGGAAGGCCGTACGTCTGATACAAGTCAGAAAATAATTATAGGCGATGACGGCTGGAATCGCCGCAAACAATCCGGCCGCAGTGGCGATCAAGGCTTCTGAAACACCGGGAGCCACTGCCGCGATACTCGCGGTGCCCTGGGTGCCGATTTCACGAAACGCATCGATAATCCCAAGCACGGTTCCCAACAGACCGACGAACGGGGCAATGTTCCCGGTGGTCGCAAGAAACGGGAGAAACGATTCCAATCTCGAGATTTGCCCTTGCGCGAGATGCGCCGCCGTCCGTTCCATCACATGTCGATCAAAGGTCATCGAACCACTGTCATTGGGTGTGGTGGGGATCTGGTCCAACCGTTGGACGACGGAATGAAAAATTTTTGCACAGGGGCTTCCGGCCACCTGCGAGAGATTCCGAGTCACCTCATCCACATCCCGCGCCCTGAGTAACACAGCCATGAACTGCCGATCTTTGAGGTCGACGGCGCGAAAGGTAGCCCATTTATAGAAAATGATCGCCCATGAAATGATGGAGAACCCCAGCAGTACCACCAACACCACCTTGGAGATGATGCCCAGCGATGCAAGGGTTCCGAGCGGACCGGCTTGAAACATACGAGTCTAGCCTCTCCCTCCTACGTTGTGACTCTTGGCAAAGTGGAGTGTATCAAACACTGGGGAAAATGGCGGGGCCGACGGGATTTGAACCCGCGACCTCCAGATTGACAATCTGGCGTCCTAACCAGGCTGAACGACGGCCCCGTATTCACTACCTATCGCGGAACACTTGGGGAACAACAAGACAACATCAACGGTCGCCGATCAACCTTGTGAGCGAGAAAGAGACCCTCAACTCTGCAGGACCCTTCCTGTCCCTCCACACCAGCGCCGTTGAGCTGGTAGGCGGAACAGGGATCGAACCTGTGACCTCTGCCTTGTAAGGGCAGCGCTCTCCCAACTGAGCTATCCGCCCGAATTTCCTAACAAGCTTGCGGAGCGTACCAAGTCCGTTTCTCCTTGTCAACCAGGCGGTGCGTACTCGACACTATTCTTCGCACATCATTCGTCTCTTCGCACATCATTCGTCGGACACACCGCGTAGTTGCTCGTACTTTTCCTTGCTCGATCTGCCTGCATGGGACCGTCGAAGTTGCCGAGGGAAGAACTGGCGGTGAACCTGCTTCAGTCGGCGACGATCCACATGGGTATAGATCTGAGTCGTGGCGATATCAGCATGCCCCAACATCGCCTGTACCGTGCGAAGATCAGCGCCGCCTTCAAGCAAATGAGTGGCAAACGAATGACGAAGCATATGCGGTGAGATAGGCTTAAAGATGCCAGCCCGTCGGGCACGCAACGACAGCAACTTCCAGCAGCCTTGTCTCGTCAGGGCGTGTCCTCGCCGACTGACAAACACAGTACGAGAGGCCCGACGGTTTTTGAGGAGCGTCGGGCGGACTTGTTCAAGATACTCGACCAACAATTCTCGCGCCGTTTGTCCCATCGGAACCATTCGCTCTTTGGCGCCCTTCCCCATCACGCGAAGGCAGCCAAGCTCCAGATCGATTTGTGAGAGCGTCAGACCGACCAACTCCGATACGCGCAGCCCTGACGCGTAGAGTAATTCCAGCATCACACGATCACGGTGATCCTCTGCACGGTCACGAAGAGGCATCTCAAGCAACGCCGTCACTTCGTGAAGCGTCAACGTTTTCGGCAATCGAACTGAGCGCCGTACACCCGCCACATCACGGAGAGGGTTCACGTGCAGAATGTCTTCCCGAGCGAGAAACCGGTACCATCCCCGCAATGTCGACAGCATGCGGGCGACCGATGATGCCGCCAGCGACTCCTGTTTCAGTGAAGCCAGAAACGACCGGATGATGGACGATGGCACGGCATCGCTCATGCGCAATCGATGCTGGATCCAGTACCGTTGCACACGAAGTAGGTCTCGCCGGTAGGACTCCAGTGTGTTGTGTGCCAGCCCACCTTCAACCCGCAACTGACTCAAATATCGTTCAACCAGGGGATCCAGCACAGGTACCGATGAATGAGCCGTGGTCATGGGATGCCACACTATAGCCAACTTGTCTCGACCGCACAATAAAAACGCAGCAGTTCTCCTTGACAGGTTGCACCCTTTCCGTTACTAGTCTGCCTATGGGTTGCTGCTGATCAAACGGAATGCTCGCCTACTCGCACCATCCTTCTCCCACGACGACCTGGCCGCTGATGATGGTCATCCTCACCCTTGTCGCCAGCCTTGTTCCAGGGTCCATGGTACTTCCTTGGCCTCAGGCCGAAGCGGCAGACACGGTCAAACCCTTGCTGCCCAATCCACCGGTGTTGAACCAGGCCAAGCAATTGATCGAGAAAGGCGACTACGAATCGGCCGTCAATAACTTACGTCGCTTCTTGACCACCACCCCACGCCCCGAGCACCTCGACGACACCTACTTGCTGTTAGGAGCGGCCCTCTATGGCATGAAGGACTACGGCGAGGCGCTCCACCAGTTCAACCAACTCCACACGGAATTTCCTGAATCCGAACTCCTCGACCGCAGCAAGCTCTTGCTTGCCCGAACCCACGCGGCAATGGGAAACGTAGACCTTGCATTGCCGTTATTGACCCAAGTTCGTACGACAACCCTCGACGAGGGCACCAAACGGGAGGCCCAACAACTCTCAGCGGATCTGTTAGCACTCAAAAAAGACTATGTGCGGGCGATTCATATCTTGCTGGAGGGAATGGCCGGAAGCTCTGAAGAGCACATCACCGAAACACGGGAACAGATCCGGCAGTTTATTGCGGAGAAATTGGATAAGAAGGGGCTGGCTCGGGTGCGGGATGCCTATCCACGCTCCTATCCAGGCGACCTCGCTTCACTACGGTTGATCGACTACTATATCGGCCGCAGTGAAGATCACCTGGCGGAGCGGGAAGCTCGGCACTTTCTCGCGGCCTTTCCTGCGCATTCCTCCGTCCAAAAAGTCAGCGAATCGTTGGAACTGCTGAAGACTCGGTTACGATCCAATCAGTATGTCATCGCCGCCGTGCTCCCCCTGTCAGGACAGTTGTCGACATTCGCGACGGACGTCTTGCAAGGCATTCAACTCGCGATCGAAACATCGCGTGAGCAGCCCGGCGCACCATCCGTCGGCTTAATCGTGAAGGACCACGATATCGATCGACCGGGATTTCTCGAGGATCTCTCGATGCTCCTCCATCATGATCGCCCACTCGCGATCATCGGCCCGATGCTGTCGCGCAATCTTCCGGTCATGGCGGAAATGTCTCAGAAAAACAGAGTCCCGTTGATTACCCCGGCCGCCACACTCCCCAATGTCCGCCGATTGGGCAGTTACCTCTTCAGCACATCGCTCACCTACTCGTTACAAGCCCAACGCATGGCGACCTATGCCGCACAAGATCAAGGGCATCGACGATTCTGCATCATCCATCCCGATACCGTCTATGGACGGGAACTTGCCCGCCTCTTTGCCCAGGAGGTGTACCACTTGGACGGGGAGATCGTCGCCATCGAATCCTTTAAAGAAGGGGAAACCGATTTTGCTCCGCAAATCCAGCGCTTGAAGGCCGAGGATCTCAAAAAGTACGGTCTGGCAGTTCCTGTGGAAATTCCGCGTCCTCCCGGAAAGCCAGCCAATCGAACTGAAAAACGTGTCCTCTACACCCCTGGGTTTGACGCGATCTTTATCCCGAGTCGGGCTCAAGATATCGGGCTGCTCGCCGCCCAACTGGCATTCCATGACATCAGGGTTCCTCTCCTCGGCACGAACGGGTGGAACTCGCAGGACTTTGTCCGGACGGCCGATCGCACAGTCGACGGCGCGACCTTTGTCGATGGATTCTTTGTCGATAGTCCGAGCCCCGCCGTCCAAGACTTTGTGCAACGATACCGGAAACGCTTTGATGCGACCCCGTCCCTTTTCACCATGCAGGGATATGATGCGGCAAGAGTGGCCCTCGAAGGCATCCGTCACGGCGCGACCTCCGGAGAGGCCCTGCAGGAGTATTTAGCCACCCACCGAGATCTACCCACGCTCGCCGGTCCGGCCGGATTCGGTCCTGACGGCACCCTCCACCGACCGCTCTTTCTTCTTCAGGTAAAACAGGGTAAGTTTGTGCAACTGAACTGAATAATTGGTCATGAGTTCTCTTTCACAAATCCTTCACACCATCTCGTACATGGGGCTGCCTCTCTTGTTTGCCATGGTGCTTCATGAATACGCACATGGCTGGGTGGCGGCAAAATGCGGCGACTCCACCGCGCAACTTGAAGGACGACTCACCGTGAACCCCCTCGCGCATATCGATCCCTTGGGTACCGTGATTCTGCCCTTGATGTGTTTGATGATGGGGAGTTTTCTCTTCGGCTGGGCAAAACCGGTCCCGGTCGACTTGAGAAATCTACGTCAGCCCCGCCGTGATATGGCCCTAGTGGCAGCGGCCGGACCAGGGATGAACCTGATCTTGGCGGTATCCAGTGCGCTGTTGTTGGCCCTACTCCTTACGATCGAGCCGACCTTGTCACTCCGAGGTTCAGCAGAAGCCGAGGCGTCGCCCGGACTTCTGGCAACTATGGTGTTTCGTCCGCTCGCCGTCATGGCGCTCTATTCCGTGATGATCAACGTCTTCCTCGCACTCTTCAATTTGCTGCCGATCCCGCCTCTCGACGGCGGTCGAATTTTGATGGCGATTCTCCCCGCCAAGCCGGCCATGACCTTGGCGCGATTGGAACCGTATGGCATGCTTATCCTCGTAGGGCTGATCGTGTTCGACAAGGAGCTGGGTGTGATCCACACCATCACTGGTACGTTTGCAAAGGGCCTGTCCGGAACGATCCTCTCGACCGCGCTCGGCCTGCGCCCGGGAGTCGCCCAATGACAACACCACGAAGCCGAGTCCTGAGCGGTATGCAACCCAGCGGACTCATGCACCTTGGGAATTACCTGGGGGCCTTGGAAAACTGGAAGGCACTACAAGAACAGTACGACTGCTACTTCTTCGTGGCCGACTGGCATGCCCTCTCCACCAACTACGCCGACACGACCCGCATTCGCACCTTCGTCCGCGAAATGCTGATCGATTGGCTCGCCGGTGGCATCGACCCGGAACGGTCGACGATCTTCATTCAGTCTCGTATTCCAGAACATGCCATCCTGCATCTCCTGCTCTCCATGATGACGCCGATCTCATGGTTGGAGCGTAACCCGACCTATAAAGAAAAACAGGAAGAAATCAAGGAAAAGGATCTCACCACCTATGGTTTTCTCGGCTACCCAGTCCTGCAGGCAGCCGACATTCTCTTGTACAAACCCGATTTTGTGCCGGTGGGAAAAGACCAACTGCCTCATCTCGAGCTCACGCGAGAACTGGCCAGGCGGTTCAACGACATCTATAAAACACCGGTCTTCCCAGAACCGAAGGAACACCTGACCAAATTCCCCAAGGTGATCGGCACCGACGGGCGAAAGATGAGCAAGAGTTACCACAACACGATCAACCTCTCTGACACCGAGCCGGTCGTCCGGCAAAAGCTCAAGACTATGGTCACTGACCCGGCGCGTGTCCGGCGGACTGATCCTGGGAACCCGGATATCTGCCCTGTCTATGAATTCCACAACATCTACTCCCCACAAGCAGTCAAGGACCAGATCAACAAGGACTGCCGAACCGCCGCCATCGGCTGTATCGACTGCAAGAAACTCGTGGCAGACCGCATGGTGGACCAGCTGACGCCGATCTGGGACAAGCGTGCGAAGCTCACGCAGGAGCCATCTCGCGTCGACGAAATTGTCGATGCCGGTAGCAAGCGAGCCGCCGCAGTCGCCAGCGCGACGTTGCGCGAAGCAAACGAAGCGATGAAGATCTAGCTCGGGCCCACCCTCCGAAGCTTCCTGCACGTTTTGCGAATCCGCTAGAAGAACACACCAGTCAATGGAAGAATGCCCGCAGCACACTATCAGCGGGAGAGATTGCTATGAGGCATGGCACGGCTCATCAACGACTTTGGCATATCGCACTTGGCGTGGGACTTGTCTCACTCACTGGCTGCGGCAGCTGGTGGCACGGCGGCTATCAATCCGTCACCATCTTCACGACACCCCTCGATGCTGAGGTCGTGGTCGATGAGCGCGTTCACCTCTTGGCACCGGGAACAGTCTCCCTGAGCAGAAAAGACGATCACCAAGCCATCATCACCAAAGAGGGCTATGAACCCATGACCTTGCCCCTCACCAGAACCTGGTCCTGGTGGGTCGTTGGCGATATCTTCGGCTGCGCCGTCATCTTCGCCCAAGCCTGCATCTCCACCGATAAGGAGAATGGCGGCTACTACACCTTCGACGACAAGATCTACGTGACGTTAGAGCAGAAGACAGCGGCATCGCTGCCGAATCAATAACGCACTCTTGTAGGGCTCCGTTGTCGTCATAAGTCTTCTTTCGGTCATTCCCACACCAACCGAAACCGTAATGACACCACTCAGAAGGTTCATACTCTGGCGGCTCGTAGTTCTCACGGGAATATTCTTAGTCGCCTTCTTCGCTGCAAATTCGGCAATTACAGTCGCATGGCTAACGGCTTTTCCGCAGAATGAACCGCGACTTGACTCTCTAGTAATACAGTTCTGGAGCTATACTGTCATTTCCGCAGTTCTATTCGTTCTTGATTTGTGGCTACTGGTTCAAACTATCAGGCGAATAAACCGCTGGGACGAGAGACCATCCACTTAGCCCTACGACGATGCACAGCATATGAATACAATGCTGAAGCAGATTGCTCTAGCCGCGTGCGTTTCTTGGTCCAGCTCCACACTACTAGGGCTACTTTTTGCCACATGCACGGAAGAATGTTTCTCTATGGACACCCTTCAATTGCCTGGAGTTATACCCATCGCAGTCATAACAAGCAGCGAGATAGCTGTGGGGATGACGCCGCTGGTATTTTGGTGCCTGAGAATTAAAGACCATAATTGGCTGTATTACGGCGCGGGATTACTGATTCTCCTTTCGGTCTATATTGTTTATGTCACCCCAGTTCACGCAGGATTTGGGTTCTATCATCCTCGCGGCTATTGGTCTCACGGTCATAAAAATTATGCACCCTGTCTCCTAAATAGAGGAGCTATTGCCTGACCGCTAAAATGTGTGGTCAAGGGTGAGGACCGGGGTTGCTTTATGGTCGGATTTACGCCGGAATGTCGACGTATTCGACTTGGCTGCTTGGAAGTGGAATGGGAAGACCGTCGGCTTTGAGGCCCTCAAGATGAAACTCAATCGCTTCTCGGATGAAGAACTCAGTTTCTTCCACGGTAGCTCCAGTGGCAATACAGCCAGGTAAATCAGGGACGTACGCCGCATAATTGGCAGGTGCCTTCTCAATGACGACAGCATACCGCATATTAGTTCATTCCCTTCTTCCAGCCAGCCTGCTTAAAGATACTATTCAGTGTTCCTGGAGGCAAGTCATCGCTAGGTTTGCCGGCAACCGTGACACGACCTGGCTTCGTTTGATGTTTGAACTGCCTGTGACTACCCTTCGTGGCAACGAGGAACCAACCATCTTCTCGCAACATGTCCAAGACATCACCGACTTTCACGGTTCGAGCATAGCGCAGTCATGACAGTGAAATCACCCTCAACCTCACTCGAGTGATCACATTGATCAACTCTCCCTTGTGTTGTGCGCGGTTATATTTTCCCAGGCCACAACCGTGGAGAAAGCTTCCGTATCTGTCGCATCAGTCTGAATGGTCCACACGACATCGTGCCTTATGGTATGGTGTTCTGGTTTATGGGGGGCCATTCAGATGAAGAAGCGCATCGATCAATATTGCTGGAGCGTTGTTGCACTGCTCATCGGTTTGTTTATCACAACGTCAGCTTCGTGGTCAGCCGATCCGCCTTGCGATAAATACCCCGCCGCCAAACAAGCGCGCTGTGCCACGATCTGGAAAGAACTGAACAAGGAAGATGCCCCGATCATCGCCCAATTTGGTCTCGATCAGCAACAACGTCGCGAGGAAGGAAAGCTCAACCCCCAACAACATCTCGCCGAGAATATGATCTTTATCAAGAAATCGACCGAGAAGAGAATCGAGCGTCTCAAAGAACGGATGACCAGCGAATAGCCGTCACGCGCGGACGAACTGATTCATCTCCTTTTCGACGCCAATTTCAGTCTCCGGTCCGTGACCGGTGATCACAACGGTCGTATCGTCAAGCGTATACAGCCGCTCGCGAATCGACTCTTCGATCGCCTCATAGCTGCCGCCCCACAAGTCGGTCCGGCCGATACTTCCTCGGAAGAGCGTGTCACCGGCCAGTACAAGCTTGTCGTTCGGCAGGTAAAAACTGATCGATCCAGGCGTGTGCCCCGGTGTATGGAGCGCCACGATCGGCACCTGACCGAGCATGACCTTTTCCTCATCGGTCAGCCAATGGTCCGGCGGCAAAGCCGGCACGTACGAAACTCCGAACACGCGACATTGGAGCTCTAGGTTGTTCCACAGCTGAAGATCGTCCTGATGAAGGCAAATTGCCGCGCCCGTCGCCTTCTTGATTTCGCTGGAGGCCAAGAAATGGTCGAGATGGGCATGGGTATGGAGAATATGGCTGACGGTGCACCCCAGCTGCTGCACCTCCCGGAGAATGCGTTCCGGGGCGCCACCTGGGTCGATGACGACTGCTTGCTTCGTGATTGGATCGCCGATGATCGAGCAATTGCAGCCGAGTGGGGGGACCGAGAAGGTTTTCCGAATCAACGCCGTCATCGTAGTGGCATGCTACAGTCCAATGCGCTGGAAGCGCAAGCGCGTGATAGCCTGCCGCCCCACTACCGCATCGTCCAGACGACTTCTGTGTCACGGAGCTTCCACCCCTGTCCCTCTCGACGATACCACACGAGAAAGCCTGCTCCGGTCCCGTCAGGGCGAACATTTTCCACGTAGACGAGAGCTTGGTCGTTCCCCAACGTCCGCCCCACACGGGAAAAGGCAAGCCGGTCGAGCACAGCAGTCGCTTGTACCGACCGAGCAGGATCCCTCAAAACGGGGACCGCAGCGCCAGCCTCCGGATCCTCCGTCGTCCCCTCAGAGATAAATCGGTAGCGAACACCGAACTGGAAGCGAGGTTCAAGCGGAACAGAGGTTTGGTTGGCTCGAACAAAATCTCGAACAAGCTCGTGCGGCAGCGTGCCGCCGAAATATCCCTCTTGCTGAAGGAAATCCAGCGACATCGATCCGTCCTGGCCAGGCATCAACCGAGAAACAGTCATGCGTTCTAGTAGGACCAACTGGATCTGCGAGGTCATAAATTTGTCCTCAATGACTCGGTCGTACAGCCTATAATCCTCCTGCGACAGACTCGCCGCCACCTGCCCACTCTCCACGGTAACGGGAGACTGCAGGACGAGAAAAGGCAGAGACCAGACCATTAAGGCCACCGTCATCCTCACGGTGGCGAGCATACCGGTGAATCCTTGGCGCGGTCAAACTTGAGATATTGCGTAGACAAGTCGGCCGGAAGCGTGGATAATCCCCCGACGCTTTCAGGAGGAACTCGCGTGCAAGACAAAATACTTGACGGTCGATCACGGTTTAGACTCTGGTGTATCTTGTTTGTCTCTCTGTACGGCTGTGCCCAGGACGACGGTCCCTCACGTGCAGAAAACGAAGTCCTTAAGAAACAAGTCGCCAAACAAGAATCGTTACTCAGTTCTCTGCAAGATGGAAACAGAGTCATGCAGCAGCAAATCGATCTGCTCAATCAAGAACTCCGTGACGCAAAGGATACCAAAGAGGAACTCGAGAAGGAGTTGGCGGAAACCAAACAGATGATCGGATCGCAGGTCTCCGAATCTCTCAAAGTTGAGGACAAGGGTGCACAGTCCGATATACTCCCCCGCCCTCTTGAGCTCGTGGTAAAGGTCGTTGAGGAGGCGCTGACACGAAACGGATATCGTCCAAAGGTCAGCGTCAAGACTGATCACCGAGCCATCTATGTCACGGAACGCAAGGTCTCGAACCCTCCCACGCTCGAAGTCACCGGTTCGCGAAATCAATATCTTGTTTCTCTAGAAGCCCTTCAAGATAGTCAGACCAAACTTTCGGTAAAGGCTGAATTCGAGCGAGTCGCCCAAGGCGGCCGCGTGCTGAACGTCAGCCCTGAAGAAACGGTGGAGATCGAACAGCGCCTGATTCGTGAGATCAGCAAAGCCCTCGCCAGCCCGACCAAAACATAAGTCCTGACTGAGCGACGGTCATAATCACCGCTTTTCTTGGTCCGATCGAGGCCCCGTGCTAGCATTCTCACGCGATGGCTTTGTCGACCAGCGTGCACGATCTCCGCACCCTGATCCGTTCCTCCCATCCTCTCGTCGTCATCGAAACGGTGGAAGAGGACCGGGTGTTGGCCCTCCTGCAATCAGTCACCGCTCAGGAGCGGATGCCGCTCTTCGAATGGTCCGTCACCAGGGGGCTCACGCGTACCGACGATGCCCCGACTCTCAGCAGAATGACGGCCACGCCCCTGGCAGTGCTGCAGCACATCCACGGGTTAACTGTCGAAGCGGTCTTTTGGCTGAAAGATCTTGGCCCTCATCTGCAAGATCCCGCTATATGCCGGCAACTCCGTGAGGTCGGAGCTGTCTATAGCCGATCACGCTCCACCTGCATCTTGACCGGTCAGCCGATTACCCTCCCGTTGGAATTAGAGCAGTCCGCAGTACGACTCGATTTGAAGCTGCCTGACCGAGAAGAACTGCGATCCATGCTGCGCGATCTGCTTCGTTCATTGGCACCTCGCACCTCCGCTCGTCCACGATCGACCACGCTCGTACAGAGCATGCTAAGGTCGATCAATGAGACCCAGATAGCAGACAAGGGGCCGACCAGCCAAGATGCCGATGCGATCCTTCGTGCGTTACAGGGTTTCACACTTCATCAAGCGCGCCAAGCCGTAGCCCACTGCATCGTCGAACGTGGCACCCTCTCGGCCGACGACGTGCAGGCTATTCTGAAACGTAAAGTGCAGGCCATCAAGGACGGGGGCCTGTTGGAATATTATCCGTTGGAAGATAACCGATTTGAACTGGGGGGCTCCACCAATCTCAAGGCCTGGTTGGAGCGTGCACACGTCGGATTTACGGAGGAAGCGAAAGCGCTCAACCTCACCCCGCCTCGTGGCATCATGCTGGTCGGGGTGCCGGGCTGCGGTAAATCGCTGGCTGCAAAGGCCATCGCACGGGAATGGAAGCTGCCGCTCTTGAAGCTCGACGCCGGCCGCTTGTTCGACAAATTCATCGGCGAGTCGGAAAAGAATTTCCGTAAAGCCATTGAGATGGCCGAATCCTTGTCTCCGATCGTGCTCTGGATCGATGAAATTGAGAAAGCCATGGTTGCCGGAGGCGGGAGTGGCGATGCCGACGCAGGCTTAAGCCGCCGACTCTTCGGGGCGTTCCTGACGTGGCTACAGGAGAAAAAACAGGATGTGTTCGTCATCGCCACGGCCAATGACCTATCGTCTTTACCACCGGAACTTTTACGAAAAGGGCGGTTTGATGAGATCTTTTTCGTCGATCTTCCTGACGATGCCGAACGAGAGACCATCTGGAAGATTCACTTGCACCTACGCAAACAGGATAGTGCCCAATTCGACCTTGGCAAAATCGTCAGCGCCAGCGATGGCTTCAGCGGCTCTGAAATCGAACAAGCGGTCGTGGCGGGACTCTATCGGGCGCTCCATCGGAAAACGCCGCTCACCACCGATCTCCTCATCGAAGAAGTGACCCAGACGGTTCCCCTTTCGGTTACCAGACAGGAAGATATTGATGCCCTCCGCCGAACGGCCGAAGGTCGATTCGTGAACGTGCGGTAGCCCAGATGAGATGCCTCGTACTCATCGCCGTTGTGATCCTCCTGCCTCTGACCGGCTGTACGACACGGATACAAAAGTCTTCCAGGGTCGTACATCCAGCATCAACATCGGCTGATCAACCGGCTGCCGCTCGACCCCCTCGACCATACCGACCGGTTCAACCTGCTGCTACAACGCCTTCAGAGCGCGACACGGTTCCGGTTCTGGCATCGTTGCCCATTCGATCGGCCATCGTTGAGTCCGCAGCGCGGTTAGTCGGAGCAAGGACGATCACGAGTCAGGGGAAGCAAATCGCCTACGACTGTGCTGGAGTAGCCCGTGCCGTCTATCTGGAACACGGCATCGATCTCTATCGGGCAACCAGCCGAGAGAGGAATGCCAACGGGGTCCGACTCATCCACAACCATGTGGATCAGCATGGCGTTCTCCATCAGGGGCCGGATGTCATGCCAGGCGACCTCGTGTTCTTTGATAACACCTGGGATTTCAATGGTGACGGAGAGGCCAATGATCCCCTAACCCATATCGGCATCGTCGAGGAAGTGGAGCCGGACGGGACCGTGGTCTTCATCAGCCGCGTTGCGAGTGCCATTGAGCGCTATCGAATGAACTTGGAGCAGCCGCATATCCACAGAACAGGCGACGGTCGAGTCCTCAACGACTATATCCGGCGTAAACATCCCACAGACCCTGCCGATACCGCCCGATTGACTGGTGAACTCTTTGCGTTTTACGGCAACCTATTGAGTCCCTGGGAAGATCTCCCTGGAGAAGACACGATTGTACAGATTCAGGATCGGCAAAATCTTCTCAACCAGTCTGGTTCAACCACACTGCGACCATAATGCATCATCGGGCATGGATACGTCATACAGCCCCTTGTTGATCTGACACTCGCTCCAGCTCACCAACTCATATTAATCCTAATCATGACTTTAGAAGACGCATCGAAGATCCGATAAGGAACCTAATACGGTGCTCATGCTGACAAACTTCACCCAACTCTCATTTTTAAATTGACCTGGTAAGATTAATCCTATGGCTACTTCATCAAAACAGGCACATGTTCGAGAGACCAACCCGCCCCGTCGCACCCTGACGGATGTCCGGCACGGGCTTTTAGGCTTGCACAAGGCCTTGATCGTCGCCGAACAACTGACCTATGAGCGCATCTATGGACGTGTGGATTCCACAGGGCAACTGCTGCAGCTCGTGATGAACGACCCCTGGTTTACCTGGCTTCATCCCCTGTCCAACATGGTCGTCCGTATCGACGAACTGTTAGACGGCCATGATCAACCGACCATTGATGAAGTCGCGATGCTCTTGACGGAAATCCGGATGTTGATTCGCCCCTCAGAATTCGGAGATGGCTATGAGCGGAGCTACTATGAAGCGCTCCAGAGAGCGCCAGATGTCGTACTCGCTCACTGCGAAATGAAGAAGCTCCTGACGTTGCCATCCGCATAACATTCTCTGATTTATCATAGAGTTCCACGCACACCCGGCGGCCCATCTGGGGTGGCGGATGTGTTTCTCGATCCGAACTACCCCACAGACCTCCTCGGTTTTCCTCTACCAGGCCAAGACGCCCACGGTGTATCCCCTGTATGATGAACATGACACGGCTACATCGAACCGGCTGCTCACGAAGGCGACGGATGCGTTACCCTACCCTTCACCCCATGTTGCCTCTCACCTTCATCGTGGTCCTTTGCTCAGGTCCTGTCGCAGCAGAAATTCGCCCCATCGAGGTCCTCGTCACGATCGTCAAAGACAAGGTCGTCGCGCTGCCGGGAGGAGGAAGCCCGGTTGAGGAAGCGCTGGGAGTCAATGAAACGATCGTCGCCACAACAGCTAAGGGGCCGGCCGGTTTTGTACAGACCTCCCGCCGGCTCTTGGGGTTTTCCTCGGCCTTACATCGATGGACCGAGGTGCAGTTGGATGTGGAAGAACATGTCGAGCACCATCAGACATTGCCCCGCTTGGTCACCGTTCACACAAACCGACGGATCCATGGGTTTCAAGAGAGTCGCGGCCACTGGTTCAGTGAGGCCCTGGGACCGAATGAAACGGTCACGCAGTTTCGCGGACGCGGCCATGTGATAGTGGTGGTGACTTCCGAACGGGCGCTCGCCATTTCGGCGTTTACGGGAGGCTTCTTCTGGATCCGCCTGTCGCCGAATGAGCTGGTGGAGTCCATCGACCAGAGTAACGATGCCGCCGTGATCCGCACGACAGCACGCCAACTGGCCTTCCGCTCGCAAACGGGCCTCTGGACGGAAATGAGATAAGAGCGCGTCTGGTTACCTGATTATGGAATTCCCCCGCTTCCAGAGATAGCCCGCATACAGTGTCGCTCCCAACACAGACACCATCAGCAGAAACAAACAACCGACGGCCAGGGCTCCTGCCCAAGGCGTCGCATATCCCTGATAAATACCCGACACAGGCTGGTCGGTCATCGGACTGAAATGCGAGAGCCACCCAAGCCCAAGGCCGAGCATGCCAATGATCGTCCAGAACCGTGGTCCAACCCGACCAGCTTGATAGAGCCACACTCCCAGCCCCAACCCTCCCAAAATGACTGTGGCTACGACGAGGAATCCGATCGACTGCTCATCGATCGGCCAGTGAAAGTCTCCACGGACAATATGGTCGACGAGATGGAGGACGTTGAGCAGTGCGATGACTCCAAGGAGTCTGAGCAGATCCCGATCCGGCATACAGGTCACTCGTGATAAAGCGTCGTTATGATCGCAAGCGGTAATACTCCACGCCACCGGCAAACTGACGACTCAAACAGAGGTTAGCGACCGTTAGACATTCAAGGCCAAACGGTAGATAGCCCGCGTAACCCAGCAAAGGCATCTCGAACAGCTGGAATCGATGCACGAAGGGGACAGCGTACTCCCAATGAGCGAGACTCTTCCAGTTCCACAACTCCCAAAACAACCCACAGATCAGCGCCGCCAGCGCCGGAACCCACACACCCCGCCAATCACCCTGCTCAAGCGGGGAAAGGATGCTCGGGCTTTCAGTGATGATTTGAAGCGAAACGACCAAGAGCAGAGGTCCGATCCAAATCAGGGGAAAGAGATAATTGGGCCAGAGACCAATCCCGAGAAGACTAAGGCCAGACGCCAGAAGAAGGACCCAGCCCACCGAGCGTTGATACGGCAGAGGTATCGGTCTGAACCGATCCAGGCCAGCACTGATGGCAGGATAGGTGGTCAGCAACTCCGCCGTGCCGATGACTGCCGGCATCACGGTAGCGAACGGAAGCGTCGCTCGGAGAACGTACTCAAGCGAAGACAGGTCGCCGACGCCGATGTAGTACCAATTCTGCACGAAGCGATTGAGATACTCGAACAACCACCAGAACGCGGCGCTCAGATGAAATAGCGAGAGAAAGTAGCGAGGGCGATCAGACAGCATACAGCGGCCAACCCGAGCGAATGTACAGGCGTTGACGGTCACGATATACCCGAACCACAATGGCGTGAATGTATGTTCCTGAAGCGGCGCCATCCAAGGGAAACGAGTCCAGGCCAGGGCCCACCACAGTCCCGTCCACGCGATTCCGAGCCAACCCCACCAGGGGAGCATGAAACGTGAAACGTCAGGCGTGAAGCGTTTCTGCAGAATTGAGCTTAGAATCCGAAAGAGGATTGGTCCAAGGAGTAGAACGATCAAGAGTCCCAGAACGAGGAATACTGGCCAGGAGAAGGGTTCATGTTCCACGTAACTGGTGCGGGGAGGAAATTCGAGATAGCGCCCGAGTGGTTTACCAGCGAGCAGCACGCCGAGCAGGGGAAGCCCCAGTATCAGCGCAAGAGAAACAAAGGCGATACCAGCTCTCCCCATGGCTCATGCTACTACAGACGCCCTTCATCAAGCTCGATCACATCCACCCACGTGCTCACCGGAGGGAGGGAGCTGACCGACACACCACGCTTCGTCGCAAGCTCTTCTAGGCGGGCTTGAAACCGTTGGCGAGCACCATCATCCTTTGGGCCAGAAGCGAGAAGGTTCTGACTCCATTGCACGATCTCATTATCAGATAGCTTGCGGCCATTGGTCTTCACCCAGGCGAGCAGTTCCTCATCCGTCCCACCAGCCAAGACTCGCTGCTCGAAGGCTTTTGCGTCGAGACCAAGGAAATCAATGAGATATTTATCAAATCCTATCGTGATGTAGTTGTAGTCCTGAATCTGCCCAGCATGGCGAAGGCGAATTTTATCGATCAACCGTCCGAGGTGGGCAATCCCATCGAGAAGAGCCTTGGGGCTGCGGGGAAAATTTTGCCGAGTCATCGGTTAGTCCTCCACCACACACGTGTTACGAACGATACAAAAATAGTAGCGTCCTCGTCCAGCGAGAATCACCGGAGGAGAAACTCCATCCTCCCTTTAAGTTTTTTTCTGCTTGGCCGATACAGGCAGTAGCACAGAGGCACGTATGAGGCTACGGAATAGCCCAAGAAAATATGTTCGGTATTCTGCCAGCGTCCAGACGGACCACGGCGCAGGTGAAGGAACCCTCTTCGATCTCTCTGCCACAGGCTGCCGAATGCAGAGCAATGCGGCGTTGATGCCCGGAAGCTATCTCGCGCTCCATTTTGAGGTACCCCAAGCAGAATCTCCGCTTGCCGTCGAGGTCTCGGTGGTGCGCTGGCACAAAGACAACCAGTTCGGTATCGAGTTTCTTCGTTATGCTGAGGGAGTCCGCGAACGAGTCAGTGACCTGATCGAAGGCAGGGAAGTCCCGGTCGTTTCAAACCAGCCTGTTCAAACTGAACTGGCTCTCGACCTGGTCGCCGCGTAAATAGATTCTTTGTACTGAGCGGAGCAATCAGCCAACAACCAACACTGGTTTCCCGCTTTCTGAGCTAGAAAAGACTCCCAACGCCATTTCTCTCATTTTTGCGTATCGCGATCCATCAATGAGCTGTGCGTGAGCGCGGGCTGATCATCACGCTTGAGAGTTAGCTCGAACGCCAAATTAGACGGACCAAAGCTCATATGCTCTCTTCCTGCCTAACAGCCATGCACGCCTAAAGACGTGCCTCCACGATTGGAGGTAAGGTGCCACAGTGGGAATGATCACATTATCTGGAGTAATGACACGCCCATTTGTATAGCAAAGCAGTTCAATGGGGAGATTCGTCGTATATTTGCGGCGAAGTTTCTTCGAAATAATTCGAGCCGATGGATCTGAAGTACGGATGTGCGCCTCCGATCGCGCAGCTATTGCCTTTGCAAGATTCAGGTCGCAGATCTCAACAAGTTCGAATGCGACTGCCCCGTCCGTGGCATGAACGCATCGAATATCGGGCTCGGGCGGGTCGCGTTTCTCAATGCCGCTCACCGTGATAGGCAGATCGACAGCTTGCAGGAAACGAAGAAAAACTTTAATTTCGTCGGCATCTTTAGCTTGTTCGGAGTACATACATGACCAACTAACCAGATCTCGCTTTGACTTTCCCCCTGGCAGATACTATCGACCCCTGCCGCCATTTTACCCCTTCGACGATAACCCAGACGCTCATCCGAGTGACGAACCCATCGCATCCCATTCTTCCTTGCTGATGAACCGTCGTGGCTTCAAGGCGCCGATCGCATAGGCCAACTGCAGCGCCTCTTCCAACCAGGTTATGCGTTGTGTCGGTGTCGCCATCAGCGTAGCCGAAAGGAGACTCTGATCGCTGGCGTCCCACCTTACAGCGTGTGTATCTGCTGAGAAATCGTCCGGTTCTCCATCAATGTCAGTATGCACCTTTCTATCTGCCACTAAACAGACAGACACGTTAGCTCGACTTGTCGCTGACTTCGACAATCGTTTCTCCGGCGTTCAGAAGATCAACAGCCATTGGCCATGCCCTCGTGAGAATCGTCTTCAATTTGGTGTTCGATGTGTTTCCGCAAGTAAGCCAAAAAATTTGCGGTGGCGAACCGAGTTGAATGGCCAGATCGACTAGATCACGGTCTTTGGTCATGATAATTGCGTTCGCCTCTCGTGCCGAAATGAAGATGTCACGATCTCGTGCGTCACGCAACGGCAAGGCTCTTACTGCGACGGCGTCTACGCCGTAAGTTGAGGCGATCCACTCGGCGATGACGGGAGAGACCTGCGCGTCAACCCAGATCTTCACGCCGCAAGGATGGGATGATTGAGACGACTGCTGGCAAACTTTAGGCAGGCGGAAATATCTTCGGCTTCGAGATCCGGCAACTCTTCAAGAACCTGTTGTTGCGAGAGACCAGCAGCCAGTAGATCCAGAACGTCACTGACTCGGATTCGCATCCCACGAATACACGGCCGTCCTCCACACTGGGCAGGATTAACCGTAATTCGTTCAACGAGTTCGGCCATAATGGCTAACCTTACAGGACCGCATACCCAAAAACCGTGCTCAGTGGAACCGCCCTGATTCTATTGAAGCTACCGGCAATTATCAACCAGGAGGGGAAAAGAGGGTGTCCCGATCATTGCGAGATGAATAACCTAGGAAACTGACTTTTTCGCCGACTTGCCAGCTTGCAGGTACTGATTGATCCCCGCTGCCATCTTTCGCCCTTCGGCGATGGCCCAGACGATAAGCGAAGCCCCCCGTTTGGTGTCGCCGCCGGCGAAGACGCCGTCGAGATTGGTCATGAAGCTCTGGTCGACTGCCACGGCCCCACGTGCGTCGTATTTCACACCCAGATTATCGAGCAGGCCGTTCTTGATGGGACCGGTGAAGCCCATGGCGAGCAACACCAAATCGGCATTCATTTCGAACTCGGTGTTGGGAACAGGCGTGAACTTGCCGTTTTCAAACATCACACGATGTGCATGCAGCTTCGTGACATGCCCATTGTGGCCGGAAAACTTCGTCGTCGACACACTCCATTGCCGATCGCAGCCTTCCTCATGCGCATGGGAAGTACGCAACTGCATCGGCCAGAGCGGCCAAGGGGTCGACGTGGCCCTGGTCGGCGGCGGTTCCGCCAGCAATTCGAATTGATGCGCCTCGACACAGCCCTGGCGGTGGGCAGTCCCGAGACAATCAGAACCCGTATCACCCCCGCCGATGATCACCACCCGTTTACCCTTTGCAGTGATCGGTTCGTCGGTGACCGAAATGCCGGCCGTCCGCTTGTTCTGCTGGGTGAGATATTCCATGGCGAGGTGTACACCCTTGAGCTCACGGCCAGGAATCGGCAGCTCGCGCGCCTGTTCGGCGCCCATCGTAAGGCCTACCGCATCGAACTGTTTGCGCAGCTGCTCGCCGGTGATATCAGTTCCGACCGTCACACCGGTCTGGAACTTCACCCCCTCGGCCTTCATCTGTTCCAAGCGGCGATCGATGACCCATTTTTCCATTTTGAAGTCAGGGATTCCGTAACGGAGTAACCCACCGATTCGATCAGATTTTTCAAAGACCGTCACGTCATGGCCGGCACGAGCCAGTTGCTGTGCCGCAGCCAAACCCGCCGGACCTGAACCGATGATCGCAACCGTCTTCCCCGTCTTGACGACCGGCAGGATTGGGGTGATCATTCCGTCGTTGAACCCTCGATCGACGATGTTCCACTCGATGATGCGGATGGAGACCGGGTCTTCATTGATGCCGAGCACACAAGCCCCTTCACAGGGTGCCGGGCAGAGACGGCCCGTGAATTCAGGAAAGTTATTCGTCGTGTGCAGCGCTTTGAGGGCATCTTTCCAGCGACCGCGGTAGACAAGATCGTTCCATTCAGGGATGAGATTGACCACGGGGCACCCGGTACTGCCCTGGCAAAACGGCACGCCGCAATCCATGCAACGGGCACCTTGGACCTTAAGCTTTTCCTCCGAGATAGGCTCGTACATCTCCTTCCAATCGAGCACCCGCAACTCGATCGGCTTGCGCTTCGGGCCCTCACGGGCATATTTCATGAAACCTTTCGGATCACCCATCGTTCTCTTTTCAACCCCTTACTTCTAACCTTTCACCGCTCACAAGCTAGTGCACCGCACTGGCTTTGCGTTTCCGTTCTTCCATCACGCGCTTGTAATCGACCGGCATCACCTTGACGAACTGAGGCACGGTGGCATCAAAGGCATCAAGAACCTGCTTCGCCTTCCGGCTCCCGGTATACATGAAGTGTTTCGTGATCAGATCATGGAGGAGCTGTTTATCTTCCTGTGTGACGACCGTTTCCAATTCTACCATGCCGGTGTTGCATCGACCTTTGAATTTGCCCTGCTCGTCGAGCACGAACGCCACACCGCCGGACATGCCGGCCGCAAAGTTGCGGCCCGTCCTGCCGAGCACCACGACCACCCCGCCTGTCATGTATTCACAGCCGTGATCGCCTGTCCCTTCCACGACAGTCTGCGCCCCGCTATTCCGAACAGCAAAACGTTCACCCGCGCGGCCATAGAAGTAGGCTTCGCCCTGTGTCGCCCCATAGAGCGAGGTGTTCCCGATCAAAATGGTTTCGGCTGGGTCATAGAGCGCATCCTTCGGCGGGTACACGATGATCTTTCCACCGGAGAGCCCCTTGCCGATATAGTCGTTCGACTCCCCTTCCAACGTCAGCGTGATGCCTCGCGCGAGGAATGCGCCGAACGATTGCCCTGCGGAGCCGTTGAACTTGATCGAGATCGTATCTTCCGGGAGCCCTTCAGATCCGTACGTTCGTGCGATTTTGCTGGAGAGAACGGTACCGGTTGTACGATTCACGTTGCGAATCGGCAATTCGATCGCCACCTTCTCACCCTTCTCGATCGCCGGACGACACAACTTCACCAGTTCATTATCAAGAATGTGGTCGAGGCCATGGTCCTGCTTCTGCACGCAATACCGTGGTACGGTGGGCCCGACATCGGGCATAGCCAGTAACGGCGAGAGATCCAATCCCTTGGCCTTCCAGTGGTCGACTGCCTTCGTAATTTTCAGCATATCAACACGGCCGACCATCTCATTGATCGTCTTGAACCCCAGCTTCGCCATGAGCTGCCGGGCTTCCTCGGCGACGAAGAAGAGATAGTTGACGATGTGTTCCGGCTTACCGTTGAATTTCTTTCGCAGTTCGGGATCTTGCGTCGCAATGCCGACCGGGCAGGTATTGAGATGACACTTCCGCATCATGATACAGCCTTCGACGATGAGGGGTGCTGTCGCGAACCCATACTCTTCCGCACCGAGCAACGTGGCGATCACCACGTCGCGGCCCGTCTTCATCTGCCCGTCCGTTTCAACACGGATACGGCCACGGAGATCGTTCAACACCAATGTCTGATGGGTCTCCGCCAGCCCCAATTCCCATGGAATACCGGCATACTTGATCGACGACAATGGGGAGGCTCCGGTGCCACCGGAATCTCCACTGATCAGGACCTTGTCCGCGTGCGCTTTGGCGACGCCGGCAGCGACCGTCCCGACACCGACTTCAGCCACAAGCTTGACTGAAACCCCCGCCTCCGGATTCGAGTTCTTCAGATCGAAGATCAATTGCGCCAGATCTTCGATGGAATAGATGTCATGGTGCGGTGGAGGCGAAATCAGCTGCACGCCCGGCGTCGAATATCTGAACCGTGCAATCTGTTCGTCCACCTTGTGTCCGGGCAACTGTCCCCCTTCCCCTGGTTTCGCACCCTGGGCCATCTTGATCTGCAACTCGCGCGCATTGACGAGGTAGTGCGCAGTCACGCCGAACCTGGCCGAGGCGACTTGCTTGATATAACTGTTCTTCGAGTCGCCGTTCGGCATGGGCTTGAAGCGCTCTGGGTCTTCCCCGCCTTCCCCGGTGTTGCTCTTGCCTCCAAGGCGATTCATGGCAATCGCCAATGTCTCATGCGCTTCTTTGCTGATGGATCCGAACGACATTGCGCCCGTATTGAACCGCTTGACGATATCCTTGGCGGGCTCGACTTCCTCGATGGGAATCGGCTGAGACGCGAACTTGAACTCGAGCAACCCACGCAGGTTCGAGCGTCGTTGACTTTCATCGTTGACGAGTTGCGCGAACTCCGCATAGGTCTTCGCGTCATTCGCCCGGCTGGCATGCTGCAGTTTATAGATCGTGTCCGGGTTCCAATTGTGATGTTCGCCCTGAATCCGGTAATGGACTTCCCCACCGAACTCCAATTGTCTGATGGCAGCCGGCTCATAGGCCATGCGATGTCGCCGCAAGGTTTCTTCGCCGATTTCGCGAATTCCCACTCCTTCGACACGCGACGGCGTACCGGTGAAGTATCGATTGATAAGTTCGTGATTCAACCCGATGGCCTCGAAGATTTGCGCGCCGCAATAGGATTGCACGGTCGAGATGCCCATCTTAGAAAAGATCTTCAGCAGGCCCTTATTGATGGCCTTGATAAACTTTCCCTCCGCCGTCTGCGCATCGAGTCCCTCGGGAAGATACCCGTCACGTTCCATATCGACGAGCGTTTCGAATACCAGGTAGGGATTGATCGTGCCGGCGCCGTAGCCGATCAAGCAGGCGAACTGGTGCACATCTCGCGGCTCACCTGTCTCGAGGATCAACCCGACCTCTGTCCTCGTGCATTCCCGAACCAGATGATGGTGCACGGCGGAGATGCCTAGAAGGCTAGGAATCGGCGCCCAGTCCCCATCGACTCCGCGATCACTCAGGATTAAGAACTCGTACCCTTCCTTGATGGCCAGCGACGCCTCTTGGCACAACTCATCGACGGCGGCTCCCAAGCCGTCGGCGCCCTCGGCCACGCGGAACAACATACGCAAGGTCTTGCTCTTGAAATGCGGATCGGAAATCCCGCGGATCTTTTGTAGGTCGGCATTGGTCAAGATCGGCTGCTGGACCTTTATACGACGGCAAGACTCCGGCGACTCATCCATCAGATTGGGCTTCGGCCCGATATTCGTGACCAACGACATCACCAGCTGCTCGCGAATCGGATCGATCGGCGGATTGGTGACTTGCGCGAACAGCTGCTTAAAGTACTTAAACAAGAGTTGTGGTCGATCGGATAGCACCGCCAGGGGGGTATCGGTGCCCATGGAGGAGATCGGCTCCTCACCATTGACGATCATCGGGGTGATGACCATCTTGAGCTCTTCGACGGTGTAACCGAACGCCTGTTGCCGCTGCCTGATCGTCGGATGGTCCGGCTGCGGGACATTCAACGGCTCGGGCAGTTCATCGAGGGACACTCCATATTGGGTCACCCAACTGCGGTACGGTTTCCGCTTTGCCATATCGGTCTTGATCTCTTCATCATCGATGATCCGACCTTGGACGGTATCGACGAGGAACATCCGCCCCGGCATGAGCCGTCCCTTCATACGGATTTCCTTGGCCGGAACCGGTAAGACGCCGGCTTCCGACGACAGCACAACCGTTTCATCCGTCATCACCTGATAGCGGCAGGGACGGAGTCCGTTACGATCCAACGTCGCTCCGATCATCTTGCCGTCGGTAAAACAGACCGCTGCCGGCCCATCCCATGGTTCCATCATCGCCGCGTGATATTGGTAAAAGCCTCGGCGATCCAAATCCATCTGGGAGTTCGCCACCCAGGGCTCTGGAATCAACATCATCATGGCGTGCGGTAGAGACCGGCCTCCGAGGAGCAGAAATTCGAGGGTATTATCCAGACAAGCCGAGTCACTTTGGCCTTCCGTCACGATCGGGAACAGTTTCTCCATATCTTTGCCGAACAGATCGGAATGGAGACGGCCTTGTCGGGCCTTCATCCAATTCACATTGCCCTTCAAGGTATTGATCTCACCGTTGTGACACACATACCGATAGGGGTGGGCCAACGGCCAGGTCGGAAAGGTATTGGTGCTGAAGCGAGAATGCACCAGCGCCAGGGCACTCACCATCCGTTCATCGGTCAGATCCTGATAATACGCGGCCATTTGATGCGGTAAGAGCAGACCCTTATAGACGATCGTGTGCGCCGATAAACTGGAGACGTAAAAATGCTCTCGCCCTTGAATCGCCGATTCGAGGACGGCCTTTTCCACCCGTTTTCTGGTCACATAGAGTTTTCGTTCGAACTGAGCCTCGTTGAGTGCATCACGTGCGATGAAAATTTGCCGCATAAACGGCTCGGTCTTTCGCGCTTGCGGGCCGATACTATCGCTCTTGACCGGCACGTCGCGCCAGCCAAGCAACCGAAGGCCTTCCTCACCGATAATCTCCGCAAACAACTTTTCGCACAGCCGTCGGGACTCGGCATGCGGTGGTAGGAATAACTGCCCCACCCCATACTCACCGATCTCCGGCAATGGTACCCCGGCATCCCCTGCGACCCGTTTGAAAAAGGTGTGCGGCACTTGTAAGAGGATCCCAGCTCCGTCTCCTGTACAAGGATCGGCACCCTGGGCCCCACGGTGGGTCAGATTCTCCAATACTTGCAGTCCTTGCCGGACAATGTCATGGGACTTCTTCCCCTTGATATTGACCACAAACCCGATCCCGCACGAGTCTTTCTCATGCCGAGGATCATAGAGCCCTTGTTGACTGGGGAAACCTGGAGTATTCATGTACCTAGTCTCATGAGAATATTGAGATTTTCCCTATCGGATGGAGTTGAGCACGAGCAAGAATCCTGGGGTCGATTAACCCCATAGTCCGCAGGCTGGACCTCAGCCGATGACCACGATCGGAACTTACTGGAAGGCTCGTTCCTCTGTCAAGGTGACAATAGGCCTATACCCCTTTCATTTGCTTGACTTTATTTCCCCGGCTGCCATACCATCCGCGGCATGACGCAAGGTCCAGTCATCGCCACGCCACAGAGCATGTCCGACGTGTGGGACGCCTACCGTGCTGAGCTGGACGGGCTGGAAGACCGGGTGCGCAAGAATCTCGACTCCAGTGTCACCCTGGTCAATACGGTGGCTGCCCACATCCTCAGCGGTGGGGGGAAGCGTATCCGGCCGTTGCTTTTGCTCTTGTCTGCCCGCCTCTGCGGCTATCCAGGTAGCGAACACTATCAACTCGGCAGCATTGTAGAATATATCCACACGGCCACTTTGCTCCACGCCGATGTCGTGGATGAGGCCGATCTCAGGAGGGGAAGAAGAACCGCTCGGAAGGTGTGGGGAAACCAGATCAGCATCCTAGTCGGTGATTTTCTCTACACCAAGGCCATGTGCAATGTCGTCGAGTTTCAGAGCCAGGGCATCAACGAAGTGATCTCTGAAGCCTGCAACAAAATGGCCGAAGGCGAAGTCCTTCAGCTCTATTACAACGGCAACCCTGCGATGCCGGAAGGTGAGTACATTAAGATCGTCGAACACAAGACCGCCGGATTGCTCGCCGCAGCCTGTCAGATGGGCGCCATTCTCGCCGACGCAACTGAGACCCAACAGCAAGCCCTCTTCCGCTTTGGCCAATACCTCGGGATTGCGTTCCAGGTTGCCGACGACACGCTGGATTACATTGCGAACGGCGCCTCATTGGGAAAAACAATCGGGCAAGATCTGCGGCAAGGCAAAGCCACATTGCCGCTCCTCCATCTGCTGCAACATTGTTCTGCGCAGGACCGTCAGATGATTAAAGATCGAATGGAAACTCGAACGCTCAGCACCGCCGACTTGGAACGCATTTTGTTCCTCATGGGGGAATTCGGATCGATCACCTATGCCATGGATCGGGCCAAGGCTTACATCGCAGCCGCCAAGCATGAGCTCGATCAATTCGACGATAGTACGCCACGGCGCGCGATGTCGGTGGCCGCTGACTACATGATTACCCGCGATCGGTAAGTGTATTCCCGCCAACCGTTAGGACGCTGGCCGTTGAGGCTGCGTAGCGTAGAGTGAAAGGACCCCGTCCTCTCCTGTAACCATCAACCCGTCGTCGCCGTCACGACACAGCCAAGAGGTTGTTCATGTCACAGATTTTTCCGTTTCAGGGTATGCGGTACGACCAGGCCCTTGTCGGCTCGATCAAGGATGTCGTGGCTCCGCCGTACGACATCATCGATGCAGAAGGGCAACAACGGCTGCATGATCGCCACCCTCACAATATCATCCGTATGGAGTTGGGATTGGACCAGACCGGTGACAGCCCGGCCCACAACCGATATAGCCGCGCAGCCACTGCACTCCGATCCTGGATCAAAGAGGGGGTCCTCAAACAAGATCCGCAACCTGCCGTCTACTATCACACCATTGAGTACCGTGCGCCGTACTCCGCGCCTGGTGCGCCGAGTAAAACGCTCCGAGGATTTGTCGCCTTGGCCAAGCTCGAAGCATTGGACTCCGGACATATCTATCCGCATGAGAACACCCGTGCTGCGGCGAAAACCGACCGGTTGAACCTCATTGAAGCCTGTCGCGCGAACTTCAGCCCCATCTGGTCTCTCTATTCCGATCCCGGCGGCGCCATCATCCGACTGCTCGAAACGGCGACCAAGGGAAAACCGACGCAGTATGACTTTCAAGATGATGCGGGCTGTCGCGAATGCCTCTGGGTTGTGACGGACGAGTCTGTCCTCAAACAGATCTCGAACCTCATGCAAAGCAAACCGCTGTTTATTGCAGATGGTCACCATCGCTACGAAACAGCGCTGAATTATCAAAAGCTCCGTCGGCAACAGCCGGGCGCTCCCACCGGACTCCAACCATTTGACTCAGTCATGATGCTCCTCACTCCTCTTGAGGATCCAGGATTGACGGTGCTACCAACGCATCGAGTGGCAACCACCCCACTGCCTCC
>BQXA01000025.1:0-62426 GCA_036984345.1 Nitrospira sp. | reverse complement strand
GTCGAGTTGGGCCGTCACGAGTTACTGGAGATTGTCTCCAGCACACGGGCCGATATCATGCGGGTCGTCACCGAACGCGCGAACGAGAAGGCATCGGTCTATGGAATTGAGATTCAGGATGTTCGGATCAAACGGGCGGAGTTGCCGGAGCAGAACGAGAAAGCCGTGTTCGCCCGGATGCAGGCGGAACGAGAGCGGCAAGCCAAACAGTATCGGGCCGAAGGCGCGGAGGAAGCGCAAAAAATTCGATCGGAAGCTGAAAAGGACCGAGAGATTATCCTCGCCCAAGCCTACAAAGAATCGGAAGAACTTCGCGGAGGAGGCGATGCTAAGGCGTTTCGGATCTATGCCGATGCCTATAAGCAAGATCCGAAGTTCTTTGAGTTTACCCGTTCAATGGAAGCCTATAAAAACGTGTTCAAGGACGGGTCCATGCTGGTGATGAGTCCGGATTCGGAATTCTTTCGATACTTGAAGCAACGCTGACTTCCTCACGACAGTCCCACGATTTTCCCACTTCTCGGATCAAGGCCGATTCGTTCACCGGCTGGTTTTTTTGGCAATCCTGGCATCAGCTGAATCCCAGAACACACTGCCGTGACAAATCCGGCTCCAGCTAAGACTCGTAGCTCACGAATCGGTACTGTGAACCCGGTCGGCCTCCCTTTGAGCGTGGGATCATGTGATAAAGACAATGGCGTCTTAGCCATGCAAACGGGTAGCCCTCCAAATCCCAAGGCTTCCGCCATATCAATCTGACGTTCCGCCGCCGGCTCAAATCGGACCGTTTCCGCTCCATACATCTGTGTGGCAATGGTCTGAATCTTCCTCCTGATCGGCCAAGAGAGTTCATACAGGTGCTGGAATTGAGAAGATTTTTTGGATGCCTTAGCCACCGCCACGGCCAGCTGTTCGGCACCTTTCCCCCCATCAGCCCAATGAGTTGAGACCGCAGCATCGACAGCCCCCATCTTCAGCGACTGTTCACGAACCCAATCCAATTCGTCTAGAGGATCGTCCTTGAAGGCATTGACTGCAACCACTACCGGCACCCCATGAGCGCGAACATTGGCGATGTGCTGTTCAAGATTGGCGATTCCCTTCGACAACGCTTCCTGATTCGGCCCAGTCAAACTCAACGGCAATGCAGCCCCAGACTTGACAACCCCTCCACCACCATGAAGTTTCAGGGCTCGTAGTGTGGCCACGACCACTGCAACGGCTGGGATAAGTCCAGACGTACGGCACTTAATATTAAAAAACTTCTCTGCCCCAAGATCACTCCCGAAACCAGCCTCAGTTATGACAAAATCAGCACATCGGAGGGCGATCGCATCAGAAACGATCGAGCCATTGCCGTGCGCAATATTACCGAACGGTCCGGTATGAACGAAGGCGGGAGTGCCTTCAAGCGTTTGAACCAGGTTCGGCATGAGTGCGTCCTTCAGGAGAACGGCCATTGATCCTACACAGTTAAGCTGTTCGGCCGTAACTAGATTTCCTGACTTGTCCAGCCCTACAAGGATCCGGCCAAGCCTCTCCCGGAGATCATGTGGGTCCTTTGCCAGCGCCAGCACGGCCATGACCTCCGAAGCCTCGGTGATAACGAACTGACCTCGGCGACCGCCACGGCCTTCTCCGAGTACGATCTCCCGTAGTGCCCGATCATTCATGCTCAACGATCGTGGCCACAGGACTTGATCCGGATCGATCGACAACCCGTTTCCATGGAACACGTGGTTGTCAAGGAACGCAGAAAGAAGATTATGGCTAGCTGCCACAGCGTGGGCGTCACCCGTCAGATGGAGATTGATATCTTCCATCGGAACGACTTGGGCACGCCCGCCACCCGTTCCACCGCCCTTCATGCCGAATACGGGGCCTAAGGAGGGTTGCCTCAGGGTAAGCGCGGTCCGATGCCCTAGTCGAGAAAGCCCCATCGCGAGCCCGATGGATGTCGTCGTCTTTCCTTCCCCTAAAGGGGTGGGGTTAATCGCGGTGACCAGGACGTATCGTCCTTTTGGCTGATCATTAAGCCGATCCAAAGTCTTGAGGGAAACCTTAGCCTTATCCCTACCATAGAGGGTGAGTTCCTCAGGATGAATCCCGAGCTGAAGACCGATATCACTGATGGGAATGGGATTAACAGACTGCGCGATTTCGAGGTCGCTCAAAGGACTAACTTTGCGGTCTATTTGGTTGGATCAAAATCAAATGCAACGACATCGTGAGGATCGGCAAGAAGCGTGCTTTCCAACACCTTGTTCTGCTTTTTCAAGCAGGCCTATGGGTCGAACAACCATTACTCCAGAATGTATTTCCTTGGGTCAAGCGCTTGCCCGTTTACCTTGACCATATAGTGAAGGTGGGGACCCGTAGAAAGTCCTGAGCTTCCAACAAGTGCAATGACATCACCGCGTTCGACTCTCTGCCCTTCCTTCACGACCGCCTTCGCGAGGTGCCCATACAGCGTCTCGACTCCATACCCATGGTCTACACGGACCATATTCCCAAGCTTAGGATCATAGCCGGTCGACGTAATCCGTCCCTGTGCAGGAGCACGAACCGGAGTATTCGGCGCCGCTCCGATGTCCAACCCATCATGCCAAGCTGGTTTTTCGGTGAACGGAGAAATGCGAGGACCAAACCCCGATGTCACCCAACCTTTGACCGGCCAAATGGAGGGTGTTGACGCCCATCGAGTCGATCGCTGTTCGGCCGCCTCCGACAATTCGCCGAGGAGACGTTCTTGCGCAGTGGCCGCCCTCTCAAGCCAGTCTAGTCCGTCCTTGACCGACGCGACTGCCTCGAGATGACTCTTCGACGGTGCGATTCCGACAGCCAAATGTTGGTCGGTTCCTTCAACCCCGTCCTGCGAACCACTAGGAATTGATCCCATGCTCGTACTATTGCTCTCGTTAGGACTGAGTAAAGCCCCTTCTTCAAGAATTGGGACTTCCTCGCCGCCTCGACCATTCACCATATCGCCGGACTTTGGAACTTCTATACCCAACATGACCCGGAGCCTTTGATTGACCTCATTCATAGCTCCGATACGTTTCTTTAAATCATCAATGGCCGTTGTGAAAGCTGCAGTTTGCTCCCGTGCGCTCATCGCTTCGCTACGGAAGGAGGCCAATTCCCAGACTTCTCCCGTTCGCACGACATAATGCGAGACGACAGCGAGATCAATCAGTGCCAGAAATCCAGCACAAACCATCAGCCGGCGCAGGAGCTTTCTCGAAAAACTGAAGCGAAGGGGTTTCGCGGTTGAACCCCTAAATATTACAATCGTGTAGGAATCGCCATCTTGTGTGGTCGTCTGAGCCATAACTACCGCCCCCCATCATCCTGCTGGGCCTTGCCTTTCTCAGCCCAGTAAATTACCGACTTTCGTTCCTGGTGGTCAACCGAAAAAATTGTGTTTGCAATGCTGTATCACTCCCCTAGGCTAGGATGTCTCCCGGTTCACCCATTCAAGATACGGAGGCAACCCTTCCAAGACAGGAATTGCTATTATTTCCGGAACCTTATAGGAGTGAAGTTCTTGTATCGCTGTCTGGAGAGAAGGGTATTGCCCGGAAGTCGTTTTGATCAACACGAGCGATTCTTGATCATTCATGATCTTACCTTCCCACCAGTAGGTCGAACGCACCGTGGGAATAGTTGACGCACAGGCCGCTAGACGCGCACGTACCACATGCTCGGCAATCTTAGCCGCTTCATCTTGGTTGGAGGTAGTGACCATAACAACAACCACATTGCCCGGATCAGCCTTCATCAGAAATCCAGGATACTCAAAGGCCTATCCACAATCAACTTCAACAGCCTATTACTCCTCATTACCGGAATCGTATTGAGCAACATCTATGCCCAATTAGAAATGCTCATAAATGAACATCTCTTTAATTTACAATTGGTTACAGACGATGCGTTGTTTGCAGGGAAGGACGCTGAAGCCGGGAGTTGTCTGATAAACGACACGGTTAACCAATTTTTGTGAGGCACTGTTCAAGAACCGCCTATCGATAGGCCGTGAATCACGGTTACTCGTAACCAATTGTTCTTTATATCATTTTCCCATCATTGCCAGCTCCGAGAAGTACTGAGCAAAGGCCTTCATGCCGCCTGAGGCCTGGCCCCAATCATAGTACTCGTTAGGAGCGTGATACCCATGTTCCGGCAAGCTCAATCCCATGAAGAGAACCGGAACCTTCCAGGTGTTCTGCATCGTCACGACCGCACCGATTGATCCTCCCTCTCGTACGAAGGCGGGATCTTTACCGAATCCTGCCTTGAGGGCCCGTTTCACACATTCCACATACGGGCCGGTAAAATTGCCCTTGAACGGGTGAAGCATACCTTCTCGTTCCACCTTTACGTTTGGATTCACCTTGGCAACATGCTTCTTCAACTTGGTAAATATCCGCTCGGGTATTTGATTTGGAACCAGCCGCATGCTGACCTTCAGCTCGGCATGACCAGGCACCACCGTCTTGATACCTTGCCCTTGGTAACCTCCAGTTAAGCCATGAATTTCAAAAGTTGGCGATGCCCAGATTCGACGCATGACTTCAACTGGATTGTCCACCCGAAGAGATCGAAACCCGTAGGCATCCTTGAAACTCTTGACCTGGAAACCTGACTTGAGGAAGCTCTTGATCTCTTCCCGCGTCGGCTCGACCACATCGTCATAAAAGCCTGGGATTTTCACTCGACCGGTCCTCGCATCAAGACACGCATTCGCCACCTCTATCAACTCAGCCAGTGGGTTTCGTGCAGCCCCTCCCGTCACACCGGAATGGGCATCCTTCTCTCCGGTTCGGAGCGTCATCCGCGCACCAAGCAACCCTCGCAGCCCGGACGGCACGGCCGGCTTGCCTTTGGAAATCCAAATCGTATCCGAGACGACCACTGAATCCGGTCGTGGAACAGCGCTGCGGTCTCGAAGCCCTGTATGAAAATGAGGGCTTCCGATCTCTTCTTCCAGTTCCCACAGAAAACGAATATTGATCGGTATACCTTGTTCAATGACGTAGCGGGCACCAAACAAGGCGGTCAGGGCTGGCCCCTTGTCATCGGTAGCACCTCGGCCTTGATAGATGCCGTGCTTATTCCCAAACGCGAAGGGAGGATGCTTCCATTCCGGCTCTTGCGCAGGCTGTACATCCAGATGGTTGTAGATCGTGACGGTTGGGTAGGTAGCCCCAGTTGTCCAGCCACCAGAGACGAGGGGATACCCACCGGTCTCAACCACCTGAGCTTGGGCGCCTATCCCCGTCAGATACTGCGCGGCTAAATCCGCCATGCGTCGGATATCGCCCGTTCTGGATGAGTCCATACTGATCGACGGTACTTCCACCATCTGTCCCAAGAGGTCTTCAAATTCCGGGCGTGATTCGGCAATGAAGGTCCGAAGGTGCCGCTCATTTTTCATACAAGTGATCCTCCACAACACAAAGACAGAGGATTATAGCGGCCATGTCCAGGAAGAGAAAGTCACTACGGGGCTCAGCGAAGAAGATGATAGAATGCGCCCACATGAGGAAATGGACTCTGTTTCTCGCCGTTATCCCTGTGGTATTTATCGAAACTGTCACACTGCGGCTTGTGTCGGCGGAGGAACCAATCGCCATCCAGCAAATACTCGAGGAGCCACGAGTCTACCACTTGAGGCACGTCACCATGCACGGCACAGCGCGGGATGTGCAACCACTCGCGCCCTACACAGTTCCCAATGGAGACAACTGTTACGGCGCGTATCTGTTTCGCTTAGAAGAAGACGAGGCGACGATTCCGGTGGCCGTATTGGGCATTTGCGGGAGACCACTGGTCCGAGACCCCGAGATCGAGGATGGCGAACGCATCGAAGTTAGCGCAACGATCCAAGCGCCGAGTCACGGCGGATATTATCTCAGCTTTAAAGGATTGAAAGCGGTGACTGAACAAGAGGGCGTCGTGCAGGCCGTGGCTGATCGCATCCTTCCCCTCGTCGAGTAGCACTGATACCCTGCCCACCTGCGGGTATCGCCACTTTACTTTACAGCTCTTCAGGCCGGAGATATAGTCTCGTCACGTTCAGTACTCTTCAATACAAGTACAAAATGGAGACGCCCTATGGCGTGGATCATCCTAGCCGTCTTGGCAATATCCATACTGCTCGTGATCGGCCTGTACAACACTCTCGTGCGGTTGATGGTTCAGACCGAAAACGCCTGGGCGGACATCAACGTCCAGTTGAAACGGCGCCACGATCTGATTCCAAACCTCGTTGAAACGGTGAAGGGCTATGCCGGTCATGAGAAACAGACCCTGGAGGCCGTCATCGTAGCCCGCAATCGCGCAATATCGGCGACAACTCCCCCGACGAAGGCGGAAGCCGAAGGCATCTTGGCTCAGTCGCTCAAATCTTTGTTTGCCCTGGCGGAAGCCTATCCCCAACTGCGCGCCGTCGAAAGTTTCACGCAACTACAGGCATCACTGAACCAGATCGAAGAAGCCGTACAGAATGCCCGTCGCTACTACAACGCAGTCGTTCGAGACTTGAACACAAAAATCCAGGAATTCCCTTCCAATATGATCGCCAACTCCTTCAGCTTCAGAACACGTGAATTCTTTGAGCTGACTGATGTCGCCGAGCGAGCCGTGCCGAACGTCAGCTTCGAACAGACACGCTGATTGATCCCGTGGTCAGACTCCATCCGTTCAACCACGCTCCTCTCTCACTGCCCATCCTCAGCACCATCCTGCTTCCGGTCTGTCTGCTGATCATCGCCCAGACTCCAGCGCAGGCTCGCACGATGGTCATCGAACAATTCCACGCTGATATTCAGGTCCTCTCAGATGGAGACCTTATTGTCACTGAAACCATTCGCCCTCGATTTACGGGATCATGGAACGGCTTAAAGCGTGACATCCCGGTCGAGTACCGAACACCACAGGGTTTCAATTACACCTTGCTGCTGGATCTCATCAGCGTAACAGACGAACACCACATCCCGCTGAAGTACGAGACCTCTCGCGATCGGCACTATCGAAGCTTCAAGGTCTGGTTACCGGGTGCACAGAACACCACGAAGACGCTGATTCTGACGTACCGGGTATCGAATGGGTTGAAATACTTCGAGGAACATGACGAACTCTATTGGAATATCACGGGTGACGAATGGGATGTGCCGATCGAATCGGCAGGAGCCAGAATTCTTCTTCCTGCAGCGGCGACCGGCGTCAAGGCCTTGGCATTCAGCGGGGCCTATGGGGCAAGAGAACAGGAGGCCGAGGTGCGCATCACGGGCCCTGAGATTCTCTATCAGATGACGCGGCCGCTCGGCTTTCGCGAGGGGCTCACCGCGGTTGTCGGGTGGGATAAGGGAACCATCGCCGAACCCACTTCACTACAACTGGCCGGCTTATTCCTGCGATCCAACTGGCCGGTGGCCATACCTATGGTTGTTTGTGGCCTGATGTGGCGGCTGTGGTACGTGCGCGGTCGCGACCCACATCTGCGCCCCATTGCGGTCGCCTATGAACCACCGGCACAGCTGACTCCTGCCGAACTCGGGACGCTTATCGACAATTCACCGGATCTGCGTGATATCACTGCGACATTGGTGGACCTCGCAGTTCGCGGGTTTCTCCGGATAGAGGAGCGTCAGGAATCCCAATTCCTCGGCCTCTGGTCGAGCACGTCGTTTGCGCTGCATCGCATAAGGAGCAGCATCGAGTGGGCAGACCTAAGACCGCACGAACGAACGATCATGAACGGAATCTTTTCAAACGGGAACACAACCGTCGTCACCTTGGCTGATCTCAAGAATCGCTTCTACATCTATCTGGATGGAATCAAATCCTCCCTCTTCGACCAACTCCTAAAGAAGGGATATTATGCGGCTCGCCCAGATCGTGTCAGATTCATCTATATGGCCATCGGTATTGCCGTGACCATCACGTCGTTCTACGGAGCTGCAATCCTCCAAGAACATTATGGCATCGCACTCCAGATCGGTCTTGCCGCAGGGCTATTGTCAGGACTCATTATTGTAGGATTCGGATGGTCCCTGCCAGCTCGAACGGTACGGGGCACACGAGTGCTTGAACAAGTGCTCGGGTTTGAGGAGTTCCTGACTCGTGTTGAATCGGATCGCTATGCACGGGTGATCAAAACACCCCAAATGTTCGAAAGGTTTTTACCTTTTGCAATGGCGTTGGGAGTCGAACAGAATTGGGTCCGGGCCTTCGAGGGCATTTACACCCAGCCGCCCACCTGGTATCAAGGAACGGACCTCGCAAGCTTTCGTCCCGTTCGCTTTGTCGGGAACCTTTCGCAGATGTCGGCCACCACGCAAGCGGTGATGACCTCTGCCCCAAGGAGTTCCGGTGGATCCGGGTTCAGCAGTGGATCATCGGGTGGGAGATCAGGTGGTGGGTTCGGCGGGGGCGGTGGAAGCGGATTTTGAACTTCGAAGATGATGCGACAACCCTTCACGATAGCCTTCGGGCTGACAGTGGCGCTTTCAGCCGGCTGTGCCGGCAGCCAAGGATTCGATCGGTCTGCGATGACCGAGGTCCTCCACATCGCCTCCTCCTCAGATGGTGGGAATCGTGACCCATCGACCCAGAACTCTGCCTTCACCCCGCCGGTTCGGCTCGCGGTCTTTTTTACAGATCACGAGTCTCCAAACCACCAGTCTCTGAGAAAAGTCGAGTGGGTCAGCGCGGATCGAGAACAGCTCCTTCAGGGCCTGGCTTCCTTGCGAGATCAGAAGCTGGTGACAGACAGCTTTGTGTTGATGGATTCCACGGTTCAGGCGGGGAATATTGATGCGATCAGGCACGCCGGCGCCCGGTACGGAGCCGACGTCGTGTTGATCGTCGATGCAGCTGGGGCGATCGATCGATACAACAACCGCTATGCCTGGCTGTATCCCACGCTGATTGGCGCCTATCTCGCGCCGGGCACTGAAAGCGCTGCCCTCGTAATAGCCACGGGCAGTCTGTGGGCGGTGCACTCCAACTGGCAAGCTCCTATCCAGACAGCCGAAGGCCTATCAACAATAGTTGGATCGGCGGTGTTCGTTGAAGATAGCGCCGCCCTACAGGAGGCGAAGGAGTACGCCATCCAAGCGCTCAGCACAAACATCGTCGAGCAGTTCCAACTCTGGATGCACGAATCTCCTCCTCTTTCGCAGTTACGGTGAGTCGAAACTCACAAGAACCCCCAGCAAGAGCAAGTGTTGACCCGGAGTCAGGCCGGCAACACCGGACCGGATCTCGCCGTTTTTGAAAAATCCGCCTCCGACTCCGGTCGATTCATCGTAGCGGTGTTCGGCGCGTAGGATCGTATTCATCCAGCGGTACGGGAACCTGTACTCAACCGTCGAGGTGACGGCCTTCACAAACTGCTCCGCACCGGTCCATCGGCCATTCCGATCCCAGTAAAACTCGGGCCTGACCGCCACAGACCACGGACCGGTAATATGCCATCTCACGACGATATTCCCACCCATGACAAAGACCCTGGGAGTTCCCACCCGACCAGCGACATTTTCCGTCCCAATATCAAGCGATGCGGCGACCGTCACATCGTCACCTTTCCACTCCACGATATGATTTCCGTACAAGCGCCAGAACTCTAGCGAAGTATCCGTTTGATCTGGCCCCCCATAGAGTGTTTGAATCAGCGTCAATCGTGGGGTGGCTCGCCACACCCATCGCCCGCCATAGCTCGGGAGATCGTTCGGACGGGCCAGGTGATAGTAGCTATTCACGACAAACGCCGCGACCGTGAAATCTTCTCTCAGAGGATACTGAACGTTCACGCCGAACATCATGTAGGGGCTGTTGTCGGCGATCCAGGATCTCGTATAGTTGGCGTTGTCTTTCGCGTAAAGCGATTCGTACCCCATTAGGCTGTTAAACAAACCGGCCGTCACCATCAGTCCCCTTCCGACCGGCGCAAGGTAGGACAGATTGGCGCGATGGATGTGGCGCAATACATCCGATCCATCGATCCGCCGTTCACCCTGTAAAAAAGCAAACCCCTCCGTATCCCGCCCTCCTTGGAAACCCAGCTCCATGCCCCAGCGTGAAGCCGTGCTGACGTCTTTCCGCACATAGGCCAGACCCATGTTGGGAGATAACTCGTTATGATGCGAGGCTGTGGCGCGGTGGCGCCAAAGATGGTTGTCGGGAAAGTTGAAATTGCCGACGTACCCAACATCCACATACGCCCCATAGTGCCAATCTTGAGTCGACGATGGTGATCGCGGTGCACCGCCCTCGGTCTGAGCATCCGGCTCAGTGTTGAGTGGTCCCTGGCCGAAGGCGGACGAAGCAAGCGCAGCCGCTACCAACAAAGAAACCCAGAATGGAGCCCTGACACGATGTAAGCTGCAGAAACTCATGAGCCTCTTCTAGAGATTCTGTACCGGTTTCACGCTCGTGAAGTTTCCTCTCGATAGGACATGGTAGGAGAGTCAGAACATCTGCGCAAGGAGATGCCGCTACGAGGTGAGTCGACGATAGTGGCGCAACAAGAGGGCACCGCCCCAGAGAAAAGAACTGAGCATCAGGAGGATACCGAGATTGTACGTGAGATGAGCCAATCGATGATCCCATTCGAGCAAGTTCAGCATCGTCAGGATATTATTCCAGTCGTGTCCATCGGTTTCTTTTCCGGTGACACCGCTGATGAGCATGAGGTCGAGCGCCCGCGCATCGTTGATGTATGGGGCAATGTCCATCAGGCTCTCTGCTGTCCACCACAAGGCCACCGAAGCGCCGAACGGATCACGCGTCTTGATCAGGAAGGTGCCGAGACAGATCATCGGCATGAGAATCTGGCCGAGCGTTCCACCCAGAATCGTCATGAAGCGGCCGAATGGGATAAAGATCACATGTCCCGCTTCATGAAAGGGCAGATTGATCAGGTGGAGGAATGATTCCCCCGTATAATTCGTTTCAAGGGGCGTGACGATAAATTTCCAGCCCCACCATAGCATGGCGACGAACACGACCGCCCGGCCAGAGAAGGTCATGGACTCAGTCGTCGTATCTGACTCAATCAACCATTCCTTGGCTGTCAGGAACCACTTAGACTGTGTAAGGGCTGGTTTCGATGGCGACAGAGACGCCCGTGCCGTCAGCGGCTTGTATTTAGAAAAGATAATCCCACAGTGGATACACTCCTCCACGCCACTAGGCCGGTGTGCCTGGCATTTCGGGCAATGCGTCGTGGACAATTCACTCGCAAGCATGCCTCCACTCTAAGAGTGAGGGGTGAATCGGACAAGGAAATCTCAAGAAGGCTGCAGTTGTTCCATCTCCAACCAGTCTATCCGTACAGAAGCAGCAGATCAGTTCAGCTTGAGAACACAGACGTGCTAATATGCGCGTGTGAGTGTACGTTTATGCCGACAGTTCTGAGGACTGGCCCTTATCGGTTTTTCTTTTATACGGGTGATCGAGAGGAGCCGCCGCACATACACATCGCACGGGAAGACAAGGTCGCAAAGTTCTGGCTTGATCCAATTCGGTTGCAAGAAAGCGGAGGATTTTCTCGTTCGGAAATCGTCCGTATCCATAGACTCGCGACCGAGCATAAGGACAGCCTTCTGGAGGCATGGAATGAATACTTCGGCGGTTGAAATCTCGTTGCCGGTAGCCGAAACGGTGACAGTAACGGAAGACACGCTCACCGTTGACTTGAGCGACGGTCGGAGCCTCTCCGTACCGCTTGCTTGGTTCCCACGTCTCGTTCACGCCACACCTGTCGAACGTAAGGGTTGGCGATTGATCGGCAGAGGGCATGGGATTCACTGGGAGAAGCTTGATGAGGACATCAGCATTGAAGGCCTTCTCGCAGGGAGACCATCAGGTGAAAGCCAAGCGTCGTTTAAGAAATGGCTCTTCGCGCGCAAGGCTCGCGGACTACGAAGTTCTACCCGTCGTGTCAGGAATGGCCGGCATTAGCTACTCAACTGCTCCCCTTTATCGAATCAGTCAAAATCATCCAAACAACGGTTCCCGAGATTCGAGACCCGGACAATGCCAAGTTCACCACCTGTGCGGCAACGGCTGGAGTACGCCGGCTTGTCGGCGGGGATGACAATCTCCTGAGCCTTCACCACATCCAATCGGTCGCGGTCATCTCGGTCTCGGCATTCCTTCAACTGCTGAAGGCCAAACCATAGGGTCTCGCAAGGCAAAGTGCGAGCTGGGTTTGAGGCCTATAGAGATACACGACCCCATGACTTTGTTTTCACGACAAAGCACTGAAACGACTGGATGGGGTCACTTTACTTCGCACAGGTGTCCGGCAGATCCTCTCGTCTCCCGAACACTGCGGTGTAGGCTTTCGCCTGCACGTATCGAATTTTGTACTTACACCGTATCCGAATAGATACGATGCCTCTAGTCGGACCCCCTGGACCCATCTGCAAGCCTCTATAAGTCATTGACAGAACACTCAGCGGCAATAGTCCGCTTAAGCTGGCATCGATTCTGCTCACCCATGTCATGTCTCGCATGGCCTACTCTTCAACATCACTAAGCAACCTAACATCTTTTCGCGGGGCAGAAGGAGGACACAATGAAAGAGTATCAAACCATCCCAGGCGTGAACGGCACGCCGCTCGGAGGACAGCTTGCTCGCTCATGGAGATTGAGAATGCTCATTCTGACAGGAGTCCTACTGGGTGTCACAATGGTATGGACTCCACAGGCCGAGGCCGGCTCGGTGGGCTGGTCCTCCATCAAGATCACCGAATCCGGCTTTGATTTTGGCGGGGAGGGTTTTGTGGCCGGGGCTCCGACGAAATCCGGCTACCTGGCCTGGGACTTAAACGACGGCAAACTGAAACCTGCCCTGTACGGGCACCTCCATTTGAAGGATGTGCGCGACCTCTGTGCGCGCATGCGTCTCGACTACTACAGCAACACACATGTTTTCCTCACGACGAAGTATGGGGGGCAGGTGTGCGCTGAGAATGACAAGCGGCATGAGTGGGATGTGAACCTCGCACCTTACGAGAGCAACAAGATTGGCGAGGTGAAGGTCTCCATCGAGAAACTCAGGGCGAAAAAAGACTGGACAATCGTGGGATCTGAAACGGCCAAGCTCAGCACAGTCAACGACAAGGTGAAAATCACTGAGGATGGCTTTAATTTCGGCGGGGAAGCGTTCGCGCTGGGCGCCCCAACCAATTCCGGGAATGTTGCCTGGTCATGGAATAGCGGCCAAGTGACACCCCACCTCACGGGGGTTTTGCACATCAACAATGCCGCAGGTGCCTGCGCTCGAATGAAACTCGATTATTTTCAGGAAGATGGTACGCGACTAGCTGAAGAATTTGGCGGCAAGGTTTGTGCGTCTGATAACCAGCACCACTCCTGGACGGTCGACCTCAAACCTTTCAGCGACGGCAAACTAGAATCGATGAAGGTCAGCATTCAAACTCTTGCTGCCGATGGCCAATGGAGGACGATCGGAACCGAGATGGTACGATACGTCTATCACGCAGCAACCGTGGCGCTTTGCGGTGGAGGCGGAGGTTGCCTAGAAAACCAATTTCCTCTCGGGGTCGAGGTGAAGTGATACGGAACCCAAACGGGCACCCCTTACCACGACAGAAAGGAGTACGAACGTGAGCTCATCAACAACCAAAATGAAGCAGGTCAAGAGGCTGGCTATATTCCTAGCGGTTGCGGCCTCATTGATCACGGCCGAGCCAACCCGGGCCGATCGTTACGCGAAGGACGTCATGTTGAATGGAGCCCCTGTGCCATCGGAGCACATTTCCGGGTTCCAAGGAAGCGCGTTTGAGGTCGGCGTCCCTGATAGTTCCTCAAACGACGACTATGCGGTGTACGGCCTAACTTCAGAGGAACAGCGGGATCAACCTTGCTATGTGACTGTACGGACGGAAAACGTCAACGACTCCAACGTGAAGCAGGACCTCAAGAAGGAGTTCTGCAGCGGGAAAGAAAAAAGCCGAGAAATGGGTGCCGCCTTCACGAACACCGCCTATGGCAAACGTTCGTTCGTTACCGGGGTGCGTGTCTGTATGAATGGCGACGACACTCGCGTGAAGGGTATCCAGATCCGCGGTGGAACCATTACCGATCATGCTCAGCTGGGGAAACTAGACCGCCAGTACGGGGATCAAAAGGCAGGCAACATTTCTCACTTGCTTCCCGAAGAACCGAAGGACGAGCGTCCCAATTGTAACAGCAACTGGAAACGTTGGGCGCTGTGTCCTAATGAGAACCAGATCGCCACGGCAGTGGTGCTTCATTTCGAGGCTGGCAAAGAACCACGCTCCCTCACCGGCATCGGGCTGAAGTGCCGCAACATCGGCGGGGTGTATGTCCCCCAGAGTGATCGCACACCTTAAAGCAGAGGCCAAACCTATACGAAGGGGTATCTAGAGGGGTATCTAGGATGAAGAGACGCAAGAATCAAAAGTACCTGACCACGTCCGAATGGGATGACCTTATCTTTGCCTTCCGCAAGCTCGAGGAAGGCTTTCTCAAGGGAGTTGAGAAAGCCTCCTTAGACGATTTCGCGGACGAACATGCTAAGGCTTTCAAGAATAGATACATGCATGACTGGCTGGTGCATTCGGATTGGGATGACAAGAAGCAGGTCTGGCACCACAAAGGTACTCACTTCTTCGCCTGGCATCGGGTCTTCCTGAATGAATTCGAGAATCGACTTCGCCGGGAAGTGCATGGCGTCACCATCCCTTACTGGAACGCTTTGACAGATCCATTTCCAGAAGAATTGAAAAAGATTTCAGACAACGAGGGCAAGCGTGTGCCTTTTCCGGCACGAGACCTATATTTCCTGCTTCCCGATTTCAGTGAGAAGGACTTTGAAACCTTCTAGCTCGATCTGGAAACTGGTTATCACAATCACGTGCACGCTGAACTTGGCCGGACAATGAAACGTCGGCACTCACCACGCGATGCGGGATTCTGGCTCCACCACGCCTTTGTCGACCAACAATGGGGCCATTGGTGTGAAAAACACGACGGGGCGTTGCCTTCAACCATGGACCAACCGATCAAGGGAGATGAGATCGTCACAGGGAAAAAGGTCAGGGACGTTCTACACACAACACACCTCGACTATGTGTATGATAGCGGAATCTACTACAACATCGAGAAGCAGGGTAGCAGCAATTGTGCCTTTCGCCTTTCAAAAGACTTGATTGTCTGCGCTAAGCTTCCTGATCAAGATTACTATGCCAAGCTCTGGGTGCCAGCTCTCACGAGTGTGGCTGCCTTAATTACTATGCAACAGTTTCCCTATCTAAAACCTGGGTCGAAGGTGCCAATCTGGGCGGCGGAGACCATGTACTGCGACTTGCGTGCCGGTAAGCTAAAGGTCGATCGAGAGGAGGCACACATCAGGATCAGAAAAGAAACAGCGGGCTCATCGGTGAGTTACATCATGGAAGCCGTGAACGGGACTAAATTGGGGCTCTATTCCAACATCACCAATTTCGCCGTCAATGCCTGCGACGGGGCCACCGATCCCGAGATGCTCTGTATTTAGCTCTGCGGCAGATAGAGTATGCTCGGGCCAGATCGAGTTATCAGAAATACCTCTTGAACTTGCTCTGCTATTAAGACGCGGACGGTCAGCCAATGGAAAAGGGTATGGACGATAGGACAACGCAAAGATCGCGATGGTTCCCCAGTCGATCTGGATCCGGAACCGGACTGAGTTCTTGGTGCGGATCCATGATCGTCGGTTCGACACAGCCGGTAAGCTCGTCATGTCAACCTAACTGTGTACCACTAACGGATTGGAGGACCAATGTAGAAACAAGATGTGAGATGCCCCTTCAGCATATCCATGTTCCGTGAAGACTGATAGTTCAGCGAGTCGTGGATGCACCCACAGATGTGAGCATCGTCACACTATAGGATTCGGATATGGAACCGGACATGAAAATCAGAGGAATGATATGGAATTGAGCGCATTGATTAATGGAAGGAAAATGGCACCGGCGCGAAGGTGATGACAAACACAGCCAGGGCAATCCAGCCGACGATTGTCCGATTTCGGCCGAGCGGAGCATCAGGATCCAGGACCGGGGGATGGCCGACGCCAAAGAGTCCCGCCATGAAGGCCCAGAGAAACCATCCAGCCCAGCCGAAGAATCCCAAGACCAACAAGATCGGGAGAAAGGCAAGCGCCATGGATCGCTGTCGCTCTCCCCACAGGGCATAGGCAACATGGCCCCCATCGAGCTGGCCGATGGGCAGGAGATTAAGTGAGGTCACGAAAAGTCCAAACCAGGCGGCAAAGCCGATCGGGTGGAGCACGACATCGGCCTCCGGCGCGATCGGTCCGATGACCAGCCACGACATGAACTGGAGCAGCAACGGTTCGCCGAGGTGCAAGCCGTATGTCGCCGATCGATCCACCACCGTGGACAGGCTGAGTCCGACGATCAGCATGACGACGGCGACCACGAAGCCCGCCAAAGGACCCGCAACGCCGATATCGAACAAAGCGCGACGACTCAGAATCGGCCCGCGCATACGGATGATTGCGCCGAACGTGCCGATAAAATGCGGCGGTCCGGGGATGAACAACGGGAGAGAAGCCGGCACCCGGTGAATTTTGGATAATAGGTAATGTCCGAGTTCGTGGGTGGTGAGGATAAAGAGCAAGGCACCCGCGAATGGAATGCCTCGCCAGAGCGTCTCAGGAGCGGAGAGAAGAAAATTCAATGGGCCACGCACCGGCCCGGTGTAGGCTTGGTAGGCCCCCGCCCACAACGTGGTGAACACCGTCAGGAGAAAGAGGACAAGCGGCAAGGTCCACTGCGAAAAAAAAGACGGTTCGACGTCGTCTTCCCTCTCCATCGAGTCGATGATCGACGAATCCGTTCCTTGCCTCGTATCGAGAATGACTTCGCGATCGAACTCCCGATGTTCGTGATGACTCAGCCCATTCATGACATCCTTGCTCAGTGAATCCATACAAATGGATTGTGATCAAGCTCTTCCTCAACCGTCGTGGCAGGGCCATGCCCAGGGAAGAGACGATTGTCCGGAGAGAGCGTCAACAGACGGTCGCGAACGGAATTGAGATGCGTCCTGTATAGGTCCTTAGGATTAGACCGCCCGATGGACCCAGCAAAGAGCGTATCACCGACGAAACAGACCGGCAGCGTCTCATTATCCAGACGATAACAGACGCCTCCCGGCGTATGCCCTGGCGTTATGAGACATTGAACCGTCCGGCTACCGACGCGGATCGCCATTCCATCGACCGGCGTCACGAGCAAGTCTTCCCGTGGCCGCCAACTCAGCAACGCTTCATCTTCAGGGCCGAGATACACCGGAACTTCGCAATGGCCCAGGATCTGCTCAATCCCATCCGCATGGTCCGCGTGGCCGTGCGTCAAGCACACGCCTACCAAGCGCAGTCCACGGCGACGAAGCTGGTCCAGCATGGCAGGAGCATTATAGGCCGTATCGACCAAGAGCGCTTCGCCCTCATCGTGGATGATATAGCCCTGAACTCCATACCCACTGATGGAGCCCTGCACCATTTCAACCCACGGCGGCATGCGTTGTGCCACCGGCTCCCACCGGTCGATTGCGATCTGTTCAAGCGCGTCCTCGCGCAAGGCCAGCGCCTTCGCCAACGCGCGCACTTCCGTACGGTCTCTCGGCTGATCTCCCCGCTCTAGCGCGCTAACATCGGTACCAGGCAAACCCGTTATTCTCACCACATCGCCGACCGTAAGGCCCTGCCCAATGCGCGCTTTCTTCAGGATATCGCAAAAGTCATCTTCTAACGGCATGAATTACCTATGAGCGCTTCTTCACCGTTCTTCCTCCTCCATGGGGAGGCGAAGTCATGCACACCCGTCACCCTTCCGGGGTGAGTTTGATCTCCTTCACTGCTCCAAAGGTCGACAAGGCTTTTCCCAGTGCATCTCCCGACCCGACTGCGATGATTTTCAGCCGATCAGGATGCAAATGCTTTTTTGCCGCAGCCTGGACATCGTCTTTGGTCAACTGAATCACCTGCGCTCGCAACTGCTGGAGGAAGTCCTTCGGCAACCCATCGTACTCCAGCTCGATGACACGACTGACGATGGCAGAGGAACTCGCAAACGAGAAGACGAACGAATTCACGTACGCTTCCTTCGCCTCCGCCAATTCCGCGTCTGTCACCGGCTCTTCACGCATGCGTGTGATATTGGCGACGAACCGTTCGATCACCTCCTGGGTAGAAGTGAGCTTGGTTTCAGCCTTCATCATCCACACGCCTTGATCATGCATGCCGGTATACAGTCGGCTGCCGACGGAGTAGGCCAACCCTCGTTTCGTCCGCACATCGTTGAAGAGGCGACTGCGAAACGAACTCCCCCCCAAGATGTCGTTCACGATGGCCAATGCCACATAATCGGGATCGTTCTCTTTGATCGAAAGATGGCCCACTCGAATGTGTGTCTGCGACGTGTCCTTGCCAACGAATCGCACCGCCGATTGAGACATGTCCGCTTCCGACACGTCGGGGATCTTCAGCTCGGGCACCGTACCTTTCTGCCAATCGCCAAACAGTTTCCGAATCGACGTCAGCATCTCATGTTTCGTAAAGTCACCCGTTACGCCAAGCAGCATCCCGTTCGGATGAATGGTATTGTGATGAAATGCGACAAGATCCTGTCTCGTGAGACGCTTGATGGAGTCGACGGAACTTTCTCGAGCCGTCGGATGATCAGCACCGTAGAGCGCCTTGCTAAATTCTCGACTGACGATAGACCCCGGGCTATCCTGCCGGCGGCGGATCCCCTCGATGGCCTGTAACTTGGCCAACTCCAGGCGAGCTGGTTCGAACGCCGGCGATCGGAGAAGACCGGCAAAGATCTCCAGCCCTCGATTCAGATCCTTGCTCAACACATCGAGGGATGCCGATCCCGATTGCCTCCCAATCCCGATGTGGATATCGCCCGCAAACTGCTCCAACTCCGCATCGACTTGTTCTGCCGACAACCCCCCTCCGCCGCCGGTCCGCATCACCGCACCGGTCATCGACGCCAGCCCGACTTTCTCAGCTGGGTCAAGCCAACTTCCAGTACGCATGGTGGCGGTGATCGTCACCAGGGGCAACTCATGGTCTTCCAGCAGATAAACGATCAGGCCGTTGTCCAATACGACCCGCTCCGGTTCAGGAGTTGAGAACTCCACAGGGTCAAACGTCATGGTTCTGGGATCCCCGACCTCAAGGTCAAGCTCAGCCGCATAGCTCGCCGAACCCCACGTCAGGAGGAGGATCATCACCCCAGCCATCACCGCGACCTGGTTGCGCATGCCCATCGGGTCCACCCTCCCCCGCTTCATGGTCTCACCCCAAGGACCGGCGTGCCCGCCACCGCTTTCGCGTTCCCTTTCTTGTCCAACACCGCAACGGTCCGATTCGACTTAGTCAAGTACTGGGTGGCGACTCGCTGCACGTCAGCCGCCGTCACCTTGGCGATGTGATCCCGCGAAGCCAGGACATATTGCCAATCGCCCGCCAATGCCTGATACAACGCCAACTGAGAAGCCAACCCGCTGTTCGAACGTAACCCTCGCACCAAGTCCGCATCCAGATTGTTGAGCACCTTTTCCAGCTCCTTCGGAGACACAGGTTCTCGTTTCAGTCGTTCGATCTCTTCATAGATCGCCGCTTCGACTTCCGCCGTCGTATGAGGAGCGAGCGGCGTCGCGGTGACGACAAATAGGTTAGGCGCTCGAGCCCCCGGATGGCTCGAGTCCGACCCGACCGAAGCGGCGAGACGTTTGTCACGGACCAACTTCTGATGGAGGCGAGAGGTGAGCCCTTCGCTCAAGAGCGCATCAATGACGTCGAAGACATCATCATCCGGATGTCGGATGGTCGGCTTGTGATATCCGATGACGATGGCCGGCTCCGCATCAAATTCAACCTCGACCCGTCGCTCCCCGCGTTGCTCAGGCTCGACCGTCACCAACTGAGGAGGGGGCGGGGCGGCCGGAATTTTCCCGAACGTCTCTTCGATCAACGGGATGACTTCTCTGGGATTGATATCGCCGACCATGGCAATGGTGGCGCGATTCGGGCCATAGTGCGCCTTGAAGAAGGCTTCCGTATCGGCTGGTGTCAACGAGAGAATATCGGATCCCCATCCGATCGTCGGAATGCCGTAGCCATGGGCACGAAAGGCCGCCGACGTGAACGTCTCAAACAACAGACCACTCGGGCTGTCGTCGTTCCGCAGGCGCCGTTCTTCCATCACGACACCCCGCTCCTTATAAAATTCGCGCAATACCGGATGCGCCATCCGATCCGATTCAATCGCCGCCCACAACGGTAATCGATTGGACGGGAAACTGATCATGTAGCGGGTCACATCCTTCCCTGTCGACGCGTTGAGCCCGACACCACCGTGACGCTGATACAACAGCGCCATTTCGTTGCCGACCACATACTCTGACGCCTTCGCCTGGAGGTCTGTAAAGCGTTCCTGGAGCGATTCGATCGTGGCTCGGGTCTCGTCCGTTTCACTCGCCCCGTTGGCATCGAACTCCCGCAGGCGTTGATCGAGCTCACTCCCCACGAGTGCAAGTTCGTCCAAGAGCGGCTGTTCTTCCTCGTAGTTTCTCGTGCCGATCGTACGAGTACCTTTAAACGCCATATGCTCATAGAGATGTGCAATGCCGGTCTGGCCGACCTGCTCGTCGATGCCGCCGACCGCAAAAGTGATGTTGATCGAGACGATGGGGGTCTGATGCCGTTCGACCATGAGCACGGTCAACCCATTGGCTAGTCGGTGTTCGACCACCCGCTCCGCAAGACTCGAGCTGGACGCGTACGCCGCATGGATGGGGGAGAGGATCACCATACAGAGCGAGAACACTGCAAGGCCCAATAAACGCATCACTTCACCTCTCCTTCTTCCGTCCAACAATTCGGCCCGGACGTGTCCATCGATAGCTCATACGAACAGCTCCGTCAGTTCTTCTGGGCGTTCGATGAACCAATCAGGTTGACAGGCGGCCATTTTTTCGCGATTCCCCATCCCATACCCGACCGCACAGACACGGATCCCGGCGTTATGGCCTCCATTGATATCATTGGTACTGTCGCCAATCAGAACCGTCCGCTCCTTCGACGCACCCAGCATCTCCATAACATGCAGCAACATGCCGGGTTCCGGCTTGAGTCCAAACCCATTGTCTCCTCCGACCATGTATCCAAAATGCTGCGGGCCTAACCCATTCAGAATGACGCGAGTGTATTCAATCGATTTGTTGGTCGCAATCGCCTTGGTCTTGCCTGAAAAATGCTGCAGCATCGGCTCGATGCCAGGATAGAAGGTGGTTCGGTCCAGGCAATGTTCGAGATAGTACCCACGAAATACCTTTAAGGCCTCCTCGAATCTGGCCTGATTGCCCTCTCCGACCGCCAGACGGAGCAGCCGTTTCACGCCGTCCCCGACAAACCCGAAAATCTCCTCGATCGGGCGCTCGGGCAATCCCAACTCGACCAGGGTGAAGTTCACGGAGTGGGCGATATCCCACTTGGATTCGATCAAGGTGCCGTCCAGGTCGAAAATCAGCAAATCTACCGAAGTTGGTGCCATAGATTATTTGGCCTTTCTCAAGGAGTCGATGAGCGATGCCAGTTCTGTGCGATGGGCTTCGTTCTGTTCCTTCGCTTCCGCTTCTCGTGCGAAACTCATCATCCGTTTCAATCCGACATGCGGAGGGATGATAGGAGAAATAATGCGCCAGTAGTTCTTCACCACTTTCACGTGGAATCTGACCTCTTCGACTGTGTCCTCCGGAATAAAGGACGCATGCTCCAGATACACGGCCCCCAATACATGAAACGTGACAGGGATGATCACCTCCAGATTATTGATGATTTCCCACTTCTGATAATCCTCCGGCACGTTGGTTTGCTGAACGACGACGACACGGCCCCACGCCGGCTCTTCCTTCCAATCGATGTAAGGCAAGACAGTGTCGAACGAGGGCGCGTCCAGACGAGCCCCCTTCTGATCGAGAAGGACATACCGTTTGACGACATCGGCCGGAGACCGCTTCATCGAGCCGCTCGGCGTCGCCTGTGCGTGGGAACCGACAGCCAGACCGAGAATCGAGACGGCGATGAGGGAAGGTGCGAGAAGAACGTGCGACCGCTTCACAATGTTGACCATCCCGCACTGACACGTAGCCAGTAAGTTCCCAAGGAGGTTCCACCCAAGTCAGTCACGATCTCGCATCGTCTCACTCATGAGTGCGGCACAGCGTATTGTAGCAAACAGGACCGGAGACATCCAGGATGAGACCCACTGTTGCCGACACCGTTTGACCTTGTTGAAATGAGAATGCTACGGTCGATTCATCCTCTTCATCCGCAACCGAAGGAACCGCATCGATGTTCACTGTTCTCCGGCGATGGATGCCGCTCTGCGCGCTTCTCCTTGCACTGCTCTATGCGAGCGGCATGGGGTTGTCTCCCTCATCGACCGAGGCCGAGCGTGACCTGACTCCCGGGCCTGGCAACTCGATCCTCACCCTGCCGGAATCAAGTGAGCCACCTTCCTCACTGAAGGGAGTTCCCAAGAAAGTCTATGACCTCCTGCAACGACTGGAAGAACGCGGCGGCTCTCCGCTCCCAGGCTACGTCGGCGGACGCGAGTTTCAGAATCGAGAACGACGCCTTCCACGAGGTCGCTATCGGGAGTATGATGTGAATCCAAAGATTCGCGGCCAGAGTCGTGATGCCGAACGAATCGTGATCGAGCAGCGCACGGGGAAAGCGTACTACACGGGGGACCATTACCGAACCTTTACCCCGCTCAATTGAATCGGATCGACCTTCACCTTATGGCTGCCAAGCTCACACTCCCAGCTCATCTGAGCACCATGACCCCTCCATGGTCGTCCTTGCTCATGGTCCCTGGGAAGTCTTCCACCACTACATCCTTGGTGGAAGCCCCTCCAGGATTTGCGTTGCGTCTCGTTCAAGGCAAGAAATGTGGGACGCCATCGAACCTCTTCGACGAATTTGCGCAGGCGCTCGGCTTTCCCGACTACTTCGGACACAACTGGGATGCGTTAGAAGAATGCCTCGCCGATTTTGAGTGGCTCCCAGCCAAAGGGTACATCCTGATCATCACAGATGCGCACGCGGTACTTCCCGATGATGAAGATGAATACGAAACGCTGCTGGAAGTGCTCAGCGACGCCGGCGAAGCGTGGGGCAAGGGACAAACCGCCGACAGTCGACGGGCCCCATTTCACGCGGTGTTTGTCGTGGCCGAACAAGACAAATCAAAGCGAAAGCGGTGGGAGTTGGAGGAAGTGTCCTTCGAAGAGGGAAAGACTTCGCGAACGCGACCAGTCCGCAAACGCTCAACCAAGCTTTCAAAAAAGTGAAGACCTCGCCCAGCTGTTGAGAATGTGGAAGAAGTGAATCACGTGCAGGAACGTTATCAGCGCGCTTTGGAAGCCCAATCCTTGAGGCCGACACCAAGCTGCAGAGCCGAGAGCACTACTCGGCGAGTCCGCCACGCGAAGTGCCTGACATTATCCGTAGAAACCGTATAGAAACCGATCCTCGGCCCATGAGCCGCCCATCGAGCCCGCACGGCAGTCTCATGCTCGAGACAGATGCTATGGGTTTCCCTCATATCATCCAGCGGAGCTTTTTCGCCGACGAATCCGCTCCGCCCTTCTCCGCGACACCATGAACAGATAACTTTCATTTGGGCGATGAATACAGCAAGAATTGCGCCGCATCTCATCACAGTGGAAGGGCAGAAAATCACCGGGAAATGAGCATTCACTCGATGTGCGAGGCTGCTATGGTATCTGATTAGGAAGAAGTGTATCTTTTTATGCCAATTTTTGTCCTCGGCGATCCCTCTACACACTGACTCTTTTCTGGCCCATTTCTTGACCAGCTCTTGCCCTGCATGATAGGGTGCGCCCCCATTATGAAGACATCTCGATCCGCGAAACTCTTCGTTGAAGCTCAGCAACTCATACCTGGTGGCGTCAACAGTCCCGTTCGAGCCTTCCGCTCGGTGGGCGGACAGCCCCGCTTTATCGCGCGGGCGAAGGGATCGCGGCTCTACGATGTAGACAAGAACGTCTACATCGACTACGTGTTGTCCTGGGGCCCGATGATCCTGGGCCATGCTCATCCAGGCGTCATTGCCTCGATCAAGAAAGCAGCGGGACAAGGAACGAGCTACGGCGCACCCACGGAGCTTGAGGTGGCATTAGCTAGAGAAATTCGCAACGCGTTCCCCTCGATGGAAAAGCTCCGGCTGGTCAGTTCTGGAACAGAAGCCGTCATGAGCGCGATCCGGGTCGCCCGAGGGTTCACCAAGCGAACCGGGATCATGAAATTCGAAGGGTGCTACCACGGGCACAGCGATTACCTCTTGGCCAAGGCTGGCTCGGGGTTGGCGACGCTGGGAATCCCTGATTCCCCGGGCGTGCCGGATGATTTCGCCAAACATACGCTGACCGCCCCCTATAATGACATTCGGACAGTTCAGCAACTCATCCAGGCAAATCGACATCAACTCGCCTGCATTATCGTCGAACCGATCGCGGGTAATATGGGCGTGGTACCCCCTGCTCCGGAGTTCCTCGCCGCACTCCGGCAACTGACTGCCGATTACAACATCCTATTGATTTTTGATGAAGTCATCTCCGGATTCCGCGTGAGTTACGGCGGCGCACAAGCACTCTATGGCATCACGCCCGACCTCACCGTACTGGGCAAGATTATCGGGGGCGGTCTACCCGTCGGCGCCTACGGCGGGCGGAAAGAGATTATGGATCTCATCGCGCCGGTGGGACCGGTCTATCAGGCCGGCACCCTCTCTGGGAATCCACTCGCAGTCAGCGCAGGACTGGCCACCCTTAAGCAGCTTCGGATGAAGGGGGTCTACAAGAAACTGGATCAACGGTCAGCAGCCCTGGCGAAAGGCATCGGCGAAGCGGCAAAGAAAGCCGGAGTTCCCGTGACCCAAACGCGTGTCGGATCGATGTTGACGACATTTTTTACGCCTGGTCCTGTCGTGGATTGGAACACGGCGAAACAATCCGATACGAAGCGGTACGGTCAGTTCTTCCACTCCATGTTGGAGCAGGGCGTCTACCTCGCCCCGTCCCAATTCGAAGCGGCCTTTCTCTCCACGGCCCACAGCACACAGGATATCGACAAGACCATCCGCGCCGCCTACGCTGCGTTCAAGAAACTCTAGCGACCCTATTCATAGCCCTTGCCACTTCTGTGCGGTCGATCCAAGGAGTTCGTATCTGAAACGATACAGACAGTATCTGTTTCGATACAGTGTCCTGCCTAGGCTGATCAAGGCGGTTGTCCAGTGAGAATACAACGAGCAAGAGGCTGAGAAGATAGATAGCAAGCTTTACTTGCACCGCTCGCTTCGCTCACATGTGAGCGAGTAAGCATCCTCCCTCCAATCGTTTTGATCGGCCTGCTATTCGTCGTCGTCCTCGTCTTCAGCTTCTAATGCCTCCTGCCTCTTCTGTTCCTCCATCGCGTTATGGAGCAACATGCGGATAAACATTGAATAGAGCGACCCTTTCTCTAAGGTTCCGCCAGGCGGGATGGCAATTTTCCCTTCTTGTATCATGCGATCCATCCAGGCTTTCTGATCCGGGGCGATCAACACCGAAATCTCAACCAGCCCCACTCGTCCCATCATATCCATGACATCACCCTCCGTAACACAACATTACTCCACATCGAATACGCCTTCGCATTGCACCATGCCGTTTTGAACATTGTCAATCGACCAGAATCTGGCACGACACATGCGTATGCCATTACACCATGAAACCGTATTTGAACATCGTGACGTGGTCGCTCTTTGGATGGATGACGTTTATCTCATTCGTAGCTGTCGTCGATGCCGAGCGCCTGCCGAAATCCGATCTCGGTTCTACCCTCAACCAGCAGTGTGACCTCTGCTGGTATCCGTCACCGAACGAAGAACGATCGAGCCGTCTCCCCACCTACAAACAACCTCGACACACACGTCCACCCGACAGTCGCCCGCAACGCTATCCGAAGGGGCGGTACAAGCTCGGGTCCACGCACAAGCAAACTCGGCTTTCCACTCTTCGATCTAACGCTAGACAGGAGATGAGGCTGCTGAGCGATCTCCAAGTCCATGCCGTCGATGGCGATACGATTCGAGTTGGCGGTGAACGTATCAGACTCCGAGGCATCGACGCCCCCGAAATGAGCGAGTTTGAAGGCTCGGCAGCGAGGCAGCGGCTGGAAGAGTTACTTCGGACGGGACCAATTCATATCGTCCCACATGCCCGAGATGTCTATGATCGTCTCGTGGCTGACGTATTTGTGAACGGACAGAATGTAGCGGAGATTCTTCGGAACGAAGGTTTTTCAAAAGCAGGATAGCCAAGTACCGATGCGGATCCTCATTGTGCTCACTTGCGGAGTGATCGAGCCCACTCATACGGGAGCTGTCAGATGAAGCCCATCACTCATTGCCAAGACATTGCTGGGATTGAAGTCATGAACATCACCAAGTACGGACTCTGGTTGCTAACCAGCGACAGTGAGCTCTTTATTTCTTTTCAAGGCTTTCCCCAGTTTCTAGACGCCTCCGTATCGAAGATCATGAAGGTTGAACAGCCCAACCCTAACCTGTTGCATTGGCCGGATCTCGGCATTGATCTCGCGATCCAATCCGTCCGGCGATTCCCTTTGGCGTCAAAACCGTCAACCACCAGAGGGCGTTCTCATCAATAGTCAAAGACAGGACCCATGAGCTAATTAAAAGACCAATGGCATTCAGATCCGGTCAGCACGTCACCTAAAGAACAAGACGCGACTGGAACCAGGAGCTAACGACCAACCAGCTACCACCCGCTTCAAAATTCGTTGGCCCTACATCGGCAGGACGACGATTACGACATCGGGACAATTCAGGTACCCCTCGGGTAAAAGGATGTCAGCACCATGATCTATACCCATGTGTTGCACCGAGCTGGCCGTGGACTTCAGAGCCCCCTAGATCGCCTCGGGTTGAGGTTGGAGTATGGGGAAGATACAGAGGAATAGGCTCACAGACCTTGCAGTGTTCGCTTCACTGCAGAGAGCTGCCGACTGTCTTGCTAAGCCTCCAAAAAACTTCTAAGATCTTCCACGATCCCAACACCAATCGTGGAGAGTCGTCGATTCAATCTGTTTAGCGGAAGGCCATGTACCCAAACACCTACCTGTCGCTCTTTCCCCCATTCCCCCGAAACGACAAGGTCTTTGTCGCGATGAGTTTTGACGAAAAGTTTCACGCTCGATGGGATAAAGTCCTATGCCCAGCTGTATCCAGGGTCGAACGTCAAGGAAATCGATTGGAAGCGTTTAGAGTCGATGCGAGGAAAATAAGTGATTCAATACTTACCGAAATTCTTTCTGGGATATCGACGGCCCGCCTGGTGCTAGCTGATGTCTCAACAATTAAGAAAGTAGAGAACAAGCCCATACGTAACGGGAACGTCATGTACGAAGTAGGAATCGCTCATGCAGCGCGGCTTCCCGAAGAAGTATTGCTTTTTCGCTCGGATGATGATCCGTTGCTGTTTGACATGGCGAATGTCCGAGTTAACCACTATGACCCGGATAACAATCCTACCGACGCTATAGAAGCTGTCGCTGATTCATTACTGAGCGCACTCAAAGAGATAGACCTCAGAAAGTCTTTAGCCGTATCAGACGCGGTAGATAGCCTGGACTTCCCTAGCTGGTGGCTTCTGGCGCAGGCTAGACAAACCCCACGGATCGAACACCCACCCCACCGCACTATGCGAGATGCTCTTGGCAACGCTCAGCGTGTAGATGCTATCCACCGGCTTCTTGATGTAGGGGCAATCCGCGCCTCGTTCTTGCGCATAACCCCTGAAGCATTCGAAACGCTCAAAGATGATACGGACGCATCCTTAATGTCTTATGAAGTGACGGAGTTCGGACAGGCGGTTTTCCTCGAGGGAATCAGAAGAATGGGGATGGATAATCCAGGAATGGCGAAGATACTGGAGCGGGAATTCCGGGGGCAAGCCTGAATCAAGCTTCCAACCTCTTGTCGAACCTGACGCACAACCACGTCCTCACTTCACTACCGCGCTCACTGAGAGGTTACTGGGGCCAAACCTTGCCTCTGCATGCCCGTGAACTAGGTAGCGCACACAGGATGACCAGGATACACCGAATTTCCGAGTGCCCTCTCCCACCTCACTATTCAAGACCCAGCAGAACGCCTGGGAGCCTTTTCGAGTGTTTCCAAGAAATCAGAAATTCTTTTCTTGTGAATTGATAGTTGTGCAGATGGAGTTCCCTCTCATCTCAACGTATCTGTCTGGATCTGCGTCTGGCCCATGTAAGCAGTCGTTCTTTAACTCATAAACGAGAAATAGGGGTCCGAGAACAATTTCGCTGGCAGCTAACCGGTGGTGGAGTAAGTTGGCCACCTCAGTGGTGCGCGAGGTCTCTCAACCATGTCCCGTCCACCTCGACTCAGCCTGCCATCGTATCCCCATCACGTCATCCGGCGCGGCAATAATCGGCAGCCGATCTTTCTGGCTCTAAACGATTATGAGGCTTTTCTGGAATGCCTGCGCGAGGCCAAACGGAAATGACGGGCACGGCTCTATGCGTACGTGCTGATGACCAACCATGTTCATCTCTTGGTGGAACCGGAACAAGAGAAGGACCTAGGCCGCTTTATGCAAAGCGTCGGGCGACGGTATGTTCGGTACATCAACGATACTCATACCGCACGGGAACATTGTGGGAAAGCCGCTTCAAGAGCGCGGTAGTGAGCCGGGATGAATATTTGATCATGTGTTGTCGGTACATTGAATTAAAGTCAGTCCGAGCGGGAATGGTCCGTCACCCGCGAGAGTACCGATGGAGCAGCTATCGCCGGCGCGCGTTGGGGCGCCCAGATGAGCTGCTCGATGAGGATCCCTGCTATGTCAGCTTGGGGAAAACCACACAGGATCGCGTGCGTGTCCATCCCAGTGTCGCGAGTCTGAAGTCCACATCATAATTTTTCACAACCAACTGTTTGATTGATGACGACTTTACACGCTGGACTTATTCGACGCATTTCGGATTCAGGACACTAGCTGGTTGGATGCCTCCATCTCTGACAAGGAATGGGAGCTCATTCGACGCGCGACGCAGCAGGAGCGAGTGGTGGGAAGCGCCTCGGTCCAAGAAGCAATTGGTAGCCAAGTCGGGAGGCGATTGAAAGGAGAAACGCGGGGGCGTCCGAACGGGCGGATCGCCCCTCTAAAATCGCACTCTGAGCCCAACTAGTCCAAAAACAGTCACACCTATTGACGTCACTCGATTAAAATTCAAATATCAACTTCCCGTAGGCATGATCGGTACAGAGGCAACAGGTTTTTAGCCTGCCCTTCTCCGTTGCAGAACTGCGATCTTTCGACCAATCCTGTCCGCATTGGCCATAATGGTCAAGGTATGAGATTTTTCTGGCAGGATCGGCAAACAGGCCCCGTCGACCACGTACACCCCTTCGAGCCCCAGAACCTCCCCAACCGGAGAAATTTCGCCGATGGCGGGCTGATTCCTCATCGGAAGCGTTCCCGCATAATGAATATCCCCGCCAGGAGCACCAATAGTAAAACTACCGGGGAGAAGGAATGCACCAAGAGAACGATAGGCACGACGAAGTTTATCCGCAGCCTCTTTCATCAACGGCATAACAGAACCACGATAGGCTCCAGATACCATCAGAGCGCCATCCTTCTGTAATCTGGCCTCTCCGGCAGTCAAATTCCCAGGCAGGAACACATTTCCTGCCAGACATGAGCCCAACAATGAGCTCAGGATGTCTATGCCGTATCTTCTTCGCCACGGGAGATGCCGCGCGAACTCCGATACTGGAAGGCCAGTAGTCGAAAAAGTCGAACCGAACGCCGTGGCCTTGGCAAGCGTTACGGCAAATGAGAGTTGCCCGAGTCCAAAGCCTGTCACTCTTTGCGTCGCGAGAAACCGAGGGAGCCACAGTGCGAACACCGCCATCGGACTCGACTGGACAGGGACGGCCTCCTCATACTTCAATGCGCTCAACACCAACCGCGTCGTGGCTAATGTCCCGGCAGCCAGAAGAAGTGTTTTGGCCACAATTGCTCGCCGCGTCCCGTCGGTGCCTTGTCCCTCGATATTCCAAGACCCGTCACGGCGAGTCAAACCGTCCACCAGAAAGCCTGCTAATCGACTGAAGTTTTCATATCGATGGAGCTTCAGCAAATCGTCTGCAGCTGAATAGAGTGATCGCCGCCGACAACCCCACAGACAGTTTCCTGAAAGATTACACGCCTTTCTACTCCCTACATCTTCACTCAGGGCTGCGACTCTTGACCGTCCCATCCTGAACCCCTGAGCGCGCAACTTCGTTCGTTGAGTCGCGTACCGCGTTGCCAAACTGGCATGCAGAGGGTCCATTGGAATGGGCGGTTGTGCATAGGCATCCAGTTTAAAATAATCGGACATATCGTCGTCTATCTTTCCACTGATTCCGATCCGCCGACTGACCACCTCGTAAGAACGCTCCATATCGGAAGAGGCCTCAGAGGGGAATTCGGCCAACTCGGCCGACGAGAATCTTGCCACGCCGCATCCCCATGCATTGGAAAGGCCTCCGGCGGCCAATGAGCCAATGGTGACAAAGTTCTTCCCTTTGATGTTGTTGCCCTGTTCAAACCCGTCAAAGGTAAAGGCAAGAGAAGGAACGCGGAACTTTGGCGAAACGGCGGAGCGCATGTGTATCGCGCAAAAATCCTGACCGATCATCCATTTCCATTGCTCAAAATCATCCCGCCGGGCAGAAAGGAAATCCTGCTCAGGCGGTGCCATATCAGGCACCTTTCCCCCATCAATCATCAACACGTTCAGCCCAGCTTCAAGCAACGGAAATGCCGCCGAAACGCCTGCCGGGCCGCTGCCTATGATGATCACATCAAACTTGGTGCTCACAGTGCTGCCTTGGCGCGAGCCAACATCTTTCGAATCAGTGGGACACCAACGGCGCTAAGACTACGCCACATCAGTTCACACGTTGCGGCTTTGACCAGCACCTGCCCTCGGCTGAATAGCCCATGCTGACGCCCAAGCCCAAGGAACCGAACACTCCCTGCCGGAGTTGCCTCTCCCAGAAGAGTCGCGGCATCCATGCGCCACGCGAATTCGGCTTTGGCTGCCTCATTATCCCAAGTGGAATCTCCGAGCAATGACAATAAGGCAGGATAACGCAGCAACAGATTTGGCAAATTCAATGTTTCACCGCCTCGCAGCTGTTCAATCATCCGAACATACCGACGCAGGGCGGCATTCTCCGGCTTGGTCTTCAACACATATGTCAGGAGCGCCAGCCCTTCCTGCAGCATTCGCCTTTTTCGCGCACTTCCCGATACATGCAGACCTGAGTTCAATGGCCGCAACACAAGTCCGAGGCGATTCAAATCTGAAACGGTTTCCATCTTCGACAAATCGAACAGTGACTGTACCCGTTCAATCCCCCATCGGCGCAGGCTCAATACGTCAAGGACTCTGGAACACCCCAAGAACAGACTGGCCGGGATGGGTAAAAACATCCGATGGCATCTGAGTCTTGATCTCGCGATCTCATGGAGAAAACGTGTAAATGAAACGGGTTGGGATCCAGCGAGTACATATGTACGACAAGAAGCCTCCTCGCCCTCTACAATGCGCAGTAATCCTTCCGCAAGATCATGTACATGAATCGGTTGAACTTGGGGAGCAGGGAGAAATGCCGGAAGGATCGGCACCCGACCGACGATGTCCACCAGCGTGCCAAACACTCCCCTGGCTGAGGCTCCATACACCAACCCAGGCCGGACCACCCACCCGCCTGCTGCAAGCACCTGCTCCTCAATTCGCCACTTTATTCGGCCATACAACGTCGGCGCATGTGGACGTGCGGTCTGGCTCGACACAAAAATAAACTTCGCTCGAACTTTTCGAGCAGCCGCTACCAACACCTCCGCAGCCAGGACCTCTGTCTCTTCATTCCTGTCGCGGCTCCCTGTTGTCTCCGCAGCAAGATGGACGACAACATCCGTACCTGGAGGCAATGCGACGGTCTTCGCAGACATCTCCCATGGAATCCAGTCCATAGGACGAGAATGTGGTCTTCGACGGGATACAGCAGTTATGTAATGATTATGCGTACGCGCCAAGCCTATCAGATAGGTTCCGATGTAACCTGTCGCACCGGTTACCGCGATCCGCATCCCAGTTTCACCACCGTATAACTCATGCTTGATTGGCTCCGTTCATCGGTCTCATCGCGGGAGCTTCCCATGAACGATAGGCCTTATCGAACCCTTCCGTCGCGAATAACCGTTATACATAAACGTCGCAGCAGGTCCATAGTAGGGTTCAAGCAGGATGGCACCCCCACCAGGAGTCAATACTCGCCCCAACTCCTTGAAGAACCGATCAGGATGAGGGAAGTAATGAAAACAGTTTTGTCCATAAATTATCCGCACCGAACTATCTGCGAGACCCATGGCTTCGACGTCAAGGATTCGGTCCGATTGGGGAGACTTTACCACATCGGTTGCCAAGACATCCGCATACGATTCCTTCATCGGCGCAATACCCGCTCCGAGTTCGATTTCCATCTCCTACCGGACAACAACTGACGATCAAGCGATTTACATAAATGATGGGACTCGGCGAACACAACCTGCAGCATTCGTTTGCGTTGAAGCATGACACGATGTAATTCCAAACGTTGACCGCCGTCAACATCCATGCCGTTCAACAGCGGATCACGCAATAAGGCAAGTAGGTGTTTCATCCATATTGATGGATCCTCATCTTCTGGCTCACATGAAACGCTGTAGCGTCCGGCTGGAGTGGCTCCGCTCTTCCCAGATCGATGATCGGGTAGGAGGGGCACTCACGTGCCCCGTTCTCCCACACCACCGTACGTACTCATCGTATACGGCGGTTTCCTGAGAAGTTGGAGCGACTCAAACTGTTGCGTCAGACTCAATACCCCCTGGGCGTTGACCCACGCCACGTTCATCCCCTCTTTCACGGCCGGATGTTGCGAAGCCTTCCACCAGCGACGGCATTGACAGGCCCCCAACCACACCCGCTCGATAGGGACTCCCACTGTGTGCAGAAAACGTGCGACGGTGTACGGTCGCTTCTTCTGCTTGAGCACATAGCATCGGAGGCGCCGCCGAATCCATTCGTCCAGCCCTCGGAAGAATGAGCCATACTTCTCATACCGGAAGTACCTCACCCATCCTGGAAGGCGTCCATTCAGATCGTGGATCACCCGCTCCACACTCACCCCGCGTGTTCTCCGTGTGATCTGCCGGATGGTCTCCTTCACTCACTCTAGGCTGTGATAAGCGACCGTCAGTGTCCCATCTTCTTGCAGGCGATGCCCCAGAAACGGGCGTTCGCCCACAGGGGCCAGGCGCTTTTCTTCTCATTGCACCGTGAGTTTGAGCCTCCATTCAAGAAACCGCGTCACCGAGCACTTCACCCGCCTGCCTGCCACCAGCGTCCGCACATAGATGTTGCAGTCGTCGGCATACCGGCAGAAGCGGTGCCCGCGTTGCCTCAATTCCTTGTCCAGATCATTCCGGCAAGGGGTTCGCCAACAGCGAGGAGAGGGGCCCGCCTTGTGGCGTCCTTTCGTCCCGCTCGATGCACACCCCTTGGCTGAACAGCCCGGCTATCAGGATTCCGTGTCAGGCATGACTATTGACTTATTAATCATTCGGTGCGACTCCAAAATTGGAGTTGCGTCTTGTTATCAAACACGGCCACAGCGCACCCTCGCTCCTACTTGCCCCACTGTCCTCATGCGAGTTAGATCTCGCGGTTCGCGCCGTCTCCCCTCACATCGCCTCGTGGTCCGGTCTGTTCTTGCCTTCATTGTGCTCCGCTTCCGTTGACAGCCAACGTCCAGAGGGCTAGTCTGCCGTACCGATGAGGCTCCCGAATTCTGAGCAGCTACGGTCTCGATGCAGGAAACAGACAGTCAGAGGCCACGATTGATTACGGCGCATCCGCTTGAGGTGCCACGATGATCAAAGAACATCAACGTATGATTCTGACGAACGACCTGGCGCCCGAAGGTTTGAAAGCTGGTGATGTGGGAACGGTGATCCATGTCCACCGTGGAGGCGAGGTGTTTGAAGTGGAATTCCTCACCCTCCATGGCGAGACCGCGGCGATCGCCACCGTCGATGCTTCCTCCATCCGTCCTGTGACTCAACGCGACATGACTCACGCTCGCCTCATCGAGCAACCTGCATAACCGACAGTTTGTGTTTTCCAGAGTCATTGGCTTCTATCATTTTTTCTGGCGTGCAGGCGGGATCACATCTTGTTCTGTGCATGCCAGTCTTTTACCTGAGTCCTGAGAGCCCATGATAGCCGAAGTGCCTTCGCGTTGCCGGTTTGGACCACTCGCACTTCATAGATCTGCTTTCGGTCATTGTGAACTTTGATCAAGCATAGCTGACCCAGCACATAATGGGCCCAAGTGTTACACCGCACTTCATAGCTCGCGAACAATCGACGACGCCGCCTCCGGACCTCGTCATCGAGCGCTACAAGCGCGATGTCAATCGAACGCTGTTGCGGGCAAATTTAAAGTTATCCGTCGAACAACGTTTTCGCCAACTTCAAAGACTTCAACACCCCGCTGCCGTGATGAAACGCTTCCCTCATAAATCCTGAGCAGGACAAATCGTCTTCCAGCCTCAAGCAACATACTCCCTCCTCGCTATCACTGTATCGAATGAGATTCGGTCCGTATCAGTTTTGATACCACCACACATAGCCAGAAGATAGCCGAGCTCCACATAAACCAATGAACTGCAGGGGCAATTTTAGAGGTCTGTTCATTGCATAAACCTCTGCATTGGACATGAACTAAGACAAGGTGTAGCTATTAGCCACGGAGTCTTTACGCCGAGAAATTCCCAAATGCCCAGCGCAGGGAGGAACTATGATGGTGAGAGTAGCCACCTTTAATCTCAACAATCTCTTTTCGCGATTTAATTTCCAAGGAGAGATCGGTGCCATTCCTCCCGAAGGAACTGGGGGCATTACCCTCACGTTTGAGCAGAACCACTTTGCAGCTCGGACGTTTGCGGGGCGATTGGTGAAGGCGAAGGATTCAGCGGATACGCACGAGATAGCCAGGCGAATCACAGAAGTCATCAATGCGGATGTCCTGGCCGTCCAAGAAGTCGAACATATTGAGATCCTCAGGGAGTTCAACCGTGAGCACCTCGGAAATCTCTATCCGCATATCGTGCTCGTTGAGGGGAATGATCGGCGACTCATTGATGTGGGAGTTCTTTCGAAGCTTCCGATCGGAACCATCGTTTCCCATCAAACGGCCGTTCACCCGGATGTGCCGACTCGCCGCGTGTTCAGTCGCGATCTGCTGCAAGTGGAAATCCTGAATAACAACGGAAAGAAACTCCTTACACTTTACAATACCCATTTAAAGAGCCACTTTGTGGCCCCTGGTGAGGACCCGGTCCAAGGCGTCATCAACGCCAATAACTCGCGTAAAAGACAAGCCGAGATGATTTCCCGCATCGTAACTAAGATGGAGCGACCTAATAGTCGGTTTATAGTGGTCGGGGACATGAACGATCCCCCTGATTCTGAATTTCTTGCACCCATGCTCTCAGCCAACAACCAACCACTGATCAACACGCTTGAAAACCCCTCGGAAACAAGACCGGCAAAAGCAGAAACTCCTGGGCAGGGTCCTGGCCCTCAATCAAAGGCTTGGACGCATCGTTTTAATCCACCCGGCGAGGAACCACCTCGTTATGAACTCTTTGATCACATCTGGGTCAGTCCGTCTCTTGCTGGAAAATTCTTCAATCCTACAATTGACCGACGCACCAAGCACACCGGCGATGGTAGCGACCACGACCCTGCATGGATTGACCTCGACCTCTAGATTAACCTAAGGGAGGTTGGCGAGCGATCACATGAGGTCCAGATGAATAACGTCCCATGGCCCATCCTGCATCTTTCCCAGCCAGCCTCGGTTGAATTCATCCTCGAACACGTCTAGCATTTCCCTGTTACAATCGGAGGGTTCCCTGAGTTCTATGAAGATCTCTTTTTTTATCTCCTTGATCGTGATGGCCGTGACTACGGGCTGCGCACTTGAGCAAGAAATATCGCGCACCCCCCGGACGGCTGCGGAGCAAGTCCTCTTGACCCAAGCGGTGGAACAGGCCCTCGTCAATTTCATCGTTCACTTGCCGGAAGGGGTCAATGTCGATGTCGATGCGACGGGGCTGGAGAGTGATCGATCTCGGCTTCGCATGACCAACGCGGACCTCGGCGCCATCGATCGTCCCTCGCGCGACATTTTGTACATTCGAGATCTCGTGGCCGCCGAGCTGGGACGCCGAGGCTATCGCGTCTCCGCTCGAGATACTGAGCCGCCATATTTGGTTCGCGTGATGGTGGAGTCGTTCGGCACCATGCAAGGGAGCATCTTTGTCGGGATGCCGCCGGTGCAGAGCGTGTTGATTCCGTTTTCGCTCCCCGAACTCACCCTCTACAAGCGGCAAAACCAAAGCGGCTATACTCGGCTCCACTTGGATTTCTACGACAATCGGACCGGGGAGTTTCTCGGTTCAACACCCAAGCTGGTCGGACGGGCGTTTTACAATCAGTATACAGTGCTGATCTTCGTGACCTGGAATCACACCGATGTCACAGCTCCGCCGGTTGCGGGGCAATAAGCGAAAGGAGAACGGGCACCATCATGAAAAATGTCGAGATGACTGTCGAAGGAACCATGCTGACGATTCGTGTCGATCTGTCAAAGGAGTTTGGGCCATCTTCAACCGGCAAGACCATTATCATCGCCTCGACCGAAGGAAATGTGACGATTCCAAATCGACAAGAAAAAATTGGGCTCAATGTCTACCGAAAAAAGTAAGACACGCGTCGGCTGTTCGGCCCTGTCGCTTACTCCCTTTCGATAGGCCATTGCTTCAACCGGCTCTTGACAGATCAAAAACTTGGCTCCAGGCCTGACTACTTCGCTGCTCATCCCCAGAAACATCACAGTCCTGTGGATAGCTTCACGAATGGTTGCAGCGGGGACCACCGTACATGCGAAACTTTTGAGTCACTAAGCTGACAGGGTTTGAAATGTGTGAAAACATTGAGAAGAACGATGAGTGCCACTATTAGTTGTAGCTATGCTGCCATAGAGCAGATGCACAATAAATAGGCAGCTTGATAGCCGCTCAGGCTCTGAGACAGAAATTCATCCTGAGACACTGGTTATACACATAGTTATCAACAGAAGGTGGGGACGAAATAATACGACCTTCTTCCGTTGACACTCTCCCTGTCTATCTCCGACAATCTCGTAGCGTCGTCACGTGTCACATCTGCGCGATGATGAACCGAACGAATGTCTGATTCGGGCCTCGGCATTAACCTGGTTCCATGAAATCCGACAGGAGAACGGCCAGATGGCCTGTTCTGTCGATGCATTGAGCTTCCTATGAAAATCCTCCCCATGGTGTTGCTGTGCTTGGCCTACTTGTTATTTGTCGTGGCTTGCACGCCACAGACGAAGCAGACAGCCGGCGACTCAAGCCAACTTACAAGGGTAACGGCAACCGGGTACTCCAAAGAAGGCTGTTTGCTGAACCTTAAGCTGGAGGCACGCGAGCGGAACATGCGACTGAACCCCGACGACGTGCAAGTCGACTCCAAATCCCTCATGCTCTTGTTTCCGTTCTTTGATCGTGAAGGTTATCGGTGTTCAGGAGCTGTCACCGAGCGAGAGAGGCGAATCTTTACCCGAGATTCACTGTACCCGGTCGATTGATGATCCGATGAGATGTGCGCCACAAGATGTCGCTGAGGCCATGCCCGGTTGAAAAGTCAATCAGGAACGAGCTACCATTCCAACACTCCTTACATTCGCGTGAGCATCAGTTGAGAGACCGATATGGCCGTTCAAGCTCGATGCCTCAATAAGGCCCTTGCTGTGAATTGGCTCATGGCCCAGTCGTTGAACATTCTCTTTTGATGAAATGAGGCCTACCATGATCTTACCAGCTCTCGCCCTTCTATCGACCGTCACCCTGTTCTCAGAAAATGCAGCGGGTATCGCCGCAGTATTTCCAACAACCCGCGACAGCTCGACCGGCGACCAGGCGACGCTCTATCTCCATCCGGTTCGCGATGACTCGTCCTCCCAGAAGAAGAATCCGGCCCCGACCCAGGCTACAAAAGGAGAAAAACCGAAACAACCACAATCACGTGCAAAAGAGAACGAACCAAAAACCGACAAGCAACGGCTCATTCAAAAAGAGTCGCAACAGAACGCCGCTGGAGATCAAGGCAATTCGGAGAGTGAGTCTCCCCAAGAATTGAGTGCTCTGAAGACCAGTCTTCAGGAAGCCAAACAGCGCATCGATGAGCTGGAGCGAGAGCTTGCCACCAGCAATCTTGAGCATGCGAAGCGATGGATCGGCAAACTCGAACAACGACTCAGTACGAAAGATCAAGAAATCGCCACACTTCGGTCCACGGTCGAGGATAGTTCCAAGCTGAAGAGAGACTTGGCGACTCAAACGGAGCAGTTGACTCAGGCCACGACGCGGGTCTCGGAGTTGGAGCAACAGCTGTCGGGAAAAGAACAAGAGCTCACCAAGACCAAGGATGAGCTTCAACAAGTGACCCAAAGGGTCGAGGAGCTCACCCCACAGCTCACAGCCCGCACCGAAGAACTGGCACAAGCAAAACGATCGATTTCGGACCTCGAACGCAAATTGTCGAAACAGGAGGAAACCGCTCGTGCACCGGAAGCGACCTCAGAAGACAGTAGTCCATCTGCGGAGTTACCACCAGACGAAGAACTATCCGTAACCAACTTGCTCCCGCACAAATCTACTCGCACCGACATGCCGGATTCTTCTGACGGTGAGCTCGCCAAGGCCGGTCAAACTCTTTCCAGCATACTCGGAGATGCGATCAAGAAAGGTCGCGTGGCGTTAGAACAAGGGAGAAATAGGTTGACGCTTACGTTGGCAAGCGGACAATTATTTGCCTCAGGTGAGGCCACCATGACTCCGGAAGGCACCTCGCTCATCGAGCAGATCGGAACGATCTTGCAAAAGTTCGGTTACCAGAGCATTGAAGTGGCTGGACATACCGATAGCATACCGGTCAAAAGTGACCCACAACGAACCTTTCGGGATAATGGCGAGCTTTCTCAGGCACGCGCCGAACATGCCAGCCAAGCATTGATCAACGGCGGGGTTGAAGGCGACCGAGTCAAGGCCGTCGGCTACGCCGATACCAGACCCATTACAACCAATGAGACTCGTAAAGGCCGGAGCAAAAACCGGCGAGTGGAGATCGTGGTTTCCTCAAACGCGTCGGCCGGGCCCACGGCTCAGGTTAAGTCACAAAGTGACCAGAAAACCACGCAGCCGGTTTCGCTGCATTCTCCACACAAGCCATAAGTTGCCGAATCTGTGTGTGATTTTCGGTCGTGGGGGAACAGCGCCGGTCGTTGTAAACCTGGATTCTCTCCCTATGTCTGGTCTTACCGAGCTACCATTCTGAAGCGGACCAGCCCAGAAATATCCTCCGTGTTGTTTGATCGTACGGCACGATTGCTCATTCGGTTATAGCCGGCCTCAAAGGCAATTCTGGTGATCCACTCATAGGAGGTGAACATCGCCCAATCCATCATCCCTTTCCACCACAGCGACTCATTGTCAATGAGACCATCGGATGAACGAGCGTTGCCATAGTTCCCCACCATACTGAACAGTAGTTGAGGATTTTGTTCATAACTCATCGCCAAAGACGCGACGGGGTGTTCAATGCGAACACCGGACCTGGATCGCAACTCTTGACGATAGGTGAAGACCGGTGTGATGACCAGCTGGCTGGTTGGGCGAACAACGGCCGAGAGAGTCTGCGCTTTGATGTGACCATCGGCCTCTCCATTGAGCAAATCGCTCGCCAGCGTGTAGCTGGATGCCAACCGGAGATCCCAGTTCGCTCGGTGAAATGCTATCGCCCCTTCGATCGCATGGTTCGAGGAGCGTTGCGGCGTCACTCCAATCGGGTCTAATACACTGTTGAAAGAGTTTCTCGCATACGCCACGCTCAGTTCCGGCCACGAAGGTCTATTGAGAAGCAACCCGACTCGTTCGTAGGTCTGTTCCAACCGAGACCGCGTCGAGTCGGCTTCGACATTATTCCAGGTTTGCCCAATGGAGTTTCGAACCGTCACCCAACCTGTCCTCCACTCGCCCCACATCTCTCGATTGGCCCTATCGGGAGTCAGCAGGAACCCCTGCCCCGCATGGCGAAAGGTCAATCCGTATCGGAGGTTCCCTTCCGAACCAGTCAGCCCGACCCGGAACATGCGAGCCGAGGCATCAGCCCGGGCATTGCCCATCATCGACGGTGTGAGCCACACAGCTCCAGCTTGGCTCCGTGCAACCTCCGCCTCGGTCGACACCCTTCCGTTGAACAGCGTCGTCGTCGCCGACAACTGTTCGATCCGGGGCCGCTCACTATCTGGCGCAAGATCTCGAAGACGAGCGGTGGACACAGAAGGGAAAATCACGTTCGAGGCAAACGTCGTATGAAACACTTCAGCAGGAGCATGATGGCCGACTGTCCCAAAGAACTGTTGTTCGGAAGGCATGCCCATCACCCAAGGCAGGCTCGCTGGAGCTTGGGCATCGGCGGTATTGCCCCAAGAATGGGTAAGAAGGCCCAAAAGCAGGACACATAGGCTGAACGCGGGTAATACACGTCCCATCGCAAATCCGGCATTCGGTCATCATGAAACCCAGCACCTGATATTTTTCGGTTCGATGGACCATACCCTTTATATGCAATGGTGTTCGCAGTAGCTCTCTAAACGAGGCTATGCCCGATACGAATCCCCGTTAGTATCCATCCTGTGCTGTTGTTCACGATTGATATCCAACGAGGTGAGTGGGGACACGAGAGAGCGCTACCCCCGCTCATTATGGCTAGCGATCAACCTGGGAGCTCATCCCAACCATCATTCCGTTCTGTCGGTGGATCGTTCCTCAGCATGCGGCGCTGACTGGAGCGCCGCAACCATGACTCGATCGAGACGCCTAACCTTCCCATTCCCATCCGTCGCCGCCAACCGAGCCGAGCCTCTCACGACCACACGGCTGCTCACCTTTTCGCGCACGACATGGGAGAATGTCAGGGCTGCCCGCGTCACATCGCCGATGTCCGTGTCGACCACCAGCGTTTCTCCGTATCGAGCTGGAGAGCAATAGGCTACGTCGGCATGCACGACCACAAAGACGGTACCCTGTTGCATCAAATCGGCAACCGAATATCCTCGTACCTCCAGATATTCAGTACGAGCCCGCTCAAAATATTTCAGATAATTGGCGTAGTAAACGACTCCACCGCAATCCGTATCTTCGTAATAGATTTTGATTTCCATCAAAGACAAAACCGGCTGATTAGAGGGGTATAGACCTGAGTAAGGTAGAAGGACCCATCGCTCAGAATTCCATGAGATAGCAATCTGATCGCGTGCCTGACCGTCACGATTGTGCTCCACTCTTCGTCAGAAACTAGAGATTGAGCACCGGAAATTTCGGAAGGGATGATTCAGCGACTCCGGTGAGTTTGACGACCACATCGTACAACTGTTGCACTCGCTCCGACTTGATGGGCTCAAAGCCGTGGCCCAACACCCCATGGTTCGCCGCATCCAACAGCGGCTTCATCTTCGGCCATTCGCGGAGAAACCCCTGTCCCAATTGATCGCCTAACCCGGCCAACACCCGGAACTGAGCTTGAAGCGGCAGCTTGTATTTCCCGTCGATGTCTTCGAGATAACAGGTCCGACAGATTTCCTGCAGCGCCTGCGGGAGCTGATCCGGCGACACGTCCCAACTCTTGATCTTATTCGCCTTGTGAAGTCGAACCTGGGCAAACCCTTCAAGTGCGCGAACAAGCGCGATCATGGCCGCTTCGGGATCTCGCCTCAGAACAAGCTTCCTCTGCGCATTCGCCAGGACATCCAACGGCATAAACTCTTTGATATCGGCCGGGTCCAAGACGAGCTTTTCGAGAAACCCCGCGTTGGCTTTGATCGGTTGTACCACCCCTTTCAATCCCGGTGGTCCGCCCCACAGCGAGGCCATCTCGATCGCCTTCATCGCGGTTTTCAACTTGTCCCACGCCTGCCGGTAGTGAAACCGTTCCCACAGCTGATACCCCTCCGCCAAATCGGCAAAGGCTCGATAGAGCGGTTTTTGTCCCCCACTGACCCGCAGTTCCACCTCACGAAATACTCTGACCGCAGCGGAGAAGATTCCCTGATTGAATAACTCGCACGCTTCACGCCGGGATACCGCTGCCTGCTCATCCCAGGGGTTACTCTGCGTCCACACCAGCGTCCTCGAGCCAACTTCGACACGATCTCCTTCCAGGCCTTCGCGCGCCTGGCTGAGTTCAACCAGCCGGGAAGTCCATGGCAGCGTCACGAGAGAGAGCGCCGCCGCGATCGAGGGGGTCGCACCACTCACGTCCACCACCAGTTCCCCCGGCTGTATCTCCCAGTTCCCCAGGAGGTCCGGAAGTGACCGGGCAAGCGATTGATGCACTGAAGGGAACTCAGCGGTATCGGCCAAGACAATCCAATCCCACTTCCTGGGCATCTGCTGAATGTTCGGCTGGACCGCCGACTCCACCACCGCTTTACTTCCTTCCGGCAACACAAAACACAACGCTTCCGGCTTGAGTCGATTGATCGAATAGACCGCCGAGGCCGCGTCATCGACCAACGTGATCACCAGTGCCTTGATGGGTTGATCTTGAACCATGACGCTACGACTATATCATCGCACTCAACCACGTTCAATTTGATGTCGAGGGCGGTGAAACGTTGCTCTCGCTTGACAGCCTACAGACCATTCCCTAGAATCGCGTCCATGCAAACGGTTGTGTTGACGGCCTTTGCGGACAGCGCTCACGTCAAGCAGCAGTTTGCGCGTGACCACGCCGACCGCATCGTCCAGGTGGCCACAGTCATCGCGAATGCCTTCACCAGCGGCAACAAAGTTCTGCTCTTTGGGAACGGCGGAAGCTCGACCGACGCAGCGCACATCGCGGCGGAGTTTGTCGGTCGATACCAGCGAGAACGGATGCCGTTACCTGCCATTGCGTTGGCAACGGATATCGCCGCCATTACCTGTATCGCCAATGACTATGGATATGAGGAACTCTTCGCCCGCCAGGTACGAGCGCATGGGAAAGCCGGTGATGTCGCCATCGGTATCAGCACCAGTGGAAACTCTCCGAATGTATTGAAGGGAATCGCCGCGGCACGTGAATGTGGCCTCACGACGGTCGCCTGGACCGGCGCGTCCGGTGGCAAGCTCGCCGGCCTCGTGGACTTTCCGTTTGTCGTACCGTCCACGGTTACCTCACGCATCCAAGAAAGCCACATTACACTCGGCCATGTCCTGTGCGAATTGGTGGAGGGTCACCTGCTTGGGAAAACGTCCTGATCGGACTCCCCCGCCACGTCTTCCTTTCTTGATCCCTCCGATCAACGTATCGGACCTCAAGACCTATCCGTTGAAGAAACGGCATAGCAAGGTGCGGCTCGCGGACTTCGCGACCCCATGGAAGCCCGGGAAATCCTTTGCGACATTCTATTCCAATCTTCCCGACATCCTCGCCGTCAAGACGTTGCGTGCCGTCACCCGTGCTATCGTGAAAGCTCATCGAAAGCGCCGGCCGGTCATCGTCGGGATCGGAGCCCATGTCATCAAGGTGGGCCTCGCACCGATCATTACCGATCTGATGCAGCGAGGCATCGTGACAGCCGTCGCCATGAACGGAGCCGGGATCATTCACGATTTCGAATTGGCCTTTCTGGGCCACACCTCTGAAGAAGTCGATGCCGAAATCGATGAGGGGCGATTTGGAATGGCGGAAGAAACGGGACGGATCTTGAACGACGCCATCAGCGCCGGCGCCAAGGAAGGCTATGGGCTGGGCGAGGCCATTGGGCGCTACATGAACCACGCTGCCGCCCAATTTCGGAATCGCAACACCAGTATCCTGGCCACCGGGGCGCGACTCGGCATCCCGGTCACCGTTCACGTGGCGATCGGCACCGACATCATTCACATGCATCCTTCCGCGGACGGAGCGGCCATCGGAGCCACGTCGCTGCTCGACTTCAGACGTCTCACTGCCGTTGTCGCTGGAATGGAGGGCGGCGTGTACATGAATATCGGGTCGTCTGTGATCCTTCCCGAGGTCTTCCTAAAAACCTTGTCATTGGGCCGAAACCTCGGTCACCCGATCACGAACATCACGACCGTGAACATGGATTTCCTATCTCACTACCGTCCCCAGACGAACGTCGTACGGCGTCCCACGCAGAAAGGTGGCCAGGGTTATTCCTTGACGGGCCATCACGAGATCATGCTCCCATTGCTCGCCGCGGCGGTGATCGAGGAGATCGGGTGAAGCCGCGCTCGCCGCATGAGACAGCCTGGGTGCTCCCGACCTCGGAGGAATTGCAGGCGCGTTGGCAGTACCTGAATGGACGATATTTTTCCGGTTCTCTTCCATCGATCGCCATTGTGTGGAGCCCTCGCCTCACCTCCTCTGTCGGGATGTTCACCAGCCGTGGAGGGCCTCGAACGTCAATGGGACAGAGCCGTCGGGAAATTCGCTTGTCGCTTCCACTCTTCGCGCGGCTTGGGACCCGAACGCCCTATGCGGAACGGGAACTCCTGAACACCATTGCTCATGAAATGATTCATCAATGGCAATTTGATCTCTTGAAGCGGCGACCTAATCATGGGCAAGCCTTCTTGAAAAAGATGACGGAGATGAATCGTACGGGAGAAGTAGCGATCACGACCTACCACTCGCTGGAACAAGAAGTCCTGGCCTTGTCGCGATTCACCTGGCAATGCACAGACTGTGGACGGATGTATAGACGGCAGCGAAAAACAATCCAACCTGACCGCCATCGGTGCGGTGTCTGCCGAGGCTCCTTACAAGAACTTCTATTGCCCGACCATCTCGCTGAGCATCGGCCTCGCCCTGCCACCCTCTGGAGTTCATCGGCTCAACTGAACCGATCTCCCGAGGAGCCTCAACAGCTGGCCCTTCAATTGATGTAGCGCTTCATTTGGGAAAGACCAGGCATTATGCTGCTTCTTGGCTGTTCTTGGGACGAACATGTCTGCCCTCCTGCACAACACGCTCGAGTGCCCTGGCCAACGCCTCAACGGAAATGGGTTTCGAGAGATAGTCATCCATCCCTGCCGCCAGGCATCGTTCACGATCTCCCTGCATGGCATTCGCCGTCATGGCAACGATCGGGACTCTGGCCGAGCGTTCCCTCCCACGGATGACGTGGGTGGCTTCAAATCCGTCCATTTCCGGCATCTGGCAATCCATGAACACAACATCGTACTGGGTGCGCGACAGCGCTTCGACCACTTCATGTCCATTGCCGACGACGTCGACTCGATAACCCAACCGTTGGAAAAGACGAACGGCGACCTTCTGATTCACCACATTGTCCTCGGCCAGCAGAATTCGAAGATCCACTCTAGCCTCGGTTTCGGCAAGCGAATGCCGAGTGATGAGTGGAACGACAGCCTGCTGAGGATGGACCGGTGATCGAGTCTGGACTTGCGTCATCACGGCGGTCAGACAATCGTGCAATTGCCGATCCCGAATCGGCTTCGTCAGATAGGCCGCTGCGCCGGCCTCCTTCGCCACCTTCGCATCTCCACGTCGCCCCAGAGAGGTCAAAAACACCAGTCGCGGCCGAGCTGCTTCTGCTCGCCCTGTTATCGCCCGAGCCAATTGAGCTCCATCAGTCGAGCTCATATCCAGATCCAGCAGCACCAGGTCAAACGGAAGATCCTTGGAATGTTGATTCAAGCGATCTAACGCTTCAGAGCCGCTTCGAACACAGGTAGGTTGCATGCCCCACTTCCTTGTCATCTGCTCCAAGCTTTTTTGGTTGATGACCTTCTCATCGACAATCAACACTCGGAGGCCCGCCAATACCACGGCCGATGGGTGGATACCTTGCTCACCCGCCGCTTGTCTGCGGAGGTTCACCGTGAACCAAAAGCAACTCCCTTGCCCGATCCGGCTCGTCACTCCAATGGTGCCTCCCATCATCTCAACCAGTCGTTTGCAAATGGCGAGACCCAGTCCTGTCCCTCCATATTTTCTCGTCGTAGACCCATCGGCTTGGCTGAATGACTGAAAAAGCCGTTCCCGAACTTCATCGGAGATCCCGATACCGGTGTCTGTGACCGCGACCCGAATCGTCGCCTCCTCCGATGATCCTGAATCGGCCGTCACTTCGACGATCACATCACCGCTGTCCGTAAATTTGATAGCATTTGAGATCAAGTTCATCACCACCTGCCGTACGCGACCAGGATCGCCCAGCAAATCCCGCGGCACGTCAGCATGAAACAGACAAGCAACATTCAAGTTCTTGGAGGAAGCCCGTTCCGCAACGAGATCCAATGACTCATCAATGACGAGACGGAGATCGAAAGCGATCACCTCCAGATTTAGTTTTCCCGCTTCAATTTTTGAAAAATCGAGAATGTCGTTCAGGATCGTCATCAGATGGTCGCCGCACGTCCGTATCGTTTCCGCATAGTCCCGCTGTTCATCGGTGAGTGAGGTGTCGAGCAAAATATTCGTCATCCCTATTACCCCGTTCATCGGGGTGCGGATTTCATGACTCATGGTCGCCAAGAACGACGACTTGGTTTCCGTCGCGGCCTTGGCTTCGGTCAATGCAGTGTCCAGCTGCCGATTGATGGATTCCAATTGTTCGGCGTAGCCTTGCAACGCCCGTTCCGCTTCCTTCCGGCCCGTGATGTCTCGAATAAAAGCGCTGAAGATGAGCGATCCTTCGATAGGTAATGGCCTCATCGCAATTTCAACAGGAAATGCCTGGCCGTCGCGTCGAAGACCCATCAGCTCAATCAACTGGTTCGACATGGACCTCTCGCTGGGATCGAGCAGATGGTGCACATACTCCCGGTAACGTGCCCGATCGGATGGCGAGATGATGGTCTCTGCCAGATTACGTCCACTGGCTTCCACCACAGACCATCCAAATAGCGCCTCGGCTTGCGTGTTCCATTCGGTAATTGCCCCGGTATGATCTGTGGTAATCACGGCATCAAGCGCCGTATCGATGATCAGACGGGTGCGGGCCTCATTCTCATGGAGTGCGGCTTCCACTTCTGTCCGTTCGACGAAAAGCCCAATCTGACGTCCTGCCGTCCCCAGAGACCTCAAGAGATCCCGGTCTTCCGCATAGGCCTCCTTGCTGAAAAACTCCATGATCCCGTACACGTTGGCCCTCAACCAAATAGGAAACGCGCAGGCCGCGCGCAACGTTCCCGTGTCCCCGACGGCTCCTCGCGTAAACACGGGGTCTCCCACGACATCTTCCACCCACAAGGGCTCGCCGCGTGCCCAGCAGCGTCCCGGAATATCGCCTCCCGACACATACGCCTGTTCCCGACTCACCCGGAGGAACTCCTGCACTGCGGTGGTATCGATGGCCCAGTTCTGCTCGCAGATGATGGCTTGCCGGTCCCCTTGTACGCGCCAGAACACGCCGACCTGCCAATCGAGACTCATCACGATGGCCTGCAGAAGGTCGGGAACCGCTTGTTCCATGGTGGAGGTCGAAGCCAGAACTTTGGTCACGGCATGCTGGAGGGCCTGCCGACGATCCGCACGCTTCTGCTCCGTCACATCCCGAACCACGCTGAGCACGGCTTGCACCACCCCATCATCCCCGGGAAGAGGGACGGACGTGATGTCGACCCACCGGGTGTACCCCGACAACCCGGTCAGTCGTCCCTTTGCACAACTTTCATGCCCGTCTCGAGCCGTTCTCTGCATGGCTTCGATCTGAGAACGATCGTTTGGATGGATGTAGTCTCGAAAATCTTTCCCAATGATTTCCTCCGAAAAACCTGCGTCAAAGAGCACACAACCGGCTGGGTTGACCTGGAGCACCTGGTAATCAAGCCCAAGCACCAGAATGCCTTGAGGCTCTGCTTGGAGAATACTTCGCAATCGACGTTCGTTCTCTTGCAGACCAACCCTCTCCGTCTCAGCACGGAGCCACCCGTCCTGTGCCCGTTTGGAGCGATAGAAGAGGAGGAGGATCAAAGGAACCATGAACAGGACGTTCACGGCCGCCAAGATCCACACGACACTCATACTGTCCATGCTCGTTATCATGTTCTGGGCACACCCATCGTGCTGAACGATGCCCGCTTTCGGGCCTTAGAACCCGTTACGTGCTGTATCGGTCCGTTTATTGACGACTTGAGGCTGGGAGCCGCCCACACGGACCACACCTCTCACAAACCGGCCAAGGAAGTCGGGAAGGGCTCCACCCACGCTCTCGCTCTTCCACTGACAACCACCACCACGGTATGATGGCCTCATGATCGCGAAGATTCGGCCGCTCGATCAACTTCTGTCCACCCTGTCTGCTGAGCGGGGAACGGGAAAACGGATTGTCTTCACCAACGGCTGCTTTGACTTGATGCATATCGGGCATACGCGGTATCTGCAGGCGGCCAGAGATCTTGGCGATATCCTCGTGGTTGGAGTCAACAGCGATGCGTCTGTACGCAGCCTCGACAAGGCGCCTGACCGACCGATTGTGCCGGAAGCCCAACGTGCTGAGGTGCTGGCCGCGTTAGGCTGTGTGGACTATGTCATCATATTTAACGAGTCGGACCCTCTTCGAGTCATCACCTCTGTGCAACCCGATGTCCTGGTCAAAGGTGGCGATTGGGCCATCGATCGAATTATCGGTCGAGACATCGTCGAAGCCCGCGGCGGTGTCGTCAAGACGATTCCTCTTGTTCCCGGCTTCTCGACTACAGGGCTTCTTGAACGCATCCGATCTGCTGCGAAATAACACGTGTCTGACTCGAATTCTCACACACAGCCCTGGCTCGTTCCGCTTCACTCGTCACTCGAGCACGAGAAGGCGCGTCCGTGTCTTCTCGGAGTGCATGGGGCCACTGCAGCCTGCGCCTTAACGCTGCTTCGATCCACTCAACAGCGTGCATCGGCCGAATCCAGGCCATGGGTCGTGGTGACAGAGAGCGACGAATCCGCTGAGCGACTCTTCGACGACCTGTGTTTTTTCCATGAGCTCATCGACCTGCCCGTCGACGACCTGGCCTGGTTCCCCGAGTGGGAAACGCTTCCCTATGAAGCGACCGCTCCGCATGTCGGGTTGATCGCATGCCGGATGACGACGCTGCATCGACTGCTGACCGATCCACCCTCCATGCTCATTACGTCGATCACCACTGCCATGCATCGCTTGATTCCCCGGACAGTCTTCGAAGAGGCGATCTTTCATTTCGAGACGGCTGCGACCTTCGAGCGTGAATCACTCACGGCCGACCTCTTCCGTTTGGGATACCGCCGAGTTTCCGTCGTGGAAATTCCCGGAGAGTTCAGCATCCGTGGCGGAATTGTCGATATCTTCTCCACGGCCTATGCCAATCCGTTACGCATCGAATTTCTCGGCGATCAAGTCGAATCGATCCGGTTGTTCGACTCCGCGACACAGACCTCCGTCATGAAACTCAAGGATGCCTGGGTCTTACCGGCACGAGAATTCATTCGCCCACCCGATGCCTCGGACGCAGCCGCCCCCATTAAAGCCGACGCCGAGTGGAGAGGCCCCGACCTGTACTCCTCCATGGATACCCTCTTCGACTATCTCAGCAGTCCGCCTGTCCTCGCGTTCAATCAGCCTGAAACGCTGAAGCAAGCCTGTGAAACGGCGTGGAACAAGATCGATGATGGGTATCTGCGACACGTCGACAGGGATGCGAGCAATCCGTACCCCTCTCCCGAGCGACTCTTTCTGAGCTGGCAGGAGATTGAAGAACGAATCGCTGCCTGGCCGATCTTGGCCTTAGAGCCGTTGGCTCCTCCGAATGCTACATGGAGTCCGACGTTTTCATTTCCTGCTCAAGCTCCCGGCACCATCGGGCTTGGGATTCGAGGCACGCCCTTCAGCCAAACACTGACGCTCTTGGAGGGACTCCGGAATGAGCATCGAGTCGTGCTGGTCGCGCGGAGCCGAGGACAAGTGGACCGTTTGCTTGCCCTCCTTCGAGAACATGATCTGCCGGCCGATCCCTGGAAACCCTCACTGTGGCCGAGTCGGAGCACCGGCAAGCTCCCGTTTTATGTGTTGTATGGTGATCTCTCGGCTGGATTTCTCTCGGGAGACCTTCGACTTGCCCTGTTGACCGAAGAAGAACTGTTCGCTAAGGGAGCACGTCATAAACCTCAGCCGAAAAGCCGGACGGCCACGTTCCTCTCCTCCTTAGAAGACCTCAATGTGGGTGATTATGTCGTCCATGTCCAACATGGGATCGCCAAATATCGAGGGTTGAAACGTCTCGTCGTTCAGGACTTCGAGAGCGACTACCTGATTTTGGAGTTTTCCGGCGGGGATACCCTCTATGTCCCGCTGGACCGCTTGAATCAAGTGCAGCGATACAGCGGAGCCGAGAGCCATGTCCCGCGACTTGATCGATTGGGTGGAACCAGTTGGGCCAAGACGACCGCGCGCGTGAAGAAAGACATCGAAGAAATGGCCCAAGAATTGATCGACCTCTACGCCAACCGCGAGCTGGTGAAACGAAACGCGTATGGCATCTCCACAACCCTCTATCACGAATTTGAAGCGGCCTTTGAGTATGAAGAGACACCCGACCAGCTGAAGGCCATCGAAGACATCGGTCGTGATATGGAAGCGACGCGTCCCATGGATCGGCTCATCTGCGGGGACGTGGGATACGGAAAGACGGAAGTGGCCATGCGGGCTGCCTTCAAAGCCGTCGAGCACGATCGGCAAGTGGCCGTTCTGGTCCCGACGACTCTGCTTGCTCATCAACACTATGAGAATTTTTCCGAACGCTTCGCTCCCTTCCCGATGAAGGTGGCGTTGCTTTCTCGTTTCCAATCCCCTCGAGAAACGAAAGCGATTCTCAAGGAAGCTGCGGCGGGCACGATCGATGTCGTCATCGGAACGCACCGCCTCCTCCAAAAAGACGTGACATTTCGGCACCTCGGTCTGGTGATCATCGATGAAGAACAGTGGTTCGGCGTCAAACACAAGGAACGGCTCAAGCAACTCCGCACGCAAGTCGATGTCCTCACGCTCACCGCCACCCCAATTCCACGCACCCTTCAGATGGCCATGTCGAGTGTCCGCGATCTCTCCATTATCGACACTCCACCGGCCGGTCGATTAGCCATCAAGACCGACGTGATCCGGTCGAGCGATAAAGCGGTGCGCGACGCTATTCTCCGTGAGCTCGGGAGAGGAGGACAAGTGTATTTCGTCCACAACAGAGTGGAATCGCTGGAGCGGATTGGGGCGTGGTTGCAGCAGTTGATTCCTCAAGCGCGCATGGTCATGGCCCACGGTCAGATGGATGCCAAAACTTTGGAAGCCGTGATGCTCAAGTTTGTGAAGCGTGAGGCGGATGTCTTGATTGCGTCTGCCATCATTCAGTCTGGGCTTGATGTCCCAAACGCCAACACCATCATCGTGAATCGTGCCGACTTATTCGGCCTCGCGCAATTGTATCAGTTGCGTGGACGAGTCGGGCGCGGTGGAGAGCAAGCCTATGCGTATTTTCTGATTCCAGACGAAGGGACGCTCACCGGTGATGCGCAGAAACGATTGATCGCCATTCAGCAGTTCACTGAACTTGGATCAGGCTTCCGTATCGCCGCGGCAGACCTCGAGATACGAGGAGCCGGCAATCTACTGGGCAAGCAGCAATCCGGACATATCGCGGCAATCGGCCTGGACCTGTACATGCAAATGGTGGAACAGGCCGTTCAACGATTGAAGGGCCAAATCGTCGAAGAGGAGCCCGACCCAACTCTCCAACTGCCGGTGTCAGCCTTTATCCCGGAGCAGTACGTCGCCGACCCACACCAACGGTTGTCCTTCTATAAACGGCTGACGGCCTGTGACCAGGTCGGCGAGTTGGCCCTGTTGCATGGAGAAATGCAGGACCGATACGGCCCGGCCCCAGAGCCGGTTGAACGGCTCCTTGAGGTCATGCAACTTCGAACACATGCCAAACGGCTTCGCCTGGCCGCGATCGAGGTGCACGGCCAATCGGCAAAGATTGTCCTTCAGCCCAAGGCGACCATCCCCGAGAGTGCCATCCACCGATTGATGGACCAGCTCAAAAAACGGTTGCGCTTCCTGAGCCCGCTCTCCTTTGAACTTCAACTGCGTCATGACGACTGGCCGACGCTCTTCTCAGAACTCAACGCAATCTTGCAAAGCCTTGATCTCTGTGATACCAAGGCTTTGAAGCAGGATGCGACTACCTCGTGATAGAGACCTACAAGTACCCCGAGGCATGAAACACCTCGGATTCCCCATTCTCGGCAGAACCGCTGTTCTTTCTCTGCTCTTGACCGGAATCCTAACCGGATCGGGGATTGGGATGTCGGGATGTGGCGAACGGCAGGAAGAACCGGTCGTCGCCCTGGTCAACGGGCGCGCCATCACGCAGGCAGAATTCGATCTCCGCTGGAACGAGCTCTCGCAGGCGACGAAGTCTCGCTACGAGAGGGACGGCGGGAAACGACAATTCCTCGATGAACTCATTACCAAAGAACTGCTCCTGCAGGAGGCGCGACGCCGAGGACTCGATCGGGATGATTCCATCCGCGACAAGACTCAACGATATAAGGAGCAGTTGGTCCTGGATGAGCTCTTGAAGGACAAGCTTCAAACCAAGGTGGAGCTGACACAAGAGGAATTATCCGCATACTATGAGAGCCACGCCAGTGAGCTCTTAGACCCATTAAAAGTCAATATCTCGATCATGCTGCTATCCAACGTCTATGCGGCAAAAGATCTCGAGATGCAGATCAATCGAGGCGGAAGCTTCGCAAAGTTCGCTCAACGGTATTCCATCGATGAAAAAACGAAAGGGTCGGGGGGAGACCTCGGGCCATACCGCAAAGGGCTCGTCCTTCCTGAAGTCGACGACGTCATCCATACGCTCAAACCCGGGATGGTCAGCGCACCCATCAAGACCGACAACGGCTATTATTTGGTCATGCTGACTCCCCTCGACGAAACCATTATTCAAGCCGACCTTGCAACACAGGAACGGCTTCGGCAGGAGTTGCTGGCCGAGAAACGCCGCAAGCGGTTCGAAGACGTGATTGCCGACATACGCACCAACGCCTCGGTTCGTTTTGCAGAAGCCTCTCGCTATATTACTGAGGATACCGGCGCACGGTAGCCTGTAGGTGATTTTCAGACACCTTCCCTTTCGTGTAAAATTGTCCATTCACGTTCTCTGCCGGCGAGTGAAAGAGTCATGACACGCGCGATCTTAAACTCAGGATTTCTGGTACGATTCACATTGGGCCTCACCTTCGTGACGCTCATAATCTGGCCTCCAGCCTTTTCCGCCGCTTATCTGCAGGATCGCATTGTCGCCATCGTGAATGCGGAATTGATCATGTTGTCGGACGTGAAGCGTGAGTTTAGAGCGGAGCAAGAACGCCTCTCACGCGAGTTTCGTGGAGATGATCTCGCTCAGCGGTTGAAAACAGCTGAATATATGACCTTGACGAAATTGATCGAGCGCAGGTTACAGCTACAGGAAGCCAAGGCCACCAAAGTTGAGGTGTCAGACGTTGAAGTTCAGCAGGCACTCCAACAAATGAAGCAACAAGACAAGTCTTTCGACCCTACAAATCCTCGCGACGTCCGGGATGTGCGCGATCAGCTCATCCTGATGCGGGTCGCAGATCAGCACATCCGTGGCAACGTCACCGTCGGAGACTCCGAACTCAAGCGCTACTACCAGGAGCACCAAGAGCAATTTGCTCTTCCCGCAGAATACCAACTGAGCCAGATCATCATCAAACCGAGCTCTTCGGACGATCTGGCCGACGCCCTCGCCAAGGCCCGCCGAGCCATGGACGACCTGAAGCGAGGGGAGAAATTTGAGGATGTCGCGCTGCAGTATTCGGACGGAACGAATTCCCTGCATGGTGGACGACTTGGATTTGTCCGGCAAGGAGAGCTGTGGCCCGTGATTGAACAGTCCGTCTCCCGTTTGGTCCCCGGAGGTATTTCCGACATTCTCGAGAGTCCCGAAGGAGTCCACATCATCCGTCTGGATGATAAGAAGCCAAAGCAGTTCCGCCCCTATGAGGACGTTCGACGGGAGGTCCAGGAATTTGTCTATCAGCAGAAAAGCGCGGACATGTATCAGTCCTGGCTGGTGGATCTTAAGAACAAGGCCTACATCGAAATCAAGTTCTAGCGCCTACCAGGCCCCCCGTCGGCCATCAGCCCCTTCGCAAGGGAACAGTCACGAACCATCTGGATGAGGCCCGCCGATGAGATCGCGTAGGGCTCCCCATACCCACTCCCGTCCATCCCCAGTCACCGACGAGTACGGAATCAACGTTTCTCCTTGGGCGAGTCCGAGATCATGATGCGTGTGTTTGAGCGTACGCACCCGCTCGCTGGGCTTCAACTTATCGACTTTCGTCGCCACGACAAGCGTGGTTCGTCGGATCGATCGGAGCCAGGCAATGGTCTGACGATCCTGTTCGGTGACGACTCGACAATCCACCAGTAACACGACTCCACGCAGCGACTCCCGGTCGACGAGATAGCCGTCCATCAACGGTCCCCATTGCAGGCGAAGCGATCGCGAAACCTTGGCAAATCCATACCCCGGCAAGTCCACAAGGTAAAACTGGTTCAGATTAGGATCGGAAGTCGAAATGCGAAACACGTTGACCGCCCTCGTTTTCCCCGGAGTCCGACTGACTTTGGCGAGGTCGCGGCGATTGAGTAATGAATTGATCAGCGAGGACTTCCCCACATTGGAGCGCCCGACAAAGGCAATCTCGTCGAGCTCACCTTGAGGAAACTGTTCGGGAGAGACACAACTTTTGATAAACTCAGCCGATACGATTTTCATGCCGTCAGGCTTGCTGATGAATCCAAAACGAAACTCACGTCGCAATGTGGTCTTTCGACGGTACTACACATACGATCCTCCTCCATCCAAGTCAACCGGACCACGCAGGAGAGCTCGAGGGCTGCTCTGGGGCATAGGACTCGTAGGACTTCCCGTGGGGGTCATCGGACTCAGCTGGCTGATCACCCTTCCGAATGTCGGGCTCCTCGCACAAACCAACCCCACATCAACGGCATTGATGGACGCACGCGAGGCTCAGGCCAAGCAACAGGGGCGATCCATCGGACGCCATTGGGTGTGGGTGCCGCTCTCGCGCATCTCTCCCCATCTTCGCCATGCCGTCGTCGCGGCCGAAGATGCCTCGTTCTTTACCCACGAGGGATTCGACTGGGAAGGCATCCGTGGCGCCGCGCTCTCCAATCTCGAAGCTGGGCAATTGAAACGAGGCGGGAGCACCATCACTCAACAACTGGCGAAAAACCTTTACCTGTCATCCGAACGATCCCTCGTAAGAAAAGCGCGAGAAGCGTTGATTACGCGCTCGCTCGAACGACACCTGACGAAGAAACGTATTCTCGAGCTCTATCTCAACATAGCGGAATGGGGGAAAGGCGTCTATGGCGCTGAAGCCGCCTCCCGTCACCACTTTAAGAAGCCCTCGCGCGATCTGACGGCCGACGAAGCCGCCTGGCTGGCGGCGATCTTGCCGTCCCCTCGCCGATACGACCCCCTGCGAAAAACGTCTTTCCTTACCCGTCGCCATGACCGCATTCGGAAATGGATCGATCGTCACCCCATCCACACCGCACCATTCGCCGATGGCTAGGATCACCTGATGTACCGTTACGATGAAGGCCCAGAAGAGTCGCCGATTTGACCGCACTCTTGTTCTCCGAAGATGGCTGATTCATAGGTGTAGTGTTTGAACTCAAGCAAGTTGTGAGCGGGATCTTCCAGAAAGAACGTCCGGTGTTCGATGCGGGTTCCAGGAAAACGCACGCGCGGCTGCTGGTAGAAAGAGAGGCCCTTTCCCTTTGCCCGATCGGCCAGTGCCTGCCATTCTTCCAACGAGAGAAACACCAGCCCAAAATGACGAGGGTAAATACCTTTCTGTTGTAAGGGTTCCTCCGGCACGACATGCGCGACAAGTTGATGACCGGCCAAGCCAAGCGTGACAGCCTGCGTCGTGCGTCGACCAACCGTACAGCTGAGCCCATCGACATAGAACCGAACCGTAGCGTCCACGTCATGAATCGGAAAAGCGAGATGAAACACGTTGTGACTCATTGAAACCTATCCTTTACGATCGGTCCCCCCTTCCCACCCCACCATCCAGCTACCATGCGAGGGGTAGAATGACGAATGGCAAAACGCCCGTCAGGAGTGAGGACCAGACAGCCGGCAGATCCGTTGATTCGAGTGACCAGTCTATGTAACACACGTCGGGCTGCCGTGGCAGGTCCCTTCCCATCTTCTAACTGTTCACAAATTGTTTTGGCTACCGCCACGCGAAGAATGCTCTCACCCCACCCGGTCATCGACACCGCCCCAGTCTCGTTATCAGCATACACCCCGCAACCGATAATTGGCGTGTCCCCGACTCGCCCTGGTAGCATGCGCTCGATCCCCCCGGTCGATGCTCCAGCAGCAACAGTGCCCGTTTGATCCAATGCGACAGCCCCGACCGTACCATGCCCATGACTTTCTCCATACCTTCTGAGCACCGATTCCAGAGAGTATCGGCGCAGCTTTTTCGCAGGGCGCTGAGACTCAAGCCTGAAGTGACGCGCAAAGTGCCCGGCTGATGGGCCGACCAGTAGCACATGTGGCGTGCGCTCCATCACGAAGCGTGCGGCGGTAATTGGATGGACTATCCCTTCAATGGAGGCAACCGCACCGGCGCGCAGTTGATGTCCTTCCATGATGGATGCATCCATCCGTCGCATCCCATCAAGCTGGAGTTTCGACCCTTTTCCCGCATTGAAGAGCCCGCTGCGCTCGAGCACACGGATGGTCTGCTCGACAGCAAGAAGAGCCGAGCTCCCTTGATCAAGCCACGCATAGCCGACCTGCAAAGCGGCTTGTAGGCAGGCAGACTGCCGTACCGTCATCGAGAGGGAGCCGGCGCCCCCGTGGGCGAGGATGATGGGACGAATTGAGTTCAATTCAGGAGGAGATCCCGAGTCTTCCGATAGGCGGGATTCTGCATGCGATCCAGATCCGACCGGACAAAACCCAATCCAGTTACACACAGTTCAAAATTCTCCGACAATGCCCGAAACACGGGCAAACTCGTTTCAGCATCATCACGCCCAATCTGCGCCACAATCCCATACGACCGTTTGCCCGTCTTCACATAGTCGACAAGGAAGTCCTTGTGATAAATGCGCCCGACCGTTTTGAGGCGGCGTAGGTACTCAGGAAACAATCCGGCCATGAAGAGCGTGAAGTCCCCGATATGGCGATGCACGTCCTGCTCACGATCCAACGATTGGGCTTCGAGCATCACCTCCGATTCAAACAGGAGATCAACAACCGTGTCCACCGGTCGGTCCCGCCGGTCTCGAATCTTATAGAGTTGATCCGTGTGGGTAAAATCAACCAGGAGATTGGAGACATAGGAAGTGATCTTAGCGTCTGGCCAACCGAGGTGCTCCGTAAAACTTTTCTCGGTCAACGCGCCAAAGAGTTGCCGGAGTGGATGACGTGGAGGAACTGGAGTACCCATCGCCACCTCCTGCGAGGCTGAGAATGCTTGAGCTCAGTATACCAGATCCCAACCATGAAACGGGTTCTACTCTTGTGCATAGTATCGGAGATGTGTGGCTCAACCTTGAGTCAATCTAACGTCCCGGCCGACTGTCCACCATAAAGGTGACCGGACCGTCGTTCACTAAGGTGACCTGCATATGGGCCGCAAAGACTCCCATTTCGACTCTTGTCCCACCTTCCCGCAGTCCCTGCGCAACCTGTTCATACAGCCGTTCTGCCTGATCCGGCTCGGCGGCTTCGTCGAAACTCGGTCGGCGCCCTTTGGTGGTGCTCCCCAGAAGGGTGAACTGAGAGACTAAGAGCACGGCCCCACCCACGTCCGAGAGAGAACGATTCATCTTGCCGTGAACATCCGAGAACATACGGAGGTTTCTGATCTTATCGACTACAACGCATGCGTCCGACTCCTGATCACCTTTGGCGACACCCAAGAGAACCATTAACCCATCTTGAATCCGCCCAACGACCGAGTCGTCGACCGTCACCGACGCCGTCGTCACACGCTGCAGGAGTGCCTTTATTGTTTCGGATCACCCTCGTAACAACTGAGTCAATGTTCCTTCAAGAGATAGCAACTTCCGTTTCATGGGAAGCCCTCCCGAGAATCCACCGAGTGAAGCATCGTGTGCAACGATCCGGTGACACGGAATCATGATCGGCAGCGGATTCGCCCCGACTGCGTTTCCCACCGCACGCGCATAGTGCGGTCCACCCACTCGCGCGGCAATCCATTGATACGATCGAAGCCTGCCGTACGGCACGCGTTGCAAGGTCCGCCACACCTGACGTTGAAACATCGTACCGTAAGAGAGATCGAGCGGTACATCAAACGTGTCCCGTTTCCCGGCGAGATAGTCGAGTAACTGCTGACGGGCGGCCTCCAGTCGAGCCGACCCTCCCGGTTGCACAGGCATATGGGACTGGGCGCTGAGTTCGGATTCGACGGCTCCCTTCGACCGTTTCGGCAAGACGATGGCGTGAATCCCTTTCGATGAGTCCGCCACCCCCATCCATCCCCACGGTGATTGGAAGATCATCATCTGCTGCATGCATCGCCTCCCGCTACTTTGCAAATCTGCCAAGCTTTTTCTGCACCATACCCCATACGACACCAAGCTCCTCCGATCGAAACCAGGCATGCACTCCAAGATACCCGATGACACTGAATCCGATCGCGACCGCAAGCATCGCAGATTTTCCGATCCACTCAGCTGGATGCATCCATATCTCGGCCCCAGCAACCCACCAACAGGCCAAGGCAATAGGAATGCAGCCTACTAACACGCGGCTGGCCGACCGAATGACCGAGTTCCACTCGACGCCCCCTAGTCGACGATTCAAGATGACCACGAGAATTCCACCGTTGATCATCGCGGCCAGAGCTGTGGCGAGGGCCAGTCCTGCCGCCCCAAGGTGGGACATCAGGGCCACTGACAGCACAATATTCGCCGCCACTGCAATCGCCGCCGAGATGGCCGGTGTGGTCGTATCTTTCATGGAATAGAACGCGGACACAATGATACGCACCCCGGCGAACGCCCAGAGGCCCAAGGCATAGCACAGAACGGCAAAGGCCGTTTCAGCCGTGTCATGCGCAGTAAACGTCCCATGCTCGAAGAAGAGGTGCACGATCGGCGTTCGCAACAGGATCAATCCCACCATCGCCGGAAGGATAATGAAAAAAATCATCCGCAACCCAAACCCAAGCGTCGTACGCAGTTCATCCAGCGCACCGCGTGCTGCTTGCGTCGATAGGGTCGGCAGGATCGCCGTCGCCAGCGCCACGCCAAAAATCCCGAGAGGAAACTGGATCAGTCTCATGCCATAAAATAGGTAGGTTGGGCCGCCGGCAAAAAACGACCCCAAAATCGTGCTGACAGTGATATTGATTTGAGTGACCGACAAACCGAGTAGCGACGGAATCATCAGCCGGCCTACCTTCCGCACGCCTGGATGACCAGGATTAAACTTGAACCCGAATAGCATTCTGCGAGTTCTGAGCCCCGGCAACTGCATCGCAAACTGGGCCGCACCACCGGCAACGACACCGATGGCCACCCCAAGGATGGGTTCCGGCATAGTTGGTGCTAGAAACATCGCGCACCCGATGATGAAGATATTGAAAAACACCGGAGAAAACGCAGGAGCCGCAAAGGCTCGCAGGGAATTCAAGATCCCCATCGCCAAGGCAGCGAGACTAATGAAAATGAGGTAGGGGAACATGACTCGTGTGAGCACAACGGTCAAGGTCATTTTCTCCGGATCGTCATGAAACCCCCATCCGATGAGCCACGCAATCCAGGGAGCCCCAAGAATCCCGAGCAAGGTGACTCCAGTCACAATCGTCAGCAGCGTCGTAAAGGCCGCACTCGCCAGCTCCCAGGCATCCTGTTTCGACTTCATCGTGTGATACTCGGTAAAGACGGGAATGAAGGCAGCGGACATCGACCCTTCGGCAAAGAGCTCGCGGAGCAGGTTTGGAATGCGATAGGCCACGAAAAAGGCGTCCGCAGCCGGAGTGGCACCGAATAGGCCGGCGAGGACCATATCGCGAATAAACCCAAGAACACGACTGGAAAACGTGGCAACGCCGATCATCCCAGCCGCTTTGACGACTGATTGATTCTCATCCTGGAGCTTACGTGGAGCGCCGGACATCACGGGGGGTTCTGACATGGACGGGATTCTAGCGGAACGACAGCAAGCCGTCTATGGAGTGGGAATATTGCGAGAAAGCTAGCGGCTGATCATCGGTGGGACACAGACAATGAAGGTTTAAACTGAGCATAACCAACTCCTGGCGCTGATTGCATCTCGCGCCAGGAGTGTTTCAACAAGGCCGTCTATGCCGCGAGTCTGATCTGAGGGCGATTGGATGTCGTGCCGACGTACGGTCCCACTTCACGCAACCCCTCAGCCTTGGCTTGCGGTTTCATCTCCAAGGTACCGTTGAACACGACACCTTCCTCCATCGACAGCACGGGGGCCGTCAGGCTGCCTTGCACAACAGCCGGAGCACAGAGCACGATCTGGTTCGTCGCGACAATGTCCCCTGTGATGTTGCCATGACAGACCACGGTTCCAGCCGTAACCTTGGCCTTCAGTACCGCTTCAGGCCCCACCAGCAAGCCGCCGTCTGTGTGGATTTCCCCGTCCAGCGATCCGTCGATCCGGACGGTGCCTGAATAGGTGATCACGCCTTTGAACTCGACATCCTTTCCGACGAAAGCAACCTCAGGAGGAAGAGACTGAGCTCCCTTTGACGGACCTCGTCGATCTTCCATCCACCGTTCTCGCTCTCTTTCTCGTTCCCGATCCCGTTCTCGATCCTCTTCTCCTGCTACCGCCTCTTCTTGCTTCCACATAGCGAGACTCCCTCCTTGTCGATATTGGTCCAGGCTAGCCGAACGGTCACGCCGAGTCTCTTATCTATCGGTCGGAACAGGATTTTTATTGAGTGTCTTGGGGCCTGGGAGGGAAATTCCTACGGCTCGTGGACTAATTCATTCGATAATTCATTGGGATTGTCGCCAGGACGACCCGGGCAGACTGCGGCAAGGAGCACGCCACATGCCTGAATACCCTGGCATAGCCCTCCGACAATATCGCCCATTTTCAATCGGTTGACGGCAGCCTCGACGACTGACGACCACCGCTCGACCGGAACTCGTTGAAACAAGGGTTGATCCGCCAACACATAAATCTGATGCTCGAGGAGCGATACCATGATCAAGACGCCGGTGCCTTCACGAGTCCTCGTGATCGCATGCTTGGCGAACGCCCGTTCGGCCCGGAGCCTCACTTTGTGACGCATTCTCTCCGGCGAGGTGAGCAGGCGAATAATTGGTGCCCAGGTACCCACCCATGCACCCACACCGTAGGCCAGCATGGTCATCAATACCAACCAGGCCGCGTTATACGCGTGCCACCCCCAGGGAAGCCAGGCTATTTCAGCAGTGAGCAGAATCGTGAGCGTCAAGAGTGAAAGGAGCAATCCCGTTCGATATCGCACCTCCCGATAGAGCCCCGATCGGCTAACGATCATGGGAACGATTTCAGCGCTGGTCCCTTGTTCCACTGCTTGTACGGCTAGACTGACCCGTTTACGCTCCTCGTCCGTGAGTTGCAGTTTCTTACCAGTTTCCACTGGCTCCCCCTCCTCCGAAATCGCCTCCTCCCCCTCCAAACCCACCACCGCCAAACCCACCGCCTCCGAATGACCCTCCACCCCACCCACCGCCACGGGTACTGTACCAAATCCAATCATCCATCCCTCGGGACCGCGCGGTCCTTCCTCCTGCACCCAATGTACCGATGGCCATCAGCAGAAGAAAGGTCACACCACTTGCAACAAGCGCCGGTAGAAGCCAAGGAGCGAGGAACGTCGAGATGCCAGCACCGGC
>BQXA01000024.1:0-70636 GCA_036984345.1 Nitrospira sp. | reverse complement strand
ACAGTCGCTACGGTAAGCTCCGCGCCGGCAAGCTGCCGTTCATTAGAAATGGCGCTCGCTTCGCGCTACGCGTGGCTGGATTGGGTCTGAGTCGGCTGGGCGAGGGTCGTAGAACAGGACCCGCACACGCGTATCGGTGTCAAAAAACCTGCCCACATGTCTTCCTGTACGTCTCGAACTCGGATCGAGCCGAGGGGGCAAGCTTGCGAATCTCGAACCAGATGCCATTCACACCTGGCCAGACGTGGCCTATGACGGATAGATCAGACGTGCGCCCCAAACAGTTTCAGGCCGTTGTGAATCAACATGATGATGGCGACCCCGATGGCGAAGACTGCGAAACTCTTTGTCAGTGTTATCGGCGCGACCTGTCGAACGATCCACGATCCCCCGGTCATACCCACCGCGCTGCCCAGCAGCAAGAGACCGGCGAGTAACCAATCCATCTGTCCCGTCTGCAGATGACCGACGAGGCCTCCCACGGCGACGAGCGCAATGATCAGCAGAGCGGTACTCACGGCCATTCTCATGGGAAACCCAAGCACCAGCCCGAGCGCCGGCACAATCACAAATCCACCGCCGACACCGAAGAATCCAGTCAACAGACCGACCGCAGCACCGATCAGCGAGACCTTGATCCAGCAGGAACGAGGAAAGCGTTCCGCGCAGCTCTCGCCGGTAAATTGGCTGTCGATTTGACCGCTGCTTCGCCACATCCGCCAAGCCGCCACGATCATTACGACACTGAACAGCAGGAGCACCACTTCTCCCCGCACGAACTGATGGCCGAGTGCGCCAACCCACGCGCCGGCTGCGCCGGTGATGCTGAAGATCAATCCGGGCTTCACCCTCACCTCACCAGACTCTCTTCGTTGATACACGCCGATCAACGCCGAAGCCGCAACCACGATCAACGACAGAACAGTAGCCGGTTGCACCTTCATGCCCAGCAGATATACCAGAAGCGGAATTGCCAGGAGGGAACCTCCCCCGCCAGTGGCTCCCAGCGCAAGGCCGATCAATCCCCCCGACAGAAGGGCTAATCCTGCATGGTCAATGGTCATTGGTCCATCGTCGTCCGTGCCCCCTTGTCCGTTGCCCGTCCTGCACTTCAGGAATCTCTCGATCGCCGACCCTTCACTTCTCCGTCGGAAACCCCGCCTGTTTCCATCCCTGCATCCCGCCCATCATTACCTGGACCTTCGGGAAACCGGCCTGCATGAGAATCTGCGCGGCGGTATGGGCTCGCCCTCCTGCTTTGCAGATTGCGATAATCTCTCGATCGCGATACATCTCCAACTCAGACAGCCGATGCGAAAGCTTGGCGACTGGGATGTTGGTCACCCCTTTGATATGACCAAGTTCCTCGCTCAACTCGTGGCGGTCACGCACGTCGAGCAGGAATAGGCTGGCCCCTACAGCGAGTTTACGGGAGACGTCCTCCACAGGAATCCCGACGACCTGCTGATCGTTCGCTCCAATTTCCAACGTTCCTTTGACCTCACAGGCAGGGACATCGACAGGAATCCAGGCCGCCTTAGGATCGCGTGCGCAGGCATAGTTGGCCTTCAGCACATCCTTCATCCAATCGGCGGGACCGAGTGTGAGCCCTTCGAGGTAGTCGATGTACTCCTGTTTGGTGCGAGGTTTCAAATTTGGATTGCGGAGTTTCTGGTCTTTTAAACTCGATGGTTGGCGCCCCCGATACTCGTGGGCCGGATACACGATGAGGTGATCAGGCAGGCCGAGCACCCGCTGGATGCTGTCCCAATGTTCGCCTGGATCACCGCCGGGCAGATCCGTACGGCCTGCTCCAGCATCGTCCAAAAACAGGACATCTCCGGTCAGAATGCGATCCTCAAACACGAGGGCAAGGCTGTCTTTCGTATGACCCGGCGTGGTCATCACCTTGACTGGAATATTGCCGAGGTGACATTCGAACCCGTCCGTCAGGTGAAAGGTCACGCAGCGGGCTGGAGCCTTTTGGTGCATGACATATTGACAGCCGATCTGATCCTTGAGCGCGGCTCCTCCGGAAATATGATCCGCATGGGTGTGCGTATCGATGACATGTGTCAGCGTGAGTTTCCGTTGATCCAGCGTCTTCAGGTAGTCCTCGACGTGCTCCAGAACCGGGTCGACGAGGACGGCCTCTCGACTCTTCTCGTCGCCGATCAGATAGGTGCGGCAGGCATTGGGATTGAGCTGTTCGAATATCATACTGCACCCCTCCTTCTTGTAGCCGATATCAATCAATGAGAGCCGTGACCACAGTAAAGGATTCGCCTGTCCGTGGCCCGCCATATTCTGTGTCCATTTACACGATGCTTCAGGCTTTCTACGAGTCTGGTCTGTTGCGCGAGTACCTGAAACCCGTCGGTCGTGTACTTCAGCTGTGGGTCGGGTGTCGACGGTCGCAGAAACGGCCACGAGCGGAAGTTCGGTGCCAAGATCGCACCGTCTGAAAGCGGTCCTCAGCACATCGACGTCGTACACGGCTGCAGGAACCACGAGCGGCCCGGGGCCCGGCCGAAGGGGCGGGCTCCGCACACGCAACTCTCACCCGGATGGGGAAATTCATGTGTCGTTGACATGAACGAGCTGCGTGGGGGGCATGGCAGTCGGAAGTGTGGGTGTAGACAGCTTGTTAAGATCGTAAAGCCCGATCCCTTTTCTACTTCGCCATCAGAAAATCCTTCACCGTCTTTCGCTTGTGGGCTGGTGCCAGTTTCACCTTGCGCTCCGTCACGATTCTTCTCCCCGAGGTTGCTTCGTGAGCGACCAGAACAACGCGCCCACCCAGCCGATCACGGTCCATCCGAGCGAGAGATTCACGATCGCAAGCAGGAAGGCGTTGGGGTGGCCTCGTGCGAGGGCGAGAAAGGTTGGAAGGAAATACAAGAAAGTCGCACCCAGGACATAGAGGACAGAGGGGAGATCATTGTCCATGGGACGCCTCCTTCATGTGGGCGTAAGGTGTTCTCTTCTACTTCCACCGCCGCTTGCTGCGCAATGATCGACTGGTTATTGTGAGATGAAATCAGGGTCAGATCTTATTTGTTGTGTCAACCCATTACCCTACAGTTCCAATGCGCCTGGTGGTCAAATTATGATGCTTCATGGCCTAACCCATTTCAGCACAAGCTGAGACAAGGGACCGTTTTTACCTTGCACTGTTTTGCCACATGACCAAGCCTCGAGCGAACAGCTGAACTCTCCGTTTTGTACGGCGTAATCTGTGCGCAGCCCTACGCCGCTCGGCGCTTCTTGCCGCGTCCGCTGGCGCGCGTTGTGAGGCGCGATGTCTTTTCTGCAAAGCGGCCTGCCACAAACTTATGCAAGACGCTCGCAATCAGCGTTTGATAGGGAATGCCTTCTTCCGCAGCGCGCGCTTGGATTTCAGAAAGGTCAGGGGTGGAGAGTCTAATATTGACCCGCTTGTTTTTGCTGAGAGTCGCACGAGCATACTCGCGATATCGACGCAATGCCGCCTCGGACGTCACCGTGGATTTCAGCTTACCGGCCTCGAACGCCGACAGAACTTGTTTCTCATAGCGATCAAGAGTTTTCATAGCTTTCCCCTCATTCCATACTCTCGCGTGGCTTTGCGGCTCGGAATAATCGTCTTCAGAAACACGTAGTCGACTTCCTCAACATGCGGCACGAGATACACATAGGAACTCACGGCCACGACAAAGAGGCCTTGGTTCGGATACCGAGTGGGATTGGGATGTCCTACAACATCCAGCAACCCACCAGTTTCGATGGCCAACACCACATCCTCAAAGGAAACGTCCCGACCTGTTTTCAGCACTTCGTTCTTCTGGGAATTCCATCGAAATGTTTTCACCCTGGAAGTATAGGCAAGTCGGTGCCTTTTGTCATCATGCCTCAGTAGCGAAGTGTAGGACGTATCATCTTTCGGTGTGGAAAGAGGATAGAGGCGGCCTAGAGGTTATTGGGGCCACATCGCGTTTTGTGGAGAGGAACCAGCATGAATAAGATGGATGTCAGGCGTGAGTGCCGACTTATGTGAAAGGTGAGGTAAGAATGGGGGGGAGTGTGCCATTTCATTGTGAGGTAAAGCTGGCTTGCCGATTCCCTTTCAGCAACGAAATAGTTGCTGCCCCTCATTTCATTCGTAACCGCGTCCGTTCCATTGCCTCTGGAACGACAGCTTGCCGATACTGTTGCAGAGCAGTTATGCTGCATCACTGGCATGAACGATCCGGCGTCATATTTTATCCGTTCCATCTGTGCCACGAGCGCGCCTTGCAGTGGCTGCTGGCGCGGTACCAGCAGGTGCATTTCCGGGATTATATGGCCATACAAGTCAGTCCTTTCTGTGGGACAACGGCCTTTCCCGACCGTATGGGCGATGCCTTCCCCGACCTCCTGGCAAGCAAGCGACTGGTGCAGGGGTACAACGTCAGCGGCCCGCTCAAGCCGGACACCTGCATCGCCGTGGATCGTGATCTCACAGATTCAATTTGGCGTGGGCTCTTTCATCGCGCGCTGGCGGAGAATCGCCGATTCCAACGCGGTCTGTTCGACGGCACAGACATCACTGGGCGTCACAACGATGGCCATGCCGAGCAGCCCTTGATGGTTCGTCTGAAGGATGTTTCGTTCGAGACGACTCCCTTTACGGTGGCCAGTATCCGTCAACTCAGCCGGCGACGGCTCATCGGCAGAGAAGCGGATCTCTTCGACTATGGCCTTGCCCTCCTGAAAACCTCCGCCTCACTGGTGTATACCATACAACTGGCGACAGCTGAACAGCTGGCCGTTGCGACTGACTCGCGTGCCCATTTCACATTACTCACTCGGCAGATAGAACGAATGGGCCTCACGATCGAGAATGGGTTGGTCCAACAAGGTATGTCGTAACCCATACACTCAGGCTCGAACCTCCGCCCATACCTGCCCCATCAACGCCCCAAACAATTCCGGATGTCACTGCAGACATTGAGACCGGCAGCGGCAGCGGATTGGGAAGAAGCTGGGATAACGGAATATTCGATCAGATGAGGGCAAATGACGCCGTGTAATTCTGTTTTGGGTCGGGACCTGCCGGGTGCTTCCGAGAGCATCTTTCCGATCTTATCGGCGTTTGCAATGGGTAACACTGTTCTCAAGACCTCCCCAATGTCGATGTGCTGCTCACGCGGTGACTGAAAGGATATGGCCATGGAAAATATTGAGAGCGTCGGCGTAGTCACAGGGTGATGGGTCCAGTAGATCATATGGGGCGATTCCCAATCGAGTATCGCGCGAGCCATTTGGCTCTGGCTCTGGGAATTGGTTCCTAGGTCTCTTTTTTTGCTCGATTGAACTGTCTTTTCGTTCTCCAGCCACTTGACAGATTAGAAACGTCGCTCCTGTCGCAGAGCACTCTCATCCCCAGAAATGTGTTGAACCTGTGGACAACCATTGGATTGGTGGTGAGGGACGGGAAGCTAGTGTGGCCGGGTCTGAATTGTGTCAAGTCCTATTTCTAGGAATATGCAAGAAAGCAATGAATCTAGACGCTAACCACTACTAATAGTGGTGCTGTTTCGATCGAGCGGATGATTAAAAAATAGGCATTTTGATAAATGCACATGCCATATGCACCGTCTTTTACGGAATTTAGGCACTTACACACATGGTTATCCACAGAAGATGTGGAATGGGAATTCTCATGCCATTCCTATCGTGAATACAGAATTTTGGGAAACCGTCTGGAATTCTCCAGTTTCATAACGGTTCCTGTGCCGGTCGTACTGCCCGACTGTTTTGATGCCGGGTGGATGGACCTGTCCTAGGCGTTGCGAGCTGAACGGATGTGCAGAATATGAGAATGATGCTGAGGAGGTTTCTTCAATAACCTCTCATGCATAAGACGGAGCATGACCCGGCTTCCACTTGATGCTGCAGCCGATGCTCGGCCGTTGAGCACCATCGATGGGCTTACCCGCGAGCACGGCCTGGATGGCAGCGCGCAGATCACGGCCGGTCACCGGTTTGCCATTGCTGGGACGACTATCGTCCAATTGCCCACGATAGACGAGCCGACGGTCACGATCGAGGAGATAAAAGTCCGGTGTGCAGGCTGCGCGATAGGCTTTTGCCACTTCCTGCGTCTCGTCATGGCAGAACGGAAAGGTAAAGCCGAGCCGCTGGGCCATTTCTTTTAACTTTGGCGGCGCATCATCGGGATATCCGACCGGGTCATTGCTACTGATCGCGAGAATTCCCAAGCCCGTGTCCAGATAGTCACGCCCCATCTTCGCCAACTCCTGCTCGACGTGCACGACGTACGGACAGTGTCGGCAGATGAACATGATGAGGAGCGCGGTCTTGTCTGAAAATGAGTCGAGCGAATAGGTCTGACCGCTGACCACATCGCGAAGCTCGAACGCAGGAGCCGGGGTGCCGAGTGGGAGCATGACAGATTCCATGGCCATAATGGTCGTTCCTCGTTCAGGCCTGTGGGAGAGAAGATGCCCCATGTCGCCGCCGGCGTCAAGTGGCTGCCGAGTTGGGACGCTTCTTGCCACACGGAGAAGAGGAAGGGTAAGCTGCCCGCGCATTTTTTGGACGCGGCGAGCCAGCGAGTGATGGTCTCCGGTGGACAGTTAAAGAAAGGAGAGCATGGTATGGTGGTGTTCGGATTGCTGGTACTGTTGGGGTTTCCGGTTGTAACGCTGGCGCATGATGAGACGAAACCCGAGACGCCGACTCTCATGGTCAGCGAAACCGGGACAGCAACACACGAGCCGGATACGGCCTTCGTGACGTTCGGTGTGGACAGTCCTGGCAAATCACTTGCCGAGGCGCAGAGGCGGAACAGCGCCATCATGCGCACGGTCATGGACCGGCTGAGGGACTTAGAGATCAACAAGGAGCTGATCCAAACCTCCTCCTTTACAGTCTCTCCGCATTATCGACCGCCGGCTAACCCACCCGCCGATTCGCCGCCTGCTTCACCGGAAATTGTCGGCTATGTCGTCAGCAATATGGTGACTGTGGAAATCCGTGCCCTCGACAAGGTCGGTACGGTGATCGAAGAAGTCTTGAAGGTCGGGGCAAATAGCTTTCAGGGATTACACTGGGGGTTACGCGATGAACGATCGGCACGTCTGAGTACGTTGAAACAGGCTGCCGCCAAAGCAAGGGAGAAAGCGGCGGTGCTCAGTGAGGCGCTGCACGTGAAACTCATGCGGGTGTTATCAGTCAATGAGGGAGGCCCTATCATCAGACCTGGCTCTCCCATGGCACGCATGGCGATGGAGGCAAGCGCCGGCGAGGTGCCGGTCTCACCTGGGGAGCTGAAGATCGAGGCAACAGTGACGTTGGTCTACGAAATCGCGCCGAACTGATGTGCGGCTCTTTTTCGCATGCCTCGATGCTGTGGGATTGGTGCCTCTACTGCATTAGGTGGAGCGATAGTGGGACCGCCTCAAGCTGATTGACCTATAACTTGACTCATACCGGACTGTTTTCATTCAGCACCACGGGAAATCGCATAATAGCGTGCCTCGTTTTACCCTATTTCGCCTGACCATTACCCTATCTTTGGTCCAAGCCGTGAGCTGAGTGTATTTGACCCTGTCTCTCTAGCCTGGTGATTTCTTTAAGCTAACAGGGTATCCTTCAGCGCATCGCTCGCATCCACCATAAGGGTCAAGTGAATGGCTAAGAGAGCCAAGTCCGCGATAAAGAACGCTGTCGAGGCCTTCGTCAAGAACTCAGGGCTTGGGTTTGCGATTCCTTATCTGCACAATGGCCAAATGCACGACTACGTGCCGGACTTCATCATTCGGCTTACGACCGACCCCGTGAGTTACTTGATTTGGAGACTAAAGGGTACAATCCGCTGGAGGATGTGAAACGGGCTGCGGCTGATCGATGGGTTTCCGCCGTGAATACAGACGGTACGTATGGGAAGTGGCGGTATGCAGTTGCGAAGAAAGTGTCAGACGTTATTAATTTGCTTGAGTAAGTTCGTTCTTACTCCTCCGTCTTTTCTCCCCCTTCCCACAGCTTGACCGTCCGATCCCAGGAGGCGCTGGCGAGGCGCTTCCCGTCCGGAGAAAAAGCGACGCAACGGACTCCGCCACTATGGCCTTTGAGCGTGCGGAAGTTTCTTCCGGTGCCCAGATCCCAAAACTTGATCGTCTGGTCATCACTCGCGCTGACTAAGACTTTGCCGTCCGGTGACACCGCGAGACTGCGGACCCAACCCTTGTGGCCGGTGAGGGATTTTTTCTCCACGACGGTCGGCATCTCGAAGAGCTTGTTCGTGGAGTCTCGGCTGCCGGTAATCAGGAGCTTGGCATCGGGGGTGAAGGTCATCGCGCCGATCCAGTAGTCCATCGGCTTTTGGAATCCCCCATCATCTTCGATGAAGTAGCCACGAGTTTCTGTGGAATCTTCCTGGTCTCGTCGCCAATGGCCGTCGTGGAGCACCTTTTCCTCGCCGCTCGGCAGCACCTCCCAAATTTTGATCTTTCCGATGTCTGTGCCACTGGCGAGATGAATGCCATCCGGAGAAAAGGCCACGCAGACCGACCAATGGTGATCGTACTCATCCTTTCCGAGGAGAGTCATCAGCTCAGTACCGGTGGTGACTTCCCAAATCTTGATGTCTTTATTATGGCTGCCACGCGCGAGCATGAGACCGTCCGGCGAGAGCGAAAGACTGCAGACGCTGTGATCGTACCGGGTGAACAACAACTTCATCGGCTCGCCGGTTTTTCCGTTCCAGAGGCGGATAGTGCGGTCTTCACTCGCGGTCGCTAAGGTCTGTCCGTCCGGAGTAAAGACGATGGCACGAATGTCATGGGTATGGCCGCGGAGCGAGCGCAACAGCCGACCGGTTTCGACATCCCACATGCGGACAAGGCGTTCAGCGCCACCGCTGGCGAGGATGGTTCCGTCCGGTGAAAACGCGACGGCCCAGATTCCATGTGAGTGGCCACGAAACGTTTTCACCTCACGACAATCGGCACTCCAAAGCGCCAAAAAGTCTGGAGGAACTGTTGATGCTGGGGGTGTTTCTGGAGAGACGGTTGGTAACGAATGGGACGTCATGTGTCGTGTATTTCCTCAGCTATTCGGTTCCTGCTTGCTTGATTGGTCACCGGCCCGGCCAGTATAATCCTGTCGTTCATGACGGATCGTAAGAGATGCCTCGATGGCAAGTCAACCCTTCGATCTCCATAGAGGGTGAGAGAAAGAGGGTGAGAGAAGCAAGTTCAAGGTTGTCGCTGAACCTGTTCCGAGTTCAAGGCAGTGTCGAAACGTCACAATCGGCTCCGGTGGCCATGTCGGCCGGGAAAGCACGTATGATCATTCAGGGTAATTTTCCATAGCTGCGGAGTGTTCTTTACATGGAAATCAGATTCCAACCAGCCTTGCTTCAGGAAGTGATCGACTCGTTCGTCGAGAAGACCGAACGGGAGGGTGATCCGACCTACTACAAGGAATTTCATGAACATGCTGACCCGATTTACGAGAAGTTTATCCTCGAAGATCGGGAGGCTGAGTTTAAGAAACTCTACCAGTATCTCTTCGGTATCTGGGGGTTTTCGGATATCGTGCGCGACTCATTCAACGAGTATCCGCTCTTGAAGCAAAAGGTCGGCATCGTGCTGGTGAAAGGTGTGCTGAAGGAAGATCAGGAAGGCGTCGACATTCTGAGGAAATGGGGGTCGGTCGAAAAGGATCTGGCCAAAGAGTTTGAAGAAAAAGGCCTGAAAGGCGTCGGGATTAAATTGATCCCCCGTCGATTTTACGATCCCGCGTTGACCCGCTATTGCCGCCATGAGTTGATGCATATTTCGGATATGATCGACCCGCAGTTCGGCTACGATCCAGATACCAAGATGGGACTCAACCCCGGTGAAGAGACGCTGATCTTACAGCGTTATCGCGTGCTCTGGAGCCTGAGCGTGGACAGCCGGTTGGTGGCAACGGGCAAAGAACCCATGTTGAGCAAGGACGATCGGTTCAAGGAGTTTCGGTCGTGGTACCGAAAAATTCCACCGCCTCAACTGAAGTCGGTGTTCGAAGGTTTGTGGCAAACGTCCTATTTCACCCATTCAGAGTTGATTGAAATGGCCTCCGATACGCTGCGCGTCATGGATCGAGCCGTGGATGTGGAAGGCGGCGAGGTGCCGGAGACTGAAAACAAGATCATGCTCATGCCAGGTTTCCCGTGCCCGTTGTGCCGATTTCCAACCTATTCTTGGGTGGAAGATATGGGCACGAAACTGGAACCCTACGTGCTCGACTTCATCCGTGAGAATCATCCGGGGTGGGATATCGAATTCGGGGCCTGCGATCGCTGTGTAGAGGTCTATAAGTTGCGAGCGGATGGAGTGACGTAAGACCTCAACGGGCATGAAGCGTAGATCATGACCGTTCCCTTGCTGCGGGCGAGCTCAATCTCTAGTGTGATCATCTAGCAGCTGTCGTTGCACAATAAATGGCCACCAACCCTTCATACGGTCGACGAGACTTTCTGAAAGATTCCGTTCTCTCCACGGTCAAAGCCGCGCAAGAGTTCGTCAAAGAGGCAGATGGTTCTCGCGAGAAGCCAGTCTCGGTTCGGGTTCGATTAGATTGGTTGCGTCCTCCCGGTGCGGTGGAAGAACCACTGTTTCTTGAGAGGTGTACGAAATGCTCTGACTGCGTGACGGCCTGCCCGCCTCACGCCATCACCGTCCATACGACCGACGGCACGCCGGTGCTCTATTCCGACCAATCACCCTGTCTCCTGTGTGAAGACTTTCCCTGCGTGAGCGCCTGCAGGACCGATGCGCTCCTGCCGGTTGAGCACAGCCGCCAGGTCAGAATGGGAGTGGCGGTGATCTCTCATCGGCTCTGCACGGCGGGCCAAGGGTGTCATGCGTGCGTATCACGTTGTCCGACCGATGCGCTCGCCATGGATTTTGAGTCGTTAAGCCTTACAGTGAAGGCAGAGGCCTGTGTGGGGTGTGGGATGTGCGAGATGGTTTGCAAAACCGTCAACGATCATGTGGCGATCAGGGTGGTGCCTGCGAGGCATCTCACCGAGAATGACTGATGATGCCGCCCTTCCGACGATGCAACTGGTTGACAGAAATCTTTGTCGATCAGGGAGACGCCAATTCGCCCTTGACTTCGTGCAGACCTTTTCATATACATACATGGCTTTGTTTTTCGCCCAACCGTGAAGAAGCGCGTTGTAAGCGAAGTGGCTAGGAGGCGATGTTTGTGACGAGCCAGCAGCCAACAAAAGGGTTGTCCCCCGTAGCAACTGCCACACTGCCAAACCCTTCTGCTCTCAAGGATTCTCCAGCCGTCGAACGTGCGCTTGGGCGCAGCAAGATCTATCTGTTGATCTCGTGGAGTCTGCTGTACCCGGAAGATGAAGAATTTCTCGATTACCTCCGGTGTGGGGAGTTCGTGGAAGATGGCAGGGCCGCGCTGGATGCCTTGGAAGTTGCCCTCGGCTCGGACGCTAATGAGCGAGCGAAGGGAAAATTAGGCGCGCTGAGGAAGCAGATCGCCTTGATCGAAAACCTGGTGGCTTCGGAATGTTCCAATTGGCAACTCAGTGATCTCCAGGCCGAACATCGTCGAGTGTTTAGTAATGTCATCACGCTCGATTGTCCTCCGTACGAGACGCTGTTCGGAAATGATCACGTGTTTGCCCAATCCCATGTGATGGGGGATATTTCAGGATTTTATAAGGCCTTCGGCGTTGAGTTATCAAAAGATATCCACGAGCGGCTGGACCATTTGAGCGTCGAATTCGAGTTCATGCATTTTCTCGCTTACAAAGAATCATACTCACGCTGCCATGACGGGCTTGAAAAAACACAAATTGTGGTCGAGGCCCAGAAGAAGTTCGTCAAAAACCATATCGGTCGATGGGTGCCCCTCTTCTGTCGCATGTTGGCAAAAAAGGCGGATTCCGGTCCTTTTAAATTAATCGCCGATCTGACAGCCGAGTGGATGGAGTTTGAAACCGCATTTCTTGGGGTGGTGCCTCAACCCTATACGGAGACCGATTATCGTCCGGCGACATTCAGTTCTCCTGAAGGACAGACCTATGAGTGCGGTGCGCAAGATCAAGGCAACGAATTGAGCATGTTGCTGAATGAGGTGGGTGCGCAATCATTTATGGATGTGAAAGAAAAAGAGAAGGATACGGATGCAGAGCAGGGTGGACCTGCGGGAAATGCGTGACAGACTCGGTTAACGAGAATTGAAGGAAACGTTACCTTTACCATCATCGAGAGGAGGAATTAGCATTATGAGAGTAGCGCAGACGACCAACAAGAAATTGGTGTTTGCCATTCTTCTCTCCGTCCTCACCGTCGGATTCATGCTGACGATGGGGCGAGTACCACTAGCCGTCAGTCAACCGGTGACGATCCCGGCGAAGACGGTCAAGGGCCCGATTCCTATGGACGGCGCCAATCCCGTTTGGGAAAGTGTTCCAGGTGTCGTTATTCCGTTGAGTGGGCAGTTGATCACAACACCGATGCATCCCAATATTTCAGTCAAGTCGGTGTTCGTCAAGGCCATGACCAATGGGAAGGATGTTGGGTTGCGTTTAGAGTGGATCGACCAGACGAAGAATGACACCGCAATCGGTCCGCAGGACTTTCGTGACCAGGTGGCAGTGATGTTTCCTGTCAACACGGCTGGAGCTCCGCCATTTCAGTGCATGGGACAATCCGGTGGGACGACCAACATCTGGCGGTGGAATGCCGAGTGGCAGAAGGACCTCGGAAAGGATAGTGCCGGTATTTGGGACGTGGATGATCAATATCCCGGCATTTTCTGGGACTTTTACTTTGAAGAGCCTGCCGGTGGCGTCACATATCCAGATCGTATCGGTCGGAGCCTCGGGCCATTCAATTCCGGCATCTGGTCGGGCAATATCATGTCCGATCCGACGCTTCGCGTAAGCTCAGTTGAAGATCTGAGCGCAAATGGCTTCAGCACCCTGACCACGCAAGCACACCAGGATGTGATCGGAAACGGAGTGTGGGAACCGTCAGGGTCCGTGAAGGGGGGAGGCTATACCGGTCCGACGTGGCGTGTTGTCGTCAAGCGCACTTTGGAAACCGGAGATGCCAACGATGTGCAGTTTAAGGCGGGCATGTCGGTGCCGATCGCGTTTGCAGTCTGGGATGGCGCCAACATCGAACGAAACGGTATGAAGTCGTTGTCGACCTGGTTTACATTGAAGCTGTAGTCAGTGCCGTGTATCTGCTTGCGCATTGGAAACAGTGCGCAAGCGTAGTAAGAATCAAAAGAAGCCTCGAGTTGGCTCTTGATATTGTGAAGAGCCTCTCGAGGCTTTTTTATATATTTACCGTAAGTCGACAGATGAAATAGAGCGTGGGATTGCATTTCACAAACTGCGGGGGGTATAAAGGAAGTATCCATCGAAATCACTGATTTTTCAGAGTAAAAGGACCTAGTTTGCCGTGAAAGTCACCCTGCTTTTTCCCCCAACATGGCATCCATCTCAACCCTATCTCAGTCTACCTTCGCTGACAGGATTTCTGCACCAGGGTGGGATTTCTGACGTATCACAGCGCGATCTAGGCATCGAGTTGCTGGATACGATCTTGACCAGAACGTATGCGGCTGAGGTCTATCAACTCTTGATTGCCAAACAGCGTGACCTCGAGAGAACACAAACCGGTGAGACCGGTGCCGGGAGCCGAGAGCACTATGCCAAGGTCACCGATTCTCTCGATCGCTTTGGCTATCTCGTCGACCGCATCGAGTTGGCGAAGGAGACCTTGCGTAGCGAGGAGTTTTACGACCCCGATGCCTATCGCGCCAGCTTGTTCATGATCGACAAATGGTTGGAGGTTGTTTCCGCGATCTACTTCCCGACGCGACTAACCGTGGTCGACAATCAGTTTGGGAACTATTCGATTTATTCCTCGAAAGATTTGATGAAGGTCGTTCGTGATGAGCAGCAGAATCCTTTTCTGAGTCTTTTCCGGAACCGGTTCATTCCTTCAATTGTCGACAGCCGACCCGATCTCATCGGGGTCTCAATTACGGCGACGTCTCAAATTATTCCGGGCCTGACGCTTTGTCGCTTGATCAAAGAAGCTGCTCCCGATCTGCACGTGACCATCGGAGGCAGCATTTTTACTCGTCTCGTCGATAACATCCGACGCTGTCCGAGTTTGTTTGAATTGACCGACGATATCGTGGTGTTTGAAGGGGAAACGGCTTTGCTGGAATTGGTGAATCAGCTGGCTGGCAAAAAAGATTACAGCAAAGTTCCGAACCTGATTTATCGCAACAACGGGAAAATTACGGTTAATCAGCCGTTCTATTCAGAGAATGTCGATCAACTTCCGGCGCCGAATTATGACGGGTTTCCGCTGGATCTCTATCTGTCACCGGAACCGGTACTTCCGGTTCAGTTTTCTCGGGGGTGTTACTATAAGGATTGTGCGTTCTGTGCCTTGACGCTCGACCACCAGAATTTCCGACAGAAGGACCCGGGGCGGACCATCGAAGAGTTGCAGTGGCTCAAGGACCGCTATGGCGCGCGGCATTTCTTCTTTACAGACGAGTGTTTCGCGCTGGCGCCGACGAGACGGTTGTGCCAGCAGATGATCCAGAAACAACTCGATGTGAAATGGACGTGCGAGATGCGGTTTGAGAAAAACCTTTCTCGTGAGCTGTTGGCCTCCATGCGGGAGGCCGGGTGCTTGAAGATCGTCTTCGGGTTGGAATCCTTCAACCAGCGCATCATGGATTTCATGAAGAAGGGGGTCAAGCAAGAATGGGTCAGGCGGATCACGGATGATTGCGTCGATCTCGGCATTGCTGTGCATTGCTATGTCATCGTCGGATTCCCGACGGAGAAAGAGGAAGAGGCGCTCGACACGATGAGCTTCATCGTGGAAAACAAAAGATTGAATCAGTCGTACGGGTTTTCTTGCCAACCCTGCTTGTTCGATTTGGAAAAAGAAGCTCCGATCATGAGCGATCCTGGCAGCTATGGGATTCGTCGTATTATGCGACCGTCTGCGGAGGACCTCAGCCTTGGTTTCTTCTACGAAGTGCAAGAGGGCATGACCCCTGATGAAGCGGAACGGCTCTACCAATACGTGTATGAGCGGATCAGCGAAGTCGTCTGCGAACTGCCGTTCAACTATGCTATGGCGGATGGATTATTGTATATCTCACGGGCAAGCGAAGGTGAGAAACAGACTCCGGTGGCCGCACGTTGACCCCATGTTTTGCGACCACTGCAATAATGAACTATCGTGGGTGGAGGCATGAGCTCAGCGGGAGGAAGTGAACGGTTGACGGGCCGGATTTCGGACTTTGGTCCGCTGTTCGAGTACGCCGTCAAGCTGGTTCTGTTGACCTCCTTTCTGGAGCTGATCCTGTATCGCCTGCTTTCCCGTCTTGGGATGCATCTGAGTAAGATGGCGGCTGAACACCCATGGATAACGTCGACGTTTACCGCATTAACCGAAGTAGGGACCTGGCTCATCAACATCGTCGCGGTGTTGTTGTTCTTGGCTCTAACCTTGGTCATGATCAACCGATGGAAAGGCCATAACCCAAGCTGGCTAGTGAGGGGGGGAGTCATCGGGACGGCCCTGTTGGTGCTGTTGACCATCCTCTTCCTCGTTGTCGAGCCGGGGATGTTGGGCGCCGTTATCTACAACGGATTGACGCTCGTCGTGGTTACGGCCTTTGTCTCAGAGTACTGGATCACCCATCGCGAGTCGGCTCAGCGAGTGCTGATTACCGCGTACTACCTAGGCGTCTCTGGATGGTTGTACTACCAGATCGTGTCGAGCTTGTATAGTTGGATGGGGGTGCTGGCGGCCCCACCGTTGGCGTATGAGTCGCACCGTGCGGGTGAGGCATTCATGCTGCTGGCCAGTTATCTGGTGTTTGTGGCGTATGGGAAGAGCAGAAGTCTATCACTTCGCACGAAGAATCGACAGCAACTGAGCCGAGCCATGTGGTTTTGGGGATCCACGACGATCGTGTTTGCGACGTTGATTATCGCCGATTATCTGTTGGATCTGTATAGCCCGGCATTTGCCGCTGCCTTTCGGCAAGCCTCGCAAGGTATCGGTTGGATCTTCCAATTTGGAATGGGCTACACGTTCTATTTGCCTTTTGCGATCTATGTCGGAGGACTGCTCTGTTGGTCGTACACGGTCGTGAAGTTGCTGATGACCGGTCGAATGGCAGGGTATGGCATCGGCCTCATGTTCATCGCCGGCTACGCATTATTGTTCTCGAATTTGACATTGATGGTCGTTCTTGGAGTGATGGTGCTCGCCACTGAGCGAGCGAAGGCGGCCACGGCGGAAGTGTCGACAAGGGAAGGCTCTGTGATGCCGGCATCGGAGAGGCTGATCACCGGGCACGTATAAACCAAAGAACGAGCGTTGTTATGGATACACCTGGACAGATGACATCACACGTAGATACTCCGGCTGACCCAGGAGATCTCCCTCTCTCTCCCGATGAGGAAATTGCCGGGATTGAACAGCTCCTGGCCACTGGGCCGGACGATTTTCAGGCTCGCTGTCGACTCGGTGAGCTGTACTTCAGTAAGGGGCGCCTGGATGATGCCCTCGCGGAAGTCAAGAAAGCGATCGAGATGGCCGAGGGTCTTCGTGCGGAGATGAATCGCTCGTTGGCCATGTACTATGCCAATCTTGGGACGATCTATGCGACGAAAAGCATGAGCGACGAGGCCGAAACTGAATTCCGGCATGCGTTGGAGATCTTCCCACATGATGTCCTGGCCCTGTTCAACTTAGGGAGGCTGTACGCGGATAAGAAGAAATATTTGGAGGCGAAGAATTACTACGAACGTCTCGTGGAAATCACTCCGGATGATCCCATCGCGTGGTACAACCTCGCAGGGGTCTATGTCGAATTGGATAACCCGCAAGTATCCGATTACAACACGATTGATATGGGAATTCAGTGTTACCTTCGCACCTTGGAGCTTGATCCGAAGCATCTCGAGGCTAGTTTTAAACTGATGGAAATCGCCCTGAGCCACAAGAAGACCGATTTGGCGATTCAGGTCATGGAGAGCGCCGTCGAGCACAACCCTGACGAGCCTCTGGCCTATTACAACCTCATCAGCGTCTACGATAAGTGTAAGATGTTCGAACAGGCAGAAGAGGCTCGCAAGCGGTTGAAAGAACGGTTTGCCAAGAAGGCAAAAGACAATCCTCGGTCCTGATTCTTTTATGGGAAGGGGGGCACTATGTTTGGTAGCTTAGGGTTCACAGAACTTATCCTCATCCTCATGATCGTCTTGATCATTTTCGGTGCTGGGAAACTGCCACAGTTAGGCGAAGGGCTCGGCAAAGCCATTAAGGGGTTCAAGAAGTCTGTGCATGAGGCGGATGCGATTGAGGCCGAAGCCCAGGCAGCCGCTCAACAGGCAACGCCGCCTCAAGCTGTCACGTCGACGCAGAATGCATCGTTGACTCAGCCGACTGGATCTCCCGCCCAGTCTGCCCAACAGTCGTAGTTATCACGATGGATACTGAACTCGAGCTGGCCACAGGATACATTGAGACCTTTGCTGGAAACGGCAAGGCAAGAAGCACTGGTGACGGCAAGCGCGCCGTGAAGGCTGGAATTCCTCTTCCCCACCATGTGGCTCTCGATCGGGATGAGCAGTGGCTATACTTTGCCGAATCGGGATCCGATCGTGTCCGCCGCATTCATCTGCAGGAAGGCACACTTCACAATTTCGCCGGCATCGGAGAGACCTGCTACAGCGGCGATGAGGGGCTCTGCGGTGAAGCCGGTCTTTATCTTCCGCTCGGTGTCGCGTTTGATTCCCTGAACAATCTGTATATCTGTGATTCCGGGAGTAACCGGATTCGTAAGATCGATCATGAGACCGGCGTCATTACGACGGTGGTTGGGACCGGACAACACGGGTTTAACGGAGATGGACCGGCATTGGAGGTCAATCTGACTTGGCCAGCTGCGATTGCGTTCGGGGAAGACGATATCCTCTACATCGCTGATACGCAAGCGCACAAAGTGCGACGTGTTGATCTCACGACTAGCATGGTGACGACCATCGCAGGGGCCTGGACGGCGGAAGATGAAGCACGCGAACAACCGTTAGTGGCGAGAAATTTAGTCGTGCTGTCCGGTGATGCGATCGGCATCGATTTCAGCGACGATCAGGGCTGGCTCATGCCGGTCTGTTCCGATGGGTTGGACATGTCGATGTATCTAGATGATGGAAAGTCCGCAATGGACGCGCGTCTCTACGACATCGTCGGCCTCGCCGTAGATAGCCGGGGCCATCTGCATGTGGTCGACAAGGGCAGCAATCGTGTTCGTAAGATCGATGCGCGGACTGGCATCATCTCGACCGTCGCGGGGGTGTGCCGATACGGGTATGACGGCGACGACAAACCGGCGGTCAAGGCCATGCTTCACGCTCCAGAAGCCGTGGTCATTGATCGAGAGGACAATCTCTATGTTTCGGACACGATGAATCATCGGGTTCGGAAGATCGATGGGAAAACCGGTATCATCTCGACGGTGGCAGGAAACGGAGATAGTGGATACGAAGACAAGAATATCGGCGGTTGCGGCGCCGCTCGATTCGTCGCCAAGGAATCAGCCGGAATGTTGAAGCACGGCGATGGTCTGCTCGGGGTTGAAGCCGTAGTGAATTCTCCTGTGGGCTTGGCGCTGGACTCTCAAGGCCATCTCTACATCTGTGAACGCGGAGAAAACAAGATCCGCCGACTCAAGCTCCCGTAGTCAATGGCTCCTCCTCGCTACGTTTGTCTCGCTGCAGTTTTGTGGTAATCTGAACCCGATTCGTGATCGGAGCATCAGGTTCTGTCTATGGCGTGGATCGGCAACTCCCGTTCTCATCTCATTGGTTTCTTGTCTGGGCTGATCATCCTTGCCAGTGTCCTCGGGGCATTTGGAATCCCCCTGGTCAGCTCTGAGGGGATGAGCATCAGATCCTATTTCGTCCAAGGAGACTTGCCGACGACCGCCGCCGATGCCGCTTGGCAAACCGTTGCGCCGATCACCATTCCTCTCAGCGGACAAGTCATTACCAGGCCGGTCTGGCCAGAGCCGACGGTACGCGCGCTGACCGTGCGATCTATCCACAACGGGACCGATGTAGCCTTTCTTCTCGAGTGGCAAGACAACACGAAGAATGACCGGCTCACTCCAGGGACTTTCCGGGATGGCGTGGCGATTGGCCTTCCGCTCGGCGATGCGCCGGCCTTTTTCTGTATGGGACAGTTGGATCACTACATCAATATCTGGCATTGGAAAGCGGACTGGCAGAGCGACATCGATCGGCGTGCGGCTCGATCTTCGGAACGGAAAGAGGGTGGTGTGAGGACATTTGAAGTTATTCCGCGACGGGTGTCCTCCGTGGAAGATCTGATCGGTGGAGGGTTCAGTACTTTGACCACAAAAGAGAAACAGGGGCGAGTGCAGGGGAATGCATTCTGGAAGGATGGTGTCTGGCATGTCGTGATGCGCCGGCCACTGCAGAGCGAAGAAGAAGAGAATGAAGCGAAACTGGTCCCGGGGCGCGTGCAAGCCATTTCGTTCTCCGTCTGGAACGGGGAAAATAAGGAGCGAAACGGACAAAAGGCCGTGGCCCCATGGTTTCACCTTCGCCTCGATCCCATGACATAACCACAGAATGCGGGCAGTCAGTTGTTTCTCGATACGAGGTGGTTCCCTGAGTTGGAGAAGAGGAATTGTGAAGGTACCGATCCTGGTGGGAATCCTGCTGTCCTGGCTGCTCATCTGTATTGGGCCGGAGTCCACACTGGCAACTACTGACAATGGTTCCATGACGGACGAAGAGGCGTCGACTCTTGGAGAGGAGTTTGGCATCGTGGTGGGGCCGGTGGATGAAGAAATCCAGAAGGAGCTGAAGCTGCAACGGCCACAGGGTGTGGCGGTGTTCGAGGTCATTGGGAACTCTCGAGCGGATAATGCGGGGATCAAGGTTCGGTCCGTCATCAAGGAAATCGACAAACAAGAGATCCGCAATATGGCGGACTTTGGTCGAACCTTGAGGAAAGCCATGACAGGCTGCAACTTTACCGTTGGGACTTATGAGCCGGCAGAACCGGGCGAGCCGGTGAGCTGGGGCGTGAATTTTCATTTCCGCGGCTGCAAGCGAGATTAGGGAGCGAAGGGCGATCGACATGGCCACGGGGCGATTCATATGGACGGCTGGAACGTTGATCGCGTTGAGCTGCCTCAGTGGGTTGTCTGACGAGCCTGCAATGGCGCAAGGGCTAGAGAATCAGACATCCTCTCATCAAGCGTCGTCTAGTTGGGTCGCAGAGATCGAACAGGTTTTTATCAGGTCGGAGGACTGTAAACAGTGTCATGTTCGTCACTATGAAGAGTGGAAGGGGGCGAGAGAACAGACCCCGGATCTAAAAACGTTTGGCCGTGTGGATGCGGCTCTCTTGCATGGGACGTCGCTTGAGTCTCCTGTTTTTCGAACTGTCTTGGGTCTCTGGAACCAGACGAATCCGACGCCCGATGAGCAACAGGCATGCCTGTCGTGCCATGTACCGTCCGTGACGATCTTCCCGCAACATGCCGAGAAGATTGTCGCCGACGTTCTGGCTGGTCAACCGAAGGTCGAGGGGATCGGTTGTGCCGCCTGCCATTTGATCAACAGCATGGATACAAGTGCGCACACCCATCCCAGCTTCCGAATACAGCCAGGCAAGACGCTGTATGGCCCGTATTCCAATCCAGAAGAGAATCTCGTACACCAAGCCGAACAGGCAGATCACTTTCGTGAGGTCGGTTTTTGTGCCTCCTGCCATTTCGATAAGGTGAAAGATGAGGGTCAGAAGGACCTGCCAGGAGAAATTCTTCAGGGCACTGTGTGTCAAGATTGTCATATGGAACCGTCAACCGGAAGTTCTACCTCTCGGCGAGGGGCAATGACTAGACCGATCGGCCGTCACTGGTTTCGCGGGGTCGTCGGGTCCGGCACGTTGCTAAGAAACCGGAACGTCCAAGCCGAATGGATGCCTCGTATCGATATTGGGGTGACGAAACACGATTCGGTCGTGGAAGGAATCGGGGCGGTGAAGGTGGGGAGTCTCCCTCACAGTTTTCCTGACGGCGATCCCATTCTGAAGCAATTCTTTCTGACCATAACAGTGAAGGATGCCAAAGGCGAGACGTTGGCGGAAGAGACAAAACAATTCGGATTGTCGTATGAGGAGATGCTGCGTGGCCCCGTACCTGACCCATTTGTGAAAGGCGGCACCACAAGGAAGGTTCCCTTTGCGCTTACGCTGCCGGCTGGGGCCGTTGCGTCCTCAGTGGAAGCCGTGCTGACCTACTCCCTAATTCCGATGCCGACACCGGAGTTACAGGAAAGGTATCTTGCAACCCTAAGGACAGACGGCGAACGAGAAGAGGCCAAGAAGATCATTCAGGAATATTCACATCGGCATTTTCTGACGTATCGTGTCAAACCACTTTCCTAGCAGGATGTTGAAAAAGTCCTCCAACAGCGTTCTCGCATCGCTCAGAAGCTCAACGTACCGAAGCGTACGCCTCGCTTCTTCGCTCGCTGCGGCCTTGCTGGAAGGCCATTTTGAACATCCTGCGGAAGTCGTAAAACCGTTGGCTAGTATGATGGCGGTCGGGGTTAGCTGTCTCGTCACGATGTGTGCGGCTGTGTTTTTTAATGGCATGTTCACGTCTGTTCTGGCACAGACCGTTCCGAATCAGGCGGTGATCGAGAAGGCGTTTCCTCATTCCAACAAATGTAAGCGGTGTCACGAACGGGTCTATGAAGAATGGGAAACGTCGCCCTTGGCGAAGTCCATTCATTCTCCTGCTTTTCGGGCATCACTCGATGCGTATCTGAAATTGACAGGTGGAAAGGATCCGGCGCTGTGTTTTCGCTGTCATGCGCCGCACGTCCGAGAATTCCCGGACCATATGCAGCTCTTTGTCGATCAAGCTAAAGCGGGAGATCCGTCCCTAGATGGCGTCGCCTGCAGCCAATGCCATTTGATCAAGCAGGTGGATCGGGCTAAGCATCCTCCGGAACCGAAATATGAGATCGGCAGCAAGACACTCTATGGACCCTACAAAGATTTTGTTCAGAACCTCGCTCATCAATCAATGGAATCGAACCTCTTTCAGAAGTCCGATCTCTGTCTGAATTGCCACCAGTCAGTCCCTTCGGCAACGAATTTAGGCAAGGCCAACGATTTGCTTGGCAACTGGGACCAGAGCAAGGCAGTCAAGTCCGGCAAAGAATGTCAGACCTGCCATATGCCGCAGCAGGTGGGAGAATCAGCCAACGGCGAAAAGAAACGGACGATCGCCAATCACAGTTTCCCAGGACGCATCGGCAAGCTTCGTCAAGAAGCGGCGAAGCTTGATGTGCAGACCAAGGTGGACGATGAGAAAACGAAAGTGACGGTCAAAGTTCAGAACCTGGTTCCGCATAATTTACCCACCACCCATCCAGCCTGGGCGACGGTGGTGCTGAACCTCGACATCAAAGGAAAGAATCTCAAAACCGTGTTCTCGGACAAGCGAGTCTATGGTCGGACCTATTTAGATGCCAAGGGACAGCCCACCATCTTTGACTTTGAAGCAGCGAAAGTGTCGGAAGATACAGTCTTGAAACCAGAGGAAACCAGAGAGGAAACTTTCACGTTTCCAACGCCCAAAGATACTAAGACGTTCGACGTCGAAGTCGCGCTGAATTATGGTCCCTTGAGCGGCCCTGCCTCGTTCATTCAGCTGGTCGAAGCCGAATCCACCCAAGGCTCACAAGACCCAGTCTTCCAACCGATCGAGATCGTGAAACGAACTGAGAACGTGCCGGTTGGCAGGTGATCAGTGTTTATAGGTCGTTGTTTGTAATGCATATGTTCTGTGGGCTGGGACTGAATCCGGCCAGGTTAGTTGCCTACTCCCTTTTCCGAAATTTTTTTGGAATGCGGTCACGCATGATATTCTAATTACCCTCCTCATTAGTTGGGTTTCTGTTGAGCATGAAGAAAGCCAAATTTGTCTCGGAATATCCAATCAAGCAGTATCGATGCGGTTTGAAGGCAGGTGACAAGATATGCGTCAAGAAGGACATTGTTGTCAGGGATTCCAAGGGAAAGCGGACCAGCAAATTGTATCGAACAGGAGAAACTTGGCACGTCTTGCCCGGGGCGAAGAGTAAGCCCGTCGTCGTGTGGCTTCTTACAATGGACGGGGAGCGGCACACGTGGGACGATAATGAATCGATCTTCGAAACCTTTGTGAAGATCTAAGTGGGAGCTTGTTGGGTCTGGCATGCATATTGATTTCCGAGCTTTTGAAAGACATGAGGGATGCGATTTTATGAAACTTAAAATCATTCTGCATGGAGCGGAAGAAGGAGGCTATTGGGCTGAAGTCTCCTCGATTCCAGGCTGTGCCACTCAGGGTGAGACATTTGATGAACTTCTTGGAAATATCTACGAGGCGGTCGAAGGCTGCATGTCTGTGGATGTAAAGGACGGCAAGATAACAGGTCTGGTGTGAGATGACTCGCGCTTGCCCGTGCAGTTATCCCTGTATCATTCCGATTCAGATGGTATGGGCGACACGTTCCTAAGTCACATCGTGACATTGCTCTGGATCTGGTTCCATCCAATAATTCTTCTCAGAGCTCCGCGCGCGGAGTAGTGAATTGTACATTGACTCTCATTTGGGCTCTCACTATGAGAGTCGGGCTCCAGGTGCCGACCAGGATCGGACGGGAACGAAACCAGCCTGTGTTCGGTAAGCCAGTTGCTGCGACCTAGAGAACGGGAATGAGATACGAACAAGTGGTGCTGTTGGCGCTGTGGGTGATGGTGTTGTTCGGTTGTGGTGTTGACCGAGAACGTCAACTGATCGTAGATCATCAGCGGGCGGTGTACGAAAGTCTGGCGTTACAGGATGAGCTTCAGCAGCATGGTGGTGGGTATGATGCGGCCGATCTGGGGATTGGGATCTCGAATCAGGGCATGAGCAAGTTCCTATCGCTGCTCAAGGGGCTGGTCATCACACCGGCCCAGCCGCCGAAGGGGTATGACGATCTGTCAGTGAAGATCGAGGACATCCAACTTGTCAGTCGGGCAGGGAGGAGTGAACTGGGACTGGAATTTTCCGTTGTCAGTCCAGGTAACCATCTTCAGTTTCAGGCCATGATGACGGGTGACCTCCTGTTCCTGCCGCCTGAGCTAGATACAGACGCAGCTGAAGATCAGCTGGCGTTCAGGATGAAGATACGAGAACTCCATCCACGTCTTTCTTGGTATTCCCTGCCGCTCCCAAGCATCACGGCGATGCGCAACTACCTCCGGTATCGATTGATTGAACAGGTCGAGAAGAGTCTTGTGGTGAAGGTTCCCACGGCAAAACTGGACAGGCTGATGTTGGGGCTATCAGGAACTGAAGTCCTGAAGGATGAAGAGAAGGGGTTCCAGATCAAGATCGGCTACGGCAGTCCGAAATTCGAACTCCCAATCGTCGCGCGATATTCCCAGTTTCTCATGACTGACTCGGGATTTTGGATTTTTGCGCGGTATGGGGACAAGACTCCCTATGTGCCTAAGCCAGTTGCTCGTGTACCGTCGGAAGAACTGGAATCTGAGATTGGACGGCTGACGTATGCTATTCGTGCCGCTGCGGCCGGGTTAAACTTCATGGCGAGTGATTCAGCCATTATTGTCAGAAAGCCGCTGCTTGAAAAACTTACGGTTCAGTTCAATGAACGCTCCAGCGATGAGCGCACGCTCTCGTTTCAATCCACCCGCGCCCGAGGAAAACTGTTCGAGAAACAATGGCGCGACAAACGGCTCGGGGATGGGGGCCTGTCTGTCGAACTAGATGCCCCTGATGCGGCATGGGGAACCGTGATGCTCAAGCAGGTCACCTCGTCGTGGAGTGAGAAGGGGCTGACCTATTCCGCTTCGATTGATGTGGAGGCCAACACCATCCTGTATGTCCACTTTGACTCTCTGATTGGAGGGGGTATCGGGAAACGCACCACACTCGAAGGGGCTGCATCCCCCATGATCGCTGGGACGCTGTCGTTCATGATTCGCACCTATGCCGGAGTGCCGGTTCTCGTCGCGGTGAATCAGCTCGACTGTTCAGAGTTTCCCCTTACAGTCATGGATGATGGAGATCTCGCGGTCGGTGTGACACTCCATCAAATGGTAGGTGGGGGAAGACCAAGCCTCAGTCCCGCGTTGATGGGGCTGCCCAAAATGGTGAAAGCGGATCAGGTGCTTCGGGATATCAAAGGGGTCGCGGTTACAGCTCCGAAACCATTTGCCGCGATCACCTATGCACCGACGCGGCTCCTCGCTGATGCGAACGGTGTACGGGCTGAATTTGCAACATCGGCTTCGTGGAGTGAGGGTGATGACGTGGATGCGGAAGACCGAATCAAAGAGATTACGGCATTGGTCAAAAAAGATGAGACGGTCCCATCCGCTCCGGAGTGCGGCAAGCCGGACGCGATCAGGGTGCATGTCGCTGGGATTGAGTTCGGGCATGACCTCGGGCTGGGGCGGGTCATCACATCCCTCGTCGATGGGACGAAGAAAAGCACAAGGGGAGTCGAGAATTTCTTGTCCAACGCCGGGCGCCATGCGATCGACCCACCGTCTGAATCAGTTCTGCGCAGACCCTTGGTTAACCCACTGGGGACGCTCAAGTGTCTCGGGACATTGCTGCAGAAGTGCGAGTAGGCGCTGACCTGATCAAAGGTTGTTCAGCGTGTAGGGTATGAAGGAAACGATTACTCGAAGACGATGCGGGAGCCTGGGGATTTCATCTTGAAAATCTGGAGAGCGTTGTAGATGCCCTTGGCTGGGTGGTTCAGGATCAGGCGGGAGTTCGTGATGTGGGTATCAAGCAGTTCATATTGTCCGCCGCTGTAGTACAGATCACAGTCATCAATCTGACAGTTCTTGTAGACGTGATTGTCCAGCGCCAGCTTGGCTTTGCTGAACGTCTGACCATCCACCACGATGTAGTTGGGTTCGAGTCCCATAGTTTAGCCAGCCGAACTATAGCAAAGTAGACCAGGCTCGTAAACTGGCCTTGAGCAAGAAAGCCCATCCCACTTATCGAATGGAAGAAATTCTAGTTCGGCACGATCCGAGACACCGTCCCGCCTTGAGTTAGGATATAGAGCTCCTTCACGCCATCTTGCCCGAAACTGGTGATTGACGAACTCGCAAGCAAGGGCCATTCAGTACGTTCGATGGCGGAACCGTTGATGAAACGAAAACTGCGGACGAAGCCGGCACAGAAATCAGCGTAGAAATAGGTTCCTTGGATAGCCGGCGCGGCTGAACCTCGATAGACGAAACCACCAGTGATGGAACAGGCTCCGTCCTCGTGAGGATAATCGAGAACCGGTAAGGTCAGTGTGCCGTTATTGCAATTGGTTGAGGGGTTAAAACAGGCGGATCCTTCCATCAGCCGCCAGCCGTAGTTGAGTCCTTTTCCGGCATTGGGGCCTGGTGATACGTTGATTTCTTCTCTCGCAGCTTGTCCGACATCGGCGATGTACAGATCGTCTCCATCGAAGGCAAAGCGCCAGGGATTCCGCAGCCCATAGCCCCACACCAGCTGATTACCTCCAGTAAGGACAAATGGATTCACCCCTCCGCTGGTGCAGGCTGTTCCTGGGGTAGTCGGATCAATTCGGAGAATTTTCCCCAGTCCACTTCCGAGACTTTGCGCATTGTTGTTGGGATCGCCCGAACTTCCTCCGTCACCGACTCCCGCGTACAGGCACCCATCTGGTCCGAACGCCAGCATGCCGCCGTTATGGTTGGTAAAGTTCGGATGGGGAATGGTGACCAAGATTATTTGCGAAGCCGCATCGGCTACATTGGGGTCCGACGCTGACGCTAAAAAACGACTGATCGTGATCGAGCCGTTGGTGTCGGTATAAAAGACGTAGAAACGGCTATTAGCGTTATAGTTGGGATCAAAGGCTAGACCTAACAATTCCCGTTCTCCACCGCTCGTGAGACCGGTCAGTGTCAGAAACGTGGAAAGCTGTCTCCCGGTTGTCCGATCCAGAATTCTAATGGTGCCACCCTGTTCCACGACAAACAGGCGATTCACCTCTCCACGGGGAGTCGTCAGGAAGACTGGTGAATTCAGACCACTTGAAATAGGTTGGAGCCTCGGGCTGGTTGAGGTCGGGTTGGTATCCTGTGTGTCACTGTCTTCCCCGCAGGCAGCAAGAAGGCCGGTGAGACACAGGCACAGCGTGAATCTGAAGGCCATCGGGAGCATGCGTAACCCATTGTTCTGCTTGATGGATACGTCACACTTTATTATGCGATCTAGTGGAAAATCTTGTGTCTAGGCCACCGATAAACCATTTCCTTCTGGACCGGGCACAACGATGTTTCAGGGGATCCCTTGTCCAAACCGACGGATGAGAATTGGGGTCTGATCGGTAGTATTTTGTCTTGATCCGCTCCGTGTGACTCTATAAAATGGCACAGCTTTTCCGGGTGGTCAGCTTCGAGTTTAATTCCGCCCGCCTTGGATTTACCCACTCGCGCATGTTGTTTGGATGGGTTGAAGCCACGGAGAGCCGTGTGACATTGACATATGGAGTCCGTTTAATCAGCAGGAGGATGTCCCGTGAGTGACTCAGTGATTATCACGTTTGCTTTGATAGCTGCCGTGGCTGGCATTGGATACGGTGTGTATCTCGCGATGTGGGTGTTCAAACTTGACGCCGGCAATGCGAAGATGCAGGAAATTGCGAAGGCCATTCAAGAAGGTGCCAGCGCCTACATGAATCGGCAATACAAGACGGTTGGCTATGTCGCGGCTGCCTTGTTCGTCGTGTTGTGGCTAGCCGGAGCGGTGTCGGATAAATTCGGCTTACTCACAGCGGTTGGCTTTCTCGTCGGTGCCGGCGCCTCAGCCATTGCCGGCTATGTGGGAATGATCATCGCCGTACGTGCCAATGTGCGAACAGCGCAAGCCGCGCATGACGGTATGAATGCGGCATTGGTCGTCGCCTTCCGAGGAGGGGCGGTCACTGGGCTTCTTCTGATCGGTCTCGGACTCCTGGCAATTACAGGGTTCTACGCCATTGCCGAATCGATGGCCGGACAAGAGAAAGCCATCCATGCGTTGCTGAGTCTTGGATTCGGCGGCAGCTTGATTTCGGTTTTTGCACGGGTCGGCGGTGGGATCTATACGAAGGCGGCGGACGTCGGGGCTGACTTGGTCGGCAAAGTCGAGGCGGGCATCCCGGAGGATGACCCGCGCAATCCTGCCGTGATCGCCGATAACGTGGGAGACAACGTGGGCGATTGTGCGGGTATGGCGGCGGACTTGTTTGAAACCTATGCCGTGACGACCGTGGCGGGCATGGTTCTGGCGTTCACGATGTTCAAAGGACTCTCTGCTCCTATCCTTTATCCGTTAGCCCTCGGTGGTATCACGATTTTTGCGACTATCGTCGGTGTGCTCTACGTCAAGGTCACGCCGGGCGGGGATATTATGCCTGCTCTCTATAGAGGCCTGTTTGTGGCCGGTGGAATCGCGGCTGTGGCGTTTCTCCCGTTCACCTTCATGATCATGGGGGGAGTCGGCGGTGTCGGTGGCTTCAGTTACTATATTGCAGCCCTGCTGGGCTTAGGTGTGACCCTGGCGCTCGTATTTATCACCGACTACTACACATCTAAAGAATATGAGCCAGTGAAATACATTGCCAAAGCGAGTGAGACCGGTCATGCGACGAACATCATCGCTGGCCTCGCGGTCGGCATGCAAGCGACGGCAGCTCCGGTCGTGGTGATTTCCATGGCGATTCTCGGCAGCTACTGGGTCTGCGGCGGTGCTGGGTCTGGTGGATTATACGGCGTAGCGGTGGCGGCTGTGGCCATGCTATCAATGGCCGGAATCGTGGTAGCGATCGATGCGTTCGGCCCGATTACGGACAACGCTGGTGGAATCGCCGAGATGTCGCATTTGGGGAAGGAAGTACGAGACATTACCGACCCATTGGATGCGGTTGGCAACACGACCAAAGCGGTGACGAAGGGTTATGCGATCGGTTCGGCTGGATTGGCCGCGGTCGTGCTGTTTGCGGAGTATTCGCGTGAAGTGGCGGCCCATAATCCCGCACTGGCTGCTTTCGATCTTTCAAATCCAAAAGTGTTGGTCGGGCTCTTCCTTGGTGGCATGTTGCCGTTCATCTTCGGCTCCATGTGTATGCGGGCGGTCGGTGAAGCGGGCGGGCTGATCGTTGAAGAAGTACGGAGACAGTTCCGCACGATCCCGGGCATTATGGAGGGTACGGGGAAACCGGAGTACGGGACCTGTGTCGACATTGTGACGCAAGCCGCGATTCAAAAGATGATGATCCCCGGCTTGATTCCGGTGGCATCGCCGATCATCGTCGGCGTGGTGTTCGGTCCGCAGGCCCTTGGTGGTGTTCTGGTGGGTAGCATCGTGACAGGCCTATTCGTCGCGATTTCGATGACGAGCGGTGGTGGCGCGTGGGACAACGCGAAGAAGTACATCGAAGAGCAGGGCTTGAAGGGAACTGAGACGCATAAGGCGGCGGTCACCGGGGATACCGTCGGAGATCCGTACAAAGATACCGCTGGTCCGGCAGTCAACCCGATGATCAAAGTGATCAATATCGTCGCTCTTCTTATCGTTTCATTGATTGTGTGATAGACGATTCACGATCTCGAATGACAAGCGCCGTTTCTCGGAAGGGAAACGGCGCTTGTCATTTGTGGCCTTGGCTTGACGGGTTTCCTTGCCGTGGAGTATGGTGAACGTATGAACGTAAGTTACTGACTGACCGCGAGAGTTTCCCAGATGTTCGGGAGGTGCTCGAATGGAAAAGCAGGAACGTAAACAAGAACCGCGACGCGAACCGCAGGAGAAGGAAGAGGTCAAGGCCAATCCCAAGGTGGTCGAAGCGGGGAAGAAAATCAAGGAAGACATCGACAAGCTGGTCGACGAGATCGATGATGTGCTTGAAAAGAATGCCGAAGAATTTGTAAAGAATTACGTTCAAAAAGGAGGCGAGTAGCGCCGCTTTCGATTCTCCACTCCCGTTCGACTCAGTATCTGCTGTCTCCCCACCTGTCGGTTTGACAAAGAAGAAGCGAGTTATTACAGTCTGCCTCGCATCGCTTATGATGCGTCGCTTACATGTGGTCAGGGCCCAGGCTCTTAAGGAGACAGGAATGCAATCCAAGCTCTGGGTCTTTCGTCAAGTCGATCCCATCCAACGTGGTCAGCTGTCTCGGGCGTTGTCCATCTCTCCGGCGACGGCCGCCTTATTACTCAATCGTGGTGTGACTACTGTGGACCAGGCAAGTGCTTGGATGTCTCCCATTCAAACCCATGATCCCTTCCTGATTCCTGATATGGAACGAGCTGTTGACCGCTTGCATCAGGCGGTGCAGCGCAGGGAGCAAGTCTGTTTTTATGGCGATTATGACGTAGACGGGATGTCCGCCACCAGCATTTACCTGTCATTTTTTCAGACTCTCGGTGCGCAGGTCAGGCCGTATGTTCCGCATCGCCTACGCGAGGGATATGGGCTCAATGAGTCCGCGGTTCGGACCTTGGCCAAAGAAGGGGTGACTCTCTTGGTCACGTCAGATTGTGGCACGACCTCTCACCATGAAATTCGTCTTGCCAATCAACTGGGTCTTGATGTGATTGTGACGGACCACCATCAAACTGAGGCGGATATGCCGGCGGCGTTGGCCGTCATGAATCCATATCGGCAAGATGCCCACTATCCATTCCATGGGCTCTGTTCTGGTGGGCTCGCCTATAAGGTGGCGCAGGCCTATGAGTCGAAATATGAGGCCGGCTCCGTCCCATTGGAGTCGCTCTTAGATCTTGTCGCGTTGGCCACGATTGCCGACGTCGTTCCGCTGCAAGATGAAAATCGGTTGTTTGTTCGAGAAGGTCTGGCTCAGATCTCACGTGGTGCACGATGCGGCGTACGGGCATTGAAGCAGGTCGCCGGCATCAGTCGCGAATGTACGACGGAAACCATCGCGTTTAAGCTCGGTCCTCGACTTAACGCCGCCGGTCGGCTCGATGACGCCATCAAAGGCGTTCGGTTACTCACGACCGAATCTGAGCGCGAAGCCCACACGTTGGCCGAAGATCTCGATCGGTTGAATCAGGCTCGCCGTGATCTTGAGGGGGTGATCCTCGAAGAAGCGCTTGCTCAGGTGGAGTCTCAGCAATTGTCCGGCGGGATTGTCCTGTATGCACGAGGCTGGCATCTTGGGGTTGTTGGAATCGTCGCCGCCCGCATCATGGAACGGTTTCATCGTCCGACTGTGGTGATTGCGGTCAATGATGACGGGATTGGTAAGGGATCGGCTAGGACTGTCCCTGGCTTCGATTTGTATCAAGCCTTAGCCGGTTGCCGAGATTTGCTTGTGGCGTTCGGCGGGCATCCCAGTGCTGCGGGGGTCACCATCCGAGAGGAACAATTGCCGGCATTCGCCGATCGGTTTTCCACGATTGCCGAGCAGTGGGCTCGGGATACGCAAAACACGCCCGTACTGCACGTGGATTCAGAAGTACGGTTGAACGAGATTACCTTAGCGTTACTTCGAGAAATCGGAACACTCCATCCTTTTGGGGCAGGGAATCCTGAACCCACTTTTGTGGTGAGAGATCTGAACGTTCTCAATGCTCGGGTCGTTGGTGAAAAACATCTGAAGATGACTGTCCGTCAGGGCGGGTCCATGCCGTTTGATAGTATTGGGTTTGGGATGAAGTCTCTGGAGGATCGCGGATTGTCTCGACACAGGCCTATCGATGTCGCCTGCACACCGGAGTTAAATCATTGGAACGGCTATGACCGGATTCAGTTGCGTATTAGGGACATCCGTGCCGCAGGGTGCGAGTAAGAAATGATGTACGAAACCGTAACGGATATCGATCAATTGCTGAGTCGTCTGCAAGCCTATCAGCCGGAGGCAGACCTGGGTATGGTGCGAAAAGCCTACGAGTTTTCAGCAAGAGCCCATGAAGGGCAAACGCGGCGATCCGGAGAACCGTATGTGAAGCATCCAGTGGCCGTGGCCGGCGTGCTGACGTCTCTTAAGACCGACGTCACGGCGATTGTGGCCGGGCTTCTCCACGATACACTCGAAGATACGGTTGCGACGGCCGACGAGCTTCAGAAGGAGTTTGGCAAAGAGGTCGTCCATCTTGTCGATGGGGTTACCAAGATCGGGAAAATCACGTTTCGCAGCTCAGAAGAACGACAGGCTGAAAATTTCAGGAAAATGGTGCTATCGATGGCCGATGACATCCGGGTTGTCATCATCAAGTTGGCCGATCGGCTTCACAACATGCGCACGCTGGAGCATCTGAAGGAGAGCAAGCGCTACGAAATCGCGAAAGAGACGTTGGAGATCTATGCGCCGTTGGCGAATCGTATTGGGATCGGGTGGGTGAAGAACGAAATGGAAGACCTATGTTTGAAGCACCTCAACCCGGGCGTCTATGAGACGTTGCGAGTACGTGTGGCAAAACGTGATGAGGACCGACAGCAGTACATTCAAGAAGTGCGGGAGCTGGTCGCGAAAGCGTTGGCCGAGAATGGATTGGTCGGTGCTGTGAATGGGAGGCCGAAACACCTCTACGGCATCTATCAGAAAATGAAGAAACAATCGATCTCCTTCGAAGAAGTGTACGATCTCACGGCGTTACGGATCATTACCGATACAAAGATGAATTGTTATGCCCTCCTCGGCGTCATTCATTCGTTGTGGCGTCCTCTACCCGGGCGATTCAAGGACTACATCGCCATCCCCAAGTCCAACCTCTACCAATCTCTCCACACGACCGTCGTGGGGCCGAAGGGTGAGCACGTGGAGTTTCAGATTCGCACGGAGGAGATGCATCGTGTCGCTGAGTACGGGATCGCCGCCCATTGGAAATATAAAGAACAAGGGCGTGTGCAGGATAAGGACAGTAAGGCATTCGGATGGCTGCGGCAATTCATCGAATGGCAACAGGATCTCCCGGATAACCGCCAGTTTATGGATTCTGTAAAGCTCGAGCTCTTCCACGACGTCGTCTATGTCTTTACGCCGAAAGGGATCGTGAAAGAACTCCCGAAAGGGGCGACGCCGGTTGACTTTGCCTATGCTATTCACACGGAAGTCGGCGACCACTGCGTGGGAGCAAAGGTCAACGGGAAGATTGTTCCATTGAAGCATGAGGTGTCGAGCGGGGATACCATAGAAATTTTGACATCCCCAAACCAGACTCCGCACAAAGACTGGTTGAAGTTCGTCCGAACCTCGCGGGCGAAAACCAAGATTAAGCATTGGATCAAATCAGAGGAGCAGAAACGGAGTCTTGAGATCGGCCGCCGTCTCCTCGAATCGGAGCTCCGTCGCCACGGATTAGCTCCGTCGCAGGTCTCAAAATCGGATGCGCTCCTGGATCTCGCCAAGCAGGAAGGGTACGCGACGATTGATGAACACGCTGCGGCCGTGGGATTCGGCCATGACGCAACGGCTCAGACCGTCGGGCGATTACTAGCTCCGATAGCAGGGAACCGCACCGCCTCGCACGAGACGGAACCTGTTCCGAAAGTTGTGAGTGGGAGAGGGACGGAGGCAAGTGTCCAGGTTAGAGGAGGGCGAGACCTCTTGATGCAACTCTCGCGCTGCTGTAACCCCGTTCCCGGAGATAGGATCTTGGGATACATCACACGGGGGAGAGGACTCACGATCCATTCCGTCGACTGCCCCAATTTAGGTGCGTTGGACTATGATCGAAATCGCCTGGTCGAGGTGGAGTGGGATACGACGACACCGAGTCAACATGCGGTCAACATCTCCGTCATTGCTGAAGATCGAACCGGCGTGTTGGCGAATGTTTCTTCGGCAATCGCCGGATCTGACGCGAATATCAGCCGTGCTGAAATTACGACCAGGGAAGATCGAAAGGCGGAACTGCATTTTGTGGTGGAGATTTCCGATACCAATCACCTCTATCGAGTGCTGAAGGCCATCGAACGGGTGGGCGGCGTCATTACGGCTCGGCGGTTAAGGTCTTGGCGAGGCAAACTGTAAAGACAGATTTTTGAGCAAAGGTGCTAAGGCTGGCCGAATTGAAGTTTCGTGCCCTTCTCGATCTTGTATCCATCAACAGTCCCTCCGGTGATCTCAAGCACATAGACTGCATCGGCGCTGTTCGGACGATATTGTGGACAAGAGTCGTCGCTCTTCGTGCAGATGGGGACGTTTCGTTCGATATGTGTGACTCGTTTCTTCTCGTCCAGCCAGATGAGATCAAGTGCGATCTTGGTGTTTTTCATCCAGAAGGTCCAGGCCTGGGGTTCGCTGAAAAAAAACAACATGCCGTGGTCCTTCTTGAGGGATTCCCGGTACATGAGGCCATACGATCGTTTTCGTGGGGTGTCGGCAATTTCAGCGTGGATTGTGATGCCTGAGGGTGTGCGGATCGCGATTAGCTCCGGATCAGGTGCCGCATGGACCGGCATTTGGCTGAGGAGGATTCCAACAAGGATCATGGAGAAAAATGACGACATTCGAAGCATGAAGGCATCGTAATGACCGGGTCGCCTGCAGTCAAGGTTGTGTTTTCCTACTGTCCAATTAAAGGGCGAGGAATGTTGCAATCATGTCAAACCCTGTGCGATTCTCCTCACTAGTTTTAAGAAGAGGATCGTATGCAGGAAAAACGACGGGTGCTCTATAAAAAAGGTGTTTTCGTATGCCCGGGGTGTCGTCAATCCTATGTCCAGGAAAAGTGGATCGAAGAATGGCGGATTCGCTGTCATCGTTGTACCTATCGCGGAACGTTGACGGAAGTATCGGTCGAAGAGCATATGGAGGAGGAGACGTTTCGACGCTAGCTATCCCTTTCCTCATGTTCGGCGATGCGTAACATCGTGTTCCCACACCCCGCTGAGTACAAGTTCGTGAGTCGATGGCACCGTCTTCTGGCCGTCGGGCTTACCTGTGTCAGTCTAACCTCGGGTTGCGTGGCGTCGTCACGGGCCGGTGACGCTTCGCCTTCTTCTATCAAGATTCTGGTCACGTACCATTCCCTGGCAGGAAACACCGAGCGTATGGCGGAAGCCGTGGTGGCTGGAGCTCAATCGGTCGCGCGGTCCCACGTTGTCCTTAAACGTATCGGTCAGGTGACGGCAGACGATCTATTTTCTGCCGACGCCGTAGTCGTCGGCTCCCCGGTGTATTGGTCCAACATGTCAGGGGAGGTAAAGACGTTCTTCGATAACTGGCAGTTCAAGTTTGGCGTCTTTCCAGAATACAAAATGAAAAATAAAGTAGGGGCGGCTTTTTCCACAGGAGGGCAAGTCTCCAGCGGTAAAGAAGTCACGCTGCTGACGATTCTCGCAGCGATGCTCGAAAATCGAATGATCGTCGTGAGTGACGGGGGGTCGCTTGGCGCGTCCGCAACCACCGAGGGCGTCAGTCCAGGGATTGATGATCGAGAACTGGCTGATGCTAGGGCATTAGGTCGGCGTGTAGCTGAGGTAACGAAACTCGTCCGGGCCGGGTCCTCACATTGAAGAGTTGTGATCAGGACTTCAGTAAATACCGATAGAACATTTGAGTGTGAATGAGGAAGGAAAGGCGTAAAAAGTTTCTATCGTTTCACGGTGCTGGTCGACGCCCCTTGAGCGGCAAGGGCAACTAATTCATGGATGTTTTTCGCGCAGCGGCCACAATTGCCGTTTTGTTTGAGGCCAAACTTGGACTTGAGCTGACAAGGCATCACAAATCCTGCCCGCCCCGCCTCACGGACATCTGACTCCGTAATGCCTCTGCACAAGCAAACATACATCGCGCCACCTCAATGAACGATTATGAGAAGCATTATCAGTATGCCATTGAACCGGGGATCTGTCAAGCGCACATCTAGCCCGTAAAATACCGTGCGCAAGTGCCTATTTTACAGAGGTTGGCTAGGTAAGGGTTCCCTCGAGGTCCTTCACCATCTCGCGGATGGTATCAAAGCCAGACTGCCAGAAGGCCTCCGATGCCATGTCGACGCCCACCTTGTTGAGAATATCTTGAGGAGATTGGGAGCCGCCGGCAGACAGGAGTTCCAGATACTGGGGCACGAATGACGTACCTTGCTCCTTATACATACGATAGAGCGCCAATACCAGCAAGTTTCCAAAACTATAGGCATAACAGTAGAACGGGCTCGCGAAGAGATGCGGAATTGACAACCACTCCCATTGAAACTCGTCCGGCACCTTCACGCTTTTGCCGAACTGCTGCCGGAGTTCAGCCAGATAGGCTTGCGCCAGCTGATCGCCCGTCGCACCGTCAGCAATCATCTGATGGGCCAGATTTTCAAATCTGACAAAATAGGCCTGCCGGAGTATTGTCGCGTAGATGTCATCCAATTGGCTCAATAACAGTCCCTGTCGAACCGTCTTTTTGGGCTCCTGGGACATCAAGGCATCGGAGAGAATGCGTTCACCAAACACAGACGCCGTTTCAGCCAAGGGGAGTGTCGCATGGAAGGTGAAGACCGAATGGTCTTTCGCCATCATTCCATGGATGGCATGCCCCAATTCATGCGCCATTGTGGCCACGTCCCGAGCTTCACCCGTAAAGTTCAGCATGACGTAGGGAGTCAAGCCCGGCGCCACGCTGTAACAAAAGGCTCCGCCGAGTTTGCCGGGACGCGTCGGCGCATCAATATGCTTTGCTCGAAAGACCTCTTCGGCCAGATCGGCCAATTGAGGCGAAAAACTACGATAGGCTTCCAGCACCATCGCAACGGCGTCGTCGTATCGATAGGTCTTCGTTTCAGTCCTGTGAGGTGCGTAGATATGATATCGGGTCATCGATGTGATCTTGCAGATTTTGGCTTTCAGTTTGAAGTAGGTCTGAAAGATATCGGCGTTCTTGGCACAGGCGGCCAGGAGGACATCAACGGCCTGGTTCGGGACGTCATTGCCGAGGTTCCGGGTGGCAATAGGAGAGCTAAAGGCTCGGAGCTCCACATTTTCCGATTTCCAATCGTTCACGAGCGTTCGGTACATTTCTCCAATCAGATCGCGCTGGGCTGAAAATACGCGATAGAGTTCTTGATAGGCGGCCTGACGAAGGGACGCCTGAGGGCTTCGCACGTGGGTCATCAATTGCTCGCGATTCATCGTGCGTTTCTTTCCGTCGACCATCAGGGTGAAGGTCAGTCCGTTGGTCACGACATCGTAAAGCGTGTTGACAGCGCTACGTCCGGTGACATTCTTGACGTTGATGATTTTCTCCTCCGCCTCCGAGAGCGTATGGGATTTGTAACGCCTGATGGTTTCTAAGTGATACCGGAGATCGCCCGCTTCGGCCATCAATCGTTCGGCGTTGAACGAATCGACGCCTTGCCACCAGAGATCGAAGAAGAGCAAGCGATTGTGCAATGCCGTGAGGCGCTCCTCGATTCGAGCTTTGAGCGAGCGGGCCGTTGCCTCCTTGGTATTCTCCGAGAACCAGAGATAGGCAAACGCTCCCAGACGGTTTGAGATCTCGGCTATTGATTCGGTCAGTCTGAGGATCGCCAAGAAATCTTGGCTGGACATGGTCGCTTGCAATTGAGGCCGCGCCGATTCTACTTGTCCCACCAGTTTTCCCAGCTCAACCAGGCTTCGTTCCACATCGATCGGTGGTTTCTTTACGAGGTCACTGAGATCCCATCGGTTGTGTGCGCTGGGTGTAGAAGTCTTCCGACGAGGCTGGCGAGCTTGACGTTGAGCGGCCATGAACAATCTCCTTTAGGTTGATTTCATGTCTACGGGAACGTGATTTTATCATCAGCGGCTGGCGCCGGTGGAGAAAATTGTCAAGCCAATCACGGAGCTCGATTGCATTGACTATCAATCAGTTGGATGCAAAGATGGCTTCGAGCGAGTTTCACAATATGAACGATCATGAAATGCAGCGGGTTGTCCAATATGTGACGGCCAGTACGTCCCATGCACGAGAGACCGTGTGCGATATTCTCCAAACAGGGTTTACCGAACTGTCGTCGCTCGCGACTCATTCGACCCACTCGTTCGAGAGGGATGCCCTACTCGAATATGTGTCACAGTGGACCATCAAACGTACAGGGCAACCAGAGCCTTTAGTGCGTGAAGTGTTGGCCTGTGCCGGTCGATGGCTCGATGAAATGTGCGAGGAGACAGCACAGCGCCGGCCGGAGTCTCCAGGCTCGTCAGCAGATGATGACGACGACTCGGCGCCCGTATGAGAGATGGCGAGATTCCGCTCACGAAAGACGTTCAGGCTGGCGACGACGCTTCGAGACGAGCCTTCCGGTCCAGTGCCTGCTTGGAAGCGGGAGGAACAAGGTCTTTCACGTCACCTTCATGACCGGTGGTTGACGCTGCGTCATCACTGTGCGGATTCATCGAGTCACCTTCGCCTCAATCGGCTCGTCCGACGCCTCACGCACTATGATTATGGGGTGAGGGAATCTGCGCTCGCTGAGTTGGAATTAGCCACTCAGTTGATTCGGATCGGGGCCCACGTCACGTTCTTACCTGAATCTCAAGCCCGGACAGCTGATCTCGAATGCCGTCTTGGACCTGCGCGGTTCTTTGTGGAAATCACCTCCATGGTAGGCTCAGCCGAGCGGCAACGATTGCCGCTCCGCGGGCTCGGTCTTGATGAAGTCGTCGACGAGGAAGAAGACCGGGGTGTGATTCTGACTCACCGGATTCTTGCGCGCGTTCGACAGAAGGCGAAGCAATTGGCCGACTATGGTGATCCGGTGGTGCTCAGTATCTCCATCCCACGCGCCGACCTGCAGGGTGACACACCCTCCCGGCCTGAACCGATTTGGCTGGATCTTAAGCTTCTTGCCGGGTTGGTGACTGTGTTACTGACCAGAGTTTCGACCCTGAGTGCCGTGCTGATTTCGCTATGGGATGTGGAGCCTCTTCCCTCACGATCGGCGGTCAAGCTGGCCAACGTGGAGCTGATCGAGCGGCCCAAACAGCAGAAGACTCAGCCACGGGTGCGCATGTTGGTCTTGAACCCAAGTGCCTCAGCGTTGCTGTCAGAGCCTCATGAATCCTTGATCAGGCAAACCTTGAAGTGCTGGGACGGACGAGCGATTTGTCACGTTCACGAGTGGGGCTGATGATCTGGGGAGCGATCGACCTCACGATCCCAAGGCAAGCTTCAACGCTTCCAAATTCTTCGTCACCATGGCATCCCCGTTCTTGGTTGAGACCTCGATACCAGTGGCACACACGGTTCGACATTCGTCGATGCGCCCCAGTTTCTGGAGCGACTGCGCGAGTCCATAGTAGGCGGCTGAATAGGTCGGTTTGACGGTAACGCACTGACGTAACGACGTGGCAGCCTCTTCAAAGTTCCCGTCGTCCATATAGGCCTTCCCGAGACCGAACCAGGCGACATCGTCATTCGGGTCCATCGCGAGTACTTTTTTGAGCGGTTCTATTCTCGGGTTTGGCATGATCATCCTCCATTGCGCCTACGACGACGATAACAGTGCCGCCGGTCCGTTGTCTATGAACTTTCTGCATGCTAATCTGACTATGAATCAGTTGTGCGTTTTACCTTTCACGTCTCACGTTTTGCGATTCTGTTATGGGGAAGACAGGTCTCGTCTATCATCCCGCCTATCTCGAACATGATATGGGAGCCGGCCATCCGGAGTCTCCCAATCGGTTGCGTGCGATCATGCAGCGCCTGGAGGAGAGCGGAACTGCTGCTCGACTGGTAAGGATCGAGCCCCGGCCAGCCGAGGATGAGTGGATCACGCAAGTGCATACTCCCGGCTATGTTGCCGCGCTCAAGCGAGCAGCTCCTGCTACGGGACGTGTCTCGCTCGATCCGGACACCTCAATGTCACCCAGCTCACTGACCGCCGCGTATTTGGCGGCAGGTGGGGCATTAGCGGCGGTTGATGCGATTATGGACGGGCAGGTGAATCATGTGTTCTGTGCAGTCCGCCCTCCGGGTCACCATGCCGAGGCCGGCCGAGCGATGGGCTTCTGTCTCCTCAATAACGTGGCGATAGCCACACGTTATGTCCAGAAAAAGTATGGGCTCACACGAGTGCTGATCGTCGACTGGGATGTCCATCACGGGAATGGTACCCAGCATAGCTTTGAGGACGATCCCTCGGTTCTCTTCTTTAGTACACACCAGTATCCTCATTACCCAGGGACAGGTCGAGGAACTGAGCGTGGCAAAGGAGCGGGTGAAGGATTGACGATCAATGTGCCGATGGAGGCAGGTGAGGGAAACGAAGAATATCGCACTATCTTTCTAAAGTCGTTGGTGCCGGCAGCCGATGACTTCAAGCCTGAGTTTGTCATCATCTCAGCGGGTTTTGATGCGCATAAAGACGATCCTCTGGCAAGTATGGGGTTGACGGAAGCGGGCTATGCAGAGCTCACCGAGATCGTAGCTGGGATCGCCAATCGCCATGCGAACGGTCGTGTTCTCTCCTCACTCGAAGGGGGGTACAATCTGACGGCGCTCGCCGCCGCCGTGGAGGCTCACGTCAAGGCGTTGTTGAACGCATGACTCGTGGAGTGAAGATCCTGCTTGGTCTTGGTGCAGTCGCTGGGGCAGTCTACCTCTATTACACCGAAGTCAAACCGGTCGTGATTTTCGGGTTACGCTCGGATTATGCGCATGCTGTTCCATTTCAAGAAGTGCCTCAAGGGTTGGCCAGTCTCAAGGCCGAGGCCTGTGGCCAATGTCACCGCGAGATTTATGAAGAATGGAAGACGAGCATCCATGCCCATGCCTACGAAGATCCGTTCTTCCAGGCCTACTGGAAGAAGGATAAGAACGTTTGGGTTTGCCTCAATTGCCATACCCCACTCGAGAATCAACAGCCCACGCTGATACAGGAGATCCCACGTGGCCGAGTTGAGCAAGCCGTTCAAGTGCCCAATTCTCGATACGATCCCGAATATCAAAAGGAATCGGTGACCTGCGCCGTCTGTCACGTGCGTGACGGGGTGATTTATGGGCCGTTCGAAGACTCGGTGGCTCCACATCCGACGAAATACGACCCCAATTTTAGAACGGCACAGCCCTGCTACCGTTGTCATAATGTCGTATCTGGGCCGGCACAGTTCTACAACGTTGGACCCTGTGGCACCTATGCTGAGTATGAAGGCAAGTTCTTCATGCAAGAACGGGGGTTCATCTGCCAGACGTGCCACATGCCCGAGATTGATCGGCCGGTGGCTCTTGGTGGCCCAGTGCGCAGAGGGCGCCAGCACCTCTGGCGCGGCGGGCATGATCCGGATATGGTGAAACGGGCCGTGGCGGTGCAGGTTAAGACAGACAGGGATTCTGCAAAACCGGGTGACCGAATCGGTGTGACGCTCACGCTTCTCAACGCCGGGGCTGGACACAAGATTCCGACTGGAGATCCAGACCGATTTTTTACCGTGGAGTTCTCCGTGGAGGATCAGCAAGGAAACGTGCTTGAGCAGCAGAGCTCGACGATGGGCCGTTGGATTTTGTGGCAGCCGGCCATTGTGGAGTTGTATGATAATAGACTACTCCCGTTGGCCAGCCGAGAATATCACTTTTCGTATCGGATGCCGGAAAAGACGGAAGGACTGCGCCTGAGAGCACGAGTGCGCTACCATATTTTGACGGATGGGCAACACGAGATGCTGCAGACAAAATATGGTTTAACCGGAGATGACCCCTATCGATTCGTGGTGTATGAACGGGAGGTCCCGTTGTCCGGCGATATGAACGTTGCCTGGGCGAAGGAAGCAGATGCCTTGCTAAAACATGCACCGCCACACGAGACGAGAATGTGCCAGGAACATGGCTGACAGCTGATCGTCGAGCAGGAAGAACATTGAGAGGAACGTCACTGTGACTCATCCGTTATTGATCGATACCGAGTCGCTTCAGCAGCAGTTAGGACAGCCAAACCTCGTCATCATCGATGTGCGTGGCAAGGCTGCCTACGAATTTGGTGGCCATATTCCCGGCGCTGTTCATTCAACGTGGCATGACTACAGCGATCCCACCGCCGTGCCAAAGGGGCTGTTGAACCCTGATCTGTCTGAGATTGAGCTGATACTCCGTCGTCTCGGGATCAACAACGACAGTGAGGTCGTGATTTACTCCAACCCCTTCGACAACTGGGGGGATGAAGGGCGGATGTTTTGGATGTTGGAATATCTGGGCCACACACGCCTCCGGATTTTGGATGGAGGATGGGTGAAGTGGACGGCTGAGAAGCGGCCGTTCGAACATGGGCATGTGTCTCCCTCGACGGGCACCTTCAAAGCTTCTCCAGTGCAATCGTTGCTTGCGTTGAAGGAGGACATCAAGGCGATCGTCAGATCGCCGCATCCCCAGACGGCCATTCTGGACGCGCGCAGCGTCGAGGAATTTCTCGGGAAAGAAGTATCCGGCATCCCGCGGCCCGGGCATATCCCCACCGCCATCCATGTGGCGTGGAACGGATTTTTGAATAAAGATGCGACCGTCAAGGACCCGGCCGTCATCAAGGAAATGTTGGAGGCCAAAGGCATTCGAAGCGGCCAGGACATCATTTGTTACTGTACCGGTGGTGTGCGATCAGCCTGGCTCTATTTCGTTCTCCGGCTGACTGGATATCCGAAGCTCAGCAATTACCCAGGATCGTGGTGGGAGTGGAGTCGGGACTTTGCGGCTCCGGTCGAGAAAGATTTGCACGCGCTTCAGAAAATTCTTGGATTTGATCCCTCGGCCAAACATTCTTGACAGTGTTGAGGAGCGCTGTGTAAGGTCTACTCACGAGATTCAGTGAGTGCAAACTGCGAATTGTCAACCATCAAGGAGGCAGCCATGATGAGCAGAATCGTTCGTAGTACGATGTTGGTGTTCGGTCTGAGCGCATTGGTCGGTGCACCGATGCTGAACAGCTCGGCATTTGCCGGGAATAAGCACATGAGCGAAGCGGTCGAACATGCGCAAGGCGCCGCATCACATGGGAAGGAAGGGCATGCGGATGCCTGTGTTGAGCATGCGAGTGAAGCCCTCAAGCATGCACAAGCAGCGGGAATGAAGAACCCTCATTTGGATGAGGGGATCAAGCATCTCACCGAGGCCGTGAAACATGGAAAGGCCGGACATGCGGACGCCTGTACGGAACATGCCAATGGCGCCGCGATGCATCTGAGTGAAGTGAAGTAGAAGGCGAGGCTAGCCGCGAGGTTGGCGTAGCGAGTGTGGAGTTTGTACGGGCAGGGACATCGTCCCTGCCCGTTCTCGTATGGAGCGGAGTGTTTCATGAGAGTTGGGTTTTACCAGTTCGATCCGCAGTTCGGTGATGTGGCTGCAAATCTTGACGCAGTCACGGCTAAGCTGGAACAGGCGGATGCCGACCTCATTGTACTCCCGGAACTGTTTGCATCAGGCTATCAGTTTGTTTCTCAGGAAGAGGCCCAGCGGTTGGCCGAACCGGTCCCCGATGGTGTGACTGTTCGTCGGCTGAGTGAGCTCGCAAGACGACGGAAGATGCACCTCGTGGCAGGACTTCCGGAACGATCCGGGGCTCACCGTTACAATTCTGCTGTGGTCGTTGGACCATCCGGTTTTCTTGGTTGTTATCGAAAAACCCATCTCTTCCACGAAGAGACGCAGTTCTTCAGCCCCGGAGACTCAGGCTTTCACGTTTGGGATATCGGGCCGGCGAAGATCGGTGTGATGATCTGTTTCGATTGGTACTATCCAGAGGCTGCGAGGACTTTAGCCTTGCAGGGTGCGGATATTCTATGTCATCCCTCCAACCTGGTGTTGCCGAATTGCCCGGATTCCATGCCGGTACGGTGCCTTGAAAATCGGGTGTTCGCCGTGACATGCAATCGTATCGGGAGCGAGGCCCGTGATAGCAAAGATCGGTTGACCTACATCGGTCAAAGTGAAATCGTGACTCCCAAGGGCGTGATCAGACATCGAGCATCCCGTGACGGGGAAGAGCTGACCATCCTTGATATCGACCCGGCCGAGGCACGTGACAAGGCATTGAATCGCTACAACGATTTATTTGGCGATCGCCGTACGTCGTTATACAAACTGTAATCCCCGATGGCATAACTCTGCCAAGATGAGGACCGCGCTTGCGCAAGTGACAGGAGCACGGTAGGATTTGTCTCATGAGCACCGAACTCCGGAAAGGGATTTTTCTCATCGCGGCACCGAGCCTCCGTGATCCCAACTTCCGGCAGACCGTCGTGTTGCTCTGCGAGCATGGACCGGAGGGGGCGCTCGGGGTTATCGTGAACCGTCCCACGGCCATGTCGATTTCTGAGGCCCTCCCCCAGATACCGGTGATTGAAGGAGCGGGTCATGTTCTCTATGCGGGCGGGCCTGTGCAGACGAATCAGGTCATGCTGCTCTATCGAGGAGAGACGTTTCCAGACAATGCGCACCACGTGTTCGATGGCGTGTGTCTTGGGGGTGACGTCGGCATGGTCGAGCGGATTCTCACCGGGGCTGGAACCAAAGAATTTTTTCGTGCCTACCTTGGGTACTCAGGCTGGGGGTCGGGCCAGCTTGAGAATGAGATGAAGACCGGTTCGTGGATTACCATACCAGCCGATCCTCAGGTGGTGTTTGAGAGCGATCCCGCGCGTGTTTGGGGAGATATTCTTCTCACGCTGGGCGAGGCCTATCGCCCGTACGCCGAGATGCCGTTCGATCCATCCTGTAACTAGAACCTTTCTTGGCGTCTCCTCCGGATACCACCATGCGATTGTTGAAGCCGGTCGTGTAGGGTGTTAGGGTCATGCTTCTAGTCGGGGAGACGAAAAAATCACGTGGATCAACCGGATATGCCTCAATCGGAAACTGAAACCTTTCTGAGAAAGTTGCATGAACGCCCACAGCAGCCGATCGGGCGATGGCTGCGCGCGCCGGCCCATGTGCATTTTAAAGCGTTTCGCATGTCCGATCCTCCGACACAGCGTCCGGCCAGCCGGGAAGAATTCCAGTCGCTCCTTGAGACGCTCAATGTGGCGGCAGAGTCCATCGTGTTGAAGGAAACATTTGGATACGGCATTAAGGAATCAGCGGGGGGCGATCGACTGATCCTTGTGTGGCAGGCCCACACGGAATACTACAACTATCAGATCTGGCACCTTCCGGCCAAACCTGAGGTCTCATTTGGTCCGCTGACCTTTCCAGACTACACATTCATGATCTCGCCGCTCGGAAATGTCGTCTGCCGACTCGATATTCTGCTCACCGAGGAGGCGTTGCCGACAGGCGAGCAAATGCCGCTCCTATTCCCAGGGCCGGTACTCTACGGTAGCCGGATCTTCGGCGACTCGACCAACGTGGTCACCAGCTTTACTCCGGACGAGTTGGGGCGTGAACGCTATTGGGTGAGTCTCAAGCCGAAGGCCCAGACCTCGCGGTTGAAGGATATTGTGGATGCCATTGTGCGGATTGAGACCTACTACCATTTGCTGTTGATGCAGAAACCGTTGTTCTCTGCCGCCATCGATCATGTCTATAAATTCGAGAAGGTGCATCTGGAGCAACGAGAAATCATCACCTCTCATATCGGGCACGCCAACTCAGAGACGTTACAGCGGTGGCTGAACAGTTTGACTCAGGACTTGTTGAAAACCAATCGTATGGCCGGCCAATTACACTTCGAGCTGTCCGCGTCGATTCCCTACGACAAGATCGTGCATACCACGCTGGTCTCCATCGGAGAACAACGGATGGAATCGTATCGTCCGATCTCAGATTATGTTCTGAGTGGCGTCACTGGTGTCGCGGAAGGCTATCAGCAACTCTTGCGACGTGTCGATACGCTTCGCGGCGGCTTTGAGGGCATCATCGCCATCATCCGTACGCGCATCGACTTGATTCTGGAAGCACAAAACCTGTCGCTCCTCCAAAGCGTCGATAAGACGACGAAGAGCCAGGTTCTCCTTCAGCACACCGTCGAAGGGTTATCGGTGATTGTGATTGCGTACTATCTAGCTGGGTTGGCGGGATATGTCTTCAAGGGGCTTTCCGAAATGGGCTGGCTCGGCAATGCGAATCTCGCCTCAGCCGTCTTTGTTCCGGTTGCCATTGTGCTGGCGTTTACTGTCACGACCGTCAGCAAGAAACTTCTGCACAAGAAGCTGGTTGGGGAATCACCAGCGTCAAAAAACGATCATCCGAGAGAATAGTCCGCCGTTTGATCTGCTCCATCGTTTTCGCTCATCTTCCGAACCAGAGTCGCAAGTGTGACTCGGCAATTCCTCATCATATCTTCCATTCATTTCCGTAGGAGTATCAGGCCTCAACGAATAAGACCGGTTTATCAGTGTGCCCTTCCTAGAAGAATTGCTCGAACAACGCACAGGGGAGTACTGGAGCGAGGCTTATAGATGACCTTGTCCCCCTCTCTTCTGATTCTTGCATAAACTTCAAGAATACCAGTGAGTCTATCTCGTTCGGTATCGTATCAGATACAACGCCTGAATCTGTTGTGATACATGCGTGCAGTATCAGAGTGATTCGCACCACGTGTATACCATGATCCAAGAAACCATAAATGACTGATAGTACGGAAAGTAAACTACTTGCATGGCGAGAATGCCGTGCATCGTTATCGAGTGGTATGTCGTTTGCTGTTGGTAAGAGTGCGGTCACCAAAAAGGCCGAGCCGTCAACGACCATTCCGTGTTGATCAAGCTGGTAACGTCAGCTTCTGGTCAGTGCTCGCTCAGAAAGAAGAGGTAGGCGTGTACGGATCACCGATGGTGGTTATGTGTCTCGGGAAAATCACAAAATATAACAATTGAGGAGGTCCATGATGCATGGATTTGATAACAGAGGGCTCAACGTTCCGCACGGACGATACAATCAATCTGGCCGCTTCGGCCGGATGTTTCCTGAGCTTCGTTCGCTAAAGAGTTTTGATCCTGGCCCAATCGATCTTGGTAAAGTCGGAGGTGCCATGGATGGCGGGAGTCCGCCCCCATCTGACACGACTCAGAATAACCCACGTATCAAGGCAGGGTACACCTTTCTTGGCCAATTTATCGATCATGATTTGACGCTTGATACCACTTCTCAGCTTGAGCAGCAGGTTGATGTCAGCGCAACGACGAACTTCCGGACGCCAGCCCTGGAACTCGATTCTCTGTATGGTCTGGGCCCTGCGGTCCAACCCCATCTATATGATCGCGACAAGCCGTTTCGTTTCTTGCTCTCTCCAGATGGGAATGACTTGCCACGCAACTCACAGGGCACCGCACTGATCGGAGATCCACGGAATGATGAGAATGCCATTATCTCCCAGCTACACCTGCTCTGGCTCAAGTTTCATAATCAAGTGTTTGAGAAAGAGTTTGCGAGTATGCCGGTTGGACGAGGGCGGTTTGAGGCGGCGCAAAAGATGGTCCGCTGGCATTATCAGTGGCTTATCGTAAACGAATTTCTGCCACGCATCTGCGGGAGTAACCTCGTGGTAAGCACAGTTGAACATCCTCCGTTCAAATTTTCTGGTCATGCCTTCATGCCAGTCGAGTTTAGTGTCGCGGCCTATCGGTTTGGCCACAGTCAAACCCGTCCGGGCTATCTCCTTGGCAGGACCGGGGGGCCGAATGGTGGTCCTCGGGCAGCGGTATTGTTTCCCAATGATCCATCAATCCCAAACTCCGTGGGGGATCTCCGGGGATTCCGCCCGATCCCAGCAGAACTCAGAATCGAGTGGAGTACATTTTTTGGACCTACTGCACAGGCCGGCAAACTGGTGGATACAAAGCTATCAACCGTTATGCTGCGGTTACCTGACGGTGTCGTGCCGCCTGGAACGCCAGATAAATTCCGCTCACTAGCGACGCGCAATCTTCAGCGCGGTCTCGATGTGCGTCTCCCGGATGGACAGAGTGTTGCCTGCCGACTACGTATCAAGAATCGTCTGACCGAAGACGAAATCTGGAAAATGAAAACAGAAAAGGTGGGTTCTGGCCCAGCACCGCTATGGTTTTACACATTGCGCGAAGGCGAAGTCAGGGCAAACGGACGCCGCTTGGCAGGTGCGGGTGCAGCCATTGTCGCGCGTACGTTTGTCGCATGCCTGTTGGCTGATAAGGCGTCCTATCTCTGGCAGGACCCTGAGTGGACTCCAACACTAGGTAAGAATGGACGTTTTACGGTGAGTGATCTTGTCAACTACACGCTGAACTTATCTGGTGCAGACCACATTGCGTCCGAGGATCTTAGTAAGTTGGAAGGTGACGACTAGTTACAGTAACGAAGGGTCCGGCCTAGATTCTAGGTCGGACCCTAGTAGTAGATATCATACACAACTTGGTTTGAGAGCTTTTCCCAGAAACCGTCCCGTATGTGACGCTGCCACTTTCGCCACTTGTTCCGGTCGACCCTCGGCGACGATCTGTCCACCGGCAGCACCCCCTTCTGGGCCGAGGTCGATGATCCAGTCGGCGGACTTGATAACATCGAGATTGTGCTCGACGACGACCAGCGTATTGCCGGCGTTCACGAGTTTGTGGAGAACGCCAAGCAGCTTCTTGATGTCCTCAAAGTGCAGACCGGTGGTCGGTTCATCCATGATGTAGAGCATGCCAGGGGACCGGCTCCCCGAGCTCCTCGAGGGGTACCTGTTTCCTTTCCCAGCCATCAGTTCCGCGGCAATTTTCAAGCGCTGAGCTTCGCCGCCAGAGAGGGTCGTAGCGGATTGTCCGAGCCGTAAGTAGCCGAGGCCGATGGATATCAACAGATGCAGCCGCTCTTGGAGCTTCAGTGCCCCGGCAAAGAAGCACAGGGCTTCCTCCACCGTCATGTTGAGGACCTCTGAGACATTCTTTCCACGGTATCGAATCTTCAAGATCTGAGGCTTGAAGCGCTTGCCCTCGCAGATCTCGCAGGGCGCGTAGATGTCTTCAAAGAAATACATCTCCAGTTTTTCGACACCGCTGCCTTCGCAGCGATCACAGCGGCCACCGGCCGCGTTGAAGGAAAAGTGGCCGGGTGTGAATCCTTGCCGTTGCGCGTCACGTTCCGAGGCGAAAAGTTGGCGGATCTCATCGAACGCTTTCAGGTAGGTAATGGGATTGGATCGCGGCGTGCGCCCGATTGGTTGTTGATCGATCAAGCGAACCCCCTTGAGGTGCTCAAGCCCTTTGATGGCCTTGAATCGGCCCATCGGCAGAGATTCCACACGAAAGGCACGGGCGATCGCCCGATACAAGGTATCTTCCACCAACGTACTCTTGCCCGATCCGGAAACACCTGTCACACAGACCAACATGCCGAGGGGAATGCGGACGAGGAGGTCCTTGAGATTATGTTCGGCCGCACCGGCGAGCACGAGCATCTTGCCGTTGCCCCTGCGCCGCTTGGTTGGGAGAGGAATAGTGTCTTCGCCACGTAGGTATCGAGCGGTGGTTGCCCGACGGTCATGGATGAATTCCTGAGTGGGCGCGGCACAGACAATCTCACCGCCTTTTTCGCCGGACTGGGGGCCCAGTTCAACCAGATAGTCAGCCGATTCGATCATGCGGCGGTCATGCTCCACGACCACGACCGTATTGCCGGTGTCGGCCAGGTCGTGGAGGATGCCGGCTAACAGATCCGCATCTCTTGCGTGAAGGCCGATCGTTGGTTCGTCGAGGACATAGAGGGTGCCGACGAGCCGAGAGCCTAGTTGGTTCGCGAGCGCCACACGTTGGGCCTCTCCTCCTGACAACGTCTTTGTCTGTCGATTAAGCGTCAGGTATCCCAGGCCGACACGCTGAAGGAATCCCAGTTTCGCTGAAAGCTGCCGGAGAATATCCGTTGCGATGTCTTGTTCGAACTGCCCGAGGGGCAAAGGCTCCACCCATCCAGCAAGACTCTCAACTGTTTGCTCCGTTGCCTGCTGAATATCGTATCCGGCAACCTTGACGAACAGCGCTTCCGGCCTGAGGCGGCTCCCATGGCAACCAGGGCAATCAAAGGGGGTACGGTAACGGCTAAGAAAGACACGGACGTGCAGCTTGTAGCGCTTGCCTTCGAGGTATTCGAAGAAATCGTTGATGCCGTCAAACGACTTGTTGCCCTCCCAAAGCAATCGCTGTTGATCTGCCGACAGCGACTCGAATGGAGCGTCGACATCGACGTCCTGTTTCTTCATCGCAGCGAGCATCTGCTTCTGCCACCAGGCAGAGCTGGGCTTGCTCCAAGGCTCGACTGCACCCTCCGCGAGCGACTTGGTGGGGTCGGGGATCACCAGTTCAGGATCATAGCGCAGTACATTCCCAAAACCTTTACATTCAGGGCAGGCGCCGACGGGATGGTTGAACGAAAAGAGAATCGGCCGCAGAGGTTCGAAGGTGCGCCCACAACTCTGGCAAAGAAATTTCGTACTGTAAGACTGTCGTCCGTGGTCGATGATGTCGACCGAACAGCGACTCTCTCCTTCACGGAAGGCTGTTTCGATTGCCTCGACCAGCCTACTGCGATTGTCCTCCCGGATGACCAGCCGATCGAGAACGAGATGGAGGGAGAGAGACTTATGGAGACGGATCTGTCCGATGTCTTGCAGATCAATCACATCGTCCTGCGTCTTGAGCCTGGTGAATCCGCGCTTCAGGAGTGACTGAATAAACGTAGGTTCGTCTTTGGCAGAAGGGGGCGCAATGGGACACAGCACCATCGCTCGACTATCGGGCCATCCTTTCAGCAGATGGTCTGCGACAGTGTCAGGCTGAAAGGAGCGGGCTTCTTGTTTGCAATTTGGGCAGGTGGGTTTGCCGATTTTGGCAAAGAGGAGGCGCAACAGATCGGCGATCTCCGTCGTTGTCCCTACCGTTGACCGCGCCGTGCGTACCTGATTCCTTTGTTCAATGGCAATGGCTGGGCGCACGTTGAGGATTCGATCGACGTCCGGCCGAGCGACTTTGTCGAGAAACATCCGGGCATAAGTCGAGAGCGATTCGACATACCGCCACTGACCTTCGGCGAAGATCGTATCGAACGCGAGTGACGACTTGCCGGACCCAGAGACGCCGGTAATGGCCGTGACTTTGTTATGGGGAATCTGCAGTGAGATATTCTTGAGATTATTTTGACGGGCTCCCTCAATGATGAGGTGATCCGTTGAAGGTTTGAAGGACAGAGGGTTTGGCACGGTGATCGCTCCTGAATCAGAGTGACCGATCATGGTAGCAACAGTCGGGGCTTGGTTCAATGACGTTGCAGCGCTGGTTCTTGCCTTTGTTGGCTGAACGGGTAGAATGCGCCCCTACGTAGCCACCCGGGTTTCTATTGTAAATTTATGAGCAGCATCTTCATTAGTCACAGTAGCCGAGACAACGCTATTGCACAGCAAGTGAAGGCGCAGCTGGAGCAGTGGGGTCATCGATCTGTTTTCCTCGATTTCGATCCTGAGAAGGGAATTCCTGCAGGGCGGGATTGGGAGAAAGAGTTGTATGCGAAGTTACGTGAATGCCGAGTGGTGATTGTCCTCTGTAGCCATGTCTCCATGGCGTCACGCTGGTGCTTTGCTGAGATAACCCACGCGAGGGCGCTGGGCAAGCCGGTGTTTCCGATCAAAATCGACAATGTACAGGTGGATCGCGTCCTCACCAATGTCCAGGTCATCGATGCCATGGTCGGATGGGATGTAGCGTACCAGCGCTTGGAGAAGGGCTTCCTTGCTGTCGGGCTGGACCCAAAAGACCTGTTCGACTGGGACGGTACGAGGCCACCATACCCCGGATTGATGGCGTTTCAAGAACAGGATGCCGCTGTCTTTTTCGGACGCGACAAAGAGATTCGCGAAGCCCAGGCGTTACTCAATCGCCTCCAACAGTTCGGAGGGTCTCGGCTCACGCTCATGCTTGGTGCATCTGGAAGCGGCAAGTCGTCCCTTATGCGGGCGGGCCTGCTGCCAAGACTGAAGCGGGACCAGCGGTGGATTGTAATCGATCCATTCAGGCCGGTGAACGCTCCCTTTGACGAGTTTGCAACTGTGCTTAGCAGACGGTTTGGCTCAGCCGTTCAGTTTAGAGACAGAATCCGTTGGGATGAGCAGGAAGCAAAGCAGCCCGCCGATACGTTTCTACAGTTGATCAGGGAGTTGCGAGAGAATAGTGGGTTACGAGATGCAACCGTTTTAATCATGATCGATCAGTGCGAAGAGCTGCTGGCTAGCGATGCCAACAAAGAGGGAAATCAGTTTCTGGCGTTTCTGCACGCCGTGCTGGACCGTGAGGACAGCCACCTCATGGTATTGGCCACGTTGCGTTCTGATTTTCTTGGCTCGTTTCAAGATGATCCGGCCATGCGAAGGCTACGAGTCGAGCCGTTTGTGGTGCCGCAGATGCAGGTCGACGACTTCGCTTCGGTGATTGAAGGCCCGGCCAAGATCGTTGGCCTTGAGCTAGGATCGGGATTGGTCCAGGCCATGATCAGCGATACCAAAACCTCGGATGCCTTGCCTCTGCTCGCCTTTACGCTCCGTGAGCTCTGGGATGGTTTTGGTAAACATGAGAAGCGTCTGACGCTTGAGCAATATCGTGACAAACTGGGGCGACTTGATGGGTGTATCGCACGAGCTGCCGAGGCTGTTCTGAGCGCCAATAGGCTATCTGAAGCGGAGCTATCCGATCTGCAAGACGCTTTTCTGTCAATGGTACGAGTGGCTGATAATGACCAATATGCGAAGCAACCGGTTTTCTGGAAAGAACTACTTAGTACTACCCACTCCACCCGCGATGTGCTCGAACAGTTTGTCAGTGCTCGTTTGCTGGTCTCGGATGGAGGTGAAAACGGAAGAACACTCGAGGTGGCCCACGAAGCCCTCTTCCGGGCCTGGCCTCGCTTAGTCGGATGGCTGGAGGACAACAAGGCATTTCTGGTCTGGCAGCAGCGACTTAATAACCAGATAAAGGAATGGAACAAGAACAGGCAAAGCCCGGACCTCCTGCTCCGTGGGTTGCCATTGCGTGAGGCCTTGGACTGGCTGAGGAACAAGCCGGACTCATTTTCCTCGCGTGAGCATCAGTTTGTCACGGATAGCAAGATGCGAATGATTCGTAGGCGATGGGTGACTGCCACAATGGGTTGTCTTGTACTTATGGTGCTCGGAGGGCCGCTGGCCTGGTTGGAAAGCGAAGGAGTGAACCTTCAATATGCCAGATCCATTGCTATGGTACGGATGCATCTTGTGCCACTGACTGAACCGGTCATGGTGCCGATTCCAGGAGGAATCTATCAACAAGGAGACATCCATCGTCTAGGGCCTAGCAATCAACAATCTCTTCGCCAGGTGACAGTCAAGCCGTTTTCCATAGGCAAGTTCGAAGTGACATTTCTGGAGTACGATCGGTATGTGGAGTTGACCGGTGGTCGATTGCCAAACGATGAAAGTTGGGGTCGTGATACGCGACCCATAATCAACGTGTCGTGGGATGATGCCACAGCTTATGCCAAATGGCTGTCTCAGGCGACAGGCAAATCCTATAGGCTGCCCACGGATTCGGAATGGGAATATGCAGCGCGAAGTGGAGGTAAAGATATTGAGTGGGCAGGGACATCCGATGAGAAGCAGCTGGCCGAGTATGCGGTATACAATACACACCGAACAGAGCCCGTCGGCGGGAGAAAACCAAACGATCTTGGGCTGTTTGACATGAGTGGAAACGTATGGGAGTGGGTGCAGGATTGCATTGAAGTTGGCAAGGAGAAATGTGGTGGTCGTGTGATTCGGGGTGGCTCGTGGGTCTTCCTGCCGGAGTCTCTGTCTTACTTGCACCAAAATTGGAGTGTCACCAACACCAGGGCAGGATTCATCGGCTTCCGTCTTGCTCTGGATGCTCCATAACTCCGTGCTGTCTCTGTTTATTCCATTTGGTGAGACGTCAGATGACTCGTGAAAGCAGGTACTGCCAAACAGTCAGTTGGAGCAGCAACAGACGCTGAAGGAAGGACGTTTTGCATGCGCCAATCACCGACTCAAAAATTGAGGTTACATGTAACTGAAGGTAACAGTCACATGCCATTAGCCCTAGACGACAAGACTATGGCAGAGGGACTACTATGCATACACGCCCACCAATTTCTGCTCTGCTTATTCTGATTGCTCTACATGTTGGACTATTGGGCATGACTTATGCGGAAGAGATAGAGAGATTAGACACCGTGCGAGGCACAGGATGTTATCGTTTTGGCAATGATGAGGTACTCGCAAAAGCTCGCTTGGTTGCTATGGCTTTTGCAAAGGAGTCTGCCGTTCGAAGTCATCGTGCTTTTATTGAATCGACCACACGCGTCAAGCACTATCAGATCGAGGATGATCTTGTTCAGACCGTCAGTGCTACGTTGTTACAGGAGATCACTATTGAAACAGAGCTGCATAAAATCAGGGAAATATGCGTTACGCTGCGTGGGAAGATCGATCCGGTTTTTGTCTACAAAATGTTGACACAGCGCCTTTCGGCTATAGAAATCAGCCGAGAGGCTCAGAAGGTGGCCGTGCCGACAAGCCCGATGTCTGGCCTGAAGGTGTGGACTAACAAGAAAGACGGCCGATTTATTGAAAACGACAAACTGATCATCTATGTCCAGTCGGATCGTGACGCTTACTTGAAGTTGGACTATTTCCAGGCGGATGGGACAGTGGTGCATCTCGTACCGAATGTGTACCGAGAGCAGAACTTCATTAAAGGTGGGAAGACCTATTCATTCGGAGACGACACCAGCCAACAATGGTTCGAGATCAAAGCCCCCTACGGGACAGAAACTATTAAAGCCATTATTGGGTCCACGCCTTTTGAAATAACGGCAGATGACGATACCACGCGGAATGACAGTCGCACGTATTTGAACAATCTTCGAGGCATCAAGGTGATAGGAGCAGCAGCTTCTGTGGAGATCAAGACCGACAGCTTGGCGATGGGCAACTATAGACAGACAACTAAGTACACACAATGAATTGCCCGATAAGCCAGGCGACGTGTATACACCTCGGTATTAAAAAGCAATTAGTTCACCGTCTTGGCTACTGACGAGGTTCACACTCTCGTGTCCATAGCGTTCTACCGTGCCATAAGGATGTGGAGTCAGAAATGCGAGGAAGCCACACTAAGATCTGCAAGCCAACACTGTCCGAGAGTTGGACCCACATCAGTGTCACGCAGGATGGCTGATTAATCACCGTTGACCATCATGAAAGGAGGAGCTTGACGTGGCACTCTATGCCTTTGATGGAACTTGGAATGAAGATGAAGCTGAAGAAGCCAAGGAGACGAACGTTCTCAAATTCTGCAAGTGCCTTCCGCTCGATATGAATGTGTTCTACTTGGAAGGAGTTGGGACGCGGCTGGGATTCATTGGCAAACTTCTTGGTGGTCTGGCCGGAGTGGGAGGACCGTTTCGGATTGCCAGGGGGTTGGAGCAGATGCGTCAGTACTTTGCAGAGGGGGATCGAACGGTCGATATCATCGGGTTTAGTCGCGGGGCGGCGCTGGCGCTGCATTTTGCCAATCAAGTGCAGGAGGAGCAGCCTGAAGCCGAAGTGCGTTTTCTTGGTCTCTGGGATACGGTCGCTTGTTTCGGCCTGCCGGGGAATGATCTGAATATTGGGTGGCATCTCACACTGCCTGACAATGTCAAACATTGCTATCACGCGATGGCGCTCGATGAACGGCGCGGAAATTTTTGTCTGACTCGGGTCGAGCCGAGGAAAGGCGGAACGATCGGCGATCGGCTGCAGGAAGTGTGGTTTCGCGGAGTCCATTCCGATGTCGGAGGTGGACAATGTCCAGGTTTGTCGAATATCGCCCTCAGTTGGATGCTGCGGCGAGCGAAGGAGACCGGCCTTCCGGTCGACGAGGAGAAGTTGAAGCACTATGAATCCCTGTGTGATCCGGATGCCATCGTCTCCAAAAACTTTGATCCGAAGAAGGACCCACAGCGAACCGTCAATCCCGGAGACTTCGTGCATGAGTCAGTGAAGGCCCGTGGGCACGTAGGGGGCAGGGTCCATAACGATCCACCGCCCGGCGTTTGCATCGCGCATGGCTAGAGAATAGCCTGAAAAGGCTGCCAAGAACCCACCAGGTTTCGGTGTATGAAATGGCTCGCAGAGGCAGGAATTCAGTAAATGGTTTGGCTATTCAGCCCACTAAGTGAGACGATAGCAGCACGTAATGAGGAGGGGACATGATTCTGTCGACAACCAACACGATTGAAGGTAGGAAGGCCATCAAATACCTTGGATTGGTCTCCGGAGACGCGATCCTGGGCGCGAACATCTTTCGGGATTTTTTCGCGTCGGTGAGGGATATCGTCGGCGGACGGTCGGCAGCTTATGAAAAGGAGCTTCGCAAGGCCAAGAACATCGCGCTGGAGGAAATGCAGGAGCAGGCTCGGAATCTTGGCGCCAATGCGATCGTCGGCATCGATATCGATTATGAAACGATCGGCACCAACAGCAGTATGTTGATGGTCAGTGCCAATGGAACCGCCGTGGTGGTGGAGTAGCCCAACCGATGGCACTTCTTACCCATGAAGAATATCTTGGGCTGGGGCGTCGCATTATGCCTCTTCTCGGGTCTGCCTTGTGCGGGCCGTCGGCTGATGCGCTTCGTGAACTGGCCAGGGCGTATGGTCCCTCTGTGGATGATGCGCGTATCAGTGCTGAGGTCTTTCTCTTCCATAAATATCTTCTGATGCAGGCCTGCGCGGGGGTGTTTCCAGAATCGCACGTCGATCACATCGTCGGGGGACTGTTTGCTGCACTCAACGAGCGGGCCAGCGGATTGGACCTCAACCAAGAACGTCAACAAGCCATGGAAGCGATGTGGAAACTGCGGGCAGAACAATTCGATGGGCCTTTCTCGCAAGACCAAGCACAGTTGTTGGATGAAGAATCAGGGCCTCACTATTGGAAAGAAACGATCGATCAATTCTGTCAGAACGTCCACCAACATGAGCATCATTCCGATTTCTCGAGCGATGGTACCAACCCCTCTCACACAGCCAGCCAATCCGTGACCGCGGCCCTAGACGAAATGGTGTCGGCCTTAGAAGAGATCAATCAGCAGCAGTTTGGCGGGGCAGCATAAGAGCCGCGCCGCCGGTTTTTTCATGATTTGAGGAATACCTTCAGCAACCCGATGCATCCCATATACAGAACAAGTGACCCAGCCATGGCAGGCCAGAAGCCGAGACGGGGGATGCCCAGGATCATGGAGACAACGTAGACGGTCCAGGGTGGGACGAACCACAGCAGACTCTTCGCATAGGCCACCGTCGTCGTTCCACCGCCGTTCGTATAGAGCAGAATGAACGTCACACCGGTGATGGCGGGGAACGTGCCGGCCATGGCGGCCAGGAACGATTTCCCCTGTGCGCCAAGATAGGTCGAGAAGCTGACGATACTGCCGCCTAACAAGAAATAGAGCAGATACTTGCCAAGATCGTTCACGCTGTCATCTCCTCCCCAAGTGGTGATGTGGTCACGATTGATGCCGCGTCGTTCGCTCTGATCTCTTTACCAGGTCCATATGAGTCGATCGAATGACTCACTGGGAAAGGGAATCAGCGTAGCACCATCGGCGTTTATCCTATCGCGACTCTCACGGCGCTGTACATAATGATGACTTCAACAGCATGGGCCACGATCGTGATCCAGAGATTGCGCGTGGTCAGCCAGATGCTTCCCCAGATCAGTCCGTCCCAGAGCGCGATCCAGTGGAGGTGCTGAAACGTATTGACCAGGAACGGATCGAATACAAAGGTGAACGAGCTGGCGAGAAGGGCAAGGGGTGCGAGTCGGCGGGGAGAATGCGACTTCCACCAGAGTGATTCGAGTTCAGCCAGACGGCCCAAGATGAATCCGCGGAAGTTTATTTCTACAAACACCGCAATGCCACAGATCAGCCAGGGAACCATGAGGAGGACGGGAAGCCGACCGTGCGGCGTGTGCTTCAAGAAGATGATGTCGTACCCTAAGGATGGATAGACGACGAGGATAACCACCGTGTTCATTGCCCCTAACAGTAGTCCCGTCACGGCTCCCCAACGCAATCCATCCCATATCATGTCTCTTTCCAGACCGAGGTGCGCCAGAACGGGTGAGGCACGTCTCATCCAGAGGCCGAGTCCCATGTAGGCAAGGAATTGTGGGGCAAATTGGACCAGAAGCTGTTCCTGAAACGAATTGGGGAGACCGTAGTAGCCGAACGTGGCACCGATAGGCAAGAGTGCCAGCGCAGCCCCTGCACCGGAAAGGTGAATAGGAGCCGGCTGGTTTGACCCTGACGCCACTGGACGGTTAGGAGAGTTCGAGATGATAACGGTCCAAGGTCGTCGCTTTATGGCGCGCCAGGTTGGACAAGGACTTATTGTAATCGACGATGGCGCGCAGCTCGTTGCCCTGAGCCGTGGCGAGATCCCGTTGAAAATCGAGCACGAAACGAGTCGTACTGAGTCCAACTTTCAACCGTTCCTGTTCGGCCTGCAATTGTTTCTCTGCCATAATGCGTGCTGATTTGGTGGTCTCGATACGCTTGAAGTCGGTCTGAACACGCCGGACCGCTTCACGAATCCCGACGATGATTTGCTGCCGCACATTGGTCAGCGCGACCTCGGCATTCTGGGCCTCCAGTTTCCGCTTGTTGTAGGTACTGACGGCGGAACGATTGCCGAGCGGATAGCTGAAGACCAGCCCGGCTCCGTAATTGTAGAAGTCCCCGCTGAAGTTTTTGGTGAACGAGTCCCCGTAGTCAGCGCCCAGTCCGGCGAGTCCCATGGTGCCTTGGAATGACAGGGTCGGGAGCAATTGATTCCTGGCGAACTGCTTGTTCAGCTCGCCGGATTCGATATTCTTCTTGGCCTGCGCGATTTCCGGGCGTTGTTCGATCGCCGTATCGATGGCTTCTTGAAGACTGATGGGCTCCAGGAATGTGATAGGCGAGTCAGCCGGTGTGAGCCGCACGTCTTGCCGCAGCTCGTCCTCTCCCGGGTTCAAGAGACGTCGTAGCTGATCTTCCTGATCGCGAATGGTTTTCTCAGCCACCAACACTTGTTCTACTCGTGATGCGACGGCGGCTTCAGCTTGGAGCACGTCGACGATGGACATGATGCCAGCCTTGGCCTTCGCGCGATTCGTCGCCAACAGTTCTTCGGCGGCTTTCATGGCGGCCTGTGCAACTTTCAGATTTTCGTTCGCAAAGACCAGTTCCCAGTACGTTTGCTCCACCGTGGCGACGACCGTCATCACCCGGTCCCGGAACACGTGCTGCTCGACCTCGGCATTATTTTGTGCGACCTTGATAAAGGTCTGGTTGATCGCGATCCCAGCATTACGAAGAAGGGGCTGGGTAAAAGTGAAGGCCAGGCCGCCGGTCCAGGACGGATTGAACAAGAATCCTCGAGCGACATTTTGATTGATGCTGCTACGGGACGGGGCATAGTTCACATCGAAATTTCCCCCCGTGATGAGATTAGTCGAGGCATCAAAGGTCAGGGACGTGCTGCGTTGGTCGAAGGTCGTGATCTGACCAAGCGATGCTCCCGTTCCACCGAAGACCGGTCGATTGAGGGGATTCACGGTCCTATTATATTGACCGTTCACGCTCAGGGTCGGATCGAATTTGGCTTGTTCAACCGTAATGTCGAACAGGCGGCTTTCTTTGGTATGGCGGCTAACCGTAATATCCAGGTTGTGCTGCAGCGCATGTACTGCGGCATCGGCCAGGGAGACGGTTTCCCGTCGTTCCGTCGGTGGAGGGTCCGTGATGTCCAAGCTCCATCCGACGGATGGAGCCGTCATGCACCAGAAGACGGCGATGACGATCATTGCATGACGTGAGGGACGTGAAAGTGTGAGACGCATGGGCTCCTCCCGGTTCGACAGTCCAACAAGATCATACTATAATGTCTTCATGTCTTCGATGAAACCTGTCATGATGATTGATCAGTATCCCTGTGGAAATGAACAGAAGGCCCGGCTCATTCGAGTAATCGTGAGGGGCAGTGTTGTGTGTCTGTTGGTGGGAGGAGTGCTCTTTGCCCAGACCTCTACGATGGCGCAGAGCTTATCGGGCGCATCGAGTGGTCAGTCGCTTGCGGGTGGAGTGTCGCCGCAGTTCAAATTCGGGGGTGGCACGCTCTACATCGACAATCAGGGAACGCAAGGTTTTCTGTACACACCGGGCCAGAACTTTCAGTCCTACAACTTCCGAAATCCGTCGACGGGGCAAGCGTGGAGCGGCGCCGTGATGACTATGGGGCCACAACTTTCCATCGGACTCATCCAAGGTGCGAACCAAGTAGGAACTTCGACGGTGCTTCCCGGTCCGCCACGTCAACCCTCTCCGCTGCCTCCGATTGAATCCACACTCCTTGACGAGCTTCCGTAAAGAAAGCACACGATTCATATTCCTGCTTCCAGGACAAGGGGTGGCAGGTCACGATTGGTAAGCTTGTTGCCACGCGACGGTCAGCACGTACCGAGCCACGGTATGGAGGATATCCGGGTTGATGGTTTCGACGGTGTCCGTCGGCTGATGAAAGTGAGGATGCACCCCTCCGCTCACCACGGTGGCGGTCGGCACACCGGCTTCCTTGAACGGTACATGGTCGCCACCGGGGAAGAATCCATAGAGATCGAGTTTGTCGTCAACGCCGGCGGTTTTCCCTGCCTCCAGCAGCCCATCCTTGTCCAACCCGGTTACACCGACGGTGAGGCGTCCATTCCCAACGCCGGCATGATCGATGTTGATCATGGCCTTCGTGGCGTTCAACGGGGCAATCGGGCGTGATACATAGAGTCGTGAACCGAGCAGGTCGCGCTCTTCGCCACTGAACGAGACAAAGAGAATCGTTCGTGACGGACGCTGGTTGATCTTGGCCAAGGTCCGCGCGACTTCCAGAACGACAGCGGTTCCGGAGGCATTGTCATCCGCGCCGGGAAAGAGTATCCCACCTGGGCGACCGAAGTGGTCACGGTGCGCGCCGATGATCACGGTGTCCGTTCCCGTGCCGGGAATCATCCCGATCACATTTACCAAGAGCCCTTCCTTCTCGGTCGTCTTCCACTGAAGCGAGGCAAATTGATCGGTCGTGGCAGCCTGTGAGGAAGGTGATTGGTTCAGCCGTTCCTGGAGGGCGCGGAGGCGATCCGGAACTTCTCTCTTCGAGTCAGTAAGAATGTCTTCGGCGAGAGCGGTGCTGATCCAAGCTCCGGGAATGGCCATATCGGGGGGGAGTTGTCCATAGAAGGCACTGGGGCTTCCTGTGACGCCACGGCGGATTTCGTAGGGGTGGAGTATCGGACCGGTTGCGGTGAGATACCCCACGGCGCCACGTTCTTTGGCGAGCCGCATCTTGTCGGCATGGCTGACATGGTGTGGGTAGTGTTCTGGCTTGCCACGCAGAAACAGCACGATGCAGTTGTTGACCTCCACACCGGCGTAGTCGTCGATGCCTCGCTCAGAGTCGACGATGCCGTATCCGACGAAGACGATCCGGCCTTGGGTGTCAGCGGATGGAGAATCGAAGATGGGGAGGAAATCGAGACCGGCTCGCCTCGTGATCAGTTCGCTTGCGGTGCCGATCCCGACGTTTGGGTTCGAAACAAGGGTGGCGGTGGGGACGAGGGTGGCCATGGCCCCTGACGTGGCACCATCTTTTCCTGTTGGGAAAGGAATGATCAGCGAGCTGTTGCGAATGCGCGGGAGCCGTAACCCAGCTGAAAGAAATTCCTGCGCCACCCACTGCGCGGATTCGAGATCGTCTTTCGAGCCGGTTTGTCGGCCATGAAAGGCAGGGCCGCTGAGCGTTCGGATGTCGGCAAGCATCCGGTCTGTGGAAAGCGATTCGATGGCGGTCTGGAGGCCGGATTCACGCGACTGGGCTAGCGCCAATTGCGGCTCCATCACTAGCGATGCCGCGAGCCCGACCAAGAGTCGTGAGACCGCTACTTTCATATTGACGTGTTTGGAATTCATGGTGCAACCCTGATCATCGTAGACAACGCCGTCATTGGGCGAATCATAGCATAGCCATCGAATCAGGTTGCAGCGCTACATTGTGCCCAGGTACTATTCAGTGACGCTTAGGTTTGGCTTCCGAGCTGAGAGGCCAAACAGCGGCTCAATGGAGTGAGTATGGCAGGCGGAGACTCAGGAAAAGGATTGTACGACCATCTGTACCGGCGTTTTTTTGAACAGCGCGACCGCCACGATGGCTATTTATTCCAGGAGGCTCCGGGTGGTAGTGCCAAGCCGCCGACGGTGACGTTCAAGCAGAAGCTCCGGTGGTGGACGTGGGACCGGTGGGAGCGGAGAAAGAAAATTCTCGAGCAACGTGACCGGTTACAACGCGAAATTCTCCAGATCAAGCAACCCACCAACACAAAGTAGACAGTGCGTGGTTGCTTGGATATCATTCAGCAGTCTGTCATGAGACGATTCCCAATCATGGGCTCCGCGTTGTTCTTCGTCAGCCTCAGTTGGCTGGCAGCGAGCGGTTCGAGCTACGGCGTTCAGCTGGAAACGCATGAAGAAAAAGCCGCCAATCTCAAGCAGCAAGCGACCGGGGGACTGTTTCAGAAATGGACCTTCGACCAAGATCAGATCGATCACTTCCCAACGGGCTTCGAACAAGATATGGCCAATGAACCTCCCGCCACATGGGCTGTCCAGGCGAGCACAACCGCCCCATCTCTGCCGAATGTCGTGGCCGGCTCTTCCCGTTGTGGAGAGCAGTGTTTCCAGGTGTTGCTCGCTCAGGGGTTGGAATACGAATATCCGGATCTGAGCGTTCGCTTTCGTTCCCTAAACGGCGTGGGAGCTGGGGGGCTGGTCCTGGGTGCGCAGGACGCCAAGAATTTCTATGCCGCAGTGGTCGATGCGGTCCAAGAGAAGGTCCACCTGTTGCGTATCTCCAATGGCCGAAGGGTGTCCCTCGCCGAAGCGTCTGTCCACTTCAAGCCGGTTCAGTGGCATTCCCTCCGGGTGCAGCGAAATACGATCATCAGTAAGGATTTTATCGAGGTCTATGTCGATGGGGCGCTCATGCTCTCGGTTGAGGACCAAACGCTGGGATTGGGCCAGGTTGGATTTGCCTTAGTCGGGCAATCCTCAATGCTGTTTGATAGCTTCCATGCGGTTCCGCTCTTCTCTCATCGCCCGCTCTCGTCCCCGCCGGCTTACTAAATTCATGCGTGGTTCGCCCCCGCTTGCCTTTTCTAGCGGTCTGGAGTAGCATCGCCCTGCCGGTTTGCGAAAGGCCTGGCAAGACCGGCGTTGAGAGTGACAAGGCCTGGACGAATGTTGTTTTGGGCTCGCCCGGGAATCTGATCGGAAGACAGAGCTAAGTCGCCGTTGTGTTGACGTCTTCGGCCCATCCCTTCCTCGTTGCTTTCTCGCGTCCAAGACAACATCATTGTGTCAAAGGAGGAACCTGATGGGTGCGAAGATCTATGTTGGCGGATTACCATACTCAACGACCGAGCAACAACTGAGCGACTTGTTTGCTGCGCATGGGACTGTGGCCTCGGCGCGGATCATCACGGACAAGTTTACCGGGCAGTCCCGGGGATTTGGCTTTGTTGAAATGTCGGCAGACGGTGAGGCAGAAGCTGCGATTACGGCGCTGAACGGTACGCAGTTCGGTGGCCGTACGTTGACGGTGAATGAAGCCCGTCCTCAAGAGCCCCGTTCCGGCGGAGGAGGGCGTGGAGGATTCGGCGGCGGTCGTTAACATCGAATCGACCTTGTGTGAGATCAAGGGCTGCCGGAATTTCCGGCAGCCCTTCTTTATTGGGCCACAGCGGCGTCAGGGGCAGCAACTTGAGTTCAGGAAGAACTGCTATGGGATAGGAACCTCGACATAACTGCCGGGCGCGGCGGAATCCACGGCCTTTGCCACCCGTTCCACGGCTCACTCAATGCGCGGCCAACTGGTAGTTATTAGCACAACAATGGCGATCTGACGACCCGTGAGGTTCAGCTGATATCGTAGATTCTGGTCGGTTGTGACTAGAACGGAAAAGCGGCTCTCTTCGGATTTTTGCAGCAGTTCACCATTTCTAAAATTGCTCCACCCAAGCTCAAAGGTCGTCGTGACGTGATGGGCAGGAGGGTGCTTGAGAAGTGAGACTGGAGTACTTGGTCGAAAAGAACACGCACTTACGCCGCTTTGAGGGAACGGGCGGCGTGCTCAAGTACGGCGCGGACTTGCGCAAGCGTCACGCCAGGAAACCAGTCCATGAAGTCCGCGACGTGGGCCCCATCATCGAGATTCTGGAAGAGGGCAGTCACAGGAATACGGGTGCCGCGAAACACCCACGCGCCACTGACACGCTCGGAGTCACGCTCCACAGCTGGACAAGAAGACCAGTCAATCATACGATAATTGTAGACCGACCATGGAATCGATTCAATTGTGCGGACCGGAATTGCGGCCACATCATGATGTGTGCACTGGAGCTGCAGCCACCTACCTCAGGGATGCACGATGCAAGATCCGACCTCCCATTAGAACTAGCGCAGCACACCACCGCGCTCGGTCAGAATGAATCATCTGCCTCACCCTACCGAACGGGTTTTACGCTCTGATAGAGCACGCCGCGTTGTTGCGCGTCACGTTTGAACTCGGCAACTTATTTTGGACAAGAGTGGGTCTGACCCCCTTAAATTCTTCGAAGAAAGGGTGCCTGGCAAACTGGCATGCCTTCAAACATTACGAACGGAGGCGCTATGAAGAAGAACGGTAGGCGAAAACAGAGGAGGAGCGACCGTGATACGATGCGCCCGGAGTATGACTTCACCCAAGCAGTACGTGGGGTCACAGCTGCGCGGTATGCACAAGGGGCAAACGTCGTGGTGATTGATCCGGACATTCTGGACGTGTTCCCAACCAGCGCGTCAGTGAATGAGGCACTCCGGGCTCTCGCACCAGTTCTTCGACGAAGCCGTCCGGCAACGGCGCGACGACGAAGCGCTTAACATCACACTCCGCACCAATATGGCGCATCTCTTCGCAAGATGATATTGAACGGTTACTGAAAACGCCGTATCGGGGACGATCGCGTTGTGTATAAGAGTGGAGGAGACGAGGTGGGGGTTCTAGGGATTCAACATCGCAAGACGATACATAAGGTTATCATACAGAGACTCGGTAGACCACGCTAACCACCCACGTGCACGATTCAAGATCCGACCCTCAACTTCTGTTCCTATTCAACGACTGAGCAACAACTGAGCGATTTGTTCGCCGCGCATGGGACTGTGGCCTCGGCACGGATCATCACGGACAAGTTTACTGGACAGTCCCGGGGATTTGGCTTTGTTGAAATGTCGACAGATGGTGAAGCCGAAGCTGCGATTTCGGCGCTGAACGGCACGCAGTTCGGTGGCCGTACGTTGACGGTGAATGGAGCCCGTCCTCAAGAGCCCCGTTCCGGCGGAGGAGGGCGTGGAGGATTCGGCGGCGGTCGTTAACCTCGAATCGACTCTGTGTGAGATGAAGGGCTGCCGGAACTTCCGGCAGCCATTTTTTGTTGGGCCATATCGACATCGGATCTGTAGTCGCCTGCTTTGGAGATGCACGATAAAGGAGCAGACCCCGTCGAGCGCCCAAATCATTAGGTGTAGACAGGCGGTCTTTGCTTGCCTTCTTGCCCTCATCTCCTACAATCGAAACCATCACTGTTGGGATGCGCGGGACCGAAGTGGACCGAAAGCTGCAGGTTGGCAAGCTCCGAGCCCTTACGGGCTTCTCTGAAAGATGCAAAATCAAACAATGACCTCATCGAATGGAATAAATAATGTACGGATTAAAGCCCGATGTTGACATGAGCTTTTCCCTTGGCAAAGAACTCATTCAAGTTGCTGTGGGACCTTACGATGTTCAACTTCATTTTCATGAATCGGTCTCGCTATCTGTCCAAAGCCATATAGAGCATATCTCGGAAGGTGTAGAGACTGAGTGGGATGGAGACGAAAATAAGCCACTTGCGGCTGCCAGCTTGTTGGCACTCATCGGTTCATCGGTGACTTCGGTACAAGGGGACTCGGATGGGACGCTGACTTCGCGCTTTACAAATGGGGACCTTCTTAAAGTATTTGATGACGACGAACACTACGAGTCCTACCAAATCAATCCGGGAGACAGTAAAGACATAGTTGTATAGATGAAGAAAGACCGAGCTGACCTGGGGGTTCGTCGACCTCAGTCTAAGTCCCCAGGCCCGTTGTCCGAACTCCAGCGTGCCGAGATGTGCTAAGCATTGATGGTGCCAAGAGCATGGGACCTGTGAGATCTGTTAAGATGGGCGGCTGGAGGTTGCCGTGCCGCCGTTTAAGCTTGAAGCTCCGTTCAAACCCTGTGGGGATCAACCCGCTGCCATCGAGACACTCTCGACCGGAGTCTTAACTGGTAAGAAGTATCAGGTCTTGCTCGGCGTGACTGGGTCCGGCAAGACCTTCACGATGGCGAACCTGATCGAGCGCGTCCAAAAGCCGACGCTGGTGCTGGTGCACAATAAGACGCTCGCCGGGCAACTCTATCAGGAGTTCAAGCAATTCTTCCCCCACAACGCTGTGGAATATTTCGTCAGTTATTACGACTATTATCAGCCGGAAGCCTACATCCCTCAGAGCGATACCTATATTGCTAAGGATGCGTCGATCAATGACGCTATAGACCAAATGCGCCATTCCGCTACGACTGAACTGTTGCAGCGGAACGATGTTCTGATTGTGTCCTCGGTGTCCTGCATTTATGGCCTTGGGTCACCGGAGGTCTACCATGACATGCTCATTTATCTGGAGGAGGGGACGGAGACGAGGCGGGAAAAGATCCTGGCGAAGTTGGTGGAGATCCAGTACGAGCGGAACGATGTGGACTTTCATCGGGGTACGTTTCGAGCGCGGGGCGATGTGATTGAGATTTTTCCTGCGTCGTCCGAAGCGAAGTCGGTGCGCATCGAATTGTTTGGCGATGTCGTCGATGCGATCCACCAAATCGATCCGCTTACGGGCAAATCTTTGGGCAAGTTGCCAAAGGTCGCCATCTATCCGAACACCCACTACCTCATCGCGCCAGACCGGTATGAGCGGGCGATTACTGGGATTGAGGAAGAGCTCGATGAACGTGTGATGGAACTCCAGAAATCGGGACGATTGGTGGAGGCGCAACGAATTCAACAACGCACCAAATTTGACCTCGAAATGATTCGGGCGATGGGCTATTGCCATGGCATCGAGAACTACTCACGCCATCTCAGTGGCCGCATGCCGGGTGAGCCGCCTCCCACGTTGCTGGACTATTTCCCGAAGGACTTTCTTTTGATCGTCGACGAGTCGCACGCGACCGTTCCGCAGGTCGGGGGGATGTACGAGGGCGACTATTCCCGAAAGCGGACGCTGGTGGAGTATGGATTCAGACTGCCCTCGGCGGTGGACAACCGTCCGTTGAAGTTTGCCGAGTTCGAACAGTGTCTGAATCAGGTGGTGTATGTGTCTGCCACTCCAGGCACATTTGAACTCAAGCACGCCGGACCTGATGTAGTCGAACAGATCGTACGGCCGACGGGTCTCATGGATCCACAGATCGAGGTGGTACCGGCCAAGGGACAAGTCGATCATCTGCTGGGGCAGGTTCGTTCGGAAGTCGCTAAGGGCGGCAGGGTGCTGGTCACGACGCTCACGAAACGGATGGCCGAAGATTTGACGGAGTACTTTCACGACCTCAGGGTCAAAGTTCGCTATTTGCATTCGGATATCAAGACGCTCGAACGGGCCGAGATTGTCCGCGATCTTCGATGTGGGATCTTCGATGTCCTGGTTGGGATCAATTTACTGCGGGAAGGGCTCGATATCCCCGAGGTCAGTCTGGTTGCCATTCTCGACGCCGACAAGGAAGGGTATCTCCGTTCCTATCGCTCACTGATCCAAACGGCAGGTCGGGCGGCACGCAATCTCGACGGACGGGTGATTTTCTATGGCGATTTCGTCACGGACTCGATGAAGCAGGCGATTGAGGAGACCAACCGACGCCGGGGCATCCAGGCGGAGTATAACCGAGCGCATGGCATTACCCCCGTTGGAATTAAGAAGAACATCCCACCTCTCGAGTATGCTGTCGGCGAAATGGATTATGTCCAACTGGATCTTGCGGCGGAGTCGTCGGCACCGTATGGGGAAGCTGAATCAATCGATCAACGGATCGAACGATTGGAGAGGGAGATGAAAGCGGCTGCCAAGGAGTTGGCCTTTGAACGGGCGGCTGAGTTGCGCAACCAGATTCGATTGTTGCGTCTTCAGGCGTTGAACGCGAACTCTTAGACGTGTTTGTAGAGGTAGATACCGATAAACATCCCGAGCACGCTCAGAATGTTCACCTTCACGCTGAACCCGAGGACGAGCTTGATCAAAACGAGGTCGATCGTCAGGGGCGGGTCGATCCCGGGTGTGAAATGAGTCGAGAAGATGCTCTGGATGGTCCCCTGAGGTGCCATGACGTGGAGAATCTCGCCCAGGATTCCCCCAAGCAGGCCACCGATCAGCACAAACATGAAAAGCACCCAGGGCGATTTTCGCACGCGTTCGCTCGTCCTCCTTCCGGGATTGGCACATGAAATTCGTTGTGCTTGAAATGCACCATATCCGAAGGCTTCCGGCATGTCAATAAAACTACTGACTTGTGATGATCTTGACTTGTCTTGACCGGTCCTATACACTCCCCGATGCTCTTTTTCTAGGATTTTCGAGGCGATCGAAGGCCTGGTTCAAGGCCTCGATGGCCTCGTTCTGTGTGGCGGTCGGACGTTATGCTTGATGCCCTGAGTGAGAAATTCGAGAAGGTCCTGCGGAAGCTTCGGGGGCAGGGTGTGCTCACGGAGCAAAATATCACTGACGCGCTGAAAGAGGTGCGATTTGCACTGCTCGAAGCGGACGTCAACTTTAAGATTGTCAAAGAATTTATCGATCGGGTCCGTGAAAAAGCGATAGGGCAGGAAGTCCTCCAGAGTCTGACCCCTGGGCACCAGGTCGTCAAGGTTGTGTGGGATGAACTGCGCGCGATGATGGGGCATGAACGGGCTGGCCTTGCCCTGAGCTCCAGACCGCCGACAATCGTCATGATGGTCGGGCTCCAAGGTGCCGGAAAGACGACGGCAAGCGGCAAGCTTGCGCGTCTATTCAAGAATCAAGGCAAGCGAGTGCTCCTCGTTGCAGCCGATCCTCGCCGACCTGCAGCCGGCGAGCAATTGTCGGCTCTTGGACGGGACCTTGGGGTGGAGGTGCATCGGACCGACCATGCTCAGGCTTCCCAAGTCGATGTTGTGCGTATCTGTCGAGCAGGGGTTGAGCGGGGACAAGAGCAGGGCTTCGACCTCATTATTCTGGATACAGGCGGTCGGTTGCACATCGATGATGAGTTAATGGGTGAGCTGATCGCCGTCAAATCCGCGGTGTCGCCTCATGAAGTGCTGCTGGTCGCTGATGCGATGACCGGTCAAGATGCCGTCACGATGGCCGGTCAGTTCGATCAAAAGGTTGGACTTACCGGTATCATCCTGACGAAGGTCGAGGGAGATGCCCGTGGAGGAGCGGTTCTATCCATTCGAGCTGCCACAGGGAAGCCAATCAAGTTTCTGGGCGTTGGCGAAAAATTGGATGCCCTTGAACCGTTTCATCCGGATCGGATGGCCTCCCGCATACTGGGAATGGGCGATGTCCTCTCGCTCATCGAAAAAGCGCAAGAAACGATCACGCGGGAACAGGCAGATGAAGCGCAAAAGAAGCTGAGCAGTAACACCTTCACACTGGAAGATTTTCGGACTCAGTTGGGACAGGTGAATAAAATGGGGTCGTTCGAGCAGATTTTGGGTATGCTCCCAGGCGGCCAGAAGTTAAAACAAGCGATGGAAGGCGATAAGCCGGAGCGGGAGATCAGCCGGGTCGTAGCTGTGATCGATTCGATGACCGCCCGGGAACGCCGCGACCATACGATCATCAATGGGAGCCGAAAAAAACGAATTGCCCGCGGGAGCGGGACGACGGTGCAGGACGTGAATCGCCTGATCAAGCAATTCTTGTCCGCAAAGAAGTTGGCGAAAGCGATGACCGGTTCAGGGGGGCGTCGGCAGCTCGCCCAGCTCCTACGGTCTCGGTAGGCGGTCTTCACATGGTGGGAGAAGGAGGACAGTTGTGGCTGTACATTTGAGGCTGGCTCGAACGGGAAGACATAAACGACCGATGTATCGAGTGGTAGCGGCGGATTCGCGAAAGGCTCGCGACGGACGCTTCCTTGAGATCCTGGGGACCTTCGATCCCCTCAAAGAGGCCGGTGTGCCGGAACTTAAGCAGGAGCGTGTGCTCCGATGGTTGCACCATGGTGCTCAGCCCACGGTGACGGTCCGAACATTGCTGCGTAGGGCCGGAGTCTGGAAGCAATTCGAAGCTGAAAAGGCCGCGCAGAAAAAGGCGCCGGCCCAATCGTAGCGTCGGTCTATGGCAGATCACCTTGAGACCGTCACGGTA
>BQXA01000023.1:0-78984 GCA_036984345.1 Nitrospira sp. | reverse complement strand
CAACATAATCCGCTTCCGATTCATGCTTTCGGCTGAACGGAAGCAGCACGCCGACCTGCGCTCCGGCCCCAAGGGCTGCCATGGTGGCCTGGCCCAGCATCGGATTGCCGCCGCTCATACCAATTGCGGCTCCGGCCACTTGTAACAACGTGTTCGTGACTTGCCCCTGACTCATGCGCTCCGCCCCATGACGAGCCAAGGCATGGACCACCTCATGCCCCATCACCGCCGCGAGCCCCGCCTCCGTTCTGGCCATCGGAAAGATGCCGGTGTAGACCGCCATTTTACCACCAGGCAGCGCAAAGGCGTTGGCTGTCTTATCATCCTTGATGACCGTCACTTCCCACTGAAACTGTTTAGCCATCTCGGCATACTTCGACCGCTTTGCCGCCTCCACAATGCGAGCCGCCACGCGCTTCACCGGTTCAACCTCACGAGGATCTTGCGAAGGGCGCATTTGAGGGTCACTCTTCACCTGATTGTACGCCTGAGCCCCCATCTGCATTTCTTGCCCGATGGACGTCATCAATAACTGCTTGCGACCGGTATAGGGATTCGTCTCACATCCTGTTATGCTCCCCGCGATGGTGAGCATACACAATATCACAGTTGTCTGCTTCAACCGCCACGTACACATCGTCGATCCTCCCATCAAATCATGTCGAGATACATCCAGATGGATTGACCGTTATGAGTCAGGTTGGTAGATTACCGCGCCCCTAAGAAAAATTTCCAGAGGGGAGCAGACCCAACATGGCGTCACATCCATCTCACACCATCGAGCGCATCGGCATCGATGAATCAGGGAAGGGCGACTATTTCGGCCCCCTCGTGATTGCAGCCGTCTTCGTGGATGCCACAACGCAAGGTGAGCTGAAGCTTATGGGCGTGCGGGACAGCAAGAAACTGTCGGATGGGCGAGTACTCGAAATGGCACCAGACATCAAGACCATCTGCCCACACAGCGTTATCGCCATCGGGCCACACAAGTACAACGAACTCTACGCCAAGATTAAAAATCTGAACCGCCTGCTCGCCTGGGGCCATGCGAAAGCTCTGGAGAATTTGCTCGAGCGAGGCGTGACTTGTGGGCGAGCTATCTCGGATCAGTTCGGAGATGAACGGTTGATTGTGAATGCCTTACAAGAGAAGGGACGGACGATCGCCCTCGAACAGCGAACCAAAGCAGAATCTGACCTGGCCGTCGCCGCCGCTTCAATTTTGGCTCGGGCAGAGTTTCTCTTGCGCTTGAAGCGACTGTCCAGCGAAGTCGGCACCACCCTCCCCAAAGGCGCCTCACCGGCCGTCGAACTTGCTGCGAGGATGATCATCAAGAAATACGGGCAAAACAGGTTGGAGTCAGCGGCGAAACTGCACTTCAAAACGACAAAAGTTGTATTGGCGGGGCTGACATAAGCTTTTTCTTCTCACTTGCCGCTTTTATCATTGGGACCAACCCTAGGGCCTTGCGCTTCCATGAGACCACAGATTGGCGTTCTCCTTTACACTCGATTAAGAACGATTGAGCTGTAGGGGATCGTGGGTAGACATCGAGCAGAGACGACGTAAGGGAGGTCGTTCGGCTTAGATCAAAAGATCATACAAGCTAGACTGACTCCCCCACTTCCAGATCGGCTTTCTTGGCTTCGCTGAGAGGATGCGACGTTTCTGTTGGCGGCTCTCCTTCCCAATAGAGCATTCGCCGGCAATAGGGACAGACTTGCAGATCGTCGGAGCGCTTGACCTGTGCAATAAGTTGTGGCGGGATTTGGAGGCGACACCCGGCGCACATTCCATCGCGCACAGCCGCCAGTGGTTGATCTTTTCGTGAGGCCTTCACCTGGTTGTAGCGATCAAGCAGACGCTTCTCAATCTTCAGAGACGCGTCCTTGTATTGAGTCTCGAGTCGTGCCAGTTCGGTCGCCAGCTCCTTATCCTGGGCGTCCAATCCTTGCTTCTCCTGCGTAAAGGTCTTTTCTAAGGCATCCTTCTTATCTTGAAGCTCTTTCGTGGCCTTCTGAAGCTGATCAACCTTGTCCATGGCAACCAGAATCTTTTCTTCGAAGTCTCCTCGCTTCTTGTTTGCCAACTCCAACTCGAACAAGTGTGCTTGATATTCCTTGTTGGTCTTGAGATTGGCTGCATGGGATTTCATTTTTTCGGTATGCGCCTCATGCGCTTCGAGTTCTTTTTCGTGGGTACGCCGTTCTTTGACGGCACTGTCGACGGTAGCCTTCGTGTCGTTTAAGAGTTGGATCGCTTCACGAAGCGGCGATTCAGCGGCATGGAGCTGCTCGGGAATTTTCCGGCGAATTTCGTTGATCTCCATGATGCGGAGATCGAGTTTTTGCAACTCAATCAGTGGGGAAAGTTTTTGATTCACCGTACCCTTTCCGTCAATGCCAGCGCATTGAAGAGGGGAAAACCCGCCCCGTTGGTGGGCCCACTAGGACTTGAACCTAGGACCAGCTGATTATGAGTCAGCCGCTCTAACCACCTGAGCTATGGGCCCGATCGGAAAGGGCGAGCTCAAGCTGACGACCGGATAAAGCGCCACGCACCCGACAGCCGACATCTACCTCGGCCCTGCCGGTCGTCTCCATCAGCGGTCCGATTCTAGGCTGAGGCTTCGCATGGAGTCAAATCACGGCGCTCGACCCCGACCATCTACAAACTTTCGACAAAACTCCGAAGCTTCTTGCTACGGCTTGGGTGGCGGAGTTTTCTGAGCGCTTTGGCTTCGATCTGCCTGATTCGCTCACGTGTCACTTCGAAGTCTTGCCCTACTTCTTCCAGCGTATGGTCCGTCGCCTCACCGATGCCGAACCGCTTGCGTAAGACCTTCTCCTCACGTGGCGTCAGTGTTTCTAACGCGCTGTTGATCTGGCGTTGTAAATCATAGCGAATCGCAGCCTCTAGCGGGGACACCGCCTTCTTGTCTTCGATGAAATCTCCCAAGTGACTGTCTTCTTCCTCGCCGATCGGGGTCTCCAGTGAGATCGGCTCACGGGCGATCTTCAAAATCTTTCGGACCTTGTCCAACGGCAGGTCCATGCGCTCGGCGATCTCCTCCGGAAGTGGCTCGCGCCCAAGCTTCTGCACCAGGTGCCTCGACGTCCGAATGAGCTTGTTGATGGTCTCAATCATGTGCACCGGAATGCGAATGGTGCGCGCCTGATCCGCAATGGCCCGCGTAATCGCCTGCCTGATCCACCAGGTGGCGTATGTACTGAATTTGTACCCGCGCTTGTACTCAAATTTGTCCACCGCCTTCATCAGGCCGATGTTGCCTTCCTGGATCAAATCAAGAAATTGAAGGCCTCGGTTTGTATATTTCTTAGCGATGCTGACAACCAGCCGCAAATTCGCTTCGACCAGCTCCGCCTTTCCGCGCTTTACCTTTTCTTCGGCAATATCGAGATGCTTGACCGCATCCTTGATTTCTTCTGCCGGAACAAGGGCCTCCTCCGATTCAAGCTGGCGCACCTTCGCTTTGGCGGCTTGATAGACTCTGCGAATCTCGGTCAAGGCTTCTTCAGAGACTCCTGTCTTCCGTTTGACCGCCAAGAAGTCCTGGCGGCTCCGGCACATCCGCCTCAACAGCTCGGCCCCTGCCTCTCCGGCCACGCCGATACGCCGCTGACAGCACACCGCTTCCCGCTCAGCCGCTCTAATCTGGAGAGCCAATTCGCGGACACGCTGCACCATGCGGTCTTTTAACACCCCATGGAGATTCACCGATTCAATCTTATTCACGACCTGCTGACGAATAGCATCGAATTGTTTTTTGAACTTTTTCTGTTTGACCGGATCGCTACCAAGATTCCGCCCTTTGTCGGCAAGCCCTTTGAGAGCCAATGAGACCTTACGGACGGAATTCAGCGCGTCTAGCGTTTTGACCCGTAGTTCCTCATAATCCCGTTCAACCGGTTGCTGATCCTCTTCGAAATCCTCTTCCGTCTCTTGGATCGGCACGATTTCACGGACATCAATCTTGCCGTTTTTGAGTTGATCCCGGAGCGCCAAGACGAATTCAATGGTCATCGGCATGCCGTAGATCACCGAGGCAATGTCGTTTTTGCCTTCTTCAATCCTCTTGGCGATTTCAATCTCGCCTTCGCGGCTGAGAAGCGCCACGCTCCCCATTTCCTTGAGGTACAGCCGAACCGGGTCGTCCGTACGGCTGAGGGCACCCGGCGTCAGATCAATTGCCTTATCGTTGTCGTCCTCGGAATCTGACTCGACTTCTTCCGCGTCTTCGCCGACCTCCCCATCCGATCGTTTTTGCACCCGTTCCCCATCGGTGGTCTCAACGATTTCGATATCCATCTCCCCGAACATCGCCATGATGCTGCCGAACTGATCCGAGGACACGACTTCGGCCGGTAACGTATTATTCAGCTCGTCGTAGGTCAGAAAGCCTTTTTCCTTCCCGATTGAAATCAGCTTCTTGACCTCACCGAGCAATTCTTGTTTCGACATGACTACTCCTTCACCAGTGAAACGATAGCGGCGGTCGGCATCCCGGCTTTCCGCATCCGTATTGCATTGATCTCCATATTGAGTACACCTACTTCGTCCGCACGGCCCTCTCGTTCAGCGGTTTTCATTCTCGCAATAAGCTCCCGCATTGTCTGATCTGATCGCTTGCGATCCAGACGATCCAGGCAGGCCTTCGCATGCGCTGATTCGTCGTCGAAGTGATCATCGCGGAGTGAGAGGTCAGTCGCGAGGGCGCCACACTCGGGATCTTCCATCAACCGATCCAATAGCGGTTGGACCAGAATGCGACCGTCGCGATCCAGTTGTTCGAGGGCTAATTCGACAAGCCTGCGACATCCTCCGACTGAAAATTGGTCCGACTTGAGACGTCGCACATCTGTCGCTGAGAGCATGCCCCGCAACAGAAGAACGGCGAGGTCTCGTTCCTCGGGTGCTCCCTTAAACAGGGTTTCCATTGGAGTCGCACCCGCAACCACTTGTCGAGGCTTTCCGGAATCCCGCCTATTTTGCTGGGACAGGATAGGGTACCGCTCGATCAAGCGAGCTTGATTTATTCCGAGCCGCTCGGCCACTACCTTAAGACGCTCTTCGCGCTCGATCGGATGTTCGCCCTTCTGTAAGATACACAGGATTTCATCGACGTTGCGGATTCGCCCCTCGATCGTCTCAACCTCGGTCGCGTTGAGGCTCTGCTCCAGGGCGAAATCCAACAAACTTGGCGCCTGCTGCTCCAATCGAGCGAACGCCTCAGGACCTTCTTTCCGGACATACGTATCCGGGTCCTCTCCCACCGGCAATGTGACAACCTTGACGCCCAGGCCACTGTTCACAAATAAGTCCAAACTTCGCAGCGCGGCCCGCACTCCAGCAGGATCGGGGTCGAACAACAACACGACGTTTGACGCAAACCGCCGGAGCGCCTGCACATGGTCCGCTGTGAGAGCAGTTCCCAAGGTCGCCACCGTGTGCGCCAACCCTGCCTGATGCAGCGCAATGGCATCGAAATAGCCCTGCACGACGATGACCGTCTTTGTCTTGGCAATCGCTTCCCTGGCATGATCAAACGCAAAGAGTGTGTGGCTTTTTTTAAAGAGCACCGTGTCGGATGAGTTCAGGTACTTGGGTGTATCATCGCCCAACACACGACCGCCGAACCCCACTACTCGCTTTCGCAAATCAGTGATCGTGAACATCACCCGGGCACGAAACCGGTCGTAGAATCCCGACTTGTTGGTTCGTGCAATCACCAAACCGGCCGACGCAAGATCGCTCTGTGAAAAACCTTTCTTGGTGAGCGCCCGTAGCAACCCATCCCATTCGGTTGGTGCTACTCCGATTCCAAATCGGTCGACCATGCGTGATTCAACCCCACGATGAGCGAGGTATTCACGCGCTTGGCGTCCAATTCGCTCGTCGCGCAGGTTCGCTTGAAACCAAGCGGCTGCCGCCTGATTCATGCGCTCTACCGTCTGTGCCATCACCGACTGAGGGCTGGAATAGGAGGCTCTTTCTTCGAGTTCGATCCCGACTGTTTGCGCAAGATCGCGTACCACTTCAGGAAAGCTGGCCCCGGTCAGACGGGAAAGAAATGTAAATACATTGCCGCCTGCGCCGCAGCCGAAACAGTGAAAAATCTGTTTCGAGGGACTTACCGTAAACGAGGGGGTTTTTTCGTGATGAAAAGGACACAAGCCCTTGAGATTCTGCCCGGCTCTAGTTAAAGAGACGTGTTGGCTCACGATGCCGGCAATGTCCACCCGGCCCTTAATGCGTTCGATCGTGTCGTCTGAAATTAAACCCTGACCCACGAGAGTCTCAGCTCCTGGAGTTTCAACTCGTATCACTGGACGAGTCGGTGCTATGTTGTTGGAAGAGTTGACCGTACAGATTACCAGACGAAATAAAAACCTGTCAATCGACGGACTTTGTCATCCGGGAGGCCAGGCCATGTGTCGGCCACCCATCACATGAAAATGAAGATGAAAAACGGTTTGTCCTGCGTCTCGCCCGGTATTTGTCACGACTCGATAGCCGGAGCTCTGTAAACCTTTCAGGGCTGCCACCTTTGTGCAGCTCATCAGCAGCCTCGCAAGCAACGCCTCATCCTCTCGTCCCAAGTCTTGAACGGTTGCGACATGCCGTTTAGGGATCACCAACGTATGGGCAGGCGCCTGAGGATTGATGTCGTCAAAAGCGACCGTGTACTCGTCTTCCTGAACGAGCTTTGCCGGAATCTTCTTCTCTACGATCTTACAAAAAAGACAATCGCTCATGGTGACCTCATGGAGCGGTTTTCAAGGCGAACACGTACCGTAGACATTCGGGATCGGATCGACCATCATCTATAGAATACACGCCAGTGTCTGTTATTCAGACCTCACACCCGACTTCCCAAATCGTCCTCCCAGTTCCTCGTAAATATCTTGTAGCGAAAGGTCGTGATACCCAAGAACCATGAGTGTATGAAAGAACAAATCAGCCACTTCGTAGATGATCTCCTCTTTCTTGCCCCCTTTGGAGGCTAACAAGACTTCTCCGGCCTCCTCCGCTACTTTCTTCAGAATCTTATCGTGCCCCCCCTCGAACAACTTGGAAGTATAGGAACCAGGCTGGGGAACGGATCGACGATCGCGAATCGTACGAAGAACACTTTCAAGAATACCCCCGTGCGCGCCTTCTGAATTCAACGGAACGAGTTGCCCCTGTTCATCCAACCTGGAGAAGAAGCAGGCTCGTTCTCCGGTATGACAAGTTGGTCCGGCCGGTTGGGCCTTTACGAGGATGGTGTCGCAGTCACAATCAACAAACAGTTGCTTGACTTGAAGGATATGACCGGAGGTTTCACCTTTTTCCCAGAGTGTATTTCGAGACCGACTCCAAAAATGAACTTTTTTCGTGGCAACGGTCTTGGTCAGCGCTTCTTGGTTCATATAGCCGAGCATCAGGACCGTGCCGTCGAGCCAATCTTGGATAATCGCCGGTAGAAGACCTTGCCCATCAAACTTGAGCGTACTAGTCGTGGCCTGGTTCACTGTGTCACGCGACCCCTGAAAGCGTATCCATTCGGACTGGCACACCACGATCTCGCAAGTACGACTTGGTCTGCGCGATCGTATAGGTCCGAAAGTGGAAGATGGACGCAGCTAAGACCGCATCAGCTTTCCCCTTCACAAAACCATCGTAGAGATGCTCCAGAGTTCCGACTCCGCCAGACGCAATCACCGGAATCGACAGAGCCCCCGACACGGTCGCGGTGAGATCCAAGTCATATCCCGTCTGCCTGCCATCCTGGTCCATGCTGGTCAACAAGATCTCACCTGCACCGTACTGCTCCATCCGTGTAGCCCATTCGATGACGTCGATTCCGGTCGCCGTACGTCCGCCATGCGTGAAGACTTCCCAGCGGTCGGCCATTGTGCGCTTGGCATCGATCGCTACGACGATGCATTGTGTGCCGAATCGTTGCGCAGCCTCTTTGACAAACTCGGGTCGTCGGACGGCTGCTGTATTGATGCTCACTTTATCAGCTCCGGCGTTCAACAGAGCTCGGATATCGTCCAAAGCCCCCACACCCCCGCCGACAGTCACCGGCATGAAGACTCGGGCAGCCGTCCGCTCGACCACATCAATGATCGTTTTCCGGTTTTCATGCGAGGCTGTGATATCGAGAAAACAGAGTTCATCCGCTCCTTCACGATCATACCCTACCGCCGCTTCAACCGGATCACCGGCATCGCGGAGATTGACGAAGCTCACCCCTTTGACCACACGCCCTTCTTTGACATCCAGGCATGGAATGATCCGTTTAGTGAGCATGATGGGCTTCTGTCGTGTGAGCACCGATCGCGGCAAGAGCCGTCGGATAATCCAATTTACCGTCGTACAACGCTTTGCCGATAATCGCTCCCTCGATCTGAGGACCGAGCGATTGCACCGCTCGTAGGTCCTCTAGACTGGTAATGCCTCCGGACGCAATCACCGGAAATGGCGAACAGTCTACAATGCCCTTGAGGGCCGACAGGTTCGGCCCACTGAGCATCCCGTCTCGCGCAATATCGGTGTAAATCACCGCCCCAATGGCATTGCCCGAGAGCTCTTCCAGAAGGTCGATCGCTTTGACCTCCGATACCGATGTCCAGCCTTTGACCGCCACTCGCCCATCCCGGGCATCCAGTCCCAGAAGGATTCGATGGGGAAATTCCCGGCACGCTTCTTCGAGAAGCGTTCGATTGGTGAGGGCGGCAGTGCCAAGCACCACACGCGAGACCCCGGCGTTCAGATACTGCCGAACTGTTTCGAGACTCCTGATCCCCCCACCAACCTGAATCGAGGCGTTGACCGATCTCAGGATGGACTGGATCTGCGGTAAATTCTTAGGCGCCCCGTCGACTGCTCCGTTCAGATCCACGACATGGATCAGACTGGCTCCACTCTGTTCCCACTTCCGTGCGACCTCCGTCACATCGTCGGCATAGATCGTCTCGGCAGCCATATCGCCCTGGCGCAGCCTGACGCAGCGCCCATCCTTTACGTCGATAGCAGGAATGACTCGCACGTTATTGCTCTCCTCTTCCGGACGGAAATTCCTTCAACACTTCGTCCACACCGAATTCCGCCAGTTCCCCCGCCGTCACAAACGCCCATCGTTGTAAGAACCCGATCAGATCTTCAGTCATGGGCCGCTGCCGTTCATAATATCTCCCGACCCACAGCACTTGCCCGTCCGCCGCGACGACACTGACTTGGAAGCCGACAGAGGCCGGAGGATCGGCTCCTAGTCGACTCCCGACACGCTCCCGATACGCCGAGACAAGCCCCAGCAACGCAGCATCCACATTCAGCTGCTTGGCGGCTTGAGCGGCGGCTTGTTCCGGCGTCTTTTCTAGCCCCTCACTATTTCCCAACGTGACCCGAGCCGACTCACCAGGAGCTAAGACGCGAACGCCTTTCCAATCTTGAAGGCGCCCCCAGAACAACTCTGTTACTTTCTCTGCCGCATAGCTCGGAACCGCCAGAGTCTTCTTCGGCAAAGAGTCCGCTTCGGGTGGAACCCCCATAGAGATGGCGGACCGACGGACACTATCGGGAACCGGAAGAAAAAAATCTTCCTGATCTCGAGCTTGCGGTGTCGCAATCGATGTAAACGGCAGGAGGGCAATCGAACGAACTTGATATCGAGAGAGCTCAGGAGACGACTTAGTCACCACTTTTGCTCCGCTACAGCCTGTCGCAAGGCTCGCTGTTATCACAACACTGACCGCGAGAATTGTGCGGAAGCGCATGCGCGACCCTCTCACTTCCAGGCTCCAAAGTTCTTGATCAATTGCAACCCGACAGTCTGACTCTTCTCCGGATGGAACTGGCAAGCCACCACATTATCCTTCCAGATACCCGATGTGAACGGCACCCCGTAGGTTGTTGTCGTCGCCGTGATTTCCCTGTCAGAAGGATCCACGAAAAATGAGTGGACGAAGTACCAATTTGCATCATCGGCAATACCTTCAAACAACGGACAAGGCTTTTGGATACTCGCTTGATTCCACCCCATGTGGGGAACTTTCAAGACATGGTCTTTCGAAAACGCTCGAACCTTCCCTGGGAAAATGTCGAGCCCTTCATGCCTCCCAAACTCTTCACTTTCCGTAAAGAGCAACTGGAACCCAAGACAAATTCCTAAGAACGGTTTCCCCGATTGAATCGCAGCCTTGATCGGTTCGACCAATCCATACTGCTTCAAGTTCGCCATGCAGTCGCCAAATGCCCCGACCCCGGGCAATACCACATGGCCGGCATTTCGAATCGTGCCTGCATCGCGTGTCACGATGGCCTGATGTCCCACCGCCTCAAAGGCCTTGGAGACACTGCGCAGGTTGCCCATTCCATAATCAATGATGGCAATCATATCTGTTCCGCATACTCAGGACGCGTAACAATACCGCAACTGGAAGGTTCCTGCCACTTCGAATTGATCGAGCCTGCATACACGTAAGTCAGGTTAGATCAGTAGGTTTATTCGAACACAATGTCCGGGAAGGTGCCATCACTCGATCGATTATGAAGCCAATAAAGGCGGAGCTCATTTCCCCGAATCATTTTTTCAATCTTTCTTACTAACGCTGCGGAGTTATCCACAACCGATTCAACTTCCTCAAAGTTTGTATTAAACAGCTCTGCCTCCTTCCCGGGTTCCGTCTTTGTCAAATTGGGCCCGGGAGTTGGCTGCGCTATAGCATCTCGCAACACCTTCACCCTTTCGAGAAGAAACTTTACTTCCGCACAGTTGTTCTCTTGTAACGACGGATGAGGACGGACGAGAATTATCTTTGGGAATTGCAGAAGTTTTTCGCGCAACGACAGAGCTTTTTGTACTTAGCTCGTTCTTTCAATAAACCCAGGTCAGACATTTGTACCCTGTAGACCCTACTCAAATTCCCATGAGGACGAAGAAATTGGGCGTCAGTCTTCTGCTGTCTAGAACTCAGATACTTTCCACGACCAAAACAACAAGGGGGCAACCTCGTGAGAAGGTTACCCCCTTACAGCACAGCAGTTTTTGCCTCCGTCGCTAGACTACAGCATCCCCTTCGTCGAAAGCACCTTCCCCGCCAGTCGCTCCTCCAGCATCGTCGCTTGATCGAGTGCCTTGGCCAGCGCCTTGAAGATAGCTTCCATAATGTGATGGGGATTCCGGCCGTACATAAGATTGACGTGCAAGTTTAGGCCTCCGTGGGTCACAAAAGCCTGGAAGAAGTCTTCGAAGAGACCGAGATCGAACGCTTTAATCTTCCGATCCGGCAAAGCCACGTTGTACACGAGAAAGGGGCGCCCGCTGAGATCGATGGTGACCTGCGCAAGCGTTTCATCCAGCGGAGTGGAAGCAAACCCGAATCGCTTGATGCCGGCTTTCTCGCTCAACGCCTGATGCAGCGCCTTACCCATCACGATCCCGACGTCCTCCACAGTGTGATGCTCGTCGATATCGAGATCACCTTTAGCCTGCACGGTGAGGTCGAAGAACCCATGCTTCGCGAGCAGTTCCAGCATATGGTCGAAGAAACGGATGCCGGTGTCGATCTTTCCCTTCCCACTGCCATCCAAGGCCCACTCGACACGAATGTCGGTTTCTTTGGTGGCTCGGTGAACATTCGCTTGCCGTGGGGTCGACCCGTTCTTCTTCATGAGAATCTACTCTGGGCCGACTTGGCATGTGCGTCAAACCCTTCGATTTGCGCGAGGCGAACCAGCGGGTCTTTTACCTTAGCCAACTCCTGTTTCGTGTAGTGCACGATGTTGCTGACCTTCACATAGTCGTTCACGGACAGCGGCGAAAAGAACCGAGCCGTCCCCCCCGTGGGCAAAACATGATTCGGCCCCGCGATATAGTCGGCGACTGACGGGGGCGTATAGCGTCCCAAAAACAGGGCTCCGGCGTGACGAATCTTTTCCAAATAATCGAAGGGGTTGTCCACCGAGAGCGTGAGATGTTCTGCCGCGATTTCATTGGCCACGGCGATGGCCTCATCCAGTGTCGGGACGACGAATGCCATGGCATGGCGCGCGATCGATTTTGAAGCGATTTTTTCTCGCTGGAGTCCCTTCAGCTGACTCTCAATCAGCTTGGAAACATCTTTCGCCAAACGCTCAGATGTTGTGACTAGGAACACTTGTGCGTCTTCATCATGCTCGGCCTCACAGAGGAGGTCCGCCGCCACGTGGGCCGGCTTCGCATCGTCGTCAGCGACGACCAGTAATTCGCTGGGTCCGGCAACCATGTCGATGCCGACGGTGCCGTACAGCAACCGTTTTGCCGTCGCGACATAGATATTGCCCGGACCCGCGATCTTATCGACGCGGTTGATCGTCTTCGTGCCATAGGCGAGTGCCGCTACGGCTTGCACGCCGCCGATACGATAGATCTCCGTAACACCGGCAATATCAGCCGCAACGAGTAGATAGGGGTTGATTCCATCCTTCTGCGGTGGCGTGACCATCACGATTCGTGAAACACCCGCCACCTTGGCAGGAATCGCACACATCAGCACGGATGAGGGGTAGACGGCTTTCCCCCCGGGGACATAGACCCCGACGGCGTCGACAGGTCCCACCACCTGCCCCAACGTGACATCTCCGTCCTGATACATCCAAGTTTTGGTCCGTTGCCGCTCATGAAACGACGTAATCCGTTGAGCGGCAAGTCGCAGCGCATCGCCCTCGTCTTTTCTGATATGAAAATAGGCGTTCTTGATCTCTTCGGCCGTCACGCGCACGGCTTCAGGTTTCAGGGCGATCTTATCGAACTGCTTGGTGTAGCGCAGAACCGCTTTATCGCCCCCACGCTCCACGGCCTGCAAGATCGTCCGCACGGTTTTTTCCACCGCTGCCCCGGTTGTGCGCCCTCGAAGCGCGGCTTTTTTCAAGGATGGGAGAAAGCTGCGATCTGCTTGTGTAATCACTTTCATCAACGAGCAACTTTCTTCTTGCGGCTCCCGGCCTTCAGCGGACGGCCAATGCCGGATTCAATAGCTTGACTCCCCACCGCACTTCGAAGCTTCCAAATCAATGCCATCATCGGTTCCTGCTTCAAGCGAAAGCTCGCCCGGTTGACGATGAATCTTGCCGATGACTGTGCAATCACTTCGACTTCGACCAGATCATGGGCCTTGAGCGTGCTGCCGGTTTCAACCAAGTCCACAATTCGATCTGCCAGTCCGACGACCGGTGCCAACTCGATCGAGCCGTATAGTTTGATCACCTCGACCGGAATGCCGCGCGTATTAAAGTACCGTTCCGTGACCCGAGGATATTTTGTCGCGATCCGGAGCTTTGAGGACAGACGATCATTTGAGTCCTCTCCCTGGCGCGCAGCGACCGAGATTCTACACGCTCCGAACCCTAAATCCAATGGTTCGTATACATCACTTTCCTGCTCCATTAAGACGTCTTTTCCGACGATGCCGGCATCTGCCCCGCCATACTCCACATAGGTTGGGACATCGCTGGGGCGAACAATAAGGAAGGTCATCTCATTCTCACGACTGACGAAGATCAACCGTCGGCTCTCTCCCGAGAGTCCGGTAATTCTATAGCCGGCACGCCGAAACAGGTCCAGTGCGGCGTCGATGAGCTTTCCCTTTGAGAGCGCGATCGTCAACATGGGATGGTCCTAATGAACGGCTCCGGCCGGTTGACGCTGAATTGAGGCCCCTAGAGCCCCAAGTTTTTCCTCAATCCGCTCATAGCCTCGATCAAGATGATAGACACGCTGGACTTGAGTGGTCCCCTCCGCCGCCAACCCCGCCACAATCAGGCCGGCGCTCGCGCGCAGATCGGAGGCCATGACCGGAGCCCCGGTGAGCTTCTTACATCCGGTCACCACGAGCCGATTGCCTTCCACGCGGATATGCGCTCCCATCCGGCGTAATTCTTCGACATGCATGAACCGACTTTCAAAAACTGTTTCAGTAACCACGCTGGTGCCTTCGGCAAGGCTCATCAACGCAGCCATTTGGGCTTGCATGTCGGTTGGAAATCCAGGGAACGGCAACGTCCGTACGTCCGTCCCTCGCAAGCCATTGGGCATGGTAAGGCGCACCGTGTCTTTCTCTTCCTGAATCTCGGCACCCGCCTCGCGCATTTTCATCAGAACCGCTTCAAGGTGGCCCGGTCGGCAGTGAGTTACCGTCACATTCCCCTGCGTGATCGCAGCCGCCGCGAGATAGGTCCCTGCCTCGATGCGACCCGGGATCACTTCGTGGTCCCCGCCATGCAGTTCTCGCACCCCCTCAACCGTAATGACGTCCGTTCCTGCCCCTTGAATTCTGGCACCACGCTTGATGAGGAAATCGGCCAGGTCCAGGATCTCTGGCTCTTTGGCCGCATTTTCCAACACCGTCGTCCCCTCGGCCAGTGAGGCGGCCATCATGAGATTTTCTGTCCCAGTGACGGTTGGCGTGTCACAGTAAATGCGTGCACCTCTGAGCCTGGTGGCCTTGGCTGTGATATAGCCATGGTCTATGGAGATATCGGCTCCCAGCTTGGCCAACCCGGCCAGATGAAGATTGACGGGCCGGGAGCCGATCGCACAGCCGCCGGGAAGAGAAACTTTGGCTTCCCCCCAGCGGGCCAACAATGGTCCCAGTACTAACACGGATGCCCGCATGGTTTTGACCAGATCGTAGGGGGCTTCGGTACATTCAATCATGCCGGTTTGAATGACCGCGCGATTGCCTTCATGCGATACCTTGGCTCCCAGAATTCCCAGGAGCTTTCCCATCGTTAAGACATCAACGACCCTAGGAACATTCGTGATGACACATTCCCCACTCCCGAGAATGGTCGAGGCAAGGATGGGGAGCGCTGAATTCTTGGCACCGCTGATGCGGACTTCTCCGCACAATCGCTTTCCACCATTGATAAGGATCTCATCCATGCCTGGATACCAAACCGGCACGCCGGGCGATCATGACACGTTCGATACCGGCTTCGTCTTTAACAGTTTGCAGGCCTGTGTAACCGCCGACTTGACCTGCCGCCTGTTGTACAAGTGGAAGCTGGCCTTGACCCATTTCCATCACCAGCAGCCCATCAGGTGACAAGAACTCCTTGCAGTCACGGAGCAACCGTTCATGAAACTCAGTCCCCTTCTGCCCGGCAACCAAGGCTACGCGCGGTTCAAATTTTCGCACCTCAGGCTGGAGTTGATCCCATTCCCCTTCAGCAATATAAGGAGGATTCGAGACAATGACATCAACCGTTCCAATCAGGTTTCGATCACGCAGAGGATCTAAAAGATCTCCCTTGAGCCACTCGATTTTTTCTCCCACTCCCTGTTTTATGGCATTGCTTTTTGCGGTCTCCAGTGCGTCGGCAGAGCAGTCTACTGCGAGAATTCGAACACCCTCGAGGATGGTCGCAAGTGTCACGGCGATGCACCCGGACCCAGTTCCTACATCGACCACCGTCGCACCTGCTGCCGGCCCTCCCTCCTTGAGAACCGCATGGACCAAGAGTTCTGTCTCTGGTCGAGGGATTAGCACGGAGGTGTTCACACCAAAGTCGAGTCCGCAAAACTCCTGGGTCCCCAAAATGTACTGCAGCGGCTCTCGCGCCAACCGCCTCGATACCAGTGCTCTTGCACGTCCCAACTGTTCAACGCTCACTGGGTGCTCCATTCGGCTGGCCAGCACATGATGCTCCATCTCAAGGGCAGCGGCCAACAGCCACAAGGCCTCTTGAGCCACGTTCTCCGTTCCAGCCGCATCCAAGGACCGGCGTGCCCACACGACAAGTTCACCGACGGTTTTTGGATCGTCCAGGATGGCTGTCATCTGTAGCTACACCTTCGCCGTTTCTGCCTGCTGCTGTTGAGCTTTCAAAGCCTTGACGATTTCATCCAGGTCACCTTCCATGACCAATTCAAGCTTGTGGAGGGTCACACCGACGCGGTGATCCGTCACCCGGTTCTGCGGAAAATTATAGGTCCGAATTTTCTCGCTCCGCTCCCCACTCCCCACCTGGGACTTCCGGTTTTGAGCAATCTCTGCCTCTTGCTTTTCCCGTTCGGCCTCCACAATCCTGGCACGCAAGGTCCGCATGGCTTTCGTCCGGTTCTTCAACTGAGACCGCTCATCCTGACAGGTCACCACCACACCGGTCGGAAGATGCGTGATGCGAACGGCCGAATAGGTGGTGTTCACGCTCTGCCCACCGGCGCCGGACGAGCAAAAGGTGTCGATGCGTAAGTCCTTTGAATCGATGTGGACGTCTACCTCGTCGACTTCCGGCATGACCGCCACCGTGACCGTAGAGGTGTGTACGCGACCACTGGCTTCTGTAACAGGAACCCGCTGGACTCGATGCACACCCGCCTCATACTTAAAATAACCGTAGGCGCCCTTGCCCTCAATTAATGCGACGATGTTTTTATACCCCCCAATGCCTGTTTCGGATGCCTCGACTGTATCGATTTTAAGCCCTTTCTTTTCCGCATACTTCCCGTACAGCCGAAAGAGTTCACCGGCAAACAGCCCCGCTTCATCCCCCCCGGTCCCGGCTCGGATTTCGAGCACCAAGCTTTTCTCGTCTCGCGGGTCTTTGGGGATCAAGAATTCTCTGACGCGCTCTTCGACTTCCGTTTGTCGCCGCTCCAAGTCGCGCTCTTCTTCTGCCGCCAACTTGTGCAGCTCACTCCCGGCTGAGGGGTCGGCGAGAATTTGCCTTGTCTCCTGCAGCTGTTTCACATAATCGTCATACTGTTCAAACAATTTCGCAGCCGGTTCCAGGTCGATGCGCTCCTTACTCAGCTTGTGCAACAAGTTCGGTTGGCTGATGACGGACGGATCCATGAGCTGATCGGTCAACTCATGAAACCGTGAGGTGAGACTCTCCCACTTTTTCAGCAACACGACTTCCACGCGGTCACCTTTCACCTCGGGAATGGTCATAAAAAAAGAGACCCTGCTTCAAACACGAAGCAGGGTCTCTTCTAGGCCCTTGCGGTGCGCTACTTGCCCTTCTTCGCGTACTTCTTTTTAAACCGTTCGACACGCCCCTCCGTGTCGACGATCTTCTGAGTCCCAGTAAAAAATGGATGGCAATTCGAGCAGATATCCACGCTGATATTGCCGATGGTCGTCCGAGTCTTGAATGAATTCCCGCACGCGCAATGAATGGTGGCTTCCCGATAGACTGGATGTATACCCTTCTGCATACCTACGACTCCTTGCCGAATAGAATGAGTACCGACTTCGCCCTCTCCCTAAGGGGCGACACTTTATCTGAAGGGCACATAAGATACAAGCGCCTCTACCGATTCATCGATTGCAGAAACTCTTGATTGTTCTTGGTGCCGCTGATCTTGTCCATAAGGAACTCCATCGCCTCCATGGTACCTAAGGGGCTGAGGACCTTGCGGAGGATCCACATTTTGTTAAGCCGATCCTTATCCACCAGCAATTCTTCTTTTCTCGTCCCGGACTGGCTGATATCGATGGCCGGGAAGAGACGCTTATCAGCGAGACGGCGATCCAGGTGAACCTCCATATTCCCGGTTCCCTTGAATTCTTCGAAAATCACATCGTCCATTCGACTCCCGGTATCCACCAATGCGGTCGCCATAATGGTCAAGCTTCCACCATTTTCAATATTTCGAGCCGCGCCGAAGAAACGTTTCGGCCGCTGCAAGGCGTTGGAATCAAGCCCCCCCGAGAGCACCTTCCCGCTTGGTGGTGCAATAGTGTTATAGGCGCGAGCCAAGCGTGTGATGCTGTCCAGCAGGATGACGACGTCCTTCTTGTGTTCGACGAGCCGTTTGGCTTTCTCAAGTACCATTTCAGCGACTTGGGCATGTCGTTGAGCCGGCTCATCAAAGGTGGAACTGATCACCTCTGCCTTCACCTGTCGCTGCCAATCAGTGACTTCCTCCGGACGTTCATCAATGAGCAACACGATCAGCGTCACCTCTTGATGATTTTTCAGAATAGCTCTGGCAATCGCTTGCAACAACATCGTTTTCCCGGTACGAGGAGCCGCGACGATCAACCCCCGTTGGCCTTTGCCGATGGGCGTCGTCAAATCCATCACACGGGTGCAATACTCCTCGCGGTCAAACTCCAGATTAAGCCGCTCTTCGGGATATAACGGAGTGAGGTTGTCGAATAGAATCTTGTCTCGAGCCACTTCGGGATCTTCATAATTAACCTTTTCGACCTTGAGTAGCGCAAAATATCGTTCACTTTCCTTAGGAGGCCGAATTTGACCAGACACGATGTCGCCCGTGCGAAGGTTAAACCGTCGAATCTGTGAGGGAGAAATGTAGATGTCGTCAGGACCCGGCAGATAATTGGAGTCCGGCGCGCGGAGGAAGCCGAATCCGTCAGGAAGAGTTTCAAGCACGCCCTCCCCATACACCGATCCGTTTTTCTCGGTCTGGGCTTGGAGGATCGCAAAGATGAGCTCTTGCTTACGTAAATTGGCGGCACCTTCTATTTTCAGTTCCCGAGCCACATCATTCAGATCGGCAATGGATTTCTGCTTTAATTCTGCGAGATGCATTACTTCCCCCTTAGCTACTGACATACGACTCCTCTCGAGCCTTGGCTCGGCCTCCGTTTAGAAATAATTCGCTCGGACTGAGTGACCATTGCAAAACGTGATTTTACCTTGGTGATGGGCTTAGGTCCTGGTCCGTTGGGTTGGAAAAGCTTATGGAAGTTCGCTATTTGTTTGTATGTAGAAAAATGATACGGTCTCTAAAACTCTTGCGATGTCTATGGCCCCAGCAAAGCCTTGGGGTGGCTAACTAACTTCAACCTCATTCTCACTGCTACTAGATTTTGGTCGAGAGTAGGTTCCGAAGTTGAATTCTTCAGATGGAGAGAATCAGCTCGCCCTAATGATAGCCCCAGTAACGCTGGAGGTGATGATACCCAGGCAATATCTGATTGTCAACTGGCAACTTGATTTTAACGTGATCCCATCAGACATGTGGCAAATTTCGATGTCCCCTCGTGTTGTTCCGCGAAGCTGAAATGTGTTAGACAACTGGCTAGCATCAGCGATACCCCAAATGGCACGCGACGAAAACGAAACCAGTCCGGACCGCGTCTTCTCCCTGTTCGAAGCTAATCAGCTCATCCCACAGCTACAGTCCCACTTATCGACAGTCCAGAGGTGTAAGGCCATACTGATAAACACGCGAGAGGAAGTAGGCAAAGCTGCGGCGAATGCCCTTCTAGGAGGTGGGACAGCGGTTGGTGCACGTTATGTGAAAAGCCTCCAAGACATCAGCACCAACCTTCACGCGATCCATGAGCTAGGCGTCGTCGTGAAGGATATTGACCTTGGACTATGTGATTTTCCCCATATTCGAAATGGACGCGTCGTATACCTCTGCTGGAAACTAGGTGAGAGCGAAGTTCGCTGGTGGCACGTAGTCACAACTGGCTACAAAGATCGTTGCCCGATCGACGAGGAGCCTACCTAGCACATCTATTTCGCATGGGCGATCTGAACACATAATCACGCAACCTGATCGAAACCATTCACAATATGAAGTTTGTTATCATCGGCTATGACGGTCCCGATGGGGAAGCCAAGAGGAAGATTCATCGCTCGGCTCATTTACGTAATCTTGAGCCACTAGATAGGCAGGGACGAGTGGTCCTTGCCGGCCCTCTGACCGACAAGACTGGAAGTTTGCTGGTGCTGGAGTTCGAAACGCAGGAAGAAGCAGAAGATTTCGCCCGCCATGATCCATACACGGTTCATGGCGTCTTCGAGCGAACGGAAGTCCACCCATTTATGCAAGTTTTCCCAAAAGCTCCGTAACCCCCTGACGCCTCTCTACCCCGGCGTCAGAAGGCTTCTTCCGTTACCTGCCTTTCCCAACATTGTCCAACCCGCAACCGAGCGGTATAGTTTACCCATGAGCCTGAGGAGTGTTTTGCGAGGCATCTTAGTCAGCTTTCCAACCTTACTCCTTGGCATTACTTCTCCCGTCAACGCCTCTCAAACCACGGTCGTTGCGGAGGGGAGCTATGTGATGGGTGATGGTGACACACTGGCCATCGCCGAAGAACGGGTACTCCAACGGGCACAACGGAGAGCTGTTGAGGAGGCCGGGCTATACATCGAATCAATTTTTCACGATTTAGAACGATCCGAACTGGGCACGAGCACCCAAACAAGTTCACTGGAGATACGAACCATTGCGGTAGCGATCACCAGAACAGAAATTTTAGAAGCACGTCGTTCCTTTTTAGACGATCGACCGAGTTTCCATGTCCGTATTCGTGCTGTTGTCGACCTCGATCATCTCCAGACTGCCATCAAGAGATGGCAAGATGAGCAACGACTGGCCGATCACTTTCGCCGTCTCCAAAAGGAAAATGCGGAGCTCAAGAATCAACTTGATGAGCTGAGGTCCCGTCGACCTGGCGTACGAACACTGTACATTGAGCCGGTCAGTCGCGCGCACAGTGCGCGCGAACAAGCTCGGCAGTTAGTCCAAAAAGCGCTGTCAACCCATCACCTTCCCAAGAAACTCGACTTGGTCTCACAGGCGGCTGTGCTCGATCCCCATTCTATCGAACCTCTGATCATACGCGGGCAGACTAACCTCAGACTCGCCTCCGCCGCATACTCGATTCGATCCAGGCCCAGCGAATACTCCGAATTCGTTGATAACGCGCGAATGGATTTCGACCGCGCCCTCCTCATGGATCCCCACAACACCTGGGTGCTTCTTGGGCAGGGCGACGTGAACACCTGGCTCGATCGTTCCGAACAAGCAGCTCGTTTTTTCGAACAAGCCCTAGAAATCAACCCTTTCTTCGACCTCGCCCGCCACCGCCTCATTACCCTCTACACCGCTGAGGCCCGCAAGCTCATCAAGCTGAAACAGTGGGACTCTGCCCTTACAACCTTGACAAAGTGCCTGCCGCCCTCGATCTCGGACAGTTGGCTGTCTTACCAGAAGGAAGCCTATTTTTTGAGAAGCGAGATCTATACGACATTGAAGCAACCGTTGCTGGCGATCGACGATCTCAGCACGATCCTGCGAGCCGACCCGGCGGACAGACCTACGCTCCAGGCTCGAGCTAAACTGTACCAAGACCAACTCCAGGGACGATTGGCAAAAGACGATTACGAACATGCTTGCATACTCGGTTCGGCAGAGGCCTGCGAACAACTGCCTTGATCTGTTTTTCACAACGATCCATCGACTCGCTTTCAATTTCTTGTCGGCCGTTACGGTACGCAATCCTTCGTCAGAGATTCAGACAGTGATTTGACAATCCAAAAGTGCGATACGTATAATGCGGAGGGTTTTGTTAACCAGACCTCACCTGCATGACAACCGCAGGGTAGGGGCAAAGGACCTAAGCTCTCTGCAAAATCTTGGCCCGAAAGCTCCTCAAGGTGGGCCTTCTGAGATGTTGCGGAACAACAGGGAAACACCTTAGAGTGATGAGAACGATTGTGTTTTCATTAACCTCAATTTTCTCGGAGTGTAGGATACTGTGATGAGTGACTATCGCGTGCTGCCAGGACCAGAACACTTTCTCCCACCAGCCGCTGCAAGCATGGGGATTCGATTGCCGAATCCGGGGGAAGCACACATTAACGGCGTGATTGCGTCAGAGGAAAAGGCCTATGAGGAAGCGGCCCGCCAGTTCTTGATGGCCAAGGTTCCGACCATCTTCCCTGGTCCGCTCGTACTCTGGGCTTGGAATGAGAAGGCGGCAAAGAAAGCGACGGCCGTCCGGCATCTTTTCAACACCCTAAAGGAATGTGCTCAGGCTGGTCAGAAGCCGATGCTGATTCCGATGCCTGATTACCGACCCAAATATCCGAAAATCAATCCGGAAGTAGAGATCAATCCGAATCACCCAAATTTGACCATCTGGCATAACAAGATCGACTGCTGCATGTTTATCGGTGTGCATTGTCACCAAGCCAATCTCTCGCTTAAGATTATTCGCGGAGGAACCTCCTGCTATACTATCGCGATGTGTGCACAGGCCGGTCACGAAGATGCCATGCTGTCATTCCGTGACGCATCTGTTGAGAAGATCATGCGATTGGCCGAAACTGTTAAGCGATTGAAGGGGACGGTCCAACTGCGGTCGTCGACGGCTAAGAGTGGGGCTTCGAATTAGTACGTTCGCTTCCCACATGTTTGAAAGGAGGCTGGTCCATGGCTGAAACGAAATCCATCATTGGAACACAAAATAAAAAAGGTCAAACGTACACTGATGCCTGGAAGTTGCTGAACGAAGCCCCCAGAACCCCGTCCTTTTTCACCGGGTCTGAGGTCATCAAGGAGGCGATCCGCCGGGCCAGTTGCGACGTCATGATCGCGTATCCGATCACGCCCCAGAGCGAAGCGGCTGCATTGATCGGCGAACTGTTTGCCGAAGGCTATGTTGGTGACTATTTCCGTGGTGAAAGCGAATTCGCCGTCATGTCGCAATGTGCCGGTGCTGCCTTCGGAGGAGCACGTGTCTTCACCACGACAGCCGGGCCGGGCACGATGCGCGCCATGGAAAACTTCCCGATGTGGGCAGGTTCCAGGCTCCCGATTCAGATGATCGTGACTTGCCGGGGTATTAACTCACCCCTGTCGATTCAGCCTGATACATTGGAAATCGCCTATTTGCTGAATACCGGGATGTTGGTGTGGCATGCGGAAACCGCGCAGGACTTTTTTGACTGGATTCTTAAAGGGTACATAGTATCAGAAGAGCCTGATGTGCACCTCCCACTCGCTCTTTGCTGTGATGGGTTTTTCGTCACACACACAAAAGACGTCGTAAACTTGACACCAGCCGATATGTGTTTGCCGCCGTATGACCCCTATCGGTCACCCGTTCCTTGCATGGATATGGAATGCCCACCAGTCCGTATGATGCGAGACCCCTTCGTGATGAAGAGCAACTACATCAGTTACGCGACCCATGCCAGCTGGCAACAGGAAATCTGGGCTGCGGTGGAACGTTCACGGAAACATTCAATCCATTGGCTGAACGGCCTCATCGATACCGAGAACACCGACGCGGATATCATGATTGTGGCGTCCGGGACGGCTGTCTCTCAAGGTCGTGAAGCAATCCGCATGCTGGAGGATGAAGGCGTCCGCTGCGGCCTCGTGAAGGTGAAAACTCTGCGCCCTTGGCCGGAAGAAGAAATTCGAGAGGCCACCAAGAACGCAAAGCATATCTTCGTACCAGAGTTCAATGTCACCGGATGGTTGGCCAAAGAAATCAAAGCCACCATTCCCAATCACCACCGCGTCCATGCCGGTCCGCATGTTTGTGGTGGCATGACGATGCCTCCGGAAATCATCGTCAATGAGATTAAGACGGCCTTGGGCATGAAGAAATCCTTCGTCATGGCCGGCCGAGGAAGCTGAGCCGAACCTACTTCCAACCCGTTCGCTCACAGGCTGAGCGAATTTGAGGAGGCAATATATGAGCAAAGAGCGTATTCAAATATCCGAAGATCTGTACGATATTATGCCATCCGACTATCAGGATCTTGTGAAGAGCTCCACGTATGGCAAGGAAGATCGCGGCTGGAAAGACATCGGAACATCTAAAGAGCTCATCGAGCAACACTCGCTTTGTGCTGGCTGCCCGGAGTCTATGGCGTTCCGCTACATTCTCGCCTCACTCCCGAATCCGGAAGATACTGTAATGGTCGGTTCAACCGGTTGTACCAGCCTAGTGTTCCCAATGGTCGCCGTCCATAACATCCATTCGCTATTCGGCAACCAGAACGCGGTCGCATCGGGTCTTAAGCGTGCTCTTAGCGTCAGATTCCCGGACCGTGTGAAGGACGTTGTCGTGCTCGCTGGGGACGGTGCAACCGTCGATATCGGACTCGATATGACACTCCAGGCATGGTTCCGGCAGGAAAAGTTCACCACGATTTGCTTCGATAATGAGCTCTATGCCAACACCGGTGGGCAGGAAAGCGGGCTCATGCAAAAGGGGTTTGTCGCAAAGATGGCGCCGGTCGGAAAGTTATTCGACAAGGTGCGGTTGCCTGAAATCGCCCGCGAGTCCGGCTGCCACTATGTTGTGAACTGCACCGTCAGCAAGCCATCCTTAGTCGAAAAGGTTATCCGAAACGCGGTCCATATCGCCCGAGAGATCGGTCCGACCTATTTGCAGTTGTACACACCCTGCATCTTGGAAATCGGCAAGAACAGCATGGAAGGGCTGCAAGAAATGCGTGATTCGGAAAAGCCGGCTGAACGGTTTGCCTACAAGGAATACGTCAGCGAGCCAGCCAAGCAATTGTTGGCTGAGTTAGCAGCAAAGGACAAGGAACGGAAAGCCGCTGCCAAGCAACTGGCAGGCCAAGCATCAGCATAGGTAGACCGGAGGCTCGATATGATTAAAAGACGATTGAATATCCGGATGTCAGGCTTGGGCGGGCAAGGCGCGGTCACTGCCGCGCATGTCTTGGCCATGGCTGCCAACCGAGACGGCAAGTTTTCTATTTCCAATCCATTCTTCGGGGCGGAGAAGCGCATGGCACCGGCGGAGAGTTATTGCCGGATCGGCATTGAACGCATCTACGACCGGGGGGAGTTAGTGTTTCCCGATGTCATTCAAGTCTTTCATCCCCAAGTCATCACGATGGGGAAGAGTTACACCATGCCTTTTTACTCCGGCGTCAAGGAAGGTGGGGTAGTCATCATTAACTCAGCCCAGCCTCTATTGTCTGATGAGGACGTGGATCGGCTCAAGGATTTGAATGTGGCCCTGTTTTACATCGCGGGGACCGAGCTGGCCATAGAAGTGGCCGGGACCGAGCTCTCGACCAATATGGCCATGATCGGGTCCGTGTCAGGTATCACCAAATGCGTTTCGATGGAAGCTCTCGATGGGGCACTTCAAGAGCGTTTTGGCAAAAAGTTCGTGGCATCCGGTGGAACAGCATCTCTCGACGAGGCCATCAAGAAGAAATTCGCCAAGAAGGAAATGCTGTTGGCCAAGAACTTGGCCACCGTGAAAGCTGCGTATGAAATTGCCAGCGAATGGGCCGACAAGAACAACGTTGAACTGCGCGTCGGAAATCCAGCTGTCGCTGCTTAAGAGAAGGAATTACGTTGCATGTATAATGTTGCGCAAGTCATCGATGAAATGTGCACCGCCAAAAAGGGGTGCCGTCTCTGCATCATGTATTGCCCGGAAGCGAACTGCCTGGACTTGAACACCAGCAAGATGGTGGCTGAAGTCACGATCGATCGCTGCAAGGGCTGCGAGCTCTGTGTGATCGTCTGCGACGCAGCGAAACACTTTGCCATCACCATGCAGGCGGTCAGCGCGACGGGACAACTCATGACCAAAAAAGGTGAATCGGCTGCGCTCGGTCAGGCCTATCAGGGCTAGCCAGTCGTCCTGCAAGTTAAAAAGCCCCATAGCGCCATCGCTATGGGGCTTTTTATTGCAACCAAGGGAGCCGCGAGATGGACAGCGAAGATAACACCCTCGACGAATTATTGGCTGATATTGCCGGCTTGATCAACCAGTACCCCATCGCCATCGAACGACAAGCAGGGCTCATCCACGCAACAGGCAAGGACCCCGAGCTTGCAGAAAAGCTCATGAAAGCTGCCGACACGATGCGGGACAGTGGAAACCTGTATTTGACCTGGGCGAAGCATTACGCCTCAATGGCAAAAGGCAACACGGACGCCACTTCAGACGAGGATGAAACGGACGACTTCGATATTTAAAAACTTCCCTATTCCACAACAAGTTTTGCTAGAATACCCTCCTCTTTCGGATAAACCCTTGTTCCCCGGTAGCTCAGTTGGTAGAGCAGCCGGCTGTTAACCGGCTGGTCGCAGGTTCGAGTCCTGCCCGGGGAGCCAGCTTATTGAAAGTCTCTCGCCTGTCTCCACTTCGGTCTAGTCTAAGCCAATCCATATCAGGAGACTCTCAGCCTCCTTTTCTTGCACCAACCCCGCTTTTCAAAACAATCTCGCAGATATGGTCGAGGCGCTCAATGTGCTCGTAGGCTGCCCAGGGATCCATAGCAACGGCACAAACCCCGTGATTGGCCTGCCCAACGATATCGAACGCGAGTGTCCCATCCTTACGAACTCCCAAAGACTCCGCTGTGACGTCCGCCAACTGACGAGACAACGCCGGCAAAATCGGAACGGTAGGTCCCACTCTCGTGTAGCGCGAGATTTCAGGGAATTCTTCACTGATAGCCTGCAGGTCAATCCCGGCATAGATTGCCGCCACGACATGTGTGGCATGCACGTGGACGACGGTCCTTGTCTTCTTTGAGTCCCGCTGAAGGTTCCAGTGCATCCACAATTCGCCCGATGGCTTCTGTTCGGCCCCCACCTTGGGAATCTTCAATCCAGTCGCTGGATCACTCACAACCTCAAGCCTTATCACATGTTCAGGATGAACGATCGTCTTTCTCCAACCCGATGGGGTGATATAGAGGTACTTCCCTTCACGTTTTTTCATACTGATATTGCCGTCTCTTGTCGTGATCCATCTTCTCTCATAACAGCGCCTCATCACATCCCCGATAGCCGTCAGCATGTCTCCTCCTTTAGAATGGTGAGATGTCTATCTTTTTTGATCTCTTCCCTGTACCAGCTCAGTGGAAGGAACTGACGAGTCTCCCACAAGACCATTACCAGGATTGACCACACACTAGCATACTGAGTCCCTTGATCAATTACACAATGAAAGAACTGGCTAGATCCTTCTGCCCTCCGATTCCTCTCCGCAACGCGCATCTCATGACCCTTGTACCTCGTTACTGGCCGAGAGATACGTCACTGGCTGGAATGCCAGAGGAAGAACGGTTGTTCACCGTCACCTCCCATACGCAATTGAAAGGATACTGCCACTGGCAAGTGGATCGCCACGCATCACCTACGGCGATTTTGGTTCATGGTCTCGAAGGCTGTAGCGAATCGCGCTACATGCGAGGCATCGCCGCAAAGGCCTATCGTATTGGGTTTAACGTGATCCGCATGAATCAACGTACCTGCGGGGGGACCGAACACCTTTCCCCGACGCTCTATAACAGTGGCCTGAGCGGAGACTTTCGGGCGATCGTCGACGAGCTCATTCACCATGATGGGCTCGACCGTATCTGGCTGGTTGGGTATTCCATGGGCGGGAACCTGGTTCTTAAGGCCGCCGGTGAGATTGGACAGAGCGAACCTGGTCTGGCTGGAGTCGCCGCCGTCTGTCCAAACATTGACCCAACAATCTGCGCGCGCGCACTGGAAGAGCCGCGCAATTGGATTTATCACCGTCACTTTGTGACTAGATTGAAATCACGGCTGCGCCGCAAAGCGGCTCTGTTCCCTGGTACATGGGACCTCTCGATGCTTGATCAGATCACGACCATCAGCGAGTTTGATGACCGGTATACCGCAAGGGACGGCGGCTATCGAGATGGCGCCGACTACTACAATCGGGCTGGAGCGCGCCACGTGCTCGACACGATATCTGTTTCAACCCTTATTATCACCGCCCAGGATGACCCGTTCATTCCGTACTCCATGTTCACGGATACGAAAATCCAGCGCCATGCACAGATCGTCCTGGTAGCCCCTCGCTACGGAGGGCACTGTGGCTTCTTCCATCGCAGCCGAAACGGAGAAGACTCCTATTGGGCTGAGAACAGGATCATAGATTTCTTGCGGAGCGGAATGTAGCAACGTTGCCACGGGATGGACCCCCAAGAGGACCATCCTGTTCTGCATGACTTAGGGAAAACCGTGCTCCTCCGAATTCGGGTGTTCTAGGCGATCACATTCTGAAGGTGGGTGCGAACGTCTTCAACATAGGTCTTGAATGGATCCGGCATGGGAAAGGGTGCCCCGCCGCGCACTTGGAAAATCGACCAATTGATGACATACGGAGGAAACCATCGCTCTGAGTCGACAGCCGGGTCGGAGTCGATCCCAGACCGGGACCCGAGCAGATGCTTGACGAGTTCACTCCGTCCATAAGCCCTGGTGTTCTTAGGTGCCTGGTCCATGGCGAGTCCGATCAGCGTATCCGTTGTCACTCGTGGGACACGCCCCTCTTCCAGAAGTCCATAGAACAGTCCCTTTGTTTGATTCAAGTTATGATATTCCAGATCTAAACTCTTCAGCATAGGATCGTCCCAGTCCAGACGTTCGGCCTCTCGAAAGCATTCCAACAGCCACAGCTTGGATGCCCAATCCACACGCCCCACGAGCTTCTGATAATCCCCGCGCAGATCTTCAATCAGCGCTTCCCATTGAGTCAGCACCCAATCTGTTTCTTCGTCCTGCCCTCGACAATGATTCATTGCTGCCTTAAGAAGCTCCTCTTGAATGTCCAGGGCCGACATCGTCTTCTGTGAACGGAGTTGAACCAACCACCGTCGATCTTGGTCCTGTGAAATCTCTTGGATCGCTTCTACCGGTTCATCGATTTCTAATTCTTGAGGTGCATGTCCTTCCTCAATCAGTTGCAATACCAGTCCGGTGGTACCTAACTTCAGGGCGGTCGCATATTCCGTCATGTTTGAATCACCCAGCAGCAGATGAATGCGCCGGTACTGATTGGGGTCGGCTAACGGCTCGTCTCTCGTATTCACAATCGCCCGATTGTGTTGTACCCATTCGAAGAAATCGTTCACGATAAAATCAGCCCGTTGAGAGATTTGAAAGGGTAGATTGGCCCCCTCGCCGGAGCTTAGAGTAGCCCGTGGAATAATTAACCGATCCATCTGAATCCAAGCGTCCTGTGGGCCGGCAGAACCGACACGCCCGGAGCCGGTGAAAATCTGTCGAGTCACAAGATGGGCCACCAGTGGAGCCATGCCTCGTCGCGAAAACGGAAACCGGCGGGACACAAGATAATTCTCATGCGAACCGAAGGTCGCATCTGTTTCGTGATCAATGTTGTTTTTGATGAGAGAGACTTGATCGGAAAAGCCAAGATCCTCGATCGCTTGCTGCAACAGACGATCCCCCGCACAGTCTGACGCAACAATATCGGTGAGCGAATGGCATTCGGGCGAGGCATACTCCAGATGTCCCATGTCAAGATAGACTCTGCCGGCATTCGTGAGAAAGCCTCCATTCCCAGGAGGTTCATCGTGCCCTCTGTAGTGGAGATCGAGCACCCCACGCCGCTGAACATGAAAGAGATGGTCGCGAATCTGGTGGGCAAACCAGGTCGGTGATCGGTCGGGTCGATCTTCGTGAATCAAGAGTCCATATTCGGTTTCAAGGCCAAAAATACGATTCAACATCAGACTAGGTGGTAGGACGACCGTGATCGTTGGGCAGCGATCGCTCCAGCTCATCAGGCTCGAGTGTGCGATATTTCGAGGCACCCGGCATGTGACGATCAAGTAGGGCACATTCGATCGTCAGGTCGTTCATACATTGACGAACATGCTCGTGAAGCAGATCAGGATCGCTCGCAAGACGAACCGCGGCATCCTGACCTTCAGACTGATTTCTGGATTCTTCAAGTACCTGGCGTTGCGCCCGATCCCCGACTGCCCAGGAGTACACCGCCGCAGTAACGGCTTGTTCCAACGAGACCACGGCCTGTTGCCGCAGATACGCCGTCATCTCCTGCTCGATCGCTGCTGAAGCCGCGAGTACCGCGCACTGACTCTTTTCCTCAAACGTACCGTCAAAGTTGATCGTCAAGAAACGATCTTTCCCAGATTTCTGGCCCAACTCGGCTAACAAGATCTTCACGATAAAGGGGGCTTTAAACACCTCTTCGAACGCCTGTTTAATCACCGGTGCAATGCCATACTTCACCATGCGGGTTCCCGTCACATCAGACGGCGAGCGATTAAATCCTTCCACGTGCGCCATTTCCAAGAGGTTGAAGCGCAGCTTCTCCAGATCAGCCGGATGCCCCATCCCACCCAAGGCTAGACGGTCGTAAATTTCATACAACTTGGGCGTCCCCTTACTCATCGTCATTAGCAGAATGCCTACGTCACACGCGATGCCGATGACCGGACTCCCTTGCCGAAACTGATCATCGAGATACTGTCGACGATTTCCTATCGCTTCGATCCACCGATACGGCTCTTCATACATCTGGAATGATCCTTACAGACCTCGAGAAACATTCAATTCAAACAGCGAGCGCAGCTGAGGATCCGGCATCGTCCTCACCCCGGCAGCCGTGATGAACTTGACGACCGGATAAAGATTAGCATCGCGATTGACTCCGCCCGTCGCACTGTCGAACTCCGCAGCACTGGTCAACAGCCGCAATGCCTGAACAGTCGCCTGTTCCTCAGGCATCTCACTCAGCGGCTGTTCTCCCCAGGTGTTCACATAGTGAAGGATGCCGCGAATGGTCGGTGAGCCAGACCCAGATACGGCGTATTCCACTCCTTCGAACTCCGCACCGAGAATGTCATAAAAATAAATCTTGGCTGCATCATGCTCGGGATCGTAGCCGGCAAAAATCGGTGCAACGGCCCCAGTGCCAGCCAAAGCAGCAGGAACATTTTCCTTCAGAAGCTTGGAAAGCGCTCGCAGCTTCCCCTCAAAACTGAGTTCCTGCAGTTGTGTTCGCCGGTAGTACTTGAAGGAGTGTTCGAGAATCCGCGCCATTTCATACGCCGTGGCCGGCACTCCAGCGATCGCCATGACGCTGTGCCTGTCGATCTCCAACACCTTATCAGTACGATCGTACATCACCAGATTGCCGGCGGTCGCACGACGATCTCCCGCAACCAGAACGCCGTCAAGGTACTTGAACGCGAGGATCGTGGTCGCGGTTGTCAGTTGCTGATGGGCTCCGGCCTCCCCTGATACGCCCAACACATATCCCTGTGCCTTTAACACCTGATAGAAATCGCCCTGCATACCCATTGTTACCCCGCGAAAGGTGAAGCGTAAAAAGAACAAGGTTTGCGGCTTATCTCATTGCCACGTTCCTGATGAGCCTTTTATCTCTCACCTTTTACTTTTCACCTTTATTCCCCTGTACGTTGTCGGTACCGCTCCGCTTGTTTGGGATCGACCCTGCGCATGCGTTTCATGAGGTTATCTTTGTCGGGCGATCCGGTTTCTGGTCGTCGTGGCCCACCTCCCTCTTCGGGGCGAGGTGATTGAGGCATAGGATCGACCGGTCCTTCACGTCGTTCCGGCATCATCGTACTCGGTGTCATATCCCCCTATCCTTTCTGTCATTCCACGCTGCCAACGCGTCATCCGGCGACCCGGCCGTTTGAAAGATATCTGCACATTGTCGAACTACATGAGGCTCGAAGAGATCTCCCATGTCCAGATTGCGAGACCGAATGCCACCGGTAAACTGAATACGCTCCCACTGTATCGACTTGATCTGATCCGGAAACCGCTGAACACAGAGCCCCCTCAACCCGCCGCGGGTATCTGTTGGTCCGTTCCGGATCGCTTCTTCGATCGCTTCGTCGGTGGTCAATCGCCATGCCTTTCCTTCAGCTTCCAATCCCAAGTACAACCCCTGGTCGGGATGTATGTTGTGATACTCCAAGTCCAGGCTGGCCAACCAAGGGTCATCCCAACCGATCCGTTCTTCCCGCATGAAGCTTTCGAGTAGCCACTGTTTGGTGACCCAATCCAATTTACCGACTAACCGTGAGCGGGCACCTGACAACAGACTCAAAGTCTCGGACCATTCTCTCAATACCCAATCCGTCTCCTCGTCGGTACCCGAAAGCATCCGGCTCGCTGCCTCGCAATACGATTCCTGGATATCCACTGCCGAAAGTTTCCGCCCATTCACAAGCTTGACGACCGTTTTGAGGTCCGGGTCTCGGGACAACTGTTTCACAGCCGTCACCGGTTGATCGAGTTCACACTCGGGCGCAGCACCACACTCGATCAGGTCCAATACCAGCTGCGTGGTCCCGACTTTGAGCGCCGTCGCGTATTCACACATGTTGGCATCCCCGATAATGAGATGGAGGCGCCGATATTTCATGCGATCCGCGTGGGGCTCATCTCTCGTGTTGAGAATCGGTCGGTTGTGCATGGTGTCGACTCCCAACTCCACCTCCATAAAGTCAGCGCGCTGAGAGAGCTGATACCGTCCTGGCACATGTCCTGACTCCTGGGCTTCAGTCCCGACTTTCCCCGCACCGGCGATGACCTGACGGCTCACTAGGAATGGCAGGAGTCCAGCAACGAGATTGGAAAAGGGAATGGATCGCGCAACGAGATAGTTGTCATGACACCCATAACTGTGTCCGTGGAAATCCGTGTTGTTCTTGTATAGTCGGACACGCTCTCCACCCAGCACCTTATTGCGCCGCTGGGCGGCGCGCAGGAGGATGCGCTCGCCTGTCCGATCATGAGCCACCAGGTCTTTGAGTGTCCGACACTCGGGTGTGGAATATTCCGGATGAGTGTGGTCATTGTAGAAGCGGGCGCCATTGGGCAACACGAGATCACTCTTCATGTCATGAAACGAAAAGGGGCGATGGGCATCACGTGTTGCGAACTCGTCTTCCTCTCGATCCTGTTGCAAACCCGACACGCGAAACCCACGGGCATCTTCATGCGGATCTTCGCCGGCATAATCCCACCGCCGTTCAAAGGAGGCTTCCAGATGAGCCCGTACCAATTCCATCGACTCGACGACCGGATCGACATCCGGTACGTCATCCCTCGTGATCCCATACTCAGTTTCGATGCCAAACAGGCGCATGGTTCCTTAATAATAAAAATGCAAACGTGACCCGGTGATCACTTTCGTCGACTGTCCCAGGTCAAGCAACGTTTCACCTTTTGCATGTCACATCGTCAAATGATTTGGTTCAGGATCCGCTCCTCCGTTTGCCGGCCACGCCGGAACGAAGAGACTCCAACCACCTGATCTGGGTGATGATCCAGGAGCTTGAGCCATTCTTCTGCCGCATCGTCAGGTGGTAACATCTCACCCTCTCTGAACTCCTCAGAGACACTCTCAAGCAAGTCGCCGGCTAACAATCCTGCCGGCTGGCCGGACTGAATCGTGCGGTCGATCGCCTTTTCTTTGGCACGTTGAACGATCGACGCCAAAATGGCGCCACTCACGAGATCGCCGCGGTAGAGGACCTTGGTTTGACCGCTCCTCAGCCTGATCGAGAGCAGCCGATTGTCCGCCGTTCGCTGAAAGATGGTTTCGATCACCTCTTCGACGAGCGACGCCACCGCGTGGGTGTGCTCGCCACCTCGTTCCCTGACCAACGCGGAGTCCAACGGTAGGTCCTCAGTCAAGTACACCTTGAGGATCTGGGCCGCCGCCTCTTTGTTCGGCCGACTCACTTTGATCTTGCGGTCGATACGACCAGGACGCAGGACCGCCGGGTCGATCAAGTCAGGTCGATTGGAGGCTAGAATAATCACCACATCGCGCAGCGATTCGATCCCGTCCATTTCGCTGCAAAACATCGGCACGAGCGTGTTCGAGATATTGAACGATCGCATGGCGCGTCGGGTCCCCAGAATCGACTCGGCTTCATCGATAAAGATGAATGGGAGAGCGCCGTTCTTGCGTCTCACGCGGGCCTGGTCAAAGAGGTCGCGAACGATCCGTTCGGATTCGCCGAGCCACATATTCAAGATTTCCGGCCCCTTGACATGCAGGAACGCTCCACTCGTCACCGGCGGGCGTTTCTCCTCTCCAGGCGATTGCCCCTGACTGGATTCACTTACCAACTTGGAAAGACTCCCCGCTGCCGCTTGGCCAATCAGTGTCTTCCCACACCCCGGTGGCCCATAGAGCAAAAAGCCCTTCGGTTGTGAAAACTTGAACCGTTCAAAGGTCTGCGCATGCAGCAGCGGGTATTCAATCGCCTTTCGGATGGCGGTGATCGCTTCACTCTGCCCACCGATCTGCTCCCAAGTGACCGTCGGCGTCTCATCGAGCGCGTGCCGGCTGGACCGTCGGTCTCCCAGTTGTTCGATGGCCACACGATGGCTCGGATCGATTCGAATTTCGGTGCCTGGTTTGAGATCCACTCCGATCAAATCAGTCGATCGTTGCAAGATCAGGGATTGTCTGCCCATGTCCTGCTCAAACCGTAACCGCCCGTCGGGCATCGCCTCAGCCAGTTTCAAAATGGGCCCGTTTCGGTCGTAGCCCAATGTCTTAATCACGGCGTAGGCTTCGTTGACGAGAATCTGTGTTCCAATCTTGAGATCGGGCTCAGGTACACGAGGGTCCACGTTGGCGTAATACTCGGCCCCGCCGACCACGATGCGGGCGAGTCCTTCGCACGGCAGATCGAGTAAGGTGCCGATGCGATTCGCCGGTGCCGTGAGCTTGGCCACGACTTCACTGACCTTTTTGAATTCGAGTTCACGTTGCTGAGAGGCGGCCTGGGATAAGAGGACCGCATGACGCAACTTATAGAGCAGCTTTTGACGAGGATCACTCTCAGGGAGGGACGCCAAACATTGCTCGATCAATTCAAGCGGATCAGTCCCCGTTTTTAGCGAGGCAGCGCCCTGATCAGTAGGCTCATCATGATCGGAAGCTCTGTGATCACTCATACATCCTCCGTGAAGCAGCCAGTCCCGATGATCCTACCATATGCCTATCCTGAATTGCCGTTGGACTAGTTGACGGCCTGAAGAGTCACCGAGACTTTTTCCTGCCGCTTCCCGCGGAGGATCTCCACGTTCACATGATCACCCACCTTGTGTTCCTCCATCACGTCCATCAGATCGTCAACGGTGTTCATCGGTTTCCCAGCAACCGACAGAATGATGTCGCCGAGCTGAATCCGGCCAGCCATGGTTTCGCGTGCACCCTTCAGACCTGCGCGATCAGCCGGCCCACCCCTGGTCACCTTCCCGATGATCAGACCTTTGATTCCCCACCGTTTCGCCATCGTATCGGGAACAAGTGAGACGCCTAGGCCGGGACGAATGAGTTTCCCGTGTTTGATGAGTTCCGGAACGATGCGGTTGACGGTATCGACAGGGACGGCAAATCCAATCCCGGCATAGGCTCCGCTTGGGCTCACGATTTGCGTGTTCACACCGATCAATCGACCGGCGCTGTCGAGCAAGGGACCACCGGAGTTCCCAGGATTGATCGCCGCATCGGTTTGAATCACACCTTCAATCGTGCGGTTGGACATCGATTTGATCGTTCTTCCCAACGCACTCACGACTCCCGTGGTCAACGTATGGTCAAGCCCGAATGGGTTTCCGATCGCGAGTACCTTTTGCCCCACACGCAGGTCATGAGAAGAACCGATGGCCAACGGCTCGAGTTGATTATCCGATACCTGAATCTGCAGGACCGCCAAGTCATGATCGGGATCGGCTCCGACCACCTTGGCTTGGTACTCGGTACGATCCGCCAGCGTGACCTTGATTGAATTGGCGCCGTAAATGACATGAAAGTTCGTGACAATGTGGCCCTGTTGATTCCAAATGAAGCCCGACCCCGACCCTTGCGGTACTTCCATGATGTCGAGCGACCAGAAGTCCCGCTGTATCGCCGTGTTCGCGATGAAGACGACGGATTTCGTTGCGCGCTCAAAGACGGCGGTGGTCGCCCGTTCATCCGGTCCCAATTCTGCCGGAGCCGGAGTCACGAGCCGAGGCTTGCCCTCAGGGCCGTCATAGACCGCACCAAGTGGCTTGCCCCACTCTCCCGACGTAGCAGCCAGGACCGAAACCACTGCACTGAAAAGCAGGAGAAGAGTGATCAATCGTATGCGCTTATTCACCCAGTACCTGTACGATAAGCTCACGCGTTCGTGAACGGGTGTCGAAATCGACCAGGACGACTCGTTGCCATGTACCGAGAAGAAGGGCGCCTGCGGCGAAGGGAATCGTGAGTGAGGGGCCTTGGAGCTGTCCTCGCAGGTGGCTGTGGCCGTTGTCCTCACCGGGATTGAGGGTGTTATGCTGCCAACGGGAGTCGGGCGGGATGACGCAGTCCCAGAACGTTCTGGTGTCCGCCCGAATCCCAGGCTCGTCCTCGATCATCATGATCGAGGCAGTCGTGTGCTTGACAAACACCGTCACAATTCCGTCTCGAAGGTTCGACGCCGCAACGGCATCCATCACGGATTGCGTAATATTTTCAATGGTCGTGTCACCGGCCATGCGGATTGTCAAGGGAACGGTTCGGACAGCCATTAGACGCCTTCACCTTTGAAACGACGAAGATAGCGCCGGTCGCTTCTCGTCAGTGGTTCTCCTCGTGCTTCCATCAAAACGGTATCGAACGCACCTTCAGCCGACAACAGCCGGACCGCATTCAATACCTCGCTGCTGAGGATGCCCTCTTGTGCCAGCTTCTCGAGATAGGCAAAGGCCTCCGGTAAGCTTTCCTTTTTCCGAGCATAGTAATCCTGCCCTCGTCGCCGATTGCTATAGGCTTCAAACTGTTCACACGCGACGAGAATTTCCGCTAGTTGCCTGACCCACACTTTGGCCTTGGTCAGCCGTTCCGGGTAATAGTAGTACAACATCACCTGTTGCATCCAAGGCTCCCATCCAACACCAAGCTTCTTAAGTGCAGGCCTCAGAGACCGCAATCGCCTGGCAAGACGGCGAGCATAACCAAGGCGCATTTCGATCTGTTCGATAGCCCAGGCATCCAGGGAAACACCATCTGCTTCAAGATCCCGGCGATACAAAGAAACGAAGGCTTCGGTCTCGCGTCCATAAGTGGTCCCTGGGTGAATGGCCCGCCATTCACGAGGCCTTGTCGGAATGCCGCGCTGCTTAGCCCAAGACCAAATGGTTCCAAAGAGTTGCCGATCAAGTCCGGCACGGCCCAGATCGTGCAGCAGACAGGCAACGTGATAGCGCTGGACTCGATCGTGAGGATGTCCTAAGTGGTTCGCGACAGCCACGCACATCCTCGCTGTTCGCAGAGCATGCGGACGATCATAGCCCCGGATGATTCGTGTTGGGTGATGCGGATGAGGATAGTCATAGAACTTCATGAGTTCGTTGACAAGTGAGCGCGAGACTCCCGACGGCCTCACCCGAGAACGGTCCGACATCATCATAGGTAAAGATTCGTTGATTGGCCTGATGTAATCACTGGGAGAATATCGTCGGTCGAAATGAGGTGTCAAGGAACCTGATGCCGACTTCTCGCCGAACCTCGTCAACTTTGCTATGCTCAGTGGGGGTCGTACCTGTCAGGAAGGGTGTTCATGCAGGCTTGGCTAAGACCTGGTTACCTGATCACTGCTGCTACGTTCCTCATCAATTCAACGATCACATTCGCCAGCCCCCTCGACCAGCTGACGGATTTAACGGGGAAAACCCATGTGACGGTCACACTGAAGGGCCGTGACAACTTCACCAGCGAGTATCGCTATGACGTGAGCGTGAGGAACCTTTCACCAGATACCCTTATCGCCGATTCTCTGATGATCGTCCTCGACAAGATTACCAACCTCGCCGGACAAGACCGAGAAGGCCTCACGGGCGAATCTTTTTTAAAGCGGTTCGACATTTTGGACCAAGACGGTCACACCGAAGACGGTAAACCATTCTTCCACATACCGGCAGGGAATGTACCGGACCTCCTCCCACAGGCTGTGAGCAGCCCAGCCTCCATCCGAATACGAAATCGAGACTATGTGGCGGTCTTCACTCCTATATTCAAGGTGCTCGGACAGAAACGACCTCCTCCAGAAGCAAAGCGGACTGAGTCCTCCGCAACAACCACGTCGCCGGCCAAGACATCGCCGCCGGCCGTGAGTCAAAAAACGCTCGATGCGCTCATTCAGTTGCTGATCAAGAAGGGAATCATGACGGAGGACGAATGGAAGAAGGCTACCAAGCCGTGAGCGATCCGACCTGCAAAGCCTGCCTGGGAACCTGGCCGAGACGAGACCATTTCATCGCAGACCTCGGACTGTCCAACGCGTACCTTCACGACGACCAATTCTTCCCTGGATGGACGGTTGTTGTCCTTCAGCGCCACGCTACCGAGTTATTCCAGCTACAACCGACCGAACGTGCTCAGTTGATCGAGGAGGTCAGCCACGTGGCCAAGACCTTAGCTGAACTCTATCAAGCCAAGAAGATCAACTATGAGCTCCTTGGCAACCAACTCCCGCATATCCATTGGCATGTGATTCCACGCCTTGGAAACGATCCAGCCCCGTTAGAACCGGTTTGGCGCGTGCCGCATGATCCCATCCTGCTTGAGGAATCATTCCTCCAAAAAGCGATCGACCGACTCGCATCCCAACTCCGCATGACCGGATAGGCCCTATTCCTCTCTTTCTCGCTGGTGGATGATATAATTTACTGCGACACCGCCTCACACCAGAACTGTGATATTGTCCCGATGCACCTCGGATTGATACTCTTACCGCTCATCGTTGCCTTGCTGCTTGTCGGTCCGGATCTCACGCATGCGCATTCGTTCGATGAGCATGCGGTTTCATTCCACGGAGACACATCCGAGTCTCCTCAAGCATCCTCAGAATTAGAGGCCCCAGATCGACCCGATGCGGTCACGGAACTTGAAGCATTGCGGCGGTCTATCCGACTCCTACCGAACGTCCCGGAGTACCGCCTCCAACTTTCCGATGCGTTGTTGCACCTTGGCGAGCTGGACTCTGCCATCGAGGAATGTCGCGCTGCCATTCGGTTGCAATCGGATGATGGACGCGCACACCTCCAGCTAGGCCTCTTACTCTCCGCAAAACAAGATTGGCATGCTGCCCGCTCTGCGCTGAAAGAAGCGCTCCGGCTAGAGCCGAACCTTCCCCAGGCACACTACAGCCTGGGAGCCGTTCACTACGCACTCGGCGACGTAACCTCCGCAATTCGGGACTATCGACGAGCGCTCGAACTCCGCCCACATTTTGTGGATGCCCATCATCATCTCGGACTTCTTCTCAGGATCACGGGACAGCTGCACAAGGCCATCCCACATCTCGAAACGGCAGCTCTCGGGGGTGTGCCGGAAGCGCGATTGTTCCTTGGCAATGCCTACAAGGACGGGCAAGGGGTTGAGAAAAACCTTGGCCTAGCCATTTATTGGTGGATGCAAGCTGTTGAGCTCGGGGAACAAACCTCCTTTCTCTCATTGTCGAAATTGCGGCGTCAGACCCTTGCTCCGGGATTGAACACCCTCCAGCGCATGGAGCTGCTTACAGGTTTCCAGGCCTACCGCACCCTCCTCTGGAACGACTACCCAGACATGAGTCGCGTGAGTGATCGGCAATCGTTGGGGAAGGCCCTCCTCGCACAGGGACGTGGAGAAGACGCGATTTGGGCACTGTTAAAGGAAGGCGTCACACTGAGCGAAGAGGCGCACACGCTCCTGGCCACTCTCTATGAAACCGGATCCAGCCCTTACCTGAATCCGTTCGACAGGAGAATCCTGACGTGTTTCGAAACGACCGCAGCGGACGGGTTCACCTCTACCAAGAAACTTCTGGCTCGGATTTATGCGACAGGGCTCGGCGTCGATCCGGACCTCAAAAAGGCGAAAGCGATTCTTACCGGCCTCCCCAAGAAAGACGCCCAGGCAATCCTCAACGAACTAGGCGTTCGCTAGTCGTATGCGTGGCCCCACGACACTTTCACGTGGATTGCTCTCCTCGATTCCTCTCCAAACTTTGAGTATCGGCTTGGGATCCACGCTTATTTCTGTCCTGTTGTGGTTTTCGTCTCCTGCGACCTTTACGGCTCTGGATTATACCGCCTTCGATACCTGGCTGCTTCTCCGACACAGCATGGCGGTGAGTCCATCATTGACCGTCGTCTCTCGCGACCCCGCAAGTGAAGAACGGTTTGGGTCCGGCCACTGGGACCGTGCCATTCTGGCTCAACTGGTTGTTGCGATACATGAAGCCGGTGCGGCAGTGATCGGTCTCGACCATCGTTTGGACCGCGCAAGCCCGGCCCAAGTCGGTGGCGCCGCAAGCGATGCCCTCCTCCTTGAGGCCCTTCGCACGGCTTCACCCGTCGTGCTTGTGCACGAGACAGAATCCCTTCTTCACTCCGATACTGCGGTCTCTGCTCACCTTGAAGTTGAGCGCGACAGTGACAACGTGACTCGTCACGTCTCACTTTCCTCCAGGAGTGAAGCCCAACCAATTCCTTCCTTCGCAGTGGCACTATTCGACCGATTTCAACGACAGAACGCCTTATCGACGAACGTTTCTTCCAATCACCCTCCTGCGACTGCGCTGGTGAACCTTGCAGGAGATGGATCACTTGCGGCGCTCCAGCCGATCCTGTTGGCTTCAGTCTGGGAAAGGATCCAGCAACGGGACGAGCAACAACTCGCCTCCTGGTTCAAAGGCAGAGTTGTTGTCATCCGTGCTGACCCACCAGGCTCAGACACCCGTGTCCTGGCCTCTGGAGCCGTCGTCGACCGCATGACCGTCCAACTTCACGTTCTCAATGCCCTCCTCAACCATGAACCGATCGTGTCTTTCGGTTGGACAACCCACCTGATCATCACAACCATACTGGGGTCAGTCGTGGCATGGATCGTTTTACGATTTCGAGGGACAACCGGCTTCTTTCTCGCGGTCGGCATCGTCCTGCTGTATGCAGCATTCACCGTCGCGAGCCTGAGTCTGACATCCCTCGTTCTCCCCGTCGCACTCCCATTGTTAGCCTCGTTGCTTGCTTTCATGGGTTCCACCGCGCTGGTGAGTCTGACGGCGAGTCGGCGTCTCATGTTGCTCGAAGGTGACATGATCCAACTCCAGGAAGAGTCTGCTGCCGTTCGTGAAGCACTGCTCATGCGCGAAGATCGAGCAGAAGCCCTTCAGGAAGATTTAGCAGTCGCGAGGGCCACTCTCGCCCATTCAGCCGGACAACAGGAAGAGTTGGCTAGAACCATGGAGACGCTACGAGTCCAGATTGTCGAGGCTCAGCAGCAGGAACAAGACGCACGCGGACAACTGGAGCAACTAGAGCGACAACTCGCCGATCTGCGAGCAGCAATCCTGGGATCACACAAGGTTACCGACACAGCGCTTGACCGAGCCCAAACCGAAGCCCGTCAGTATGGAATCATGACGCAAGATCGGCCGCTCCTTCGGCTCTTTCACGATCTTAAAAAGGGAGCCAAGTCTCCCCTGTCGGTTCTATTGCTCGGGGAGCCGGGAACCGGCAAGGAGCTCTTTGCCCGAGCTGTTCATCAGTTAAGTCCTCGTGCCGCCAGAGCGTTCATCCCGGTCAACATGGCTGCAATTTCGCCTGAGCTTTTTGAAAGTGAACTGTTTGGGCACATGAAGGGGAGTTTTACCGGAGCGACGACCGATCGCCGTGGGTACTTTGGTCTTGCCGACCATGGCACGATCTTCTTGGATGAGATCGGGGACCTCCGGATGGATCATCAGAGTAAGTTGTTGCGGGTACTCCAAGACAAGACGTTCTACCGTGTCGGGGCCACGACGCAAACAATGGTCGATGTTCGCATTGTGGCCGCCACCAATCGCGACCTACAGAGAGGGGTTTCGGAAGGGTGGTTTCGGGAGGATCTCTACTTCAGACTTACAGGCCTTGTCTTCCACCTTCCACCACTCCGTCAACGTCCTGGAGACATCCCGCTGCTCGTTGAGGCCTTCCTCAGCCGGATCGCCGAAGAAACAGGAAAGCCGGTCCCAGCTCTCACGAACGACGCGCTTCGTGCGCTGGTCACACATGAATGGAAAGGAAATATCAGGGAACTCCGTCACTGCTTGGAGCAAGCCGTCACGCTGAACGATGGCCCCATGTTGACCAAAGATTCGCTCAAGCTCCGAGGAGACCACACCCAATCCACCAGCCTCCCCAAGCAAAGCGCTCCTGATTCAGCTGGTGATGCGTCGGTTCTCGACTGTTTGAGAGAGCATGACTTCGACATGCAAGCCACAGCCAAATCCTTGGGCTGGGACCGCAGCACGGTAACTCAGCGTCTGAAAGGACTCTGTTTTCAGGCCCTCGCCGAATCCAATGGAGACCAAGCCCAGGCCGCGCTCACAATTGCCGGCGATCTCTGCCACGTGCGAACTGCCGAGCTGAAGCTTCGAGATTACTATGGCCATCTCCGGAGCGTTATGGAACCCTTCTCGACGCCTGAAGCGGCTCTTACAGAATGCAGACGCCGTTTCAAAAATCTACCGGAACGGTACTTTGCGGCGGTGGACACCCTGGTTCACCGATATTTTGACCAAAGATGATGGATCGACCTCGAGCAATTGCCGTGTGCTAACCGGTTTTGGATTCCCCAACCGATCGCTTCATCACAAGATTCGGCGTGGTGCGGACGGACAATGGGTCTCGTCGCACCCCCATGTCATGAGCTCGTGATAAGCCTGCCAACCAGCTATTCATGAAAACCCCGCGTAGCGCTTCTCGATGAAGTTGCCAATGATTCTGTGCCACCGACTCCATCCGATCATCAACTCGCTTGGCCCACCACCAAACCAACCCACCGACACAGGCATACAAGCCGCCGATCACGAGATTGGGGTACGGACACCATTGCTCTATGGCGTGGGTTATTTGTGGAAACGGCGGCAATGAATACCACCAGCCGAGAGCCGGAATGGTGGCGGCCACAAACGTGTAGTACGACATCTTTCCGCTTTGCACGGTTCTGCGGATAGTGTCGAGTAACGACTGATTATCTGGAGAGGCTAGGTTGCTCCCTTCGGTTTGTGTCACTTCTCGCTCAATATCCGACATGATGGTTTTCGCCGGCCATGGACAGTCGTCATTGGTTCGAACGACCAGGCACTGTGCGGGTAGATTCAACGGAGCATAGCACCCTGTACCGTTGGCAATCCGCTCGAACACGCTGATGTGGATCTTGGGACGAGAGATATGGTGATCTCGACAGAGTCGGACGATGTCGCGCGGCTGCCAACGATAGTACGCACCCAATCCGGCTCTCGCATCGTATAACTCGTCGTGCACATCGTGGTGCGTGCGGACATAGTTGCGGTCGGCCTCGATAAACCGCAGCCCACATCGCTCTGCTTCCGCCATCATCCAATCCAATGCCACGAGAGACATCCCGTGCTTCACGTAGCCGCCGCCGACGTTAGAGTGCACCCCGGCAAACCACACTTGATCGACCTGCGTTGCACGAATACCCTTCTCATTCCACAATTCCGGGTAAAACGTTCGGCGATCATCGTCGATCGACAGCGCGTGACAGGCACGGGTGATTCTGCTGCTGGGAGTCAGTTCTGAAAACCGCATGGGGTAGACCCAATTGAACAGGTCACGGAGCTCTTCAAACGGCATCCCCACCGCCCCGACCGTATCCCACACACCAACGAAATCAATCGTGACTGATCCATCCGGTACGTGAGTATCGTCCATAACGGCGCAAAACCGTTCCCGCCGTTCTCGATCTTCCCGACTGTAATCGGCGGTCGGCTGACCTTCGCGTCGCTGGCTTTCCGACACGCGCTTAAACGCTTCTCGCCGAAACGCCGTCCAGCAGTCCCCGACACATCTCTTGAGGGATTCGTACCCAACCTTTTTGATGTCGAGAATCCCACAATACTGAATAAGTCCCGACAGTGCCCGGACGGTGTAGGCACCTCGACTAAACCCGAACAGGTAGAGGTGGTCACCCGGTTCGTAGACATGCGCCAACTCGGTATACAGATCTCTCACGTTCTTGCCGAATCCATATCCGAACGCCCCACCGATGAGTTTCATCGGAGCCAACCGCGACGTACCAACACCATCATCGTAGAAAGCCACTTGTGGAGTTAGGCTCGGATCGAACTTATGTCCTTGAATGTCCACAGCCTCGTAGAGTTTGAAGACATTCGTTCCTCGGGCCTTAATCGCCGTATTGCCCGTTCCATCCGAACACAGCACGATATTTTTTCCCAACATGTGCCCTCCTCCTCAATCTGGGTTGAGTGGACTCTGTAGGGACAGATTGAAGCAAATGGTCTCCTCGTATTGATACTTGAGCAAGCTTTATACCAATCATGATGGTGACCAAATGTTTTCTGTGGCAATTACTTATGATATTGTGACGGCCCACATCAATTAGGCTTTTCTCGAATTCGTATCTGTTTGGATAAGCTGGTGTATCTGAATCGATTCAGGGACGACCTTGCGGGCAGCACCCTGTTGCACCTGTGGTTATCTCCCCATCTTGGAGTGCTGTCTGAATCTGCTGGACGTAGGGAAGGGGTTTTTGAAGGGTCGCCCAAGGCTGACAGCAGTTCATTCCCGCCGCTATCAGCCTTGGGCATTCTGAAATGATTCGGGAGTGCTTTGTTGAGTACGGTCACTCATTCCTGACCTCCTAGGAACGTCACCGCTCATGCCGCCTTCTCGCCGTAGAGGATCGACATTCTCTCTCCTTCAAAACCTTCGCATGGAGCCAGATGCACCACCTCATCCCTCAGCACTTCCCCACCCGGCGCATCGGGGAAAATTTGTGGCAAGCACAGCGTGAGGATGACTCCCGCAATATTGATTCCAAACCAGATCATCAAAACCGCCATATCATGCATGGTGAAACCCTTCCTTTCTGTTTCCATCAGATTGTCATTTCGTGAGTACGGAGCTTCCCGCTCCAACCTCGTGATGGATCCGAGGTTCCACGATCGGTCTTCCCGACCTTTTTATCGAGAGCTTCAGGCTACTCGCAGGTTCAAATAACCAACTTACTTGATCGCTTGTAGATCTGCATAAGCAATCGTCATACCAGCGAACATACGTATATAAGTATTTGTCTTGGAACGGTTTTTCACGGAGAGCATGACAACACAGCCGCGATAGAGCCACATGGCCGTATCCTTACGGATAACGAGCTGTATCCAATTTGATTATAAAAGGGCGAGATACGACGATGACCTGAATGAGAGCAAGATTGTGAAGTGCCGGGGCACTACTGGCTTCATAACCGGCCGCTGGATGCGCGATGGATGCCTCATACACTGGTCCACTTTGTCACAAGGCTGTGGTACTCTCCCTGGCGATGCTGAATGACCCAGTTTCAATCCCGCACAGGCCGGATTCCATCAGCACCGAGTGGCTGACTGATGTCTTACGTCGAGCCGGCCTGCTGCACCGTGCCGTGGTCAAGGCCATCACGGTTCTTCCAATCGCTGCAGGAAGCGGATTCGTCGGACAAACAGCCCGCCTCCACGTCACATACAACGAGCCTGAACTCTCGGCCCCGCTCACGCTCTTTGCCAAGCTCTCTTCGGCCGATCCAGGGGTCAGAGAGCAACTACGCAGGGTGGGCATCTATGAAACCGAGGCCGGCTTTTACAGAGACCTTGCGCCGCTGGCCAGATTTCCGTTACGCATACCCCGTCCCTACTTCGATCTGTATGATGTGCGTACGAGCATGAGTCTCCTCCTCTTGGAAGATCTCCACCAGGTTGAGTTCGGCGACAATCTTGCCGGCTGTTCAACCACGGACGCCCAACTGGCCGTTCGACAGCTCGGACTGCTCCATGCCCATTTTTGGGATTCTCCTATCCTTAAGGAATTATCGTGGCTCCGCGCCCTGACCGATGAAGCGGAGACTCGGGTCGGTATCTATCGGGCCATGCTGCCGCGATTTGAACAACGATGCGCTGAGTTTGTGACACCAAGTCTTCTTCAGTGCGCAAAACAGTTTGGCCAGGTCCTTCCAGAATACTTTACACAGAGCTCAACCGGCCCACAAACCCTCACTCACGGCGACTTTCGTGCCGACAACTTCGCCTTTACCGGTGCAGGGGAAGATCGCGCTGTGACCGTCTTTGATTGGCAAGTGGCACGACGCTCTCGAGGTCCGCGCGATTTGGCCTATTTTCTGTCGGGGTCCCTCTCGATCGAACAACGCCGCAGTCTTGACGAATCTCTCATTGAATCCTACTACAAGACCTTGGTAGACAACCGAGTTCACGGGTATGCAGCCCAGGAGCTCCGACAGGATGTGCAAGCCGGACTGGGAGCACCCCTGGCCACGTTGATCGTAGCGGGAGGGATGCTGGACTTTTCTAGTGAACGTGGGACTCTGTTGTTCAAACAGCTCTGCGCACGTCTTGGTGCGGCACTCGAGGAGTACCAGTTTCCTGACTACGTAGCCTCGCTGATGCCCAGAAATACTACCCCTACGAGCCGACCCTCGATGGAACAACACGAAGTCTATTCCGCCGGCTACGATCCACTGGTCTTGCTCGGCTTATCAATACGAACGGCGGCTCGTGATGCCGCGTTTTTTGTGCCTCACCTCAAACCAGACATGCACGTTTTAGATTGTGGCTGTGGGCCTGGAGGGATTAGCGTCACACTGGCACCCCTCATCCCACAGGGGCGGATGGTGGGCATTGATATCGAGGACAGTCAGCTGGACATGGGTCGTCAGGAAGCTCAACGGAATGGCATCGGCAATGTTGAATTTCACCATGCCAGCGTCTATGCCCTGCCGTTCGCAGATGCGACCTTTGATGCGGTCTTGGCCCACGCGGTTCTTTATCATCTAGCCGAACCGATGAAGGCTCTCCGAGAGCTTTGGCGCGTCCTCAAGCCTGGTGGCTTGATCGGGATTCGCGACTCAGATACCGAGGGCGATGTCTATCATCCCGTCCAGGAGGATCTCGCTCAGTTTTGGAAATTGGCCGGGCGGATCATCAACCGTAATGGAGGCGATGTTCGATTCGGACGCAAACAACGCCAGCTGCTGCGGGAAGCCGGATTCCGAAATACCGTTGGGTCGGCTTCGTGCGACACCTTCGGCACCCCAAGTATGACGGCTGGGTTCAGCCGGTATTGGGCCGAGGTCTTTCTCGAACAACATCGCCGGCTAATCCTCACGGAACGCTGGGCCACCGACTCCGAACTTGCCACGATGCGAGCGGCGCTCCTCGACTGGGGTAACAACCCAGACGCCTTCTATGCTCGCTGCCGCTGCGAGGCCATAGGCTGGAAGTGAGACTGGTTGGATTTCAAAACCGACTTACTCATCTCTCTCACTAAGACAGCCTCGCTCAACTCTCCGCTACCTTGTATCAAAACCGATGCGGCCAATTGTATCTATCAGATCCACTCCCGTTGATCGACGCTTCTTCTGGAAACAGCTGAAAACATACTCTCAATCAGCGCAGCTGCGGTTTTCCCGTAACTTACGGTCGGTCGAACGCCATGGCAACCGAAACACGCCGATGGCACACAAGTTGCTGTACGGCTAACAGTGACATGCATAAGATCGGCGGCGCCTCCGGTCTTTGATATATGCAACCATTCACAACTTACAAATAATGAGGAGACGACTACCATGTTTGAGGATATGGCAATGCTGACTATCTACGGTTCGTTAAACGCGGCGATCATTCTGTTGATGATATTCACGTGGTACATGTTCAGGATTGAGTCGCAATAGAATAGGCGAGAGGGCATGGCGCGCCGGCTAACCTTGTCGGCGTGCCGCAGTCGCCTCTCAAAAGAAGCGACCGTCTTCTCGTTATGTATGGAATCCGCGGTGTGATGAAGAGCTCTGAGCATGTTAATCGGAAAATCTACCCGCCAAATCTCATCCAAATCGGAAATGGGACCGTCGGGAGAGAACTTGCCCGCTTCTGAATTTCAGCAAGAGCGCTCGACCACCTCAATCATCTTCCCGCTCCCCGTTGCCCTTTTAGCTCGGGACAATTGCCCTGGAAATCCTAGGTTGCATCGTTTTTACAGACGGCGTATACGATAGATATTGAGTGCCGATTCGGATTCCGCTCTGAATTTGAGCACACGTGTGAATATTCGTTCCCCGACATTCGACTGTTCCGTTTCTTGAGGCGATCACGGAGTCGCTACCACCGAATTATCCAGTAAGGAGGTGAGACATGATCACGAGGTTCGTCGCCTTTGCGTTTCTCTTCACCTTTACGATGAATGGACAGGAATCGAGCTTGGCTGCCGGGTTCCGAACTCCGGCCGGTGCTCCACAGGTTCAACCGAGCAACTTCGGTGGTTCGCACCTCTATCTGGTCCATGACGAGGACAGCGCTGATACCCATCCCTCTTCCGCGACTGCTCCTGTGACTTCTACCTCTCTCACTGTCGACGGTCCCCAGGGCCAACTTTTGGAAGCAGAACGGGAGCGAGAACGGTTGGCTCAACTCCAAGAGCAACTCGCTGCGAAGGAGCAGGAATTGGCCGATCTGCGGAACAAGACCGCAGCAGCGGCGAGTCAGGTCACGATGGAAAAAACCCGCGCGGACACGTTGGAAGCACAACTCACTCAAAAGGAACAGGAACTCTCCGGAATCTGCGCACAGCGTGATACGCACCAACAACTGTCACAAGATTTGAATCGGACGAAAAGCAATCTCGAACACGCCAAACAGCACGTGATCGACGTCGAGCGAGAGGTGATCGTCGCCAACGAACAACTCGGTGACGCGACGCATCGCCTGACTGAAAAAGAGCAAGAGCTCCAGACGACCAAATCCAATCTCGACAAGATGACCCACACCCTGGCGGATCTGGACCGCGAACTGACCGAGCGGAACACCCAGCTCACCCAGGCAAAGCAATTGCTGGCGAGCCTCGGACGGAGCTTGCCGAAAGATGGTGCCCCGGCAGCCTCCAGTAACAGCATCGAGGCTGGCCAAGCGGGACCAGTCGACCTCGGCAAAGTCAGTGAGAATCTGGCGCGCGCCCTTCAGGAGGAGCTGAAGCGAGGCAGTGTGGCGCTTCGGCAACGGGGAAATAAATTGACCCTTGCCTTGGCCTCCGGTGAAGTCTTCGCGCAAGGGGACGCCACCATGACCGCGACGGGAACCTCGTTGCTTGAGCGAATCGGTGCCGCCCTACAACAATTCCGCAATCAACGGATTGAAGTCGCCGGGCACACGGACAGCATCCCGGTCCGGAGCGACAACCGGAGACCGTTCCGCGACAATCTCGAGCTCTCTCGGGCACGAGCCCAACATGCCAGCCAAACCCTGATCGACAGCGGGTTGGGTGCCGACCGGATCAAAACCGTCGGGTATGCCGCCACTAAGCCCATTGCCAGTAACAAGACCGCCGAAGGCCGGAGCAAGAACCGACGGGTCGAGATCATCGTCACCCCCTGGTCCACTTCTGCGAGTAAAGGCAAGAAGGTGGAGCAAGTGGTGAACAAGCCTGGCCAGCAAAAGAAGGCGGTTCAAAAGATCATCAACCGTTAAGTCATACATGCCTGATTGGGTCGGCAGGTAAATCGGTCGACCTGGTCCGGTCTATCGCGTGGGACACTGCCGCTTGGCCTCAATTTCTCATCCATGTCGATGCCGGAGCGTACACCAAGGCTAGCTATTTCGTGTAAAGCAGGAGAAGTGATCGCATGACCCCCGTAGAAGCTGCCGATGCACTGTTCAACATCATGCCGAAACCCGTTACCGCATCACAACTCGAGGAGTACGGCATTGAGATATCGGACTCCAGCGCCCAATACATTGCGCGCGAAATTCTGTCGCTGAATCTCTACTGGATCCTAGCCGCGGTCGATGCGCAGATCCCGACCAAGTATCGGGCGGCCATCACAGAACACTTATTCGAATCCATCCGGAAGGTCTGGCGGGAATCAAGGCCTTTTGGGCAAGGCACCTGGGACACGTATCAACCTGAGCTGAATGAACGACGGGAACACTACGCCCGTCTCGTTGATCAGGAAAGGATTAGTCACGCCGGTATTTGCGCAGAAACCGCCTCTCTCATCGAAGATCAGGGCCTCGTTTCCCCAGAGGACCGGCCGAACCTCTTAGTGCTGCTCATCGATTACGCTCCGGCCTCCGCGTATGGGAGGTTGCTCGACGAGGCCTTCTAGCGATCACGCGAGAGGTAGGCAGCGTTCAGACTCACAAGTAGCGGTGCGACAGGACCTTCCCTCCCTCCGCGAATTCGTACAGGAGTGGTGCCCCGGTGGGAATATTCAGCTCCAAGACTTCTTCTTTCGACAACTGGTCCAACTCCATCACCAAGGCCCTGAGGCTGTTGCCATGCGCCGCGATGATGATGGTTTCTCCTTTTAACAGGTAGGGTTTGATCATCTTCTCGTAATAAGGCAACGCGCGCTCAGCCGTGTCTTTGAGACTTTCCCCACCAGGCGGCTTCACATCATAGCTTCGCCGCCAAATTTTCACCTGCGCATCACCATACTTCTTTGCCGTTTCGGCCTTATTCAGCCCCTGAAGCTCACCGTACATCCGTTCGTTTAGGGCCTTGTCCTTTTCAATGGGAATCGCCGATTGGCCAAGGGCCTCCAAGACGATTCGCAACGTCTCGTTTGCACGACTGAGCACCGACGTGAAGGCCCGGTCGAACGTAAACCCACGGAGTTTTTCACCGGCTTGTCGAGCCTCCTCGATACCTTTCGGAGAGAGAGGGACATCCACCCACCCCGTGAAGCGATTTTCCAAGTTCCACTGCGACTCACCATGACGAAGCAAAACTAACCGCGCCATCGTTCATTCTCCTCATTCGAACGGCAAGGTCCGATCTGGACCAAGAAAAGAAAGCAACTGACTCACATCACACTGGCGCCCCGACTGCGGCCGATTTCCTCGACTGGTCGATCAAGATCGGGTGGGCCCTCTTGCACCATCTTTGTTAACGTAGCCAAAAAGATGATGTAAAAGAAGACTCCGACCCAAATGACATAGGGTTGTACCCCACCCGCTTCTTTCAGCGCTGCCGCCTGTCCGGCTTGATCTACGCCCCCTGCCTTCTTGATTTCAGCAATATGTTCACGGCAATGCCAATAATAGAGATAGTTGCCTGTGGCCCCCGCCATGACGCTCCAGACGATACCGGCTGAAAAATCTCCCGTAAAGTAGGTGGACACCATCGGGCCGACGGCATAGACGAAGGCGTGGAGATACATCTTCCGGTACAGGAACCAGAGGAACGAAATATAGAGAAACGCCGGCCAGTTCCAGGAGAGGGCGAATCGTGGTTGGCCGTTCGCCGAGAATTTCCTGAACACGGTCAAATAGTGGTCGGCATTGGGGCCGATGAATTGTCGCCACAACGTTTCCGCATCTTCAGCCGGTCGAGTGGCACGTTCTTCTGTCGCAGGCTCGGCGGTCGCTCTGGCTTCTTCAGCCAATTTGGTTCCGCATTGATGACAAAAGTTGGCGTCGTCAGGGTTCTGTTGGTGGCATTGGCTACAGGCCGTCATAAAAATTCACCTTACCATACTTGAGCGTGGACTGTTGGGTCTATCTCCTGGTCCTCCTGATTCGGAAGGAGACAGCCTACAAACTTAGAGCATCACCATTCTCCAAAACAAGCTTTCTTGACCCTCCACTTATTGCTCTTGTCCTTGACCCTGTGCTAGTTTTCCTACCTTTCTGAGAGGATCTGTCATCATGCCGACTGAAGAATTGAAAGACGATGCCGCGACATACTTGATGCAGACGTATAGTCGGCAGCCGATCTCCATCGCCCGAGGACGGGGTGCCAAGGTCTACGATTTGGAGGGGCGAGAGTACATTGATTTTGTCGGTGGGATCGCCGTCAATGTGTTGGGACATGGCCATCCCGACCTTGTGCAAGCCATTCAACGCCAAGCGGCACAACTGATTCACACCTCAAACCTCTATTACACTGAACCACAGGTGAGGCTCGCGCGTCTCCTGGTCGACCACTCGTTTGCCGACCGTGTGTTCTTCTGCAACAGCGGCGCCGAAGCGAATGAAGCGGCGATTAAGCTCGCACGCCGCTATGGGCACGAGCGACATGGCGCCAATCGGTTCGAAGTGATTACGATGAAAAATTCGTTCCATGGCCGTACCTTGGGCATGCTCACGGCCACGGGCCAGGACAAGGTTCAGAAAGGCTTTGAGCCCTTGATGCCCGGTTTTGCCTATGCGCCGTTTAATGATTTCAGCGCGCTGGAAGCCATGGTCAACGACCAGACCGCCGCCATCATGCTCGAGCCCATTCAGGCGGAAGGCGGCGTGTATGTCGCCGATCGTGATTACCTGAGACGCCTGCGTGAATTCTGTACGCAGAAAGATATCCTCTTGATTTTCGATGAAATCCAAACCGGTATCGGCAGGACCGGTACCTTTTTCGCCTACGAACAGCTCGGGGTGAAGCCGGACATCATGACCTTGGCCAAAGGTCTGGCCGGTGGAGTCCCGATCGGGGCCTGCCTGGCGACCGAGCCAGTCGCCTCAGCCTTTACCCCAGGGGCCCATGCCTCGACCTTCGGTGGTAATCCCCTCGCCTGTGCTGCAGCGCTGGCTGTCTGCCGTGTGCTCCTCGAAGGGCGCGTTTTGGACCATGCAAAGCGCATGGGAGAATACTTGGCTAAAGGTCTCACCGACTGCAAGGATCGCTATCGCATCGTCACGGACATCCGGGGGCTTGGCCTTTTGCAAGGCATGGAGGTCGACACCGATGCCAAAACGTTGGTCTCGGATGCACTTGCCCGTGGGATATTGATCAACGCTGCAAACGAACGCGTGTTGCGCTTCGTCCCGCCCTTGATCATCTCGCAGCGAGAGATCGATAAACTCCTTGAGCTATTGAGTACGTTGCAGAATCAGCGCCAGACGGCCGGGAAAGACTCGCATCACTGATGGCTCAACCAATCCAACACAAAGTTGGTGCTGCCCGCCGCGCCAAGGATCTCCTTGACGTCGCGACGATACCGCGCATACAGGTTCTCGACTTGCTGCAGCTAGCTGCTTCGCTCAAGAAGAAACAGCGCCAGGGTACACCACATCGGTTACTCGTTGGCAAAACCTTGGGACTTCTGTTCCAAAAACCCTCGACGAGGACTCGCGTGTCCTTTGAAGCAGGTATGAATCAATTGGGCGGCCACGCGCTGGTGCTTCCCATGGGCGACATCCAACTGTCACGCGGGGAGACGGTCGCGGATACTGCACGGGTCCTCTCCCGTTACCTGGACGGCATCGTCATTCGGACTTATGACCATTCGATCGTCGAAGAGTGGGCGAGAGAAGCCACCATGCCGGTCATTAACGGGTTGACCGACCACAGCCACCCCTGCCAGGCCTTATCTGATTTATTGACGATTCAGGAAATGAAAGGTCGGCTGAAGGGTATCAACTTGGCGTATATCGGTGACGGAAACAATGTCGCCAATTCGCTCATCGAAGCTGGTGCGAAGATGGGGATGCGCGTGGTCATCGGATGCCCATCCGGTTATCAGCCTGATCAGCGGGTGATCGATCGTGCCAGAGTGGACGCACAAGCGACCGGTGCCTCTATTGAGGTGGTGGAAAACCCCCAGGTGGCGGTCAAGGAAGCAGATGTCGTGTACACGGACGTCTGGATTAGCATGGGGCGCGAGCGAGAACAAGCCAGGCGCTTACGGACCTTGACCCCCTATCAGTTGAATAGACGCCTCCTGCAACGGGCAAAGCCCGATGCCATCGTGATGCATTGTTTGCCGGCCCATCGTGGGGAAGAGATTACGGCGGATGTGTTGGATGGCCCGCAGTCGGTGATCATTGATCAGGCTGAAAATCGGCTCCATATGCAGAAGGCCATCTTGAGCCGTTTGCTCAGTCGAAAGAAAGGCGCACGGTAGGCATTCCAACATGAAACCAAAACCCATCAAGAAAATCGTACTCGCATATTCTGGCGGATTGGATACCTCCGTCATTCTGAGATGGCTACAAGAGACGTATCAAGCCGAGATCATTGCGTTTTGCGCCGATCTCGGGCAAGGAGAGGATCTGAAAGCCGTTAAGGCTAAGGCTCAATCCCTCGGCGTCAAGAAGGTCTATGTCGAAGATCTGCGAGAGACCTTCGTCAAAGACTATGTCTTCCCGATGCTCCGTGGCAATGCGATGTATGAAGGCTGCTACCTCTTGGGAACCTCGATCGCTCGTCCCTTGATCGCCCGCCGACAAGCCGAGATCGCACTGAAAGAAGGAGCGGAAGCGGTTTCGCACGGAGCAACGGGAAAAGGCAATGATCAAGTTCGCTTCGAACTCACGTATATGGCACTCGCGCCAAACCTGAAGATCATTGCGCCATGGCGAGAATGGACCATGCGTTCGCGACGGGAACTGATCGAATATGCCGAACGTCATGAGATCGCCGTGACCGCGACCAAGGCCAAACCGTACAGCACCGATCCGAATCTGTTTCACATTAGCTATGAGGGCGGCATTCTTGAGGATCCTTGGGAATCCCCGCCCGATGAAATATTCCAACTGACCGTTTCTCCTGAGAAGGCCCCGGATAAACCGCGTGAAGTCGAGATTGAATATCAGGGAGGCAATCCCATCGCGGTCGATGGAAAGAAGATGAGCCCTGCGACACTGCTCGCCCACCTTAACACGCTAGGTGGTGCCCACGGCATCGGGCGGGTCGACCTGGTTGAAAACCGCTATGTCGGAATGAAATCGCGAGGGGTGTATGAAACACCGGGAGGGACTATTCTGCATGTCGCCCATCGGGGGCTTGAATCCTTGACGATGGATCGTGAAGTCCTCCACTTCCGAGATAGCTTGATTCCTCGGTTTGCCGACCTGATTTACAACGGCTATTGGTTCAGTCCAGAACGAGAAATGATACAAACGGCGATCGATCAGGCCCAGAAAGACGTGAACGGCACGGCCCGTGTGAAGCTCTACAAGGGGAGTTGCACATTGGCGGGCCGTAAGTCGAAACAGTCGCTCTATCGACTCGATATCGCGACCTTCGAGGAAGACGACGTCTACAACCAAAAGGATGCGGAAGGCTTTATCCGCTTGAATGCATTACGGCTCAAGATCCGTGCCCAAAGAAAGAAGGCACCTCGTCGATGACCAAAGGTAAGCGCCGTCCGAATGCTGTTAGGGTGCCAAGGCTTGGGATGGTCGGTTTCGTGAAAAGACCAATGAATTAGTGGAAGCCTTTACCAAATCGGTGACGGTCGACTTCAGGCTCTATGCTGATGACATTGCTGGAAGCATTGCCCATTGCAAAACGCTCGAGAAGGCACGCGTGCTTTCAACCTCAGAGACACGGAAGATCGTCTCGTGGCCTGGAATCGGTGAAACGAGAAACTGGATCGTGGGACAATTCTTCCTGCCTCACGATGAAGACATTCATATGGCGATCGAACGGCGATTAACCGAGGTCATCGGCCCGTTAGGCGGAAAACTGCATACGGGGCGCAGTCGAAACGATCAAGTTGCATTGGACATTCGGCTGTACTTGCGCAGGCATCTGGACCAGCTGCATGAGCAACTGATCGAACTGCAGCGAGCGCTGGTGATGAAAGCCGGCGCAACCGTGACATCATCATGCCGGGGTACACTCACCTCCAACGAGCTCAACCGGTGCTGTTCGCCCACCATTTGTTGGCCTACGTGGAAATGATTGAGCGTGACAAAGGTCGACTGCGTGACGCGAACGGCAGGCTCAATGTCATGCCGCTGGGTTCCGCGCCTTGGCCGGGACGAACTATCCCGTGGATCGACGATACACCGCGACGTTATTGGATTTCCTACCGTTACCGCAAACAGCATGGACGCGGTCTCTGACCGAGACTTTATGATCGAAACGGCCTCAGCGCTTTCCATTGTGATGATGCATCTTCACGACTCAGTGAAGAGTTGATCATATGGGCCTCGCAGGAGTTTCAGTTCATTGAGCTCCCTGACGGCTTTTGCACCGGGAGCAGTATGATGCCGCAGAAAAAGAACCCGGATGTCCCGAACTCGTTCGAGGAAAAACCGACGAGTGTATGGCCACTTGGTCAGTTTGCTGACGACGCCGAAAGCCCTGCCGTTAAGTTATAATCGAGACTTGCAGGAAGACAAGCCGGCGTTGTTTGATGCCCTCGATACAGTGCAATCCTCAGTCGGAGTCATGACTGCGCTGATGCGTCGACTTAGCGTCAACCGAGAGGTGCTCAAGCGGGCGCTGCAGGGAGGCGGTCTGCTTGCGACGGAATTGGCGGACTACTTAGTCCTGCGTGGCATACTGTTTCGTGAGGCCCATGGCATCACAGGGCGCATCGTCCGCACCGCCGTGGATCAGGGACGTGAGGTAGCCGAGTTGTCATTAGAGGAGATGCGGGGATTCTGTGACCGAATAGACAAGAGCGTGTTCGCTCGACTGACCACTGCAGCGGCGATCGATCATAAGGGACAGATCGGCGGAACAGCCAAAGCCCGAGTCGAACAACGGATCAAGGAGCTTGAACAACTCTTATCATGAAACCTCTCGTCATCATTGTATCGGCCGGTCTGACGCTCTCTTGCGGGCGGTGGGATCTCCGGTGGCCCCGGAACATGTGGGTGTCGCGGTGACCATCGAGAAGCAAAAGCGGCAGCATGCACTCGAAGCAGAGCGTGAAGCGGGAAAACCAATGGGTGCTGACCCGTCGTTCGAGGAGCACGACTTCGATCTTCCACCTTCACACCCGGTCGGAACCCGATGAACGTAATTTGGTAATCGATTTACTTTATTGAGGAACGGCACCATGCATAGTTTCCAATACCACCACGGCGAGTTGTACTGTGAGAAGGTGCCAGTCAGCAGAATCGCTAAGGAACTTGGCACCCCCCGCTACATCTATAGCCATGAGACGCTGATCCGCCATTTCCATGCATACGATAGCGCGTTCAAGAACATTCCTCATGTCATCGCCTTTGCTATGAAGGCGAACTCCAATCTTGCGATTCTTCGACTCATGGCCAGAGAAGGCAGCGGAGTGGATATTGTGGGTCCGGGGAGAGTTGTACCGAGCGTTGAAGGCCGGTGTCCCCGCCTCAAAAATCGTATTCGCGGGGGTCGGCAAAGACTCCCGGTGAAATTCGTGATGCATTGAACGCCGACATCCTGATGTTTAACGCCGAATCGTCGGCCGAACTGCATACGCTCAATCAGGTTGCCGCCGAAGTCGGTAAAAAAGGCTCGCATCGCGCTTCGGATCAACCCGGACATTGACCCGAAAACACATCCCTACATTTCTACTGGTCTCAAAAAGAGCAAGTTCGAATCGCGGCAGATCGAGCGGTGGAAGACTTTGTTCTCGCCGCTTCGATGAGTCATATCGAAGTGGTGGGTGTCCATGCCCATATCGGATCTCAGCTCACTGATGTGGCTCCCTTTACAGCCGCCTTGAAGAAAGTCGTGTCGCTCATCGAGACTTTACAAGAAAGAGGTCTGAACATCCGTTACCTGAATATCGGTGGCGGACTTGGTATCACCTATTCGGATGAAAAGCCGCCGTTACCACAAGATTTGTCTGATGCAATCTACCGCTCGTACAGGGATTGAAGATAACCCTCGTCATGGAGCCTGGGCGCGGATCGTCGGGAATGCCGGTATCCTTGTCACCAAGGCGATGTACCTGAAGGAGGAGAGACAAAGAGTTTTGTCATCGTCGATGCCGCCATGAATGATCTCATTCGGCCAAGTCTCTTTACGAGGCCTACCATGATGTTCGCCCCGTAAACGAGGAAGCCGGTCAACGGCCTAAACAAACCGTGGATATTGTAGGCCCAGTCTGTGAATCGGGAGATTTTCTAGCCAAAGATCGGTCCCTGCCGGTTGTTAAGGCAGGGAATTGCTGGCGGTCATGAGCGCCGGAGCCTATGGATTCGTTATGGCATCAAACTACAATTCTCGGCCTCGGGTTCCGGAGGTGTTGGTGCGAGAAGGGGAGTTCCACCTTATTCGCGAGCGAGAGCGGTACGAGGACCTTATCCGTGGCGAGCAGATTCCTTCATTCCTGAGTACTATGGAGTAACCATGTTTGCCGGATCCCTTGTTGCCATTGTTACACCGTTCAGAAAAAGGGAAAGTCGATGAACGGGCGTTAGCCGAGTTGATTGAATGGCAGATTGCCAAAGGCACTAGCGGCATTGTGCCCTGCGGGACAACGGGTGAATCCGCCACACTTTCTCACGACGAGCACAACCGGGTCATTGAGCTGACGGTTGAAGTCGTCCGCCGCAGGGTACCGGTCATCGCAGGAACTGGTTCAAACAGCACCGACGAAGCGATTACCCCCTGGCGCGACACGCGAAGGGAAGCAGGAGTCGACGGGGCCTTGCTGATTACCCCCTATTATAACAAGCCTACCCAAGAAGGTCTGTACCGGCATTACAAGGCAATCGCAGAGGCAGTTGACTTGCCCCTAGTCTTACAACATTCCTGGTCGGACCGGTGTGAATATGCTTCCGGCAACGATTGCTCGGCTTTCTGCGTCCAGACCATTATCGGAGTGAAAGAGGGAAGTGATCTGTCCAACAAGCTTCGGATATTGTGCAGATGTGTGGCGACCGTCTTACGGTACTTGCGGGGATGATTCTCTCACCTTACCAATGATGGCAGTTGGAGGGAAGGGCGTGATTACCGTGACGGCGAACATCATGCCTGGCGAAATGGCTGGGCTAGTTCAGGCCTTTTGCGAAGGGGCGGGTTGAGGAAGCTCGCGGTCTTCATTTCAAGCTTTCCAGTTTTTACGGCACACTGTTCTATGAAACCAATCCCATCCTGGTGAAGGAAGCACTGGGTCTCATGGGCAGGATCGATCCAGAATTGCGGCTTACCGCTCTGTCCTATGGGACGGGACACACGCGAAAAACTGATTGGCGTCCTGGGTGCAAGAAGCGGCGCTGATATAACCTCATGTACTAGGTGTAGGACACGATGACCAAGACCATTGTTGCGGGAGCTGCGGGTCGAATGGGATGTCGTTTGGTCTGACTGATCAAGGATTCTCCCACGCTAATGCTGGCTGGAGCCTGGGAGGGTTCTGGCCATTTGTCCTTAGGGAAGGACGCAGGAGAATTGGCAGGATCAGGGCGGGCGGACGTTTCAATCACCGACAACCTCTCGTCGTTGATGGAGCAGGGGGAGGTCCTGATCGACTTCTCTGCACCGGAACCCACACTGGAACATATGTACAGCTGCCTGCTGCTACCAACGTATGATCGTGGTTGGAAATAACTGGATTTTCACCGGTTCAGTTGGAGGAGCTCAAATCGTTGGCTCACCAGATTCCTTGTGTGTTTTCCCCAAATATGAGCGTTGGGATTAACCTGATCTGTAAGGTCATTGGGGAAATGGCGCGTACTCTTGGGGAAAATTATGATATCGAGGTGATCGAAGCGCACCACCGGTTGAAGAAAGATGCACCGAGCGGTACAGCTCTTCACATAGCCGACGTTCTTGCCCGCTCTGTTAACCGCGACTTAAGCCAGGTTGGTATCTTCGCTCGTAAAGGGATGATCGGGGAGCGGGTCAAAGGAGAGATTGGTATCCAAACCATTCGAGCTGGCGATATTGTCGGCGATCACACTATTCTGTTTGGCGGGATGGGAGAGCGGATCGAAGTGACCCACCGCGCGAGTAGCCGTGATACCTTTGCACGAGGTGCCATCCGTGCTGCGGAATGGATCGCCCACCAGCCACCAGGTTTGTACGATATGATAGATGTCCTTGATTTGCGCTAGCTATTGGCATGATTTAGCCGCGCTCCACAGTCGACTCTCCGACCCTACCAGCTAGTAGCTGCTCACCAAATTTCGAGCTTAGAGAAAATTTTCATCCATGATCATGCTCCGAGAGTGTCTGTACTCATCTCGAGCAAACAGTAATCCAGGCTGGGATCTTGGAGGAGGTTGATGCTTGGTCCAACTTACCACCACGGCTTAGGATAGAGGGCATAGCCGTACTAGACAAGAGGAATAATCAAACGCTCACAGTACAGTCAGCATCAGGACAAGACCTCCCACCAGCTGGAACGCACCGCTCCGCCCTTGATCAGAAGGTATAAGATTTGGAATCCCGCAGGAAGGGACTAGTGTCGTGCTGTAATTGGCCGAGGCTCTTGATCTGCTGCCTTCCGACGGCCACAGTTCAAACAGGCAAACACTGTAATCGCCAATCCTGCATCCAAATCCACTGCCCGTTCAGGCAGCATCGCTCCATGGCATTTATCACATGTCTTCATGGTCGGCACTCTAGCAGCCCAAGGATCTGAATCCAATCCTCCTGAAGTACTGTATGGCACTATCAAAAGTCCCAATCGTCCCCGCCAGCATGGGTCGTTTGTACACGTCTCACAGCAATAACTCAAGATGAAAATTTGCCCCCCAGCTTGACAGTCTTAGACCCGTCTCATAGGATTGTGGTCCGCTGTTGGAGTTCCACTATGTATAGATTGTTTCTCATTATCCTTCTGCTGGCCGTCCTCTACTTTCTGCTGAGGCAAATGTTTCGTAGCGTTACTGGTCCTCCTAGAGTCGATCGGAGTATTTCAGCTGATAGTGCCGAACGGGACAAGGAACAGGATCAAATGGTTGAAGATCCGGTCTGCCACACGTTCGTGCCAAGACGGATTGCGGTGATCGAACAAGTGGGAAGACAAACCTATTGTTTCTGTAGCAAAGAGTGTGCGGTGACGTTTCGGAGCCAACGCCCCGTATAGGATATTGTTACGGAGCCGAAGAGGGGTAGCGCGGGAAAGGACGGACCTCGTATTTTCTTGTCTCCTTTCCTAACAACCCGAGTAGGAGTCATCGGACATTTTCTCATCTTTATCAAACTTCAAGGTGATCTGACATTGATTGGGAGTGAAGTTAAAGAGCGGCGGCCCAGATTTCCCCCCTGCGATACGATAGTATGTCCATGTCTCGCCGCCAAAAAAACGGGAAGCTCTACCGTCTGGAGCACCCCAGTTCTTCTCGAACCAAGCTTTATCCTTTCCCTGGAGCTCAGCTGGCTTGAGCGAGGCTTCCAGATAGGGATTATTCCCAGCACAGGCTACTAGTAGAAGGCTAAAGAACAGCACCCAAAGAGAACGCCGCATCTACTTTCTCCGTTAAAAGGTGGATGGACTCAGCCCGAGAAAATCTTATATCCGACTTGATCGCCTGTCAAACATTCTGATCGATATGTTGCAGTAATGTTGAGTTCTTCATAAAATGACCGATACGGTATAAGTAGAACTTCTTCTTCCGGCGAAAGGACCAGCTATGAAAATCTACCTCGATACAGCGAATGTAAAGGAAATTCACGAAGCCGCAAGCTTTGGATTACTGGACGGCGTGACAACGAACCCTTCTCTTGTAGTCAAGGAAGGTCGTAGTTTCAGAGAAATGTTGGAAGAGGTCTGCAAGATTGTAGACGGTCCTATCAGCGCTGAAGTCGTGAGCGTGGAAGCAGATGCGATGGTGAAAGAGGGAAAGGAGCTCGCCAAAATCCACAAGAACATCGTGGTCAAATGCCCTCTCATTCCAGAAGGCCTCAAGGCAACAAAGCGATTGGCCTCAGAAGGAATCAAGGTGAACGTGACCCTCTGTTTTTCCCCCACACAGGCACTGCTGGCGGCAAAAGCCGGAGCCTGGTGCGTGTCCCCCTTCATCGGGCGGCTCGACGACATCAGCTCAAGTGGGATGGAACTCATTCGACAGATCCTGACGATTTACAAGAACTATGACTACAAGACATTGGTCTTGGTCGCAAGCGTCCGCCATCCACAACACGTGGTCGAAGCGGCATTGGCTGGTGGTCACATCTGTACGATGCCTTACAGTGTATTCCAGGCATTGTTTAAACATCCGTTGACCGATGCAGGCTTGAAAAAGTTTCTCGACGACTGGAAGGCCAAAGGGCAGCAGTAGAGCCAGAGAGCTAACCAATCACTTGTGAAGTTGGATAGGAGAGGCGAAGAAAAGCGCCAACCCTCTGAAATGGAGGAGGAGCTGGCTGCCTGCTTTTACATCCGAGCGGCAGGAGCCATCCAGGTTCGGTCTACAAGTCTTCCTCGTTCGGGCTGGACTGAGTGCTTTTTCTGGCGTCTTCTGGAACACCGCACGGAACATCTGGCGAGTTAGTTTCCCCTGTAAATGTATTCTGTTGGCTGACAGATAAGACCCAAGCAACGTCACTCCCAGGGTAGGTGATACGTCACGCCGTGACCGAACTTCGGAGTTGGCACAGGAAGGCTATGCCCCTGTGTTCGCGGGTTTTGAGATAATGATCGAACCAATCTTTCCTAGGGCAACCACTCCGCGGTGATGTTTTAGAAGACGAATCTCTTCCTGCAAGAATCGGCTGCAACGGTCTAATTCGTCTGGTAAAGGTTTATTACCTGGCGGCGCGCAACGCACCGTTGCACCAATGTAGCAGTCCGTCAATACCAACCCATCACCTTGATGTGTCGAAGAAGGTTGATTGGCAAATCCATATCGATGCAAAGCCTCATATAGCCAGTCTCCACTCCGATCACCGGTGAATACCCCGCCCCGTCCGGTTCCCGCCATGCGCCGCGGAGGTGCTAACCCGAGGATGTAGAGCCGTGCTTTCGGATCCGCGAAACCAGGGACAGGACGCCCCCAATACGTCCAGTCTCGATATTGCTTCCGCTTCTCTTTGGCGATGGTCTCTCGATAGTGGACCAAGCGAGGGCAGGCCGTGCAGTCACAAATGGTTCCGTTCAAGAGTTTCAAAGTCCTCATGCGGATCGCAGTGTACCATGAACGAGAACCCTTCTTCTTGCTGGCATGTGGGTCAGCTGGTAGCATAACCACGCATTTACTGTAGAACTCCCGTTCGAAAGTAACAGAGGAGGGTGCAAATGGTAGACGCGCGGGACTCCAGGCGTCTTCTATGATCGGAGCCATTTTCATCATTCTCTTAATACAAGTCTCGGCTCTCGCCACATCCAACACAGAAGAGACGAAAGGCCACAAATCTGAATCCGGAAAAGGAGTTGCTGATAGTGGATCAGCTGGACCCGCAATCCGACTTGGATGAGCGCTCAGTCATTCTTCCTGAAATCAAGCGCGAAGGAGAGCGATTCTTCCTCAGTTCCTTTTGCTCCCCGACAAGACATTCGCAGGACTCCCAGTTCCTTGGATAACTGGCAAGTGCGGGAGAGGATTGAATACGAATTCTATCAATTTGAGGATCAAGGCGAAAGCATCATCCTCGCCAAACGCACCGGGCGCTGTTCCCCCCCCCGCTGAGAGACAGTTGGCTGATGCCGGATTGCCCGATGATCTCAAGTACATGTTGTTGGTCGAGAGTAAATGCATCTCAGCGGCCTATTCCAAGGCCAAAGCCTCGGGTCCTTGGCAGTTTATTCCTCCACCGGTCGTCGCTATCGGCTCAAGAGTGACGCGGTGCGCGACGAACGTCGGAATTTGGAAAATGTCGACCGAGGCAGCCGTCAAATACCTCAAGTATCTCAAACAATACCAGAACAACGATTGGTTCCTAGCCATGGCGTCGTATAACGCAGGCGAAGAGCGGATTCGAAAGTTACTCAAAGCGCAGAAGATTGATGACTATTGGAAGATGCACGGTCCGCGAGAAACCATGCGCTATGTTCCACGGATCATTGCCGCTAAGGAAATTTACTCTCAGCCGGAGAAATATCTTGGACTGACCAATAAGGACCTTTACATGCCGCTAGAGACGGAAACCATCACGGTGAACGTGAAAGAGTCTCAGCGTGCACTGACGTCAATCGCAGAAGAATTCGGCACCTATCTTCCTCGAGCTTAAAATGTTGAATCCTGAATTCAAGAAGGATATGCTCCCTCGGAGCAACTATCAAATTCGCGTACCCGTCAAACCTGTCCGAGTCGTTGTTTTAAACAAGAGAAGATGCCATAGCCGTCACCCTCATGAAGCTCCGCCTTCCCCCCTCCTCTGCTCGTTCGCTCGTTCGCCAATTAATCACCGCTGGACTGGATGCAGCCGATCCTTATCGTACACTGCTCAGAAGTGTCTCGCTCCAGGGACAATCATTGCGCGTGGGTCAGAGGCTCTATGACCTTTCACGCATCGACCGAGTGATCGCCGTCGGGGCAGGAAAGGCTTCAGCTAGGATGGCACAAGCACTAGAAAAGGTGCTCGGCAGAAGAGTGGCAGATGGACTGGTCATCGTGAAGACTGGGCATACACTCCCGACCAAGCGGATTGCCATTCGTGAAGCCAGCCATCCGATTCCCGATCGATCCGGAGTTCATGCGACTCAACAGCTCCTGCGCCTGGTCAAAGACCTAGGCCCTCGGGACCTGCTCTTCGTTCTCTTGTCCGGGGGGGCGTCAAGTTTATTGCCGGCCCCAGTACCTGGCGTAACCTTGACTGATAAACAACGTACGACGCGACTGCTACTCCGAAGCGGGGCGACGGTCAACGAGATCAACGTGGTCAGGAAACATCTTTCGGTGATCAAAGGCGGCGGACTTGCAACCTGCACTCATGCAAGAATTGTCACGCTCATTCTTTCAGACGTTATCGGCGATGACCTGGGCTCCATCGGCTCCGGGCCCACCGTTGCCGACCTTTCCACGTTTGCCGATGCAGTGAACGTGTTGAAGCGTTACAGAATCTGGCGATCCGTACCCACTGCGGTTCGGCGCTATTTGGAGCTCGGTCAGAAGGGGATCGTGCCTGAAACCCTCAAGCCCGGTTCGCAACGGGTGCGTTCGGTGCACCATCAGATCATCGGAGCCAATCGATTCATGCTGGAGGCTGTCTCCCGGACCGCTGGCAGCCTAAGCCTCCGCACTATCCTATTTTCGACTCCAATCTTAGGGGAAGCGCGTTTGGCTGCAAGACAATTGACATCTATTGCAAAAGCAAATGCCGATGGGCACACGATGGTGAAGCGCCCCTGCTGCGTAGTGGCGGGAGGTGAGACGACCGTGACGGTTACAGGGAAGGGGACCGGCGGACGTGCTCAGGAATTCGCTGCCGCCGCCGCATGTGTGATTGCAGGTCTACCGAGCACCTGGGTTGTCGCACTCGGGAGTGACGGAAGTGACGGGCCTACCGATGCCGCAGGGGCGATTGTTAACGGAGAAACCATCGCCCGAGCCAAGCGACTCAACATCAACCTCCGTTCTGCCGTGAATCGGCATGATACCTATCCCGCCCTAAAATCGCTTGGATGTCATATTTATACTGGCCCCACTGGGACAAACGTGAACGACCTTTACCTCCTACTCCTTCTCTAGGTACTATCGCCTCTCATGACGCCTCCGCTTATCCTCCCACTGTCTCAGTGTATCGATGTGGGGATCACCGGAGGAAAAGCCGTCGGTCTAGCACGGCTTATTGCGGCCGGGTTCTCCGTTCCGCCAGGGCTGTGTATCACGACAGCTGCCTACGAGCAGGCGTTACGTACAGCAGGGATCCAAGATTTGGACCCATGGCCCGCGATTTGCCCACTACCTGAGATTGAACGGCGCTCAACCTTGAGCAGCCATCGGAATCAGATCAAAAGGATCGATATTTCCCAACTAGCCAGTCAATGTCTGGCAGCGCTCAAAGCATTGAACCGGCCTTCAAATGTGCGGTGGGCTGTTCGTTCTTCTGCCACGAACGAGGATTCGACCCATACCAGCTTCGCCGGCCTCTACCGCACCCACCTTGGCCTACCCTTGCCTGAGATCGAAGGGGCTATTAAGGACCTCTGGATCTCCTTATGGGAAGAACGTGTCGTGGGCTACATGGTTCGGCAGAAATTCCACGCACCTCCAAGAATGGCCGTACTCATTCAACCGATGGTCGACGCCCGGACTGCTGGAGTGGGGTACGCGATCCATCCTGTGACTGGCCGAAGGAATCAGGTGATGATTAATGCGATCCCTGGGCTTGCCGCGCCATTGGTCGACGGCACGATTGCTCCGGATCAGTACGTGGTAAAGTCGCCGATGATGGGCAACCAATCGCCGTTCATACACGCGTCCTGACCCAGAAGTCCCAACGGCTTACGGTTTCACCGGAAGGACTACACATCGATCAGATTGTGGAGCAGACGCAATGCGCTTCATCACTAACAGATTCTCAACTCTTTTCCCTTGCAAAGACAGCTAAACAGATCGAACTGGCCTTGGGACAGCCCACGGATTTTGAGTGGGCATATGACGCCGACCAGCTTTGGCTGGTCCAGGCCAGACCAATTACAAACGTCCGTCCCTCGTCGACCATCTCCAACGATGACTGTGAATGGTCGCGGGCAAATTTCAAGGAGACGCTGCCGGAACTACCAAGTCCATTGAGTCTTTCGTTCCTGGATCGGTTTATGGAGCGTTACATCCTGGATCACTATCGAAGATTGGGATGCCGTATCCCTGATGGACTCACATCCGTCCGCATTCTGAAGGGGCGGCCCTATCTGAACGTGACCCTGTTCCATCTCTTGGTTGCTCAACTCCGCGGAAACCCATCACTGAACGCCGAACAGATGGGAGGGGAACCGCTGGTAAGCGTACCGCCGGTTCAGCCTCTCGGCGGCACAGCCTTTGTGCGTGCTGGATGGTTGATGTGGCAGGAGATGCGGCGGGTTGGGCGTGCTGGTCCGCGTCTGTTCCATGAAATGAAGGAATTGGCTGCAACCTATAGCCATGCTCGCGTGCGGCATTTGTCAATTGATGAACTTGTCCCAAAGTTGGACGCGCTGGGCTCCTGGCTGGAGGGCCGAGAGGTCACGTTCGGAATTGCTGGAGGAGTCGGTCAGTGTTTAGAAATGTTCAACCGTACCCTTCCTCACTGGCTAGGCCAAGATTGGCGAGAGCTCTTGAACAGCGCACTGCAAGGACAGGGGACCGTCATCAGCGCACAGCAGATTCTCCGTCTCGCTGAACTCACCGACATCGCGCGAGAAGAGCCGACTGTACGGTCATTTTTCACAGCGGAATCATGGAAGCCTTCGACATTTCGTTCCGTGCTTGCCGACACACAATTCCTTCGTGCCTTCCAAGCCTATTTGGATGACTATGGCCACCGAGGGGTCGGCGAATCAGATGTCATGTCGCCGCGGCTGGCAGATGATATGGAAGCGATTTTGACGATTCTCCGCACCCAACTCCTCTCGGCTTCCCCTTCTCATCAGGCAGTTCTGGCGCGACAAGAACAGCGTAGAGTCGCCGCGCTCGAGCAAATCAAGAAGCGGATTGGCTGGCGTCTCGATCGATGGCTGGCTTTTTCATGGTGCTATAGAAGGCTGGGGCGGTTCTTCGCACTGCGAGAAGCGAATCGACACCATTTAATGTATTACTCTGTCGCCATCCGCACGCTATTGATGCGTCTCGGTGAACTCTTAGTCGCACAGGGTCGGCTGGGTGAGCGCGAGGACATCTTTTTCCTATCAATCGACGAACGAAACGATCTCCTCACGGGACACACCACAGATTGGAACGCCATTGTCCGCGAGCGCCGCCTGGAACGGGCGCACAATGCAGCTGCCTCAGTCCCCGATACGATTCGAGGCTGGGAATCTCTGAGCGAACAGATGCAACCATCCATTCAGACTGATAGCCCAAGCCAGCTCACCGGCATACCAATCAGTACTGGATTCGTGATTGGTCCGGCACGGCTGATCCGATCGGTCATAGATTGGAGAAAGGTGATGCCGGGTGACATCCTGGTGGTGCCGGTGATCGATCCCGGCCTGGCACCACTCTTTGGAATTGCTGGAGGGCTGATCGCGGAAATGGGTGGAACATTGTCGCATGGAGCCATCATCGCTCGTGAATATGGGTTACCAGCCATCGCCAATGTGCAGGGGGCAATGGCACAACTTGCCGACGGGCTACACGTCACTCTCGACACAAAGTCAGGGACCATTCGTATCGGGCCATCTCTATCTCCGAGCTGTGGCTAGAGCTATTTGATCTGGGTCTTCTGCTCCTTGACCTTTCTCAATACCTTGCGTACTGTGACTGAAAATGCTGTTTTGACACCCTATATATGGGAGTTCTTTGTCTTCTCAATTTTTTGAGTATTTCACCCACCTGGCCGAGGGAATTCCCTTAGCTGTAGGTTTTGGGGTTGGAGTTTTTCTCGGTGGTTTAGTCGTAGGGCTTTGGGTCACTGGGCGCTTGCGTTCTCAGGCCCAGCGCGCCGAGGCAACCGCCGACGAACTAAGAAAGCAATTGGAGCTGGAGCGGACCGCAGCCCTGTTGTTGCGTGAGGAACTGTCCCAAACACAACAGGCCCGAGTCCTGGCTGAAACTCGAATGGAAACGTCGGCACGGCAGCTTGCGGAACAGAAGGTCTTGCTCAACCAGTCCCGCGCGGAACTCGTCGGGACGTTCCAAGCCCTTTCCGGCGAGGCATTAAAACAAAATAACGAGGCATTCCTCAAGCTGGCCGCTGTCACATTCGAAAGTCTTCATGTCAAAGCTGATGGTGACCTGATCCAACGCCAACAGGCCATTGATGCGCTGGTGCGTCCCCTCCACGACACGTTGCAACGGTACGATGAGCAGCTTCGTCTTTTAGAACAGTCACGACAGTCGGCTTACGGGGGGTTAGATCAGCATCTGAAATCATTGGCTGAGTCTCAGCAGAGGTTGCAGCAGGAAACTGGAAACTTGGTTAAAGCCCTACGAGCGCCGACCGTTCGAGGACAATGGGGAGAGTTGACCTTAAAGCGAGTCGCCGAACTTGCCGGGATGGTGCAACACTGTGATTTCATCGAACAGCCGTCCGTCACCAGTGAGGACGCACGCTTTCGACCGGATATGGTGGTTCGGCTGCCAGGGGGACGTCAAATCATCGTTGATGCGAAAACCGTGCTCTCCGCTTACCTGGACGCCCACGAAGCGCAAAATGATGTCCAGCAGGCGGAGGCCTTGCGTCGCCATGCCGCGCAGGTGAAGCGCCGCATGGACGAACTTTCATTGAAGGCCTACTGGACGCAATTCGATCATTCCCCTGAGTTCGTCGTCTTGTTTCTTCCCGGCGAACAATACCTCGGCGCCGCATTGGACCAGGATCCTCGGCTCATTGAAGAGGGGTTCGCTAACGGAATCGTGCTGGCAACCCCGGCAACCTTAGTCGCGCTACTGCGTGCCGTGGCCTACGGATGGCGACAAGAGCGAATGACCGCCCACGCGGAGGAAGCGGGTCGGTTAGGCAAAGACCTGTACGAACGGATGGCCGTGCTGGCGGGACATATGAACGATGTGGGGCAGGCCCTGGGGAAAAGCGTGTCGGCATACAACCGTGCTGTGGGCTCCCTGGAGACGCGTATTCTCCCGGCTGCGCGGCGTTTCAAAGAATTGGGAGTGTCCTCGGATCGCGAGATCCTCACGCTTGAACCGACCGAGGTCGTTCCCCAGAAAACATTGTCTCTTGATAGTGAGTGAAGGAGTGCGCATGACGAACGAACAAGCCATGGTTGAAGCATTTCATAACAGATTCGACATTCTGGTACGGACCGGTCCGACCGACCTGAACGATGACACGAAGCAGCTTCGTGTCCGTCTCATCCAGGAAGAGTTCGATGAATTGAAGGAAGCCATGGCCACCGGAAATCTTGCTGCGGTCGCAAAGGAACTGGCGGACCTGCTCTACGTCACCTATGGGACGGCGGTGTCCTATGGGATCGATATGGAGCCGGTGTTTCAGGAAGTCCACCGGTCGAATATGAGTAAAGTGGGCGGCTACAAACGGGCAGATGGGAAATGGGTGAAACCCCCAACCTATTCGCCCGCTGATATCAACCCGATCTTGGAATTACAACGAGAGCACTTATTGGCTATGGCGCTATCAACACACCACACCGCCGCGGGTCCCTCCGAGAGCACATGAAAGATCCACACTGTCCAACTTGCGGAACCCCCTTCGTTCGACGGATCCATGATGAAGGCACCATGGAGCGGATCTTCAATCGCTTCCGAATCTTTCCGTTTCGCTGTCAGCTCTGTACCACACGGTTCCGAGTCTTCAGAAGCGTCCCCACTCCCCCCCCCTCAACAACGGACCGCCGGGAGTATAAGCGACTGCCCGTGTCGTTCCGCGCCAACCTGCTCGCAGAAAACTCCGCCCAAATGACCAATCGTGTGACGGACATATCCATGGGAGGTTGTACGCTCGAGACAGCGGCAACTCTACCTCAAGGGACGTTTGTCGAATTGGTCATCAAACCGGCTTCCGATGAAGAACCGATCAAGATTGAGACGGCCATGGTGTGCTCATCGAGGCCGGGATCAGTGGGTCTTAGCTTCCTTGAAATGGTGACCGCCGATAAGAATCGCCTCAGCCAGGTCATTCTCAGCTTGCTGGTTGGACAAAACCTGCACCAGAATTTCTTATCTTAGTCTTGCCTTGTATGCTCCACGCGTCATCAGGCGCTGTCACCAGGAGATTATCAATCAGTCGAACAGGCCCGAGGCGCACCGCTCCAAGCAGCACGGCCTTCCCTGTAACCATTGAGAGTGGTTCGAGCATGTGAGGGTCGCAGACTGCCAGATAGTCGACCGTCATGCTCGGCTCGGCTTTGACGGCCCGATGCATCGCCGCCTGTATTGCCTTCCCAGCACGAACACCTCTTCGGATCACGTCAGCCCCAGCCTGTAAGCTACGGTACAAGGTCGCGGCGCGCACTCGATCAGCAGGCGAGAGATAGACATTGCGTGAACTCAGTGCCAGCCCATCCTTCTCCCGCACTGTCGGTTGCACGACAATGGCCACACCAAGGTTGAGATCCTCGACCAGCTGTCGAACCAGCGCCGACTGCTGAAAATCTTTTTGCCCAAAGTATGAGATCTGAGGGCGGACAATCCCCGAAGAGTTTGGTCACGACAGTGGCAACCCCGGAAAAGTGATGAGGGCGCACTTCCCCTTCCCATCGACGTGCAATCGTAGGAAGGGTGACGATCGTCTGAAATCCTTCAGGGTACATGGCCACTGCAGTCGGTTCAAAACACACATCCACCCCTTCCTTCCTGCAAAGGGCTCGATCGCGCGAAATGGGGCGTGGGTACTTGGTGAGGTCTTCGCGAGGGCCGAACTGCGTGGGATTGACGAAGATACTGACCGCAAGCGCGTCGCATCGCAAACGGGCCGCTCGAATCAGGGCGCGATGTCCGTCGTGCAAGGCCCCATTGTGGGGACCAGCCCAATCCGTACACCTTCCCGCCGAAGCCCCTCACTCCAAGCAGTCATGGCATTCGGTGAACGGATGATCTTCATGTGCGCGGTGGTGAACTGCACGTAGGACGAGACCCATATTTCGTGGACGGCTGAGGAAAGAGGAGTTGCACGCGGGCTTGGTCCTTTACCTGTTCCAATAATCGTGAGACCGATTGCTGGAGAATGGGATGCACCCAGAGTGGATCCAATTCATTTAACGGCATGAGAACAAACCGGCGGTCATGAAGTCGAGGGTGTGGGATAGTCAACCCTGGTTCCTTAATGACGCGTTCACCGTAGAAAAGAATGTCGAGATCGATTGTCCGAGGGCCAGAACGGTTGTCCTCATCTCGTCCGAGCGATCGCTCAATCTCTTGGAGTATCGCAAGAAGACTCTGAGGTGCGATATCGGTTTCAATTTGTACCGCGCCGTTGAGAAACCACCCTTCTCCTGGATCGGTGTGGTCTCGAACCGGTTCGGTTTCGTACAACAGTGAAACTCCAATGAGCCGTGAATGGGGAAGTAAACTGAGCAACGTCACGGCCCGATCACAACAATCAACTCGATCGCCGACGTTGGATCCAAACCCGATGAAGACCGTCTCCATAGAAGCCACGACAGAGGCGAACAGTGAAACGGAAAAAGCGCCAGTGGGAGTGTGTACCCCTTATCTATTAATGCTGGATTCCCACGTTGCTAAAAACCTGCTTTGTGGATCCGCTCCACCGCTTCCGCAAGCCGCTCTTTGGTTGTACAGACCGTCATGCGAACATAGCCTTCACCCGGTGCGCCGAAGCCGTTGCCTGGTGTCGTCACGATGCCGGCCTTTTCCAGTAAATGAGCTGTGAAGGACGTCGAGGTATACCCATTCGGTACGGCCACCCAGATATAAAATGCAGCGGGGGGTGCATCAACCTCTAGCCCCAGCTTCTTGAGACCCGGGACGATCGTGTCGCGACGCTCCTGATAAATCTTTCGGATGCCGTCGGTCACAGATTCGTCCAGCTCCAGGGCCGTGATGCCAGCCTCCTGCACCGCTTCAAACACTCCGGAGTCCAGCTGACTTTTTACCTTGCCCAGGGCGGCCAAGACCGCCGTGTTCCCGACGACAAATCCGATGCGCCAACCCGTCATGTTGTAGGTTTTGGAGAGCGAATGAAATTCCACGCCGACGTCTTTGGCGCCTTCCACTTCCATAAAACTCACCGGCCGCTTGCCGTCGTAATAAATTTCCGAGTAAGCCGCGTCGTGACAAATGATAATATGATTCTCCTGCGCAAACTCGATGGCTTGCCTAAAGTAATCCTTCGTCATGATCACCGACGTGGGATTGTTTGGCGAATTGAGCCACATCAGCTTGGCCTTTTTGGCCACGTCCTTCGGAATCGCACTCAAATCCGGGAGAAAACCGTTGGCTTTAGTCAACGGCATGAAATGGGCGGTGCCGCCGCAAAAATTGGTTCCGACAGGATAGACCGGATAGCCTGGGCTGGGCACCAGCACCAGATCTCCTGGATCGACAAACGCCAGATGAACATGCCCGATCCCTTCCTTGGAACCGATCAGAGTCAGGACCTCATCGGCTGGATCGAGCGTCACATTGAAACGTCGCTTGTACCATCCTGCCACGGCTTTTCTGAACGACAACATGCCTTCATACGAGGGATATTGGTGATGCTTGGGATCTTGGGCTGCTTTTGCCAAGCTTTCGATGATTGGCTTCGGCGTCGGCAAATCGGGATCACCAATTCCAAGATTGATGATGTCGACCCCTCGCGCAATGGCCTCCTGCTTCATCTTGTCGATAGCTGCAAAGAGGTAGGGAGGTAAGGTCTTGATACGAGTCGCGACTTCAATGGGAAAACCGGCCATGATGGATCAAACTCCTTTCGTATAATGTCCTCATCTTCTCGTCACGAAGTCGTTGCATCCACAAGTCAGGAAGCCTTGAGTAGATTTTTGACACGAGGACGCTCGAACTTGTAAAGAGGGAAATAAGACTACTTCAAGACTGACTAGGTAATCAATCTGCAGCTGTCAGAAGGTGATGAATCAGCCGGTCGGCCATGACGTGCGACTGGTGAAGGTGGGGCATAGCCGTCGCCTTCACATGGGAAGCAGTAAGACCCGCTTTGGTCAGATCCGACGCACATTCTCGGCACAGCGAGTCGATACCACCCTCCTCCATTTCTAGATGAAAGAGGAGGCCATAGGCGTGATCGCCATATCGGAATGCCTGGAGCGGTGCAATCTCAGACCCCACCAGAGCCACACATCCCTGCGGCAGGTCGAAAATTTCCCCGTGCCATTCAAAGACTGAAAAGGTATCGGGGGCCGTTCCAAACACCGGATCTTTTTTTCCTGCACTCGTGAGATAAACCGGCGTCATGCCGATTTCCAATGCCGCGCCTGGCCTGACCTTCGTACCGAGTGCTTTCGCCATCAACTGACTGCCGAGACAAACTCCGATCACCGGTTTTCCCGCCAGCAGCGCCGATCTGATGAATTCGGTTTCCTCGGTGATCCATGTATCTGAATCGTTCACCGACATCGGTCCACCCATCACGATGAGAAGATCACCGGCATCTTTGGGTAGGCCGCCCTGGGGGACCAGATAGGGCTCGAGAGAGACACCGCGCTCGGCGAGCGCCGCACGAAAAGCACCTGGGCCTTCAAAGGGAATGTGTTGGAGACAAACGGCGCGCATGGATTTATCCTCAACACACACCCTTTTGGGGTTCAAACCTCAGCCCTCGGACACCATTGTCTTCCAGCCACCATCGCTGCCCCCTCTCGAGAATCCTTGAAGGATAGTCTCTTTACCATGCCCGACGACAGGCCTCGGAGAAAGGGCAGAAGATCTTCAATATAGTGAATCCCCCCTTCAATCTCCACCCTCAGCACGGTATCCTAATCACAGTATAGGAGGAGCCGTTCGATAGTGGAAGCGCAGAATGCCTGATGGCTCTTCATTCTTGTCAGAAGACCTCGACAGCTATCCCGGGCATTCAGTAGGAGGTCGGTGTGGTTGTTCCCACTGCAAAAAGAACTAAAAAGCGGAGGCAGAGTGCGTCACCATCGATCATTCGTGGAATCGACCATGTCCTGATCCATGCACAAGACCTGGAGCGTGTCTTTGCACGGTTTCGCAATGAGTTCGGACTGCCGGTCGTGTGGCCGATCAGCGATTACGGCCCACTGGTGTCAGGTGGTCTACGTGCGGGTAACCTGACGATTGAGATCGGCCGCTTCGTGGGGCTTGGCTTGCCCGGAACCAGGCTCTATGGACTCGGCTTTGCACCAGGTGGACCAACCTGGGAAATCGTGAAGAAGTTGGCGGACCGAGATATGCTCCACACCCCGCCCGTGACAATACATTACGAAGGACTGATTGAAGCGAAGGCCACACTCACTTTCTTGCGCGACTTGCTCGATGGTTCACCGAACACATTGTTCTGGCTAGGGCGTCGGCTGGGTGGAGACACACGAATTTGTCGCGCTTTATCGACCTTGGGCACCTGGGTAGCCAAGACCGAAACCGGTTCCCGGGCACTCGCCAAACTTCTGAACGATTCCATGGCCTTCCTATGCGAGTATCACGTCGATCGCCATCCCGAACGGCTTGTAGAGCTGACGGCCGACTGGCAACAGACCAGACAGGGCGGGCCGTATGGCATCACCGAGGTTGCCGCCGTCGATGTAGCCATTTCGACCAGTATCGAAGCGTGGAGAAGACTTCTTGATCGTCCAGACCTGAACACACATTCGATTCATGCATTCAGCATGGGACCTCCGCTCCGATTTCACGCCGGGAAGAGCAACCGATTACTGGGCCTTGAGTTTTTCTGTGCTGATCTCAAATCGACTGCTCGGAAGCTCATTGATAAACGATGGGCGATCGCAACCGATCGCGCCAGTATCACCATCGATCCAGACCGGATGGACGGGCTGACGCTACGGTTCAGCCAGGCTCCATCTCCCGCAGGCTGAAGAGCTTTGCCTGCATCGCTTCACGCCATCTGTGCTGACAGCACGACTTTCGTGATCGCGGCCGTCTGCAAGATCAGAGAAGTGAGCTTTTGTCGCTACTCCCTATGCGAACTGGCAGTCTATCAGCAGCTGCTTATAGATACCTACTGACTCAGGTGTGCCTGCACACCATGACCGATGAACGGGTAACGACGAAGACCTTAAGCTTTGCTCCGACGTCCTCGGTCATTCGCTGCCCAACACACAGTTCATCGTCGGTGACTATGCCTCTTACGAACGCCCGGCAGACCTCGTGACGGCCTGGTATCCCATCGTGACGCCTGATCCTGTGTTAGCCTGGCGATTACCACTCTCTCATTTTACACCGCACGCATTATTTTCACGGATCGCTCGTAATCTGCAGCCTCACGGTCGATTCGTCATGATTACCCAGGGTCGGAACGGAGCGACTATCGCGGCCTCACTCTGCAGAAAGGTCGGACTCGTTCGGCAGGGGTCCTGTGAGGTCACCACTCCGCTCCGACCCCGACGCCCTCGTGTGCTTTCAGTTTGGGGGCATGCGGACAGGTAGCAGCGCGTCCACACGTAGGCTACAATCGCCCTATGACGCATCTCATACAGAATGCTGACGACTTGCGCTGGTTGATCGGCCATACCGGGGGGTTCCGCTCAGGGTATGTCACCGACATCCGGATCACCAAACGTCGCCTTTTTGACGAAGGATCGGGGCGCGAGGTGCAGGCTGGAACGACGATCGCCGTGACCATCCGCTACGAGATTCGGGAGCTGGTTCGAGTGGCGACCCTCACGATGACGGGAGTGACGGATTTTTCGGTGTTCGAGCAAGATGGAGTTGATTGCTCATCTCTCGGCATCATCCAGACGGAATGGAGCGCGGGAAAACTGCGGTTTTGGTTCGACCCGCAGGGTGAGCTGTACGTCGTCTGTGATGAGGCCCATCTCGAGGAAATCGCCGCTCCGTTCGTGACGGCTCGGCCTGCAGCCGAACTCGCTCGATGGCTTTTCCAAGGTCGGACTCCTCAGGGCCCCACGGTCGACTGGTTGTTGGGCGAACTGGACCGGGCGGGCCTCTCTTGCACCTGGAGAAAGACGAACCGGAACGCAGGAACACATCCCGCCGTACAGTGGGAAGGCGATCTGATTCCAGTCCACGACTTTCTCGCCGGCGAGGGCAATATGATGCATGTCCTGGCCTTTGGACCCCTGGAAGGGCATGGCTTTGGATTAATGCTGCGTGTATTCGGGGATCAAAACCAACAGATGAGCCGTATTCTCGAAGTCCTTGCCGATCACATCACTCGGCAATTTCCTGGTGAATGCCTGGTCGGCACGACGATCATCCCGGGTCGCGACTGGGAGAGCTGGCTGGCGCGGGAACACCGCTCACGACGTAGTCAGTAGAAACCGAGGATCTGCAAGTCAGTGCACGTGTTCCGGGGAATACTCTTCCTTGCCATTCCCTGCTGAAAAACCGGCGCCCTCGCTACCGTTTATATAGCCAGGAATGTCGTGGCCTGCGCCGTTTCCGTTCGCCTGCCTCGCTTTTCCGTTCACACACTCGACCAGCGCCCAAAACCGAAGGGGATTCACGCTCTGTTTCCTCGCAACATGCAAAGACGTCCCTTCCAACACAGTATTGAGCGAGAGATCCGTGCGCCAACCCAAGTGTTTGGTCAATGGCGAGATCACTTTCTCCACCGCAGCGATCACTTTGTTTCCATTGCTGAAGTGGTTCAGCATGACAATCCGGCCACCAGGACGACAGACGCGGATCATCTCATTCACGACCTTTCGATAGTCCGGAACCGCCGTGACGACGTATGCCGCGACCACCGTATCAAAGCTATCGTCTTCAAATTCCATCGCACCCGCATCCATGCGATGAAGCTCGACATGATCGAGGCCAAGCGCTCCGGCCTTTTCTTTGGCTTTGGCCAGCATGCCCTCGGAGAGGTCGATCCCCACGATACGACAATGGCGCGGATACATCGGAAGGGCCAACCCAGTCCCTACACCCACCTCCAGAATGTGTTCATTCGGCTGTACGTTCAGATTCCGAATGGCCGATTCACGCCCTTCATGGAAGACTTTTCCAAACACCTTGTCGTAAAAGCCCGCGTACGTCGTATAGACTCGCTCAATTTTGATGGGATCCATGCTCTCCTCCAAACGTCAGACGACCCACTCGCTGCGTGCGCTTTGCTGCGGAGGGTAAACAATTAACTCGCGATATGTAGACGTAGGAATAATTTCTGGCGGGAAACCCCAGTGATACAAGACCCGCCCGGAACATCGCCCTTTGTACTCTAGCCAAACTTCTCTTCGTGAGTCAACAGATTCCTTGGGCGACTTGGAAATCGGAGTATTCGCCCGAATCTTGGTATGGGACACAAATGATCTCGCAATACAGTTGTCTTGATTCAGGCTCCACTCCTATGGGATAGCTACGGCCATGCTTCTCGCTGGTCTCTTTGCAACTGCCTTATTCGTCGGGTTGGTCATCGGTGATTGGCTGTATTTCATCCGGCTGACCCCATACGCCGTTCGGTACGGCTGTCGGGTAGCAGATCGTTCGGAGCAATGGCCGAATACCGCACTGAATACAGTCCGAGAACGATTCACTCCCAACGGTGTGTTGATGCTCCCCCACGGAGTCGCCCGCTTTTACCCCGAATTATCACAGATCGCAATTCGTCCTCAGTATCGATTCTTCTCTGGGCGGTTTCGCACAGCCTGGCCGGTGAAAGGACTGATTCATCTTGCTCCTCACGACCACGCGCTGGGTACGCTCTGTGTGAAACGTATTCCATGGTCATCAACGCTGATTACATTCATCTGGTTTGCGCTCGTGGCCATCGGATCACTGATCTTCGTCATTCAATACGCCATAGAAGGTGGGTTCGCCTCGCTGGGAGGCGCGCTGGTTGGGCTCGGAATTATCGGCCTAGCGGGTCTTGTCCTGGCCTTCGGGCTCGTCACGCTCGCCTTTTCCTATCGCCTGGAAGATACCCGCTTGATGAAGGTCTACGAGGAGCTGCGCGAGACGCTCTCGAGTCCAGACTCTTCCTAACGATCGCTCCGGCCACGATCCTCCATTCCAAAGAGCTCCAGGAAATGGTCGTATTCGGCAGACAAACTCACTGCCGATCGATCTCGCACCAGGCCGGCGATGATCCCACGGTGTTTCTTCGCAAGGCCTGAGGCTTCAAAGGCGCGTTGGAATTGCCGCCAGCGCAAGGCAGGATCGGCCAGGACTCGGGTTTGTTCTTCAACCGGAAGTCCATGGACCATGGTCGTCAGAGTGCGGACCGCTTTTTCCACGCTTTCGTACGGTGGGGCCAGCTTGAGTCCCGCATAGAATGTTTCGAGGTGGCGGCGAAACTCCGTTTTAAGCGCCTGGAACTCATCAGGTGTGGTCGGTAAGACTTCTGGCATGATATTGAGGACAATGATACGGTAAGAAGGAACCAGGTCACAACTTTTTCATGGAGGGACGTATGCATCGGATGGTCAATGGTTTGCTTGTGGCGATGGGAATGGTTGTTCTGGTCGGGTGTTCCTCATCCCACTATCCTCACCACGGCATCGGAGCAGGTAAGAGCGACGCCTATTGGCAAAAGGGTCAGCAAGATATGGAGGGGCTCATTAATCGGACTGTCCAGGATCCGAACAAAGCGAAAGAGGTCAACGCGCTCGTCGGTGAGATCATCAACGAACTGAAGGCCAGCCGAGAACAAGAACGGAACTACCACCGGCAACTCTATACCCTCAACACTAGTTATACGGCAGAGCCTGCTGAATTTTCGAAAATCCTCAACGAGGCAACCGTTCAACGGGCCCAGAGCTCGGCCAAAGTCCTAAGCCTCCGATTCAAAATGAAGGAACTGATGACGGCCGATGAGTGGAAAGCCATGTCCGACAAGATGCTGTCCTACAGCAGTCGGTATCAGCATGGGAGTGGTGGGCCAAAGTCCGGCTACTGACGCGCAACCGGCGCGGCTTTGAGCGGCACTGCCGTCCAAGTCGCGCCGGCATCGGTCGATCGATAGAGCCCACTCCCATTCGTTCCGGCATACAGAAGCTGCCAATTCTTGTGATTCATGGCCAGGGCGCGAATGTTCAGCGTGGCAATGCCCTGGTTCACTCCCTTCCAGGTTTTTCCACG
>BQXA01000022.1:0-81408 GCA_036984345.1 Nitrospira sp. | reverse complement strand
TGAGCAGATTCAGAAGTCTGCGCCATCGGTCTGTCCCGCTGATGCGCCGGTAAAAACGTTCAATGTCTCCGCGATCGACCAACAGATCCGGTACCATGACGGAGCGCCGGGAGTCATGGAGGTTGACCTCGAGCGCAAGATGGTCTTCGGCAATGAGCAGGGGAAGATGTATGTCCTCGATGGGGATCGTGGACGAGTCAAGGCCGGAGAAGTGAAACCGAGTCCGTTGACGCTACACGTCAATGTCGGTGATTGCCTCAAGATCAATCTTAAAAACGACATGGCCAAGGAACGGGCCGGGTTCCACGTCGATATGATGGCGTTTGATCCGAAGGATTCGTTCGGCGCCAATGTCGGGAACAATCCTGGGGATCAAACCGTTGGTCCGGGCCAGAGCAAGACCTACACATACTATGCGCATCCCGAATACGGGGAGCTGGCCGCCCTTATCCAAGATTGGGGCAACGTCGTGGAGAACCCACGTAATGGCCTCTTTGGATCGATCATCGTCGGGCCGAAAGGTTCACGGTATCGTGATCCTGTGACGGGCGACGATCTTACGATGAAGAGCAGTTGGCGTGCCGACGTGCTTGTCGATCGAACCATTCCTGGGAATGAGAATCGGAAGAATTACCGCGACTTCTCACTGATGTTCCAGGACGAAGACAACATCGTCGGGGTCAGTTTCATGCCCTACATCCAACAGGTAGCCGGTATTACTGCGGTGAACTACCGGTCAGAGCCCACAGCCTGGCGGATGGAAAACGGGTGTGATATTCCCGAGGTGTTTGCTTGTGTCAAAGCTGGCGATACGCTGGCAACGCCGTTGCTACAGGCACACGTTGGGGATCCAGTGACCATTCACGTGTTAGGTGCATTCAGTGAACAAGTGCAGCTGTTCACCGTTGATGGACACGAATGGCCGCATGAGCCCTATATGCAGGGTGCCGATCAAGTGAGCACCATGGAGTTTGGAGGGTCAGAGGTCATCAATGCACACCTCACCGGTGGGGCGGGCGGTCCTAACAAGATTGCGGGTGACTACCTGTGGAAGAATCAGCGGCCGGCTTTTGCCAACGCCGGGCAGTGGGGCCTGTTTAAGGTGCTTCCTGTAGATGATCAACGGATCAAACCGTTACTGCCACAAATCCCTCCGTCGAAAACCGCGGAGCGACCATCCGATAAGGCGAAAGCGTCCAAGACGTCGATGAAGACAAAGAAGTAAGTATCAGCGGGAGGTGCCCGCCGGTTGAGCTGGGGAGCATTCGTTCCCCAGCGTTCATTTTGGCAAGAGTCACAATCATGATCCGTATCACTCGCAGTCTGCACTCTGGGTTTGTGTGTAGTTGCCTCTTCTTTCTATTGAGCATCGCAGCGACTGGCCAGGCATCTACGTACGAAACGGTTTCTGTTATCGACGGAGGATCAGTCAAAGGAAAGGTTCAGTTCATCGGGACCCCTCCGGATCCGTCAGTCTTCAGGCTTAACCGTTACCCTGATCAAATGTACTGCGGAGCCCTCTCTGATGGGTCAGGGTATCGAGTGCTCCGTGAGGTTCTGGTGGACTCAACAGGTGGGCTGAAGGATGTGATCGTGACGATTGAAGGGGTGAAGAGAGGAAAGCCCTTTCTACTGCAAGAGACAACCTTGGAGGCCAATATCTGTCAGTTTGTGCCGTATGTCTCGGTCATGCGCAATGATCACTTGCTGATCGTAAAGAATATTGATTCCGTCTCACATGACCTGCAAGTGTATGAACGGGATAGGGAGCACGTACTAATCATGTTTCATCGCCCGGCCCTCACCAAAGGTGGCACCCAGGACCGTATCCATTTTACAGGAGATCGACGTGGAGTCATCATGCAATGTGGGATGCATCCCTACATGCAGGGTCATGGTCTTGCCGTGCAGAATCCTTACTACTCAGTCACGGGGAGTGATGGGTCATTTGATATCAGGGACCTTCCCGCCGGAACCTACCGGATGAGGGCATGGCACCTCCGTCTCGGAGAGCAGGAGCATGAAATTACCGTCGAAGGGGGGCAAGGCGTATCCGTCGATTTCATATTTAAGGCCAAGTGATCGATGGGAAACCGCGTGTGGCTCATAGGCCTGTTTCACGTTGCACTGGTGAGTACAATCACGGTCAATCTCTCCTCGGCCGAGGAAGTATCTAAGCCAATGGTGAGTCGTCTTGAGGTGGTACTGGGTAATCAGTACCGGGCCCGCGAAGCTGAACTGAAAGAAGAATTCTCTCATGCCGGTTTCGCCAATGTACACTTTCAGTTTGCCAGGATGGGACAACCGCCGCAGAATATCGGCCTTGGTCGAGAGGTTCCTTCATTCTTGGCGAGAGAAGCGATTCGACTGGCTCTTAAGTACAATCTTGATATCAGGGTCTTGCTGCCGGAGCGATTATTTCCCCCTCGATTCATGACAATCGCTTCTTCCAACTATGACGACACTGTTGAGTATTCCATTGATCAGAAGCAGTTAACGAGATTGCAGGATCCCGCGCTGAGTACTGACGGATTTCACCAGCTTTATCGGGATCTTACTTCGGGAGTCAGTAAGTCAAAAGGACGGTCGTCATGGTAAGAAAAGGAAGTTGGTCTTTCCACATTATGGATTATCAGGCGATAGTCCAGTTGTTCATCGCTTGTGTTCTTGGTGTCCTGATGGTGGAGGCTGCTGAATTGGATCAGACTATTCATGAACAGCGTGATGGCTTGTTGCAAAATGCTGAAGATATGGTGGCGCATGGTGGAATGGGTGATGCCAAAGCCATTATTCATCATTGCGAGAAGGCTGTTCGACACGCTGAATCGCTTATCAAGCAGGTATCGGTGTCCCATCCAGATCGAGAAGACACTGTGGTTCCCCTTAATGAGGTGATCCGTCACTGTAAACGGGTGTCGGAAATTGGAGCGCAAGCGGATCCGGGCGTGTTGCTAAACCCTGCCATCAAAGCCCGTGCAGCGGCTCGGTCTGCGATACGATCTCTGAGAGGCATTCAATAGAATGCCCGGCACCTCAACGTGCCGCGCAGCGGCGGAGGCGATCCATGATAGCCATTCCCAACCCCACTTCCTTGCAGGGTTCGGCGTAAATGCGATCAAGCTGAAGTGCATCCAGACGCCGTAGGGCAGCGAAGAGGTTGCGTGCTGCCTCTTGCAAGTCACCGTTCGAGGACAACACTTCAACGGCAGTAAATCGGTCTGCGCTCACATTCGATTGGGAGATGAGCAACAGGCTTGCGCGCTCGTCAGACGCTGGAGCGGCTTGGGTCACGGCAGAGGCGAGAAGCGTGAGGGGAGTACGTGTCGCATAATGGCGGGTCAACTGACCTGGAGCCATCGGCTTGTCATGGTTTGAGGTTCCACAACGCACTGGGCCAATGATGGCAGTGAGTTGTTCGAGTGTAATGTTGCCCGGCCGCAAGAGTTCAGGTTGTGCATCGATCAACGAGACGACGGTCGATTCGACTCCGACCGAACAGGGGCCTCCATCAAGAATCAGATCCACCTTGCTTCCAAGACCATCGGAGACATGTTGTGCTGTCGTGGGGCTGACGTAGCCGAAGGGATTGGCGCTGGGCGCAGCGATGGGCGTGCCGGCTTCACGAATGAGCGCTTGCGCGACCGGATGGCGTGGCATCCTGACGGCAACTGTCGATAAGCCTGCGGTGACGAGATCGGGAATGACCGATTGCTTTGGCAGGACGATCGTCAACGGACCAGGCCAGAATGCATCCATGAGTTTCTGGGCGAGTGGGGGTTGCGAGGTGACTACTGCGTCGAGTTGTGATCGATCGGCAATATGCACAATGAGGGGATCGAACTGTGGCCGTTGTTTGGCCTCGAAGACCTTCGCTGCCGCGACGGGGTTCATCGCATCACAACCGAGTCCATAGACTGTTTCAGTAGGAAAGGCGACCAGCCCGCCTGTCCTGATGATGTTGCCTGCCAGCCGAATGGACGCCAGGTCGGAGGCCGAGAGGATCGTGCCTTTAGGAGGATAAACTTCTTTGCCCATAGGGATGTGATACCAACCCTGAGGTCCTACTCCTTGACCGTCATGGTCATTCTGACCGGCTCTAACGGATTATCACGGTCATCGCGCGGGACCGCGACAATATGGTCGACGACCTCCATTCCTCGAAAGACTTCTCCAAACACGGTGTAGCGACGGTCCAGACCGCTGTTGTCATCCACGCAAATAAAAAATTGGGACCCGTTGTCGTTGAAGTCGCGTGTGCTGTTACTCTCGCGCGGCATTTTGGCCATCGACAAGGCACCACGCTTGTGGGGATAGTCGCTCGGTTCCGGTGGGAGAAAGTATCCCGGTCCTCCGGTTCCATGGAGTTGGCGATCAGGATGTTTGCTCAGCGGATCCCCACCCTGAATAATGAACCCGGGGACCACACGGTGGAAGGTGGTCCCGTTATAAAATCCCATCTTCACAAGGTTGATGAGGTTGTCGACATGACGCGGTGCCGCGTCGGAATAGAGGCGAATCTTGATCTCACCGAATCTCGTCGTGATGGTGATACGCGGATCTTTCTTTTGAAACTGCAATGCCATGCCCCGACTGTATCAAGCCGGTCTCCACGATGACAAGGAGCGGCGACGAGTTTGAGACTGACCCCTCACAGCCCGGTCGTTTCTTGTGCGAGGCCGTTGCCAGGGTGAATGCCGAGCCACATGATCCCACCGATCAGCGCCATGGCAGCGGCCACGCTCAGGGAAGCGGTCCAGCCCCACTGTTGAGCGATCCACGGTGTGAAGGTCGGAGAAAGAGCTCCTCCGATATTGGCCCCCATATTCATGAGACCTGATAGGCTGCCGGCGTGGGTCGGTGAAAGATCGCTCGTCGAAGACCAATAGGCACCGATCGTGAAGTAGAGCCACCCCGCACCCAATGAGAGACTGGCGATTGCCAGATACGGAGATTCCACGCTTGCCCCGAGCGCGATCGACCCTGCGGCGAGACCCATTCCCATCATCCCGACGATCTGGCGTCCTTTCGTGATGCCGTGGCGGATAGCCAGTCGGTCAGTGACCCATCCACCGGCAGGGCAGGATACAAGGATCATCAAGAACGGTGCGGCGGCGAACAGGCCCCCACTGAGGACGGTAAAGCCCCTGACGTTAACAAGGTACAGATAGAACCAGGACATGTAGACGTAGGCCACATAGCCCAAACATCCATAACTCACCACGAGCCACCAAATGCTCGGTGTTCGCCGAAACACCGACCACGGAATTGACGGCTGCTTCGTAAGAACGGAGAGGCTGGGCGCCTCAGTCTCGTGCGGCTTGTGCCATGGGTGGCTTGTTGGACGATCTGCGGCCAACAACCACCAGATCGCCGCGAGGCCTAATCCCAATCCACTCGAAAGATAAAACGCCGTCTGCCACCCATAATTGACCATGATCCATGCCGTGACGGGCGGTGTGATTGCCGCACCGATGCCAATTCCCCCGATAGCGATGCCGATGCCGAGTCCCCGTTCATGGCGTGGAAGCCAGTCGGTCACTGCTCGGTTAAACGTCGGCAGGGCTGCCGCTTCTCCGACACCCAGGAAAAATCGGACACAGGCTAGCGCACCAACCACACCAAACGGCACGGCGAGGAACGAGGTCGCTGCGACAGCCGTCCAAGCGGTAAAGCAAGACCACCAGATCAGGGCGATCATGAGGACGAGACGAATACCCCAGCGGTCGCTGAGCCACCCACCGGGAATCTGAAAGATGGCATACCCCACGACAAAGGCCGAGAACACCAATCCCATCTCCTGCTCGGTAATCCCAAGTGCCGGCATCATCTGGCGTGCAGTGACGGAGATATTGACCCGATCGATATAGGTCACGACGCTGATGGCGAAGAGCAGCCCGAGAATCAACCAACGGAGGGGAGAAGGCGGCACTGATTCAAGATGGCTTGTAAAGGCGCTGTCATTCACGAGTGAGTCATCGGAAACATTGGAAGGTGTCAAGCCTGAGTGAGGGAGGTCTTCGAACACATACGTGTGGTGCCGTCTCGTGAGTTGTGTGGAGACGGCACCACCGTAGTTTATTCCTTGACGATGTCGAGTAACTCCACCTCAAAGACCAAGGTCGCACCAGGCTTGATGGTCGGAGGTGAACCACTATCACCATAGGCTAGGTTTGATGGACAGATCAGCTTGCTTTTTCCACCAACCTTGATGTGTTGCACTCCTTCCGTCCAGCATTTGATGACCTTGCCAAGCGGAAAGGTAGCGGGTTCTCCTCGCTTGACGGAGCTATCGAACACCGTACCATCGGTTAATGTGCCATGATAATGCACCTTGACCGTATCCGTGGCCTTTGGTGTTGCTCCGGAACCAGGCTTGATGGGGGTGATGACGATACCGGACTCGGTCTTGGTCGCGCCCTTCTCCGAAGCCGCTTTGGTGAGGAATGCTGCACCAGCCTTCTTCTCACCCTCGGCGACCAGGGCCAAGCGAGACTGCTGGAGCAATTGGATCTTTGGTCCAAATGTTTGGAGATCGACCTTTTGGGGCCGTTTGAGAACACCGTCGGTCATGCCGCTCTTGACCATATCGAGTTCGGCTTCGCTCAAGGAAAAGGTTCCGAGCGACTGGCTGATGGCTAATCCGAGCGCATACAGGGTCTTTTGATCATCGTTAGATGGATCCGACGAGGCTGCAAGCACCGGAGTCGTCAGGAGACAAAGCCCGGTGGCGAGGCCGAGGATGTGAATTCGCATGGATGACATGGATGATTGGTCCTTTCTTGTGAGGGGGCTCATGAAGCCCATAAGAATACGATACGCGTTTCAAACTCACAATAGAAATCTTCCGGACTATTTTCATAACCTCCCGACATCAGGGCGAACACCACAACCTTCGTACGTTTGCTCGTGCGAGTCTGTACAATCCGCATTCCTTGTTCGTTGGTTGCGGGTTTCCTGGTATAATGAAGACATGTCTACCAAGAAACCATCCAAACCGCGGAGAGTGGTCAAACGCAGGGGCAAGGGCCTTCGGAACCTCAGTGGTCCCAAGAGAGGCGATAAAAATATCGCCAAAGGCCTCCCGGACACCAGCCGCATCCCATGGTTCCCTCCCATGCCTAAGACCGGAACGGACGCGTGATCCCTGCTTGACAATCGCCTTGCGGCGTCGTTCAATGAACATATGTGGAGTCGAAATCCTCTGCGGGACATTCCCTAAACGAAGGGAGGTCGATATGGTCAGCAAACTGTCAAGACGACTCGAGGACTTTGAACTACGATTGAGACAGCTGGAAAGTACCAATCCGGACCTCTCCTACAAAGCAGTCCTTGAGCTGACTCGCCTGGTTCATGAACTGTCGGAGAAGATCGACCAGCAAGAGGAAGCCGCCGCCTTAAAAGGCTAGGTGGACAATGTTGATACGGTAGCCGGGTGCACCCAGGCGCGATAGGCCGCCGTGTTGTTTCGTGTCTTGCGTCAATCCCACTCGTACAGCTTCAACTGGTTCGGGTGTTTTTTCCCTCTCGGCACTCGCCCAAGATGGTTGGAAAACCTCAGTGGCCTTCTTGCCTTTCTCCTAGCTTTGCGCTGAGGCCTCGACTCCCTCAATAACTCCTGCACCTGATCCCACGACTCAATCCGTTCAAAATCTTCAAGGTCTTTATCGCGGAGGTTGAGGCTCCATTCTGATACAGGTCTGCTGCGTTTGCCTGTTGGTCGATTCAGCCAGCGCAGTTGGAAGTACCAGTTGCCGGACCAATCGGTGCCGGTCGTGTGAACGGTTCCAATCAGACCGGCAGGATAGCCAAAACGGGAGACAGTGAGACGAAGGTAGATGTCCTTGATGATGTCATCACGGGAGACCATGGCAGTAACCAATGGTTACATCATGAGCGATGCAAGGTCAAGAGGGGGGACGAGGAAAGAATGGCTTTCTAGGCGTTGCGGAACCGCTCTCAGTCCATCGACTGGGTTGGAACCATCCGGTGTGAAACCTTGGCGAGAGCCTCACGAAAAATGCTCGACTGGCTGCCTATCTCACAATGGACATTTTCAAGTATTGGGTAGAGGGGTGCTGCGGAGTTTCTATTCAGTGAGACGGGAGTCAATCGGAATTGAGGGCACCATCCAGGGCTGGTAGATACCTACTCAGGCTCTTTCAATTACCTGCCGTCATCAAGGCAAACACCACAATGGCGATCATAGCCAAGGCGATAGCGACCAGAAGGAGTGGAGGGTTTTTGCCAAACATTCCAGGCATAGTCTGATACCTCGTTGAAGGTTTGGAGGTTCTGAGATCAGCCTATGCTTTGGGTGTCCGCTTGTCTACTGGGCAAAAACCCTGGAAACTCGACATGGTCTATTGCGGCATTTCGTGCCGGTCGGAGCAACCGCTCCACCCATCCACCAGATCATCCAGTTTTCTGAGTTTGATGCGAATCTTTCTGGACGGATCTCCCTCCACGAGCCCTTCAAGAGTCAGTGTGCTCTCGCCTTCTAATATTTTCCCGGTTAGTTTCAGCCGAAACTGGTCTAGGCCAACGACCGAACTGCCACTAGTTCCAGAGTGCTGAGCCATCTGAACGGTTGCCTCTACCAGATCGGGATCATGACGGGAGTATTTACCTTTGTAGAAATGGGAGTGATCGCCACCATGAATGGTATTGTCAGTGAACACAGCGACTCCTGTTCCTCCTCGACTAATATTTGAGCAGAACTCGGCGGCATAGATTCCAGAGAGTAACATGTGTCTTCCTCCATCAATAGCGATCAGAGACTGAAGTACGTTCGGCAGAAGCAAATCTCTCTACTCGAAAAGGTGACTGAGAATTCACCTAAAGGGTTGGAGCTTCTAGTTCAAAAATTTTGCTTCGTCAACAGAGTTATTTATGTGAAACCGTCCGAAGTGTCCTGATCGTCCGCCCGAGTGAAGAGGCCAACCAAGAGGCCACTCGGATCAGCAAGATAGCACTATGGATTGCAGTGACCGCTATAGCTGTGGTTACTGCTTAGTTGCTTAAATGATCTTGTCAGTGTGGGCCTTGTTGTTCAAAGCCTGATAGGTATAATCACTATGTGATCTCCAGAGTCCTGCTAACTGTTCTGTTCTCTCTGCTCCTCTTCTCTCCACCTGTTGAATCCGCTGTATCCTTCCCCTTCACCGGCAAGGTTGTTGCTGTCCTAGACGGTGACACCATCGAAGTCCTGCATCACGGCAAGTCTGAACGTATACGCCTCAAAGGGGTTGACACTCCAGAGAAGAAACAAGCCTTCGGCCAGAAGGCGAAGCAACTGACATCTTCGCTTGTCTTTGGGAAGACGGTTGTTGTTGTGCCGACTCAGAAGGACCGGTACAAGAGAACGGTCGGTGATGTCTTCCTGCCCAATGGAATCAACCTTAGTTATGAGCTGGTGAGAGCTGGCCTAGCGTGGTGGTATCGGAAATATTCGGATGATGTTGTGCTCGGAGTCCTGGAACTAGAAGCACAGCTAGCAAGAAGGGGATTATGGGCAGACCCTCAGCCTGTTCCACCGTGGGAATATCGACGTCCTAGAAAAGAATGAGCCGAGTAACAAAGACACATCTAGGCCGCTCGCTGGTCCCCGGTGAGAGAACTCCGAAGAAGCCGCTCCAGCACTTCGGAATATTTCAGCTTCTCCAAATTCTGCTTGGAGTAGCTTCACCGACACTCTACCACGATGTTCACATATCCTTCCGCCAATATCATTCGCTGCATGGCCTGTCAGCATGGGCTGTTGCTTGTCAGAGCCACCAAGTCTAATGAGCCGAGTGAGCCCCCGTATGCCGCAATCCATGCAGTACCAACGATTCATCCTTGAGGTCGACTTTCTAGAGCAGCGGTGCGTATCACTTGCCTGTTGCATCAGCAAACGGAATCTTGTTTTTCTTGAAGGTAGGGGATAGTCGAGTCACACCGGCTGATCTCAAGACCTGGACATGGTCGGGAAGCCCAAATTGAACAACAGAATGAATCGGTACCTGCTGGCGACTCTCACGGTTCCTTAGGTGATGGTTTTTGCCTTCTGGCTGGGCTGAATCCATCCGATTTGCAGCCTTGGCGAGAGGCCTCACGACAAATGCTCGACCGGATGCTTAGCTCACAACAGCAATCGTAGGGCATTCAATAGAAGGGATGCCGCAGTGCAACTTTCTGGAGAGAGAGAAGGTAGAAGGAATGGCGGAGAGGGAGGGATTTGAACCCTCGGTAGAGATTTTGTCCCTACGGCGGTTTAGCAAACCGCTGCCTTCGGCCACTCGGCCACCTCTCCAGGTCACGATTCCTCAGGGTCGCGTCAAAGGGTCGCCCCGCATCCACAGCGGAGACCGTTGATCGGGCGGGAAATCACCGACGCGGGGGCATCTTACATCAGCCTATATGAACGGTACAAGAGAAGAGTCAGGCACGGTGCCTCTCACCGTTTCTGGTGAGGGGCAAAAACATCGGCTCGTGAAGTTTATGGAAGTTCTGTGGCGCGAAAGGTGGGAGGTGCCGCCAGGAAGAAAATGAGGATGGGTTAGGCGGCAGTCCTCTGTGAGTGGCGATTCACGGTTTTTGCGAAGCCCTCCGACTGTGTCATCACCCCATCTTTGAAGGTTACATGGGAGGACACCAGGGGTAAGAGTTCCGGTGCGTGCAGCCTCTTCCACGACTTCTCAGCGACCTGGAGCATTTTCCACATGATCGCCTTAGCTCCCTCGATGCGTTTATAGTGCCGGGAGGCGGTTGTGCGGAGCTGCGCCGAGTCGAACGGCGATACCACGGTGTTCGTCGTGCGGATGTGCCGCCAATGCTCTTGCGGAAACGCATAGAATGTCACCATTCGTTCCCAGTCCCGCAGCAGGGTCTTGACCGCTTTGTCCTCTGTTTTCCGGTATGTCCGTACAAATTTGTCTCGCCGTTCCTCACATTCGGCTTGGGTCTTCGCATACGCCATGGCCTTGAGCTGCTCTCTCGCCTTTGCCCGAGCGTCCGTCGGGAGTGATTTAAGGACCGTGGCGATCTTGCGATTCCAGCACCCTTGTTGCACACCTGAGGGATGAACTTCGTCTAAGGCTGCCCACAAGCCGAGGCGACCATCAGCCACCGTGAGGCGTGGGAACGTGAGCCCACGCTGTTTGAGATCACGCAGAAGTGTGAGCCAGCTTTCTTTGCTTTCCCGCTCTCCACTGTCACAGGCCAGGACAATCCGCTCGCCGGTCATGAGCGTGCCCACGATCGTGAGGAGCGCGCTCTTGTGAGCTTCCATGCCTGCTTTGACATAGACGCCGTCGGCCCACCAATAGGCGACTGCCAGGTGCGACAGATCCCGTTTCCTCCACGCGTCATATTCCAGTTGGAAGAACATCTTGAGCCGTTGGATGGAACCAGCCGGCAGCGGCGCCCCTTCGCTCAACAGTTTGTGCAACGCTCCATCGAAGTCCTCGGTGGCGAGCCCCTGTGCATCCTGCCCCGGATGGATAGAACCGACCTCCCGAGGCCGCCGAGTGAGCAGTGGGAGGACCTTGCGCTCAAATCGTTTGGCGAGATCCACGATCTTTGGGCGAAGGACCGTGACGGTCCCACCGGTCATTGAGGACTGATTAGGTTTCTCACAACCTTGCCGGCTTCCGGTAGGCAGATCAACCGGTGCCACGTCACATCGGTGCCCTGTCTGGGCGCCACGGAGATCTGTCGAGCCGTTCCCTTCCAAGATGTGGTGCACCTGGCCCAGGCTCCCCCCTCTTACCCAGCGTGTCGGCGTGTTATGTGTTGCCGCGCGTGACTGGACCATCCCGTGACAGACTCGCTCCAGCATGGCAGTGTAGGCGTTTCCCCCGGTGACAACCAAGGCCGTAGTTGCGGGCTCCTCGGAATGGCTGCGTCGATCTGAAGTCAGTCCTAGACCTAACGACGAGATCGCTCGGGACAGATACGGGCGGAGTGAGCGCATGCCCACGATGAGAGGTTGTATGGACTCCATGAACTCGTTCAGCAGACTTGAGTGACTTGTCAGGGGAATCGTGTTGTCTAGGAAGAAGTCGGTTTGTTCTTCTGCTTTCAGGAGAGGGGTGGTGTATCGAACTTCGATATGACTTGGTCGTATGACACCACTGTTGGACAGCATTTGGAGCGTCTGCCGTCTATGCCGTTGGCGGGTGAAATAGGTCCGGACGTAGTGAAGCGCCATCTCGTAACCTCCGCGATGGTTGCTGTGATGATTCAGATGTGAGAAGCGTTGAATCAGTCCCATAAGATACTCCTGAATTCGCCTTCTACGTTCTTTGGGCGACTGCATCGATGGCAATGAACGAGTAGACTTGAGTCTTCGGAGGTCGTCGCGTGTTCGAGAATGAGCTGGTAGGTGTTCCCGCCACAGAATGGGCATGCCTTTCCGTGAATCGTGTTGGTGTTTGGATGTGGTTGATCGCCCTGTTTTCTCATCGGGTCTCCTCTGTGAACTCGCTGTGCCGTACCATGAATGGCGTGAGGATAAGATGAGGAGGGGCGAGTCGAAAATACCATGGAGGTACGAGGACCCGAGCCAAAGGGGGGCCGTTCGTGTTGAGACTTGATCTGGAGCTGGTCAACAAAGTTCTTCTGTATCCGGCAGGCTGGTTTCATGTGTGTTTGTGTGCCTGATATGAATAAGGGTGAAGGTAGGTTTCTCCGGGAGGAGGAAGAAACCTTGTGCTACCGGTGGGTGGGCTCCACGGCAGCTACCTTTACCCATGTGTGATGTCGTCAATGGCTCAGATAGTACGCAGAGCGGCGATGATGCCGTTACGCGTGAATCAAGATCCGTTCACACTTCCTGCGTGAACTTGGCGAACACTGATCCTCAACGGAGGCGAACTTCCTAAGCCGTGCCTGGTCCCCAGGCGACGCGCTGAGCACCTCAACGTTGATCCAATGATTCTTGATCCACTGAACCTCCGCCAATTCGACGAAGATGCAGACGTTCTCCTCAGGTAGCCACAGGCGGAGTTTGACATAGTCGCCGGGGTGCAAGTGTTCTGGTTGTGAAATGGTAGGGGAGGAGGATGAGAAGTCGTAGATACACCCCTCTCCCGTTAACCCTTCATCGTTGTGTGAGAGGATACATTCGATCACGGTTTGTGAGAGCAGTGCTGAAGGCATCTTCCCTCCTGTTCTAAGCCGAAACCCAACAGTATTGGCACGGTAATACAGGGTGGAGAGGTCGGACCACTCCCCTGGTAGGTGGCAAGGCCCAACTTAGGTACTGTCAGCAGATTTCTGGTGAGACCAAAAGGCACGTGATCAATGGTCCGATAGCACCGTGAAATGCGCCGGATCGATCCAGAGATAGTGAGCGGAGACGTGGGTGAGGATTGTAGGTGAGGAAAGATAGGGCGGAGGGGGCGAGATTTGAGGCCTCTATAGGACCAGAGACTAGAGGCTATGGTTGTGCCTCATTGATTAGCTCTCAATCACTTACACGAGAATCAGAGATAGCGGAAGAACCGATAAAAACTGATCGGACTGGATAGATCTGCCACGCTGTAGCCACAGTATGCTCCCCTCGCGCCGCACAAACCGTGTTCACCACGGTCGCCGACTTGGGTCACGCCGAACAAGCCGGCATCGAAGGACCGCGGAACGCGTACTCCTACTGGGTGACTGTCGACGTGCGAAAGGTCACTTGTGTCTTGCGACCTCTACCGGGGTCCTGGTCCGAACCATGGGAGTGCGTCATCGCCCAGAGTAGCAGGAGCCAGAAAAAGGGGAGGACCAACCAGGTCTCCCAGGGCCATGCCGCAGTCTGCATCGTGAGCAACGATAGATTTTTGCCGCGCGCCGTCTCGGCGAGGGCCCACCAGCGAGACCCCATGATCCCTGCCATGACGACCAACACCACAAGTCTCTGCCCACGCACAAGGCTCGGCCAGACTGCGATTGCGACCACCAACTCAAGATAATTGAAGCCGTACCCCGCTGGTCGGCCCCAGTAGAGCAGCGTCAGGGCCAACCCAAAGGCCAACGGGAAGTTGATCGCTGCGCGGTGTGCTAACCAGAGGCTCACTCCAAGGAACAGTCCCCAGAGCCCCAACGCGGCAACCTGCGCTGAGAGTAAGGCCACTCCAAGATTGATCAACCCCTGTAACGGTGTCCGACTCCATACGCTGAGTGGGGATTGTTCGGCTAACGGGAGGGCCGTCCACATCGCATCTCCGGCGTTGAGATAAAAGGCGAGCATCTCGGCCCGCAGATTCGGTCCCCAGTGGTAGAGTTCCGCGGCCATGAGCAGCAGCAGGATCCCACCGGCCGCAATGAGCGACTTTGGGTTTTCTCGTTCTGCCCTGCGCGGTTGTACAGCTTGCAAGAGGAGGAAGGCCACGAAGAACAGTGCGTAAAAAGGCTTGATCAGCACTACGAACGCGATGAACGGCGTCGCCCAGATCAACCGGTGGTCCCAGAGGAGTCGGGCCGCGGTCAGAGTGGCAAACAGAAGCACGAGTTCAACGTTGCCGCCCACAATAATAGTGGCCAACAGATCCCATGAGCCGATCACCAGCAGCAGCCAGCCGGCATGTGCGCCGGTCGCGCGGAACCAGATCAGCACAAAGCCCAGAACGGACGCCATAATCACGCCAGTGAAGGTCACGCCGTCAAGTTGGAACTGATTGATCCAGAGCGCGAGCGTCGGCGGATAGACGTAAGGTCCGGGCTGTTGGGGTTGGGCGGCAAACTCGCGGAGAAAGATTCGCCCCTCACCACGCGTCTGCGCAGCTTGTAGCTCCGATTCAAGGCGATTGAACGACCGAAAGATCTCGCGACTCTTCTCGGCCGTCGCATACGGGCTCTGGCCCTTACTGATCGCCTCAGCAGCACGCTGATACGCGAGAAAATCGATCGGTATTTTACCTCGCTCCGCCGAATCCACGACAAGCGCGATCGGTGTTAGCAACCAGACTGCGAACAACGACCACGATAGGATTAGCGGAAGGCGAGAACGCATAGCGGTGTTGGTCTCAGCAAGAATTGTCTGCACACCGAACGCCAGAACTTGGCGCGATGTACCCTTTCAAGAGCCAGTCGTAGGCTAACATCAGCTAGAGAAACTGTCATCAGCAAATTCCTGTGCAAGCCAGGATACAGCCCCCCCCGAATCGGCACCCCCCCGTGGAACCATGGGTTTAGGCTCCACTCTCGCTTTGCGTACTAGATGAAATGGAGGAGTCATGGACAGACAAAGACCCTGTGAAACCACGTCGGACATGATAGCTGCTGCAGTTGGGCCACAGCATACCGTTCCTTTGTGAGATTACTTGTTGTATCCTGCGTCCCAGTGTCGGTGATGATTGTTGGTGAGCAGCCGCGGCACGTCTTTCGTGGTGACGTAGACTGCGGGTCGAACGCCTTGACTTGTGCCAAAAGCTCCGCCCGGGCTCCATACGTTCCGCAAACCAATGAGAGGGAGGAACGGCAATGACATTGCGGCAGGTCCTGGTGAGCGTTTCCTGTGCACTTACATTTGCTTCCTGCACCGTCCAGGCCCAGACTACACGGATCTCGACCGAGTACCTCATGACGCTGTATGTACCCTTTGAGGCTTCGCAGCAGATCGACAATACGTTGTTCATCTCTACGATCCCATCCGGCCGTGAGGGATGGGTTAAGGGTCCCAAGATCAATGGCCGCATCATTCCTCCCGCAGCGGACTGGCTTCGAGTCATGCCCGCAGGCAATGCTCGAATAGATGTGCGGCAAAGCGTCAAGACGGACGATGGTGCGCTTATCTATATCAGTTCAAATGGCATCGTCAGTCATACCAAAGAGAGCTGGGATTGTCTGATGAAAGGGGAAGTGATCACTGGGGACGACCATTGCTTCATACTTGCGCCGACGATGCAGACCTCAGCAGAAAAGTATGCGTGGTTGAACCATGTTCAATGTATCGGAAAAGTGGTCGAAGTGCAGTTAGGGGAAAACGCCTTCGTCAAATGCGATATTTACGTAGTTCGGTAAGTCTGCCTCGTCGTAGGCGGGTTGTTAACAGTCTTACGCAGGAATTGCACAGGCACCATACACAATCTCCCACTTATGGAGGTGTCTGTGTAATCGAAGGAAGGTCAACTGTACCCGATTGTATGTGATGCTGACTTAGCCGATGGCTTGAGGAACCTGTAGCACTCGGAAAGTGCCAACTAGCAGCTAATCAAGCAAAGACCGGGGACCTAAGGCACAATTCCTGACACAAATGCGCGAAAAACGCTGGAAAATATGGCGGAGGGGGCGAGATTTGAACTCGCGGATGAGTTACCCCATCTCCGGTTTTCAAGACCGGCACGTTCGGCCGCTCCGTCACCCTCCAAACCAAGCTTGCTCGACCCGGAGCCAATCAGATTGTGCTTGGCGACGGGATAAAACTCTTCTGATGCCGAGGGTCTCCCTCGAAGAGGTGCGAGTATACATCCAACGGGATGTTGATGCTACTGTGACGTATGTGTTGTCGTGCGGGATCTGGCCTACAACGGGGGCCACGTCTGAGTGGCGTCAGCGGCCCTTGCTAAAGTCTCCCTCAAGTCGTTGCTGTCCTTACTGATAGACCATCCAATAGGCCTGTACTCCATCATGTTCCGCCAACGTCTGACACTGTGCTTCGGTCTGACACGGACGCTCGCGTGAACCCTCAGCAGTCGAATCATTTCCATGGGTATAGTCCACAACGTATTCCTTATGTGACGAGCAGGCGCTCAACGACAGAATCAGCCACAGCAACGCGCTGACTGTGCCGACGCCTTTGTATCTATTGTGAAGCCGTTGGCTCTCGCACGATTGTGCGAACATGGACATGGGTGTCTCCTTCTCGTGAGAGTGACTAAGAACAGGGAGTTGACTCATCTATCGGTGCCGCACGCGTCTATCCTGCCTGGAGCTCTCACCCGATCCAATCCCACATCGGTAGTGGGCTCCGCCCCATTCTGATGACTCCGATACGTGCCCGTGTGATGCGAGTACGTCTTAAAATGCACGGGAAGTTGTGTGAGAGTTTACCGCTCTGGATAGAAGGCGAGGGGGGCAACAACCTCTCGCGCACGCCCTGTTGTCCTGATAGGGCAATTAAAGGAGGCTTGCAGCGGCGAACGAAGGGGACGTCAACTATATGAGGAGGAGCAGACTCATGAAGGTCGCCAGGTTCACATGTACATTGGCCGCCTGTCGGCAAGTGTCACCCATCCGCGAACGATACGATAGACAAACCAGAGTCCCACCAGCGTGATCGGCAGCCACACGAGGAGGAGGCCGATCCCAAGGGTCGCGACGATGAAGGCTCCGCAGAGGGTCATCCAGAGCAGACCGAACCAAAAGGTTCGAATCTGCCAGCGAAAATGCGAGTCAAGCCAAGTGCCGCGAGCTTCACTCCGCTTGACGTAGTTCAGCACCACCGCGATGATCTAAGGCCATCCAGTGAGGAAGGCGCCAACCACCGTGGCCGTCCCGATGATGCCGGTCAGCAGGCTGAATGTATGGAGGGCGTACACGACCTTTGTCCAGGTGACAAGTGAATCCACGGTGTTGCTCCCTTCTCATGTACGGTAGTGGCGGTTGGGTAGATCAGGATTGTTGGGTGAGCATATTCACTCCCTTCGGTCTAATGCAATGGTGCAGGGTTCCTAGCCTGCATGATGCAGCTCGTTTTGGAGGCAAGGCAGTAAGGGCACCTTTAAAACGGTGCTGCAGAGCTGAAATGGCATCTCCGCGTATGCCGATGGGAAGGAGGCCTACTATGAGAGGCAGGCCACGATGTCGCCCGGTTTCCGAAACTCTGCGAACACCGTGGGACGATTGCCAGATCCATCCCCGACTATTTTCAAGCCTTCTGCTTACCGCGTCTGGAAGCGTAGCGGGGATTTTCATATATCAAGGCTGCCCGTTCATGCTCAGCCCATAGTCGCACGCCATAGACTTCTTGTAATTCCTGCTTGGCTTTCTCATCACCCTTTCTCGCCTTTCGAAACAGACTCTGGCGATGCATGTCTTCTTCTTCTTGACTCAGGGACCACTGTGCTCCCATTTCGACTCCTTTGTTGTAGGGTGCTCTTTCTGGGAACGTGTCGTAACGGAGGCGGGTTTGTACACGAGTTGGATTGCCAATTCAAGGTGTTGATAATCAGAGGTGGGCTGCTGAAATCGTCCGGGGTCTTAAAGGAACGAGGTGCGGTCAACGCAATTTCTTGAAAATTAAAGTAGAGCCTGATTTAACGACGGGGAGGAGACCAGAGGACTTTATTCTCTTTCTACCCGTTCTAAGCCTCCCATGTATGGTCGTAATACCGAGGGAATCTCCACTGACCCATCTGGCTGTTGAAAATTCTCCAGGATCGCCACCAACGTTCTTCCAACGGCCAAACCGGAACCGTTCAGCGTGTGGACAAAGTCGCTCTTAGAGTCTTTTTTCCCACCTGACGAGGATCGGTACTTGATGCTCGCTCGTCTGGCCTGGAACGCTTCAAAGTTGCTGCAAGACGAAATCTCCCGGTATTGTTGCTGAGACGGGAGCCATACCTCAAGATCATAGGTCTTCGCGGCGGAGAACCCCATATCGCCGGTGCATAGTGCGACCACGCGATAAGGAAGTTCCAGACTCTGTAAAATCGATTCCGCATGACCTGTCAACCGCTCTAGTTCTTCGTATGATCGATCCGGCGTCGTAAAGGATACGAGTTCAACTTTATTGAACTGATGGAGCCGGATGAGGCCTCGCGTGTCTTTCCCGTAGGAGCCTGCTTCTCGCCTGAAGCATGGGGTATAGGCCGTATAGCGAAGCGGCAAGCTGTCCCCGCTCAAAATCTCTTCACGATGGAGATTGGTCACCGGCACTTCCGCGGTGGGAATCAGAAAATAGTCTTCATCTTTCAACCGGAAGAGGTCCTCTTCAAATTTTGGCAACTGGCCTGTCCCGGTCATCGATGGGCGATTGACCATGAGCGGAGGTACTACCTCTCGATACCCGTGTTGCGTCGTGTGTGTATCGAGCATGAAATTGATGAGGGCCCGTTCCAGCCTCGCCCCGGCTCCCGTCATGACTGAAAACCGAGCCCCGGCAATCTTCGCCGCTCGATCAAAATCCACAATGCCGAGCCTCTCTCCGATATCCCAGTGGGGCTTGGGTGGAGTTGAAAACGAAGGGATGGTACCCCATCGTCGGACTTCCACGTTTTCAGAGGCATCGTTTCCGACAGGGACCGAAGCATGGGGGAGGTTGGGGATGCGCAGGGTGACATCGCTCAGGGCTTCTTCGGCGTTTCGCAGAGTTCCTTCGGCATCCTTAATGCGATCTCCCAAACGTTTCATGGCCGCCATGGCCTCGTCGGCCGGCTCTTTGGCGCGGCGCAACCGAGCCACCTCTTCAGAGCCTTTGTTGAGTTCCTGTCTCAGCTGTTCGACCTGCATGGTGTGTGTGCGGCGGTCTTCGCTCAATTTGCGCAGGTCATCCCATGGAACATCATTCCCTCGTCGTCCTAGGACGGTACGGATCGGATCGAGGTTTTCGCGGAGAGCCTTGAGATCGTACACAGATGGTTCCTCCAAAAGCGGTTGAAATCTAGCACCTGATTTTTGGAGAGTCAATGAACGGCCGATTCCAGCGACATATGCCAATGACTTTCCCTTGGAATTGACATCGACCAGGCATGAAGAACAGGATGTCGAAAATGCGACAGATTGCCAATCCTCCGAATCCATTTGAATCCCGTCACCGTGAACTCCTGGAACCGGTGGGTTCGCCTCAACTGAGGGTTTATGGTGAGCAGACGCGAGAGATCCTGAGTCGGAACGACAGCCCGGATCTCCCATTTCGGTGGAGTCTCAATCCCTATCGGGGCTGTTTTCATGCCTGCGCGTATTGCTACGCGCGTCCGACCCACGAATATTGGGGATTTGGCGCAGGGACTGATTTCGAGAGCAAAATCGTGGTGAAGGAAGATGCGCCACGATTGCTTCGGCAGCACTTGGAGAAACCTGGTTGGTGTGGAGATCTGATTCTTTTTTCAGGGAACACCGACTGTTATCAACCCATTGAAGCAGAGTATGGATTGACCCGCGCCTGCCTACAGGTCTGTGCGGAATACCGGAATCCGGTCGCGATTATCACGAAGGGCGCGTTGATTCTCCGAGATCTTGATGTCCTGATGCAGTTGCGGCGTGAAGCCTGGTTGATGGTGTATTTCAGTATTCCCTTTTCATCGGATGAGATGGCCAGGAAAGTTGAGCCTCAGGCTCCGTCGACGACAAAACGGTTCTCGACCATGAAGACGCTCGCCGATGCCGGAATTTCCACCGGCATCTCAATCGCGCCGATTATTCCGGGTTTGAACGATGACATGATTGCCGATCTACTCGACAGAGCCCATGAAGCGGGAGCCTGCACCGCCACTTCCAGCCTCTTGAGATTGTCGGGCAGCGTGGAACCGGTGTTTCTGGATCGGATGCGCCAGGCCTTTCCGGAACGGATCGGCAAGATCACGAGCCGTCTGCGTGAGGTGCGATCAGGGGCTCTCACGGAACGACGATTTTTTCATCGCCAAGTCGGCCAAGGCACCTATTGGGAGATGATCGAGCGGTTCGTGGCCCTATCGAAACGAAGGGCCGGGTTTTCTGATGACCAGGCTATGAACATTCCTCAGACGTTTCGTCGCCCTGGGGGTGAGCAGGTGTCGCTGTTTTAAGGAGGCGAGGTGAAGCACAATCCGGCCTTTTTACGGCTAGTTGAACAAGCAAGACAACGGATCATCGAGTGTTGCGTTGAGGAGGTTATCGCAAGCCTTGACCGGGGAGAGCCGTTTCATTTTCTTGATATCAGGGAAGATCATGAGTTCGCTGTGGATCATGCTTGAGGCGCGCGTCATCTCGGCAAAGGTATTCTTGAACGAGATATCGAAACGGTAGTCCCTGACAAGGAGGTTGCGATCGTGCTCTATTGCGGAGGTGGGTTTCGCTCAGCGCTCGCGGCCGACGCCTTGCAGCAGATGGGGTATAAGAACGTACGGTCTATGAAGGGCGGAATCCGCGCATGGCGAGAAGCCGGGTACCCGCTGGAGTAGCGGGTGTGGCGCCGCCTGTCCTACTTGTTTGTGCGATCAAACTCCTTCACAACCTGGTCCGTTAAATCGATCGTATCTTTGTTGTAGATCACGATCTTCACAGTCTGTTCACTTCCTTTGTCGACGACGAGCGCGACGCCGCCTTTTTCGGCAACGGTCTGCGTCGCGACGGAGATTTTTTTCATGTACTCGTCGACCAACTCCTTCTGCTTTTTCTGGAGTTCTTGGTTGAAGTCTTGCGCGCGCTTTTGAAAGTCTTGAACCTTCGTCCTGAACTGGGTTTCTTTCTCTTTCTTTTCGGCGTCGCTCCATTTGGACGCTTGCTCTTTCAATTGCCGTTCTTGAGTGCGGAGATCTTCTTCGTCCTTGGCGAGTAGCTTTTGCCTGATCGAGACGTATTCTTTCAACCCATCCAAAGCACGCTTACCGGCTTTGGATTTCTCCAGGACGGACTGCGGATCTACCACCCCCATCTTGAAGTCAGCTGCTTGAACGTGTGGGCTCAGCAGAAAAATAAAGGCCAGTATCATTAGAAAGAATAGTCGTCGCAACGAAGAATTACACATCTTGTCCCTTGTGCCTCCAGACCGAATTAACAAGCGGTGGCAGAATAACCGTGCCTCATATATCTGTCAAGCGACTCTTCGGCTACCATGTATCGAAACTGATCGGTTCTTCCGCGAGCCAGACCTCGACGCCGTAGTGCCACTTCAGGCGCCGAGCGACCGCCCTCAAAGCATGTTCGTCCGCATGGCCTGGGTCGAAGGGGTCCTCCACTTTCTGGAGCTTCTCTCTTTTCAGGGGAGACGGGTGACCAAGCTCTTTCATGGCGAGGGCCAAGACATTCAACTGGAAGATACGTGGTGTTTGGTTCAGTTCCAGCAGAATGGCTTCTGGTGTCTGATCTGGGAATCGGTGTGTCTGGATGAGTTCAACCACCCGGTTCTTTAACTGAGTGCGTTGTGCTTCCGTGAGTTCAGGGATGGCCAACTCCACCAGGAGGGCGTTTGTGGCGCCTTTGAATGACGGCATGTTGAGAAGTCTGCTCAGAAATCCCATGAAAATTCCTATTCTGAATCGTATATATGGGTAGAGAACGCCCTCGAACCAATCCCTCGATCCAATAAGGGTACGCTATCGGTCAAAGAGTGTACTGAAACTGAGGTATATTTTTCTACCAGGTAGCATGCACCGACCGACACCGATGACTGCCCCGTTCCTTTCTTGACCTTCCTCTCCAGCGGCACCTATAATCCGCTATCAAAGGCCTACAACATGCTGATTCAATAGGGGAATGGCTGACTTTACTCATTTTAATGACTCGGGTCGGGCTCGGATGGTCGATATCAGCGCCAAAGAATCGACCGAACGATTGGCTATCGCCCAAGCCAAGGTTTTTTTGCTTCCGGAAACACTTGAGAAGATTCAAGGTGGGAAGATTGCGAAGGGTGATGTGCTGGCGGTCGCTCAGGTAGCAGGAGTGATGGGTGCGAAAAGGACCCCTGATCTTGTCCCGATGTGCCATCCCATCCTCCTTACGAGTGTCGATATCACGTTTACGGAAGAGCCTCAGCCGGATTCTCACGGCCGCTGTTCGATCACCATTCTGGCGACGGCAAAGACGACTGGGCCGACCGGGGTTGAAATGGAAGCCATGACCGCAGCTGCCGTTGCGGCACTCACCATTTATGACATGTGTAAATCGCTGGACCGTGGCATGAGTGTCAGCGATGTGTGTTTACTGAGGAAATCAGGTGGAAAATCTGGAACCTACACCCGGGAGGGTTCGGTGCAAGTAGAAAGTAGGAAACGGTGATCACAGTTAAGCTATTTGGACTGACGAAATCGCTCGCAGGAAATCAGGGTTCTCTTTCTCTGGTGCTGGAGAGCGGACACCAGGTGAAAGACATGATTGACCGGATCAACGTCAGCCATCCGCAAATCGCCGAACTCATTCACAAGAAGAAAGTCCTCGTCTCAGTGAACCAAGAAATTGCTCACGCGGAAACCACCGTTCAGGATACCGACGAAATCGCGTTGTTGCCTCCCTTTGCGGGAGGTAGTTCGGTCAGTGACGCGGTAGATGAAGGCCAATTTGTCCGGGTCCAGCGAGAGAATTTTTCTCTAGATCAGGAACTTGAACGAGTTCGCAGTCGATCGAAACGCATAGGAGGGATTGCCACGTTCTTGGGCATTGCCCGCGATCGCTCACGAGGCCGCGATGTCGACAGTATAACGTTCGAGCACTATGAAGGAATGGCCCAGAAGACACTGCGCGACATTCGAGAACGGGCGCTGAAAGAGTTCGATATTCTTGAGTTGCTGATTATCCATCGGTACGGCGATATCACGATTGGTGAGAATATTGTGCTGATCATTGCCGGGGCGGAACATCGGGTCGATGCATTTCATGCGTGTAAATGGGCGATCGATGAACTCAAGCAGATTACCCCGATCTGGAAGTTAGAGCATACGCCGGAAGGGGAAGTGTGGGTAGAAGAACACCCCTAAATCCCTCGGACGTAACCTCGATGGCAAACCTGATCAATCATCCGGTGGCCGGGCGTTCGGAGGTGTTCGATACCTTCGGTCGTCCGCTTGGCAGCTTGCGCCTGTCTGTCACAGATCGATGTAACCTCCGTTGTAACTACTGCATGCCGGAATCAGAATATGTCTGGCTGCCACGCGAAGACATCCTCAGTTTTGAGGAAATGGCAACACTCGCCGGATATTTCGCCGATCTGGGTGTGGAGAAAGTCCGACTGACCGGCGGTGAGCCGCTCTTGCGGCGAGACCTTGCGCGGCTGGTGCGGTTACTTCGGCAAGATCGGCGAATTACAGAAGTGGCGTTGACCACGAACGGAATCCTCCTCGCTGATCATGCACAAGAACTGTACGCGGCAGGACTTGATCGTGTGACGGTTAGTCTCGATACGCTCAGAGCCGAACGGTTTCGTCAATTGACTGGACGAGATGAGTTTTCTCGTGTTCTTGAGGGGATTGAGTCTGTTGGAAAAACAGGGTTCAGTTATCTGAAGCTCGACACGGTTGTGATTCGAGGCTTCAACGAGGATGAGCTCTACGCGCTCGTCGAGTTTGCCAAACAGTATCGAGCCGAGGTGCGCTTTATCGAATACATGGATGTGGGTGGAGCGAACGAGTGGAGTCTCGAGAAGGTGCTGTCGCAGGACACGATCCTCGATATGTTCAGCCGTCGCTATGGACACGTGATTCCTATTCCGGATCGAGGAACGGCTCCGGCACAGCGATTTCGCTTGCCGGATGGCACTATCTTTGGGATCATTCCGTCAACGACGGTGCCGTTCTGTGCCCATTGCGACCGAAGCCGTGTGACTGCCGATGGGCTGTGGTATTTGTGCCTGTACGCGTCGTCAGGTGTTGATTTGCGTCAACTGATTCGTCGTGGCGCGAGTCCACTGGAGATGCAGGAGCTGATTCGATCAGTGTGGGCCGCTCGTCGCGATCGTGGGGCTGAGGATCGGAAGGCTCTTGAGCAGGTTGGGCTTCGGTCCGGAGGTCTTATTCATATCGATCGTCTCCGTGAAGACCCTCACCTAGAAATGCATGCCCGTGGAGGATGAGATTCTGTTTTTCATATCTGCTACAATGCCTCCCGATTCCTCAACCGTTGCATCGCTCACGGTGACTTGGACGCAGGTTATCTATAATGGGTTTCCGAGAGCATGGTATTGGAGACGGGATTGCTGACTCTTCCTGGACTTGGGTTTGCCCCTGGAGGTTGGCGTGCACCGGATCGTGATCACCTTTTCTGCTGTCTCGACCATGCTGGAATATGTATTCCTGATGAGTTCGACGTGGTCTCAGATTCCGCTGATGTCTCGGTTGCGAAAGGTGGGAAGAGGCGAGGGGTGTCGCTAGATCGTAAACTTCCGACAGTCAGTAGTTGTTTGGGTACATAAAGCCTGTATAAGAGAACTAGACAATGGCATGGTTTAAGAAAGACAAGTCAAGTGAGTCAGGTCCGCCTCCGAGGTCGAAAAGCAGTGAAGGCATGTGGCTTAAGTGCAACCATTGTCGGGAAATTGTCTATCGGAAGGAAGTTGATCGAAATAACAAAGTTTGTCCAAAGTGCGACTATCACTTCCCGATCTCGGTGACCGAGCGAATTGGATTACTCATCGATCTTGGCACATTCAAAGAATGGGATGCTGAGTTAGAGGCTCAGGACCCCTTGAATTTCTACGACACCAAGGCCTATCGAGAACGAGTCAAGGCCCATCAAGAAAAACCAGGCCGTAAGGATGCGCTTGTCATTGGTGAGGGTTCGGTGAATGGGAGTCGCGTGGTGCTGTGTGTCTTCGACTTCAGCTTTATGGGTGGAAGTATGGGGTCGGTCGTCGGGGAAAAGCTCTGTCGGGCGATCGACCGTGCGCTGAAACAGAAGATGCCCGTCATACTAGTCACCGCGTCGGGGGGGGCTCGTATGCAGGAAGGCATCCTGTCTCTGATGCAAATGGCCAAGACTTCTTCAGCAGTGGCCAAATTAGGTGAGGCAAAATTGCCGTTCATCTCGATCCTCTCCGATCCCACCTTTGGCGGTGTTACGGCGAGTGTGGCAATGCTCGGAGATGTCATTATCGCCGAACCAAAGGCATTGATCGGTTTTGCCGGGCCACGCGTGATCGAACAAACGATCAAGCAGCAATTGCCGGACCAATTTCAACGAGCCGAATTTCTGCTCGAGCACGGTATGATCGACATGATCGTTGAGCGGAAGCGCCTTAAAGAGACAATCGGCACACTCGTGAGCCACTTTTAGTCCCCTGCGCCCTCCGGCTTCTGGATGAGCTATTCCCCGGTTATCGAGTATCTCTACGGGCTTCAAAAACACGGCATCAAGCTGGGGTTAGACACCATGCGCCTCCTATTGGAGCGGGTGGGCAATCCCGAGCGCTCACTCCGTGTGTTGCATATTGGTGGAACCAACGGCAAGGGATCGACTGCCGCGATGGCCGCAGCGATCTTGCAGCACTCAGGTCAACGGGTCGGACTGTATACATCACCGCACCTCGTCGAATTTCGAGAACGCATTCGTGTTGACGGTTGCATGATCACCGAGGAACAAGTTTCGGCATTGGTGCACCGCCTGCGAGCCATACTCGCCCCTGATCTCAATCCGACATTTTTTGAGATGACGACGGCTATGGCCTTTCTCCATTTTGCGGAGTCAAAAGTCGATGTCGCAGTTCTCGAGGTTGGGTTGGGTGGACGATTCGACGCGACGAATGTCGTGCCTGAGCCACTTGCTTGTGTAATTACGACAATTGGGTTAGATCATCAAGAGTATCTCGGGAGGACGGAAGAGGCGATTGCGTTCGAAAAAGGTGGAATCATCAAATCAGGAGTGCCGCTTATCCTCGGCAGAATCGGTCGTGCGGCGGAAGATGTGTTGAGTCAAATCGCGAAGAACCTGGCGGCTCCGGTCTCGCAGCTGGGGCGGCATTTTCACATCGAGCCCAATGAGGCAGAACGACTTGTCTATCGAGGAACGACCCACACGATAGATGGTCTGTCCTGTGGGCTTGCTGGACGACACCAGTGGGACAACGCGGCTTGTGCGCTGGCGCTCGTCGAGGCGGCCGCACGCGCGGGAATTCAAACAAACGAAACAGCCGTCCGTGAGGGATTGAGGACGGTGTCTTGGGAAGGTCGTCTGGAACCGATCGAGGAGTATCCTAGGGTCATCCTTGATGGCGCACATAATCTGCCTGCCGCAAGGGTACTGGCACAGTACCTTGCTGATTATGCTTCATATCATCCCACATCCCGTATCATTCTGGTGTGGGCTATGATGCGAGATAAAGATCATCGAGCGTTTATTGCCAGTCTACAGCCGGTCGTATCGGAGATCGTGTTGACCCAGACAGGTCTTGCGCGATCAGCGACGGTCGATGAACTCCGTTCCGCCTTGGACACCTGGCCTGGACCCGTGTGGGAAGCCGTCCATCCGATGAATGCGCTTGCCGTAGCTAAAGGCAGAGCCGCCCCGCACGATCTCATCTGCATTGCCGGATCGCTCATGCTTGTAGGGGAGGTCAAAGCAGCAGTCCGTGGCTGCGGCCTATCACCCATTCATGGCTAGCATGGCGGATCCTCTCGCGTGGATCTTCCGGCGGAGCCTTCTCGTCGTTTCCCTCCTGCTTCTACCGTTTTTCGGATCCACCGCACATGCTCAGACAGGAGTGGGCGGTTCGCCTTCCGGATCCGATCCTCTGGATATGACCGCAGAGCGCATCGACTATCGCCAGGATCAGGAAGTTTATGAAGCCACCGGATCCGTCGTGATCCGACAGGGAAGGATGACGTTGACGGCGGACCACGTGACGATCCAGACGCTCCCAGGGATTCTGACGGCCGTTGGCCATGTGCATTTGATCGATCCACAGGCCGATGTGACTGCTGAGCGGATGGAGATCAACGTGAATACCGAGGCTGGCGTGGCGACGCACGGAGGGCTATACATTCCGTCTACCAATTCGTTCGTCTCAGGACGGTTGATGCAGCGGTTTTCAGAATACCATTACCGGGCAAAGGACGGCAGTTTTACGAACTGCGATGCGCAGGATGGGGAAGTCCCCGCATGGCGATTTCGCTTTAAGGATCTTGACATGGGAGTCGGGGACACGCTGGCATTTAAAGGCGGTTGGTTCTGCTTGTTTGATGTACCGACGGTTCCGCTACCTACGTTTTCCTATCCCCTTGCCAGACGACAGACCGGATTTCTTATTCCCACCGTCACCTATGACAATCGGTTTGGATTTCATATGCAAGGGAGCTTTTTCTGGGCCATCAATCCGAGCCATGACTTGACGATCTCACCGAAGTATTACAGCAAGCTTGGGTATGGGTCTGATCTCGAGTATCGGTACGTTTTGGACCGGCGATCTCGCGGGAAATGGTTTCTGAGCTTTCTGCAACAGACACAATTACCGAATGTCGCTGGGATAACCCAAACAGATGGGGATGTCGAGCGAGCACGAGCGACCCTCACGGGAAGCCATACGCAATACATCACGGAGACGCTGTTGCTCCGGGCCAATGCGAATCTGGTCACGGACCCCAACTTTTTTCAGCAACTCAGCAATTCACGTGTGCTACGAGCCTTGCCGCGTAGTGAGTCAAACCTGCTGGCCTCTCAGCGGTTGCCATACGGTAATCTCTATCTCTTAGGTCTCTATCTGCAACCACTTCAAGCCGGAGGGACAGATACGTTCCAACGTCTGCCGGAAACCGGCTATCAACTTCCATACACGTCGCTGTTTCATTCTCCGGTTTTGTTTGGAGTCGAAGGGAATCACGTTAATTTTTACCGAGAAGAAGGGTTTACTCTAAATCGAATTAATGTGGTTCCTGGTATAGAGACAGAAGTGATTCATCTCGGACACATCATCGGGATTCGGCCTCAAGCAAAGTTTCGAGAAGTTTACTACACAAGGGGAGCGCAGTCTGAAGAAGGACAACATCGGGAGACGTTTTGGATGGGCGTGGAGGCCATGTCAAAGTTGACTCGCCGTTTTTCGCTCGCTGACGGCGGAAACGTTCTTCACAGTTTTGAACCCTCGGTGATGTATGAGTATGTGCCATCGACGAATCAATCAAAATTGGCCCAGATCGATCAGGTTGATGATCTACCGAAGAAGAATCTCGTGACATACATGCTCCGCAGTCGCATCTTGGAGCAGGGCAGAGACACGGCCTTTAACTGGCTTGATCTCATGGTGGCACAAAGTTATCACGTGGGGGAGGTGCAAACGAGGGCGAGAGATTTTACGCCCGGGATGCTCCCTTTTTTGGGCTCATTGACCCAACCGATCCAACCCGCAACCGTACCGATTCAAGGGAAAAAGTTTTCTGATATCTGGATGAGAGCCGTGATCGGAAATAACCTTCCGCCACTCCTTGGAATGTCGCAATTGGATGCCCCAATTTTTGGGCGGGCTGCGCAGGCCTGGGCATTGCGTCCACCCATCAATCGCTATCTGACCATCGACGCTTTCTTTGATCCCTATCAGCCAGGGGTGAGTCAGTTCAACACAGATCTGCGATTTCAGGAGGGCACGAATTGGTATTTCGAAATTGGTCAACGATATACGAGAGACGGCAATCGAGTTCGCCGAGGCGATATTTGGAATCCGGTGTCATTTAACGAGGTATTCGCCCCGACCAGTGAGATTCAGTTTGTGACCATGGGAGGTGCCTTCCGGACTCCATGGGGTTGGACCTTCGGGGCCAAAGCCTACTATGATGTCAAGAACGGTCGAAGTCCGGAGGTGGATGCAGTCGCACTTTATCAGAATCCATGCAAGTGCTGGTCGGTTGGGTTCTACTATTTGAAATTTCCCGATCGGGAGCAGTACAGCGCAATGCTGAGTCTCACGGGAATCGGCTGGACAGACAGCGCTGGAACGGCTGTCATGCGAACGTTGTTGAGCCCGCTGCTCTGGGGCGAGCGTGGTCTTCCCTGGGCTGTCCCAGGGGGACCCTATGGCCTTCCTCCCCAAGCTTCGGGGAGAGTAGAGGACTCGGTCGGAAATCCGTCTGGTCGATGATCCGTAATTGACACTAAAAACAGCGGTAAGGTACGATAACGTCGGTCTAAAGTAGACGCGATATCAATTCTGAAGGAGGGTATGACGTGGCTGGTGATGCCTTGAAGGTTGAAGATTCGACGTGGGATGCGGAAGTCATGAAGGCTTCTGAACTTGTCATGGTTGATTTTTGGGCCGTGTGGTGCGGGCCTTGTCAAATGGTTGCCCCTATCGTCGACGAATTAGCAAAGGAGTATGCGGGCAAACTCAAAGTTCGTAAGCTGAATACGGACGAAAACCCGGAAGTCGCCGGTCGGTATCAGGTGATGAGCATACCCACCATCTTGTTCTTCAAAAATGGACAACCGGTTGAGAAGTTGGTGGGGGCCAGGCCAAAACGACAATTCAAAGAAATGATCGATGCACTGCTGGCCCAACATGCGGGGACTGCCTAGTACTACTTACCGCAGCCATGCTCACTGAGCTGCGAATTATCAACTTTGCCGTCATCGAAACCTTGAGTCTGACTATTGACTCAGGGTTTACGGTGTTGACCGGAGAAACCGGGGCCGGTAAGTCTCTGTTAATCGATGCCGTCATGCTCCTGGTCGGAGGTCGGGCGTCCAGTGATCAAATTCGATTTGGAGAAGATGAAGCGCAACTCGAAGCCTCGTTTGACATCCCCTCCTCTCATCCCCTCCTTATAGAACTGAGAAAACGGGATATTCTCGGCCCACAGGACTGTACCCTGGTGATCCGGCGCGTCATTGCCCGATCCGGAAGGAACCGGGTCTATTTGAATGGCATGTTGACACCGGTCCATGTACTGGAGGAGTTTGCTGGAACGTTGATTGATATTCATGGTCAGCATGACCAACAGTCGTTGTTGTCCAGCACGGCTCAGCTTGAGGTGCTCGATGCCTTCGGGCAGATACGTGAATTGCGCGAGCAGTATCGAGCCATTTACCAAGGATGGATCGGTTCCCGTCAAGCGCGCACGGAACTCGCGACGACCATCCAGCAGCGTGCGCAACAGGAAGATCTCCTAACATTTCAACGTCAGGAGCTGGAGGAGGCGGCTTGTCGCATCGGCGAAGAGGAGGCGTTGCAAGCCGTGCGACAGCGCTTGGGATCCTCAGGTCGTCTCGCAGAACTGACGTCCGAAGCCCAGGAGCGCATTCAGGGTGATGGCCACGGGGTATTGCCAAATCTGGTATTAGCAGAGCGTCTAGTGGGTGAGCTGGCAAAGATTGACCCCGAGATGGCATCAACGGCACGACTCGTCTCTGAGGCAAAAGTTCTCGTCAAGGAAGTTGCCGACTCGCTTCGCAGTTATGAGGAACGTGTGGACAGCAATCCTGGACGGTTGAGTATCGTTGAAGATCGTCTGGCTGTCCTTCAAAAAATGAAAAAGAAATACGGAGGAACCATCGAGACCGTCTTGAGGACTTACGATCACGTAAAGGATGAGTTAGAACGGCTTTCCTGCGGTGAAGACCAACTGGCCGATTATGATCGTGTTATTCGCCAACAGCATGAGCGGGTCGCTGAGTTGGCAGCGCAGCTTTCTCAGAAACGGAAAGAAGCTGCCAAACGGTTCACGAAGATGGTGGGCAAAGAACTGGAAGCGCTGAAAATGGGCTCGGTACAATTCGTCGTTCAAGTCATGCAGAGCGGGTTGGATGATGAGTATGGCCCAGACGGGAGTGATCGTGTCGAGTTTCTTTTGGCCGCGAATGCCGGTGAACCGTTGAAGGCAATGTCTCGTACGGCATCCGGTGGAGAGCTTTCGCGGTTGATGCTTGCACCCGAATCAGTTCTGGCACAGGTTGATCACGTTCCTGTCCTCATTTTTGATGAGATCGATACGGGCGTTGGAGGAGCCGTTGCCGCGACGATTGGGAAGCGGTTACGGGCATTAGGGCAATACCACCAAGTGTTGTGTATCACGCATCTCCCGCAGGTGGCATCTCAAGCACAGCATCATGTGTGTGTCGAAAAGACTGAAGTAAAGGGACGGACCGTCACGACGGTGCGTTCCTTAAGCGGTGTGCATCGTGAAGGGGAGATCGCGCGGATGCTCGGTGGGGAGCGAGTGACGATAAAGACCAGGGCAACAGCGGCAGAATTGATTGCTGGAGCTCAGGACTAGATTAGGCGGCAGGAGAGGTAGCCATCGTGGGGAGCGAGGCGATCGATTGCTTTGCGACATCAAGAAAAGCATCGAGGAGTTGCGGGTCGAAATGGGAGCCAGAGTTGAGAGAAATCCGTTGAATAGCGGCTTCAGCAGACATACATGTTCGGCCAGGGGCATCCGCCGTGAGATGATCAAACGCCTGAGCAATGCCGACAATCCGAGCGAGAATCGGAATATTCGTACCTGAGAGGTTAGAAGGATAACCATACCCATCCCACCGTTCATGGTGGTAGGTGATGATATCTTGCACGTCCTTCGGTAACCCCAAGGTGCTTGCCAATCGGGCACCTCGTCCGCAATGTTCCTTACAGACGATGGGTTCGCCTGACGGCAGGATTTGATCCTCTGAAAATCTGTAAGCGGGAAGGCTCGTTTTCCCGATGTCGTGGAGGAAAGCTCCCATGGCGAGAAATTTTTGCTCATTGAGCGTGAGATTCAAGCGAGCGGCCATCAGCGTGGCGTAGAAACTGACTCGGCTCGAGTGATTCAGCAAGTGACGATCCGTGGCTTCCAAGATATCCGATAGCAGCGGGATGAGAGACAGTTCTTCCTCTTGAAACACAGCATTCGGTCCAGCCGACTGAGGGAGTGAGCAATATGCTGACTTGATACGGTCCCATACCTGGGTAGATAGTTCGTTTAGTTCCCAGATTTCCGGTGAGGAGTGCAGTTGTCGGCGAAGAAAGTCGAGCCGTCGTTTCTTATCCATCGTCTGCTGAGTCAGGGTGATCAGCTCAGTCACATTGAACGGTTTCAATAAGTAACCAGCAGCCCCCTGTCGTATGCCTTCCATTGCAGACTTCAAGCTGCCGTATCCCGTGACAATGACGACTTCCACATCGGGATGGTCATGCTTGATATCGGTGAGGAGATCTAGCCCCTGTCGATCAGGAAGCCGCTGATCAAGTGTAATGAGGTCGATGGGTTCATGATTGAGGACATCCAACGCGGACTTGGCGTTTTCTGCAGAGCGAATGGTGAAAAATGGCCGGAGAATCACCTTCAACGCATCGCGAGGTCCAGCTTCGTCGTCGATAATGAGTACAGTAGGTTGGGTGGTTGTCGACACGGTGGTCATATATACGGCACTTCTATTGTAGACACAAGCAGAGCAGTGAGCAATTATCGTTCCTTTTCAGCAACTTATAAAGTACTTCTATGTATAGTATGTAAGAAATATATGTATGCTATATATCGATTTAGCTCATGTTTATAGGGTTATTTTATCCACAACTGCATGAGGACAATATGTGCATAAATGTGACATACTTGTGTGAAAGTGTGTCATTCCTGCATCGGTTGGTCCTGCTCTGAGGTTGTGGAATTATCGGGGCGGCCGATACCGAGCGTATCCATTCGATATTTCAGCATCCTCCGGCTGATGCCAAGAAGGTTTGCCGCATGAGTTTGCACGTAGTTGGTTCGCTTAAGGGCATCGAGTATGATCTCTCGTTCAAATTCCATTACGGCTTTCTCAAGTGACAGGCGGCCTGCGAGGGTATCATCTCGGAGCGAGGTAGATCGGGAGTCGCTCTTAATGGATGTTGGTAAGTGTTCCGGAGTGATCTCGGCCGCATGTTGAGACCAGATGAACGCTTGTTCGACGAAGTTTTCCAATTCGCGCACATTACCCGGCCAAGAGTATCGTGTCAGGAGTTCCAATGCTTCCTTACTAAACTCGATCCGCGAACGTTTTTCCTCTTCGACCCTCTTTCCCAGGAAGTGTTTGGCGAGGAGGGGAATGTCCTCGCTCCGCTCACGAAGGGGAGGGAGATAGAGGGAGATGACATTAATACGATAGTAGAGATCTTCGCGGAACTGCCCTTTGCGAACCAATTCATCTAGATTCTTGTTGGTTGCCGCTACGATGCGCACATCCACCTTGATCGGCTGAATGCCACCGATCCTTGTGAATTCTCGCTCTTGAATCACGCGCAGGAGCTTGGCCTGTGTGATGGCACTTAAATCGCCGATTTCGTCAAGAAACAAGGTTCCCGTATGGGCCAACTCGAACTGTCCGGTGCGTCGTGCCGTCGCATCCGTAAACGAGCCCTTTTCATGGCCGAATAATTCGCTTTCGATCAGCGTTTCCGGAAGCGCTGCACAGTTGAGAGCCACAAACGGACGATCACGCCGTGAACTGTTGTAATGTAAGGCCTTGGCGACCAATTCTTTTCCGGTGCCACTTTCTCCCGTAATAAGTACTGTGGTGCGGCTGTCGGCAACTTGCTCAATTTTCGAGTAGATATCCTGCATACCTTCGCTTCTCCCAATGAGATTATGGAAGGCATACCGCTGGACAACCTGGGCCCGGAGATGTTTGACTTCTTGCTCGAGGTCGGAGGAATTCAAGGTCCGATCAATCACGATTCGAAGCTCGTCGACGTCAAAGGGTTTCGAAAGATAGTCGGCAGCCCCCAACTTCATGGCGTCGACGGCCGTCTTCACGGATTTGGCACCCGTCAACATGATGACCGGTGTGACTTTGCGTTCCATACGCAGCGTTTGAAGAACGGCGAGTCCGTCGGTTCCTGGAAGCACGACATCGAGCAGAACCAAATCAGGCTCCTCCTTCCGAAAGACCTCGAGGCCTTCGTGCCCATCCCCAGCTTGAAGGATCTCGTAGAGAGGGTCCAGTACCATTTTGAGTGAGGTTCGGACTCGGGTTTCATCGTCGATCAGTAAAACTCGTTTCTTTGCGATCGCGGTCTCCACCATGGACTCCTGCTGTTCTATGAGCGATGACATGGAAGCTGAATATGGAACGTGGTGCCATGCCCTTCTGTACTGTCGACTCGAATGTCGCCTCGGTGCTCCTGAATGATCTGGTGTACGATCGTCAGACCGAGACCAGTGCCCTCATTGAAGGTGCTCGAGTGTTTGGTGGTAAAGAATGGGTCGAAGATGTGGTCGAGGTGCTCCGCCGAAATTCCCTGCCCAGTATCTTCAATTTCGATGTGTGCCCATTCGTCCCCGTTCGGTTTCTGGAGCCGATGGGTCTGCACGCGGACCATCCCGGGATTTTCTCCGATGGCATCCATGGCGTTCAAAAGGAGGTTGAGCATGACCTGTTTAATCTGCTGCCGATCTACCATGCCACGAGGAAGCTCGGACGCCAACTCTTTTTCAATCTTGATCCCACGCCGGTCTGCCTGTATTTGGACAAAGTAGATGCATGACGAGACGATTTCATTCAAGTCCTCATCGGTCAATTTCGGCTCCATGTAGCACGCGTAGTCGAGAATTTCTTGAATCAACCGCTCGATCCTATTGACGTCATCAAGCACGATGCGGCTGAATTCTTCGATGAACTGGCTGTCATCTTTACGTTCAGGAGCCAGCTGAATGAAAGTTTTGATCGAAGTGAGTGGATTTCTGATCTCATGCGCAAACCCGCCGGCGATAGTTTCCAACGAACGTAATCGATCAGTGCGGCGCATCAGTGTCTGAGATTGTCGAAGATCCTCATAGAGGAGGAAAGAATCAAGCGCGTTGGCGGCACTCTGAGACATGGCCATTAAGAGTTCTGTTCTCAAGGGGGTGCGAGCGGGGGCTTCCGTTCGTGGTTGGAAGGCCGCAAAGGCGATCAGACGTCCTCGACTCAACAGCGGAATGGCCTGCTTCAGGGGAGCTGTGCCGAGCAAGTTATCTGCTGTCGTTTCGAGGGAGACAGTCGGACGAATTACATCGGAGTTGGAAACATCATGGATCTGATGACATTGTAGTAGGCTCTGGACAAGTGGATGGGAGAGGGGAATGGCAGGAGGGGCGGTACTTGACTCGAGCGTTCCATGGGAACACACATGGCAATATCGTTCGTGGTCGTGGTCGAGTAAATACAGAGCTCCATAAGAGCTCTGGGAGACTTCCAAGAGACCCGTAAGAATGCGTTCCGCCATCACGGGGAGTTTGGTGGGGTGCCCCAAGTCTTGGAGAAAGTGCGTCAATGTTGTGAGTGACCAGGGATCCAATTGTGGCGTAGTTGTGTGAGACGATTTGGCGATCGTCATAGGTGTAACGCGCCAGCTTTCATACGACCATTGGTTCGAAGGTTGACGTGGTTAAACTACGTATGAGTACCAGTGTGATGAGTATACATGCCAAACGCTGTTTCACCCAAAGGATTTAGGAATTCATACAGAGATTGGGAACTGCGGGCGAGTGTAGCTATGAATGGCTGGTGCATTTGCCACGAGAGGCTTCAGCACATCTGGTGAGTGTTTGGCTGGACGATGGTGCTGAGAAGGTGGAAGCGGGCCCACCGGCTCAGCTCGAGCCGGTGCGCCCGGTAATACGAGGGCTAATGGGCAGCTGATGCGCTCTGCGAAGAACAGGTGTCTGGAGTCATGTACAGCAAATAGTTACCCATTCCGTGCTGGAGTTCGCTTTTCTGCAGAGGGTGATGGTGGACCATCACCATTTCATACTCATCATCTTTGAAGATGGGAAATCCTTGGCCATCATTGTAGACCTGATGGGGGAGGAATTCGCGGAGCGTTCCGTCTCGTTCAACATCCGGGACCGTTCTGAGCAGGGTCTGCTTCTTGGTCTTATTCTCCAGGGCGATCATGAGTAATTCGTCATGTCCGTGTGGATACGCAAATTTGACGCATCCGTCGATGGAAAACTTCAAAGGGGCCGTGTGAACTTGGACGCCGTGTCTAATTTCAATGCCTTCGTCGGTCTGATCGGCAGGACGGTCACCGAACTTGGTGAAACAGACGATATTGACACCCACCTGGTAGATATTCATCGCTTGGATCGGCTTTGCCTTCGGCGCGAAGTACATCGTAAAAGTGGCGATTGCGTTCTTGGTGGGTGGAGCGCCGTGATAGAACGCGACGACCGTCATCAACTTATCGTCCTTGGCAAGCTTCACACCGTAGCCGTCGGGGAATTGCGTTTCGGCCATTTCAAGTCCTGCACCGCCGAAGAACAGCGGTTCACCGGGGCATGACACGCTAGGTTGGCTGTTGTTGATCATCAAGATGTGGTGCAGGTAGTTTCGGGGCAATTCTTTCCCGTCGACCGTGGAAAGAGCTGATTTGAAACCAATCAAATACTTATCTTCAGGCAGCTGAAAGTTAAATCGAGGCATAGAGTCGCCCATATCACCTTCTGTGTGGCCCGCTGGAAGATCGATCGGACCAAAGGTGAGTGTGGCTGTATTTTCTCCGTACACGATCTTTGAACCGATCTGCTTCTTCAATGTCGGGACAGCTTGGTGGTTGTGACTACCATCGGCATAGGCTGACGTAACCATGAAAACGGTGGTGATCAGAAGAACAAGAAATCCGCGCATAAGACCTCCCACAGGAAGTGAAAACGATGATTGGGGACCGGGCTCCGAATTGATCTGCATGGGTGGAACAGGTTGGAATCGACTCATTGGGTATGTGCCGGCTTCGACGTCAACTTTGTCCAGTGATAGGTACCGCCATGTTCTCGAGGGGGAATATTCTTATGATTGCCCACCCGTGTGTACCACCATATGCCTTTTGCCTCAGTCCCATCCTCAGAAAGCAGTACTTCAAACCCGCCCTCGCGATCATTGCCAGGCTGCTGCCATGTACCCTGCCAGAGCCGTTCGGCGAATGAGGTGGTCACGAACCGTCCATTGTGTTGCGTGTAGGGACCGTTCCCGCTCTTGTCCAAGGTAGCTTTATATCGTTTTTCGTCTTCAACCTCGAGGATTTCCCATTCTCCACTCACATCCGGCATCGCCGTTGAGGCGGAATCGCTGACGAGACGATGTGATCCGGCGCTTGCCGAAGGAGACGCAAGAGGACCGCCTAGCTGAGCCGATCGAAAGGATTCGTGCCAAGACAGCAACTGCCACCGGCCTGCGCGACGTTCGAGCACGCCGGTTTCTCTCAAGGGCAAAACGGTTCGTTTGACGTCTGATCCCTCGCCGACATAGCGGATATAGTCGAGTTCCATTGTGAACCAGGCCATATCCCCCTTGGTCCAGACCTTGAGTTCGGTGATTGGAATCTCGATCTTCTTAGTGTTGAGGAACTCCTCGCGCATTTCACGCTCAAACTCCGGCCAGCCGACATACTTTCGGCCTCCGACCGTATAACTCACGATATCGGCATCGTGTGCCATGAGGCGAGACAGCGTCGGGAGATCTTTTTCCGCGTTCGCCCGTACCATCTGGCGAATGGCGGTTTCCGGGTCGGACGGTTCTGATGCAATGGCTAGGGCTGATGTGGTGGTACTCGAAAACAGGAGTAAGGCTACGCAGACAAACGATGCCCGAAGGCGCATACGGGTCTCCATTTAGGTGTGACAAGGGGAAGACGACGAAGCAACGTACACGGCCTAATGAAACATGTCAACAGCCATGTGGCTCTAAGATGGTCGATGGGCCACGACCACGACCGTGACATTATCCTCACCGCCACGATCGAGCGCTTCAGTCACAAGACGATGACAGAGGTCGGTCGGGTCCACATTTGCAGCGGAAAGGATTCGTTCAATATCGCAATCCTCCATCATCTTTGTCAGGCCATCGGAGCAGAGTAGTACGAGATCGTCTTCCTGTATCGGGAAGGCGGCAATGGTCGGTGTGGCCGAGGCGGGGATCCCCAGTGCGCGGGTCAGGACGTGCCGTTCAGGATGCGTCTTGGCGGTGACGGGAGTGAGAATCCCACGCTCTAAGTATTTTTCGATTAAACTATGATCTCGTGTTAGCGGAGTCAGCGAGCCCGCGCGAAGCCGATAGGCGCGACTGTCCCCGACGTGGGCGAGATACGCCACGGGACTGGGACTGGAAACAATGGCGAGCAGCACGATCGTGGTTCCCATCCCTTTCAATTGCGGGTGAGATCTGGTTCGGTCGAGGATGGCCTCATGAGCTCGTCCGATGAGCGTCGTCAACAGATCAGTCGGAGGAGGATGACCATCGCAGAGCGATTTGTTCAATGATGCCGCGTGAGATTTGAGCGTGGTGATAGCTGTTTGAGCGGCGATGTCCCCTCCGATGTGTCCGCCCATTCCATCCGCGACGGCCCAGACTCCGTACTGATCGACGACGGTGAACGCATCCTGGTTCACCGTACGGACCAGACCCACCTCGCTGCGACCGATGCCGATCCAGCCGTTCATCGGGAAGAGGCCGGTTGAAGGGGAGACGAGAAAGACGAAGGCCCGAAGCGTGCGGTCATGTCACCATACAATCGGTCGGCGAGCGTGACCAGGTTTTCAGTGTCCGCCCGGTTGTAGGTCAGGAGCCTTTCGCGCGCCATGGCGTCACCTCGGCGCCAGGCAAGCCAGAGCTGGACGGCATCAAAGCCGTTTAAATTGCTGATGGTTGCCTCTCGATCGATGCCGAACTCTCGTTCGATGTGTTTCAGCCCTCCTCGCATGGCAAGCCGTCGCGCGCCGAAACAGAGATCAAAATGCAGGGGAGGAAAGCGGAGCGTCGGGAATGTCGCCTGGAGATAGGGAACATCGAAGACCGATCCGAAAAAGGTGACAAGCAGATCGCCTTGATCGAGTTCCAGTTGTATGCGCTCGGCGGTCAAGTTCTCGTTCTGCACGAGAGAGACGGTTGTTCCGTTCCGATGGAGTCCGACAACCGTGACGTCGTCCGGTCCTGGCGTGGAGCCGGTCGTTTCGATGTCGAGATAGACCGCGCGGGAACGACAGGTGTCATAGAGCCGCCACTGTTCACGCCGAGGGAGTTGCGTTGCCACCGAGTGAAACTGTCCGCTGTCGACGAGGTGCCGTGCTGCACGGAGTTGACCATCATACCATTGCTTGCGGCCGGGGGAGAGACCAGGGACCGAGGGGTGGTTCAGGAACAGGTCCCAGTCCAGCAGGCCGTCCTCCCACCATCGCCGCTCGGTCGCAGGTCCCACTCCAGGAAGAAAGATGAAGCTCGAGGTGAGCATGGTCGCGGATTGTAGCCTTGATTTCACATAGGAGACAAGCTAGAGTTCGCAGAACAATCCTACAGCTCTTGAATGGTGTGCGGTCTGAGATCGATTCTGATATGACGGAACCAGCGAAGCGAATTCGTATCACCGTGGGAACGGTGCGGTTGGAGGCTGAACTTCGAAAGACCAAAACGGCGGATCAAGTCTACGCGGCGCTTCCGGTGAAAGCAGCGATCAACACCTGGGGCGAGGAGTTCTATTTTCCGCTCCCCGGGATCCGAGATCATCGAGAAACGGCGACCACTCAGGTCAAGGTCGGCGATATCGCATTGTGGGGTGCGGGACAGGTGGTGGCCATTTTTTTCGGCAGAACGCCGATGAGTGTCGGGGCTGATCCCGTTCCTGCCGATCGGGTGAATATCATCGGGAAGGTAGTCGGCGATGCGACCCAACTCCGCCAGGTGATGGAGACCTCGACGATCCTTCTTGAGCCGGCGTAAGCACGATGCGACTTTCAAGAGAACGGGTACGGCACATGGCGGAAAGTCTGGCCGGGCATCTCCAAGCAGAAGGGCACCTGGCATTGACGTGCGACCGCAAGACGTTTGTCGAAGCGCTCGATCAGGCGATCACGTATGAGCTCTCGCTGGAGGACCGCGTCAATGCGGAAGTGCGGCAACTGTTGAAGGCCTACGAACAGCAAATCGAGCAGGGACAGGTCGACTATCAGAAGATGTTCCAGATGGTGAAGCAGAAGTTGGTCCGCGAGCGGGGAATTATTTTGTGAGGCGCTAATCGTTACGGGTCAGTAGGTTCGTGACGAATTAGTTCCAGGAAATTTCGCCGGCCGTTGACCACCGAGGAGTGACTATTGACGTGGATCGGCAATGCTGAGCGAAGATAAGGTCAGCCATCTCTCGCATGTGATTCTCACGGCCGTGAAGAAACATGCCGGAACGAGGCTCACCAGCTCGGATGAACGCGTCTTGAAAGAAATCAAACGAGTGCTCGGCGTCGAGTTAGCCCAAGAACAGGAGATTGACCGAACTGTCAGGGCGAAGTTGGCGTCGTATTCGCGAGGCATTGTCGAAGGAAGTGCGGAGTGGGACGTGCTCTATCGAAAGACTTTTGAGGAAGAAGCACGTAAGCAGGCGAAGTCTTCGGGATAGGGGTAGCAGGGTATGAAACAGGCCATTCGACGGTGTGTGATGCTGGGGGTTATGCTGACGCTGGTCGCAACGGCAGCCTGTTCGCACAAGCGCAAACCTCTCGTGCCACTGCTGCTGGAGGGCGAAGTGAAGGCTCACGCGACGGTGTTGACGGAACAGGGGACAGCAGCGTATCAGACCCAACAATACGAAGACGCCAAGCGCTATTTTGAGCAGGCCGTAGCTGAGGCACCAGAGTCCGGTCAAGCGCATTACAACTATGCGCTCGCTTTGAACGCCCTTGGTAATATGGAAGTCGCGCGCCGACACTTTTTACAAGCAGCCGATTTGGCTCCTGGCGATAAGATCATCTGGGACTCGCCGGCGCTGTCGCCATTTGGAAACCCTGAGAATAAAAACAAGGCCAAGCTCAAACCCTATTCACCCAAGCGATCGTCGTTCGGGACCGGTACGCCCGGCGGCTATTAATCCCTCACCAAGGATGGATCTATGAGTAAAGCACTCGCAGTCGGGGACCAGGCACCGGAACTCGCGATTCCAGACCAACAGGGAAAGACCGTGACCTTGGAGAGCTTCAAGGGAAAGCAGGTCGTGTTGTACTTCTATCCGAAAGACGATACACCGGGATGCACCAAAGAATCGTGTGATTTTCGTGATGTTGAATCACAAATCGTACGGGCGGGCGGCACGATCGTCGGTGTGAGTTTGGACGGCAAAGAGTCTCACCAGAAGTTCATCAAAAAATTCGGATTGCCCTTCCCGTTGCTCAGCGATGAAGATGCCAGGATCTCCAAAGCCTACGGCGTCTATAAAGAAAAGAACAACTACGGCAAGAAGTATTGGGGCATCGAACGGAGCACGTTCGTCATCGATCCTGCGGGAAAGGTGAAGGCCATTTTTAGGAAGGTCAAGGTCGATGGGCATGCCGACGAAGTGCTCACGGCGTTGAAGGCCTAACGAAGGGACCGATTGGCTGTGTGGTCACCAGCCAGCGTCCGCACTATCAGAATTGTTCTCGCCCTCGTTCTTCTGTTTGCGTGTATCCTCGATCACACTCTGCTCGTTGCAGCCGACAAGACGGCTGCAACGGTCGTGGTGAAGGACGCACTCACCTCGCCGAATCAAGCCGTCACCATTGAAGCCAAACTGATCGGAAAAGGGATCGTCGCGAACCGCGCGTTGGGCGGCGAACCGCTTGAACTCCTCGTTGATGGGAAGGTCGTCGCCTCCGCCATGACCGGCGGTGATGGGCGAGCATTCCTGACCTATACGCCTACCGCGAAAGGAATCAAACTGGTTCAGGTGCGTGTCGGGCAGAGTCCACGAGTCGATTCTAGCGAAGGGCAGGCTCATCTCGCTGTCTGGGAGAAACGGCAGCCAATTCTCATGATCGAACTCGCGTCGCTCATGGAGATCCCGCCGCCTAGCCGAGTGCCCACCATCGGCCTCGGGTCTGAATCGGGACAAAAACCAATGGCCGAGGCGGCTGATGAACTCGAGAAATTGACCAGGTTTTATTATGGAGTCATTTATGTCGCGCCCCTGCCGGCAGGGGGAGATAGTTTTCGGGTGAGCACGGAAGTCGGGGAATGGCTTAAGCTGCATAAGTTTCCAGCGGGCTATGTGTTGCCCCTCTCTGCGGATATGAAAGGGTTGGGTGACAAGATTGACGAGTTTCAGGGGGCCGGCTGGAAAACCGTGAAAATTGGTATCGGTCGATCAAGAGCGTTCGCCGAGGCGTTCCTTCAACGGCGTCTCGACGTGATCATGGTGCCGGAACCCTCGAAGGGCGACGTGCCGCGGAAAGCCCAAGTGGCGAAGGATTGGAAAGAGGTGCGGAGGCAGTTATAAGGCGAATGAAATCGAGACCTCAAAGAGGAGTCTATCATCTGGTTCTGGCTTTGTTGACGCGAGGCAATGGGTTATGGCAACGGCAGTTGTAAGATGATTCGCGATGGTGGTTATGGTCTCCAAACGAAAGGAGCCTATGTCATGAGTACTCGCATGTGGGTCCTAATGGGATTTTGTATGGCGATGCTGATCGGCGCGACAAACGACGGATTAGCTGGTGACGCGTGTAAGAAGGTCACCTTCAAGGTCAAGAACAGTCACAATTCCGGCGAGAAGATCCTCATTAAAAAAGTGAAGTACTTCAATAAGGCGAACGGCAAATGGCAGACAGAAGTTGTCAATCAATATCTGTACAACACGACTGGCGAGGAAGGGAGCCCGACCCTGAATCTGGTCCCATTCGCTACCAAGGATGGTTTGGAATGTTCTCATGGCTATATCTGCGAGACTGCCGGGGATAATCTCCGGGACGCCGAGGGTGAGGATCTAACCAAGATTCGCTTCGTCTATCAGTACTGGGCGGCAGGAGTATGGTCGGGTGAACTGGAAAGCAAAGAGTTCGAACCCGTGAACCCGACTTGCACCGCAGGCAAGACCTACAGTGGCGGTAAGAACGTGTGGGCGATTCAAGGGACAAAATAGGAGCGCGGCCAAAGTACGAAGGATTGGAGAGATGTGAGAGAAAGTTGTAATGTGCGGTTTTATCTTTATGTCATGAATCATCAGCTCCCCAGCTCTCACCAGTTGTACCATTCGGATTCATTGCATTTCTTCGCTCTTGTCCAAATCGCTGTATGTATGATGGTGGCTGCCGTGGAGCACCACACCACGATCTATATTGTTTTATGAATCATGGCTGTCCTAAAATAACGAAGATTGCTATTTTAGGATCCAGACGACCATGTATCGTCCCGTGCCTGGCCGCTATGTGACGGTGCCATCGCCGGGGGAGCCGTTCCAGGCCTTTGTACCGGCGCCTCTACCTCCTCAGCCGCCAGTCGAATGGAGCCCCGCGTTGCGTCGTCGTTTCGACGACGCGCTGGTCGCACTTGGCCGTCTTGATGCGGTCACCGCGCTGCTGCCCAATGCCGACCTATTGCTCTACAACTTTGTCCGCAAGGAAGCAGTACTTTCCAGCCAGATCGAAGGCACCCAGTCGTCGCTGGCTGATCTCTTGCTCTTCGAAATCGATAAAGAGCCCGGTGTTCCGATCGACGACGCACGGGAAGTGAGCCGTTATGTTGCGGCGATGGACCGGGGGCTCAAACTGTTGCGTGGCGGGCTTCCCATAAGCAACTGCTTGCTGCGCGAGGTGCATGCCACACTACTCGATCATCCGCAGGGGCGTGGCAAAGCGCCCGGCGAGCTGCGCCGCTCGCAGGTCTGGGTCGGCGGCACGAGACCAGGCAACGCCGTGTTCGTCCCTCCCCCGGCGGACGCTGTCCCGGAGTCGCTGAGTGCGCTGGAGCATTTTCTCACTGACAAGCCCGAGCCGACGCCGCCGCTCATCAAGGCGGCGCTGGCGCATGTGCAATTCGAAACCATCCACCCGTTCCTCGACGGCAACGGCCGCGTCGGACGGTTGCTGATCGTGCTCCAGCTCGTCGCAGACGGCGTTCTCTGCGAACCGCTCCTATACCCGAGCCTGTTCTTCAAGACGCACCGTGCGTTCTATTACGAACTGCTCAACGGTGTGCGTCTTCACGGCGACTGGGAACGCTGGCTGGGCTTCTTCGCGGAAGGCATTGCCGCCACCGCTACACAGGCCATGATGACCGCACACGGGTTACTGGCCCTGGTGGACAAGGATCGGGCTCGCATCATGGGGCTTGGCCGGGCGGCGGCGTCGGCTCTTGCCGTTCATCAGGCCATGCAGAAACAGCCGCTGGCGACGTCCGCGGCACTTGTCAAAGCCACAAGGTTGACACCCGCGACGGTGAACAAATCGCTTGCACATTTACAGACGCTCAATATTGTGAAGGAGCTGACACGCCGCCAACGTGATCGGGTCTTCAGTTATCGTCGCTACGGCGCCCTGCTCAATGCAGAGCTGGATCCGAGTAAGTTATAGGTCTCGACGCGATCATGGTACCGGAACTATCACAAGGGGAGGTCCCGCGGAAGGCGAAGGTGGCGAAGGATTGGAAGGACGTGAGGAAGAAGCTCTAGATCTGTCGCCTCGATTCTCCTAGCAGTGTCCACTACACGGACTGTTCTCCTTCCAAGCTACGTCCGACTCTTTCCTGAGAACAAGGAATTCGTTAAAGGTGGAGTGATTTCCTGCAAGGAAACGGGTATCCTTCGCGACATTTATCTTCTCATTCCTCAAGGATCGACTGATCCATGGCCATCAAGAAATCCGAACTCTATTCCTCTCTCTGGTCCAGTTGCGATCTGCTGCGCGGCGGTATGGACGCGTCGCAGTACAAGGACTATGTCCTCGTGCTCCTGTTCATCAAATACATCAGCGATAAATATGCCGATGTGCCTTATGCCCCGATTACCATACCCAAGGGCGCGAGCTTCAAGGACATGGTGGCGCTCAAGGGCAAGCCGGACATCGGCGACCAGATCAATAAGAAGATCATCGCGCCGCTGGCGAGTGCAAATAAACTTTCAGACTTCCCCGATTTCAATGACCCGAACAAGCTCGGCAGCGGCAAGGAGATGGAAGCGACTCACCGACCTCATCGCCATTTTTGAAGACAAGCGGCTCGACTTCTCCAAGAACCGCGCCGAAGGCGACGACATTCTGGGCGATGCCTACGAATACCTCATGCGGCACTTCGCCACGGAGAGCGGCAAGAGCAAGGGGCAGTTCTATACGCCCGCTGAAGTCAGCCGCATCATCGCGCAGATCCTGGGCATTCGTGAGGCCAAGACCAGCCCGGACACCACCGTCTATGACCCGACTTGTGGCTCCGGCTCTTTGCTGCTGAAAGTCGCGGACGAAGCGCGCACGCCGGTGACCATCTATGGCCAGGAGAAAGACGCCACCACGGCCGGACTCGCGCGGATGAACATGATCCTCCACAACAACCCGACGGCGCTCATCGCGCAGGGCAACACACTGGCTGATCCCAAGTTCTAGGACGGCGAGCCCCTCAAGACTTTTGACTACGTCGTCGCCAATCCACCCTTCAGTGACAAGCGATGGAACACAGGCCTGGATCCGCTGAACGATACCTATGAGCGGTTCCAACCCTTCGGCGTGCCACCCAACAAGCAAGGCGACTACGCCTATCTGTTGCACATCGTCCGCTCACTCAAGTGCACCGGCAAAGGCGCTTGTATCCTGCCTCACGGCGTCTTGTTCAGGGGCAATGTCGAGGCGGACATCCGCCGTAATCTGATTCGCAAGGGCTACATCAAGGGCATCATCGGGTTACCCGCCAATCTGTTCTACGGCACCGGCATTCCCGCCTGCATCGTGGTGGTGGACAAGCAGGAGGCCCACACCCGCAAGGGCATCTTTATGATCGACGCCAGCGCCGGCTTCATGAAAGACGGTCCCAAGAACCGCCTCCGCGCGCAGGACATTCACCAGATCGTGGATGTGTTCAACAAGCGTCTCGACGTGCCGAAATACTCCCGCATGGTCAGCGTGGATGAGATTGAAAAGAACGAGTTCAACCTCAATCTGCCACGCTACATCGATAGCCAGCAGGCGGAAGACCGGCAAGACATCGAAGGCCACCTGAAAGGCGGCATCCCGAAAACGGATGTGGACGCGCTTCAACGATACTGGGACGTGTGCCCCAAGCTGCGGCAAGCCCTCTTCAAGGCTAACCGGTCCGGCTATCTCGACCTGGCCGTCGAAAAGTCGGCAATCAAGTCCACGATCTACGAGCATCCTGAATTCGCTGCATTCATCGCTACGATGAACGCCCACTTCGCAACGTGGAAACTTAAGACCGCCAAGTCGCTTCGTGCGCTGAAGGCAGGTTGCCATCCGAAGGAACTCATCGGCAACCTGTCTGAAGACCTGCTGGCCCACTACGTCAGTCAGCCGCTCATCGATAGGTACGATGTCTATCAGCACCTCATGGACTATTGGGCCGAGTCCATGCAGGACGACTGCTACCTCGTCGCCGCCGATGGGTGGAAGGCCGAGACCTATTGCATCATCGAGAAGGACAAGAAGGGCAAAGAAAAGGACAAGGGCTGGGCCTGCGACCTCGTCCCCAAATCGCTCATCGTCGCCCGCTACTTCGCCAAAGAGCAGGAGGCCATCGATCAGCTGGCGACTGAGCTGGAGACGGTCACCGCCCGCCTCACTGAACTGGAAGAAGAGCAGGGCGGTGAAGAAGGGGCCTTCTCAGAACTCGACAAAGTGAACAAGGCCAATGTCGTTGCCAGGCTCAAGGAGATCGAAGGCGACAAGGACGCGAAGGACGACGTAGCCGTGTTGAGCGGCTGGCTGAAGCTCAACGGCGACGAGGCAGACCTCAAGAAGCGCCTCAAGGAGGCTGAGGCATTGCTCGATGCACAGGCGTACGCCAAGTATCCGACGCTCAACGAGGCCGAGATCAAGACGCTGGTGGTGGATGACAAATGGCTCGCCGCGTTGGATCAAGACATCCACGGCGAGATGGACCGAGTGAGCCAGCAGCTCACTCAGCGGGTGAAGGAACTAGCCGAGCGGTACGAGACCCCCATGCCGGAGATGGTCCACCGAGTAACCGATCTGGAAACCAAGGTGAACCGCCACCTGAACAAGATGGGGTTCTCGTGGAAGTGAAGGCGGGCTACAAGAAAACCGAGGTTGGGGTGATACCGGAAGATTGGCAGCTCAGGCCAATGTTATCAGCCGTTCGCGTTGCTACAGGTCAGGTTAACCCCAAGGTTGAGCCCTACCGTTCAATGACACTTGTTGCTCCAGATCATATTGAGAGTAACAGTGGACGCCTGTTGAAAAAGGAAACGGCGAGTGAGCAACGCGCGATCAGCGGTAAGTACCTCTTTGTGAAAGGCGACATCGTTTACAGCAAAATCCGTCCTTACCTGAGAAAGGCGATCTTGGCTGACTTTGATGGATTGTGCAGCGCCGATATGTATCCACTCAAGCCTGCCTCCGACGTTTCGGCCGGATTCATCCTTGCTGCTATGCTCGGACACCACTTCTCAAAGTACGCGGAATCGGTATCCGTCAGAAGTGGAATGCCAAAGATCAATAGAGCGGAGTTAGCCGAGTACACAATAGCTCTTCCTCCTACCAAGACCGAACAAGAGGTCATCGCCGAGACCTTGAGCGATGCGGATGCCCTCATCGAATCCCTGGAGCAACTCCTCGCCAAGAAGCGCCACCTCAAGCAAGGCGCCATGCAGGAACTCCTCACCGGCAAGATGCGTCTGCCGGGATTTAAGATCAAGCCAGGTTACAAGCAGACCGAGGTGGGGTTGATTCCGGAAGATTGGGATGTCTGCTTCCTTCGGAATGTTGTCGATTTCGTAAACGGAAAACCACATGAAGGAGACATAGAGCCAAATGGGCAGTATTCGTTGATTACCCTCGACAGTATTGGAATCGATGGAAGACTGAAGCCGGAGCATAAGAGAATCAATGTATCGGATTCATCGCTTAAGAAGAACGATATCGTGTCTGTCCTCAGTGATCTCGCACACGGAAACTTGCTTGGACTGTGCGATCTTATTCCCGCTGATAACACATATGTGCTCAATCAGCGAATGGGGCGCTTACGGCTTAAGGTTCCCGCAACGGCACAATTTGTTCGATTACAGATTAACCGGCAACAGGACCACTTCAAAAAGCGTGGTCAGGGAACATCTCAGAAGCACATCTATAGGAGAGACTTCGATTCTCTTCCAATTCCCTTTCCCTCGCCTCTCGAACAATCCGCCATTGCCACTATCCTTTCAGACATGGACGCCGAGATTGCTGCGCTGGAAGCCAAGCTCGCCAAGACCCGCCTTCTCAAGCAGGGCATGATGCAGGAACTGCTGACGGGGAGGATCAGGCTGGTATGAAGTTGGTGCCGTCTTATCAATCCGTCTGGCGTCAAATCAGACGTCATGTAAAACATCGCTGTTTTCCTGAAAATTCTGATCGTCTTAAGTCATGCAACCAATTGAAAAGAAGTGCTTTCAAGGATCTACGGTCGCGGGAGGGGGTGGGCCCTCACCAAAGTCGATTTTGTGGCCGAATTCGGCGAGGTCAACATCCATTAATTGCTCTTTAAGCCATCCCGAAATTCGACGACATGCTGACCACTCTGACGACGCTTCAGGGTGAGATCAACAGGTGAACGCATGAGCGCTGTCGGCCAACCCGAACGTGTCACGCAGAACCGCGTCATCGATCTATTCCGTGACGAGCTGGGCTACCGCTACCTCGGTGACTGGACCGACCGTGATGGGAACAGCAACATTGAAGAAGGCCTGCTGACCGACTATTTGACCAAGTCGGGTTACACGCCGGCGCAGATCAGCCGGGCGCTGTATCTGCTGAAGACCGAGGCGGACAATCACAGCCGCAACCTCTACGGGAACAACCAGGCCGTCTACAAGCTGCTTCGCTACGGGGTGCCGGTCAAGATCGAAGCCGGCAAGGTGACGGAAACGGTTCATCTCATCAACTGGCGCGAGCCGGGCAAGAACGACTTCGCAATAGCTCAGGAAGTGACGCTCAAGGGCAACCACGAGCGGCGGCCTGACCTCGTCCTCTACATCAACGGCATTGCGGTCGGCGTGATCGAGCTGAAGAACAGCCGCGTGTCCATCGGCGACGGCATCCGACAGCTCCTTTCTAATCAACAAAAAGAGTTCAATGAATGGTTTTTCTCCACTGTCCAGATCGTTTTTGCGGGCAACGATTCCGAAGGGCTGCGGTACGGAACAATCAAGACAGAAGAAAAGTATTTCTTGAAGTGGAAAGAAGATGAGCAGGACAACCGCCGCTTCAAGCTGGACAAGTATCTGCTCAAGATGTGCGCGAAGGGTCGGCTGATCGAGCTGATGCATGACTTCATCCTCTTCGACAGTGGGATCAAAAAGCTACCACGAGTGCATCAGTATTTCGGCATCAAGGCGGCGCAGGACTCTGTGGGCCAGCGCAAGGGCGGCATCATCTGGCACACCCAGGGCAGCGGCAAGAGCATCGTGATGGTGCTGCTGGCCAAGTGGATTCTGGAGAACAACCCCCATGCCCGCGTGGCCATCGTCACCGACCGCGACGAACTGGACAAGCAGATCGAACGGGTCTTTACCGATGTCGGCGAGCCGATCACACGCACCAGCAGCGGGCGTGACTTGATGAGCCAGCTTGGCCGTGCGACACCCCGTCTCATGTGCTCACTCGTCCACAAGTTCGGCCGCAAGGATGTGGACGACTTCGACGCCTTCATCAACGATCTGGAAAGTCAGCCCAGCCAGACCGTGGGCGAGGTATTCGTGTTCGTGGACGAGTGCCACCGCACGCAGAGCGGCAAGCTACACCGGGTGATGAAAGCTCTGATGCCGAATGCCGTCTTCATCGGCTTCACCGGGACGCCGCTGCTTAAAAAGGACGCGCAGACCAGCTTTGAAGTATTCGGCGGCTACATCCACACCTACAAGTTCAGCGAGGGGGTGGAGGATGGGGTGGTGCTCAATTTGGTCTATGAAGCGCGGGACATCGACCAGCACCTGGGTTCTCAAGAGAAGATCGACGCCTGGTTCGAGGCGAAGACCAAGGGGCTGAATGATTGGCAGAAAGATGAGCTGAAGAAACAATGGGGGACGATGCAGCAGGTGCTCAGCTCCAAAGCCCGCATGGACCGAGTGGTAAGCGATATCGTCTTCGACTTCAGTGTGAAGCCGCGCCTCTCCAGCGAACGGGGGAACGCCATCCTCGTGGCCTCAAGTATCTACGAGGCGACCAAGTATTTCGGGCTCTTCCAAAAGACCCCCTTCAAGGGTAAGTGCGCGGTCGTGACCTCCTATAATCCGCAGGCTCAGGATGTGACGAAGGAAGAAATCGGCGCGAACACGGAGACTGACAAGCAGTTCATCTACAACACCTATACCGAGTTGCTGAAGGACATCGACCCGAAGCCTGGCATGACCAAAACAGAAACCTATGAGGAGTGGGCGAAGACTCTCTTCACGAAGGAACCGGCGAACATGAAGCTGCTGGTGGTGGTGGACAAGCTGCTCACCGGATTCGACGCGCCGCCTTGTACTTATCTCTATATAGACAAGTCGATGCAGGACCACGGATTATTTCAGGCCATCTGCCGGACCAATCGTCTGGACGGTGAGGACAAGGACTTCGGTTATATCGTGGACTACAAGGACTTGTTCAAGAAGCTGGTGAACGAGAAGGGCACCGGTGCGCTACAAGTCTATAGCTCTGAGCTGGATCACAGCGCCGGGGGAGCGGCCCCTGAGATTCTGCTCCAGGACCGGCTGAAGAAAGACAAGGAGCGGCTCGACCAGGCGTTGGAGACTCTCGATCTCCTGTGCGAACCGGTGGCTCCTCCGAAAGGGGAGCTGGAGCATATCCATTATTTCTGTGGGAACACGGAGATTCCGGCTGACCTCCAAGAACGGGAACCGCAACGGGCCGCACTCTATAAGGCAACCGTCGCCCTGGTGCGCGCTTACGCCAATCTCGCCGATGAACTTGACCTCGCCGGCTACAGTACGGCCGACATTGGCCGCATCAAACAGCAACTGGACCGGTATCTGAATGTCCGCGAGATTGTTCGGAAGGCCAGCGGGGAAATCCTTGACCTTAAGGCCTATGAAGCTGATATGCGCCACCTCATCGACACCTATATCGAGGCTGATGAGCCGAGAAAGATTTCACCCTTCGACGAGATGCCCTTACTGGACCTGATCGTGAAGACCGGGATCGGGAATGCGATTGCCACTCAGCTTGGTGGTTTGCGAGGCAACAAGGACGCGATTGCCGAAACCATTGAGAACAATGTCCGCCGCAAGATCATCAAGGAGCACCTGAACGATCCCGCCTACTACGAGACCATGTCCGCCCTGCTGGATGAAATCATTGCTGCTCGTAAGGCGAAAGCGATCGAGTATGAAGATTATCTCAAGCGGATTGCCGGACTCGCAAAGCAGGTGGGTGCCGGGCAGGCTGAAGACACGCCGGAGCCGCTCAAGAAGAGCCCAGCATTGCGGGCACTGTATAACAACCTGAAAAAGACTCCAGGGCCATCCTCAAGGGCAGATCGAGCTGCAGAAGCGCAAACCGAATATCAAACGGTTGGTGATCCAACGTTAAGATTAGCCCTGAGAATCGATGAGGCTGTTCGAAGAGTAAGGCCCGACGGCTGGCGCGGTGTTCAGGCACGCGAACAAGTGATCAAGCGTGCGTTGTATGACGTGCTGCGAAACGAGGCTGAAGTGGAGCGCATCTTTCTGATCATCAAGGCGCAGAAAGAATACTGACGATGGCGCAGATTCAGCTTGGCAACATCGCCGTCGATGTGGTGATGAAGGACGTCAAGAACGTCCATCTCAGCGTCCACCCTCCAATGGGAAGGGTTCGAATCGCCGCTCCCTCGCGCATGAGCCTCGACACGATCCGTGTGTTTGCCATTTCCAAGCTGAGCTGGATCAAGCGGCAACAAAAGAAGTTGCGGGAGCAGGAACGAGAAACGCCACGCGAATATCTGAATCGAGAAAACCATTACCTCTGGGGGAAACGTTACTTGCTCACGGTTCAGAAAAAAGATGGCACCCCATCGATCGAACTGCGGCATCGCCGGATTCTTCTGAGCGTTCGCCCAGGAGCGAGTGCGGAGCGGAAGCAGAAATTATTTGAAGCGTGGCATCGCCAGCAACTCAAGCAAGCCGTGCTACCGGTGCTTGCCAAGTGGCAACCATTGATGGGCGTGACAGTCAGCCGCGTCTTCGTTCAGCGCATGAAAACGAAATGGGGAAGCTGCACCCCCACCGCACGTCACATCCGCTTGAACACGGAGCTGGCGAAGAAGCCACCGGAATGTCTTGAATACATCGTCGTGCACGAGATGGCGCATCTTCTTGAACCGACACATACCCGACGATTCATCGCCGTGATGGATCGCTTCATGCCGAGATGGCAGTTCTATCGGCAGGTGCTCAATCGGTTGCCAGTGCGACATGAGGAATGGGCGTATTGAGATAGTCCGCAAGGCGGGGCTGCGCTACCTATACCCGGAAGCATACAACCGCGGATGGTGGCAGCGGAGAAAGCTGGATAGGATTGCCCTGGAACAACTGCCACACAGTAAGCCTTGAGGATCTGTGTAACTCAGCCCTAGTCCCAGGTTTCCTTCCCTCCCACCTTCATTAACCAGATTCCATTGTTCTGTCACGAGGGATGATCCCCATGATTAGCTGAGTTTGCCGCTGAGCTTTCGCCGGGCTCCGAAGCCGATCCTGGAGTGGTCAGGATCTCCCTACCGCATGGTAACAGCTTGAGAGTCTCTGGCAGCCAGGCTTTTTCGGCGGTTGTTGGAAATCGTGCGATCGATAATGGCGCCGCAATTGATACACTTCCAGGCATAGAAGACGAGAAAGAAATCCGAGAACCGCTCTAACATCATCATTCCCTTACACTTCGGACAATCCATTGCTCCCTCCAGGGTGATTACGTACACAGCTGGGAGTGCGTTCAAGCAAGAGCTGCGCCACTTTGTCATGTCTCGGTATTTCAACGACTTAATGTGTACGTAGTCACACGTATCGATCTGTTTTCAGAAAATTGACAGTGTCAAAGAATTGGATCTGTCAATGTTTTGTCGGCTTGACGAAACGAGAAGATAGGGCTGCAGTCGTTTCTCCGGGTGGATTCTGCAACGAGAGCTCCAGGTTGGCAGTGATCTGCTCTCTGCTTTCAATCGTGTCAGGCATCCATTAAGATAGCGTTATCGTGAAATTGTCGAGTTTTGAGGCCATTATCAATACGTTCGGGTGTCCGCTATCTAGTTGCCGGTGGACTCGCGGTAAATGCCCATGGATATCTGCGTTTTACCAAAGACGCCGATTTTGTCATCGAATTGATACCGGACAATATCAAGCGAGTTTTTGCCGCGCTTGAACCCCTTGGGTACAAACCGCTGGCGCCGGTTACTGCAGAACAATTTGCTGATCGTTCAAACAGGGAAGATTGGATCCACAACAACAATATGCAGGTTCTCCAGCTCTGGAGCGATCGTCACCCTGAGACGTCCATTGACATCTTTGTCCAGGAACCATTCCCGTTCGCAGAGGAGTATGCCAAGGCTCTCATCAAGCCGCTGTATGGCACCGTAGAAGTTCGATTTGTCAGTATCCCGACATTGATTAGAATGAAGGAAGCGGCAGGGAGGGAGCAGGACAGGATCGATATTGAACACCTGCGCATACTCTTGGCTGATGATGGAAAACAATAAACTACAAACATCGGACTTCGACTGGCGTGTGACCACCTTTGAGGGGGCACGACGTGAACAACTCCGTCGGTGGGCTCAGTTGCCGCTGGAGGATGTGATTCGTGCCATCGAGGAAATGCAGGATATCACTGACTACTTGCATGGCCCGCCAACCAAGTAATTTTCGAGGCTCGCCTCTAGATCTGAAAATAAGAGAGATTCTTCACTCGATCATCTTCTGGTTCATTGAGGCGATCAGCATGATTATGCCGCTTTCTTGTCGAGGTAGTCGGTCGGGTCGATTCCGGCTTGTTTGGAATCGAGGATCGCGGTGATCTTCCTATGCGGCGTTTCGATCTGTGCGACGAGATCCAACTCGTGCGGAGTCGAGAGGAGGGTATTGCCCGCGCTTTTCACGATGAGCACGACCGGCGTGAGCGGGACGTGATGGTGGATCTGTTTGACGACACCCACTTCCCCTGTATTCAGCTCAACGACTGACCCGACCGGGTAGACACCCACCACGAGGATGAACCGCTGAACGAGGGTGGCGTCCAAATGTCCTTCCAAGGCCAGGCGATACAGAAACTGCAGGGCTTCATGGGCCCCCCGTCCCTTATGGTAGCACCGATCGCTGGTGATGGCATCGTAGATGTCGACGACCGCTGCCATGAGGCCGAATTGGCTGAGCTCACTTCGTACTCGTCTGTGTGGATAGCCGGTGCCATCGACCCGTTCGTGATGTTCCAAGGCGGGACGTAAGTAGGAATCTCCCAAGCAGGTTGTGGTGGAGAGGACCTCCACGCCTCGGAGGACGTGCTGCTTCATGATTTCCATCTCATGCGGTTCAAAGCGGCCGGGCTTGTTCAGAATTTCGGGAGGAACTTTGGTCTTGCCGATGTCGTGTAGGAGTGTGCCTACTCCGATCTGATGCAACATGGTGCGGTCAAACTCCAAATTGCGTCCGAGCGACATGGCCAGGACGGAGGTGTTGACGGAGTGGTAAAAGGTGTACTCATCGAACTGTTTCAGACGCGACAGACTGGTGAGGGCATCGGGATTCCTCAGGACACTGTCGGTCATGTCGGAGACGACGCGATTGACCTCATCCATATTGATTGCCCGCCCAAGCCGCGTGTCATGCATGGCATTCTGTACGATCGTTTTGGCGGCTTGATAGATTTGCCTGGCAGTAGGCAATTCTTCTTTGAAGGGACTCGCGGGTGGTACCGATGGTGGTGCTTCCACCGCCGTGAGCAAGGGATCCGTGGCAATGTCCGGCTCCGAGACAGGCTCGACGTCGTCGGCGACCACATCCGTGTTTACGACGAGGGTTTGTACCCCACAGGCTTTGAGCTGCGCGATCTGGGCCGCTGAGGTGATCGTCATCTTGTGGCGAAAGAACGGCGTATCCAGCCAGGACCGATCCAGTTGGTCGATTTGCATGCCAGGCTGTAGTTCGTCGATGCCGATTCGTTTTTTCATGACTCAGGCGAGGGACGTCGGATCTCCCGATAAGTGATATCGGAACGACAACGGTAAATCTTGAGAAGCAGAGGCACGCAATACTTACTGTCCCGTGGAGACGAGGTGCAGGCTACTACACAACTGTTTGTGGTAGTTACGCCGCTTTCTTATCGAGGTAGTTGGCTGGGTCTATACCTGCTTGGTGGGGATGCAAGACGGTCTTGACATGTTGAGGCGGTTGCGTGCCCTGCTGGGAGAGGTCATGCTCGGTCGGCTTGGACAACAAGGTATTCCCGGCGCTCTTCACGAGTACGAGGACCGGCGCCAGTGGTGCATCATGATTAATCCGCTTGACGATGCCGGTCTCACCCGTATTCAACTCGACGACTGAGCCCACGGGGTAGATGCCGACCACTTGGATAAATCGTTGGACCAGTGTTCTGTCGAGATGCCCTTCAAGCGAGAGACGATAGAGCAATTGAAGGATTTCATGGGCAGGTTTCCCCTTGTGGTAACACCGGTCACTCGTCATGGCGTCGTAAATGTCAACAATTGCTGTGATGAGGCCGACTTGGCTGATGTCTTGGTGCGCGCGCCGATGTGGATACCCGTCGCCGTTCACTCGCTCGTGGTGTTCCAACGCGGGCTGGATATAGGTACTGCCGAGTCCAGTCGTACTGGTAAGGACCTCGACGCCTCGGAGTACATGTTGCTTCATGATTTCCATTTCATGGGCCTCGAAGCGTCCAGGCTTGTTGAGAATTTCGAGCGGGACTTTTGTCTTTCCGATGTCATGGAGGAGTGTGCCGACTCCGGCCAAATGAATCATGGCCCGATCGAAACCGAGACTTCGCCCCAAGGACATCGCCAGCAGAGAAGTGTTCACAGAATGGTAAAAGGTGTATTCGTCGAATCGCTTGAGTCGCGAGAGACTGGACAACGCGTCGGGATTCCGAAAGACACTGTCCGTCATGTCCGAGATGACCGTCCGCACGGCATCGACGTTGATCGCCCGTCCAAGTCGCGTGTCATTCATCGCATCTTGAATGACCCTTTTGGCCGCCTGGTACACCTGCCTCGCCGCCGGCAACTCTTCCTCGAAGGGGACCACCGGAGGTGCTGAAGCCGTCTCCTCTGCCGGAGCTTCAGCCGGTGCATCCACCCGTTCGCTTTCCACGACCGACGTCTCACCGACCTCTTCTTCCATATGAACGATTAAGGTCTGTACCCCTGAGGCTTTCAATTGTGCGATTTGGTGGGTCGAGGTAATCGTCATCTTGTGACGAAAAAATGGTGTGCGTAACCAGGAGCGATCCAGCTGGTCTACTCGCATTCCAAGCTGCAGTTCATCGATTCGGATCTGTTTTTTCATCGCCCCACCAGGCTTCGACGGATCCCCTCCAAGCCCTATCGGGTCACGCTGAAGAATTCTTAAGGCGGCCATGCCTGTCTTGTGATAGCCATCTGAACCAGTCCTTTTCTTCCCTTTGGACATCCATTAAGATAGCGTCCAAGTGTTCCTTTCCCTGTGAGGCCAACTCGTTGAAAGCCAAGGTCGTCTTTTCCTGTCAAGCCTGTGGGCATCAATCCCCACGGTGGCTCGGCCGCTGCCCCGACTGCAGCGGCTGGAATACGATGAAGGAAGAACGCCAAGCCGCGAGCGGCAAGGGCCGTCCGGCTGCGATGAAAACGGTTCAGGCCAAGGCCACGCCGATCGCTGAGATTGAAGTGGTGGGTGAGGATCGTCGATTGACCAACATCGGCGAGTTTGATCGGGTGTTAGGGGGCGGTGTAATTCCCGGGGCGGTGATTTTGATCGGCGGTGATCCTGGGATCGGTAAGACGACACTGCTCCTGCAAGCGTTGCCCCGGTTGGCCGCAAAGGATGCTCCGGTCTTGTATGTGTCCGGAGAGGAGTCGCCACGGCAGATCAAGATGCGCGGACAGCGTCTGGGTATCGAACATCCACATTTGTTGATTCTCGCGGAAACCTCGCTGGAACAGATTCTCAAAGCGGTCCAGGAAATCCAGCCGGTGGCGGTGGTCGTCGATTCGATCCAAACCGTGTATACCGAACAGATTACGTCTGCTCCAGGCAGTATCAGTCAGGTGCAGGAAGTGGCCGGACAACTCATGTGGTTTGCCAAGCGGGCCGGAGTTCCGGTCTTCATCATCGGACACGTGACAAAAGAAGGGGCCATTGCCGGGCCACGATTGCTGGAACATATCGTCGACACCGTGTTGTACTTCGAAGGAGACAAAGGACATAGCTACCGGATTCTTCGTGCCGTCAAGAATCGGTTTGGGTCGACGAATGAAATCGGGGTGTTTGAGATGAAAGATGGGGGGCTCGAAGAAGTGAGCAACCCATCCGAGCTGTTCTTGGCCGAACGTCCTGAGCGAAGTACCGGGTCGGTCGTTGTGTCGAGCCTGGAGGGGACTAGGCCCATTCTTGTCGAACTCCAAGCGCTGGTTTCGTCGACCAGTTATGCCATGCCCAAACGGATGGCCAACGGTGTGGAACTCAATCGCGTCTCACTGTTGCTTGCTGTGATGGAGAAGCGGTTAGGGTTTCATTTGTCCGGACAGGACGTCTATGTGAATATTGTGGGAGGGATGCGTATCGAGGAACCGGCGATTGATCTTGGTATTGTCGCGGCCATCACCTCAAGTTTACGGGAGCTGCCGGTAGAACCGAGGATGCTCATCTTAGGCGAGGTTGGTTTAGGCGGCGAAGTGCGTGCTGTAAGCCAGGCGGAATTGCGTATCCGGGAGGCAGCCAAGATGGGGTTTCAACGCTGCTTGTTGCCGGAACGCAATCTGACGAAGCTGGACCCCATCGATGGGATGGAATTGATCGGCATTCACGAAGTAAGAGAGGCGCTTGATATTGTACTGGCCTAGTCATCGACGTCGGCCGCCACTGGGAATAGCCCTCCTCCAGACACAGGTGGTTCGTTCCCTTCTCATCCTCTTATTGATAGGGATAGGGTTGGCCGGCTGTACGCTCATCCATCCGAAAGACGCACCGCCGTTGAAACGGGTCACGGCTGAAGAACTCACGACGCTGTTGCGGCAGCGAGAGGCCGCCATTCATTCAATGAAGGGCCTGTTCACCGCTAAGGTGCGGGGCGGGCTTATGCCGATCGCAACACGGGTGGAGGGAACCGTCCACTACCGCCGTCCCAACGCCTTGCGCCTGCGAGGTTTTACACCGATCGGAAACGAGCTGTTTGAATTTGTGCAGGCAGACGATTGGTATACGCTCCGTTTGCCGCTGGAAGGGAAAGTGTATAGTGGTCACCGATCCGATATGAAGGATCTCGGGAAGCTTGCTCGATTCTCGCAATTGAGTGCATGGGCGGTCGGAGGGGTCTTGGGGACCAATGTGATCACCCAAGAGGAAATCGTGAAAGTCGAGGAAGATCGTGACAGGTATCGTCTCGATGTCTATGCGGCCGTCAGCGCTGAGGCAGGTGCAGAGCGTTACGCTATCCGGCGTCTGTGGTTTGATCGTCGACTTTTAGTGGTTCAAGAAGATCGGTTGGGAACGGACGGCGATGTGGAAGCGACGATCCAGTACGATGATTTTAGGAGACTCGATGATTCGGAGACAGAGCCAGCGCGGATAGTGGTTGAGCAAGGCGGTCCACTGCTACGCCCATTCAAGGTTTCTCTCGTCGACGGTCATGGGGAGGGATCGATTCAGGTGACCTTCCACGAGTTGCATCATAACCAAACCATCAACGCAAAGGACTTGGGGCAGGCTTCGTAAGTTGCGATGAAAATTCTGGCAATTGAAACGGCTACGGCATGGCAGAGCGTGGCCATCCTGGACGATGATCGGGTGTTGGGCATCCATGAACAAGAAGCGGGCGGCGCCCATGGGGCGCTCCTGCTGCCGGCCATCGATCAACTGCTCAACAAGTCTCAGTTACGACTTCGTGAGCTGGATGGCCTCTGCTGCTCATCCGGGCCTGGGTCGTTTACGGGGATCCGTGTCGGACTTGCGACCTGCCTCGGGCTGCGGGCAGCCAGTGGACTTCCTCTTGCGCTGGTTCCCACCTTGGAAGCGATGGCGAGGATGGTGCAAGGGGAGTCTCGTCCTCTCTGTCCCGTATTGATGAGTCGTCGGGATGAGGTCTATTGGGCCTTGTTTCGTCAGGTGGGTGAGGGGCAGTGGGAACGGCTTGTGAGCGAGCAGGTCGGCAGTCCCACTACGCTCGCGCAGAGCCTGCCTGACCAGGCTGTCATGATCGGGCTTGGATGGTCCGCGCTGGAGAATGAAATCCGAGCCGCATTGTCGGAGTCGGTCACGGTCAGGGTCGGTCCGGATCATGCTTTCAGACCTTCGGCGATTCAGGTCGCTCGCATGGGAATGGAGCAGATACGGCGTGGCGTGATTGCCGGGAGTGAGGTGGCTCCGTTGTACGTACAACGTGCTGAGGCAGAAATCCAGTACGAACGTTCGGGAGGTCTGTCACCGGTGGCGCGACGTCGGAAGAGAGTCGAAATGAAAGTTGCGGCACGACTGGCTCGTCGTCCACGAGCGAAGAACACAGGGAACAGATGACCCACGACCGGATACGATCGGCATTTCACATCCGGCCTGCGACGCCGGAGATGTTGCCGGAGATCCTCTCTTTGGAAGAAGCTTGCTTCTCGTCCCCCTGGACGCGCAAAATGCTTGAGTCAGAGTTACTGGGTAATCAGTTTGCACACTTTCTCGTCGCGATGCAGCAGGAAGCGTTATCGACAGGGGAAACGTGTGCGATCGTGGGGTATCACTGTTTCTGGATCGTCTTCGAAGAGCTGCGCCTGATGAATCTGGCGGTGCGAGAGTCGGTGCGGAGGCAAGGGATTGGAACGGCCCTGGCGGCGGAAGCGTTTCGCGTGGCACTCAATCACGCGGCGACTCGAGCAGTTCTCGAAGTCAGAGCGTCAAACACGCCCGCGCGCTTCCTCTATACGGCAATGGGGTTTACTCAGATCGGAACTCGTCCTCAGTATTATTCCAATCCACTCGAAGATGCCGTGCTGATGGAAATGAATCCGCTCGTCATGCCGAGCGGTCGACAGAATGTACCACCGTGTCGCGCAGGAGGTGAATCAACCTCAACAGACTCACTCTAACCGGGAGGTGTCGTATGTTGACGGAAGATGCGATCGTCGAACAGCTTCGCCGCAGCAACACCGAATTCCGCGAGCTGGAAGAATCTCACCATCGTCTGGACCGTGAGCTGAACGAGTTGCAACGACGCCATGTCCTGACGCCGAATGAAGAGATCGAGAAAAAGCGAATCCAAAAAGAAAAATTGGCCATGAAAGACAAGCTGGCGGAGTTCATTCGTCTCCACCGCGATCAACGACTGGAACCGGCACGGTAGAGCGCCGTGAGGCCAGTGTCGCGTTCACGACGAAGCCATCATCATGGAACAGATCGTCCATCCGCTTGCCGCGCACCTCCAAAACATCAAGCGCCGATTGCTGATCGTTGGCGCGACGATGCTCGGGTTGCTGGTGCTCACATTCTCGTTTTCTGCCGACATGGTCGCGTGGCTCAATCGGCCGTTTGAGAACCAACTGGCGTTTTATGGGCCGACGGAAGCCTTGTTCGCGTCCATCAAGGTGTCGTTGTTGGCCGCCTTTATCCTCAGTCTACCGGTCATTTTCTACCACTGTTGGAAGTTGATTGAGCCCGCGTTGTTGCCGAAGGAGCAGCGTTGGGCGATCCCGCTGTTCATGTTGGCCGGAGCGTTGTTTGGATTGGGGATGGTGTTTTGTAACGCCGTCATCCTCCCGCTCGTGATCGATTGGTTTGTGAGTTTTGGGCTCGATCGCGACATTACGCCACAGCTTGGGGTGGGAATCTATATTGATTTCAACGTGAAATTCCTGCTCATTTTTGGATGTGCGTTCGAACTCCCGTTGGCGATGGCGCTGGCTGCCGTGATCGGCGCAGTGTCGGCTCGGACATTCGCACGGTACCGAAAACACGCCATCTTGCTGTGCCTCATCGTTTCTGCCGTGGTGACACCCGATGCCACGCTCTTTACGATGTTACTGATGGCAGTTCCGTTGATCTTGCTGTATGAAATTGGGATTATCGGGGCCCGCGTGTTTGGGAAAGGTCCGGACCATGATGGGATGGATTTGCCGACTGACCCTGATGTGCCGTTCAAGACGGCAGGAACCAGAATGCGATGAAGCTTCTTGGGATTGCGAATAGACCGGGACGCGCTGCCTGGCTGGTCCTCATAGTATGGACTGGTGGGGTTCTTGGAAAAGGGTATGCTGAAGAGCCTCGATCGAGAGATGCGATGGGGGCATCGAAGGCACAGATGGTGGCAGATTCTCCAGCGACCTTGGGACCGTCAGAACAGTCTGCGACAAGCGTACAGGCGCTCGCGATCAGCGAAAACGGTGTGCTCTATGCAGGATCGTTTGGACACGGCGTGTTTCGAACTGTGGATCGAGGGATCACGTGGATTTCTGTGGGAGATGGAGTCACCGATCCCTTTATCTTGAGTTTGGCGGTCACGGGGAACGGGAACGTGTATGCCGGGACGTTTCGTGGGGGAGTGTTCCGGTCCCGTGATGAAGGCACGACGTGGCAGCCCGTGAATGAGGGACTGAAACGGCTGGAAATCAAATCGCTACTGACGGTCGATCATGAGCTCTACGCCGGAACGGGCGACGGCGTATATCGGCTCCGCCGTGACGATGATCGCTGGGTTCCTATCACGACGGGGCTTGATGATACGTTAGTCCATTCGCTTGCACGGGCCAAAGATGGAACATTGTTTGCGGGCACCTCAGGAAAAGGGATTTTTCGACTGAGCCCTCGTTCTTCAGGGTGGGTTCGTGTCCGACATGGGCTGAAAGATCATGAAGGCATGATTGAAAACTTCATCCGTGTGCTGGTAATCGATCAGGACCAGAGTATTTTGGCCGGGACCTTCGATGGGGGAGTATTTCGCAGTACCGATGGCGGACTGACCTGGCGTTCCATTAGTCGGGCCCTTCCCAATGACTCCATCCGTGGCATCGTCCTGAGAGACCAAACCATGGTGGTCGCCACAGGACACGGAATCTTTAAGACGGTTGATAAAGGGAAACAGTGGACACCTCTGAATAAAGGTCTCACGAACCTATCCATTCAAGTATTACTGGGGGCAGGTGAGAGAGGGCTGTATGCGGGAACGAGTTCAGGAGTGTTCCGCAGTGACGATGGTCTTTCCTGGATGGCTGTGAACGAAGGATTGGAGGTTGGGATCGCCCCACCTCCGTTTCTTTTTCGATAATAAATAGAAAGGATAACCTCATGAGTGATCTGTCGAAGAATACACGGGCCACCATCGCCGTGACGAGCAAGGGACAACCGATCGGAGAGATCGTGCTCAAATTTCATCCGGACGTGGCGCCAGGTCACGTAAATAACTTCATCAAGCTTTCCAAAGAAGGGTTTTATAATGGAACGACGTTTCACCGTGTCATCCCCGGTTTCATGATCCAGGGGGGAGACCCCAATAGTAAGACCGCGGATCGCTCTTCACATGGGATGGGTGGACCTGGTTATAAAGTGAAGGCCGAATTCAATAGTACGCCCCACAAGCGTGGGATTGTCTCGATGGCCAGAGCCAATGATCCGGATAGTGCCGGATCACAGTTCTTCATTTGTGTCTCGGATGCCAACTTTCTGGACTGGCAATACACGGTGTTCGGAGAGGTCGAGAGCGGGATGGATGTCGCCGATACGATCGTCAACATGAAACGGGATGGGCGGGACAATCCGTTAGAGCGTGCGGAAATGACCGTCACGATCAATGAGCGCTAGGTTTTTGTGATCATGCAGGTGAAGTCTCTGCGCCTACTGACAGCCGGGCTACTGCTAGGTCTGGTCGTGATGGCTGGGTGTGCCGTTCCGCATGTGCCATCGAGAATTATCTATGAAGACCCGGTGAATTTCGTTCGATTGGAACAAGACTCGGAAGTCCTGGCCGAATGGCCTCCGACCCATCATGCGCACCCCTTTCTAATCGAGCCTGAGCGATTACGGAAGATCCTGTCGGGATTGATGGTGCAGGAGCATTGGATTGCTCTGAAACGATGGATGCGAGGCGAGTCTCCGTTGGTTCCAGCTTTCACGGACGAAGAATTGACATTGCTCTCGGTGCGATTGGCGGAAGCGCTCGCAGAGGCGAGCTACAACGAACGAGTCACGTTCTATCTGAGCGAGCCTCAAACCTTCGCGAGGCGTATTATCACGACGGGAGGACTCTATATTCAGGGGACAGAACTGCATATGCTCTTGGGGAACTGGCGTATTATTTATGGTATTCCGGCCTACGGGATGATCTATGATCGACGATATCCCATGCGTCCGACTGCAGCGAAAGGTTTTGACTTACGGTTCCAACCCACAGAGGCCGTCGTTCCGATGAACAACAGTCTGTTCGATGTCATCATCGCGAATGCCAAGGACGAGCTGGTCATTGATCTTTCGAAGCTTGACTCGTCTGGACCGTCGAGTTCGTTGCGTGCTCCTTGCTTGAAACAGGAAACCGACTGTGAGGGCTCGTAGTGAGTTGTCGACGATGAAAGCTCATCTTGGGCACTTCTAAGAGTCCTTCGATGAGGGACGACCAGCCCAACTTGCTCTGGCCTTGCACCCGGTCCGTGAAGCGAATAGGTACTTCACGAATCTCCGCACCGAGTTGAACGGCTCGCCAAGCCAGCTCCACTTGGAAAACGTATCCCTTCGCGCTTACCGTTTCAAGGCCCATCCTCAACAACAGGTCGCGATGATAACATCGGAATCCTCCTGTCCAGTCCTGGATCATCGGACCTAAAAAGAGCCGGACATAGGTGTTGCCGCAACGGGAGACCAGGCGACGCCTGGCGTCCCAGTTGTCGGTTCCTCCACCAGGCACGTAGCGACTGCCGATGACTAGGTTGGCGGTTTTGCTACCGTGCACCAAGCGGGGTAAGTCCCACGGTGCGTGGCTGAAATCGCAATCCATTTCGATGATACGGTCGTACTTCCGTTGGAGCGCCCAGTTAAACCCCGCCAAATAAGCTGGCCCAAGCCCCTGTTTTTGTGGCCGATGCAAGACATGGACATGCCCATGTTTGCAACTCAGTTCATCGGCGAGTTGTCCGGTTCCATCTGGTGAATTATCATCGACGACTAAAATATCAGCGACGAGATAGTGATCAATCGCATTGATGAGCGCTTCAAGGTTGGATCGTTCGTTGTACGTTGGAAGCACAATGACGACCGATTGGTCAAAGGTGAAAGGCGAGTGAGGGACAAGCGGGCTGCCGAACGCAAGCTGGGAATATTCGGGAGATGGACCATCAGGAGGTATGTGCTCGCTGATGGCGATGCGTGCACTATCGGCTCCACGAGCGACGAGATCTTCGACGTCATCAAAGTTTCGAACGAGATACGCTTCGTCGCCGTTCAACTGTTTTACGAAGAACGATCGGTCATCGGTTGAGACTTGGCAATAGCGTACTGGGGGAGTCTGGACCTGCTCAAAGGAGGCGAGGAGTGGTTGGCCTATCGGCATGATGACTAGGTGTCTGCCGGCTGTTCGTTGCTCGACCAGGTTGCCTCAACGGAAGAAGTGGGCGGATTCTAGATGACTTCACCGAGTCGTGCAAGTAGATGCGCGCGCGAGATGTTCATTTTTGACAGTGCGAGAACCGCTGTGTTACAGTCCGCGAATCGTTGATAATCAAAGCTTTTTGATCATATGGAGTGAAGGGTAATTGTTATGAGTGGATCGCGGTCACATGTGATTATTGTTGCAGGAGCAGGACCGGCCGGCATGGCCGTCGCCAGTTCGCTTTCAAAAGCCGGGCGTGACATCATCATTCTCAATCGAGACATCAGATTCGGAGGGTTGGCCGAGTACGGAATTTTTCCCTCTAAATTGAAACTACGGGGTGGTCTTAAGAAACAGTACTGGGAGCTGCTTCAGCAGAAAAATGTGCACTATTTCGGCAATGTTTCGATTGGAAACGGGAAAGACCTCACGGTTGATGATGTCCGTGGACTTGGAGCAAGCGCGGTTGTGTTCACCATTGGAGCGCAAGGAACGAAAGCGATCGGAGTGGAGGGAGATTCAGCGCAAGGTGTGTTCCACGCGAAAGATGTCGTGTATCACTACAATCGTCTTCCTGGTTTTGGCGATCGGCCCTTTGAAGTGGGAAAGCATGTCTGTGTGATTGGTGCCGGGGACGTGATGGTGGACATTGCTCATTGGTTGGTTCGCTATAAGAAGGTTGGACGGGTCACGGCCATAGTCCGACGAGGCCCAGTGGAACGAAAGTACAACCCGAAGGAAATCCGTTGCATCTGTGCCAATATGGATCTGGAAGGGATCCGTGGTGAGTTCGAGCGGATCAAAGATCGTTTGGCCAAGGTGGGGCAGAACCATGATGAGCTTAAAAGGGTTTACTGACGAATTCACGAAGTGCGAGCCTCCGGTGTCAGAAACAAAAATGGGCTTCCGCTTCCTGGCTTCCCCAAAGCGTATTTTGGTGGACGAACACAATCGTGTTCGTGCGCTTGAAATGGAAGATAATCGGTTGGATCCAAAGGGCGAGGATACCGTCGCGGTCGGCTTGAAGCAGTACTATGAATTTCCCTGTGATGCGGTCGTCTTTGCCGTTGGTGACAAAGTTGATGAGACTGTCGGGCTCCCCTACAAGAATGGGATATTTATTACCAACCCCAACAAAACGGGTAACGATCCTGACGATGCCCTTTTTCAGGCTTACGACGAGACGAGCGGCAAAGTGATAGACGGTGTGTTCCTTGCTGGTTGGGCCAGAAAAGCGAGTGAAGGTCTTGTCGGTGTAGCGAAGCGCGACGGTGATTGGTGCGCAGAGGTTGTGGAGCGCTATCTGTCGACCAAGAACTCGGGTGGGGGGGATGCAAAGACGGTGTTGGACCAGTTACATGACCTGCTCAGAACGCGACAGAGTCGTCCGGTTGATGTGAACGGGCTGCGGGCGCTTGAAGTGGCGGAGCGCTCATTCGTTGGGAAAACAGACTGTATTGGGGAGTTCAAATTTACAGCGAATCAGGACATGCTGGCCTGTATCGACCAGGGAAAGTCGTCATAGTCGGGAGTAAAGCCGTTATCCATGCCCCCATTTTAGCTTTCCCCTCAACACCTCATAGTAGTGGCTCTCGGGAAAACGAATCAATCGAGTCCGATAGTCCGACGCTTTGATGACTGCGTTATCTCCCTGAATAATGGCGACTCCCACCTGACCGTCGAGCGTGACCATCGATCCTTCATCCTGACTCGTTAAGGTAACGTCAATCACCACATTGCTCGGCACGATAAGCGGCCGATGGCTCAAGGTGTGTGGAGAAATGGGTGTCAAAATGAGGGCCTGCACGCCAGGATTGATGATGGGCCCCCCTGCAGAAAGGGAGTAGGCAGTGGATCCTGTGGGTGTTCCGATGATAAGGCCGTCCCCTCTTAGATTCGTGACGAATTGACCGTCGATCGAAATCTGTAAGTCGATCATACGGGCGAGGGTACCTTTGCTGATGACCACATCATTGAGGACAGTCCCTCGGGCGACGGTTTCTCCATGGCGATGGATATGGGTTGCCAACATCAGTCGCTCATCGAGGACGCAATCGTTGGCAAATACTCGGTCGAGCGAGGGATAGAGATTGTCCAGCCTCACTTCGGTCAGAAAGCCAAGACCACCCATGTTGACGCCGAGAATGGGAATGCTCCGTTCTGCGGCGAGGCGCGCAGCACTCAGGATGGTCCCGTCTCCACCTAATACCAAGAGGACGTCTGCCTTCTGAGCCAGTTGGGTTTTCGGCATACCACCTGGTTCGTTCAGCAGCGCTGCAGATGTTGTATCAAGCAGGACGTCGATGTTGCGGGCACGGAGCCAGGCAACGACTCCTAATAACGTGCTCTTGACCTCTAGAAACTTGGGCTTAGTTAAAATACCAATGCTTTTGCTTCTCATTCGGTGTGCGCTTTAGAGGAGAAAATGAGTGCGATTGTATAGAGATATTTCTTTTTATGTCAATGAGAAGTCTTTTCCCGTTTTAGTGGATATCGATTTCGGCAGGACCGAGAACCATACAATTGACGCTGCTATGTCACTAGTCTGGTTCTCCTCTCAACCTTGACTCTCAATCATACTGTGGTTAGAATTAGGTCAAGATTTTTCAAGGGTTTTGCTCCAGCGCAGCCAAGGTGTGCACTCACTAAGAGGAGGCAGGATGTTCGAACGATTTACTGACAAAGGTCGAAAGATCATCATCCTTGCGCGGGAAGAAGCCGAACGTCATCAAAACGATTACCTCGGCACCGAACATCTGGTCTTGGCGATCCTTCGTGAGTCGGACGGGATTGCGCTGATGATCTTAAAAAAGATGGGACTATCCACAGAGCAGATCCGGCTAGAAATCGAACGGAATCTGCCGGGTGGAGGGACGACGATGACATTCGGGGAAATCCCGTTTAGTCCCCGAGTGAAGAAGGTGATCGAGTACGGCGTTGAGGAAGCGAGGCTGCTGGGTCACAATCATATAGGCAGTGAACATCTTCTTCTTGGTCTGCTCCGTGAAGAGGAAGGAATCGGGGGAAAAATCCTTCGGAGCTTAGGTGCCAATCTTCTTACGGCGCGGCAATTGACCGTAACGTTCTTGCGGAAGTCAGCGCCACGGGAGAGGGATCGGAAGAGTAATACGCCGGCGCTTGACGAATTCGGTCGGGATCTGACCCAGTTGGCGCAAGAAGGTCAGCTGGATCCTGTGATCGGACGGGCTGATGAAATTGAACGCGTCCTCCAGATTCTGAGCCGAAGAAGTAAGAATAATCCGGTATTGATCGGTGAGTCCGGTGTCGGCAAGACGGCGATTGTGGAAGGGCTTGCTCAACGGATCATCCAATCGGAAGTTCCTGATAACCTGCTCTCTCGTCGAGTCATTGCGCTGGATCTTGGGTCGCTCGTCGCAGGGACCAAGTATCGCGGGCAATTCGAAGAACGCCTCAAGGTTGTCATGAAAGAAATCGTCCAAGCTGGGAATATCATCATTTTTATTGATGAGCTTCATACCCTGGTAGGGGCGGGTGCTGCGGAGGGATCGATCGATGCTTCTAATATGCTGAAACCCGCTCTCTCACGCGGCGAGATTCAATGCATCGGGGCCACAACCCTGGATGAATACCGTAAACACATTGAAAAGGACGGGGCGCTGAAGCGGCGTTTCCAGCCGATATACGTTCAACCGCCCAATCTCGATGAAACGATCCGTATCATCCAAGGCCTTCGAGATCGATATGAGGAGCATCATGGCGTCGAAATCACAGAGGATGCCATCGTTGAGGCCGTGAAGTTATCGGATCGGTATATTACCGATCGGTTCCTGCCAGACAAGGCCATTGATCTCATCGACGAAACTGGGTCTCGCGCCAAGCTCCAAACGTACGCCCTTCCGTCTGAACTGAAGGCGATGGAGCAGGAACTCAAAAAGGTCGCGCGCGAGAAGGAACTCTCGATCTCCATGCAGAACTTTGAGGAGGCGGTTCGGCATCGCGAAGAAGAAGAACGGCTGCGTAAGTTACTTGATGAATCCAAGCGCGAGTGGAAGAAGAATCAGGAAAAGAACAAGCCTGTGATCGGCAAAGAGGATGTTGCTTACGTCGTGTCTAAGATGACCGGGATCCCGCTCTTCAAATTGGAAGAAGAGGAATCGAACAAGCTGCTGCGGATGGAAGAGTTCCTACACAAGCGCGTGGTCGGGCAAAATGAAGCCATTTCTGCCGTGGCACGTGCCATCCGTCGCTCCCGAGCCGGCCTGAAGGAGGCCAAAAAGCCAATTGGTTCGTTCATCTTCCTCGGACCGACAGGTGTCGGAAAAACAGAATTGGCGAGAACATTAGCGGAGTTCTTGTTCAACAGCGAAGATGCATTGATTCGTGTCGACATGTCGGAATACCAGGAGAAGTTTACGAGTTCTCGTCTATTCGGAGCGCCTCCCGGGTATGTGGGGTATGAGGAGGGAGGACAGTTGACCGAGAAAGTGCGTCGTCGGCCGTACTCAGTCGTACTCTTCGATGAAATTGAAAAGGCACATCCCGACGTGTTTAATGTATTACTGCAAGTGCTGGATGATGGGGTATTGACTGATAGTCTGGGCCGAAAGGTTGACTTTAAGAATACTGTCGTCATTATGACCTCCAATATTGGGACCAAGATGATTCAAAAAGGCGTGTCGCTTGGATTCCAGAGCACAGAAGGTGAAGCGGCACGGAAGAAAAAGGATGAGGTCCTCGGTGAGCTTCGGAAATCGTTCAGCCCGGAATTTTTGAACCGAATCGATGAAATAGTGATTTTCCATCAGCTGGAGAAAGAGCAGCTTTACTCTATCTTGGATATTCTCCTTCGTGAATTGAATCTGAGGTTGTTGGACAAGGGAATAGAGATTGAGGTCGATGACGAAGTCAAACAATGGTTGATTCAGGAAGGCTATGAGCCGTTGTATGGAGCCAGGCCCATGCGGCGTGCCATCCAACGTGCTATTGGGGACCCACTTTCGGATGAACTGATCAGAGGACGATTCAAGGAAAGTCGGAAGGTGAAAGTCGTGGCTTCGCGACGGAGCCCCAGCCTTCATAGAGCAGGAGGCGATGGCCGGAGTCTGATGCCTTCGTGAGTACCAGAGTGTCGATCTAGTCTGAAACGGCCTCTGCGGTGAATCCCCGCAGAGGCCGTTTTCTTACTAGGTGTATGTGGTTCCATATGCAGATCAATCTTTCTTCTCATCACGGAGAGCCTCCAGGTCGTGTTAGGTGGCGTCCTGGGTCGGTGCTTGGTATTGAATCTTCATGCGATGAAACAGCCGCTGCCATCATTGATCACAAGGGAACAGTGCTATCGAACGTTGTCTCTTCTCAGATTGGCATCCATGAAAAATTCGGCGGCATCGTCCCTGAATTGGCCGCTCGAGCCCACCTGGGGCTGATCGATCGGGTTGTAGAACAGGCCTTGTCGCAAGCACACGTCTCGAAGTGCGACCTTGGTGCCATCGCTGTGACTCAAGGACCTGGTCTCGCTGGTGCACTGTTGGTCGGTACAAGCTACGCCAAGGCCCTCAGCTATGGATTGAGAATTCCAATCGTTGGGGTGAATCATTTGCAAGGGCATATTGCCTCGGCGTGGCTTGCAGACCCGACGTTTCCAGTCTCGTGTATTGTTCTGGTGGTATCGGGAGGGCATACGCATCTCTATCGTCACGAAACTGACGGAAGGTGTGTTCTGCTCGGTCGCACTCGTGATGATGCTGCTGGCGAAGCCTTTGATAAGGGGGCCCAGATGCTTGGACTCGGTTATCCGGGGGGACCGGCTATTGATAGGGTCGCCCATTCCGGGGATCCAAGCGCGATTGCCTTCCCTCGATTCCGAGGCGGAAAACACAGCCTGGACTTCAGTTTCAGCGGCCTCAAGACGTCGTTGCTCTACAAGTTGCGTGATAAGGTGGGTGCTCCGCCTCCCGATCAGGTCGCCGACTTGGCGGCCAGTTACCAAGAAGCAATTGTGGACGTCTTGGTTGCCAAAGCGTTCGTTGCGCTCGAACGAGGGAACTTGGATGCTCTGGCAGTCGTCGGCGGTGTCTCTGCGAACTCACGGCTGCGGAAGCTCTTACATGACCTGGCAGCACGGTCTTGTATTCGTCTCGCGATTCCTCCGGTCGAATATTGCACCGATAATGCTGCGATGATTGCAGCGGCCGGACGTCAACTGCTCATGAGCGAAGCATCACCATCGATCGGTCGGGAAATTGATCCGATGGGTGCCCAGACATTAATTGCAATGGAACCTCCAGGGCGTGACAATCCCAACCCCAAGAAGGAGACGATCCATTTCTAACATCCGTGGGCAGATCACAGGACTTCGGGCGAGTCAAGTGGCATCGGTTGAGCGACTGTACCGGCGTCGAGTTCCAATCGACAAGATCCTGTCAGTGGAGCTGGCAAAAGCTATGGCTCAGCTTACGCTTGACATTTGTCGTCCTCTCGGAGTGTTGCTGACCAGACGTGGTCAGGTTCAGGAAGTGATCGTGGGAACAGAGCTGACTCTGTCTTCTACAACGATGACGCTGTTCCGAACGAGCCCTCGATCGCTTCGAGGATTACGCTTCATTCGCACTCAACTGCATGATCAACCCCTCAGCCAGGAAGTTCTGACGGATCTCGCGTTTTTGAGGCTGGATTTGGTTGGCATCCTTTCCGTTAGAGAGGACGGGCATCTAGGAAACATCTACATGGCCCATCTTATGCCTCCTGGTTCTACCGGGCAATTGTTCAAGGTCCTCAAATCAATTCCCTTCCATAACCTCACGATCGCATTCGATGTCTTCATGAAGGACCTTGAGTCTCAGTTGCAGGTTGCCCGTGCCCATCACGCCGTGGTCGACGGCAAGGAATCGGCTATCCTGGTGAGTGCTTCTGCGAAGAGTCGGGCCGAGCAAGAAGAATATTTGCTGGAATTGGCGGAGCTTGCAACCTCAGCCGATGGTGAGGGTGATCGATCGTATCGCTCAACGTACGTCGGATGGGCATCAGCGGTATCTTCTGGGGTGCGGCAAGATGAAGGAGGTGTTGATCCAGACGCTGCATCGAGGTGCGGATATGGTGATCTTTGATCAAACCTTGTCGCCGGCTCAACTTCGAGCCATCTCGGAAATGACCGATATCAAGGTTATTGATCGTACACAACTGATTCTCGACATCTTTGCCCGACGAGCCCATAGTCGTGAAGGGAAGGTACAAGTAGAGCTTGCCCAGTTACGGTATTTGCTTCCACGACTGTCTGGAAAAGGTACGCAATTGTCGCGGCTCGGAGGAGGTATTGGAACTCGAGGGCCCGGCGAGACAAAATTGGAAACCGATCGACGGAGGGTGCGGAATCGCATCACGCATTTGGAGCGAGATCTGGCTCAATTTGAACGACATCAGGACCAACGACGAGCTCGTCGAGACCGATATGGACTTCCCGTCGTGTCGCTTGTGGGCTATACGAACGCCGGTAAGTCTACCCTCCTCAATATATTGACCAAAAGCCATGTTGCCGCACAAGACCGATTATTTGAGACGCTTGATACGACCAGCCGACGTCTGAGGTTTCCTGAAGATCGAGAGGTCATCATTACCGATACGGTCGGATTTATTCGAGATCTCCCGCAAGAGTTAGTTGGCGCCTTCCGGACCACACTCGATGAATTACGAGAAGCAGATCTCCTCCTTCATGTTGTCGATATTAATGCGAGAGATATCGAGATTCAGCTGGCAGCGGTAGAGGCGATCCTCGATGAGTTGGGGCTTGGGTCCGTGTCGAGATGGCTGGTGTTTAATAAATGCGATCAGGCACCATCGCAGCAGGTCGAAGTGCTGTGCAGGCGGTTTGGAGCCATCGGAATCTCAGCACTTCAGCCAACCACCCTGCGTCCTCTTCTTGCTCAACTGGAAACATATGTGAGATCTCTGTCATCTTTGGCTGACCGGACGTGCCAAGTGACTGAGCCGGACCATGCGCTGCCGCTTGCGTCTCATCGCTGACCACTACAGAATCAGCCTGCTGTGACTGGAATAAAGAACAAGAAGAAGCAGGTAGTAACCGATCGGGCTAGGCAGATTGCTGATCGATTGCTCCTTGCGATCTCTATTGCGAAGGTAGAGCTTAACTATCGGTCCCCATGGGAGCTCCTGGTGGCAACTATTCTGTCAGCTCAGTGCACCGATCAACGGGTCAACCAAGTGACGCCGGCATTATTCAAACAGTACGCCACTCCGCGTGCGCTGGCGAAGGCAACCGCAGGTGATCTGGAGGAGCTCATCAGACCTACGGGGTTTTACAAGAGCAAAGCGAAGAACTTGATCGGGTGTGCGCATGCCGTTGTCACACGGTTTGGCGGTGAGGTGCCCGATACAATGGAAGAGCTTACGTCGATTCCCGGTGTCGGTCGTAAAACGGCCAACGTTCTGCTTGGAGCGGCTTTTGGAAAACCCGGGATCGTAGTGGATACACATGTGAAGCGGGTGGCTAACCGGTTGTCGATGACTCGCTCAAGCGACCCCGAACGAATTGAGCGTGATCTGCAATCTGTATTCCCTGAAGTCCAGTGGACTGGCGTGTCCCAGCGATTATTACTGCATGGCCGCTATATATGCCTCGCACGAAAGCCTCGCTGCTCTGAATGTCCGATTGATGACATCTGTGAGTGGAAAGGAAAAGTATCGACATGATCACGAGTATGACGGGGTTCGGCCGGAAACAGGCAGCATGGTCAGATGGAACCGTTACGATAGAGGTGCGATCAGTCAACCATCGCTTCCTTGAAACCTCGATTCGACTGCCGAAAGCCATGACTAGCTTGGAGGAAGGTTTTAAGAAGACTATTCAGCAACATTGTGCGCGTGGGAGAGTCGACCTCACAGTCATGCTACAGGGAAGTCGAGGTAACCTTCGCTCACTCCAGGTTGACGCTGGTCTGGCCAAACAGTACCATGAAGCGCTTCGAACGCTTCAACGCACCCTCAAGGTGAAAGGGGTCATTGACATTGGATTGATGGCGGGATTGCGGGATGTGGTCGTGGTTTCTGAGCAGCCGACCGATGACCAAAAGCTAACCAGATTGGTCGAGAAGCTAGGTCGTCAGGCCGTTCTGGAGATGGCGAATATGCGAAAGAGAGAAGGAGCGCTTCTCGCTGAGGATATTCGTGAGCGACTGAAACGGTTGCACGAAGTAAAAACGACGGTCTCTGCTCGCGCACCTCTGGTTGCTCAGGAGGCCTTTGAGCGTATGAAGGTCCGGGTCGAGAAACTATTGGGTGACTCTTTCCCAGACCTGCCTCGGCTCAACCAGGAATTGGCATTATACGCGGATCGGTGTGACATTACGGAAGAATTGGTCAGATTAAATGCGCATATGATACAGTTTGACGGTACTATCCAGCGTGTAGGACCTGTCGGCAAGACGTTGGATTTTCTTCTTCAGGAAATGAGCCGTGAAGTCAACACGATCGGATCCAAAGCGAATGACGTCACAATCACGGCGGAAGTTGTCACAATGAAAGCCGAACTTGAACGTCTACGTGAACAAATGCAAAATGTCGAATGAGTACTGTGATGTCTGCAGATAGCCACTCATCCACCTCAACGGTGAATTCTCAAGCTCCAAGCCGTCGAGGAATCCTGTACATCGTCTCAGCACCGTCTGGTGCAGGAAAGACGACGCTGTGCAAGCAGATCATCACGTCTGTACCTGCCATTTGGCATTCCGTGTCGTTTACGACCAGGCAGCCTCGCCCTGGAGAAGAACACGGACATGACTACTTCTTCGTCGATGAGAACGTATTTCAAGGTATGGTTGCCCGAAACGAGTTTTTAGAATGTGCCCATGTGTATAGCCATTGGTATGGGACCCCGCGGAAGCCTCTGATGGAGAAGATGGAAGCCGGTGTTGATGTGTTGCTTGAAATTGACGTGCAGGGCGCCCTTCAAATAAAGAAAAGTTTTGACGATGCGGTCTGCATTTTTATTTTACCCCCGTCTTTGGACATCCTACGGACGCGACTGCAGAATCGAAATTCAGACTCTCATGAAGAAATTGTTCGCCGATTAAGGAAGGTGAAAGAAGAGATTTGGTGCTTCAGAGAGTACGACTACATCGTGCGGAACGAGGATCTTACTCGATCTCTCCCCGATCTACAGAGTATTGTGTTAGCCGAACGTCTCAGGACCAAGCGGTTGGATATGCGTTGGTTTGAGCAGAATTTTATCCGCGACACGAATGTCGAAGCAGCAGAACGGAAGCCATCAACCACTTTATAGCAGGAGCAAGGTGAATTATGATCGACATGCTGAGCTTGTTGCCGCAGTACACGACCGATGAATTTGATTCTCGCCATCGTTTGGTAATCGTCGCATCGCAACGTGCAAAACATCTCACCCAGGGGGCCAAGTCGGCCGTGTCCTCCCGATTTACGAAAGAAACTACCATTGCCCTTGATGAGGTCTTGAGAGGGTATGCTCGATACCTCACTGGCAAGGAAGCGCGCGATGCGATGAAGGAAGCCAAGCGCGGGAAAGAGGGAGAAACCGAGCGCATCGCGATGATGACCGGAGAAGATGCGCGCGAAATCAAGAAGGAACTCAGCGTGTATGTCGATGATACCGCCCAGCCTGCGGTGACGCCGACCGAGGAGTAGAAGTTTGGACGAGGCACGATTCGTCACACATCTGTCTGGCAAACGGGTTGTTCTGGGCGTAACCGGCAGCATCGCGGCCTATAAAGCAGTGAGCGTGCTTCGAACCTTGCGGTGTGCGGGGGCCACCGTGTCTGTGGTCATGACCAAGACCGCGATGAAGTTTGTCACGCCCCGCACATTTGAGGTGTTGTCAGGGGAGCGAGTGGTCACCGATCTTTTCGACGCTCATGAACCGATGGCCCACTTGACAATTCCTGAGCGCGCCGATGTGGTGCTTGTGGCACCTGCAACAGCAAACTTTCTCGCAAAGGCCGCTCTTGGGCTTGCCGATGATGTGTTAACCACAATGCTATTAAGCGCTCGCTGCCCAGTCATTGTTGCTCCTGCGATGGATGGGGATATGTGGACACACCCTCCGGTCGTTCAGCACGTGCAGACGCTCCGATCCCGTGGGGTGGTGGTGCTGGATCCTGAAGTTGGACCACTCGCCTCAGGGCAGATCGCGCAAGGGCGGTTATCCGAGGAGCCAAAAATTGTGGCCGCAGTCGAGAGTGCTCTCGCCTCACGGTGTGATTGGCAAAATCAGATCGTCCTGGTCTCCGCGGGTCCGACACAGGAGCCCATCGATCCTGTTCGTTTTCTTTCCAATCGTTCGTCGGGAAAGATGGGGTATGCGATTGCAGCCGCTGCCAAGGCCCGTGGCGCAGACGTGATCCTAGTATCAGGTCCCTCATCTTTGAGCCCCCAGCCGGGAATTACCACCATCCGTGTAACCACGGCCGCAGAAATGGCGGATGCTTTATGCCGACATTTTCCAACCTGTACCGTTCTGATTATGGCCGCAGCCGTCGCAGACTTTCGTCCTAAAGCATCGCTCGCGCAGAAGGTGAAGAAGCAGGGGAAATCCGACATGGTGCTTGAGCTTGAAGCAACGCCCGATATCCTCGCGATGCTCTCTGCGCGTCGAACCTCGCAGATCATGGTGGGATTTGCTGCAGAAACGGAGCACCTACTGTCCCATGCGACAGGCAAGCTCAACGCCAAGGGACTGGATCTCATTGTGGCCAATGATGTGACCCAAGCAGGTGGGGGATTCGGCAGTGATGACAATGCAGCGACAATTCTCTCGGCGAGAGGTGAACAGCGAGACTTTGGGTTGATGTCCAAGCGTCGGTTAGCCGATGAAATATTAACCGCTGTGCACGAACTGTGTCTGGTCAGGCCTTCTCAAAAAGTGTTAGTAGAGTGAGCAGAGACATGGCCTCCGTATCAAAAAAGACAATGAATGCTGCAGAGATTGACCGGTTGGCGCTGGCATTTGCCAAGGATCCGGGATCAAAGGTGTTCATCCCTTTGGCGGAGGAATATGGAAAAGCCTCTATGTGGGAAGAGGCTGCCGCCGTTCTTGAAGATGGATTGAAGACCTATCCGGGCTTTATCACCGCCATGGTGGCCCTAGGCCGTGCCTCCGACCACATGAATCAGCCTGTGAAAGCGCAAGCGATTCTCGAAGAAGCCATAAAGCTCAGCCCTGAGAATCTACGGGCTCATCGGACCTTGGCCAGGCTGTATGCCACCCAAGGGGCAAACGATGCAGCGATCCAATCCTGCAACGTCATTCTGGCATTGCACCCACAGGCTCAAGAAGCGCTGGCTTTACGAGCCGGGCTCGAGGTGCCGCTGGAATCAGGAACAACAAAGGCGAAAGGGCCGACTCCTGAGCAGCAATCGAATGCTGGTGTGTCGGATTCTGGTAGCAAGGAGCCGCTAGCTTCTGCCAAAGTTGGTACACCATTGGTCATAGCTAACGAAGCAGGTGGTCTGCATAGCCGCCTCATATTTCAGGAAGAAACTAGTACTCATTCCCGTCCTCGCGAGGCGCTTCGCCTGGAGAACCCGCAACGAGGCAGCAGCTCAGTCGTTCTGAAATTAGAGCAGTGGCTCCGTTCAATTCAGGCCCGTCGTCATGACTCCCAACACTGTTCGCGCCCACCCACAAAAGCCTCTACGTGACTCGACAGTTTGACCCCTAGAATCTGGACTGCTAGAATGCCTCGTTCAGCCTGATGGTGTGTACGTGAGGTTTCATACGAAACATGCTGCGGATTTTGGTGCTACATGGTCCCAACCTCAATCTACTAGGCAGTCGGGAAGAGTCGATCTACGGTACCGAGACGCTCGAGATGATCGACAGCTCTCTTCATAAACTTAGTGGTGAGCTCGGAGTCGAGCTTGTCATCCACCAGTCGAATCTTGAAGGGGAATTGGTCAACTGGGTTCAGGAGGCGCGCCATGGGTATCATGGCATCATCATCAATCCAGCGGCCTACACCCATACGAGTGTCGCCATACGAGATGCGCTTGCGGCCGTGAATCTACCAACCGTCGAAGTACACTTATCAAATATTTATCGACGGGAGGAGTTCAGACAGCATTCATACGTGTCAGGGGTTGCGTTAGGCCAGATCGCCGGTTTTGGCCCCAGTGGATATCGGCTGGCGCTCAGGGGATTGTATGAGTACATCACTGATACGGGTGCGAAGGGGTTGCCAGGCAGTCATCGTGCGGCTCCTAAGTAGACTTCGTGTTCAGTCATGCAATCACTGAATGGAGCGTGTGTAATCGAAGGGAGTGAAGAGTGATCTCTACGGTTGATTTTCGCAGTGGCGTTCGGTTGATGGTTGAAGGGGAACCTTTCTATATTGTCGATTTTCAACATGTCAAGCCTGGTAAGGGCGGGGCATTTGTCCGTACCAAATTGAAGAGTTATCTCTCTGGGAATGTATTGGACCGAACGTTTCGATCGGGCGAACGGTTTGAAGAACCTGACCTCGAAGAACGGGACATGCAGTTTCTCTACGCGTCCGGTGAGTCCTATACACTGATGGATACAGAATCCTATGAGCAGCTCACCTTTGAAAAAAACCAGTTGGGTGAGAATGCGGACCTGCTCAAGGAAAATATGGTTGTGAAGATTCTTATCTACGAGCATCGTCCCATCGCGGTCGAGTTGCCGAATTTTATTGAGCTGAAAGTAGTTGATGCCGAACCCGGAGTGCGGGGGGATACCGCATCTGGTGGGACCAAACCGGCAGTCGTTGAAACGGGAGCTACGATCAAAGTACCCTTATACCTGGAGGTTGGTACTACAATTCGGATTGACACGCGCACTAGGTCCTATGTGGAGCGAGTCCGGTGAAGCGTCGTCGATCAAACGTCAAGGCTCGCCGGATTGTGATGCCGGAGATCGCAAACGAGCCAATCCCTGAGGCCTCATTGACCGGAGGGTCCGGAAAACAAATTCAAGAACTGATCGATCTGCTCCGCCGGAACAACCTGACCGAGCTTGAGTTTGAATCCCACGGGACCCGCATCCGTGTGCGGCACGAGGCTTCTGTTAAGGCGACCACAACTGTGGTTCAAGAGTCGGTTCCTACCTCGCCACAACAACCAACACATTCCGCCTCCACGACGACTCCGGTTCCTGAAACGGCTATCGGTTTTCTCACGGTCACCTCTCCCATTGTCGGTACGTTCTATCGGTCGCCTTCCCCTGACGCCGATGCGTATGTTGAAGAGGGGGATTCGGTCAAAAAAGGCCAAGTGCTGTGCATTGTTGAAGCCATGAAGCTGATGAATGAGATTGAGTCCGAAGTGGACGGCCGTATCGTGAAGATCCTGGTTGAGAATACAAAATCCGTGGAATACGGTCAGGCCCTTTTTCTCATCGACCCCAAAGCTGTGTAAATAGGTTATTCTCACGTCAATCCTCACCCATGTGTCGGAGTTGAGTCGTGTTCAAGAGAGTATTAGTCGCTAATCGCGGAGAAATCGCACTGCGAGTCATACGAGCGTGCAGAGAGCTCGGTATCGAGACTGTCGCCATTCATTCAGAAGCCGATGCCTCGGGTTTGCACGTTCGAGCGGCTGACGCAAAGGTGTGTGTTGGGCCTGCCGATTCGTCCTTAAGCTACCGGAATATTCCCAACGTCCTCAGTGCTGCTGAGATCACGGGAGTCGATGCGATTCATCCTGGGTATGGATTTCTATCTGAGAATGCTCATTTCGCAGAGGTCTGTGAGTCTATCGGCATAAAATTTATCGGTCCCAGTTCCGAGAATATCGCCCTGCTGGGTGATAAGGCGAAGGCACGGGAGATCGTGGCAAAACGAGGTCTCCCTGTCACACCAGGCAGCCCAGGAGAGTTGCGCAGTGAAGAAGAGGCATTGCAGGCTGCCAAGCAAATAGGCTTTCCCGTCATCATTAAGGCAACTGCTGGAGGAGGCGGTCGGGGGATGCGAGTCGTCAGCCGAGTCGAGGATTTAAGCCGAGCATTTCAGGCTGCTCAGGCTGAGGCGAAGTCGACGTTTGGTAATGATGGTGTCTACCTCGAACGCTATTTTTTGGAACCGCGACATATCGAAGTGCAAATCATGGCGGACCAGCATGGGCGGGTCGTCCATCTAGGAGAACGGGACTGTTCGATTCAACGCCGGCATCAGAAACTGGTCGAGGAAACACCGTCACCTGTCGTCGATGATAAGCTTCGTCGAGAAATGGGACGGGTTGCGATTGAAGCCGTCAAGGCAGCCCAGTATCGAAATGTTGGAACGGTCGAATTTCTGCTCGATAAGGACAAGAATTTTTACTTTATGGAAGTCAACACTCGGATTCAGGTTGAGCACCCGATCACGGAGATGGTGACGGGGATTGATCTCATCAAGGAACAGATCCGTCTTGCCGCAGGTCACCCTCTGGCGATACGACAACAAGATATGATGCTCACTGGCCATAGTCTCGAGTGTCGTATTAACGCCGAAGACCCCGAGAAATTCACACCGTCCCCTGGCACGATCACGAGGTATAGTCCACCTGGAGGGTTTGGAGTTCGTGTTGACTCTGCCATGGAACAAGGCTCGACGGTCGTGCCTTATTACGACTCGATGATCGCCAAGCTGATTACACACGGCCGTGATAGGCAGGAGTCCATGGCACGTATGAAACGTGCGCTGGGTGAGTTCACCATCGAAGGCATCAAGACGACCATCCCACTGCATCGTCGGATTCTTGATGATCCGGATTTTGAGAAGGGTCACGTGTCGACGACGTTTCTGGATCGATTTCTCGCCAGGTAGATCCACGAACTCGCCTCAAACTGTCTGGCAGCATATTCTTTCCTTCCGGAAGGTCTCTCATTCCTTGGTCTACCATTGTAGCCATGGTAGGCTACCTCAAAAGACAGAGATGAACAGGGTTGTCGCTTCGTGCCGATGTCGAGGTGATTCTCTCCTGTCTTCTTGATAGGATGGATCTATCGTTCGAGGGTGGTGCATCAAGCATATGAGACGAATTGGATTAATTGTCAGTATGTTGGCCATCGGGTTGGCCATCGGCGGTTATGTGTTTTTTAATGGGGAGCGCAAGCTCCCGGTACACTACCGGACGGCAGCCGTCGAACGAGGCCCGGTGATTTCTATCGTCAGTGCGACCGGAACGATCAATCCCGTGGTGTTAGTGGAGGTGGGGACGCAAGTATCGGGGATGATTAAGGCGCCCCATGTTGATTTCAATTCACG
>BQXA01000021.1:0-81753 GCA_036984345.1 Nitrospira sp. | reverse complement strand
GTCGAAGGAGCACTGCTGCACCTGCGACCACCACTGAACATACCAAACAGACCACAAAGGTCACCAGCAGTGTCCTGCTCGCACTCTCACCTGACGGAGCGGATAGAGCGGAATCTGGTTCAGGCGCGGACATGGCGGCGTAGCCTCCGTCGGATGTTCAGCTGGATGACCGCATAATCGATCAGCGGCGCAAACACATTCGCAAACAAGATCGTGAGCATCACCCCTTCAGGAAACGCCGGGTTTGCCACACGAATCAGCACGGTCATGGCCCCGATCAGAATGCCGAACACCCAGCGTCCGGCACTTGTCATGGCAGCTGAAACCGGATCGGTGGCCATGAAGGTCATGCCGAAGGCAAACCCGCCCAGAACCAGATGCCAGTACCAGGGCATCGCCACCATGGGGTTGGTATCGCTACCGACCACATTGAACAGGAGCGAGGCCCCCACCATGCCCAGAAACCCCCCAAGGATAATGCGCCAGGAACCTACTCGAGTATAGATCAGGAACGCCGCACCAAGCAGACACGCAAGGGTAGAGGTTTCCCCCATGGAGCCCGGCATGAGGCCGATAAAGGCATTCCACCAGGTGAGGCCCCCGCTTGTGATCCCCTCGACACCACCGACTTTCCCAAGGCTGAGCGCGGTCGCGCCGGAATAGCCATCTACCGCCACCCACACCCGGTCGCCTGACATTTCGGCAGGATAGGCGAAAAACAGAAACGCCCGTGCGGTCAGGGCGGGGTTGAGAAAATTCTTGCCGGTTCCGCCGAAGATTTCCTTACCGAACACCACGCCGAAGCTAATCCCGATGGCGACCATCCAGAGCGGCATATCGGGTGGCAGTGTCAGTGTGAAGAGCATGGAGGTGACCAGAAACCCTTCGTTGATCTCTTTCCGACGCACCGTCGAAAAGACCACCTCCCATACCCCACCGACGAGTAAAGTCATCAGATAAATCGGCAGAAAATACAAGAATCCATGGACCGTATTATCCAGAATGCTGCCGGCGTCAAAACCGATATTGAGGGCTGCCAATAGGTCATACCGCCAGCCTGTCTTGGCCACGCCCATCGTTGCGAGTGCCAGATTGGCCTGATAGCCGGTGTTGAACCAGCTCCAGAGGATGCAGGGAATCAGCGCCACCACCACATACATCATCAACCGTTTGAGGTCGATTCCATCTCGCACATGCGGCGCGTTGTGCGTGGTTTCGGGAGTCGAATACAGAAACACATCGACCATCTCGAAGATGGGATAGTACTTTTCATACCGGCCGCCCTTGGCAAACAGAGGTCTGAGACGATCAAGATAGCGTTTCATGCCTGCCTTTAGCCTTCTCTCTCAATCTGGCTCAGTACGCTTCGCAGCACCGGGCCGTAGTCGTTCTTGCCCACGCACACGAACGAGCATAATGCGAGGTCTTCCTCGTCCAATTCCATGCAGCCTAGCTTTTGCGCCATGTCGGTGTCGCCCACCATCAGGTAGCGCAGGAGCTGAGTGGGGAGGATGTCCAGAGGCATGACATCCTCGAAGTTGCCGAATGGCACCATCGCGCGCAAACTTCCATTCAGCCCGGTGTTCAACCCAAACTCCTCCTTGCGGTAACGGAAGAGACTCGAGAGCATGACGTTGCTCTGGGAGAACATTCTCCGCCCCGGTGCAAACCAGCCCATGAACGTTCGTTCCACGCCTTCTGGAATCACGGATATCTGAAGGTGATGGCGTCCCAGATAGGATGACCAGTCGGCTGCATGGCGTCCCGACAGGATCGAGCCGGAAATAATGCGGCTCTCGCCGGCTTGAAGTTCATCGTCGATCAACTCCTCGGTACAGGCGCCGAGCCTCGTCTGCAACAGGCGTGGCTGCGTGACTCGTGGCCCGCCGAGTGCGACGATGCGCCTGGTCCATAACCGGCCGCTGGTAAATAGCTTGCCGATCGCGATCACCTCTTGGTAGTTCAGGTACCAGACAACTTTACTGACGTCGACCGGTTCGAGAAAATGAATGTGGGTCCCCGGCAGACCGGCGGGGTGGGGGCCTTCGAAACTGGCTTGGCGCACTTGGTCTAACCCCTGTGGCAACGGAAGGTCAGGTCCGGGTGACGTGCACACCCACAGCGGCATGGTCCCAAGGCGAGACAGCACCGTTAGGCCATGGACGAACGACTCAGCCTCCGCTGTAATGATTGGAATAGGATCGGCAGCCAGCGGATTGCTATCCATCGCCGTCACGAAGATGGCGGTCGGGCGAGTGGTTGGGTCGGGGATCTTGCTATAGGGCCGCGTGCGCAAGGCGACCCACAGACCCGAGGCCAAGAGATTGTCCACCACTTGGGTTTCGGTCAAGCTGGTCAGTTGGTCGGCAGAGTAGGCCGCAAACGTTTCCTCGGCTTCGGTTTCGTCAAGCCGGACTACGACTGACTGGAGCAGGCGTTGTGCTCCACGATGAATCGCCTTGACCATCCCGGCACCAGGAGCCGTGATGCGTACGCCGGGTAACTTCTTGTGTTCGAACAGCGCTTGGCCGAGCTTCACCCTGTCCCCTTCGGCGACCAGCATGGCTGGTTTGAGATCGACATGATCCACACCGAACACGCCGACATGGCGGACAGGTTTCGCGACAGTGACCCGCTGCTCCGGTTTTCCGCTGATCGGTAAATTTAGTCCCTTTTTAATCCGAATAATCATGGCTGTTGTGATGACAGTCACGCTGTCGTCATAGGGTTACTCGCTATGGTTACAGGGTGATGGATCGTTTACGCTGCTGGATGAACCTACCCTCTTCGCCTGCCCTGAGCGCCGCTATTATAATGCGGTAGGAAGCCATAGAGTCAAATCGCCGTAGTACAACTGTTCGGGTATCCTGCTGTCAAGTCTAACTATTGAGAAGAATTTCAGGCAGCTTGACATGAGGTTATCCTTCAACAGACAGGACCATTCGCAATAGAGACGAAGAAACGAGCAAGTGGAGAAATCCGAGGGCGTCATGGTACACAGAATCATGACTCGACGAACCTTGGAAATGCTGACCTTCGACAATACCTACGCTCGTCTGCCCCAGGCGTTTTATGCCAAGCTGAATCCCACGCCGTTCGCAGCTCCACCCCATCTGATTCATGCCAATTCGATAGCTGCCGAGTTACTTGATCTTGATCCGGAGCAATGCACTCGTCGGGAATTTCCAGACCTCTTCGGGGGGAGTGCACTCGCGCCAGGAATGGAACCGCTGGCCATGCTCTATTCTGGCCATCAATTCGGCGTCTATGTCCCACAGCTGGGCGATGGCCGCGCAATTTTATTGGGCGAAGCCACGAATGGGCGGGGTGAACGGTGGGATCTGCATCTGAAGGGAGCAGGGCTGACTCCCTTCTCACGAGATGGGGACGGTCGGGCAGTGCTGCGGTCGACGATCCGTGAATATCTCTGTTGCGCTGCGATGCAGGGCCTTGGGATTCCCACGACACAGGCACTCTGTCTTGTCGGAAGCGATGAGAAGGTGTACCGGGAACAAATAGAAACCGGTGCGATGCTGGTCCGCATGGCGCCGTCGCATGTTCGCTTTGGGACGTTCGAGGTCTTCTACTATAGGAAGCAGGTCGAGCACTTGAAAACGTTGGCCGACTACGTGATCGCGGAACACTTCCCCCATCTCCGCGATGCCGACGAGCGGTATGCCCGGTTTTTTACCGAAGTCGTCGAACGCACAGCTACGTTGATCGCTCAGTGGCAGGCGGTCGGATGGGCACATGGGGTCATGAATACGGACAACATGTCGATCCTTGGGCTGACGCTGGACTATGGACCCTATGGGTTCATGGATGACTACGATGCGGGATTTATCTGTAACCATTCCGACCACAACGGCCGTTATGCCTTCGATCAGCAACCCTACATCGGGCTCTGGAATCTGAGTTGTCTGGCTCAAGCGCTGTTGCCTTTGGCAGAAAAGGAAGCGCTGAAGGCCGCCCTCGATGCCTATACCCTATGTTTTGAACAGGCATATTTGCGACGGATGCGAGACAAATTTGGGCTCGTGGCGGAGAAACCGGAGGACGACGAACTCATTCGTGACTTCCTCGCCCTGCTGCAAGACAGCCGTGCGGATTACACGATCGTGTTTCGAGAACTTGGTGCCTTTTCGTCGGTCGAAGAGGCTTCGAACGAGAAACTACGCGATCACTTTCTCGATAGAGCCCGGTTCGACCAATGGGCGACGCGCTATCGAGATCGGCTCAGGACTGAGAATAGCGATGACAGCGAACGGCGCATACGTATGGATCGTGTGAACCCGAGGTATGTGCTGCGAAACTACCTGGCTCAAACGGCGATTGAGAAGGCGCAGCAGAAAGATTTCTCCGAAATCGAGCGCCTCTTCACGTTGTTGCGGAATCCATTTACCGACCAGCCTGGGATGGAGGCCTACGCCCTTCCTCCCCCCAACTGGGGCAAGCACCTGACTGTGAGCTGCTCATCATGAGGGGAAGCAACAGACCATGAAAGAGCTCGTGCTTGGTGAATTAAAGGTCCGACTTGCTGGTGGGTCGGACGGCTATGGAGGGGGGGACGGTCCAGTGGTGATGCTGCTTCATGGCTTCGGCGCGCCGGGCGACGATCTGGTACCGCTCGCTGATGTGATGGATGCGCCCAGAGGAACCAGATGGCTCTTCCCCGAAGCGCCGCTTTCGTTGAATATGGGCCTTGGCGACTCACGCGCCTGGTGGATCATTGACTTTGCGCGTATTCAGGCCGATCGAGAAGCCGGCCGCATTCGTGATCTGTCGGTGGAGATTCCGCAGGGTCTGGCCTTAGCGCGTGAGCGGTTTCTCACATTTCTCAGGGAACTCCCACGACAACTGCCGATCAACTATCAGAGGACGGTCATCGGCGGGTTTTCACAGGGCGCGATGCTCACCTGCGACGCGGTACTCCATACCGACTATCCGTTTGCCGGATTGGTCCAGCTGTCCGGGAATCTCTTGGCTCGTGAGGTCTGGGCGCCTCTCATCAACAAGCGCAAGGGCCTTCCGGTCTTTCAAAGCCATGGTACACAAGACGACATTCTTCCACACATCGGCGCCGAGCGTCTTCGCGATGTGTTGAACCAGGCCGGTCATGCCGTGGAGTGGTACGATTTTCGAGGCGGCCATGAGATTCCGGAATCGGCGCTGCGACGACTCAGCGCGTTCATCACAAAGAGACTCTCGGTATGAACGTCCAGCCATTCGAACTCCTCGGCGCCGACGGGAAACGCATCAGAGGTGATCGTGCCGAGGGGACAGACCGGCAGATCCTCTTCATCACAGGTTTTTTGTCGAAACGTTGGGGCAACAAGAGTAAGGCGCTGGCGCAATGGTGCGAGGAAAGGGGATGGGGGTTCTGTTGTTACGACGTGCGTGGGTTCGGTGATTCGGAAGGATCGTTTACGGACTACACCCTGTCCGATTGGATTGCCGATGCACGTCTGGTCTTGGAAACCATCAAGTCTGGTCCGCCTATGACGATCGTCGGCAATTCGCTCGGGAGCTGGATTGCTTGGTTGATCACGCGGGAGTTCCCCATCATCGAAGAACTCATTCTGATTGCACCGGCGTTCAACATGATGGGCGAGCGGGCCAAGACCATCTCCAAAGACCGACTCCATGATTGGCACACCGCTGGATGGATGCCTTGGGACGACGATCCCTTGCACAAGGATTGGCTGTTGTCGTGGAAATGGGTGGAAGAGAGCGAGCAGTATTGGACAAAGACCTTCGATATCGTCCGCCAGGTGAAGACGACGATTCTTCATGGCCAAGACGATGGTGTAATTCCATCGGAAGGTAGCAAGCAATTCGCCAATGAACTGTTGCGACGGTTCCCATCCTATCCACTCGATCTGCGGCTGATCCCAGGCGACCATCGGCTGAGCAGTCCAGAACATCTCGACCTATTTCGCCGACTGGTGAGGAGGGAGATCTGATGCTGGTGGTGATTCACAAGGAATGCGGCGGCCCAGCGTTGGAAGAATCGCCGGTCGGCGAAGTCTGTGCCGTTCCAGTCGATCGGTTCCCCTTCCCCTGCTTTACCTGCCTGGAGGAGATCGTCGACGAATCCGAAGTGCGGCTGGCGGAAGAATTGGGAATCTAACAGACTCCAATTTGAATGAAACGGGCTGGGGTGGAGTGTGGGTGAATTCTCAGGTTAGTAGCGCCACGCCCTTTTGTTTGATCTCTTGATACATGGCATCTGGTGCTAAATCGATATCCCCAGGCCATGCGACTGCACCGTGATCAAGGAACACTTGTTTGAAGAACATCGGATCCTTCAGAGGCTCGAATACTCCGGTGAGATGTTCTGGCGTAAAACGGACTTCTCCGGAGAGGCCGTCGGCAAATTGTATAAAGAGTCCGAGGTTATCCAAGGGTTTCACATCCACCACATCCCAGTACATGCAGGCCTCCCCCAATAACAATGGCGCGATAGGTTTCGGAGATTCCTTCGCTCGGCAAAGATTCCAATCATCCAGTAATTCCTGCTGGTGCAATTCAGCCCAGTCGAGGACAAGCTCCAGTGCTCGGCGAGGCAGCTCGCCTTCCAATACTCGCAATTGCCGGATGTCAACCGTGGCTGTCAACTCTGCATACTCGGCATGGAAATGGGGCGGTGCATGATCATTAAAGCAATTCAATGATGATTAGGTCGCTGTTTCATCGTGTGATCATGAGAAAAACCCGATGCTGATCCTGATTCACAAAGAGTGTGATGTCTGAACCTAAGAAACGAGGCAAGATGCCGAGCCTGGCTCATGAACCACAACACCGTTTGCTGATTCAGTTGACTGGCGTCCGCACATGCTCAGGTCGGACCCCAAGCCCGATCATTCTGGCGGGGATACGGCGAAGATAGGGGAACCGTGCCAGCAGCCGAAGGGCATAGGGAGGAGTCAGTGGACTCTTGCGATCCAGCACCCGGCTGATCACGCGGTTTTGGACGGTGAGTTGGATCCGTTGCGTCACTCTGGTCGGCCAGGCCCGGCGAGTCTGCACCTTGGCCATATCTGCTTCGCTCAGGCGCCCCTCGCGTAATGGCTGCCATAACAGATTCGCCGTTGCTACCGCGTCCTGAATCGCCAGGTTGATGCCGACTCCCCCGACCGGCGACATGGCGTGGGCTGCGTCCCCGATGCAGAGAAGGCCCGGTTTGTACCACTGACGCAACCGATCGACTTGCACGGTCAGGAGTTTGATCGGTTCCCACTCTTGCAGCTCGTGCACGCGGTCTGAAACAAACGGGGCCAGTTTCGCTACGCTCTCGCGGAAGGCTGAGATGCCCTGCGCTCGTACTTCGGCAAGCGATCCCTTGGCAATCACGAAGCCGCACTGCCAGTAGTCACCTCGGTTCAGCATAATGAAGATTCGTCCGACATCGAAACGACCCATCGGATCGACTGGGTCATCAGGCTTGCGTGACAACCGGAACCACAGCACATCCATCGGTGCACCAAATTCCTCGACAGAGAGCCCGGCTTTCTTCCGGACAATCGAGTGGCGTCCATCGGCTCCCACGACGAGTGCGGCCCGAACTTCTAGCGGTCCATTTGGCGTTTCAGCACGGAGTCCGACGACCGAGCCTTCGTTCTCGATCAAGTCCGTGACCTCGGCACTCATGCGCACCTGAAAGGTAGGATACCGGCTTCCTTCTTCGACGAGAAAGTTGAGGAAGTCCCACTGCGGCATGAAGGCGACGTAGCGGCAGTGGGTCGGCAGATGAGAGAAATCCGCTACCGTGAACTCCAGATCTCCGAACTGTCCGTTGATCCGATAGACTTTCTGGTGGGGCAAGCGAAGGAATCGTTCGAGCACCCCCAGTTCGTGCATGATCTCCAAGGTGGAAGGGTGCAACGTGTCGCCACGAAAATCACGGAGAAAATCCCCATGCTTTTCGAGAACGACCACCGAGACACCAGCCCGGGCCAACAGCAGGCCCAGCATCATCCCAGCCGGCCCTCCACCGGCGATGCAGCACTGGGCTGAGAGGGGGTGGGGCATCAGGTCCCTTACGGCTAGTAGAAAAAGTGAGCTAAGGAGAAATTATATGAGAAAATTGGATTGATGGCGACATCTGAGAAGGCGATCACCAATTTCAAAAGCTTCCTCCCTCTAGCTTTTGTAAAAGAAATTGCACATATTAGACTGGGCGCTCTCCCCCTTGTTCGCAAACAGGTGACGGAGCCCAACCACTTTAGGTGCGTGCGCACAACCATATAGTATGCTGCCTCCACCAACCGAGCATTCATCACGAAACTGTCTCACCAGGGGAAATGGCATCGCGGTCAGCCTGCATCATATCCCAAGGGTTTCCATAGCATGCATAGTGGCCTTGTGTTGGTCGATACACAGCGCAGAAGCTTCAACGCAGCTATTTCGTGCCCCGATCGAAATCGAATCTGTTTTTCCTGTTTCTGTAGTTAGAGAGTCAGACCTGGTAGAGCTTGAACAAAATAGCGACGGATACGAAATTTGGGGTAAAGAAATCGTAACGCAGAGTGGCATTCCAGTTCATTTTTCGACAGCTGTTTCCTACCCATGGGAGTATAGTAAGGAAAGTGCAGAAAGGTTGGCCTATCGCCTGCAGCAGCTTTCCTCTGTTCACTCTGCACAGGTCGAATTCTTTCCATCGATCCATCCTCAGATGCTTAAGGCCTATCCCAATTATCGGTCTTTCGCCAAGCAAGAACGGATTATACGCATCACACTCAAAGATTGGCCACATACGCAACTCTTATCTTTCCCAACATTCGTGGTGCTCTTATTCAAGTACCAAGATCCCAGGATTTCTTATTCGGACATTGTGCAGGATTGGAAAAAGATCGTGACAGAATTCCGGGAATTGCACGAACTCCGAACGCTTCTTGGGATAGAGCCAAGACTTCCATGGCAAACTACACCTTATCTTTCACGGGTGAACCTCCCGTATTACCGGGAAGCAGATTTCTGGAATCGGTATCTATCGGGCACAGATCGTGATGCAGGCGAGCGTAACAAGCAGTTCCTTCAAGAAAATTCCTTGACTAGTTTTGGAGTGTCAGATCCTGCGTCTGAGATGATGCACTGTAACCACATCAGTTACGAGCGCTCCCTGCCGGGAATAACCTACCGATATTTTTACTCAGCTGGTGATTGGTTTAATGGATCTGACACCACAATCTATCTGGGCCCTCTCCCCGCTAATATGATGTGGATCCGTGTCGTACGGGCGGCGTTACTTGTGAACGTTGTGCTGCCCGCAATGGAAAAGCGAAGTGCTGACCTAGTTGAGAAACTGGCTGGTGCGCGGGCGAGGCTTGTCAAAGCACGCTCAAGCGCTTTCAAGGAGTTTTCACTCGCTGCCCTTGATCCTTTGCACGATGAGGTGAGCAAGGTGGAAAATGAATTGCGAAGCACAAAAGAACGCCAGGGGAGAGTCAAAGAAGCGCTCGCTGGCCACGAGGATTTGCTGGTATTCCTCTCAAATCCGCTCAGAAGACCTTTGACTGAACCCATTGACAATCCCAAGCCCTCAAATGGTCAAAAGGGATGGAACTGCATCGAAGACTACTTTGACTTCGAGCAGGACAATAGGCTGCTCTTAAGCGATCGGAAAAAGGCCAATAACTATGTTCAACAGATTCGGAAGAACCTGGAGCGGTTAGATGATGCGTCCAACGCCTTGAAGTACGAATTAGGCGATGCATTATCCTTGCTCGAAGGACGGCGAAGCCTACTTGGATCGAAACAGAACACTTGGTTGGCCATTGTTTTCCCGGCAGGTGGGGCTGTCCTCTCTGGATTCCTTTACCTTGGAGCGAGGCATGTGCCAGGCCTCTGGCGAGTTATTGAAAAATGGCGGACCATCCTTCCGGTGTTAATACCTGCTATTGGAGCGCTTGTAGGATCTTTTATCTGGTGGGTAGTCGGTCTCTAATCCAACTACTGGCAGATAGAGGCTAGTCGGCTGGAGATTAGCTGGGCAGCCCGAGTCCTCGTAGGGTCGATCAGATCAGATCGTGTATGGCTAGAAGGACTCCCGAGACGTTTTCGCTACTATTGCGCCCAACACCTTCGGCCATTTCTGCCCGCCGTAGATTTGTTCTTGGTCGCGCCAGATGGAAATCTCTGGATGGCCCTTGAGCTGGGCCTCAAGCTGCTCGATCAGCAGAACATCAGCGCGTGAGTAGCTGAGGAAGACAGTCGCATCCGGCAGAAGCCTCCTACGTAGGAAACGGGAGGGTACCATACCGCAAAGGGGAGTGTCGCTCAAGGCAGCACGATCACAGAAGATCGCTGGATGTGTGTTCGAGCTAGATCTAGATCTGGTGCAGAAGCCTGTCCCAGGCAAAGGAGGGTCTTTCGAGCATGGGTCTGCTTCTTTCTGTGTCTACGTGTGCCATGCACGTCACAGAATTCTCCGCCCTGACCGCTCTCTCAGTGGAAATGTCCAACAGATCCGGGTAAGGTGTCACACAATTCATTGAGTGCAGGTGAACGATCATTATATGTCCTCATCACGACAACATCATAGCGGTCCGGATGCAGACGGCCCTGAGGTTCCGGAGCCATCCCATGCTGAGAGGGCCAAGACGCTCGTGTACTTGCAGCAGACCGGCAGTCTCTCGACGCTCTCCCGCAAACAGCCAGGTTGGCCGTTTGGGTCAGTGATGCCCTACGGGTTGGATGCCCAGGGGCAACCGGTCTTCCTGATCAGCACGATGGCAATGCATACGCAAAACCTCCTGGGCGATCCACGCGCCAGCTTACTAGTGACTCCGCCTGAGAGCCGGAGCGACCCACTCGGAGCGGCCAGGGTCACGTTGATGGGCTCCGTGACCAAGGTGCCTAAAGAGGAGGAGGCTGAGGTTCGCGCGTGCTACCTGAAGCGTCATGCCAACGCCTCCTACTGGGTGGACTACCAAGATTTTGGGTTTTTCCGCATGGCCATCACGGAGATGTACTTTGTCGGAGGGTTTGGGTCGATGGGCTGGGTGACACCGGTTGATTATGCAGGGGCGGCGGTGGATCCGCTTGCGAATGAAGCCTCAAGCCTGATCCGCGAGCTCAATACTGACCAATCGGAGACGTTGTTGCGACTGGCCCGCGCGTTAGGTGATACGGAGGTGCAGCAGGCGACCGTGACGGCACTGGATCGGTTCGGATTTCATCTTCGGTTGACCATTCCTGGCCGGATGCAGGGCGGACGGGTGGCGTTTCTCGCACCAGTACGTAACGAATTAGAAGTCAGAGCCGGCTTGGCCGGCCTGGTTGATCAGGTGAAGGTCGGACTCCCAGTCCTGCATTCACTATAATGGGCTTGTGCACGGGTTTCTGGAGGAGGGCGTGCCGTTCAACACAGTCGTCGATCATTAGCTAGATAGGGGAACGTATGGCCACGAACGATAAACAAGTCATTTTTTCACTCGTCAATGTCGGCAAAGTCTATCCGCCGAAACGGCAGGTGCTGCGGGAAATCTACCTCGGCTTTTATTACGGCGCAAAGATCGGCGTGCTGGGCTTGAATGGTTCGGGAAAGAGTTCGCTGCTCAAGATCATCGCGGGTGTCGATCCGAACTACACTGGAGAAATTACCCGGTCCAAAGGCTACAGTGTCGGTCTACTCGAGCAGGAACCACAGCTCGATCCGAATAAGACGGTGAAGGAGGTTGTCGAGGAAGGCAAGACCGAGCTCGTGGCCTTGCTCAAGGAATATGAAGATGTGAGCAACCAGATCGGTTCAGCCGACCCAGACACGATGGAGAAGCTGCTTGACAAGCAGGCACAGCTGCAAGAGAAGATCGAAGCGGCAAATGGCTGGGAGCTCGAAAATCAGCTCGACATCGCGATGGATGCGTTGCGTTGTCCGCCCGCCGATCACAAGGTGGGAACCTTGTCCGGTGGAGAAAAGCGCCGGGTCGCCCTCTGCCGTCTCATGATCCAAGAACCCGACATCCTCTTGCTTGATGAGCCGACGAATCATCTCGATGCCGAATCGGTTCAATGGCTTGAACAACATCTGCAACAATACAAAGGCACGGTCATCGCGGTCACCCACGATCGATACTTTCTCGACAACGTGGCCGGTTGGATTTTGGAACTAGACCGAGGCCACGGAATTCCCTTCCAAGGCAACTACAGTTCGTGGTTGGAGCAGAAGAAGGACCGGTTAGAGAAAGAGGAGAAGGCGGAGTCCAAGCGCCAGAAGACGTTGGAACATGAGTTGGAATGGATTCGCATGTCGCCGAAGGCGCGGCAATCCAAGGGCAAAGCGCGATTGAATCGCTACGAAGAGTTGGTCAATCAGAAGCAGGACCAGGTGGCGGCAGATTTGGAAATCTATATTCCCCCTGGGCCGCGGCTTGGCGATGTGGTGGTTGAGGCCAACGGGATCAGTAAAGCGTTTGGTGAGAACGTGTTGTATGAGAATGTGAACTTTCACCTGCCGAAGGGCGGGATCGTCGGTGTGATCGGGCCGAACGGCGCCGGGAAGACCACTATGTTTAAGCTGATTATCGGCAAGGAAAAGCCGGATGCCGGGTCGATCAAGGTCGGTGAGACGGTCAAGCTTGGGTATGTGGATCAGGATCGTAGTTTGGACGGCAACAAAAGCGTGTACGAAGTCATTTCAGACGGACAAGAAACCATTAAGTTGGGTAAGGCAGAAGTGAACGCCCGAGGGTATTGTGCCCGCTTCAACTTTGCCGGAACGGACCAGCAGAAAAAGGTGAAGGATCTCTCCGGTGGCGAGCGCAATCGTGTGCATCTCGCACGCATGTTGAAGGAGGGAGCGAATCTGATCATCCTCGACGAGCCGACGAACGATCTCGATGTCAACACGTTGCGGGCGCTGGAAGAAGGGTTGGAAAATTTCGCGGGTTGTGCAGTCATCAGTAGCCACGATCGCTGGTTCTTAGATCGGATCGCCACCCATATACTGGCCTTTGAAGGCGATAGCAAAGTGGTCTGGTTCGAAGGGAACTATAGCGAGTACGAAGCGGATCGCAAGAAACGGCTGGGCAAAGAGGCCGATCAGCCCCACAGAATTCGGTACCGCAAGCTCACACGTCAATAGCCCCCTTCACAATGGCACCGCGCGCTATCATCACCGGAGCAGCCGGGCTCATCGGGCAATACTTTGTCAGGAATGGCTCTCGTTGGGCACCTGGCTGGGAGGTGCATGGCCTCAGCCGGGCCGACCTCGACCTCACCGATTCCAGCGCCGCCGAGCGGCTGTGGCGGGCCATCAAGCCTGATGCCGTAATCCATTGTGCCGCCATGAGCCGGACCAAGGATTGCGAGCAACACCCTGAGCTCGCTCGAGGTATTAACGTCGAGGCGACGGCACATCTGGTCCGCCTCTCCAAGGACATTCCCTTTATTTTTCTATCGAGTGGGGGGGTCTTCGACGGCGCGGGAAGCTGGTATCGGGAGCCGGACCGTGCGGATCCAATCAACATCTACGGAAAGAATAAGCTTGAAGCTGAACAATATGTCCTGCAGAATCCCCGCCACACGGCGGTCAGGATTGTCCTGACGGCAGGGACGTCAGAGCACGGGAATCGAAGTTTCGTTGAGGACATGTGTCGTGTGGTCCGGAACGGTGGGAATATGACTCTCTATGACGATGAATTCCGCTGTCCGTTGCCCGCAGGCGCTATTGTCCGAGCCATTTGGGAGTTGCTCGACAGGGATCAACCTGGTTTGTATCACTTGGGAGGGTGTGAACGGCTGTCGCGCTGGGAGATCGGTCAGGCGCTGCTACCCGGGTATCCGGAGCTGAGGGGGCGCCTCATTCAAGGCTCATCACGAGACCACCAGGGTGCCTTGCGCCCGGCGGATCTTTCCTTGAACTGCGATAAGCTTCAGCACTTATTGTCGTTTCAGATTCCAGGTTTCAGGTCCTGGGTGACCAGCCGTACGCATAGGGGAACCGATTTGTGGGACTTTGAGCCCGGTGTCTCTTAAGTATTGATGCACGAATTGTGAAGCGAGAGGAATAATGGGATCAGAAAGCGGGATGATCGAATCCGATCCATTGCCCCTTGTCATGACCGCGTATTTGGTCATGGCTGGTGTCATGGTGGGACTGTGGGTAGTGCAACGGCGTATCCAAAACGCCGCAGTCGGGGACGTGGGATGGTGTGCAGGACTCATTGGATCTGTTCTCTGGTATGCCACGCAGGCGCCTGTGAACACCGAACGGATTTTTCTCACGGTCATGCTGGTCACGCTCTACGCCGGTCGGTTAGGGCATTACATTCTCTACGATCGTGTCATCGGGAAAGAGGAGGATGCGCGCTACAAGCGCCTTCGGAAAAAATGGGGAGCATCTGAACAGGTCAATATGTTCGCGTACTTCCAAGTGCAAGCTTTCGCAGTCGCAGCCTTTTCACTTCCGTTTTTGGTGGTGCTGTGGAATCCTCGGCTTCCGTCGTCGCTGGTTGAGATGCTCGGGCTGTTGATCTGGGGTATCGCCGTTGCCGGTGAAGCGAAGGCAGATCGGCAACTTGCACACTTCCGTGCCGATCCACGCAATCAGGGTCGGGTGCTCCGCGAAGGGCTCTGGAAGTACTCACGCCATCCGAACTATTTTTTTGAATGGCTGCATTGGTGCTCCTATGTCGTGATGACGCTGGGAGCATCTGGTTGGATTTACACCTGGGTCGGACCGATCGGAATGTGGATCGCGCTGGCCTATGTGACGGGTATTCCACGGACAGAAGAACAAGCCCGTACAAGCCGATATGAAGAATATAAGGCCTATCAGGCTACAACTAATGAGTTTTTCCCGTGGTTTCCTCGATCACGGTCTGAGGCATCGTCTCGGTCGTAGCTATCAGTATCTCGGGATGTCTCACCAATGTGTTCGCCCCATGGCTTCCGAGGTACGCTCCAGGGGCTTGAAGTGTTCAACGAAATCCAATAGCCGAGTGCGGTTTGCTTCGTCCATTCTGACGATCTCCCATCCTGCCTCACGACCATTGGCCCAACGTACAATGGCGGCGTCGATAAGAACATTATAAGACTTGGTGCCATTCTGTAACGTAATATAGACCGTTGTTTCAGTCCCGACGGTGACAGGATGTTGTCCTGTCGCGCGCCACCCTGTATCCGACAAATCCCAGACGATTCCATTCGTGAGCGTCCCTTCGGCGAAGTAGCAGAATTGACATTGAACGGGAGTTCGTAGCTTCTTGCGAACGGCGTACGTTTTCATCAAATTCTCTCCTGGTTTGTATGATTTGGTCTCGGATCGCATCCTCAGTTCAACCCTAGTCGAACAGAAAGGATTCGACATCATACCGAAGGAGGGTGGCTGCGAAGCAAAGGTAGGCTGTCTGTAAGTATATGGATTACAAAGAGAATATTTTGACGTCTAATGGGTTAAGGCTCTTTTCTGTTGTTCAAGTCTTCCAGTCTGGCCTTGGCAATTTCAGCCACTTTCGTGGATGGGTATAGATTCACCAGCTCTTCGTAGAGCTGCTTTGCATGCGGTAAATTCCCTTGGTTTTCCTCGAATGCTGCGGTCTCGAACAGTTCCGTCGCTTTCTGTTCGGAGCAGCCTACGAATACCAAACATAGGGCACATAGTAGGAGTCGTGCAGTCCTCATGATGATGGTCCTTTCTCGACCTCTTTCCGTCGTGGCTTGTCGCTATCGTTATGGGTAGATCTGTCTGTGGTGATGTAATAGCGAGGTGAAGAAATCCCCTCCTGCCGACAGTGCGGACAACGACTCGGTCGCGTCAACCTGGTGCGGTCCCGAAACATAAATCCACACTCTAAGCAGATAGATGGGTCACGTATAAACCGGCGTGAACGGTCTCGCGCCACCGTTTTTACCACATGGACCAAGTGTTCCTCCACCTGCCGTGCTGGGAGTCCGAGGATCCGTGCCAATTGTTCAGTGGTTCGTGGGGCATCGGTCAAGAGTTCCATGATGCGCTGACGCGCCGTCCGTTCCGGAGGCAACATGATCGTATGGTAAGCGCAGAGTCAAAGAAAAGCCAGATGATCTAAGCCGAGCTTGCACGAATCATCTTTAGTCTTGCGTACTTAAATGTTGCACCGACAGCTCCATTCTGGCAAAATCCGTCCCTGCACCTATTCATCACATCGTGAATACTCAACTGGGCTGGCCTGTCCGCGCATCCAGAAAGATACGGGTCTTAAGCCCAGTGTGCTATAGACGAGGAGGTTTGGAACGATGAAGTTCCTCGCAGTCCATCCCGGTCCGCTCATGTATACCAAGATCTATCTGCGTCTCGAACCGCTCGGACTCGAGATGGTTGCGCAGGCCTGTCGTCAAGCGGGTCACGAGGTTCGTTTGATCGATTTGCAGGCAGACACCTGGAAAGACTACGAAGCGCTCATCCGCAGTTGGAAGCCCGATGCCGTGGCGTTCGGATGCAACTACCTCGCGAATGTTCCGGAGATTGTCGATCTGGCTAAACTGACCAAGCAAGAGCTTCCGAACAGTTTCGTGTTCATCGGTGGCCATAGCGCATCATTCGTGGCGAAAGAGTTCCTGGAGCATGGCAACGGGGCCATCGATTGTGTACTCAAGGGTGAAGGGGAAGTGGCAGCCCCCAAGCTCTTGGATGCCGTCGAGCAGGATCGCAAATCCATCACGAAAGTTCCCGGTGTCGTTACCCTCGATGGCGAAGGCCCTCCGGCGCAATTTATTGAGAACCTGGATGACGTCCGACCAGCACGTGACCTACTTCGCAATCGCCACAAGTATTTCATTGGAGTGCTCGATCCCTGTGCCTCGGTCGAGTTTGCACGAGGCTGCCCGTGGGATTGCTCCTTCTGCAGCGCCTGGACCTTTTATGGCCGCAGCTATCGGACGGTCAGCGCAGAAAAGGCTGTGGAGGACTTGGAACAGGTACAAGAGCCGGGCATCTTCCTGGTGGACGATGTCGCTTTCATCCAAGGTAAGCAGGGCATGGAGATCGGCGAAGCTGTCGCGCGGCGCGGGATCAAGAAACAGTATTACATGGAGACACGCGGCGACGTCCTGTTGCGGAACAAGGAAGTGTTTCAGTTCTGGAAGAAACTCGGTCTTCAATACATGTTCTTGGGTGTCGAGGCGATCGACGAAGAAGGCCTCAAGATGCACCGCAAGCGCATCTCCTTGGGGCGGAATTTTGAGGCTCTGGAGTTTGCCCGATCACTCGGGATTACCGTTGCCATCAATCTGATTGCCGATCCGGATTGGGATCGCCAACGGTTTGAAGTCGTGCGCCAGTGGTGCCTGGAAATCCCAGAGATCGTGAACATCAGCGTGAACACGCCTTATCCCGGCACCGAAAGCTGGCATACGGAATCACGCAAATTCCAGACACGAGATTATCGCCTCTTCGACATTCAGCACGCCGTGTTGCCAACCAAGCTTCCGCTCCCTGAGTTTTACGAAGAACTCGTCAAGACGCAGCAGGTGCTGAATAAAAAACACCTCGGGTGGGCGGCCCTCAAGGGGACGGCCAAGATTGCGGCAGGACATTTGATGAAGGGGCAAACCAACTTCGTCAAGATGCTGTGGAAGTTCAACAGCGTCTACAATCCGAAACTCCAAATCGCCGACCATCAACGTCAGCCGAAGTATGAGATGACGTTGCCGGAGGCGCCGCAAGAAATGAAGAATCTCGACGCCAAACAGCTCTTCATTCTCCCAGCCAAGGGCCGCCGCGGACGTGCGCTCGACGAATCAAGCGAGCAGTTCGTGGAAGCGACCCGCACGGGGACGAGCATCTAGGTCTGTGAGTTCCTTGGCCGAGACTTGATGTGTACGCAAGCTGCCCCGTCCATCCGATGGACAGTAGGCTAGCCGGTTACGCGCCGCAAGAGTAGTTGGACATTCCCCAATTCCCCCTGATCGTGCAGGAAAAAGTCTTGATCGGCATCGTCGGGTTATTCTAGCTCCGATCCGGCCGTATGCCGATCGATCTAAGCATAGTTAGCCTTTTAGCCGACTCAACACGCTATGAGCCTCTTGCTCATATTCAACAACCTGAATTTGGAGACGCCTGAAATTACCCTCAAGGCGCTACTGGAATTTCGTGGCGCATCAGCGGAAGGCAGCCTTGTTCGAGCTGTGGCGGTTCCCTGGTTTGAGATTCTGGAAAGCATCCGGCGAGATCCCGACGGCGCTTACCAGATCAACCCTAGAACCTGGGAAGAAATTATCGCTGGGGCATACAGGCGTGCTAGTTTCGATGAGGTTGTCCTAACGCCCCGGAGTGGCGACAAGGGCCGCGACGTAGTTGCGACGAAATCCGGAATTGGCTCGATTCGAATCTTCGATCAGGTTAAGGCCTACAAGCCTGGTCATGTCGTCACCGCAGAAGAAGTCCGGGCGATGATAGGAGTGATTGCAGGAGCTGGCAACGTGTCAAAAAGCGTTGTGACGACCACATCAACGTTCGCACCGAGGGTGGCCGAGGACGAGTACATCAAACCATTCCTGCCATATCGCCTCGAACTCAAGCCGAGTGAACCGTTGCTGGCATGGCTACATGAGATTTCCTCAACCGAAGGCTCTTGAGGATCATACGAGTTGATGTCTAACCCCTCCATCAAACGGACCTTTCTTGGAAGCACGCTTTACTTACCGAGCCCTGCTGCTCAGGTCGAACGTTAGCCAGTACGGCCCGCAATCTCCATGTTTGTAGGGAGCGGCAAAGCCATGAGTGTTCAACGCTTTGGCTTGTGTTCCGATCAGAAAAATAGGTAGTAAGCTAATCTCTCTTTACCGAATACCGATGCGCTCACCCTTTTGATCCCTACCTGTTATACTGATCCATCTCTTCGTTCATTCTGGAATCGCTGCATGAACTCTCCAACCTGGGATGAATTCGCGGAGCTAGCCTTGAAACGTATTGCGGCATCAGGTGCCGAGTACGGCGATATCCGTATTCAGGACAGCAGCACGCAACACATTGAAGGAGAGGATCGTCGGATCGCCTCGATCCGCGACATCAAGGACATCGGGTTCGGGGTACGTGTGCTCTATCACGGTGCCTGGGGCTTTGCAGCAAGTTCCGTGCTGTCGCTGGAGGAAGTACCACGTGCTGCAGACCTGGCCGTCGAAATTGCCAAAGGATCTGCGTCGATCGCCCTCGAAAAAGTACGGCTCGCTGAAGAGCCGATCCATCGGGATCGTGTGGTCACGCCCTACCGGATTGATCCCTTCAGCGTGTCTCTGGAAAAGAAAGCCGACTTGCTGTTGAATACGATGGAAACGCTCCATCGGCAATCCGGCATCGCGCGAAGCAGCGCAAGCCTGTGGGCGCGTCGAGACAAAAAACTCTTTGTGTCAACCGAAGGATCGCATCTGGAATTCGACCTGCTGGCCGGACAAGGTGACTGTACGGCGACGGCTCTCCATGACGGTCGGTTTGCCTTGCGCAGCTTCAATACGCCCCATCTCAGGAAAGGCTATGAGCTCATCGAAGAATCGGACTTCCTACGTGAGGCGACACGAGTCGCGGATCAGGCGGTCGAGAAGGTCAAGGCTCCGGTGGCCGACGCCGGCCAGTACGATCTGGTGCTTGATCCTGAGCATCTCTCCCTGACCATCCATGAATCTTGTGGTCATCCGAGCGAACTGGATCGTGCGCTTGGGTACGAGGCCAATTACGCTGGCACCAGCTTCCTGACCACGGACAAGCGCGGCACATTTCGCTACGGCTCTCCGGACGTAAACCTCGTGGCGGACAACACCGAGCCTGAAACCCTGGCCGCAACCGGGTACGATGATGACGGCGTGAAGTGTCAACGGTGGGACATCATCCGTAATGGGATCTTTGTCGGCTACTGTACCAATCGGGAAGTGGCGTCGAAGATCGGGGAAACTCAATCGCGAGGATCAAATCGCGCTGACGGGTGGGGACACGTTCCGATCGTCCGTATCTCAAATATCGGGCTTGAACCGGGTTCGGCAACCGTTGAGCAGCTGATAGCCGATGTGAAGCACGGCATCTACATTGAGGGCCACGGATCCTATAGTATCGATCAACGCCGGTACAATTTTCAGTTCGGCGGCGATGCGTTCTGGCTCATTGAAAACGGGCGACGGTCTCACATGCTCCGGGATGTGATTTACCATGGGATCACGCCGGAATTCTGGAACAGCTGTGATGGGGTGGCAGACCGATCAACTCGGTGCCGATACGGGTTCATTACCTGCGGCAAGGGCCAGCCAGGCCAGTCGGGCTGGATGACTCATGCGGCATCCCCCGCACGATTCCGGAGGATTGAGGTGATTCGGGGCGAGGGCCACCGATGACGCTCCATGGCGATCAGTGGCCTCATATGACAAGTCGAGAGGAGTTTCGCTTCCTCAGCGAGCTGGTTCTGACTCGATCATCCGCCGATCACACGATGATTCGTGTTCACGATCGCCATGCCGGCACGACTAGATTTGCCAACAACCAAGTCATTCAGAACGTGGATGAACGACGCGGCACGCTGGCGGTGACGGTCGCCTTCGGTGGACGAGAGGGGACTGCCAGTACGACGGACTTTACCGCCGGCGCAATCCAGGAGACGCTGTCCCGCGCCGAGAACATTGCCAGAGTCACTCCTGTTGATCCCGAATACCTTCCTCCTCCTGGACCATGCAGGTTTCCGGCCCGAGACACGGCGAAGCCTGAGACGATGACGGCGGGGGCACCTCGACGCCTGGAATATGCAAACGAAGCGATTGGTCAATGCCGGATGGAGAATCTCATGGCGGCTGGAACGCTCTCGTCATCGGCCGCGGCGGTCGGAGTTGCCGCCGACACGGGACTGTTTGGCTATGAACGGCGAGGGGAAGCAAGCTTCAGTCTCACGGTTCAAGCCGGTGACGCGACCGGATGGAGCGCCGCGACCCATCGATCGATCAATCACCTGAAAGTCCAGGAGCGCACACTTGGAGCGATCTGCCAGGCCAAACGTAGCCGTGATGTATGCGAACTACCTGCGGGACGCTATCCGGTGATTCTGGAACCGGCTGCGGTCGCCGGACTGTGGGCTTGGCTGATCCGGTCGTTGGACGCCAAGTCCTACCTGAAGGGGACCAGCGCCTTTGCGGGCAAACTCGAACAGGCGATCGTTGATAGACGCATCACGCTTCAGAACAGCCCGGACCATATGGATTTGCTGGGCGAAGGTTTTTCGACCGATGGCTTGCCGAGTACGCCTTCGAGATGGATCGATCACGGAGTCTTGAGACAATTGGCGTATGACCGATTCACGGCCAAGCAAGAGGGAGTGACGACCATCCCGACCTTGGAGGCTCTGGAATTATCTCTAGAGGGCTCGCCGGTCGACAGCATTCACGATCTTGTGAAGCAGACTGAACGCGCGATCCTCGTAACCAATTTTTGGTACATTCGCCCTGTGAATCTTCGTGATCTCATGTTGACCGGGATGACCCGTGATGGAACGTTCTTGGTCGAACACGGAGAAATCGTCTCCGCGGTGAAAAACTTTCGATTTCATGAGAGCCCATTGGACGTGTTTCAGCATGTCGACCTATGGACCGCGCCGATGGAGGCTGTGAATTCGGAGACCCGAAAGGTCCTGGTCCCGGCTGTGGCCCTGCCTCAATTCCATTTCACGAGCGTCACCCGCTTCTAAAGCACTAATCACGAGTACCAATGTTTTGTGATCGTTTCCTAACAAAAGGGTTGACTCTTACCTCCGCCAGGAGTAGGTAGGTCATATGAACTAGGGAAGGATGGACCTATGGCACAGCGATTCAATAAAGAGCCGATCAACCTCATTCACCGTATCCCCTCACAAAAACAGATCGATGAGGCACGGCCGGCCCCTACGCCATACGGCCAACTGTTCCTAGAGGTCGCGACCAAATGTTGGCGAAAGACGGTTGACTTCCTTGCCCGTGTGACGCGGTACGAAGAGGAAGCAACGCCCTTCCCAAAACCCAAAGCTATGCCACAAGACAGTGGAGTGCTTGTTTCTCCAATAGCCATGACCGGCATACAACCTAAGCAGGCCGTTGCGGATGTAAATATCGAGTCCGGGGGTGTAATAATTCAACCTCGTGAAGAGGAACACGCAACTGTTGCACACGTCCAAGGTGGCGTCCCCCAACAACAAAGTGTGACGGCGACGCTAGTCCAGCCCGAAGCTATCTCAGAACTGCGATCATTTCTTATTACGCAACAGGATCAGATCGCGCATCTCTCTAATGAAATTGCGCAGTTGAAGTCTCTGGTCGTCTCACAGCAGCAGGTTCTGGTTCATCTTGGGAAAGAACTTGAAGCAGACAGCTATCCCACACTTGCGACTGGGATGGGGCCGAACCCAGCAAAACGGGGACGGATTGCTCGGAAAAATCTCACGACCAAAGAAAAACCGCTTCCACCACAAGAACCGGAAAGTCAGTCTCTCAATCTGTAGATTGCTGCCCAAGGCACAGTCACCAACCCTCCCCTAGCCAGGTTCATGGCGGCTCTGCTAATACACCTATGATGAACCTTCACCTTGTGTGGGGGATTGGTTTTTGGATTCTGCCCGGCACACGGACGCCGTCTTGGCGCTTGAATCCACTTGCCCACGTATGGCTATAGCTTGCCTGGGGGAGACCTTGGCGTGGGGTTCGAGCAATGGGCATGGGCGTATGAAAATATGATCCTCACGTCATTTTGTTTGTGAGCGATTGCTCGGGAGTAGGGGGAGGAAGTCATGCGATTTGTAGTCGGTGTTATGGGACCAGCCAAAGCTCTGAAGAGGGATCTCGACAATGCGCGGGTCCTTGGAGAGCTGATCGCTCGACGCGGCTGGGTGGTGCTGACGGGAGGCAAGGATGTGGGCGTGATGGACGCCGCTTGTGAAGGTGCGAAACGAGTTGGGGGCAGCCTGACCATCGGGGTTTTACCGACGGCCAAGGATAAGGTCTCGCGCCATGTCGACGTCTCTATCATCACCGAGATGGGAAGCGGGCGAAACAATATCAACGTCTTATCTAGTTATGTCGTCGTGGTATGTGGCCTGACTGGTTCAGGCACTGTGTCAGAAGTCGCACTAGCCGTGAAGGCCGGCAAGCCCGTCATTCTCGTCGCAGCCTCCCCTGCCGATCTCGCGTTTTTCCGCAAGCTGGATAAGCGATTGGTCAAGGCCGCGGACTCGCCAGAGGAGGCCATTGAGTTGATCATGAAGTTGATGGATGCGCGTCAACCGCGAGTGAGATCTGGCCGGCAGAATCCATACGCCTATCTCCCAGTGTAAGGAGCTGGGGTGGAGCGGATTCCGTCAGGGCTAGTTTCCTGGGGCTCGCCTCTTCCAGTCGGCCGATCGTATAGTAGGATGTAAGAATCATCTCATTGCCAGGACTACAGGCAAGGAGGAAACAACCATGAAGACACGATTACGTTTGATCCTATTCACTATCGTGATCCTAATATTGGTGCCCTTCGCGTCGATGTCGTCAAACGCCGCCCTGGGTGCAAACACTAAGGCCAAAGCCTACTTCGCGGGAGGCTGCTTCTGGTGTATGGAAGAGGCGTTCGAATCGGTTGACGGGGTGCTGTGGGTGTTCTCCGGCTATATGGGGGGGAACGTAGCCAACCCCACGTATGAACAGGTCTCAGCCGGGCGTACAGGCCATGCCGAAGCAGTCGAAGTGACGTACGATCCCATGAAGGTGAGCTACCAACAACTCCTAGAGGCCTTTTGGCGCAATGTCGACCCGCTCACGCCGAACGCGCAATTCTGCGATCATGGGAGCCAATACCGATCGGCAGTGTTCTATGCAACGGATGAAGAAAAACGACTGGCCGAAGCATCCAAAGCCGCTATTGAACAGACCAAGCAATTCCCCACCCCGATTGTGACGGAGCTGGTCCCGGCATCGACCTTCTACCAGGCCGAAGACTACCATCAGGATTACTACAAGAAGAACCCGTTCCGGTATAAGTATTACAAGTACAACTGCGGCCGCGCCAAACGGTTAGAAGCCTTGTGGGGAAAATCGTAGAGGTGATACTGTAAATTGTACAGCAGCATCCCTGCGGGTCGTTGTCGGCATGAGGGAGTGGATTTCGGCATACTGAAGTGCTGACCTATATCCTGCTCTGCATAATTAACTTCCTTAACCTCTCTCGCTGAGCCAGTCGAATGCTGGTAAACTCTAGGCCAAATTGCTTGCCGTCTATCCACCGAACGATAGCCTGATCGATTCGCAGGGGCCACTTAAAGTCGGAGAGAAATAAGGACAGCTTTAACTGCATCTCAACGTTCAACTCGACTGATGTTTCGGCTCGACAGCCATTGGTCGAGACGTCTAGGACGGTTGCTTCCCCTTCGAAGTCATCATCGCCGAAGAAGAACATGCGACAGCCAAGAGGGAGCCTCCTCCCTCGTCGATCCAACAGCTGTGCCTCTTTGTGAGCATCGGGAGAACCTTCCTTAGGCGATGACGGCATCGAGTAATCCCTTCCTACCAGGCGGTGGCATGGCCTAGGCGCGATAGCCTGTAGTGTAGGCCAAGTCATGGGTCCGGCAAGAAGAAACTCCGTTTTTGCCTTGAGCTGGTATTGGACCGATTCCATCAAGAATCCATCATATGAATCCATCTTGACGCCAACCGAGCCCTCTGCGACAAAGGAGCCACGCAAAGGAGGGGCACATCGTGGAACGAACCATCAGTCGGCGCATGACCGATCTGGCTCAATCAGAAATCAGGGCCATGACCCAGGCTTGTGTGAAGGTGAAGGGGATCAACATGGCGCAGGGGGTCTGTGATACGCCGGTTCCGCCCGTCGTATTGGAAGGAGCCGAGAAGGCTATCCGAGACGGGTACAATGTCTATACTCGCTTCGATGGCCTGCCGGAGTTGCGGGAAACTATCGCGCAGAAACTCGCACACTACAACGGCATTCAGGCTGACCCAGAAACAGAGGTAACCGTCAGCGCGGGAGCGACCGGGGCGTTTCACTGTGCCTGTGCCGCTCTGCTCAATCCAGGCGATGAAGTCATCCTGTTTGAACCCTATTATCAGTACCATATCAGTGCTTTGCTCGCCGTCGAGGCGGTTCCTGTCGTGGTGCACATGGAGCCACCGACCTGGACTTACTCCATCGCCCAGCTTGAAGAGGTCATCACCGAAAAGACCAAGGCGATCATCGTTAATTCGCCAGGTAATCCATCGGGCAAGGTGTTTACCAGACCGGAGCTAGAAGCGCTCGCCGAGTTTGCCTGCCGACACGATTTGTTTGTCTTTACGGATGAGATCTATGAGTACTTTCTCTATGACGGCCGTCACCACGTGAGTATGGCCACGTTGCCGGAGATGGCTGAACGGACGATCACCATTGGCGGATACTCCAAGACATTCAGCGTCACGGGTTGGCGGATCGGATACAGTGTGGCAGCCAGGCCATGGGCCAGTGCCATCGGTGCCATGAACGACTTGCTCTATGTTTGTGCGCCTGGGCCGCTTCAAATCGGAGTCGCCCGTGGCATCGGGCAACTGCCAGACAGTTTCTATACGAATCTCGCTCATGATTATCAGAACAAGCGTGACCGGTTCTGTCGTGCGTTGGCCGCAGCCGGGCTGACTCCATCGATCCCGCAAGGGGCCTATTACGTGCTGGCTGATATTTCACGGCTTCCAGGTGACACAGGGAAAGCCCGTGCCATATATCTGCTGGAGCGAACTGGTGTCGCAAGTGTACCTGGGGAGGCCTTTTTCTCAGGCCAGAAGGGAGCCCATTTCATTCGCTTCAGCTACGCAAAAACAGATTCTGATCTCGAGGACGCCTGTCGTCGATTGACCACCGCCAAACTCTAGTTCCGGATGAAGAGAGCTCATTGTTCCTTGCCGGAAGGCATGACTCATGGTATGAACCTCGTCCATGCGCTTGCCTCCGGTTGCCCTGGCTACTCTGGTCGCGACAGTGAGCATTACTGGATGTGGCCAGCAGTCCCTCCCGCGTCAGGCCGTCCTGGGTAATCTCCCTGCGGATGACCGTTCCATCTTGGCGGGAAACTGGGAGTATGAGGACGGTGGTACCGTTGTCCTTCAGCTCGATGCGCAAGGCAACGGCACCTACGCCTATAAGGATGGACGGTTCGAAACCCATCAGTTCGGTGGAGGGCAATGGGCTGGGAAGTGGTATCAAAAGGAAAACGACCGGGAGGGTGGGTTCCATGTGAAACTGTCCCCTGACCTCACGGAAGGTGAAGGTTACTGGTGGTATGACCGTATCGGTACCGATACCAAACCATCCGAGAAAGGAGGCACGTTTCATTTGAGTAGAAGAACGTCCGTCACGAGCCTCAGTGACACACCTCCACCGCCGTAACTCGGCGGGACGAGACGCTTACTCACCCACTCTTTCTCTCACACGGCTGAGAAGCATGAGGTTCTGTCTCAGGACATCGGGACAGGTTGCACTAGTGGCGATCGTCCCTTGATAACGAGGCGTGGTTTGGTTGAAGGCGAGCGGACGTCCGCCTCCATCATGAATCTGCCCTCCACTTTCCTCGATGAGAAGTGCCCCTGCTGCCACGTCCCACTCATTCTCCGGTTCCAGTGTGACGAGGCCCTGAATGTGGCCGCTTGCGGCCAGGGCGAGCCCCCATGCGATAGAGCGCATCGGACGGCTGGTGACCATCCCCTCTAAGCACGAAAATCGCCCATTGTCTTGTTCCCATGGGCTCATTGCGACGATAGGTGGTCGCACGTTTGGGAACGCAGGCGGGGTGATTGGCTTGGCATTCAGGTAAAGCCCACCGCCCTTGGTCGCCGTGTAGAGCTCATCTACCGAAGGGTTGAAAATGGCCGCCACGATCGGGCGACCGTCCTCAATAAGCGCCACCGAAATACAAAACTCCGGTTCCCTCTTGATGAACGCTTTCGTACCATCTATCGGGTCGACTACCCAGACGCGAGTCTTCTGCAACCGGTCAGGGCCATCCGGCGATTCTTCCGATAACCATCCATCTGCGGGAAAAGCCGATTGGAGGTATGAGTGGAGAATCTGGTTTACGGCGAGATCGGCTGAAGTGACAGGAGATCGATCGGCTTTCTGGATCGTCTCAAACCCCGTCAGGGACAGCCGCACGGCCTCCTTCCCAGCTACTTGAATGGCGTGAAGCAGAACCTCGAGTTCGTTAGGCCATCTCATGGAGAAAGAGTAGCAAGCTCGGCTTAAGAAGAAAAGCAAAGTTCGCCTCACGAACTTGACCTGGGAGACAAATCTGCGTACAAGCACCTGCAATGAAACTGATGCAGAAACGGTCACGGAAGAAAGGACTCTCCCCCGGCACACTGGTACATATTGGCGAGAAGCGAACGGAGACTGTCACCGTGACGCGGTTCAACTATTCAGCTTCTCACTGCGAAGAGCATCTCATCCGTGATGTGAATGAACTTCGTCTTCCGGCCGATGAAACAGTCACCTGGGTAGATGTCGGTGGAGTGCACAAGGCTGATGTGTTGGAGGCCTTTGGCAAGCATTTCAGCCTCCATCCTCTCCTGCTGGAAGACATTACCAATACTGATCAGCGGCCTAAACTCGATGATTACGAAACCTATTTCTTTGTCGTCATGAAAGTCCTGACGGCGTCGGATCGCGGGGACATCCTGGTCGAACAGATCAGCTTTGTTCTGGGCCGAAATTATGTCCTCTCGTTTCAAGAGAACGGGACGGATGTTTTCGAGTCCGTTCGGGGTCGACTTCGGGCTGGAAAAGGACGTCTCCGGCATAACGGGGCGGACTATCTTGTGTATGCCCTCATCGATACCGTTGTCGATCAATACTTTGAAGTGCTTGAGATGCTGGGTGAGCGAATCGAATCATTACAGGAACGGGTGATGGCCGACCCAAGGCCGGAGACGCTGAAGGACATTCATGCGCTCAAACGGCAGCTCTTGTTTGTACGCCGAGCCGTCTGGCCGCTACGAGAGGCGATCAACAACCTCTCACGATCGGAATGCCCCTTCCTGCATGAGCCCACCAAGGTCTTTTTCAGAGACGTCTATGACCATGTGGTGCAGATCGTAGATACGATCGAGACCTTACGGGAAATGGTTTCGGCGAGCCTCGATATATATCTCTCCAGTGTGAGCTATCGGTTGAACTCCGTCATGCGGGTGCTGACGGTGATTACCACAATTTTCATGCCGCTGAGCTTTATTGCCGGTATCTATGGGATGAATTTCGAGCATATGCCGGAACTGAAATGGGCGTGGGGGTACCCCATGGCTCTGGGCATCATGGGCTTCGTGGCAGCGGCCATGCTTTTAGGATTTCGTTGGAAGAAGTGGCTCTAGTCGGGGACTCGCAGCCTATATCCTTTGGGCGCCCGCCGAATCTTCACGATAAATCGGTTTCAAGCCTTGGCCCACCTAAGCGCATAGATCAGAGAAGAGCCAAGGAGCTTCAACTTTCCGACGAGCTTCGTAGGCTGTGATTGTGTCCTCGTGTTGAAGGGTGAGGCCGATAGCGTCAAGCCCCCGATACAGGCAATCTTTTCGAAATGGATCGATCTCGAACCGATATGTAGTGTTTTGGGGTGTCGCCACCGTTTGACGCTCTAGGTCTACCGTGAGTCGATATCCCTGGGTATCGATCACTTCCTTGAGAAGTATGAGCACTTCCTCGGCTTTCAAGACCACTGGGAGGATCCCATTCTGAAAACAGTTGTTATAGAAAATGTCGGCAAAACTTGGAGCGATCAGACAGCGAAACCCCTGATCCAATAATGCCCACGGAGCGTGCTCGCGAGACGAACCGCAGCCGAAATTGTCTCGAGTCAAAAGGATGGTCGCTCCTTGATAGCGAGGGTCGTTCAGGAAGAACGACGGATCAGGAGAACCGTCTGGCCGTTTCCGCCAATCGAAGAACAGACCTTCCCGCAAACCAGTGCGTTTGATGGTCTTGAGAAACTGCTTTGGAATCACTTGGTCGGTGTCGACGTTCACCCGATCCAATGGAGCGACGAGACCCGTCAGCGTCGTGAAAGGTTGCATAGTGTGAATGTCCTCTTCTCGATAAGCAAAGATGTCACGCCAGAAACTTTTGAGAACTCACTACCAGTGCCTGATATCGACAAAGTGGCCCTCAATGGCTGCAGCGACCGCCATGGCTGGCGATACGAGGTGAGTTCGTCCTCCAGCCCCCTGGCGCCCTTCGAAATTGCGATTACTAGTCGAGGCACAACGTTCTCCGGGCTTCAGGACATCGGCATTCATCGCCAGACACATGCTGCATCCGGCCTCCCGCCACTCAAAGCCTGCGTCCCGAAATATTTGGTCAAGCCCTTCTGCCTCGGCCTGCTGCTTGACGAGCCCTGAACCTGGCACCACCATGGCATGGACCGTCTTCGCAACCTTCTTCCCCTTGGCAAAACTAGCAGCTAGACGAAGGTCTTCGATTCGAGAATTCGTGCAGGAGCCGATGAACACCCGATCTATTCGAATATCGGTGATCGGCATATTAGGAATGAGTCCCATGTAGGACAACGCACGTTCGGTGGCGTGTTTGGATTTATCATCACCCATCGTTCGTGGATCCGGCACATATTCATCGACCCCACTCACCATGCCCGGGCTTGTCCCCCAGCTGACTTGAGGGGCGATTCGGTCGGCTTGTAGGACCACGACGGCATCATAGGTGGCATCGGGATCGGTTTTGAGGTGTTGCCAGGCTAGGACGGCCTGTTCGAATTGCTCGCCCTTAGGCGCTAGCGGACGCCCTTTGAGATAGGCCATTGTCTTGTCATCGGGTGCAACCAGGCCGGCACGAGCTCCACCCTCGATTGACATATTGCAGAGGGTCATCCGACCCTCCATACTGAGCGAGCGAATCGCATCACCTGTGTATTCAATCACATAGCCGGTACCACCAGCCGTACCAATCTTGCCAATGATAGCGAGAATAATATCTTTCGCCGAACACCGATCCGAAAGTACACCGTCGACACGGATTTCCATGGTCTTTGGCCGCTTCTGGACCAAACACTGGGTGGCCAATACATGTTCGACTTCACTGGTTCCGATTCCAAACGCCAAGGCGCCAAATGCGCCATGGGTGGATGTGTGAGAGTCACCACACACGATCGTGGTACCGGGGAGCGTAAACCCCTGTTCAGGACCGATAACATGCACAATGCCCTGACGGATGTCGCTCATGCTAAACAGAGAAATATTGAAATCTTTGCAATTATCTTCCAGTGTTTGAATCTGAAGCGCGCTCACAGGATCCATGATTCCCAGACGACGGTCTGTGGTCGGGACATTGTGATCCGGTACAGCCAACGTGGTTGTGGGCCGTCGTGGTTGCCGACCCACGAGCCTCAGCCCTTCGAATGCTTGGGGTGAGGTCACCTCATGAACCAGCTGCCGATCGATGTACAGCAACGTCGTCCCATCGGATTCAGCCCGGACGACATGTGAGTTCCAAATCTTGTCAAACAATGTTGTAGCGGCCATCACGACTCCTACTGGTTTTGGTACGGAGGCCACATTATACAGAGACAGACCATGTGGTTGACAAGGTGCCTGTGAATCTTGTCCTTCCGGGCAAGACGTGATAGCAAAACGAGCATGGGTATCACGGACTGGAACCGGCCCAATATCATACAGTGGTGCCAACAGCTGCTGGATAGTTATCATCATTGGACGGGGCGAGAACTAATTGAACGGGTAGGTGAGACTGAACGTCAAGCTCGTATGTTGTTTGAAGTTCCCTTCGTCGTCGTCTCACATGGAAACGAACCCGACCCGATCTTGAACTATGGGAATCAGCGGGCCCTCGATCTGTGGGAGCTTTCCTGGGATCAATTCACTCAGACTCCATCACGGCTGACGGCCGAACCGAATGACCGTGACGAACGGGAACGGATGTTGCGACGAGCAAAGTCGGATGGCTACTGTGATGGATATCGGGGAGTCAGAATCTCTTCAACAGGCCGGCGTTTTCTCGTCGAGCAGGCATTGATCTGGACCATTATCGATTCAAGTGAAAGACCGATCGGTCAAGCAGCAACGTTCTCCCATTGGTCTACGCTATAGTGAGCTAGAAAGGAAAATAGATCTCGGCTCCGCCATAGCCGCCGCTCTGAAAGGAGGTGCTGTTCTGATACCCACCCCTGACGAGAAAGAAAACCTGCCCAATCGGGACCTCAAAGATTGGTCCTGTCTGGATGGCACGATAGTCACCGTTTCCCATTCCAGCGATATCCCATCCGGTGTAAAGAGAGCAGCAACCTCGACCGGACTTGTAGGTCAGCAATTTCCCACGCAACCGACCCCAGAAGAAGTTGTCTAGATCGGCATAAGACCCGATAGCATGGAGGCTACCTTTTTCATGCCAGTACAGCCCTTCAATTTGGCCGAAGAAGCCGATCTGGTGATCCACGCTGGAACTTGTATTCAAGCGTTCTTCCTCGATTCGGCGTAGTTGTGGACCTGCAAGCGCGAGAAGGGTCCACCTTCCGAGTGACTGTGAAATCCCAAGAGATGGAACGACAAACTGTACGTTGGTATCCAATATTTGCCCATTGCTCTTGAAACTATATCCAAGACCGGCTGTCATCGCCTGTGCAAAGAGGGTTGTTCCACCTGACATGAGTAGTATCGGTGTCCGTACACCTAAGTAGCCGAAGTATTGGCTCTTATTGTCGATTTGAAACCCAGAGAACACGTCTCCTGCCTGTGTGCGACTGGGTATCGTCACCAGGACAAGTGTGACCAGTAGGAGGGACACATATCGCGCCATCGGCTTTCCCCTTCGAATAATGAGTCAATGTAAAACCGACCAACGGGTTGGTAGTCGAGCTGAATGATGCTGGATATCAACGGGTGCCGCCTCGAATGTGATAAACGGGAGCTAGATTAGGATAGTGCAATACCTCGACAATCGGGAGAAAAATCAGAAAAGTACACGAGGCATCTCTAGTGGGCTAACTCTGAAATGGCACCACCGATCGGCTGCGAGTGGTAAATGGTTGTAAGGAGGAACTTCAGGTGACGATCACCGAATCACGTTGAGCAAAAGGGGCGTAGGCTAGAGGTGTTTTTCAACAGGCTATTCATCATGACCGGCTCCACCTCTTCTCATGCAGCGCTCTCCAATGCTCTTCACCTCGCTCTATACTCTCGACCCTGAAGCGGACACTGGTCGTACGGAGACCGTGTACAACCGATACAGGGCTCACCTTCAGGGTGGTACGGGGGAGTTCCAGGAGCGCGCCGGTAAACGACCAATTTGGTGTCGAAGGGAAGAGGGCGCTCACGCCCGTGAAGGACATATCTTCCAGCCTCCCGGGCAGAAAGGACGTCGAGGTGCGTAATCGACAGACGCTCTCATGAGAGACTCGCAGCATCCGGCGACGGTCCCAGTTGAACGACCGCCATGGGGCGGTCAGGGCATAAAACAGCGATTGCAGACTACTCACGATACCGGGTTGGAATCGATAACTGTCTTCCCAAGGGGCCGGATCACCAAATATCTTCTCAAGGAGCACCCCTCTAATTGTGTCATCAAGCTCTATGAATTGAAGCCCAGCTCCCACCCCACCGGATGGAAGCCGTTCCTGCCTGACGATTCGGCTTGGTAGCCGTACGATCGTGCCTTGTGAGGATGTTAACAGGAGAGACACGGTGCCCTGGGCGGTAAAGACAGGTTGTTCTAGCAACAAAGCAGCACCGTGTTCATTGATGTTTAGGATGCGAGCGACGACCGAGGTGTCATCCATAAATAACTCGCTGGCGAAGTCACGGTTAAGTCTGAACCCCTGTCGGCTTTGGGATTGTTCGCTGGCGACGAACATGGCGATTGTTAGCAGCAGCAGATTGACGGATCCCCAAAAGAGGCTGACCGGCAGACCGGGGTCGCCAATGCCGTGGCGAAGGTTCTGAATCCCCAATGCCAAACCAACGACCAGCAATCCAAATGTCAATAAGTGTGGCCAGGCGAACGTCAATTCAGCGGACGTATTTTTTCTAATGCGCTGCCCTTTTGGTGTCACTTCGAAGGCTCGCTCTTTACGTGGCGAGACCAGCGCTTTCAATGCCACAGCGCTGAGCGCAAAGCACATGGCGATTTCATAGATATCTGACCAGAATGGGTTGCGCGACCCACGGCTGACAGGGCGCATGACGAGTGCCGACGCGATGTAAAACGAAAAGAAGTGCACACCAAGCAGGAGTACATTCGCATGAATTGGCGGGGTATCGAACAAAAGGCTCGAGAGTGGAGCAATAAGACAAATGAGGCGTGGAAGGCCAAAAAAGAAATAGAAGATCGATCCAAAATAGTCCAGCCGCTGTGACCACGTGAGACCTCGTTTGGTGAGGGGATTGTCACGGAGGAGTACCTGAATGCAACCCATAGCCCACCGCTTTCGCTGCTTGAGATAACCTTCAAACGTCTCCGGCATGAGACCGGCAGAGAGGACATGATTGAGGTAGCAGGACCTGTAGCCTTTCGCATGCAGGTTCATACTGGTATGAATGTCTTCGGTGATGGTTTGGGTTTGGAATCCCCCGATCCCCTCTAGCGGCTGGCGACGAAAGAGGCCACCACTGCCGGCAAAAAAGGCACTATTGTGAGAATCTCGCCCAGCCTGCAGTGAGCGGAAGAACAAGGCCTGCTCGTTTTTGACGAGCGCTCCTACACGGAGATTGCGCTGGAAGATATCGGGATTGTAAAAATGGTGCGGAGTCTGAACGATGGCCACCGTTGGATCATCGAAAAATCCGACCGTTTCTTTCAGAAACGTACGAGCCGGGACATGGTCAACATCGAAGACTGCTATGAGGTCGCCATCGGTTAAACGAAGTGCATGATTGAGGTTTCCGGCTTTAGCATGGCGGGGACGATCCGGGCGCCTGAGGTAGCCACAGCCTAGTGTGGTCGCGAGTTGTTTTGCTTCAAGCCGGTGACCGTCATCGAGCACGTGCACATTGAAACGATCCTTCGGGTACTCCTGCGCTAGGCAACCCACTAATGTTTGCCGCAAGAGTGAGAGTGGTTCATCAACGACCGTGACCATGATGTCAACAGTTGGATAAGTCGTGATTGGCGCCGGTTGGCGATCCGTAGGTGACCAGGATTGATACGTAAAGAAGCAAAACTGACAGAGTCCATAGAGTTCTGCGAGGAAGACGATCCATCCGATGATCATGCTGCTGGTGTCCTCGGTAGGTAGGGTGTAGAGCACCCGCCAGACCATGTAGCGGATGTACAAGAGAAGACTCAGACTGAGGATCCACCGACGCCCCCGTTCCCTCTTGAGTAGAAGCCCAATGGCCAATAACACCAGCGCGGAAACTCCTGCTGCGACTGGGGTGTCGAAGAATATGTCCAAGAGTGTCATGGTAAAGGTACCTGCAAGAAGAGATTCCTAGGCCTAACTTATGTGAAAGTCACCCTATTACGGGATCACCAGTCAGCCTAGTCCTACGAATGTAGAGGAGTCTTATGAGGGGGGAGGTAGCCAACCACTTGATCGAATGGAAGATTTCTCTGAGTGCAGAAGCGAACGCTTATCCGAAAGAGGGGCTAGGTCCAGAGTTCGAGAGGACCGTGATGGGCAATGGCTTGGAGTAGGTCGTGTGTTGATACGATGCCGGCGAGAAGCCGGTGCTGGTCCAGGATTGGAACCGCATGGATCTGCTCATCGAGCATGACGTGCGCAATTTCTCTGATTTCTGTCGTAGGGGTGGCCGTGATCACTCTGGGGGTCATAATCTCAGCTAGTCGTCTTTGAGCGGCCTGTTTCTTGTCGCCTACAGTGATCAGTTCCGGGACGTGCAGGAGCAGGTCACGATACGACACCATCCCAACCAGTGTGCCATGGAGAGAGGTTACGGGAATATGGTGAAAACGTTTCTGAGACATGATAACCCAGGCATCGAGTAACATACTGTCGGATGAAAGAGAGACGACCGGAGCGTTCATGAGATCTCTGGCTAAAATGGCCGGTCTTGGGTGTCGTTGTTGGACGCCAGTTTGACGGTAAGCAGTCTGTGCAATCAAGGCTGAGTGATCTAATGACGGAGAGTGTTGGCCGTGAGGTTCGCCATCTCCGGCAGTTTCAGCGCGGCTAGACCGTGAGCCCACCTGCTTTGTCGGATAGATTTCAGTTATTCCATTGATCGCCAGATTAATAGGCATGTGGCACACTCTCCAACGTCCGTATCGGAACTCTTGGGAAATACTTAAGCCGTAGTAAAGCAGAGATTTGGAGAAGAGCGGAAACACTCTCTGGACCTAAGCAGCTCCAAATTGGTTGCTTCCCTTTTAATCCCTGTGTTATAAGGTTCGCGACGTCGTATATTGAGCTCTGAAGAAGCTTCAGAGAAAAGTTATGCCTTAACAACCAAAGCCTGCACGTCCTCCAGAGTTTGGCGACACATATTCACAAGCCTCTTATCCATATCTCTTCATTTTTTGTAAGGGGGGTAGTCATGGGCAAGACAATGTTGGCGGTTTTACTTGGCCTAGGGATGGTCTTAGTTGGAGCCTCGGGTTCGTATGCGCTGCAAGCAGGCGGTGTTGAAGTTGGGGATTTGGAGACTGGATCGGTGGTAGGCCAGCCTTTTAAAGAACTGCCGGTGGATCTTACCTTCTATGCCGTTGAAATTGGGAATATGAAGGTGTGGTATCCGCCTATGACAGTCATTGACTTCAAGACGCGTACGGGTTCACCCGTTCTCTTGAAGGTGACGAATAATGCGACGGCTGAACATGGGTTCCATCTCAGCGCAGCGGTGAATCAGTCTGCTCCCACCGTTTTGGACACTAAGTTGGTCCTGAAACCCGGAGAAACACGCTACATCGGTATTCCGACCAGCGACTTATTTTATGCGGCTGGAAGCGTCCTGGAATATCGTTGTCATTTGCATGCCGGGCATGTCGGCGGCAAGTTACTGATGCTGAAGTAGTCTGCGACGGCGCCCTCGAATAAGTAGAGCGAAAGGCCTCGGTTTGGTTAACCGAGGCCTTTTTCATGGGAAAGCAAAACAACCCCAGTTCAGTCCAAAACGGAGGTTCGGTTTTAAGAATAAAGAGCGAATAACCAGGTCAGTTTCTTACTCCGCTCCACACCTTGGCAGCATCTATCGCCTTATCAGGATTCAACGTCTTTGCCTTGTCAAGAAGTACTTCCGTCGTCTCCGGGTAGGCAGGGTCTGAGATGCAACAATTATCGACAGGACACACTGCTGCACATTGAGGCTCGTCAAAGTGACCGACGCATTCAGTGCACCGATCGTGTGCGATGACATAGATGTTGTCTCCGACACCTTGTCCATCACCCACGTGTTTACCCTTGCTTTCGGCGTCGCTTCTGGTCTCAAAGATTGCTTCATTCGGACATTCCGGCAAGCATGCTCCACAAGAGATACATTCATCCGTGATCAACAAAGCCATGACCAAAGTCTCCTTCTCACCCTCAAAGACTAAACAATATTGACAAGTTCACATTACTCCAACCATAGTGCGCTCGGGATGGTACATGAGGTGCGCGGGGAGATATTTTATTCTCCGATTCTTTTTCAAGTCAACAGAATGCCCTGCTGCCAAAAGGCCTAGGTTACGATAAGAGTGGGCCCTTAGGGCTTAACAGGGAAAAGGATGTATTGAACGTTACCGATGAGCTCTAATCAGACACAGCCGGGAAACCGGGAACAGCGAAACAAGCGGATCATTATGATGGTCTTGCTGGCGCTTCTTTTGATGAGCGCCTCCGTCTTCCTGGGCGAACGCAAAGAATCGAGTATCATTGTCGTAACGTTCCCCAGTGGGACTCAGCTTGAGGCTGAAGTCGCGGATACTCCGGAGAAATTGCTTTTTGGGTTGGCTTTTCGCGATGCACTGCCCCCCAATGGCGGCATGCTCTACATTTTCGAGCAAAATGGTTTGCACCGGATCAAAACCAAAGAATATCGATTCCCCATCGATATTCTTTGGATAGACGAGAGTCATCACGTCGTCCATATGCTGGAGCATGCGGAACCCTGTCGAAAAGAACCGTGCCCGTTCCTTGGGCCACCACCTGAACCAGCCCGTTATGTCATCCAAGCGGAATCGGGATTTATTCAGAAGGCACGGGTTGCCCCCGATGATGAACTCAAATACACACTCCGTATGTAGGCTATAGCTGCTGGGAACCTCTATAAAGGATATTAGGGATGACAAATAACTTTCAGAAAGTTGCGCAGATCGAAGAGTTGCCGCCAGGTCAGTCGAAAATCGTGAAGGTCAATGACAGGCCGATCGCATTGTTTAATATTGACGGCACGTTTTACGCCATTCATAACAGCTGTCCTCATGAAGGCGGACCGCTTATTGAAGGAAGACTCAAGGGTTTTATCATTGCCTGTCCATGGCACGATCTTGCGTTTGATATTCGAAACGGCCAAGGTACAGATGGTGGTGGTTACTGCGTGGGAAGCTACGAAGTACAGGTTGAAGGAACCGACATTCTAATCGGTCCACGCAAAAAAATATGAGCATCAGAGCAGCCTGGAGGAAAGTTCTCACGGGGAAGAGCAGGCGTGAGCATTTCTAACACAGACCACAATCCAACCCTGGATGCTGCCGATTGCCGCAGGGTTGTCGTCGAACAGCCGTTTGTCATTCGTCTGTGGGAAGATCGGACCAGAGGCGAACAATGGGTGCCGACGTATGACACAAAAGCTCTCACACTTCTGAGTGACGAATTCCTCCGTATTGCGAGTAACAATGCCGTGGAGAATGGACAACGCATCTTTGAGCTCAAGGCCGTTCAGCCAGGCGCATATCATCTCGTGTTTGAAAAGCGTCTGGGATGGAAATTTACCGCCGAAGAACGGCGAGTCTTCAAAATAGAGGCCCAGCTGTTCACTGGGAGTTGAGTTTATGCCCGATGTCGCGTTTATCAACGGCAGTTTTGTTCCATGGCAGGATGCGACGGTGTCGATTGATGACCGAGGATTTCAGTTTGGTGATGCAGTCTACGAAGTGGTCAGGACCTATCGCGGTATACCTTTCCAGCTGGAGGCGCATCTTGTGCGACTGGAACGGAGCACGCGAGAACTCTGCATTCCCTTTCCATATTCAAAGGCGCAGTGGATGCAGTGGATTCAACATGGGCTCGGCCTTGCTGAATACCAAGAGGCCAAGGTCTATATCCAGATTACCCGGGGGGTGGCTCCTCGGGAACACACCTTTCCCTCTCTGAACCAACCCACGATCGTGATGACAATTAGAGAATTGCAAGGTCTACCATTTGAGATGCGCCGGGTCGGCGTCAGGGCATGTACTCGCGAAGACCTTCGATGGGGACGATGCGATATCAAGAGCGTTAATCTGCTTGCCAACGTTCTTGCACGGGAAGAGGCCAAAAAAGCCGGGGTGTTTGAGACTATTTTCGTTCGGGAAGGTCTCGTCATGGAAGGAGCGCTCAGTAATGTCATGGCTGTGCGGAACGGAGTACTTATGACGGCTCCCGAAGGTCCCAAAATCTTATCTGGGGTCACAAGAACAGTGGTATTGGATTTGGCCAGAAAGGAGGAGATCCCAATTGAGGAACGGTTCGTACGAGTCAGTGAACTGTACGCTGCAGATGAGGTCTTTCTGACGGGGACCACACTCGAAGTGCTCGGGGTCGTTCAGATTGATGGGAAGACAATTGGCCATGGCCAGCCCGGCCCCGTGACGAAAGCGTTGGCTGCCCAGTGGGCACTTGTGACCGGTTAGTGCTCTTGCTTTGCTCCTGGGTGCATGATATGGTGCTGCCTCTGTAAGTGGGCTCATGCCCACTTTTTTGTTTGGACACATGTCGAAAGACGTAAGGGTTGAGCATGCCGGGCGATGGTTCAGAACCGGTTGCCGACCGGTTGCAAAAAATTGTTTCCCCGATTTTGTGGACGTTAGGGGTTGAGTTAGTAGATGTGGTCTGTGTCGGTCAAGGTTCTCGTTCAGTCGTTCGTGTTCTGATCAGTAAGCCTGGTGGAGTCACCATCGCAGATTGTGAGCAAGCACATAAGGCTCTGGGACCGGCTCTGGATGTCGCTGATCCTTTTCCCCACGCCTATACGCTAGAGGTCTCTTCACCGGGTCTTGATCGGCCATTTAAGAGACTTCAAGACTATCAACGGGCAATTGGCAAGGAAGTGAGTCTCAAGCTTCGCCAACCACTCGAAGGGCAGTGGAAGATTACGGGGCGATTAATGAATGCGGATGAGCAAGCCGTCGTGCTGGATCTCATCATGTCAAAGGTGACGAAGTCGATAAGGCTGGATCGAGAAGTAATCGCCGAGGCAAAACTGGTTGTGAAGCTGTAGGTACGTGAAGTCCGGCGTATGGATGGTAAATGGATGCAGGAGCGTGAGGTATGAACCGAGAGCTGATTTCAGTCATCGATGAAATCGGGCGTCAAAAAGGAATCGACAAGACCCGTGTGATCGGAGCCATTGAATCCGCCCTGCAGACTGCCGCAAAGAAGCGCTTTGGTCAGGCCGAAAACATTCAAGTGGAAATCGATCCCAAGACAGGGGAAATTTCCGTCGTCTCCAAAAAGACGATTGTCGAAACGGTGACCAACCCCAAAGCTGAAATTTCACTTCAAGAAGCGCGTTATTACGACAGTGAAGCGGAAGTCGGCGATGAAATTGGATCACTGATCGAGATGAACGAATTGGGCCGAATCGCTGCGCAAACGGCGAAGCAAGTCATCTTTCAGAAAGTCCGGGAAGCCGAATGGGAAGCGGTTCAAAAGGAGTACTCGACGCGGCAGGGAGATCTCGTTACGGGGATCATTCTCGGTATGGAGCGTCGGAATTATCTCGTCGATCTTGGAAAGACCGAGGCCATTCTGCCGATTCAGGAGCAGATTCCTCGCGAAACCTATCGGCGTGGGGATCGCGTGAAGGCCATGTTACTGGAAGTTCGTCGTACGCCGAAGGACGTTCAGGTCATATTATCACGAAGTCATCCGCAATTCGTGGCGAAACTTTTCGAGCTGGAAGTCCCAGAAGTGATGGAAAAGATCATTGAAATTAAATCGGTCGTTCGAGAACCTGGTGATCGAACAAAAATAGCAGTCACGTCACGTGAAAAGGCAGTCGATCCGGTCGGGGCCTGCGTTGGGATCAAAGGGTCCCGTGTTCAAGCGGTGGTTCGTGAATTGCGGGGCGAGAAAATCGACATCATCACGTGGACGCAGGATCCTCGTGTCTTCATCGCTGAAGCGTTGAATCCAGCGACGATCGAAAAAGTGGGGATCGACGAAGAGAAAAAGTCGGCCCTCGTCGTTGCGGCTGACTCACAATTGTCCCTGGCTATCGGTAAGAACGGACAGAATGTCCGACTTGCCGCACGATTGACCGGGTGGAAAATTGATATCATCAGCGCAACCGAATACGAAAAAGAAAAAGTCGAGCGGGACAAGGAAATAAAAGCGGCTCTAGCAGAAGAGGCAGAAGCGCAACGGCTCCAAGAGGAGGCGCGTCAAGCGGCAAGAGCAGAGGAAGCAGCGAGCGAATAACAGACGGAACCATTTGATGGCTATGCGCGTATACGAACTCGCCAAAAAGTTAGGAATGGAAAATCGGGTGCTCATCCCTGAGCTGAAGAAAATGGGTGTGTCGGTTTCATCCCATAGCAGCGCCCTGGACGACGAGACGGTGCAAAAAGTATTGGAAGCGATCGGTTCAAAATCCAATGAGCCATTACGGGTACCCGAAGGAGGTGCCGCTCCAAAGTCAGTTCGTGAGGGGCTGCGCAGTAAAGATGTGGCAGCCAAGGCACAGTTGCTCGCGGAGCCTCCCAAGTCAGACAAACGGCGGATCCTGATTAAACGCAAGAAGGAGGATGAACCGACCGACGTTTCTTCTCCTGCGCCTGTGGTCGAAGAGGAACGTTCGACACAAATCGGAGCGGACGCTTCCGTCGTGACCTCCTCGACATCTGTGGATCAGGTCAGTGTCGCCTCGGAGACCGGGCAAACTTCTCCCGTGGAGGAAGCTCAAGCTACGATAGTTCCGACCGAACCCTCTCCCATTGTTCCGCAGCAGGAAGCAGTACTGCCAAAGCCAGCGACGACTCCGCCTAACCTCGCAGCAGGAACAGTGGAGGCAGTGGCTGCCAAAAAGAAAAGCATGGCCTTTGAGGCCATTGAGGCTGAGGGGCAGAAAGATAAGGCTAAAAAAGTTCGAAAACCGGGTCGCCCCAAAGACGATCAACAGGATGTGAAATTCCGTGAAGATGCCGCCCGGTGGCAGGATCTTCGTGCAATCCCGGTACAACGACGGGATGACCGATCCAAGCACTTGCACCAAAGTGCCCCCGCAGAAATCACGAAGCCTCGTCGAAAAAGCGTCAAGGTCACCCCACGGACAACGGTCAAGGAGTTTGCTGAGCTCATCGGTCAACGGCCAGCAGACATTGTGCGCAAATTGATGGACATGGGTCAAATGTTGACCTTTCAACAGCCGATGAATCTTGATGCGGCCTCGATCTTCGCAGAAGAAAGCGGAGTCAAAGTCGAAATAGCCGTTGAGCGAGGAGGAGAGGAGTTACTGCAGGATCTCGTCGAGACGGGAGAGGATGAACGCCCTGAACCTCGACCTCCGGTCGTCACTATTATGGGGCACGTCGATCATGGGAAGACTTCCTTGCTCGATGCGATTCGCCAAACGAATGTCGCCGAGGGTGAGGCTGGCGGTATCACTCAGCATATTGGCGCGTACACAGTTTCAGTGCATGGGAAGCAGGTCACGTTTCTGGACACCCCTGGCCATGAGGCTTTCACCGCAATGCGAGCTCGTGGCGCAAAAGTCACTGACATCGTCATTCTGGTTGTGGCTGCGGATGACGGTGTTATGCCACAGACGGTCGAAGCGATCCATCACGCCAAAGCTGCCGGAGTCTCGTTGATTGTTGCAATCAATAAAATCGACAAACCCGGTGCGAACTCAGAACGAGTCAAAACTGCTCTCTCGGAGCATGGGTTAATTTCGGAGGCCTGGGGAGGTGACACCATTATGGTGGAGGTCTCCGCAAAGCAGAAAACGGGCCTTGATACTCTGCTCGAAATGATCCTGCTCCAGGCCGAGGTGCTCGAATTTAAGGCGGATCCCCACCGACCAGCTCAGGGCATCGTGATCGAAGCCAAGATTGAACGAGGCAGGGGGCCGGTCGCAACGGTCTTGGTGCAAAGCGGGACTCTCAAGGTGGCCGATGCCTATGTTGTGGGTCCATATAGCGGGCGCGTCCGGGCCCTCATCAATGATCGCGGGGAAAAGACGCAGCAAGCTGGCCCATCGATTCCTGTGGAAGTCATCGGATTGCCCGGAGTTCCATCAGCGGGAGATGTCTTCCACGTCGTCTCAAACGAGAGAGTGGCACGGGAGATTGCTGAGGAGAGAGCCCAAAAGCGACGCGCGGCTGAGTTAGGTGGCCCGGCAAAGGTGTCGCTGGATGATCTCTTCGCGAAGATTCAAGAAGGGTCGGTCAAGGAGTTAGCCATCGTAATTAAAGCCGATGTTCAAGGCTCATCTGAAGCGTTGGCCGGCGCAGTTGAGAAGCTCTCGACCGACGCAGTCAAGCTCCGTGTCATTCATAACGGAGTCGGGGGTATCATGGAGTCCGATGTCCTCCTTGCCGCTGCATCGCGAGCGATCATTATCGGTTTCAACATCAGGCCTGAACCTAAGGCAACTGCATTGGCTGAGCAGCAAGGCGTCGATATTAGGCTCTATACCATCATCTACGACGCGATTGCCGACATCAAGGCTGCGATGGAAGGATTGCTGGAGCCTACACTCAAAGAACGAGTCTTGGGCCGAGCCGAAGTGCGGCAAGTCTTTACGATCCCCAAGGTTGGTGCGGTGGCCGGCGCGTATGTGGTCGATGGCACAATTGCCCGATCGAGTGCTGGGGCACGGGTTATTCGAGATAATGTCGTGGTCTATCAGGGGAAGTTGGGTTCCCTCCGGCGATTCAAGGACGATGTGCGGGAAGTTCAGCAGGGGTACGAGTGTGGATTGAGCATTGAAAATTTCAATGATGTCAAGACGGGAGACATCATAGAAACCTATGCAATCGATAAAATCGCAGCGAAGCTCTAGCCGCGATTACCTCTCTAGTACTGTCAATGCACGTTAGAAACAACCAAGGGAGATGACATTACAGGGATTCATCGGTTGTCTAATTTGAATGAGCAATCGATATGGTCGTCGGACTCTGTACCGTGGAATTATTCATGGCGGGGAGCCAGTCGTTAAAAGATAAGCGACAGGTGTTGCACTCGTTGAAGGATCGACTTCGAGGCAAATTTAATCTCTCCATCGCCGAAGTGGACGGCCAAGATCTCTGGCAGAGAGCTGTTCTGGGCATGGCTTGTGTCGCCAATGACGGTGGTCATGTGAATCAGGTGCTCGACCAAGCGTTGAACACGATCCGAGGCATGCCGGCAGTCGAGGTTGTCCGGACCCAGTTGGAATTGCTTTAACCTTCGTTGCAATGCGTGTGAGTCTTAGCGACACGCAGATAAGATGTCAAAGACAGCTTACAAAAGAGCCGATCGGGTGGCTGATCAAATCAGGATGGAGGTCGCTGACATCCTTATGCGAAAAGTCAGAGATCCTCGTGTGCACGATGTCACCGTCACCGATGTGGATCTGACCGGTGATTTGCGCACCGCCTATGTGTTTATTACCACAATGGAAACCGGCGAGGCAGAACGAAACGTTTTTTCCGGGCTCTCGAAGGCTAGTGGCTTCGTGCGAACAGAGTTGGGACGTCGACTGTCACTTCGCTATCTTCCCGATCTCATCTTTAAAAAAGATGTCAGTGGCCCTCGTGGTGATCGTATTATGCAGCTGCTCGAAGGGCTGCATGGGGAATCCGAAGGCCACGCGACAGGCGAGCCTCAGAGCAAAAGAGCGTAGGCAACCACCTCATAATAATATATGAAGGTCCATGGCATCACAATCGATCGTCGAGCTGGTCTAGATGGCGTCCTTGTCGTTTACAAGGAAACCGGATGGACTTCGCATGATGTCGTGGCTAAGCTCCGGAAGGTACTTGGAGAAAGTAAGGTCGGTCATGCCGGCACTCTAGACCCTACTGCGACGGGTGTGCTTCCTGTTTTGATCGGTCGGGCTACGAGAATTGCCGAGTACCTCATAGATTGGGATAAGGAATACCGAGCGGTGTTGCGGCTTGGAGAAACGACTGATACGCAAGATGCTGCCGGCACGGTACTCACAACGAACGACCCATTCCACGTGAATGAAGATGCGATTCGAACGACTGTGGCCAAGTTCCGAGGGGAGCAATACCAATTACCTCCGATGTATTCCGCTGTCAAAATTAGTGGCCAACCGCTGTATAAAGCGGCCAGAGCGGGGAAAGTTCTCGACAGAGCCGAACGGTCTATAACCATCCACAAGCTTGAGGTTGTGGCCATGAATGGTCGTGACGTGACGCTGCATGTTGTGTGTTCAAAAGGAACATATGTGCGCACTTTATGTGCGGATATCGGACAGTCCTTGGGGGTCGGTGGACATCTCTGTGCGTTGGAACGTACTCGAGTTGGTCCTCTTTCGATTGATCACGCCTTGACGATCGATCAAATTGCAGATCATCTCACCATGGGCACACTCAAACAGCAGGTGCTTTCGTTGGACCATCTCTTATCCCAGCTCCCGGCCGTGGTCGTTAACGCTGAACAGGCCGAACGGGTGATGCATGGGAATCCGATCTCTCCGGCTGAAATCCCGGAGCTCCCGGTTTCGCCGAGTCCTGTTTTTGTGCGGTTAAAGAATGAAGCCGGTCAACTGCTGGCAATTGGTACACACGATACTTGTGGTTTAGGACCGATTAAAATTCGTAAGGTATTCAGTCTCTTGACCAATTAGGATGGAAGGAACCATTATGGCCTTACTCAAGGAAGCAAAGACAGAGCTCATTAAACAATTCCAACAGCATGATAAGGATTCGGGTTCTCCCGAAGTCCAGATCGCAGTCTTGACCAACCGGATTACGTATCTGACCGAACATTTCAAGACACATAAGAAAGATCACCATTCTCGTCGAGGGCTCTTGCAGTTGGTCGGCCGCAGACGTCGGTTGCTCGACTATCTTCGCGGTGTAGATGAAGCACGATACCGAGCGGTGATTGATCGCCTCGGCATTCGGAAGTAAGCGGTTACCACAAACGTCGGGTGGGCTGTGGCCATTGCCGGGCCCACATAATTCCACAGGTGAACACCGACATGCGTTCTAATTCTGCGATGGTTGATGCCGTCCGGCCGGATTTTTCGGCTGATCGGACGACTTGCACGTTCGAGCGTATCTCAGTGGGCATCTGTGGATCTAACCAGAGGAGACCATAGATGGTACATGTTGTAGAAGTGGACATTGCTGGACGTACACTTCGCCTTGAAACTGGTCGTGTTGCCAAGCAAGCTGACGGATCAGTTTGGGCGACATACGGAGACACCGTCGTCCTGGCGACGGCTGTGGCTGCGCAGACGGCCAAACCAGGAACCGACTTTCTTCCACTCACAGTCGACTATCAGGAAAAGGCTTACGCGGCGGGGAAAATTCCAGGCGGCTATTTTAAACGTGAAGGTCGTCCGGCTGAAAAAGAAGTCTTGACCAGCCGATTGATCGACCGCCCCATACGGCCACTCTTTCCGGAAGGCTACTATTTCGAAACACAGGTCATTGCCTCGGTGCTCTCGGCAGATAAGACAGGGTCTTCTGATGTGATCGGAATCACTGCGGCATCCGCCGCCCTGGCGGTCTCGAACATTCCGTTCAATGGGCCGGTCGCCGGAGTGAAGATCGGCCGCATCAAGGGACAGCTTGTCGTCAATCCAGACCTTGAGTCAATGGAGCAGAGCGACCTTCACCTGGTGGTCGCAGGTACCGCTGATGCGGTCATGATGGTTGAAGCAGGGGCGAACGAGTTGTCCGAACAGACGATGCTCGAAGCGTTGGAACTGGCTCACGCTGAGATCAAGAAAATCGTGAAGAAGATCGATGAATTGGCGAAAACAGTCGGTAAGGTGAAACGCGAAGTGGTGGCTGAGTCGATCGATCCACAATTACAGGCGGAAGTCAAAACGCTGGTTGCCCAGCCGATTCGCGAAGCGATCATGATCTCCAACAAGACCGCACGCCAAGAACGGCTAGATCAGGTTCTAGCAGACACCATTGAAAAGCTGAAAAAGACGGATGACCTGTCACGTGAGCGACACGTGAAGATTGTGTTTCATGAGCTTGAGTACACCGAAGTCCGAAAAATGATTTTGGAGAACCAGTCTCGAGCCGATGGACGTGGTCCTGCAGACATCCGCCCGATTACCTGTGAAGTTGGTGCGCTACCAAGGGCCCACGGATCAGCCATTTTTACCCGCGGCGAAACACAGAGCTTGGCGGTTGTTACGTTGGGAACAACCGACGATGAACAACGCATCGACGCACTAGAAGGTGAATACACCCGCACCTTCATGCTCCACTACAACTTTCCACCGTTCAGTGTGGGAGAGGCTCGACCCTTACGCTCGCCGGGTCGGCGGGAAGTCGGGCATGGCGCATTGGCTGAACGGGCGTTGAAGCCAGTCATTCCAGATAAAGATGCATTTCCCTATACGCTACGGATTGTGTCTGAGATTTTAGAATCAAATGGGTCGTCGTCGATGGCGACGGTCTGTGGGGGTACACTGGCTATGATGGATGCCGGTGTTCCGATCAAGGAGCCAGTGGCAGGCATTGCGATGGGTTTGATCAAGGAGGGCGACGACGTCATCATTCTGTCTGACATTCTTGGTCTGGAAGATCATTTGGGGGATATGGACTTCAAGGTCTGTGGAACAAAGAACGGAGTCACGGCACTCCAAATGGATATTAAAATTGGAGGAATTACGACCGCGTTAATGCAGCGGGCCTTGGAGCAAGCTCGCCTGGGACGATTGCATATCCTCGATCATATGTCGAAGGCCCTTGCTGGAGCCAGGACCGCGCTATCCCCATTTGCCCCACGGATCCATACGATGAAGGTCAAACAGGATAAAATACGAGACATCATCGGGCAGGGGGGGAAAACGATTCGAGGTATTCAATCCGATTGCGGCGTCAAAATTAGCGTTGAGGATACTGGTGTCGTCACCATTGCCTCTTCCGACGAGGCGTCATTACAAAAAGCCAAAGACATCATCGGTCGCTTGACGGAAGAAGTCGAAGTGGGGAAGGTTTATACAGGGACTGTCAGAAAAATCATGGACTTCGGCGCCTTCGTGGAGGTCTTGCCGGGGACGGATGGATTGGTCCATATCTCTCAGCTGGCGCATCACCGTGTGAAAGCGGTGTCAGACGAAGTCTCAGAAGGGGATCAAATTCTGGTGAAAGTTTTGGAAATCGACAAGCAAGGAAAAATTCGGCTGAGTCGAAAAGAGACGCTTCCTATGCCAACAGGAAGCGGCACCAAGGATTCGTCCGGCGAGTAACTCTTGTACCGCAAGCTCATTCTCGATAACGGGATTCGCCTCGTCACCGAGCGAATCCCGACTCTCAAATCCGTCACCATAGGCATCTGGGTTGATGTAGGCTCTCGTGATGAAGTCCCTGCCGAGGCCGGGTATTCCCACTTCATTGAGCATATGTTTTTTAAAGGGACGACCACTCGGTCTGCTACAGATATCTCTAAAGAAATCGATGGCTTAGGCGGTGAAATTAACGCCTTCACTACGCGCGAGACAACGACATTCTACGTGAAAGTATTAGATCAACACTTGCCTCAGGCCCTAGATCTTCTTTCCGACCTCTTCCTCCGATCACGCCTCGAGAAAAAGGAAATTGAAAAAGAGAAACAGGTGATTCGTGAGGAAATCCGGATGGTCCAAGATGATCCGGAAGATCTGGTCCAGGATCTTCATACAAAATTGGTAATGGGCAGGCATCCACTGAGCCGCCCGATTCTTGGGAAGGAATCAACTATTGCTCAAATCACTCGGCAGGACCTATTACGATACATTGATACCCACTATCGACCAGAAAGGATCGTGATTGCCGTTGCCGGAAATTTTGATCAACTCAAACTTGAAGCCACGGTCGCCCACACGTTCGCAAAGTATGGGCATACAAGTCGGGCGCAACCTTCGAAACGGTCGCCTCCCGACATCTACTGTGGCGTGACCATGAAACAAAAGCCATTAGAGCAAGTGCATCTCTGTGTAGGTTTGCCAGGGGTTGCAGCCGGTCATAAGGATCGATACGCAGTCTATGCCCTGAACAATGTGTTGGGTGGCAGTGTCAGCTCAAGACTTTTTCAGGAGATACGAGAAAAACGAGGGTTGTCTTATTCGATCTATTCCTTCCTGTCGGGCTATTCTGATGGTGGAACCATCACGATTTATGCAGGGACTCAAGCGCGAGAAGTTGAGCGTGTGCTTGATCTCATTTGTCGTGAGGTTCGAAAGTTAGCCAGGCAGGGCATCGACTCTACTGAATTGAGGCGCACGAAGGATCAAATGAAGGGGGGCCTCATGCTCAGTTTGGAAAGTTCCCATAGTCGTATGAATAAGCTCGCCAAAGATGAACTCATAGCGGGGGCCCATACAACTCTCGAAGACATGCTCAAAGAAATTGATGCGGTGACAGAGCAGCAGATATCTCGCGTTGCGCAGGATTCATTTATCTCCAAGCGCATAGCCTTAACTGCACTAGGTCCGTTTACCTCTCGACAGAGGCATGTATTGAGTGCGCGATATGGGTGATCCGCTGATAGTTCTTCTCGCAGTGGTCACATAACCGATTGTTTATTAAGCATATAATAGATAACCGTTTACTGATCTGCTCAACCAAACATTTCCTTGACTTGACATCGCAGTTTCAGTACCGTTCCGATACTATTGGCGAGGCTTTGTGCCTGGTTTTGAGAAATTTGTATAGCCCAAAGTGAGTAATAGGTTCACTTGGGTATCGACGGCGGAGCTTGAATACATGGCGAATCCTGAATAATTATTGGCTGGTCAACCTATCGTGTTCAATTTGATCAAGGAGGGAAGAAGTATGAAGAGGGCTGTCGTTCTAGCTGCCGTAGCGGTATTTTGTGGGTTCGGCTTGCTAGCAGCCGAATCGTCATTTGCCGCGGGGGCCATTGAAAAATTGGGACTTGCTGATGCGGTCGTTGGCGGGAAACCACTGAAGGCCGAAGCTGGGCTGAAGACGCTGCAAGGACGAGTTTGGTCGCAATGGGCTGATAATCCAGATGGCGAACTTCTGTTTGGGATCCAGTACTGGAATACCGGAGAACCAGGTTCTGGTGACACAGGTGGCCGTTCCTCGACCATGCTTGATGTGAAACCGCCAGATCCTTTGTTCAGCTGCTGTGCATGGGGATTTTCTGGTGGAGCCGAAAAGAATTCGACATACTCTGGCTGGTACCACGCAGCGACCACCGTCCGCCTGGCTGTCAAGGACAAGGCGCTAATGGACCAGATCATCAAGGCTTCGCAGGAACTGGTGGCCATGGAAGTCACGTTGAGTGGCCGAACCATTACCGCTTTCAAAGTGCTGAAGGAAGACTAGACATTCCCAACGGCGGAAGATGTTTTAAGGAGGATGTGATCATGATGTTGCAGAAGCAAGGTGCAGCCATTCTTTCAGCCGTCGCGCTGGTACTCGGTATGGCTTCGACGGCTCCGGCGATCGAATCATTTCAGGAACGGTTTGAGTGGGGCGATATGAGCAAGCCGACCACCATCCAAGGTCGGGTAATCGTGTTGGACCCCTATGAAGAGGCAGTCTGGATCAACGTTGCCGTCTACGGCGGTAATGCCGAGAGCGGCTTGTTTTGGCAAAAAGTTCACCCAGGGAAAACGCTAAAGTTTTATGCTGAGAAATCAGCCTGGCAAGAACTCAAGAAGATGGGGCGATCCCATGCGGGACCGGCAGCAGCCAAAGAAGTGCCTCCTGGTAGCACCACGGATTTGATCGAATTCGTTGCCGTAGAAAGTGATCAGAACCATCGTGTCATCTCGTCGGTGAAGAGGATTCCTGAGGTGTCTGGGACAATGGGCAAGCCACTGAGTATCACGGGCCTTCGATTTAAGGAATGTGCGGGGAAGAACGAGTTTGACGTAACCTGTTCAAAGGCTAAAACAGCTCTCAATGAATCTCCGGTCTCGCCGGATGGGAGCAACGTTGGTATGCAATATGACGTCATGCTTCCCGGTGGAAAAACAGTTGGTGGATTGATTCCCTGGACTGCGTCCTATAATCAAGCCCACTAGATTATAAGAGAAGGTAGTCAAAAAGGCGGCCTCCCCTTGTCGGGGAGCCGCCTTTTTCTTTATCTCATCATATCAGTCCACGGCCTAGATGCTGAATGTCTGGCTCGAGTCCTGTTTGACCATGCGCTGGAGATCTGCAAGGCGATTCATCGCATCCAGCGGTGTGATTGAAAATAGATCGATCTGCTTCACCTCATCGATGATTGGATGGGGGCTAGGAAGAGCAGGGGCCGTCTTGGAGGAGTGTTCTTGTGTGAATTCGGAACGCACTGAATCGGGTTGCTCGAGTTGGTACAGGACAGCTTGTGCTCTTTTAATAACATCAGGCGGTAATCCGGCAAGCTTGGCCACGTGAATGCCGTAACTGCGATCTGCCTTGCCAGCCAGGATCTTTCTAAGAAAGACGACATCTCCACCACGCTCCTGAACTGCCACGCGATAATTCTTGATCCCGGGCCGTTGCTGTTCCAGATTGGTCATTTCATGGTAGTGCGTGGCGAACAAGGTTCGTGCCCCTAATCGTGTGCAGTCATGAATATGCTCCGCAATCGCCCACGCAATGCTCAGCCCATCATAAGTGCTTGTGCCCCGACCGATTTCATCCAGCAAGATCAAACTCCGCCGTGTGGCAGTTTCGAGAATTTGGGCCGTCTCGACCATTTCAACCATGAAGGTGCTCTGGCCTCCAGCGAGATTGTCAGAGGCCCCCACTCGTGTGAAAATACGGTCAGTGACTCCAATTCTAGCCTCCGTTGCAGGAACAAAGCTGCCAATCTGCGCCATCAGAACAATCAATGCGACTTGCCGAAGATAGGTGCTCTTGCCTGCCATGTTTGGTCCGGTAATGATTAAGAGACGGTTCATACTCAGATCCAGACAGGTGTCATTTGGTACGAAGGTAGAATCGAGGCCAAGACATTCGACAACGGGATGACGACCTTCGTGAATGGTGAGGCTACCTTCTTCTGTGACGGTGGGCTTCACGTATCGATGGAGGGCAGCAACTTCTGCCAACCCAGCTACGACGTCAATAAGGGAAAGGGTGGTGGCTATTCTGTCCAACCGATGCGCGCTATCGGCCAAACGTGAACGAAGACGAACAAACGCGTCCTGCTCGCTGGCAACAAGTTTCACATCAGCCCCGATGACACGCTCTTCAAGCTCTTTTAACTCCGCGGTCATGAATCGTTCAGCGCTGACAAGGGTTTGCTTGCGGATATAGTCGGGCGGGACACGATTCAGATTGGCCTTGGTCACCTCGATGTAATAGCCATAGACCTGATTGTAACGCACCTTCAGCGATTCAATACCGGATCGTTCCCGTTCGCGAACTTCAAGCGCAGCAATCCATCCCTTGCCTTCTTTACTCGCCTTGCGCCACTCGTCAATGTGAGGATCGTAGCCTTCTTTAAAAATATTTCCATCTCGGATCGAAAGCGGAGCATCTGGGAGGATGGATTGGTCGATCAACTCATGAAGATCGTGAGCACTATCCCACGAAGCTCGTGCGTCACAAAACAGTTGGCTTTGAAGGCGATCTAATTGAAGGAGAACTTCTGGTAAGGCACCCAGTGATCGTTTCAGGGCCAGCAGTTCACGCGGGCCTGATAACCCCAGGACAAGACGACTCCCGAGTCGTGCGATGTCTTGAATCTCCCGCAAGGCAGTTCGGAGAGCCGTTCGGACTATCATCTGGTCTTTCAGTTCCTCGACGGCGTCTAATCTGGGGCGGATCTGTTCGCAGCGAATCAACGGCCTCATCAGCCACTGGCGGAGAAGACGGCTTCCCATGGCTGTGATGGTCCGATCGAGGATACCGATGAGGGTTGTCGAGTGGGAGCTGGGGGAAGCCTCTCCTCCGGTCAATGGTTTAAGCAATTCGAGATTGCGAATAGTGGCACTATCAAGCTGCATGCACTCGTTCGTCCCCCGCGGTAGGATCCGACGGATATGAGTTAATGGAACCGCCGGTTGGGTCTCGCGGAGGTATTCCAGTACCGCACCCGCTGCCCCGATGCCTGCAGACAGATGTTGACAGCCGATACTTTCAAGAGATTTCACACCGAAGTGCTCGTATAGCACACGGGTGGCATGTTGTGGGTCAAATGAGCACGAGGGACGGAGGCACAACCGAGCCCCGACAACCTCGTCAATCCAGCGGAAGCGTTGGCGATCCAAATTGTCGGGAAGCAGCAATTCTCGAGGGTCCGACCGCGTGAGCTCATCTCTGAGTTGGTGAGCAGCTTGGGGACCGTCCGTCTCCATGACCCAAAATTCACCTGTAGATACCTCAAGGGTAGCCAGGCCAATAATAAAACCTCGGGCTGAATCCGGACGAATCGCCAGCGACATTAAATAATTGAACTCACCAGGAGACAGAAACTCAGTATCGACCAGTGTGCCAGGAGTATATAGTCTCACGACCTCGCGCCGAACCAGGCCTTTCGCAGCCTTGGGATCTTCGACCTGCTCACAGAGGGCCACAATCCGTCCGGCTTTCAATAACCTTCCGATGTAGCCGGTCGCAGCATGAAATGGAACGCCACACAGGGGAACCGGATCAGCACTGTTCTTATCACGTGAGGTTAGGGCAATGGAGAGAATCCCAGAGGCCTCCTGAGCATCTTCATAGAACATCTCATAAAAATCTCCGACACGGAAAAACAGGATCGCATCAGGATATCCCTGTTTGATGTCGCGATATTGTCGCATTAATGGACTCAGGTTGAGATCATTCATCATGAAAGCCCACAGAAGCTTCAAGTTGGGAACCAGCAGATGATCGTCCAGAGATCCGTTCCAGAGATTCCCGGAGCCGCTCCAAATCGACCTCGGCTTGCTGTAAGGCCTTTGTTTTTCGTTTAAGGTCGATCCGCGCTCGTACCCAAGGGGGGAACAATAAGATAGCTGCGACAAGGAGACCGACGAGGAAACCAGCCATAATGGGTTGGTAAATGGGAGTCGAGGCTTCAAGTAAACCGAAGAAGTATCTCAGGGTGACTTCCTCTTCCTGATTTTGAAGGAAAAACGCCAGTGAGAGCAGCAAGAGGATCCCGATTAAGACAACACGAATCATCGACCAGAAACCTTTCCACTGGCTCGCCCCCCCGATTGAGGCGAGCGTGATCGCCGACCTCTGGAATAACGAGCCTTACGAATCCGCATCAAAAGCGATCGAGCCTCAGTCCCTCGGGCTTTCAGCCGCGCCATTCTGGTCGTTCTGGTTCGATGAATCAACTCGATGTCGAGGCGATCTGCTGGGAGTAACTCAGGGAATCGATCGGCCCATTCAATCGCGGTCGCGGTCTCACCTGAAAAGCAGGCCGATAATCCGATTGCCTCAGCTTCTGCAGGTTGGTGTAATCGATAGAGATCAAGGTGGATGAGCGGAAGTCTTCCTTGGTACTCATGCATGAGCATGAACGTGGGACTGGAGACGGCTGAGGCTGATCCACCAAGCCCGGCCACGATCCCACGGACCAGGGCAGTTTTGCCTGCACCCAATTCTCCGATCAAGGTGAGTACGTTGCCTCCTCGCAGCACGGTCCCGATAGTCCGGCCAAACAAATCTGTCTCACGAGGAGATGCAAGCGTCACATCCAGGAGGTCGCGAGTGTTAGACATAGAAACGGTAGCGGACGGGCTCGTCGCGTTCCAGAATCGAATCACTTTTCTGCGGTCTCGTGAACAAGTTTGAGCGCATAGGGAATCTGTTCCACCAGATCTCCCGCGATCATCCCGGCTTGTCCTTTGTCGGCAGCCGCCAAATCACCCGCTAATCCATGAAGGTAGGTTGCGGCGCAGGCCGCCTCCCATGAAGGAAGGCCTTGTGCAAGAAGTCCTGCTATCATGCCGGTCAACACATCCCCTGTTCCCGCCGTCGCCATTCCCGGATTTCCTGTCGGACAGATAGCAACCGCACCGTCCGGTCGTGCCACCACCGTTCTGGATCCTTTTAACACAATGAACAAACCGCGTTCTCGGGCAAAGCGTGTGGCAATACCGACCCGGTCATTATTGACGGTGTGAGACGTGGCATCCGGTTCGAGTCGTGCCATCTCACCAGGATGGGGTGTAATGATCGGGGGAGTTTTGCAGGATGCGAGCAAACCAATGCGTCCGGATAGGGCGTTCAGCGCGTCGGCGTCAAACACCGATGGTCGGTCAACGTGTTTGGTTAGGGCTTGAATGAGCTCGACTGTCTCTGGGGCCGTTGAGAGGCCTGGCCCGATCGCGATGGCCGTTTTGGCCGTCATGAACGAGATCAACCGGTCCAAGCCAGTCCTCGCCAACGTCCTCGCCTTGGTTTCCGGCATGGGGACGGTCATGGCCTCAAGCAATTTGGATTCCAGTACATCATTGACGCTAGAGGGTGTTGCGACAGTTACCAACCCTGTTCCCACACGGAGCGCGGCCCGAGCGGCAAGCGCAGCGGCACCGGTTTTTCCCACTGACCCTGCGATGATACCGGCATGCCCGAACGTTCCTTTGTGACTTGATGGACGTCGCCTGGGGAGGAATGCCTCCACCGTTGTTCGGTTCATCAAGGTGATACGACTGGCCACAGCCTCGACATAGGCGGGTGGAATACCGATATCAATAACGGCGATCTCCCCCGCGTAATCCATCCCCTGGCCCTGATAGAGTCCCAATTTAGGGAGGCCGAATGTGACTGTGAGGGACGCGCGCACCGTTCGACCAAGGATGGCCCCGGTGTCAGCATGGAGCCCAGATGGGAGATCGACGGCTACCACGGGATGATGGGCATCGTTCATACTGTCAATGACCTCGGCATAACGGCCAGTGACTGGGGAGGAAAGTCCTGTTCCTAAGAGCGCATCAATCAGGATGTCACTGTCGTGCAAGAGCGCGTGAGCCTGAGCCTTTGACGTATAGGGATACACGGAACCAGTACCTGATCCACGAACGAATTGCTTATACATCGTGGCGGCATCGCGACTGAGTTCGCGGGGGGATGCAAGCGTGAGGACACGCACCTTCGCATGACGTCGACGAAGGAGACGAGCTGCAACGAACCCATCACCACCGTTATTCCCCTTCCCGCAGGCGATGGTCACCGTCTTGCCGCGAACGGATCCCCACCGTTCCTCAAGAAAAGAGACAACCCCCTTTCCGGCTCGTTCCATCAACGTCGTGGCCGGCACGCGAGCCTCGGTGATCGTTCTCCGATCAAGCTCCTGCATCTGTGCGGCGGTGACGATCTTGGTCATGATGAACCGAGGATGATGAACAGCCGACTTGTAGGCTCATGGCGTTAGCCCAGGAGGGCTTTCATTTCTTTGACAGCCTGAACAATCCCCACAAGGACGGCTCGTGCGATGATACTATGGCCGATGTTGTACTCGACAATTTCTGCAATATGGGTCAAACGCTTGACGTTGCGATAATCCAGTCCGTGGCCAGCATTCACTCCAATCCCCAACTTGTATGCCAGCCTTGCAGCATGCGTGATGGACTCGAACTCAGTATCAGCTTCTTTGGATCGTGTGGCGTTTGCATAGCGACCGGTGTGCAACTCCACAAAGTCTGCGGAGATTTTGTGTGCCGCCTTCACTTGGCCGAGATCCGGCTCGATAAAGACGCTGACCGGAATTCCACCACCATGCAACTCGGAGATGATGTGTTGAATCCGATCCCGCTGCCCGGCCACATCGAGACCCCCTTCGGTGGTCAGTTCCTGTCGCTTTTCCGGTACCAATGTGACCAGATCCGGTCTGACATTGAGCGCGATTTTCACCATCTCATCGTCCGCAGCCATTTCTAGATCGAGCTTGGTACGCGTGACTTCGCGGAGAAGACGGAGGTCGCGCTCTTGAATATGCCGACGGTCCTCCCGCAAGTGCACGACCAGCCCGTCGGCTCCCGCAAGTTCAACGAGAATCGCTGCGGCCAAGGGATCCGGATCGGTCCCCCCACGAGCCTGTCTCAAAGTCGCAACATGGTCGACGTTCACACCAAGCCGAGGCATCACCCCTCCTTGTTCTAAAAACCAAGCCCCTATCGGATAATGTGAAGGTGGAACTTTTGGGGGATCAAGAGAAAATCACCCATCTGTATTACTAGCAGAAAGGAATCAGAGGGGGCAAGGAGAGGATTGCCGAATCATGCAGAAGCCGCTCGGGTGCACGCCCGATCCGGTACTTATTTCAGTAGCTAGAGAAAATAACGCAAATTGACTCGACCACGGCCCTGAATTAGAATATGCGACTCTCGTCCCCTCGCTCATTCAGGGCGATGAGTCCTACTGCTAATTTTCTAGAAACGGTCAAGGGAAGTTCATGGGGTTGGGCGAAGGTTTCTATCGGATTAAACGACTGCCCCCGTATGTCTTCGCCCAGGTTCAATCCCTGAAGCTTGAAGCACGGCAACGCGGTGAGGACATCATCGATTTCGGGATGGGTAATCCAGATCAGCCGACTCCGTCCCATATCGTCGAAAAGATGATCGAGGCGGCCCGAAAGGGTAAGAACCATCGATATTCGGCGTCGAGAGGAATAACCAAGCTGCGCCATGCAATTTGCAGCTGGTATAAGCGAAACTATGATGTCGAGCTGGATCCAGAGACAGAAGCCATCGTTACTATTGGATCCAAAGAAGGGCTCGCCCACCTGGCCTTGGCCATGATTGGTCCGGGTGATGTCGTCCTGACCCCGACGCCCACATATCCGATCCATATGTACAGCTTCATCATCGCCGGTGGAGAAGTTCGTGGAATCGAGCTTCGGCAGGACAGCGATTTTTTCGAAGACCTGACCCGTGTGTATCGGCAGACGTTCCCAAGGCCAAAGATTCTCGTCATTAATTTTCCGCATAACCCAACCACAGCTGTCGTCGATCTGGAGTTTTTTAAGAAGATCGTGGTCTTTGCCAAAGAGCATAACGTCATCGTCATTCACGATCTTGCCTATGCCGATCTGGTGTTTGACGGGTACAAGGCTCCCAGTTTTCTCCAGGTCCCTGGCGCCAAAGATTGTGGCGTGGAGTTCTATACACTCTCCAAAGCTTACAATATGCCGGGCTGGCGGGTTGGGTTCTGTGTGGGTAATCGAGAGGTGGTCGGGGCCTTGGCAAAGATCAAAAGCTATCTTGATTATGGGATTTTTCAGCCGCTGCAGATCGCGAGCGTGATCGCGCTGAACGGTCCTCAGGACTGCGTCAAAGAGACTGTGCAGCGGTATCAAAAACGCCGCGATGTGTTGGTGGGTGGACTCAATCGAATCGGGTGGCACGTTGCCAAGCCGCTGGCCACGATGTTTGTCTGGGCGCCTATCCCTGTACCCTACCGACATATGGGGTCATTGGAGTTTTCAAAATTGTTGCTCAAGGAGGCGAAGGTGGCCGTATCGCCTGGCATCGGATTCGGCGAAGGTGGCGACGACTATGTGCGATTTGGCCTCGTGGAAAACGAGCATCGGACCAGGCAAGCCGTGCGAGGGATCCGCAAAGCCCTCAAACTCGATGGGGGTGACGAGTGAAGTCGCGTATCGGAGTCGGGATCATCGGATTCGGCACGGTCGGGACCGGAGTCGCAAAGATTCTGCTGAACAGTGCGGCCCTCATTACCCGTCGCGTGGGTGTGTCGATCGAGCTGGTTCGCGTGGCGGACCTCGACATTATCAGAGATCGCGGTGTCGCACTCGCACCCGGTGTGCTCACCACCGATGTCAAACAGGTGCTGACTGATCCGAACGTCGATATCGTGATTGAACTCATCGGTGGATACGATATGGCGAAGCGTGTCATGTTGGATGCGATTGCCGCGGGAAAACACGTCGTCACCGCCAACAAGGCGTTACTCGCGCTGCATGGAGAGGAAATATTTCAAGCCGCCACGAGCAAGGGTGTGGAATTGGGGTTTGAGGCCAGTGTGGGCGGGGGGATTCCTGTCATTCGGGCATTGACGGAGGGGTTGGCCGCCAATAGGATTGAGACCACCTATGGGATCATCAACGGGACCTCGAACTACATTTTGTCCCGCATGACCTACGAAGGACACAGTTTCCAAGAGGTGCTACAGGATGCACAACGAGCCGGCTATGCCGAGGCCGACCCAACCTTTGACGTTGCGGGGATCGATTCGGCCCACAAGCTTGCCATTCTTGCTTGTCTTGCCTACGGCATGCCGGTGAACTTCAAGGAAGTCTATACCGAAGGCATTACCAACATCACACCGATCGACATCGCCTATGCAAAGCAGTTCGGGTACACGATCAAGCTGCTTGGTATTGCGAAGCTCATGGATGGGGAAATCGAAGCGCGGGTTCATCCTACCATGCTTCCATCCACCTCACCGATCGCCCAAGTTGAGGATGTCTACAATGCTATTCAGCTTGTGGGGGACGCCGTTGGGGATGTTGTCCTCTATGGCCGAGGAGCGGGATCCATGCCGACCGGGAGTGCCGTGGTAAGCGACATCATCGCGATCGCCAGAAACGTGATCAAGGGTTCCATCGGTCGTGTGCCGGTGGCCTCATTCCAGCAGGACCAGCGACGACCGCTTCGATTGCGGCCGATGGAAGAAATCAGCTCACTCTACTATCTCCGGTTCACGGTTGTGGACCGTCCGAGTGTATTGGCGCAGATCGCCGGTGAGTTGGGACGCTGCGGGATCAGCATTTCGTCCATGGTGCAACAAGGGCGTTGTGAAGGACAAACGGTGCCGGTCGTCATCAAGACACACAGCGCGAAAGAACGTGATGTGCAAACCGCCCTTCGTGAAATCAACCGAAAACCGTTCGTCTCCGAGCCGACGATGCTGATTCGGGTCGAAGGCAAGGATGAGTGATCGATGAATCGCTGGCGTGGGGTCATAGAGGAATACCGAAAATTTCTCCCTGTGACCGAGAAGACTCCGGTCATCAGTTTGGGAGAGGGCAACACGCCGCTGATTTCTGCCACAAGATTGGCCAAGGCGATCGCTCCAGGAATCGAGCTCTATCTCAAATTTGAAGGAGTCAATCCCACGGGGTCATTCAAAGATCGCGGCATGACGCTGGCCATTTCAAAGGCGGTAGAAGCCGGCGCACGGGCTGTGATATGCGCCTCGACGGGGAACACCTCTGCCTCTGCCGCCGCCTATGGGGCCCGTGCCGGGTTATCGGTCTATGTCTTGATTCCAGCCGGAAAGATCGCGATGGGCAAACTCTCCCAGGCAATGATGCATCAGGCGACGGTCATTCAGATCGAGGGCAACTTTGATCAAGCCCTGGCGCTCGTGAAAGACTTTTCTACATCGCTCCACATTGAACTGGTCAACTCAGTGAACCCGTTTAGGATCGAGGGACAGAAAACCGCGGCCTTTGAGATCTGCGACCAACTCGGTGAGGCTCCGACCCTTCATGTCTTACCGGTCGGGAATGCCGGCAACATTACCGCCTATTGGAAAGGGTACAAAGAATACCGTGAGGCGAATCAGGTCAGGCGAGTCCCACGCATGATGGGGTTTCAGGCTTCAGGGGCAGCCCCGATCGTGTTGGGAAAAGTCGTCGAACACCCCCAAACCGTTGCCACCGCCATTCGAATCGGCAATCCTGCCAGCTGGTCGTCGGCCCTCGCAGCGGTTGACGAGTCCACCGGCCTGATTGATATGGTGACCGACGAGGAAATTCTTCAGGCATACGCCACAGTAGCGGCTACGGAAGGAGTCTTTTGCGAACCGGCGTCGGCCGCATCCGTTGCCGGGGTGGCAAAACTGCATAGAAACAAGGCGCTGAAAGAAGGGGAGACCGTCGTCTGCACCTTGACTGGACATGGATTGAAGGATGCTGATACGGCGATCGGCGTGTCGAAACCACCGCAAACCGTGAAGGCAACGCGCGAGGATGTTGCCCGGTTTTTGAAAGTCTGAGAGGCGAGTACACTCCATGAAATATGTGATCGTGCATGCCGGCGGAATCGCCCATCACCCACAAGAAGAACTAGGAGGTCGGACCCCACTCCAAGCGGCCGCCACGCCCTATCTTGACCGTCTGGCGCAGTGCGGAGAACTTGGACGACTGCTGATTCCCGCTGAAGGTGTTCATCCAGGTGGTGGGATCATCGGCACCGCGATCCTTGGCTATGACCCCAAAAAGTATTACCCCGGTCCGGGGCCTCTTGAAGCTGCCAGCTTGGGGGTCTCCGCGACGGAACAGGATGTGGTCTATCGATGCACGATGGTCACCTTGGCACCAGAAGGAGGCAAGGGCGGCGAAATCAAAAAATTAGGCCCCCACGTTATCATGGAAGATGCAACTGGCGGGTTGATCGAGACGGATGACGCACGTGATCTGCTCGAGTCCATCAATGAGCAGCTCGGCTCCGAAACCATCCAATTCTATCCCGGCGCCGGGCACCGGCATGTCATGGTGTGGGTAAATGGAAAACCGAGAGCGCTCTGCACCGATCCGCAGTCGATACTCGGCCAATCGATCGCTGATGCGCTACCGACCGGAGATGGGGCAGATATTCTTCGGAAGCTCATGGATGCATCCTACCTGATTTTGCGGGATCATCCGATCAATGATGAACGAGTTGCTGCCGGGAAGAGACCAGCCAATTGTCTCTGGCTCTGGGGTGAAGGGCGGGCCGTGATGTGGCCGAGTCTGGCGGAACAATACGACATCGTGGGTTCGGTCGTGGCCACCAACGACGTCCATCGGGGCCTTGGGATCAATGCAGGCCTCGATGCCGTGGATCCTGAACGGCTGGAAGGTGGAGCCCTTCGGACTAAGGCGATCGTAGCCTTGGAGGAATTTGCCAAGAAGGATTTTGTGTACGTCCACGCCAAGTTGACGGACGAGGTCATCCATGGCACCGACATCAAGGCCAAGGTCCGAGGAATCGAGGACTTCGATCGGAACCTGATGGGTCCCTTAGTTGACGGGTTGGACAAGCAAGGTCCCTACCGCTTCCTGGTGATCTGTGACCATAGTGCGGGCATTCAGGGGCCGGCATTCTATGCGTTCGGTGAAGGAGGCGGAAAAGATGCCGGGACTGCCGGTCGCCGTTTCACCGAGGCCGATGCGAGTGCCTCCAGCACCCCTGCTCGTGACGCGACCAAATTCGCGAACAAGTTCTTCTCAAAAAGCTGACGAGCGTGGCGCTGATCGTTCAAAAATTCGGCGGCACCTCCGTTGGCACGATCGAGCGCATCCATCGCGTGGCCGACCGGGTGGCCCGCACCCAAGGTGACGGGCATCAGGTTGTGGTCGTCCTCTCGGCGATGAGCGGCGAAACGGATCGCCTGCTCAAGCTCGCCCATGAGGTAACAGGGACTCCAGATGAGCGTGAATTGGATATGTTGCTCTCGACGGGGGAGCGCGTCACGATTGCGCTGCTCGCCATGGAGTTGCGTGGGCGTGGGCTCAACGCGCGGTCCTTCACAGGCCGTCAGGTGGGCATTATCACAGACAGCGCCCATACCAAAGCTCGTATTGCACGCGTCACCGCTGATCGTATTAAGGAGGCGTTGAACGAGGGTGTCATCCCCGTCGTGGCCGGATTCCAAGGTATCAATGAACGGTCTGATGTCACTACCCTCGGCAGAGGGGGGTCCGATCTCTCCGCCGTAGCGCTGGCGGCAGCCTTGAAGGCGAATCGGTGCGTCATCTTCACCGATGTCGATGGGGTCTATACTGCGGACCCCAACATTGTGCCTGCAGCCAAGCGGATCGACAAGATTGCCTATGAAGAGATGCTGGAAATGGCGAGTCTTGGCGCAAAAGTGCTTCAGACTAGATCAGTGGAATTTGCCGCCAAGTTCAATGTGCCGGTCGAAGTGAATTCCAGCTTCACAGAAGGAAAGGGAACGCTCGTGACGAAGGAAGACAAGGATATGGAGGCCGTAGCGGTAGCTGGGGTGACTGGAGACCGCAATCAAGCCAAGATCACGATCGTTGGGGTCCCTGACAAACCGGGTATTGCCGGCAGAATTTTTGGTCCCGTGGCAGAGGCCCACATCAATGTCGACATGATTATTCAGAACATCGGTCAAGCGGCTCTGACCGACCTCTCCTTTACCGTCCCCCGCGCCGATTTGAAAAAAGCCGAACCCCTCATTCAAAACGTGGCGAAGGACATCGAGGCCAAGTCTGTGTCGATCACCGAGGCGATTGCCAAGGTGTCACTGATCGGCGTCGGCATGCGCTCGCACTCCGGAGTGGCCGCGAAGATGTTCGAGGTTTTATCTCGCGAGGGCATCAACATAATGATGATCAGCACGTCGGAAATCAAAATCTCCTGCGTCATCGAGGAGAAGTACTTGGAGCTGGCCATGCGTTCGCTCCATACGGCCTTCGATCTGGATCAGAGGCAGGCCTAACATCCGTTTAACAAAAGTTTCATCACAAGCCAGCGGCCCTGAACGATACTTCCCACAGGAATGAATTTGAGCCAAATACCCACACGAACGATGTCTCTCCCATCTCGACAGGGGAGCCTATCTCCTGATACCCTTTCTCACCATGACTCGAAAATCCTATCAATCTGGTGCCCCTCGCGCCTCACGTGAGCATCCGCCCGCGCACCCACGACAGCCGTCGGCGGAACACGCTGCGAGGTTGGAGATCTATGACACGACTTTGCGGGACGGCGCTCAGGCGGAAGACGTCAGCTTCTCGGCCGACGACAAGGTCTTAATTGCGCAGAAGCTGGACGAGTTGGGCGTCCATTTTATCGAAGGTGGATGGCCGGGGGCGAACCCGAAGGATATTGAATTCTTCCGGATGATTAAGACCATCCCGTTGAAGCATGCGAACGTGATCGCGTTTGGGTCGACCCGGAAAGCCAGCAACACGGTCCGCAAGGATCCGAATCTTCAAGCCTTGCTCGCGGCAGAGACCAGGACCATTACGCTCTTCGGGAAGACCTGGTCGTTGCATGTGACCGACGCGCTCGGCATCTCATTAGCCAAGAATTTAGAATTGATCGGCGATTCCGTTGCCTATCTGCGTAGCAAGGGACGCCGAGTGTTCTATGATGCAGAACATTTCTTTGACGGCTACAAAACGAATCCCGACTATGCGTTGGCAACGATTCGCAAAGCGGTGGAGGCTGGGGCCGAGCGAGTGATCTTGTGTGATACCAACGGCGGGACGATGCCGTGGGAGATTCGTGAGATCTGCAGCGTGATTCAGCGGGAATGTGCTGTTCCGCTCGGTATTCATGCCCATAACGATTGTGAAATGGCCGTAGCGAACTCACTGGTCGCGATCGAATCCGGCATTCTCCAAGTTCAGGGGACGATTAACGGGATTGGGGAACGGTGTGGGAATGCCAACTTGTGCTCGATCATTCCCAATTTAGAGCTAAAAATGAAACGGCGTGCCTTGAGCGATCGTTTGAGCCATCTGAAAGACGTGTCCGGTTATGTGACGGAGATCGCGAACTTGATGCCGAATAAACATCAGCCCTATGTCGGGGACTCAGCGTTTGCACACAAAGGGGGCGTTCACATTCATGCCGTCCTGAAAAATCCGGCGACCTATGAGCATGTCGATCCGGCACGAGTCGGCAATCGACAGCGGATGCTGATCTCCGATTACGGAGGACGTAGCGGACTGCTGGATAAGATTGACGCCTATGGAATCAAACTGACGAAAGGCCACGCCAAGGTCAATGAGTTGATCCATGCCTTGAAGGATCGAGAAAGCCAGGGCTACCAGTTCGAGGGGGCCGAAGGTTCATTTGAGCTCCTGATGCGCAAAGTCATGGGGAGTCATAAACCATCGTTTCAGCTCCTAGGTTTTCGTGTGATTGTCGAGAAAAAACAAGAAGATGGGCCACCTCTTTCAGAGGCCACCGTGATGGTGAAAGTTGGTGAGGTGGTTGAGCATACGGCAGCCGTCGGTGCAGGGCCGGTGAATGCGCTGGACCACGCCTTGCGCAAGGCTTTGGAAAAATTCTACCCCCAACTACAAGAAGTCAAACTGCTTGATTATAAGGTGCGCGTCCTCGCGGCCAATAAAGGGACGGAATCCAAGGTGCGGGTCTTGATTGAATCCGGAGATCACAAGGATAAGTGGGGCACGGTTGGGGTATCCGAAAATATCATGGAGGCGACATGGCAAGCCTTGGCAGATAGCATCGAGTACAAACTGCTTGCCACGGATTAGCGTATTTTCGTAGGAATTCTCCAAATTTATTCTTGACAGGCTTCATAACCTCACGTAACTTAAGCAAAACTCATCGCAACGGGAATGGATCTCATAAGCAGAACAGTGCGGCGAGTTATTGCGGTCACGTTGGGGGGACAGCATGAGAAAGGCTGATATCGCTGAGGAAATCTTCAAGCAGGTCGGTATTTCAAAAAACGAGGCATCTGATATCGTGGAGTTTGTCTTGAATCTCCTCAAGTCTGTATTGCAAAAGGGAGACTCGGTCAAAATCGCAGGATTTGGAAATTTTGTTGTACGCAGTAAAGGTGCCCGTAAAGGACGAAATCCTCGAACTGGAGAAGAAATTGGGATTACTCCCCGACGCGTCGTCACGTTTCGACCAAGTCAGGTGTTCAAGAAGTACGTCAATTCGTAAGGCTACTTCACCCACATCGTCGACCGCACCGTGAGGCCGGTCATGGGAACTGAACCCAGGCTGGGGAGTAAGGTCTTCTATAAAATAGGTGAGGTGAGTCACCTAACGAAGCTTCCCGCGTACGTGCTCCGCTTTTGGGAATCGCAATTCACCTTTTTAAAGCCAAAAAAGAGTCGAGGAAATCAACGCCTTTATGTCCAACGGGACGTGGAAACCGTCCTAGAAATCAAGCGGATGCTCTATGAAGAAGGACATACGATCGAAGGGGTCAAACGGTACTGGGTGCGTCGCAGGAGGGTCAACTCACGCAAACTGCGCCCGAGGGAAATCGCGAAAAAAGTGATGGGAGACCTTCGAATTATTCTTAAGATCCTCGACTCACAGGCATGATCACTAGAACGCCATTTCGTCGAGAACGATTCACGGACTATTGATAAGACAGCAGATCGATTGAGATTCAGATATGTCGGGGCGTAGCGCAGCCCGGTAGCGCACTCGCTTGGGGTGCGAGTGGTCGTGGGTTCAAATCCCGCCGCCCCGACCAGTTTCCAGTGTCACAGATGTCCGGACCTTCACCGATAATCGTAGCGAAATGAGTGCCGATCCCCGAGCTGCCGCAGGCAGCTCTTTTTGTTGAACCTCCATCATGCGCATTCTTGTCACCAACGACGATGGCATCCACTCGCCAGGGCTCCTGGCCCTCGCAAAAGGGCTGGGCAAAATTGGAGACGTCTGGGTAATCGCACCAGATCGTGAGCGCACGGCCGTCGCCCATGCCGTGACGTTGCACAAACCACTGAGGGTTCAGGAGGTCAAGCCACGATTCTTTGCGGTCAATGGGACTCCAGTGGATTGTGTGAATTTGGCATTGCTGAAGATTCTGCCCAAAGCACCGCATCTTGTGGTGTCCGGGATCAATAAAGGAGTCAATCTCGGCGATGATGTGATGTATTCAGGCACCGTTTCGGCAGCGATGGAGGGAGCCATCCTTGGTGTCCCATCCATCGCAGTGTCTCAAGAAGGGAAGGACCGATTTCATTTTGACGTGGGTGTCATTTACGCTGTACGGGTCGCGCAGTTGGTGCTGGCCAGAGGACTGCCCGACGAGACGCTATTGAATGTGAATATCCCTGATCGCCCACGATCAGGGATCAAAGGTGTGCGAGTTACCTGTCTCAGTCGAAGGCGGTTCCAGAATCCCATTATCGAGAAAGTTGATCCTCACGGACGAAAATACTATTGGATTGCCGGGAAACGTGTCTCGTGGAGCCGCAGTAAAGACGCGGACCACGAAGCCATCGAGGATGGGTGTATCTCGATTACCCCGATCCACCTGGACAGTACGCATTACGGCGTTCTTGAACAGTTTCGCCCCTGGGAGACGATGGTAAAACAGGGCATTCGAAGGTCCGCCATCATGCGGTCAATACGGGTTGGCGCGGAGGAATTAGAGACATGATCGGCGAATTCATCGAAACTATCATTGGCGAACTCAGCCGATTCGTGATCGCCTGCATCTCACGATTCGGCTACGGAGGTATTCTGTTCACGATGGCTGTTGAGAGCGCCTGCATCCCGCTCCCGAGCGAAATCATCATGCCTTTTTCTGGGTATCTCGTGACGACCGGAGAATTCACCATGCTGGGGGTCACGCTGGCAGGTGCTGTTGGAAATGTGCTGGGATCCATTGTCGCGTACTACGCGGGCGTCTGGGGAGGGCGACCGTTTGCGGAGCGCTACGGACCGTACTTTTTAGTGTCAGGGCATGATCTGGATGTTGCCGACCGCTGGTTTGCCAAATATGGAGAGGCCGCGGTCTTTTTCGGAAGGATGCTGCCGGTTGTGCGGACGTTCATCTCACTTCCAGCTGGTATTGCGAAGATGAATTTCCCGCGCTTCGTGGTGTTTACGTTTGTCGGGGCTCTTCCCTGGTGCTATCTCCTGGCGTACATCGGCCTTCGGATGGGAGAAGAATGGGAACACCTCCGTGACTACTTTCATCAATTTGACATCCTCATCGGACTCGTCCTGGCCGTAGGCATCGGCTACTTCCTGTGGTCACATTGGCCCAAACGCAGAACGAGCGCAGAGCCCTAAATCGTATGCTCACACTGTTCAATACACTGACCGGGCGGCAAGAAGTGTTCGAGCCGATGGAACCAAAACACGTACGCATGTATGTCTGTGGCGTAACGGTCTACGACTATTGCCACATCGGTCATGCTCGTAGCGCACTGGTTTTTGACGTGCTCAGGCGCTACTTGGAATACAGTGCTTATCGTGTCACCTTCGTGAAGAACTTCACGGATGTCGATGACAAGATCATCAAGCGGGCCAATGAGCAGGGTATCAACTGTGAGACGGTCACGCAGAAGTTTATCCAAGCCTATCATGACGATATGGCAAGACTCGGTGTGCGCCCAGCCTCAGTCGAACCAAAGGCGACGGAACACATGGGGGAGATCATCGAACTGACCGAGACCTTGCTCCGCAAAGGGCTGGCGTACCAGGTCGAGGGCGACGTGTATTTTGAGGTGGCTCAATATCCAGCCTATGGCGCTCTCTCCAAACGCAAGCTTGAAGATCTCCAAGCCGGAGCCCGCGTTGAAGTCGATGAGCGCAAGCACAATCCAATGGATTTCGCCCTCTGGAAAAAAAGCAAGCCCGGAGAACCGGCATGGGAGAGCCCTTGGGGGCATGGCCGACCGGGCTGGCACATTGAATGTTCAGCCATGTCGATCCGGCATCTTGGTGAAACCTTTGATATTCATGGTGGCGGCATGGATCTGATCTTTCCTCACCATGAAAATGAAATGGCTCAGTCGTGTGGTGCGACGGGCCAGCCATTCGCCAAGTATTGGGTCCATAACGGGTTCGTCCAAATCAATAAGGAGAAGATGTCAAAGTCACTCGGCAACTTCTTCACGATCCGCGAGATCTTTGAAAAATCTGACTGGTCCGAAGAAGTCACGGGTGAGATCCTCCGCTACTTTCTTCTGTCTACTCACTATCACGGGCCTTTGGATTTCTCAGACCAAGCGCTGAAAGAGGCTAAGAACGCTCTGAATGGTTTTTATGATCTCTTTGGGCGATTAGCTGAATTTGAAGACACACCACGAGCGGATGCGGAACTGGATTTGGCTATAAGTCGTTGTCAAACAGGGTTCAGGGCTGCGATGGACGACGACCTGAATACGCCAGCAGCTATTGCTGCGTTGCAAGGGCTACGAAGTGATGTGAATAAGCTGGTGGGAGTTGGTCTTTCAACCGAGGGGAAAAAGCGCGGACGGCAGGCGTTTCGGGCCCTCGGCGCCGTAATGGGATTGTTTCAGCTGGAGCGGTGGGATTTCAATGTGCGCGTTGAACCAAAACCCGCACAGATTGTTCTTACAACCTTCGCACCGACGGTAGCAGTCGCAAGAAAACAAATGACAGACGCCGAAGTCGACAGCCAAGTGGCTGAGCGCGTCGAGGCGAAGAAGAGAAAAGACTTCAAACGAGCCGACGAAATTCGTGCTGAACTGAAATCGTTTGGTATCACGGTCGAGGACAAGCCAGATGGCACCAGCCGGTGGAAACGGTAATCCACAAGAGATCCTCTACGGTCTCCATGCCGTCCGAGAAGCACTGAAAGCTGAAAGCCGACCGTTGCAGCGAGTGTTGGTCCTTCGGACTGACAAGCAGTACACGGATGTGGTGCAACTCGCTAGATCACGCCGAATTCCAATTCATGTTCAGCCTCTGGCCTCCCTCGACCGCTTGGTCCCCAACGGGAGGCACCAAGGCGTTGTTGCCTTTGCCTCAGCAAAGGCCTATCAGACGGAAGACTCGATTCTTGTGGAAGCTGCTCACCGGCATGAGCCTCCGCTGCTGGTCATTCTCGACGGCGTGGAAGATCCTCACAACCTCGGAGCTGTGCTTCGGACCGCAGAGGGTGCGGGGGTCCATGGAGTGTTTATCCCGGAACGCCGGGCGGTTGGCCTGACATCTACGGTCGCGAAGGCGTCAGCCGGTGCGATCGATCACATTCCCGTAGCACGTGTCACCAACATGAGCAGATCGATCGAATCGTTGAAGGCAGCCGGTGTCTGGATCTATGGTGTCACTCCGTCAGCAAGTAAGGCCTTTACGGAGATCGACCTCCGAGGACCAGTGGGGCTAGTCTTGGGCGGAGAGGGAACGGGTATCAGACCAGGCGTGTTACAGCATTGTGATGACTGTATTCGCATTCCGCTGAGAGGAAGGGTCGCATCGTTGAATGTGTCTGCGGCTGCCGCGATTGTCCTCTTCGAAGCTGTTCGTCAACGAGCTCAGCAGAATCCCCGGCCATAAGTCACCGGATTCTCAGCGCCCCACCTTGGATAGCGGTCTTCAGCAGCTGAGCGGTATTCGAGACACGCATCTTCTTCATCATATTGGCCCGGTGGGCCTCGACGGTTTTGACGCTGATCTTCAGTCGGCTGCCGATTTCCTTGTTCTTAAATCCCGCCCAGATCAATTCCAGGATCTCTTGTTCCCGTGAAGTGAGCGACTCCGGACGCCTTGTGCGGGGAGGGGGCTCGAGGTTCATAAGGGATTTCCGAGGTCGTGGCTTGGCACTTCCTTTAGCCATGATGACAAGTTCTCCTTTGATCGGAATAGGTTTCAGGTATACTCGACGTGACCGCCGAGCCGATCACGCGAACATTATGGAACGAATAGAGAAGAATGTAAATTCGGGTAGTTCGGCCCTAGTAGGGTTCCTGGGTAAGGGAAGCACTCTGAGCAATTATGCATGAGAGCCAGTCACTAATCTCGGCCTATTTCGTGGTCGGTCTTTTGGGGGCACTCGTCGGAAGCTTTCTGAATGTCTGTATTTACCGATTGCCTCGACACGAATCCATCGCATGGCCAGGGTCCCATTGCCCAGCCTGTTCCCACCCTATTGCGTGGTATGACAACATCCCGGTCCTCAGCTACTTGCAACTCGGGGGGCGTTGCCGGCACTGTGCGGCTGGCATTCCGTACCGCTACCCGGTGGTGGAGACGCTGAATGCCCTGGGCTATGTCGGTATCGTCTGGTTCTTTGGGATGACCTGGTCGGCGGTTGTGTACGGGATACTGTTTTCGGCGCTTTTGGTCGTCGCTGGAACGGATCTTTCCCATAAGATCATTCCGAATGCCATCACCTTCCCTGGGATTGTGGTTGGGCTCCTCAGCGCCGCGACGATCCTCCCGCTCGGATTCTATGAGGGTTTACTGGGTGTGCTCGTTGGCGGCGGTATCCTATGGCTCCTAGCCTGGGCAAGTCCGTATCTTTTCGGCAAAGAAGGGATGGGTGGGGGCGACATCAAGCTCCTTGCGATGATCGGGGCCTTTCTTGGTTGGAAGCCAGCCCTGATGACCATCATGGTTGGTTCCTTCCTTGGGTCCCTGGTGGGAGTGGCTCTTATCGCGACGAAAGTGATACGTCGGGAAGACTATATTCCCTTCGGTCCCTTTCTCGTCTGTGGGGCGCTGGTCTCATTGTTCTTTGGTCAATCTCTCCTTGATTGGTATCAAGGCCTATTGGCTGGATAATGGCTCCCATGGCTGCTTTACAGCCAGTTAGGTGTATCTCTTTCGATAAGACCTGTATCTAATCGTGCATGATATGATTCCGACATCAACTCCTCCTTCAATCAGCTGCTCCACCGTCTCCTAAAGCATCGCAACCTACCTAAAGCCTCAATAAAGCAATGTCTTATAGGAATGTGGGCTGTTCGGAATAGCTCCGGCTACAACTAGGGAATGCCCGGTAGAAAAGCGGCACGCATTTTGACATAGGGCTATGTCAAATGAGTAGAACGTGGGCCATAGGGGAAAATATGAAGCAGGATGGAAAATCACTTACAGAACTGATGGTGGTCGCGGGGTTACTGGCCATGGTCGCTTGTCTGGCACTCCCGAACTACCTTGGACTCCATTCCCGAACCCAACTCCGGTGTGTCGCGGAAGAAATTGCCTCCGACCTGCGGCTCGCGAGGCAACTGGCCTTAACCAATCGAGATCGAGTTCGAATTGTCATTGACGCAGCAGACCAGCGCCTGGTCACACAATTCGTCCACCAGAATACCACTCACCACGCGTATCACTATGGGGGAAAGGGGCTCATCATTGAAGAACCGAGTGCAGGGTGGGACATTCTGTTCCACCCCAGCGGCCGCTCAGCGACAGCAACGACCATCCAGCTTAGGAATAGGGAGGGCCAGACCCAAACACTCACGGTGAGTATGACCGGTCGGGTATCGATCTTATGAGTAGTCATCTTCAATGCGACGGTTTCAGCCTGATTGAAGTCATGGTGGCGATGATGATCTCGGGGATTGCGTTGCTGGGGACATTGGGTGCGGTAGAGATCACGTCGAGATACGTGCAGCAGGGTGGTCTCAGTAGCAAAGCGCTCGAACTTGCACAAGGGAAACTCGAAGCGAAGCGATCCATTCGATGGTCATCCCTTCTCGAAGATGATCTGGATTATGACGGCGTGGCAGATGCCATCATGGTGGACGACGGCCAAGGGGCGGATATCAGTGCCGGCGACGGGGTCTATACGGCCGGCTACGAACGCGATGGAATCACGCTGGTCTGGACCATTGAGCTCGATCATGCGAAGTCGCTAAACACCTCGGGAAGCGTTGTCATCCGAGCGGTGGCTTCTTACTCCGACCGAAAAGGCCAACGACGAGAGGTGCACGTGGCGACCCTCAGAGCGAATCCAAACTATGTGGGGCTTCGATGATCTACAGGAATTCGGCTCATTCCATTATGAGATGTCAGCCAGGAGCGCGCGGCCTGTTCAATAGTGACGGTGTCTGCCTGAGTGAACTCATGATTAGTTTGGCGATCGGTGCGGTCGTCCTCGCCACGGCGTTCACCACCTTAAATATCGTTCAGACGCATGCCGGTAAACAGCAACGCTCGCTGAATCAGCAGCAAGACTTACGACTCGGGCTCGAAGTATTTGAACAAGAAGTCAGACTCGCTACGGCCGAGACGATTGTGACGGCAGCCTCTGACCAATTTATGTTTTACGCCAATCTCAGTGACTATCGGACTGCCACGACGGCAGGGGTTCATCCTGGGCAAACCGTGTTGCCGGTACTCGACGGTAGTGGATGGGGAGAAGGTAAGACGCTCTCTGTGTGTGGGCGGCAGGGATGCGAATCTCATCGGCTCGCCCGTGCGGGACAACGGTTTCACCTCACGCTCGTGGACCCGATTGAGTCATCATTTCCTGAAGGTGCATCTGTGCAAATCCTCAATCGAGTCGTCTACTACGTCAATCGTCAGGAAGCCAACCAGTGGAATCTGATGCGAATGGTTGATGGTGGTGCGAACGTTCTGATCGGGGGACTCGACGAGCTGCGATTTTCATACAGGAATGACCTGGGACAAAGCACGGTACAGGCGGCCCTCGTGAGGCGAGTCATCTTAGAAATCAATTCAGATCAACCCCTGCATCGAATGGTGCGGGAAGTGAGTATTCGATCCTAGGAGGGTACCCATTATGTTCCGTAGAAACATCACCAGTGACCAACGAGGGGTTGCACTTCTGGGAGCCATGATGATCGTACTGGTTCTGTCAGTACTTGCAACGACACTCTTGAACCTGAGTGGTCAAGAGGCTGTCAGTGCAAGCGCAGCGGGCCAACTGGCCATCGCCCAACAACTTGCCGACGCATCCGCCGAACTGGTGGTGGGATGGTTTCATGAACCGTTGTCCACGAGTACGATCCCGGCGATCGTCGCACTGCGTACCAGGACCGGGCGCGACACGGATGGCGCCCCCTCATTTTTTGATGCGGCTGGTCGCTCACAGTTTGCAGGGACTGTAGATCGTCCGGATGTACACTTCCAGGCCAAGAATGATTCAGACAACCAACTACTGAATGATCGAGACTACGGGCTATTTCGTGCTATGCAACACCTTGGGCATGTAGAGGAACTCAAAGTGTACGCTCCGACCGATCCAGGGCTGCTGTGTACCGTGGATACGACCGTCGCAACCAATACAACCCCTTCCGTTCGGCAATCAATCCGAATGCAGTTGAGCGCCTTGGGGATGCCCGCATTGAAAACTGCGGTACAGGTTCACCGGAATCTGGGCCAGCCGCAACTTGGTGGGGAATCACCGGTCTCTCTACATTGGGGTGATGTGAAAGTTGGTGGGAGTCTGGTGCTCAAAACGGCCACAGATCTTCCAAGGAAAAGCGGAATTGCTCCCCTCAGCGGCCAGAGTTATGAGGAGCTGGGTCAACGAGAAGATCGGTGGGTGGAGGCCTGGGTGGGAGGCGATGTCCAGTTGACGCAACCATTTGTCCAGCCATTTACGGATGTGCCCACCAACATTCATGTCGGACAACATCCCGTTCCCGGAGTTCGCTTCGATGAGTGGCCATACGAACACCTGAAGCGAATGGCCCAACGGTTCGGTCGCTACTATGCCATCGATCGAGACGGTTTTCTCTATCCCCAAGGGATCGTGGAACCAGGCAGAGGGGTGTCTCCTGAGGTGGTCCTACGGTCCCAAGCTCCTGGAGATCAGTTGGGCCTGATCTTCGTCGATACCCTCGACCAAATGCCGCCGCGTGCCGACAATCTTGGAGTGCTCAAGCTCAAGGCGCCGTATATCGAGGGGACGGTAGTCATGCAGGGGCATATTGAACTGGCTCCCAGCGGGAGCGGTGCAGTGATTCCAGCACTGAGCCCCCCTACACCTGATCAAAGCAACTCGCTCGTGCGCACTCCCGTTCACCTCTCGGGTATCAACTTCAACGGAGTGCTACACGCCATCGGTACCATTACGCTCTCTGGAGGAGTACGGCTCTACGGAGCGGCATTGGTAGGCGAAACAATTGTGCGAACCGATTCAGGCAGCTCGCTGGAGGTGTGGTACGACCACGATCTTGGGGAGGGTTTGTTTCGAGGGTTGCCGGTGGTCTATCGCGCTCCCGGTACATGGACGGCCCGCTTCTAAGGCTGACCTGAAAGAGGAATCCGTAAAAGCAACTTCTTATTGGCGATGGAAAGGGATGAGCTAAAATGATTGCACAAGACCATGCAGTACGCCCAAGGCGAACAATTCTATCGGGTGGAAGCCTGAAAAAACACACGATGGCGAAACAACCTCGTAAGATGACGATGGAGCGCAGTCTCTTAGATTGCATCGCCTATCGAGGCTTGATGAGTCAAGCCGACTTAGATGTGGCCATAGAGGAATCATTATCACGTGAGGTGGATCTCGAAACGATCTTGCTTGAAAAGTACCGGGTACCACGTGCCGCGCTCGGGTCAGCACTCAGCGAGTTCTATCAGTGCCCCTATGTTCCGTATGATGAGCGGACCATTATTGACCCTGATCTCCTCAAGAATCTCAGTTTCGATTATCTGAGAAGAAATTCGTGGTTTCCCTTGAAGCGACAGGGAACGGTCCTCGATGTCGTCATCAATGATCCTCATGATTTGGAAAAGGGTCTTGATATCCGGCGTGCATTCCCGGGCATGACAGTTCGCTTTTCGGTTGGGCTTCGGCGTGATATCGAGCAGTACCTGCTGGTTGTCACCGGGCAGGCGAATGGGGGGTCCATTACCGAGATTCTTGGAGAACTTGTCGATGAAGCCGGTATTGAACGAAGTACGGAGGGAGAGCCAGGTGAAATCGATGAAAACGACTCGGCCATCGTACGCCTGGCAAACCAGATTATTGCGGAAGGCTACCGACTCGGAGTTTCCGATGTCCACATCGAACCCTATTCGGACCGCAAAGAAACGGCCGTGCGCTTTCGAGTCGACGGCACGTGTTTCACCTACATGCGTATCCCCGCTGTCTACCGCCGGGCGATCGTCTCGCGACTAAAAATCATGGCTAACCTGGACATCGCCGAACGGCGGAAGCCTCAGGATGGGAAAATTCGTTACAAGTTAGCCAAGGATCGCGAAATCGAGTTGCGAGTCGCAACCTTGCCGACCGCCGGGAACAATGAGGATGTGGTGTTGCGGCTCCTGACCGCCAAAGAAATCATGCCGCTGGAGGCCATGGACTTTTCCCCGGAGACATTACAAACCGTCAAGGAGCTATCCGAGCGTCCGTATGGGATATTCCTGTGTGTCGGACCGACAGGTTCTGGGAAAACGACCACCCTGCACGCTGTGATGAGACACATCAATACCGATGAACGAAAAATCTGGACGGCCGAGGATCCGATCGAAATCACCCAGGAGGGTTTGCGCCAGGTTCAGGTGCATCCTAAGATCGGGTTCACCTTTGCTTCGGCGATGCGTGCGTTCCTCAGGGCCGACCCGGATGTCATCATGATCGGAGAGATGCGGGACAAAGAAACAGCCGATATCGCCATCGAGGCATCACTCACCGGACATCTCGTCATGAGTACCCTTCATACTAACAGTGCGGTGGAAACCGTCACCAGATTGCTGGACATGGGGTGCGACTCCTTCAACTTTGCCGATGCGATGTTGGGCATCCTGGCAATGCGCCTCTGTAAGCGCATCTGTCTCCATTGCAAAGAGAGCTATCATCCCACGCAGCAGGAATATGATGAACTGGTGCAAGGCTACGGAGCCCGGTATTGGGAAAAGCTGAACGTCGCGTACACCGAAGACTTTACCCTTTCCCGTGGGAAAGGGTGCGACGCCTGCAATCATAGTGGGTTTAAGGGGCGCGTGGCTCTCCATGAACTTCTGGTAGCAACAGAAGACCTTAAGAACCTGATTCAAGGGCGAGCGCGAACTGCGGAGATTTTGAGCATGGCAATGCGAGACGGCATGGTGACTCTGCTACAAAATGGCATTCAGAAAGTGCTGAGAGGCGTCACGACGTACCGACAAGTACGAGCGGTCGCCGTAAACTAGCTTCACCAAAGACGAGCGAGTTTAGTTAGGGGGTTGTGTCCAGCACCAGCGCAAAAGCCGACAATTGTCTTAGGGCATCCGATGACATCCGGATAAACTCGACTCCACATCGAGGCTCAGACACCCACCGTACACCCGCAAGCTCAATCTGAACCGGTATCTCTCCGTTCAAGAGGTCAATATCAAGGGACAGGTACGATCCTTTGTTGGGCAGGCGCTCAGCTGTGAAGGCGCATCCATGCGCTGAAAGATTCAAGATGGTTCCGTGGGACTTGCCTTCAGACGTTCCAAACGCACAAGGAATCTGGACAGCATACCGTTGTGCCTTGCGAAACTCTCGTTTCATTGCATCACTTGGTCCCAAAACTAGGTCGATACTCTTTCACTCCGCGTATAAGTAAGAATTCTGGGTCACGGCAATTCCTTCGCCTCTAGGTGAGGCCGCGGACATCCTCAAATAGGAAGGGTATTCCCCCGTACCAAACCGTACAACCGGTGCGCCGAAAATTGTTGTTCCTGAGTACGAAAAATGGTCGATCTCCATGAAGGTCGAACCCAAACCCACAAAGTTAAATCAAGAGGTTATGGGAAAGTGACCTCTTGGCCAAAGAGGCATGTACCTTGCTCAACTCTGAGGCGTCATGAAGAACATGCCAATTCTGAGCCCAATACAGTCAGACGAGAAAGGCTTCACCCTTGTAGAAATTGCCATCGTTGGGGCAATCCTAAGTCTTGCCGCGGCGGTATCCGTCCCGAACTTTCTTCAGATGTACGCAAAGCATGAGCTGTATCAAGCCACCACAAGCCTGTACAACAGACTAATCCTCGCCCGGTCCTCGGCCATTAGCAGAAACGCCATGTTCACGGCAACGCCTTCCAGTGTACCTATGGGACTTGATGTAGTTGTAGTGACAGATGCAACGGCAGGAGGGCTAGAAACAGGGCGAGAAACGTTTCCAGAAAAAGTCAGATTCATTACGGCACCACCTCCATCGACGCCGCCTCCGACGCTACCGCTACCAGCGTTGAGCTTCACTCCCCGAGGCTTGAGCACGAATCCCAATCCGTTGGGGCAAACAATCCAATTGCAAAGCACACGAGATCCGAATTTGATCTATTCGATTTCGCTGATGCCATCTGGGAAGGTGACCTGGTGTCGGCAAGCCATCAATCCCTGTCTCGTCAATGACCGGTCATGAGTCAGAGGGTACACAGATGATGAAGCCACAGAATGAAAAGGGATTTACCTTGGCAGAGGTGATGATCTCTGCTGCGATTCTTGGTGTCGGTGTCATGGGGATGGCTGCCATGCAAGGTGTGTCGTTTTCGAAAAATGTCGACGCGAATGATTTGTCGATCGTCACAAATGTTACGGCGGATATGGTAGAGCGGATCCAAAGTAATAGGCGGTTCGCATGGGCTTACAACAATCTCGATACAACGGGTCCTGGAAACTGCTTAGCGGGCGGAATTCCGGCCCCTGCCCCTCCACAGCCATTTATAGCGGCTGCCCCTGTGAGTGCCGCGACCAGGGCCATCCAAGGTGACTGCGTTCAGTGGCGGACATTGGTCTTAGCCACCAACCTATTAAACGTTCGTGGAACTGTACAGGCTGCTCCGGTACTGCCACTTAGTGCCAATTTCAAGGCTATCCAGCTAACGGTTCAGCTGCAGTGGAACGAACGAACTGGTGTACAACGTCAACGGTCGGTGGCTTTTCGAACGGTGATCGAACCGGAATAGGGTGGATCACTGTGTGAACAAGGAATCTGTAGGGGGCTTCCCATGAGACCTTCGCCGAAATCCTACGGTCGGAACCAACAGGGCTTTACCCTGGTGGAAATCATGGTCGCGACGATGATGACTGCCGCCATCGTTGCAGCAGGGTTCGGTGCACTCGTCGTCAGTCAGAAGACGACGCGCATTACCGGACAGGTCAGTAGCACCCAAGCGACTGCCAGAAATGCCTTGGACATGATCACGGCTGACCTGAAACTGGCTGGGTTCGGGATGCGTGGGCTGACATCCACTGTAGGAGGGTGTCACATCAACGGCACTCCATATGCGCTCGTACCAGGTGATAACAATCCGCTCGGGGCGGATACCGGGCCTGATACCATCTCGATGGTTGTGCCCATGACTAATTCGATTACCGCGGTTGGCCCGCTATGGCAGGTTTATGTTCCGGGAGCTCCTGGGACCATCGGTGGCTTACAAACACCGATATCGAATATCCCCATGCCAGCCAATGCGACAACCGCGATGGGCAATACCATCCCCGGTGGTGGAGCTGCGTTACTCGGGATGCCGGTGTCAATTGGGGGAATGGCTGGCTCGACCATATCAGCCGTCAGTCCTGCAGCACTTACCTTAAATCCTGCTATTCCTGCTCCTGCCGCATTTGGTACGGGAACGCAGGTCTATCTGCTTCAATGCATCACCTATCAAGTGATTCCACCTCCAGACAATCTGAATCTTTGTCAGGGGAATGCGCCCTGTCTGGTTCGTGGCGCGGTCCCTGCTGTGCTCGTGGGACCTGGTGGGCCGCCAAACTGTAATCAGGTCAATTCAGGCTGCATTCCCATCATGGACGGGGTCGAGGATATTCAACTGGCCTATGCGTGCGACGGGTGCGATCCACGCGTCAATAGTGGAACCCCAGACCTACAACCCGATGACCTCAATCTGTCAAACAATTTTGACCAGGCTGACTTCATCACGGATCGAAATTGGTTCGGCACAGCAGGCCCCTATGGCTCGTTCATGACTCCGAGAACGATTCGGCTGGTGCAAGTGAACATTGTTGCACGTCAAACGAAAGCCGACCAGGGCATGGGAGAAATGCAATCGACACCCGTGCATGGCGGGAGGTTTCCAGTGATCAGCGATCATAACCATGCCACAGGACTCTTCGTAGTGGGTGACACCGCGTCAGCGGCACAGCAGTCGGCCTATTTCCAGTTCCGTCGGCGCATCTTGACCCGCACGATCGAACTCCGCAACCAAAGGTTCTAACCATGAGCATTTTGCAAAACAATAGGACGCGAAGTCAGTTTGCCATCGACGAACAGGGTACATCCTTCATGGCCGTGATGCTATTGATCCTCATCATCGGAGCTCTTGGGGTGGCTGCGCTCACAATGACGGGTATGGAAAACTCCATGGCGGGAGCGATACGCATGGTCGAGGAAGGAACGGATGCGGCAGAAGCTTGTGTCGGAACGGCGGTCAGAGCGATACGTTTGACGATGGATGATCCTCAGATGACGGGGCCGGCGGCAGCTCTAATTGCTCCGCAGGGACCGGTACCAGCCAGCAATCAATCGGTGTTTACCCAGGAAATCAACGGCACGCTTCGAAACCATTCAGATGTCGCAGTCGGCGCAGGAAATGCTCCCAATCTTGTCATGAACGTCAACGGATACGTGGTCAATGGAGATATAGATTTTCTCTACTCCAAGCGTCGGACCGGCAGCGATTTTGCCGATCAAGACCATCCAGCCTACGATCAGTACTACCGGGTGGATTGTCTGGCAGCTAATGCGGCGACTGGTGCGACAAGCCGTGTCATTGTCACCTTTGATTGCCTGAATACGACCGGTGAAGGATGCATGAAGCGAGGAGATAACGGTTAAGAGAGGATGGATAGGAGGCGGTGTGGCGCTATGAAAACAGCACCGATGCAAGGGAGGTTGTTGAGAGGCCGATACGAACTGAGGACCATGTTGGTCTTCCTGCTCCTGGCCGGCTGGGCTATCCTGCCTCAAGGAAGTTGTGCCGAGGAACCGTTCCCTGTTGCGATGGCCAGCTACCCGACCGGTACCATCACGGCGATCCATGAAACAACGTTTGAGATCAACGGACGAACCGTCAGCTTGGTGCCGGAAGCTGTGATCGTCGATCGCCATGGTGATGCAGTCGCATTAACGGTCATTCGAGTCAATACCGACGTGAGATATCGCATTCAAAAAGGCACGACCGACAAGATCGACTGGATGTTGGTGATCTTACCCGAATAAGGGGCGACCAATGGGAAACAACAGATCACAGGCGAAAACTCCAACGGAGGGTGCCATGAAACGCGGGAATCGTACAATTTGTGGGACCGTCGCGTTTGCGTTGGCGGGAAGCCTTGTTTGTGCCGGGGCAGGACAGGCTCAGACAATGGATCAGTACTACGCGGTTCCGCCATTCGTGAGCGACCAGGTCGCCCCAAACATCATCTTGGTGCTGGACAATTCCGGGAGCATGAGCGGCCTCGGGTGCGATCTAAATGGCGACGGAGACTGCTCCGATTCAGCAGATCTTGATTTCCTGAATACGAAGAAGTGGTCTGGGTACTTCGACTCACTCACCTGTTATACCTATGACACGAGTGACAATCGGTTCGAGCCAACGACAGTCAGAGCGACATTGGACGCCGCCTGCAGTTCTACTCAATGGGACGGGAATTATCTCAACTGGGCCACCTTCCGCCGGTTTGACGCGCTCAAGAAAGCGATGATTGGAGGAGACTGTGTCGTCGCGCGAGCCGCCGATGGCACCTGCCCAGCAACCGGAAGTCCCGCGCTCAAGACGGTACGAGCACAGGCCAATGGTGTGAATACCGAGTCGGCGGTGGCCACGTACAACGGAGGAACAGGGCCCAGTACCTATGTCGGAAGAATTCCAACAGCTGACACAAGTGGGACCCCAAACAGTCTGTACATACACACATCCTCTGCCTATTTCTGTGTGGAAAACGATAACTCGTTCAATAGCAATTGTGGTGATAGCTATAGCGTACGGAAATACGAACTCAGAATCGGCTACACCATCGAACCGACCGGAACGATCCAGCAAATCGGTGCGCAAGCTCGATTTGGACTATTTGAGTTCAAACCGACAGGGGATGGTGCTCGCATGTTGGTGGGGGTCGGATCTCGTCAATCTATCGATTTTAGTGGGAGCACAGTCGAAACTTTCAATACAAACACGGCTGCCATGATCGACGCCGTCCAAGAATCCTTTCCCTCAACCTGGACACCCCTTTCCGAGTCGCTGTATGAGACGACTCGCTACATCGCACAAATTAATTCTACCTACCTGTCGTCATCCTATGTGTATCCGATTGCTTTTGCGGGTGGGAATTCAAACGGTGTAGCCTTTCAGGGAAATGGTGTTGGCTCAATCGGAAGCAATGAAATTACGGCGCTTACTGGGACCGAAACGTGCCCTTCCGGCTATATTACGAATGCCTGTGGACGAGATCCCTATTTCTTTGGCAGCAACCACACACCAGCCTGGGCGACGACCTCCACCAAGGTGGCCTGCTGTAAGACGTTTGTCATCCTCGTGACGGATGGAGAGCCGACGCAAGACACCAATATCCCGTCCGGATTACAGGACTATGCTCACGGCCAGCACGGTCTTCACTGTACCGGAGGTAGCTCAACGATCCATACACCGAATGGAACGTGTAACACAAATAGCGCAACGCCAGCAGCCACTCTCCTTGGTGAGCACAAGACTGGTTACGGGAGCAGCGGGAACCATTATCTGGACGACGTCGCTTATTGGGCCCATACGAATGACCTTCGGCCCTGTAATGGCACAGCCGATGGACAGATCTCCGTGTTGAACGTAACCGGGCATTGTCTTCCAGGCCTCCAAAACATCACGGTCTACACGTTCTTCGCTTTCGGAAATATCGCGGGTCGAGAGATCCTCATGCATGCCGCCCAACTCGGAGGGTTTGAGGACACCAACGGCAATAACATTCCCGACCTGGTCTCGGAATGGGATAAGGTCATCAATGCCACCGGTGCGCCAGGCAGCGACGGAATTCCGGACAACTATTTTGAGTCGTCCAACGTCGATGATTTGCAAGACCGCCTGATGGCTACCATTACCGCGATTCTGAGGAAAAGCGCGTCGGGTACCTCCATCTCAGTCCTTGCGACGTCTGCCACTGGAGAAGGGTCGATCTATCAAGCCTATTTCTTTACGAGCGACGTAGGTCAGGGCGGAGCGAACGTCAAGTGGACCGGATATACCCACGCTCTGTTCGTCGACGGGTTCGGG
>BQXA01000020.1:0-82324 GCA_036984345.1 Nitrospira sp. | reverse complement strand
TTCATATGCCTCACCTCCTTTCTGGGCTACAAGTACGGACCGAGCATCAATCGGACGATGATGCCGACCGTGAAGCCCCCGAGATACAGAGCCGCTGCCCAGAGGACCGCGGCATCAATCGCGGCTTGATCCATCGCACTCCCGTTCCTCGTTGTCGACGCCGATACATTTCACATCCGGCTTGTGCTCTTCCTCATTGAACAGCGGCGAGGATTCGGCGGCCACCTCATCAAGCGGTTGCCGGGCCAAGAGCTGCGGCATTGCTGACGGACTGCCTTCGCCACCCCAGACAATCCGATCGGAGACCAAGCTCGGCACGCCATTGACGATCTGCTCCGTCACGGGAGCACCGACAAGCGCAGTAATCTGTCCGGCGGTCAGGATGCGGCCCTGCGCATCGACCCAATAGGCCTTGCCGTTCATCACGATGCCGCCTTCGATCCGGAGGCGTTCCTGCGCGAGATCGGTGGTCGGAGATGGTGAAGCGGTGAACGGATCAGGCGAGGTCGGACTCACGGCTGGTGGCAGGAGCATGGGCTTCGATTCACTCGGTGGAGCTGGAAGTTGCGCGGCTGAGGGCTTCGTTCCCGAGAACCAGGTGCCCCAGCCAATGAAACCAAGGGCTCCTATGAGCCCAATGAGTCCGATGATCAGCAGTGGACTCGACAGAATGGTTTTCATGCGTCGCTCCTCCGTGATACCGCCCGTGGCATAGCTCGAATAGTAGGCGTAAATCTTGGGCTCATAGCGGCCAATCAACGTGCGGATGACTTCGGTCTCTTCCGGGTTGCCCCGCACAAAGCCCTGGTATCGTTTCCGCATGCCGAACCGTTCCATGCGGCGAAACTTAATGGTGCTCTCCACCAAGCGCGTGACGCCGGAGGTGAGTTGCCGGTAGTCCTGGGCCATAAGCAGGAGATCGACACCATAATGGCGATGGGTTTCGAGCCAGCGGAGGATCTCCCCCGGCACCTTCTCCTTCGCCCGGAAGATCGTCTGCGCCTCGTCGAGACAGATGGCCGAGCCTGGTTCAATCGAGAGAAGGAGCGACGGAATACGAGTCCGGTCTGTCCAGAGCGTGACTTGCTGTTGCAGGTCTGACAGCGGTCGTCCTTCGAACAAGGCCAGCCGATCCAGATAGAACCCATCCACCGCGACATAGAGCCGGCGTCCCGCACGAAGCCAGGGCAACAAATAGTCCGCGACGGCATAATAGGATTTGCCACTGCCAGGTGTTCCTTCAAGTAACGTAATCATGAACCCCACCGCACAAACGGAATCGCTTGCAGGGTGAACCGAACCAGCATGGCCGACGCGATAATCGCCACGGCCTGACTCATCCCTGTGGCGCCGAGGACCCAGGTGTATTGAATGGGGATGACGGGTGCAGTGAGGGAGCCAGTCCCGACCGAGGCCAAGAGCTGATCGGCCACCGCGAGCACCGAGTCCCAGCCGCCCTTCCAGACATCGGCAAAGGAGAGGATCATATCGAGCAAGAAGCAGTAGATCAGATTGAGCAGTGCCGTCATGACTTAGCTATTCCCCACAAAGATGATGCGATAGGCGGCGAAGCTGGCCCCGGCGATGACAATCGCGCGAAGGGCCAGGAACATCCCGGACCAATCGTTGAAGTTGACGGAGAAATTCCCGAACAACGACGAATTCAATGCGATCGTCGGAAGATCCGACGGCCACGTGAGGGATTGGAGCAGGGCGAGTTGTCCCGCAATCCCAGATCCTCTCCACGTCGTGAGGTGCTGGTCCAAAATCGACCCGAATGAACGGAGATCATGCTCACCCGTCGAACATTGCACGGTCGTCGTGGTGTCATCCTGCGTCGTCGTGGAGCCATCTGGATTCGTGGTGGTTGTGGTGGTTGTTGTGGTCTGCTGGGAGCTGGTCGAGTTCGTTTGGGTCCCGGCCGGAGGCGTCGCATCCGGGTTGACCACGACATCATCGGGGGTCACCTGTGAGCTGGGCACCACCTGGGTCGACAGGTCCGTCGAATCAATGGGGATCGTGGTGACGGCATCGGCACCGGGTGCCGTATGCCCCGAACCGACGGGCGTGGCGTTACTGTCGATGGAATTGGGATCGCTGCTTGGCAGGGTATTGAGATAGTCCGTCACCTGTTGCGGCGTGGCGGGCAGCCCTGGCACGAGCACGCCCGGCGACGAGCCCGGCTCAGGATACGCCCAACAGCCCGACGGCTTGAGAAACCACCCTTGCCACCCGGCTGGCACCGTCGGATAGGGCGGACCCGTCAAACAATACGTGGTGGGGATGGCAATCCCTTGCGCGGCGCTCGCGTCACAATCCGGATGGCCTGGACATGAATGCAACGTGCCCTGCGGGACGACCACCCCATCCACCGACACCCCACTCGGGCCAGCCGTGGCATTCTTGATCTCGGCCACTTGCCCGTTATTGAGCGCCACGGACAGCAGCGTCAATCCGGCGAGCACGCCCAAGACTGGCCAGCCCCCGGTCCCGGCCGTGACCAGCCGCACCGCGACACTCGTGCCGCTCGCCTGGGCAATCGCACTGCCGAGCGCCGTACTGATCGCCCCCCGCTGCGCCGCCAGCGTCACCGCCTGGGCGGCCGGCGTGGCGATCCGCGCATACGAGCCCGCCACCGCAGTCGCCGGCGCCCAGCACAGCATGACGCCCAGGACGTACAGAAAGAAACTGTACGTACTGAGGCTTAGAGCCGCCCGGAGAGGAGGCCGGTGAGAAAACAGGCGAGAAAGAACATCAGCCATGAGAGTTGTTGCTCCAACGTCAGATCGGTGAAGATCATCGGATGTCAGGAATCTCGTTACTTACTCTGATGCCCGTGGGAAGCAGCTGCCGCTCCGATGGGTTGATAGCCCGTCACGTCGATGAACCGTTGACCCTTGAACTCCCGGAGGTTCACCGTGACCTGCGCGACTTTCATCTTGTTGGCTTCCATCTGCTTATAGAGGGCCTCGTGGTCTTCAGAGATGTTCGCTTCCAAGGTGGTCGTGTCCTCTTCGAAATAGAGCACGGCATTCCGGAAGGTCCGGGTGCCATCCTGACTCGGTCTGGCCTTGACGCCCATCACCACGCACGTTGCAACAAACTTCGACATGTCATGCCTCCTGGTTAATGAATGTGAATTATGAGTTGGACCACGGAAACCAGCCCTGCTTGCTGCAGGACCATAAGTAGACCCACACCGTGCCGCAAGCCTGACAGCGGCCACGCAATCGTGGGCCACACATAAACAGCGAGAGTACCCCGCTGTGACAGCGACGGCAGAGGACCCGTCGATCGGGGCCCACCGGCTGTTTTGCTCGACGATTCGGAGAGCTCGGCCCCGCTGCCTGAGAGTTCGCGTTGTGCGATTCCATCAGACGCCTCCTGTGTGCATGATGTCGGTCTGCGATGGATGCATGGTCGGCTCCAGTCGAATGCCGCAACAGACTGCCTCTACGTGCAGCACATGCTCGATGCGCGCCTGTAGGGCCTGGGTCAAGGACGCGTGGAGTCCTTCGCTCGCGGCCAGCTGATAGAGCCCGATCCGCAGGATGTCAGAGCAGGTGACATCTCGCTTCGCCGCGAGCGTCATGAGGAGAGCCCGTTCCTCATTCAGCAGTCTGATAGTCTGTCCTGAGCCACGTGTCATGACGTTCTCCTTCTGATCATGCGTCGAAGTGCGTTCACTCCGTTGCGCCGGTTTAAGCTGTCCCACTCCCATACGCCGCAGAGAATCCGTCCCGGGGATTCCACCAGTGCAAGCGGCGTTTGGTTTTTTCGAGATCCCGACCCTTCTGTAAGAGCGCCAGATGTTTGCTGCGCCAGCGATCCACGCCATCAACGATGGTCCTGACGAGCCACCGTTCCCCGGCGTCCGGATGAGCACAGAGCAGGCCCAAGGTGGGGGCCAAGCTCCGCTCCGCCCAGCGTTTGACCTGCTCGATGGTCTTGACCGCCTGCACGATGGCGAGTTTGGCCCGGGCCATCCCCTCCGTGAGGACTTTCCACCAATCTAAGATGGGCGCGTAATAGCGATCTTTCGGATCGTCCGCTCTGGTGCAGTCCCGGAAATCGACGGCCGTGCGAAACACCCCGACGATGTAGCGTTGGAAGGAGTCCTGATCGAGGGTCGATAAGGCCAATCCCACGGCTTGCGCGCGTTCCCGTTTCCATTCCATCTCCCAGCGCATCCAGGGTCCCTCGACCGGTTTCTCTTTGGCCCGTTGTTCCGCCGCCTTGTCGTAGATCCGGAGATAGCTCTCCGATTGGCGAGACCCCAAGGCGAGCGTCTTTCCACGGTCAGCCCCTGTCGGCACATCCAGGCCACCGATGATCCGACACTGCCGGAAGTGCGACACACAGTGGCCCTTCGCCACAGCCTCATAGACCCCGTCGACATCGATCACGCCCATCCGATCATCGAGCGCGACATCGATCCGGCCGAAGTGCCCCTTCTGATCGAAGACCCACTCGGCGAGCTGATGAAACTTGTCATAGCTCCAGTGACTGATCAGTTCTTGCGAGAGATCGACATGGACTTCTCTGGGGGCACGTTTGGCCCCAGTGGCAATCCGGCCAAAGCCGCTGTCATTGCCCCGGCAGATCCACACCTCCCGGTAGCCTTCATAGCCCTTCTCGTCTCGGATCCAGTCCCCCTCCCCGAGGACTCGCTTGAGGATCTCCACCGTGGAGGAAGGAACCGTGAACCGAAGCCATCCGATCGACATGGACCAGGTACTCATACAGACCTCCGTGAACGTGGTTGGAATTTGCGCCCCCGTTTGACTAGTCGGGGGCTGGGCGGCCCGTCGCGCCGTCGGCTGGCGCCGCCGGGCGCGCGGCGGGGCACTCCGTTCCTTGGTCCAGCCTCGATGTAGGTCTCCCCATTTCGCCGCATGGCCTCCTTGACCTGTTCAAGGTCGAACCGGATGAAGCGAATGATGCGTTGCACCGGGATCTCGCCACGGAGATAGGCCCGGCGCACGGTCTTGATGCTCACTTTGAGGGCCTTCGCCAGTTCATGAATGGTCAGCCACGGTGCGTGCATGTGTCTCCTCGTGTCACGCCGACTCAACATGGTCTGGACCCTACCGAGGCTGATGGACTTCGCGAAAGTACCCGCAAGGGGTCACGAGGGGTCAGCAGAGGACAGGGAAGGGACTCTAGTGTTGCGCGGCGATGGTGATGGGTGAGGCGATCCGTTCAGGCTCCTTCGTCGTAAACAGTTCGCAAGACGAAGGAGCAGTACCCGAATCACCGCTCTAGACGCAAGGATGCGCGGGTCTTGAATTGGAGGTATTTCAGAATAGGAGCATACGAACGAAAACGAATTAGGAGGAAACTGCAGTAACGAGCAGGATGTTTTGAAGTTGCGACCAAGAATAATTTGGCCCTGGGCCGAATGGCTCTAGTTCGATGTCGCCTCTAATGGAGGGAGAGCAGGATATTCTCAAGCTTTGGATACAGTCATGGCCAGCCCAAACCCTAGTTATTTCTCATGGGGAACCGAGAAAGTTTACAGCATTTACGTCAATATGATTACATTAGGGTCGAGGGTAGGCGTACATCAGAAATACAATCCACCTCGATTTTCACTACATCCTTGCCCACTCCGCGGATATGCATTTCGCCTCGCATGCCCCCGACTTCAGAAAAGCCATATATAGGATGCACAGGATAGATAGAGGGAAGGTCAGTAAAATCCTTGACTACCTTAAGCACTGAAAGTAGTCTGCCAGATCGAGAAGCGAGAGAGGCAAAAATGGCAAATATTAAGGTTAAGGTGGCTCCACCTGGAGACGGAGAGATCCAGGACCTCGACGAACTAAGCGAAGTTCTTCCCGCATCATTCTCTATAACATCCTACGGAGCTGATTATCCCGTCGATGGCTTGGTCAAGCGACTCACTTCCGGGGATATCGTGGTGCCACTGTTTAGGGTTGCTCCCGAAGAAGGACAAACAACTGTTGGATTCCAAAGAGAGCTTGTTTGGAAGAAATCTCAAGCGGATCGTTTCATTGAATCCTTACTCCTTGGACTTCCTGTCCCTAGCATTTTTCTCGTCAAAGAACCTAACGGTAAGTTTCTGGTCCTTGATGGTCAACAACGACTAAGAACTTTGGAGAGCTTTTACGCAGGTTTGTTTAAGGGGGTGGAGTTCAAGTTGGAAGAAGTACAAGAGAAATGGGTTGGAAAAACATACAAGACCCTTCATCCCGATGATAGGCGAAGGCTGGACAATAGTATTCTCCATGCCATTGTTGTCCGACAAGATGAACCCACTGAAGACCAAAGTAGCATTTATCTTATTTTTGAGCGCTTAAATTCAGGAGGGACGATTCTGCAGCCGCAGGAAATCCGTGTAGCGCTTTACCACGGACCATTTGCAACACTTTTGAGTGACCTCAATGACAATCCTGACTGGCGAGTTCTCTATGGTCCCAAGAACGCCAGGCTCAAGGATATTGAACTGATTCTGCGCTTTCTTGGGCTCTATTTTCACACGGCAAGTTATGAACGCCCTATGAAAGCCTTCTTGAACCGTTATATGGCTGCAAACCGATCGCTCCAGAAGCAATCGGAGGAAGTGATCCGGCCTCTATTCGAGAAAACGGTCTTTGCCATCCGCACAGGGATTGGGGAAAAAGCATTCCGCCCCTTTGGAGGAGCCGTTAATGCTGCAGTGATGGATGCCCTGTTATATGGTGTGGCTTCTAGACTGGCGGCAGCCAATATTCACAAGCCAGGGCTTCTCAAGGCCCCCTATGATGCACTTCTTAAAGACCGCGCGTTTCTTGATGCTGTTACCAAGGCGACAGCCGACGTCGAGAATGTAAAGATTCGACTAGCTGCAGCGAAAAAGGCATTCGTAGAAGCGAGATGAATGGCCGAGGCCAGGTCTCCAAGCTAAAACAACAACTCGAAGCAACTCTTTCAAGAGCACCCGGTCCAAGTAGCGATATCGAAGCGCAGTCAGACTTTGCAAAGTACTTTTGTGTTCTTGTATCAGGATTTCTCGAGAATGCACTAGTCGCACTCCTACTTGACTATTCCCAGAAAAGAAGTTCGCCCGAAGTTACCTTGTTTGTGGAAAGACAACTTGAGTTTTGGACTAATCCCAACTCTGAAAAAATAGTTCAGTTGCTAGGCGAATTTAGTCGGGATTGGCGAGTTGCCGCTGAACATTTTCTGATAGATGAGAGAAAGGCCGCAGTCAATAGCCTCGTTGCCCTTAGGCACAAGATAGCACACGGAGAGTCTGTAGGCACAAGTCTCGCGCAAGTTAAGGCGTATTACGACACAGTTCTTAAAGTTGTCGAGTTTGTTTCCGAACTTGTGGATCCCGAGGTACCTGCGCCTCGGGAAGGATAGCTATGGTGATACCACTTCGACGGAGTGAGGAGTCACAGCGTCATGGAAGAACCTAGAATAACTTCTTACACTCATGCTGCTCAGCACAGGGGGAGAGATCAGATCTCTCCCCCCAATTCAACAGACCCTAATATAGGTAGTAATGTCCGTAATACTGGTGATAATGAAGGCAGTTGCGGTACTGATAGAACGAATACATCAGATTATTGCAGGTCCACCCTGGCTGCCACCCTGTGGGAGGCTGCGTCTGCGGTGGCAACGTATTGTTCTTCACCGCCTCTTGGAGGTAGGCATCGAGTGCCGCCGCGTCACCGGGGCTGAACGGTTTCTCTAACACCTGCTTGTTCAACTGTTTCTGCAGGGCCTCCATGTCTTCCTTCTCTCCGGCCCACAGGACGCCACTCAGCCCCATCGTGACTGCCAACGTACAACTATCGCACACCTCCTTCTAGTAATCGTCTGTTAGTAACGCACGTCCCTGGTGAATCCTTTCCCCGAGTTCCCAAGTCCTTCTCGAGCCATCCAGCCGACTGAATGGCCTTCCCCCTGGGCTGCTGGGTCCGAGGAGAGGGTGAGCCCCTCCTCAGACCCGACACGGCTAATTGACGGTGCAGAACGCCGGCGTCCCGGCTGGCGATGCTGGGGCCTGATCGAGCCAGGTATTGACGGGCGTCACCGACACCTGGCATTGCGCATCCACCACAATGGTGAAGACGTCCCACCAGGGTTTGGTCCCTTCGCCAGACGGCGGCGTGAACACGGTGATCTGGCCGTTCTGGTTGAGTTCCACGCGTGTGGGCGACTCGGTGAGGCCTGGCGTGAACGTGCCCGAGAAGTTATGCACGGCATAGGTGTAGGTGCCTTGCATCAATTGGGTAATCGTCACGACTTCGGGCCCGAAACTGTCCCGATCATCCACGTCGAGACTGGCAAACGGCAGGGCCGCCAAGGCTCCTTTGGCCCCGAAGAACACATGGTCGCCGTTGGGTATGAAGAGATGGGAATCCACATCAGCCGGGCTCGCTCCCCAGGTTAACTTGATGCTGAGACCCGTGGAGGTCGTCGTCGTGAGGCAATCATTCACGGCCACATTGGTCCCCGATGGTCCCGCCGTCACGGTGTTGGTGAGTTGGCCGTTCACCAGGGCCGCGATCGTCGCCTTGCCGTTCTTGCGGATGGGAATCTGGAAGGAGCCGTCTGGGGCCGTAAAGACTTGCGACGAGCCGGAATAGTCGATGCCCTCACTCTCGACCAGTGCACCATCTACCGGCTGCCCCGAGTTATTCCTCACGCATCCAGACACCACGATCGTCTCCATCACCAGATCGGCATTCCAGTAGGCGATCCGCGAGACGACCCCTTCATAAAAGCGGTCGGAGGCGCTCCCTCCGAGGGTCGCTTGCCCGTCTTCCACCCAGCGCCCCGTCGCGAGATCCAGATAGTAGAGGGGAATCGTCGTTGGTAGCACAGCTGATGAGCGCGTGCTCACCGGAATTCGGATGGTGGCGGTACTGCCGGACGCCAACCCATACGTCGCGTTGTTGGTATCCCGGATATCCACCAACAAGGCGCCGAAGCTTTCAATCTGGGCGATCCCGCCTCCTGTGGCGGTTGTGAAGTCGCCAGGCATCTCATTGGTGGTCCCAGCCACCGTGATGGGGGTGAGGGAGACAGTGACATCGGCGGCAGGCGTGCCACCAGTTTGGGGTAGGAGTCCATTCGCAGGCAGGACAAGGCTTGCCGTGGAGTTCGGGAGAGTGACGGTGCCTCCAGAGGCTCGGCTCACAGTCTGAGCCACGCCTGCCCGGACCAGCTGAATGGTGAGCGGGGTGGTCTGTCCCGCGGTTACGCGAGCCAGACGTAGATTCTCAGCGAAGCCCGACGCCTCGACACGCACCACCGTGCGATCAGCCGGTGGAACCGACAGCGTATAACTGCCGTCGGACCCTGAGGAGGTGCGAGCTGACCCCACCGCGACGGTCGCATTGGGAATGCCACCGGTCCCGTCCGACGCAATCACGCGGCCTGTCAACGTGCCATTCGAGACAGACGGTGCAGGTGGCACCGGAGGACTCTCGCTGCCGCCGCAGGCTGAGAGGGTGACCAGACACGCGAGTGCGAGCAACGATCGCCACACTGCAAGTTGTGAGCTGAACCGAGACCGTCTACACGAGAACCACCGCACCGCTCTAGTCATGTCATGCTCCTTTTCATGTGAGAGTAAATGCATGTAAAACTCTTGACGCGCGCTCGGCCTTCCGCTCTGCAGAGAGCGTGCCAATTACAGAAATGAATGGGAGACAGCCAGGTGTGAGAGATATACCCAGTAGCCTGGGGCAATGTTTTGCAGTTGGGATCAGAAACCGATGCGTGGCAACTGGTGATCGGCAGGAGAGACTGATTCCCTCACTTTGAGTTTTTGCTCGAGAAGGACGCAGAGAAGCACTCGCACAGCAGTGTGGGCGGACGGTACATTGGTATCCGAACGGATACAGGTCGTATCTCAATGGATACCATTGAGGCGTCCAAGTACATCGGCGAGAGTCAAATACGTTCGATGTCGCAGACGACAATTGTCATGCTGCACAGCCCTCCTCTATTAGGTCATTGAGCATGTTCACCGATGAATAGGTCTCTGCTCCACCACATGTCGGAGCGACACCAGACACGAGCCCAAGATGAATCCGCTCGTGTACTCGCCGCACTGTGCAGTGCTCGACACGACTCAGTCGGGCAGCCACCTTTTGCAACAAGACTTGCATTGCGCCTGCAAAGGGGTTCGATCCTTACCCGGACGGAGCAGGTGAAAAAACCTTGAGTTAAGCACGTTCCGACAATGAGAAGCAGCAGCTGCTCTCTCTGTGGCCTATGTTGTTAGGGAGAGATGAAGGAATTGAAACTCGCAGCGCCCCTTGGTACATTTCCGCACCTGAGCAATAGTACGCATACGATCGACTTGACCGTGGAGCCGGGGCCCGATTGGTCATCAGGGGTTGGTGATAGAGCACGTCTCGTTCTAGGAGAAGCATGGATCGTGCAGTAGTGTTGATTGGTGTCAGCAAGACCGGTGATTGCCCAGCTCTACAGGCCGTCCATCCTGGGGTACAACGGATGGCGCAGTGGGCCCGCTCACAGGGAATGACCGAAGAGAACAAGCGACTCAGGGTCTTAACCGATGAAACGGCAGAAGTGCGCGCCCACCAGATCACTGATGTGATCGAAGCGATCGTAGCTCGGACAACGGTTGAGCAATTGATCGTCTATTTTTCCGGGCATGGCGTGAATAATCATTACAGCGAGTACTGGCTCCTCTCCCGTGCACCTGGGAACGCGAATGAAGCCATTAACGTGAAACCCAGCCTGGAGCTTGCCAAATTCTGTGGAATAGGACACGTCGTGGTGATCTCTGATGCATGCCGCACAGCGGCCCACGGCATCCAGGCACTACAAATCAGCGGAAGTGTGATGTTCCCTAATGAGTCTGTAACTGAAGAGGAACAGTCAGTTGATGTGTTCTATGCCTGTGCCCGGGGCAGGCCGGCTTGCGAGGTCAAGGATCTGATCGGGGCGGCTCGCGAATACTCCGGAATTTATACGGAAGTATTGACAGAATGCTTGAATGGTGACCATGCAGAATTGCTTGAGGAGGATGACGAGGATAGCACTAGAGGGCTCGTCCGTCCGAAGCGCCTGAAAAACTACCTGCAGAACAAGGTTCCTGAACGACTTCGAAGCAAGATAGGGAGGGAATTGCTGATCAGCCAAATACCCGATGCACAAATCAATTCTCACAACACGTGGCTCTCACGTATTTCCGGCTACTCCGCCACGGCGTCACAAGTGATACCGGTCTCTCGCTCACCATGGATCAGCCCGTTCAGGTTCTCCGAAGCCTTGGTCGCACATGCCATGGCGAACGATGTTCAGCAATGGCGGCAGGTGCTCACCTCGGCAGCCACCGTTCCTTCGATAGCGCCGCTCAAAGAGGCAACCGAAACGTATCTACCGTCCTTTGGACCGACACATTTCGAAACCCGATGCGGGTTCAAACTACGCGGTGCACAAGTGGAGCAGGTGTACTGCTATGGGACCAAGATCAATATCGTTGATTCGGACGGTAGCCTCATTCGAGTAGAACCGCTGTCTAAGTATAAGGCGCTGGTGCTGATTGAGCTTCGGAACGGGACTGGTGTTGTGATGCCAGCCATCCCGGATTTTATTGGTGCACTCATCTTTGATCAGAACGAACTGGTGAGTGTCAGTTACGAACCATCGAGCAACACCTCGCGATGGAACGAATATGCCAGGCGACAGGAAGAGTTCCGGATGCTCCGGGCCTCAATCGCCGCGTCCATCGGATTAGGGCTGTTTCGCCTTACAGTGGATGAGGCGCTCACACTCATCCGGCAGCTGCGGATTGCGGAGGGGGTGGATCCATCCCTGGCGCTCTATGTCGCGTATGCCTGTCACGACCTCCAGCGACGAGACTTAATCAAAAAGATTGGATCGGACCTCAGTGCCGATCTTGGTGTGACCTTCTTCGACGTGGGGCTCCTCGGCGGGGATCAGGGCGAGGACCGCTCGAATTCAAACCTCGTCACGCCACCATTTCCGATGCTGGCCCAAGGATGGCCCCTATTGCCGGCGTTCCACGCCAAGTGTTCGGCTCTCCTGAACACGCTTCATCTGCATCTCTTGCCAAGCGTCTGGACCCTCTTTGACCAAAGGGGCGTGGCCAGGCTGAAGGCTGCCATCACGGCGGGGGAGATACGGTAATGAACCACCTCGTCTTCATTCACGGCCGTGCGCAGGAACACCAGGACGCAGCGGCATTGAAACAAACGTGGATCGAGGCCTTTCGCGAGGGGCTCGCCAAGAGCCAGCTTCAGTTGCCGATTCCGGAGCAGGCGATTCGCTTTCCCTACTATGGGCAAGCCCTCTATGACCTGGCCCACAAGAAGCCATCGGATTGCATCGCGAATGTCCTGATTAAAGGAGTCCGCTATGATGAGAATGAGGACGCGCAGGCGTTTCTGAGGACGATGCTCACCGAGGTGCAACAGACGCATGACATCAGTGACGCGCAGGTCTTGGACTTGATGGATCGAAACATTCTCGCCAAAGGCGCCATGGAGTGGGAATGGATCCGGGCTCTTCTGAAGGCGATTGATCGAAACATACCCCTTGCGAGTGCCGCGTATCTCGCTGTCGCATTCAACGATGTCTGGCAATATCTGCAGAACGACGATCTTCGCACGAGCATTGAGAATGGCGTGAGACAGGCGCTGATGCCCAATGTTCCGACGGTCGTCGTCAGTCACTCCCTCGGCACCGTCGTGTCGTACAAGCTCTTGCGACAGGAAGGGACGAGAGAGGGCTGGAAAGTTCCCCTCTATGTCACCTTGGGATCCCCGCTGGCTGTGGCACCGATCAAGAAACGGCTCGCACCGAACAAACATCCAGAGTGTGTAGGCACATGGTTTAATGCAATGGACGAGCGCGATACCATCGCCCTGCACCCCTTAGATGAGCACCACTTTCCCATCACCCCAGCGATTACCAACAAGCGAGATATTCAGAATCACACGGAAAACCGGCACGGCATTGTCGGGTATCTCACGGATCAGTCGGTGGCGAGGCAAATTTATCATGCCCTCATTGAGTGAACGCATGTTCTGGTCTTATTTTGAGGGTTCTGCTCGGACATATCCTGGTGTCGCCAGGAATCCAAACACGCTAGAGGTGAGCCACGCATGCCGACCCCGATAGGCCAACTCCGCCCCTATGTCGTCCAGGTGATGGACCCGCTTGGCATACACGTCGTGGGTACAGGGTTTTTCTGCCATCCAGAGGGGGTCATCCTGACCTGCTGGCACGTCATAAAGTCGTGGGCCGACAAAGCTAGGACTAAGGGATGGGTCAGATTTGGCAACCAGCAAGTAGCCGCTGAATGGCTGAAGGACAAATCTCACGAAGCTGCCGACTTGGCTGTGCTCAAACTCGCACAGGACAATCAGGAAGATCATGCATACCATTATCTGTCCCTCGATGTGCATGAGCGGTCGCAGACCACCGACGAGTTAGCCAGTTTTGGTTATCCGAAAGGAGCATTCGAGAAACAGGGCATACCAGTCACATCACACCTCCAAGGCCTCGACTGCACACCGACGGACGGCGTAGCGGTCCTTCCGCTCAGCGGTTTCAACCACAAGGATATTGACAGCGGATATAGCGGAGCGCCGGTATTCAATAGGAGCACACAGAAAGTGATTGGTCTGGTGCACGGAAAGCGTGTAGACCTCAATACGCAGGCCTTCATGATTCCGCTCACTCCATTGTTTAGTACGTGGCCAGAATTACGCGCGTACCATGATGTGTTTGAACATATCCGTCAGTATCTCGGGCAACAGGCCCAAGAGGCGTACAGAGCACACCTCCATGCCGCCCCGTTCATTCCGATCAAATTTGTCGCTGGGCGTATAGAGAGGAATGAGCAGAAAGGACAAGGAAAGGCAAGTGAGGAAGCAGGGCAAGATGGACGCAAGTGGGAGCGTGTTGACGTGAATGAGCTGATGCCGCTCCGTGGGAAGTTTATCCTCAGTGCTGATGTTGGCACTGGTAAGACAACGTTTGTTCACTGGGTCGCGTCGGAGCTGGTACGGAACACAGAAATCACCCCCATCGTTCTGAGCTGCCAGACCCTGGAACCCTGGGTACTTAGGACTAGTGAGGAGGCACAATCAGGAATTCGATCAACAATTGCTAGCCAGCTCAAAAATAAATTCCTGCCCAAGGATGTGGAACATGCACTATGCGCGGCCAAAGATAACGGTACGCTTGTCTTTCTCTTTGACGGTCTTGATCAAATCCGTGGCGAACACCCTTCCGATGTTGTCCAGCTCGCACAGTCAGTGGCGGGGCAAGGACCGATCCTAATCACTTCGCGACCCTCCGCTATCAATTCCTCACTAGAGAAGGACGAGCAGCTCATCTTCTTGTGTCCCCAACCATTCTCGATCAGCGATCAGCGTCTGTATTTCGGAATGCACTACAAGACTGCGAAGGCTGTATGTGCACTCGCTCCTGACCTCACTCGAGTGCCTATGTTGGCCTACATGGTGCGTGAGCTGATACTCAAATGCCACCTGAAGCGATCATCAACCCGCACTGAACTCTATGAGGCATTCCTTGCACATGTGGTGACCGATCACGGCGCCAATGTGCGACTCCAGGACAAGCCGGGACTTGTGGGGAAGGTTGAGCCATCGCTGGGGAAACTGGCGTTCGAGGCACTGGCGCGAGCGAGGCCACACATTCAGCGAGTACCGAGCAAGATGTATGTTGGTGAGGTACCCCTAGAGGATCTGATCGCCTTCGGCCTGGTCAATCGACTCATTGATCGGGGTAAGGAAGCGCTGCTCTTTACCCATCAATCGTTCCAGGAGTTTCTGGCTGCGAAGCATGCAGTCGATCATCCAGAGGGAGAGGGACAGATCTATGAGGAACGCTGGCATCCAAAGTGGGCTGGGGTGATAAAGTTTCTCGTTGGGCTTAAAGGGGAAGACCTCATTCAGCAAATACTGAAGGAGCCGGATGATGTTATCTATAGCGATCTCTTCCTCGCTGCAGGCTGTGTAAGAGAAGCAAAAACCGTAAGTACGGAGCTGAGGGTAGATCTTGGTAAAAGGCTGACGGCCTTGTGTGAAACCGAACCTTTCGATAGTCATGCAAGAGGAGCACTCGTCGCCATGAGCCGGTGGCTTGAGAATGCGCAGATACAGTGGCTCACTGGTCAACTCGGCAATAACCACCCGGCCGCACGTAGGGAAGCGCTCAGGGTCATCGGAGGACTGAGTGAGCGGGTGGAGCCGGCAACAGTTATGGCGATTGTGGGCCTGCTACAGGATGAGGATTATGGCGTGCGCGAAGCGGCAGTCAGGGCGCTTGGAGAACTGGGTGAGCGGGTGGATACGGGAACGGTCACGGCGATCGTGGGCCGACTCCAGGATGCGGATCCAGATGTGCGCAAAGCGGCAGTCAGGGCGCTTGGAGAACTGGGTGAGCGGGTGGATGAGGGAACGGTCACGGCGATCGCGGGCCTGCTACAGGCTGAGGATTATGGCGTGCGCGAAGCGGCAATCAGGGTACTCGGAGAGCTGGGTGAGCGGATGGAGGGGGAGGCAGTCAGCGCGATGGCGGGCCGCCTCCAGGATGCGGATCCAAAGGTCCGGGCAGCGGTAGTCACCGTGTTCGGAGGGCTAGGCGAGCGGGTGGATAAGGTGATACTCACGGAGATTGTGGGCCGGCTCCAGGATGCGGATCCAAAGGTGCGCGAAGCGACAGTCAGGGCGCTTAGGCAGTTGAGTGAGCGGATGGAGGGGGAGGCAGGCACGGCGATGGCGGGACTGCTCCAGGATGCGAATCCAGACGTGCGCGAAGCGGCAGTCAGGGCGTTCCTAATGTTGGGCGAGGGGGTGGAAGTGGCAACGGTCACGGCGATGGCGGGACTGCTCCAGGATGCGAATCCAGATGTGCGCGAAGCGGCAGTTAGGGCGCTTGGGCAGTTGAGTGAGCGGATCGATGGGGAAACTGTCATCGCGATTACTGGCTTGTTTCAGGACGGGACTTGGCGCGTGCGCGAGGCGGCAGTCAGGGCACTTGGAGAACTGGGTGAGCGGGTGGATACGGGAACAGTCACGGCGATCACGGGCTTACTTGACCACGAAAGTTGTTTCATGCGCGAAGTAGCGCTTAGGGCGTTAGGAAAGCTAGGTAGGCGGATGGATGGAGGAACGGTCGCGGCGATTGTGGGCCGGCTCCAGGATGCGGATCCAGATGTGCGCGAAGCGGCAGTCAGGGCGCTTGGGAGGATGGGTGAGCGGGTGGATAGGGGAACGGTCGCGGCGGTCGTGGGCCGACTCCAGGATGCGCATCCAGATGTGCGCGAAGCGGCAGCCATGGTACTCGGAGAGCTGGGTGGGCGGATGGATGGGGGGACAGTCAATGCAATCGCAGACCTGTTCCAAGATGCGGATACAAACACACGCGAAGCGGCAGTCAGGGCTTTTGTCCGACTGAGTGAGCGGGTGGATAAGGGGACAGTTACGGCGATTGCGGGCCTGCTCCAGGCTGAGGATTATCGCGTGCGCGAAGCGGCAGTCAAGGCGCTTGGAAGGCTGGGTGAGCGGGTGGATAGGGAAACGGTCACGGCGATTGTGGGCCGGTTCCAGGATGAGGATTATCGTGTGCGTGCGACAGCAATCGCGGTACTCGCGGAGTTAAGCCAGCCGATGGATTCGGGCATAGTCACGGCGATTGTGGGCCTGCTCCAAGATCGAAGTTGGTCAGTGCGCAGAGCAGCAGTCACAATGCTCGGGAAGCTGGGTGAGCAGGTAGAGGCGACAACGATCACGGCGATTGTGGGCCGGCTCCAGGATGCGGATCCAGACGTGCGCGAAGCGGCAGTCAGAGCACTTGGAGAACTGGGTGAGCGGGTGGATAGGGGAACGGTCACGGCGATTGTGGGCCTGCTCCAGGCTGAGGATTATCGCGTGCGCGAAGCGGCAGTCAGGGCGCTTGGGCAGTTGAGTGAGCGGGTGGATGAGGGAACGGTCACGGCGATCGCAGGCTTGCTCCAGGCTGAGGATTATCGCTTGCGCGAAGCGGTAGCCAAGACGCTCGGAGGACTAGGTCAACGCGTTGATCCTCTGACGGTACGTAAGTTAGCAGACTTGCAAGTAAGTGGGGACTTTTTCACAGATAAAGTAGCTGAAGTAGCGAACGATGCATTATGGAACCTATACCGCTCTGGAACAGCGCTTCCTCAAAACAAATTGAAGTGAAGGGTATCTCGCGAAAGGTAAGTGACCTCGGTCGTCAATAGTGGACGCCATCGATTGCAGCCTCATGCCGCCGGCTGTTGACGGGCCCACTGTTGGGCGAAGGCCACCGGCGAGAGATTCCCCAGTCGGGAATGTCGCCGCTGACGGTTATAGAAGAGCTCGATGTACTCCGCGATCTCGTGCCGGGCCTACGCCCGCGTGGCATACCGCCGGTGGTGCACCAGCTCATTCTTGAGCGTGCCCCAGAAACTTTCCATCGGCGCGTTGTCATAACAGTTGCCTTTCCGGCTCATGGATGGGACGAGGCCGAACTGCCGCAACTGCTCCTGATAGTCCTGAGCACAATATTGGGAGCCACGATCGGAGTGATGCAGGAGCCCCGGTCCAGGGCGTTTGGTCGTGAGGGCCTTCCTGAGCGCCTCCGACACCAAATCCGTCGTCATCCGGGCGTTCATCGCATGGCCGACCACCTCGCAGGTGAACAGATCTTTGATGCCGGCGAGATACAACCAGCCTTCCGCTGTCCGCACGTAGGTGATGTCGGTCACCCACGTCTCGTTTGGGCGTGTCGCGACAAACGTTTGGGCCAAGACATTCTCCGCCACCGGCAGGGCATGATTGGACTCGGTGGTCGTCGTGAATCGCTGAACCTGTGTGCAGCGAAGCCCCAACTTCTTGCGCAGCCGCTTGATGCGTCCGATTCCAGCGGGGAACCCGTCGTCCCGTAATTCCGCCTGGAGGCGTTCCGGTCCGTAGGTCTGCCGGGTGCGCACATGCGCGGCCTGGATCGCCACTTCTAGCCGTGTGTTCTCTTGAGCCCGTTGCGAGGGGCGGCGGTGCCGCCACGCATAATACCCACTTCGGGACACCTCTAGCACCCGACACAAGAGATGCAGAGGATACTGGGGACGCAGCGTCCTCATGAGCGCGTACCGGGCAGCTGCGCCTTGGCAAAGTACGCGGTGGTGAGTTCAACCGGTCACAGCAACACCCTTTGTTCTACTATGGATGCAAAGGGGGATCTGTATGGGGAAGATGGGACGTCCGGGGTTGTCTGCGGTCCAGAGAGCGGATTTGTGGCAACGATGGAAACAGGGGCAGTCATTGAGCGAGATCGGCCGAGCCCTCGGCAAACACGCGGGTTCGATTCATGGCCTGGTGTCCTCGAATGGAGGATTCATTCCTCCCGTTCGGCAGCGGGCGCGCTGGGCGCTGACCCTGGCAGAACGAGAAGAGATTTCGCGTGGTCTGGCAACGGTGTGCTCGATCCGGCAGATCGCGGCCACGCTTGGGCGAGCGCCGTCGACCATCAGCCGGGAAATCCATCGCCATGGTGGGGCCCCCGGCTATCGAGCATCGGTGGCTGACGGGCGGGCGTGGGAACGCGCGCGACGCCCCAAGCTCTGTCGGCTCGCCACCAACCCCACGCTCCAGCGCATGGTCGCGAGCAAATTGGCGTTGGAGTGGTCTCCAGAACAAATCGCGGGATGGCTCAAGCGGGAATTTCCCGCGCAAGACACCATGCAGATCTCCCATGAAACGATCTACCGCAGCTTGTTCATTCAAGCCCGAGGCGTACTCAAGAAGGAATTACTCAGACATCTCCGATCTCGGCGCATGATGCGACGCGCCAAACGTGCGAGTACAGCAAGCCAGCCGCGCGGACAGATCATTGATGGGATCTCGATCCGTGATCGCCCCACGGACGTAGAAGACCGCGCGATTCCCGGTCACTGGGAAGGGGACTTGATTGCCGGTTCCAAGATTACACACATCGCCACCTTGGTGGAACGACAGTCGCGCTTCACGATGCTGGTGAAAGTGCCCGGAAAAGACACTGCCAGTGTGGTGACGGCGCTGAGCCAGCAGATACGACGACTCCCCTCGGCATTGCGCCGGTCATTAACCTGGGATCGCGGGATGGAATTGGCCCAGCACAAACGTTTAACGATCGCCACCAACGTACAGGTCTACTTCTGTGACCCGCAAAGTCCCTGGCAGCGGGGCACCAACGAAAATACGAACCGCTTGCTGCGTCAATATTTCACGAAAGGCACCGACCTGTCACGCTACTCCCAGGCAGACTTGGACAGGGTCGCGTTACGGTTAAATCAACGGCCGCGGAAGACATTGGGATTTCAGACGCCAGCGGCTATATTAGGGGTAGGTGTTGCGCACACCGGTTGAACTCACCGTGGCTTTTTTTAGGATGTCACGCTCCATCCGCGCCTCGGCGAGTTCGCGCTTCAGCCGAGAGACCTCGGCCTCCAACTCCGTCACAGGCCCTCGGCTCTCTCCCAGTGTCGCGAGCTGGCCACGCCGAGCTCGAAACACCCAGTTCGCAAGCGTCTTGTCCGACATCGCCAGTCGCCTCGCAGCCTCCGGAGTCGTCAAGTCCTGTTCAAGCACGAGTCGCACCGCCTGCTCCCGGAACTCCTTCGTGTACTTCTGTCGAGGAACACGTTCCATTGCACACCTCCAGACCTCGGATTGTAGGTTGAAGGCGTCCACTTTTTTGACCTTACGTCAGCTCCGCCACAGCCGTTCCACAAAGACATTGTCCCGCCACCGCCCAGTCCCATCCATACTGATCTGAATCCCCTGGTCTTTGAGAACCCCGGTGAAGGCTTGGCTCGTGAACTGGCAGCCTTGATCGGTGTTGAAGATCGCAGGTGAGCCATACCGAGTCACAGCCTCCTGGAGAGCCTCCAGGCAGAAGTCCGTCGTCAATGTATTGGACAACCGCCAGGCCAATACCCGGCGACTCGCCCAATCCAGGATCGCACAGAGGTACACGAAACCACGTTTCATAGGAATGTACGTGATATCGGCCGCCCACACGTGGTTTGGACACGTGATGGGCAGCTGACGCAGCAGATCGGGATAAATCTGATGGGCGGGATGGCGTTGGCTCGTCCGTGGCCTCCGATAGATCGCCGTGATCCCCATCCGTCGCATGAGGGTGGCCACCTGGCGTCGCCCAATGGTATGCCCCTCGTGTCGTAACAGATCGCGCAGCATACGGGCCCCCGCGAACGGGTACTGCAGATGGAGTTCGTCAATCCGGCGCATGAGCGCTAGCGCGGTGTCGGGGACAGGTCTTGGTTGGTCGTACACCGTTGACCGGGCCAGCTGTAACAGATGGCATTGGCGTCCGATAGACAAGGGATGTGCTCGGTCAATCATCGCGTTGCGCTCAGCAAGCCCGCCTTGGTGAGCGCGCCTTCTAAAAAATCATTTTCCAAGGTCAGTTGCCCGATCTTCGCATGCAGTGTCTTCAGATCCGGTGTATCGGTTGGTGGGTGCGGGCTGTCAAAGACATCCGCGGCTCGATCTAGCAATTGCTGCTTCCAGGCCGTGATCTGCGTGGGATGGATCTGAAAGTGCTCGGCTAACTCGGCCACCGTCTTGTCGCCTTTAATGGCTGCTAAGGTCACCTGTGTCTTGAAGGTGGCTCCGTGATTCCGTCTCGTCCTCTTCATTGCCTCGCTCCTTTGTGTGGCCATCACTCGATGGCCTTGGTGAAGCCAGGCTACCACTTAGCACACTGTCCGAAATTCCGAGGCCCCTTCTGCCCTGTAAATTTTAGTAAGACATTTGAAATCGTTAACATCGAGGAAACAGTTCAGGGCCTCATTGACCTTGCCATCAAGAAGCGCCTGGCCTCCTAGCCTCTTCTAAAAGGGTCATTCCGAGCGGAATCATTGTGGGGTGTTACATACGATAGCCCAAGAGACGAAAATGGTACGGACAATACGATTCCGCCATTGAACAGAATCGTTAGCCTTAACATTTATCCTGGAATTGGAAGATTCGTGCTGGCATGATCCTCCTAGTGCGCTTGAAACAGTCCGCACGACTAATACACTTTTTTAACTCTTGAGGAACTTGTGAAGGGCTCCACCTGCGCTATGCTCGTATCTTCGAGGGTTGGGCTGACACTTTTTGTTGTGCAACAGACCAGCAGCTTGATACTTCCATGCCGCACAACACAGCACCTGACGCGATCCCTATTTGGCCCCAGTGCTTTCCTTTCTGTTTTAAGCTGTGTTTGATCGCCATCGGCTGTGGCCGACCGGCTTTCACCTGCGAGGCGCATCGCTCGTGCCAGTGGTTTGTCACGCCCGCTGCTTATCCCTCTCCGGTCCGCCGGTTCCGGCCTCTGTCTCCTGGTTCCTCCGTGAACTGGGCGGTGCCTCTCCTCCTCCCGTGAGAGAGCCACCTCCAGTTCAACATCCAAGGAGGAACCATCATGGCGACCACCGACTCATCCAAACGACCGGCAACCACGCTGCGATGTGGAAACATCAAAGCGACAATCTGGCAGAACGTCAGCGAGAAGGGCCCATTCTTCGCAACGAGCTTCTCCCGCCCGTTCAAGGATCAGTCCGGTGCCTGGCGCAACGGCACCTCCTTCGGTCTGAGTGACCTCGAGGCGCTCATGAACGTTGCTTTTGAGGCCAAGGAGTGGATTACCGCTCACACACTGAAGCGTTGAGCGTAATCTACGGGAAGCCTCCGGCCCTCCGGGGGCTTCCTTATTTTGCATGCGACTTCGAAGAAGACGTGAAATGAGTTCGGTGGGTTTGCAGAGAGTCCACGACGGATGGTCTCCTCTCAGGTGCAGCCGAGCGATACTCACTTGTTAGTTCATGGGCTTCCGATGTGCTAGATCTGTGCTCTAAGTCATTCAAAAGGACTGAACCTAATAGAATAAACTCGACTCATGCGAACGATGTTAAGTCACTGTATTGTTGGCAAAAAGCGGTTGACCAGACAAAGATCAGGGTTTTATAAGTACTATCAATTTCAGCCTTCGAACCCGTAGGTCGCAGGTTCAATTCCTGCCGGGCGCACCATAGATTCAAGGGCTTGTGCGTAGAAATAGTTTGGGGTTCGATATTTAAGGCATACGCCCGATTAGACAGGCTCGACCAACCTGAATAACGGCTCATCACCCTCCTGGTTCTATCCAGATCCGTAAGCCACAGGCAAAATCATCCCAAAAGACAAAAATGAAGTTGAGAGACCTCATGGACTTGGAGTAAAGTCCAATTAGCACTGGTCGTGGAGGCATTTGGCCCCATGTTTAACCAGAGAAGAGGCTCCAGGCAGTTCGAACTCCCAGGTCGTCGGTTCAATTCCTGCTGGGCCAACTATAAAGACAGTGAGTCTTTCCACGTGCTTACGACAACTTAGGTCAAGCTAGTGCGGCTAAGGTCGTGCTAAAGCTGGGTATTCTGGGTATGAAGCGTGATCTAGACTACGAGCCGAACCCAAAAGAGGTTATCCCGTGGGGTGGTTGTGCCGATATACAAAGCGAGTAAGGTTTGGAGGTGTATACTTTGAAGGGCTCAGGCGATCTGTGTGGACCAGGCAATGTCCCTGTTGTGGTCGAGCCCTTCAGAAAGCTGATCCTATGAACCCGTGGGTGTGTGAATGCGGATGGCGCAGTTAACCAATCGAGCAAGAGGAGGGTATTACCATGATCCCCGTTTTGCACGACGTACGAGCCGCATGTTACCTAGCTGTCGCGGTTGCGATGGTAGTGTTGATCTGTGCACTAGCTAGTCTAGGAGCCGTGCTCCGACCTGTTCGCTGGGCCGATAGACAAGGGTATCGATAAGTAGGAGAGGGCGATAGTCCGTTTCTTCTTGTGCCGTGATTGATGGCCTTGTGGTTCTTTCTCTGTACCCGGTGCGTATCCTGATACTCCTATAGCGAATACAAGATTCCTTCCCGCTTTTTCCTTCTCGGTCATCACTCGAAATATTCAAAAGTATTAGGACTCCTTCCATTTCTGCAGTAACATGCTGGTGCAAATGCCATTTTCACTGCAAGTGCTATATTTGTTTGGACAGAAAATGGCGGATACCGGTAGGGACTTCACCACGCTACCTCATGGGAACATCACACAACCTGGCGAAACGCCACGATGGAGGGGGAAGGTCATGAACCGAGCGACAGCTAAATCTGTAGTTGTGATCGCCGTAGCAGCAGTCGTGTTGTCGACCCAAGGGTGTGGAAAAAAATGGGTCCAGTCTGACAATGAAAGTGGATCGGGGAGCGCGAGCTCGAAGAAACTGCCAGATATTTCCAGCGGAAGTTCAAGCGGAGATCTGAGCGGATTTTCTCGGAATCCGGCCGAGGAGCGTCTCGGACAAGAGAAATATTCTACGGCGCTGAATCCATCAGGGACAACCTCTCGCCAACGTGCCGAGTTAACGAAGGAAGAGAAAGCGGCGGTGGAAGCGGGTTTGCAGGATGTCTATTTTGGTTATGACCAATGGACCTTGTCCGACGAAGGAATGGAAGCGCTCAATCATGACGCGACCTACTTGAAGGATCATCCAGGGGCCGTGTTAAGGATTGAGGGTCATTGCGATGATCGAGGGACCAGTGATTACAACATGGTGTTGGGTGATAAGCGTGCGAAGGCTGCGCGCAACTACCTCACGGCTGCTGGAGTGAGTCCAAAGCAGATCGCCATCGTCTCGTATGGCAAAGAGCGACCTTTCTGCTTTGATCGGGATGAAACCTGCTACCAGCAGAATCGCCGGGATCATATGCTCCTCTCGCCGCGCTAGTTAGAACAAGGCGCCCACCCAATGTCGGAGAATGGGTGACAGTTCCAAGGCAGGAGGCAACATTGAAAAAATTGGGTTCTCTCTTTAAGCATGAGACTTCGGAACCCATTCCGGCCAAGTCTCGACCGGATGAGCGACGAGTTCAACCGAGATTCACCACGCAGTTTCGCAGTACCTTTTCAGGCCACAGGCAGGAGGGGCAAGGTCGGACTCTGGATATCTCTGCCGGCGGATGCAAGATCGAAAGCGACATGAAGGTCGAGCCCGGATCAAAGTTTGAGTGCCGACTTCATGTACCTGGACTGGATTGGCCGCTGCGCATCGACGAAGCGACAGTGCGCTGGGTGGATGCGAACAGTTTTGGAATCGCCTTTTCGCGTATTGCTCCAGAAGAGTTTGCGAAGCTCAAAACAGTTCTCTCCGATCTCGAGAGTGAAGGCTAGCTCATCCTCCAGCTTGCTTCCCTGCAAGTCCTCTTCTCCTCATGACCGTTCGGCTCGCTATTAACATCTTGAACCGATATTGAATCAAACACGGTTGACATGGCCACCACAACTGTCACAAAGTACAAATTGGGTGCTAGCAGAAGTATAGATATGTGAAGAGACTACAGAGAAAGGAGTCGGGGGTGGAACAGAGGTACGCGATTACTGTGAAGTTCTTGGTCGATGCTGATTCTGCAGAAGATGCAGAAGAGATGGTAGAGACGGCCTGTGAAAAGGCATCAGCATCATTCCCGGAGATGAGCTACGAAGGAATTGAGGATATCGAGGAGGAGGAAGAAGATTAGCTGGCTTCGTCCACTGAAAGCGACATTTTCGTTCAACCGACACGCCGCACCATGGGAGAACACTCACCAACAACAGCATCTGAGAAAGAGGTCGCTATTCTTGCCGGCGGCTGCTTCTGGTGCCTTGAAGCGGTTTATGATCAAGTCATTGGCGTGGAATCCGTTGAATCCGGCTACATTGGGGGCACTGTAGAAAATCCCACGTACGATGCGGTGTGTGGAGGTCAGACTGAGCATGCGGAAGCAGTGCGAATTACCTTCGATCCGCGGGTGATTTCATACCAAGCGCTTCTCGAAATCTTTTTCGCCATTCACGATCCCACCACCTTGAATCGTCAGGGAAACGATAGGGGGACGCAATATCGCTCCGCGATCTTCTACAGTAGCCAGACTCAACGACAGACAGCCGAGACGTTGATAAAAACGCTCACCGACGAGAACCTGTACGATGCACCTATCGTCACACAAGTTGCCTTAGCTTCGAGGTGGTACGAGGCGGAGTCCTATCACCAGGAGTACTTTGCACGGAATTCGCTACAAGGCTATTGCCAGGTCGTCGTCAGCCCGAAGGTCGCGAAGTTCAGAAAACAATTTGCTGCACGACTGAAGGCGTAGCACGCACTTGGGTTATGAGCCCAAGAATCTCACCAATAGATTCTGCACCCCACTGAACACCGCGGGCTTTTGGAATACCTGAAAGGGTTTTACGACGACCTCGATGAGAGCCGGACAAAACGGCCACTCATGTGATGGATTCCCCTGGACTTGGGCGATAAATGAGTCGTTTGCCTCAGCCTTTGAGAGGTGAACGATCATCAGGGGACTGTCCGGATCCAATACGCAGGCTTCATCATTCCGGCCTCTTGTGACATCAACGAGCTTGCTGATCCGTACCCTTTGCTCCCCGTTTGAAAATACTGTGTCTCCCTCGCGCAGTGGCCCGGTCGGCGCGAGTGAATACAACACAAGAGGGGCGATAAAAATAATGGCTGCAACGATACCGATCGACCATAATGGAGGCTCGGTCTGGTTGTGGTCTGGAATGGAAGCAACCTCTTAGTGTGATTCGTGAACTGCGTCTAGCCTGTTCGATGGCAGTTGCTTGAAGAGCACGGCGATCTCACGCCGCTTGGCGCGGAACGGATTCTTTAACGCCCCTTGTTTTAAGGGGACGAGCACCGTTGCTGGGTTGAAGGTCATCAAAGTCTCTTGAGGCACAAGGGGTTGCAAGGGAGTCGAACGACCATCAAGGGATTGTATGGTCTCCGCATCTGGAGGGTAACGAGTAGGCGAACGGTAGTTGCCGAGTATGAAATGCAGCTCGTCGCCCTCGACAAAGATTCCGCCAGACGTCACCTGGTCGACCGGCGGCGGTTGAGTGATCCAGTAAAACGTGACGATTTCTTCTGGCTTGGCAGAGTTCAGCCCTTTGGCCAATATAGGAGCCAGGAGGTCAATTTCTGCCGCGGTAAACGCGGGGTGCCGTGAAGGCTCGCTCCTCTGACCTGGAAGCGGTAAGGGCGGTACAAGGCTGGTCGGTTCCTCAATGATTACACCGGAAAGGAAGGATGACATCTCTTCTCCCTCAAAAGTGGCAGGGTGAGAATGACCTCCGCCAATAGTCTGGTCCACGGCCAATCGGACGATCAGTGATTGATCCTCGTAAATAGGCTCGGTGAGAATGGGAAGATTCTGACAGGCAGTTAGCCCAACAAGTAGCGCAATTCCCGAGACAGCGACGAGGCCAGTGTGCTTCATATGTAAGACCATGTGCTTATATAGGGTACCATCTACATTACCTCTCTCAAATGACGAGAGTAAAGTTTCTCAGCTCTACCACGTAGAACCCAATCTACCTTTTCTCGCTCTAGTAGCTGATCCCTCTCGATTTAACAATTCAGTAACAGCACCGTAGCACCATCTTAACGGTCGCCCTCTATAACTCGCCTCGGTTTAGTAACAAGACTAACTAGAGGGAGGTAGTAGATGAAGCGATTGTGGTTGGCAATGATGATGGGTGTCGTAGGACTTGCACTGGTCCTCGGTGTTAGCGGCGCTCAAGCTGCACACGATCTAGCGGACATTCTGTATGAAAAGGGACAGATCACGAAGGAAGAGTGGTTGCGGGCCAAAGCTGATGCAGAGAAAGCTGAAGAAGAGCAGCGCAAGGCAAGGGACGCAGAATTCCCGATTTCCGTCCGCTACAAAAATGGGTTTGATATTCAAACCCGCGACGGAAAATTTGAAATGCTGATACAAAATCGGCTCCAGTTCCGATTCTCCTATCCACAGGAAGGCGACTCTCTCGCACCGGCCAATGCTGCAGCTGCGGACGACAAGGACCATAGTTCGTTCCGGGTCCGACGTGCTCGTATCAAAGTAGGTGGGCACGGCTTCGTGCCTTGGCTGAAATACTACGTTGAGTACGACTGGTTGAGCAATACCATGCTCGATTATCGGCTAGATATTGCGAAGTTCAAGTGGGCGACCTTGCGTGTCGGGCAATGGAAGATCGACTATAACCGGGAGCGGGTAGATTCGTCCGGTAATCAGCAGTTTGTCGAGCGGTCGATCGTGAATGCTCCGTTCACCCTAGATCGTCAAATTGGTGTTCGGTTGGGCGGGCACCTCTTTGAGAAGACCTATGCCTATTTGGTCTACAACATCGGAGTTTTCACCGGCACGGGAATCAATAATGCCCGCAATGACGACAAGAAGATGCTCTGGATGGGGAGAATTCAGTGGAACTTTTTAGGGCGGGATGTGCCGTTCTCACAGTCTGACGTGGAATATTCGCCTTTGCCCATCGGTAGTATTGCATTCGCCGGGGCCCATAACCGAACCGATCGGATCGTCTTTCCTGGTAGCAGAAACAATACGGTCGTAGATGGTCAATTCGAGGTCGATCAGGGAGTGCAGGAGTTCGCCTTTAAGTGGAACGGACTTTCGATCCAGGAAGAGTTTCACGTCAAACATGTGACCAATGAGACCAACCAGCAAAAGACCACCAGTTATGGAGCCTATGCCCAGGTCGGCTATTTCCCGCATGCGGTGATCGACATGATTCCGAAGGAGCTCGAAATTGCGTACCGTTACGCCTTCGTCGATCCAAACGAAGCGCTTCGTAGCGATGTGCTCAGGGAGCATACGGTCGCGGCCAACTGGTTCTTCGCGATGCATCGCAATAAGCTCACGCTAGACTATTCCCATTTGACACAGCCCGGTTTCACACCGGAAGATCGGGTCAGACTCCAATGGGATGTGTCCTTTTAGAGCGGAGGGTAAGATCGATCAAAGCGAAACCTTGTTCGACTATGCGGAAGTTAACATATCTGTAACATGATCGTAACATTGGACGAACGACACCGTGATAGATATGAGTCGTTCAAAAGAAGGGACCGGATATGACAAATCGTACGAACGTGCCTTTGCGACGGTTAGGATTCGCATCCTCATTCCTGTTGGGCATAGGCAGTCTTCTCATGTCGACACAGGTGCTGGCCGATGAGGTTGCTCAGCTAGACCCCACTCTGAAGGGCTACATTAAGGTAACCGGGGTTTCCGGGAACATCAATAGTATCGGCACTGACACGCTTAACAACCTCATGACGCTCTGGGCTGAGGGCTTTCGTAAGCAATACCCTGGTGTAAAAATTCAAATTGAAGGGAAGGGGTCCAGTACGGCACCACCGGCCTTAATTGAAGGGACCGCCCAGTTGGGTCCCATGTCTCGACCGATGAAGTCGACTGAAATCGATTCGTTTGAGCGCAAATATAAGTACAAACCCACGGCTTTCCCGGTCGCTATCGATGCGCTCGCGGTCTATGTGCATCGGGATAATCCGATTCAAGGGATGACGATGGCTCAGGTTGATGCGATCTTTTCAAAGAGCCGCCGATGGGGTGCCTCGCAGAATATCGAACGCTGGGGCCAGGTGGGCGTCACGGATGACTTGTCCAGCTCGCCCATCAGTATCTATGGCCGGAATTCCGCATCAGGGACCTACGGATTTTTCAAAGAGCATGCGTTGAAAAACGGCGACTATAAGGACGAAGTCAAAGAGCAGCCGGGATCGGCTTCCGTGGTGCAAGGAGTGACGGAAGATCCCTCAGGAATTGGATATAGTGGGATTGGATATCTCACTTCCGGGATACGAGCCCTTCCCTTGGCAGAAAAGGAAGGCGCGGCCTTCGCAGCGCCGACGCAAGAAAACGCGATGAACGGTTCCTATCCGCTCTGGCGGCATCTGTTGCTCTACGTCAACAAAGCGCCGAACAAACCGCTTGATCCGCTGGTTAAGGAATTCATCAAGTTTATTTACAGCAAAGAGGGACAAACCGTTGTCATCAAGGATGGGTTCTTTCCCCTCTCGCAGACGTTGATGGAAAAGGAATTGGCGAAGGTCGAATAGGTGTAAGGAAGGCCCGGTTGTCCGGAGTGGGTCGACCATCAGGGCGTATGATTACCCACGACTTCGTGAGAAGTATAGAGTTGAGACGTTGGAACGGAGATCGAAAGTCAACGCATGAACGTACCGCCCCTTACTCCGGTACCAGTGCTTCAGGGAGAGCCCTCCCCGGGCCGGGGTTCAATTCCGACCCCGGCCCTTGTGGGTGGGTTGTTCAGTCGTCGCCAAATCAGATCCATTACCGACTGGTGTACCTCCTTCGTCATCAAGACAGGTGGGATCAGTATTATTCTTTGCATTCTGGGGATGTGCGTCTTTCTCGTCAAGGAAGTCATCCCACTCTTCCTCCCCGCCCAAGCTACGTCTCTTGAGCCGATTACACTGTCGGCAGTTGAGCGTCCGACAACGTCAGCCTTGGTCGGCATCGACGAGCATCAAGAACTGGCCTATGTGTTACGTGGGGACGTATTGGATTTTGTCTTCTTAGGGGAAGAAACATCGGCCATATCTAGAATCCCTCAGCAGGGCCTGTTGCCGGGTGGATCTGTCACCGCATTGGCACGGGCGTTTGGGAAGGGGCACGCTCTCGCCCTGGGTACCGAAGATGGGCGTGTCATTCCGGTAACGATTGATTTTATTCAGGACTTTCAGGGAAATGAACGTTCGATTACCCCAGCTGTCACGGTGGGGACTTCGATTCTGGCGGCATCATCTCCGCAACCGATCTCAAGGCTGGCTTATCAGAGCGCGGACTCCGAAGTTCGGGTTGCAGCCCTGCTTCAAGATCAGCATCTGTGGCTGAACACGATCCAGACTGTCTCTCGACCCGATGGAACTGTCTCCGCTTCGACCACACAGGTTGATCTGACGCCAGACATCTCCGGTCGGGTGACGGCCATCACGCTCGCCAGTCGTGCGGAGCTGCTCGCTGTGGGTACGGAAGAGGGCAAGGTGTACCATTTCGATCTCCGGAACGAGGCCAAGCCGGTTCTGACTGAGACAACTCAGTCGTCGGAACGAGGCCAGGCTATTACGGCCTTAGCCTATCTCATGGGTGACCGGAGTCTCGTCGTCGGCGATGCGGCTGGGCAGGTGGTCGTGTGGATGCCGGTACGGGAGCATGCGGCAACCAATGTGACCCACATGACGTCGATTCACCGGTTGGCTTCCCATCGGAATGCCGTGACGGATATCACGATTTCTCAGCGCGACAAGGGATTTATGACCACGGATAGCACTGGAGAAATCAGGCTGCACCATTCGACGTCCGAACAGACCCTTCTCACGCTCACTCCGCAACAGGGCGCATTCCGCAACACCTATTTTTCGCCGAAGGCGGACGGTCTGGTCAGTGTGACAGAAGATGATCGGCTGATCCGATACCACATTGCGAATCCCTATCCGGAAATCACCTTGGCGACCTTGTTTTTTCCAGTCATGTACGAGGGCTATGAGCGACCGGAATTAGTATGGCAGTCTTCGAGCGGCTCGGACGACTTCGAGGCAAAATTCAGTTTGACTCCGCTCATTTTCGGGACGATTAAAGGTACCGTGTATGCCATGCTCCTCGCGGTCCCATTGGCAGTATTGGCCGCGATCTATACCTCCATGTTCATGCATCCTGATTACCGGGCCAAGATCAAGCCGACCATCGAAACCATGGCCGCGCTTCCCACCGTGGTCCTCGGATTTCTCGCCGGACTCTGGTTTGCACCGATTCTCGAGCGGAACTTTCCCGCGATGACAGGGATGGTGCTGATGACACCGTTCGCTGTCGGCCTTTCCGCCGGACTTTTTCTCATCCTCCCTGCGTCGGTGCGCCATCGAATCAGACCTGGTGTCGAGGCGTTACTCATGATGCCGGTCATCATTGCCGTTGTATGGGTCTGTCTGGAGACGAATGCCTGGTGGGATGCGTTCTTGTTCGACGGTCACTACAAATCGTGGTTGGAAAAGACCCTTGGCCTCAATTATGACCAGCGGAACGCCATCGTCGTCGGTGTGGCCATGGGGTTCGCCATCATTCCCATTATATATAGTATTTCTGAAGAGGCGTTGACGAATGTTCCCAAGAATCTCATCGCAGGGTCCCTGGCGCTGGGCGCCACACGCTGGCAGACGCTGCTGTATCTCGTCCTTATCTCAGCCAGTCCTGGTATCTTCTCAGCGTTGATGATTGGGCTAGGCCGAGCTGTGGGAGAGACGATGATCGTCCTGATGGCAACCGGCAACACGCCGATCATGGACTGGAGTCTCTTCAACGGGTTCCGAACGCTTTCCGCTAATATCGCGGTCGAAATTCCAGAAGCACCGCATGGCGGGACCCTATATCGCACACTCTTTCTGGCGGGTTTGCTCCTCTTTGTAGCGACCTTCGTGCTCAACACGATCGCGGAACTTGTTCGGCAACGGCTCAGGGAGAAATACAGCCAATTTTAATTGTAGAAGATTTCAAGAGGCGAGATTGCAGTTGAGCCTGCAGTCGGCGTTGTCCTGCACGGGTGTAGCTAGACGGTAGAACGCCGGTAGAGAGATGATTCGATGAAAGAGTGGTCCAGACAATTCATGGCGAGCGGGGAGTTCTTCATCTGGGGTTGTGGGGCGGGGCTTTCCCTGTCGTTGTTCATGATCGCAGGGCTCATGGTGCTCATCCTTGTCAATGGAATGGGGTATTTCTGGCCGGCGGATCTTGTCGAACTGACGCTCAAGGACGGAAAACATGTGATCGGACAGTTGGCTGGCGAGGATGTGAGCCCAAAAGGGATCCCGCGCATCAGGATGAAGATCGGCAATCGGGATCTATATGGGTTGGACTATCGGTGGATTAACACCGATCAGATCGTCGAACGAGCCACACCGGCAGATCTCGTGATGGTAGAGCGGCGTGAGTGGGGAAATTTCTATGGCCGGCTCAAGACCATCCTGAAGGAAGATGAGGTCGTCACCGAAGGCGCAGAAGACGTTTGGAAAGGCTTACCACCGCTTCTTTCTAATTCAGAAGCGACCGAAGGGCTTCATCCATACTCAGTACTCCTCGTAGAAGCCAATGGCAGAGAAAAAGCGTTGGCAGTTGACCAGGTCCTTCGAGTCTTGCGCCCGAATGATCTATCGACCTTCGAAAAAGTGTGGGTCTATATGGGCAATATTTGGACCGTGTTGACAACGGAACCTCGAGAGGCCAACACGGAAGGGGGAATCTTTCCGGCAATCTTCGGCACGGTCATGATGGTGATGATCATGAGCTTCATCGTGACACCGTTCGGAGTGATCGGGGCCTTATACCTGAGGGAATATGCCCGACAGGGAGTCATTGTCCGCACCGTCCGCATTGCCGTCAATAATCTGGCTGGTGTCCCCTCGATCGTGTTCGGTGTGTTCGGGCTGGGGTTTTTCGTGTATGGCGTCGGTGGGACGATCGACGCCCTGTGGTTTTCCGACAAACTGCCGACTCCTACCTTCGGTACGGGAGGGATCCTCTGGGCGTCACTCACGTTGGCGCTCTTAACCGTACCTGTCGTGATCGTCGCAACTGAAGAGGGGTTAGCTGCCGTGCCGCGAGAATATCGAGAAGGGTCGATCGGGCTGGGTGCAACGAAATGGGAGACAATATGGAAGGTCGTCCTTCCTACGGCACTCCCCGGCATTCTGACCGGATTGATTCTTGCCATGGCTCGCGCAGCGGGCGAGGTGGCTCCCTTGATGTTGACGGGGGTGGTGAAACTGGCGCCGGCCATGCCGATCGACGGCACCTGGCCGTTCATACATTTGGACCGTAAGTTTATGCATTTGGGTTTTCATATTTATGACGTGGGCTTTCAATCACCAAACGTGGAGGCGGCTAAGCCGATGGTTTTCGTCACCACGCTAGTGTTGATTGGCGTCGTCGTCACTCTGAATCTGGCGGGAATTGTCTTGCGAAATCGGATGAGGAGGAAATATGCTGGATCAACAGTATGAGGTCCTATCTCGCGTGCCTCCCCACACGCCAGTTTCCTCCGCGACGAAAGTGAAGGGTATGGAATCGAGTGCCTCAAAAGTCTCTTCACAACCGAGCCTGCAGGGGAATCCTAAGCTTCGCGTTCAGGGCTTCAATTTTTTTTACGGCCCGGTCCAATCCCTGTTCAAGATCGACTTGGACATCCCCGAACATCAAGTGACCGCGTTCATCGGTCCTTCTGGTTGTGGGAAATCCACCTTGCTCCGATGCATGAATCGTCTGAATGATCTGATCGAAGGCGCTCGATACGAAGGGAATATTCTCCTTGACGACGTCGATATCTTTAACCCGTTGATCGATATCACGGACCTTCGAAAACGGGTAGGGATGGTGTTCCAAAAGTCCAATCCCTTCCCTAAATCGATTCATGAAAACGTCGCGTACGGTCCGCGATTACAAGGGTTGAAGAATCGGGCGGTGCTGGAAGAGATCGTCGAAGAAAGTCTTCGTGGGGCCGGATTATGGGAAGAGGTGAAAGATCGGCTCCACAAGAGTGCCCTTGGCTTGTCCGGTGGGCAGCAACAACGACTCTGCATCGCGCGGGCTCTTGCCGTCAAGCCGGACGTTCTATTGATGGATGAGCCCTGCTCTGCGCTTGACCCGATCGCCACCGGTGTCATCGAAGAATTGTTGTTTTCACTCAAAAAAGAATTGACGGTCGTCATCGTCACGCACAATATGCAGCAAGCTGCACGGGTGTCGGATCAGACGGCATTCATGTATCTCGGCCAATTGGTCGAGTTCGGTCGCACGAAACAGCTGTTTACGAATCCGTCGAAGAAGCAAACGGAAGCCTACATCACAGGACGATTCGGGTGACATGATGGGACAACAACGGCATTTCGACGAAGAACTGGCGGAATTGAAGACGAAGCTGGCACGGATGGCGGGTCTGGCTGAGGATCAGATCGACAAGGCACTGGCCGCGCTGGTCACACGGGATGCGGCTCTGGCCTGCGAGGTCATCGAGCGAGACCACAAAGTGAATGCCATGGATGTGGAGATCGATGAATCGTGTATTGAGTTGTTGGCCCTCCACCAACCGGCCGCACGTGATCTTCGACTGGTTACGACGGCGATGAAGCTGTCCACTGAGTTGGAACGTATCAGTGACTTGGCTGAGAGCATCTGTGAGCGAGCGATCGAATTGAACGAAGAGCCGCAACTCAAACCCTACATCGATATCCCACGGATGGGGAGTCTCGCGCGGGTGATGGTGAAGGAAAGTATCGACGCCTTCGTCAAAGAAGACGCCACGCTTGCCAGGAAAGTGATTATGGATGACGACTTCGTCGATGATCTTATGGAGCAGCTCTTTCGAGAATTACTCTCCTTCATGGTGGAAAACCCGCACACGATTTCCCGCGCCATTCGGTTGAGTTTTATTGCCAAGTCGCTGGAACGAGTGGCCGATCATGCCACAAACATTGCCGAACTCGTCGTCTATTTGGTGGAAGGGAAGATCATCCGTCACACGTCTCCGACGGTTCAGTCCTGAAGACTGGATAGGTCGTTCCGCCAATACACAGGGGATGATCAGGATCTCCGTTCGTTTGAAATGACCTCCCCCCTGTGCTAGCATTCATTTTCTATGGGTGCGACCACCTCGGTTAAGCGGGGCGAGGCCCGTCGGGCCCCTTCTCCGCCTTCCCACATCCAACGCGAAGTGATCGGCGTGATCCTGATTGCGTCGAGCCTGCTCATGTTGTTGAGCCTCTTGTCGTTTGTACCGGGAGAAGCGGAAATGGTCGCGAGTGGATTGCCGGCGGCTGATCCGCCTCGGAATCTTATCGGGTCATTTGGCGCCTTGCTGGCTGGTGGAGGCTTCTTTGCTCTCGGTGGGGCGGGCTATCTCTTTCCCCTTCTTCTCGGCAGGCTGGGGGTTCGGTGTTTCTCCCAAGCACCGGTTGGGCTTCGATTCCGAACGGCTGCCAGCTCCCTTGTGGCGGTGGTTTTCTTGAGCGCATTTCTTCATCTTGAAACGACAGGCGTCCCAACCGTGACCAGCGGAATGATTTCGCGCGGGATGGGCGGGGGGGCTGTCGGTCAGACTATTGCCGAAGGGCTCCGTGCCGTGTTTGCCGGAACTGGAGCCCACATTTTGATTATTGCCGGATTCCTGGTCTCCCTCTTGCTGACCACGCCGCTCTCCTTAGCGGAAGCCATTCGCCGGATACCGGAGCGCTGGACCGCCTTCCGTGAAGGCGTGTCTGAAGGGGTGTCTGCTGTGCTGCCGGACCGATCAGTCGCGGTTCCAAAGGAGACCGCCAATAGGAGGGTGAGGTCCAAGACACCAAAACTTAATCGTGCTGTCACAGAAGAGGAACGCCTGACTGAGAAGAGTCTCGAGTGTGAAGTGGCAACAGCGCCACTCACTCCGATCATTCAACCATTCCCCAATTCCGTGCCCACGGTCGAGCAAGAAGAAATCGAGCCTGAAGTGGTGACGTCAGGGTCGGATTCAGAAGACTACCGCTTGCCCGACCCAGAATTCTTATTGAGTGAACCATCTGGTCCACTGGACCGAATGACGGATGAAGAGCTCAAAGCCCAATCGGACGTGCTATCGCGCGCCCTGGCGAGTTTTGGCATTGAGGGCACGGTGACAGAAGTCAGGCCGGGACCGGTTGTGACGATGTATGAGTTCGAACCGGCGCCTGGTACAAAAGTAGCCCGTATTGTGAATTTAGCCGATGACCTGGCCTTGGCACTTAAAGCCACAAGCATTCGTATCGTTGCGCCGATCCCAGGCAAGTCAGTCGTGGGGATTGAGGTGCCAAACCGGTCGCGAGAGACCGTCTCCTTGAAAGAAGTCGTCATGAGCGAGCCCTTTCGTCGAGCCAAATCCAGGCTGACCTTGGCGTTGGGCAAGGACATTTTCGGTGCTCCCAGCACCGCCGATCTCAAGACAATGCCGCATCTCCTTGTCGCCGGGGCAACGGGGGCCGGTAAGAGTGTCAGTTTGAATACCATGTTGTTGAGCATCCTGTTTTCCGCGAAACCTAGTGAAGTGAAACTCCTCCTTATCGACCCCAAGATGCTCGAGTTTCAATCCTATGAAGGCATTCCACATCTCCTGAGGCCGGTCATTACGGACCCCAAATCCGCCGCGAGAGGGCTTGGATGGGTCGTGGCTGAAATGGAACGGCGGTACAAATTGTTGGCTGAAGCGGGAGTGAGGAGCATCGAAGCATACAATCGCATGGTCGCCGGCCTTCACGAAGAGTTTGCTGAAAACAGCAAGCCTGGCATCGAACAGAGTGAGACTTCGATGCCGTTCCTCTCTGAGGAGGAGCGTCTCTCGGCCGGGGAAAGCGCGATCCCTGACGGTGAGCGCGGATGTGTGCAACCGAAGTCGACACCGCCAGAACCGCTTCCGTTTATCGTCGTGATGATCGATGAACTGGCGGATCTCATGATGGTGGCTCCAAAAGATGTGGAAGATAAGATCGCCCGTCTTGCGCAGATGGCGCGGGCTTCGGGCATCCACTTGGTGTTGGCGACTCAACGTCCTTCCGTCGACGTGCTGACCGGCCTCATTAAGGCGAATTTTCCTGCGCGCATCGCGTTTCAAGTGTCTTCCAAAACGGATTCGCGAACCATTCTAGACGCCAATGGGGCTGAAGCCTTGCTGGGTCGAGGGGACATGCTGTATCTCGCTTCCGGTACCGGCCGTCTTGCTCGTTTGCATGGGTCCTTTGTGTCGGACGACGATGTTCGTTCGGTCGTGGAGTTTGTGAAGAAGCAGGCTATGCCTGTCTTCAATCAGGAGCTCCAGTCGCTCAAATTGGAAGAGGCGGCAGAAGAAGAGGCAAAGGATGAAGTCTACGAACAGGCCAAAGACCTGGTATTATCAACGGGGCAGGCGTCCGCTTCGTTGATCCAACGCCGACTGCGGGTCGGGTATCCTCGTGCCGCGCGAATGATCGAACAAATGGAATCGGAGGGAATCGTGGGAGCAGCAGGACGAGACGGGCGCCGCGAAGTGCTTGGCCGGCGTGGGCCGGTCGGTGCGGCCGAAGCATGAGACGGTGGAGCCTGATTGTATTGTGCGTTGTTGTCGCGGCACCGGTTTGGGCAGAGGATGTGTCTACCGATGAAAAGGCATTGCATGAGGCTCGCGAGGTTGTGAAGCAGTTGCAATCGCGGTATGAGAAAACGAAAGATCTCCAAGCTGACTTTTCGCAAAAGACGAAGATCGAGGGATTTGAGCGGCCGGTTATGTCCTCCGGAAAGGTGTACATTAAGAAGCCTGGGCGCTTGCGCTGGGATTACCTTGATCCAGCCAGCGAACAAATCTACGTGAACCACGATGATGTCAAAATGTATGTTCCGGAACATAAGCAGGTCCTAGTGGGAAAGCTGACCCAGATGGCCGCTTCCAAAGCACCGCTTGAACTGCTACAGGGAGCCGCCAAATTGAATGAGTCGTTTGATGTCGAACCGACCACAGGAACCGCTCGTGGGGCCGGTGGCATCCCGCTCGTGACATTGACTCCAAAAGATAAGCGGAATGATGCAGCCCAGAACCTCCAGAAGATCGTGCTTGAGGTTTTTCCTAAGACCTACTATATCCGTACGGTGTCGCTCTATGAAATCAGCGGGAATGTCGCGGTGTTTGAGTTTTCCAACTTGAAACCCAATCTCGGATTAGGGAACGAGGTGTTCGACTTCCAAGCACCACCCGATACCGAAGTAGTCAGGGCGCCCGTCTTAAACGGGCCATAGCGAGTCATCATGGATCTCAGCCTGTGTGGCTGAGAGGGGGCGGGTCATGAGCGGAATGGAAGCGGCCCAAGCGAATACGGTAAGCGATGCTGTTGATCGGGCCGTGGCTGGGTTGGAATTCGAACGGCTTCATGGCGAGTATTGGGAACAAAACGAGTTTTTAGTCATCAAGCAGTTCTTGCCCCGTTCCTTTGTGGAGGAAACCTTCGTTCCTCAGGCGCAGGGCGTCAAAGCACAGCTGAATCGCAACTACATTCCCGGGCACAAAAAAGGCGGAAGCATCAGCTATTACACGGTTCAGGAGAAGGCTCCGCTCTTTCTCGACCTCTATCGTTCCCAATCATTTCGTGAGTTTCTGGATCGCCTAGTTGAAGCCAAGCTGATGTTTTGTCCGGACGATGACCCACATTCCTGCGCCCTGTACTACTATACCGAGCCAGGGGATCATATCGGGTTTCATTACGATACGTCGTATTACAAGGGTGCTCGGTATACGATCCTCATGGGACTCGTGGATCGATCAACCCAGTGCAAGCTGGTGTGCGAACTCTTTAAGGACCACCCCACGAAGCAGCCGCGTCATCTTGAATTGATCACTGAGCCAGGCGACATGGTGATTTTCAATGGCGATAAACTCTGGCATGCGGTGACGCCCCTCGGAGAGGGTGAGGAGCGAATTGCGTTAACTATGGAGTATGTCACGAATCCAGAGATGGGCACCGTGAAGCGGTTGTATTCTAACCTCAAAGATTCCTTCGGTTATTTTGGTTTCGCCACGGTTTTCAAGCGCGCACTCGGTTTGAACAGATCCAAATAGCCTGTTCAAGGCAAGAACGTCCTCTTCCTGATTCGGCCATCCCTGATTCACCTTGCCGTCGATGATGGTGTTGTGTCGAGGGCACGATGAAGGATTGCGCACAACTCTTCGCGTTCCCACGGTTTGGTCAACCGAGCATAGGGGCGTAGCGGTTCCAGATCTTTATTCGAAGCTGTAAGGACAATGACGGGAAGAGCAGGATGTGAGATCTGGAGTTGGGCCAGAACGGAAGACCCATCCCCATCGGGCAATCCTAGATCGAGGAGAACCGCATCGTAGGCGTGTTGTTCGAGAGAGGAAAAGGCCTGTCTACAGGTCTCCGCACAGTCGACCCGAAAGCCTTGAAATTCAAGAAAGTCTTGCAGGCCCATCCAAATGTCCGGATCGTCCTCGACGACGAGGATGGACGCGTCTAGCCGAAGCTGACTCCTAGCGTTCGTACCCGTACGGGGTTTGTCAGCCTCGTCTGGTACCTGCTGCAGTAGAGTTGTCCGTACGTTTAAGTCAAAGCATCCGGCGTGGAGAATCTGAGTCCGTACTGCTGGCGAAACGGATGCGGCGCTTGCGGTACGACTGAGAGCCAGTTCTATCATTTCTCGCTCCATTTCATTACTTGATTTTGTGAACCGTGCGACACTTCTGACTAAGCAGCAAAGATCATTCCAGGGCTTTCTACCGAGAACAACATTCTAAGTATTGGAATTATTGTAATAGCTGAGGAGGGGAAACAGCTGTGACATAAAAGGGGGTGTATCAACTGAAACAAGAACCTGTCTCACGTGAAACAGGCAAAGACGTGTAATGGAAGGCTACTGATGCAGATTCTTCATGGCGGCAGCGCAGAGGACGATGAAGAATCCCATCCAGAGGGCTGCTCTTTGGAAGGGGATAACCTCGTAGGACTCTTCCTCGTCGGCGTCATCCTCAGACCGAAAGATGACGGTGTACAGAAACAAGGTGAGTAGACCCAACACCAAGAGCAGCTTAATCATGAACACCATGAGGTATTTGCCGTGGTGCTGCACGCTGGTGCCGGTTTGGGAGACCAGGATTTGATTGACGTAATGGAGATTGATGCCTCCGGTGAATAGGAGAACGACCAAGAGAATGCCGGCCACTTTCTTGTAGTGCCGATAAAAAATGTCGGTGATCGGTTTGACCTGATCCTTCGGAACGGATTTCTGCAATCCAGGGGTGACCGCCATGACAAGAAAAGCTAAGCCACCGATCCAAATAATCGCCGAAAGCAGATGAAGCCAGTGATTAACAATCGGAATGAGGATATTCAGATCAGCCGAAATGCTCTGGAACGTATCCATGGTCTTAGTACTGAACGGTAGACAAGAGGTGGTGAATGATGGAACGGGGTCCTAGTCTCCGTTCAAGATGACTCCGTATTAGGCTTGAAGATGGGCATGTCGTTGCCGAAACGCTTCTTGCGTAGCTCATCCATCAGGTCGACGGTGATGAGGGAAATGTTGTTTTCTCTGGCGTGTTTCTCCACACCCTTTTTCACCATGGCGCGTAGGAAATACGGGATTCGACTGAGGCGAAGCGCTGACGCTTCATCCCAGGCAACTTCTGCCTCGTCAGACACATTGAAGGCAACCTTAACTTTCTCTCCACCCTTGGGAGTGTATAGGCACCACTGATCTTCATCCAACCAGTCCCCATGGTCGACATAAGGGCGGGCACGACAACCGCCGCAGATATCACTGTATTCGCAGTCACCACACTTGCCTTTGAGATGCGGATACCGGAAGGAGTTGAAGACGTCCGATTGCTCCCATAGATCGATAAAACTCTGCTGGCGCAAATTTCCTGCGGACAACGGCATATAGGGGCAAGGAGTCAACTCGCCGTTGGGAGTGACGCGGGCGTAATTTGTTCCCGCAAGGCACCCTCCCCCCATGTATCCGGTGGCTTTCGTAATCGGAGAGTTGGGGTCCTTCTCATACGCCAACCGTTTGAAGTGCGGGGCGCATCGTGCGCGAACCAACATGCCTTTGTAATTATCTTGGCAGTCCACAAGATAACCGAGTACCTCTTCGTATTGAGCCGGTGTAATATCGGTAAGTTCTTCACCTCGTCCCGTACACACCATGAAAAAGACGTTCATGACGCGGGCCCCGAGCCGATGGGCCCAGTCGATCACTTCAGGGAGCTCCTTGTAATTCATCGGCTGAGCGCTGAAGTGTACTTGGAACTGGAGACCGTTTCGCTTACTCGCCTCAATGCCCGCCACGGCGGCTTCCCAGGCTCCCGGGATACCTCGGAAGGCATCATGCTTGGCGGGTTCCAGCGAATCGATGCTGATCCCTACGCCCATGACTCCGATCTCCACAAGGGTCTTGGCAAGTTGGTCGTCGATCAGCATACCATTGGTACCAAATACCACCATGAATCCCAGTTTCACGGCATAGCGAGCAATATCAAGAATGTCAGGCCGGACAAGCGGTTCCCCTCCCGTGATGACCAAGAGGCAGCCTTTATTGACCTCCGCAATTTGTTCGATGAGGCGATAACATTCTTCCGTGTTTAATTCATCATCCCCACCAGCCGCTTTGGTCGTGGCATCGAGATAACAGTGATCACATTTCAGGTTGCAACGTTTCGTTAAATTGAGGGCAACAAGGTACGGTTTAAAGTCATCGACGGTTCGTCCATCAAACGGGCTGTCCGCTTTTGGGTTTGGATTCGAGAACGACGTAACTTGTTGTTGAAACGTGCCAAGAGCCCCAGGGAGTGATGAGCCGCTGAAAATAGGTAAGGACTTGCCCATGAGGTCTAATGAAGAGTATTAAGTGTTGAATACTGGTTCGTTAGTCGGTCAAATGTGAGGTTGCAGACACCTAGCGCTTGGTGACTAAGTACGGGTTTTACCCGTGAGATCGGCGATCATATCTTTGAGATTACCGGTTTTCATAGCGTCTGCCATGTAGCCCTTTGCCTGTTCGATGCCTTCGTTGGCGACGTCGATTGTGATCTTGGTCGCCCCAATCTTCTCAGCGTGCTTGAGAATCAATGCCTTTGTGCAATCGCGCATAAACCCTTCAGGAGCTCGATCCAATCTGGCCTGAGCCTCATCCGTCCAAGTATAGGGCGAAGCGGCTTCAGCTTGGCCATTTGATCCATTCCCATTCGTTTCGGGCGGCTGTGGTGAGGATTCGGCTGTGGAAGATGTGCCCGTACCTTTGTTCGAGAAAATCGGAGTGTACTCTTCTGCTGCGGCCTCTTTGATAATAGGGGCGGCATACTCGAGGGTGATGGTCGTCATACCCAACTTCCGGGCGCTCTTCTCAATCCTCGCTTTCGCCCGTCTTCGTTGGAAGCCGGCCGGCACAGAGCGGATAGCCTCCTTGGCATCCTTCGTCCATTGCATTGGCACGTCATCGTAGGCAACGTCTGTTTCCAGTTCACCTTCTGAGGTAGCCGCCACTTCAAAAATCTTCTTGTCGACCTGTTTAAACTTGCTCCCGTCCGCGCTGCAGACGGGGCAACGAACAGGAGTATCCCCTTTTCCGATGTAGCCGCATCCGTCACAAACGAAATAGGTCTGATCCATGCGGTCGAGGTAGGCCTGAGTGGAGGCGTTGATCTCCTTGGGCTTCTCTTCGACGATCTGAGTCATAATGCCGCTCAATGTCGGACCCATAAGATCTTTTGTTACGGCTTCGTCGGCCTGCATACGGTCTCGGTTAATTCCTGCTGCGTCGAGATTTCCACCAAGCGCGCGCATAGCATCCATTGCGCCTTTTGGAAGGATATGCCCAACGGCTGCATCCACAACGGTGTTGCTGATGATGGTATGGCCTTTCTCGATGGCATATCGATGAATCGCAGTTTTCGCCACTCCACGCGCAAAAACCGGGATCTTCTCCATTCGTCGCAGCGCCTCTTCAGTCCAGGCAATCGTGTACTCCGCTTGGGTGTCGATCGGGGGCACGTATTTGCGGTTGGAGACCAGCACATTACAAGGCGCACTTCTCAACAGATTCTCGGTGTTGCTGCCGACGTCCATGTCCTCATCGCTATGGACCCCGATGCGCCCTACGATCAACAAGGCGGGCACGTCCTTGCGAACATATTGAATGATCTTCTCGAACGCTTTTCCGTCCAGCAAGGTCGTTTTGACGTCGGTTTGTTCGGCTTGAGCAATTTCACGGGAGATATCCAGGTGAGATTGGTAGATCTTCGCCAGGCCGCTATCGATAATTTCTTCGTGGAGCTTTTCCTGCTCTTTAAACCGAAACACCTTGCCGGCCTCTTCATTGAGTACTCCGGAAATGCTGTGGAAGGCGGCATAGTGAAAATAAGGGTCAAAGGCTGAAATCGCCTCAACGGGCATGTTAAAGGCCTTGCCGAGAGCAAGCCCGGTCATCAAACCGCCGAACGAATAAGGACTTCCGTCGACCGCCACCACGATCTTGCCACCGGTCAGCGGCTGAATATTCTTGATAATCAACATGTCTGAGTTCCGGACTCGCCGAATGACGCGCTCGGTGTTACTGCCGATCACACTGTCTTTCACCGCTCCGACACCCAGCGCCCCCATGATGACGAGATCGTACCCATTGGTGTTGATATCCTCGGCGAGTACCTTCCAATTTCGCCCTTCCAGTGATCGTCGTTCTATCGGAAGGTTGGCCTCCGTGCATTTTTTATCGACATAATCCAGATAAGAGTCGGTGATGATTTGGAGCCCACGGGTGATTAAGGAATCGTGAATCTGGCGTTGGCGATCCAGTTCCTTTTCATCATGGTATTCCTCTGGCAAGCCGGCTTCCATTTGCTTAAACCGCTTGTCATGCATTTTGGCCGCATAGACATGGCTTCCCACGATCTTTGATCCGAAGGACTTGGCTAAGTGGACTCCAACGTCCACGGCTGTATTGGAATGGTCGGAATTATCAACGGGAATATAGATGGTCTTGTACATCAGGGGCGCCTCCTTAAGGCGCGAGCCAGACAAAGGACTAATGTCCGTAATTATATGAAAAACAAAACGATTAACGTAAGAAATTGATGCCCAAAGAAGTTGGATGATAGCACCGGCCGAAACTGGAATGCAAGGCGTCGTAGGCTGCTACGTGGACAGAATCCGGTCGTTGCCGAGGCATGATCTAGTCGCCAACGGGACATCATCCGGCCGAACTTGCTCTTGGCTCGCTTGTCTGGGGCGTAGATGCAGCCGGTCGACGTGTACGAAGAATCTCTTCAAGCGACAAGAGGGCATCTCGACCGGAGTTGCCTTCAATGCCCCGGCTGAGGTTCTGATCGGCGTAGGTCGGTGACGGATTGGACGACTGAGAAAGCGAGCCGGTCCACCGGCGAGGATCGGTGCTGCCTTGTTTTCGCTCCCATGCCTTGAGACAGGCCTTGGCAATAATCTTGTTCAATGGCGCAGGGTTATAGAGCAATTTTCGGATGCTCGATGGAGTCAGCATCAGGGGATTGTAGCCAGCAGACAGGTATCCTTCTTCTAAAAGCCGCTGCTCTAGATCGGTGTTCGGCTGGATCCCCAAGAAGAACATCAGTGGGAAGACACGTTCCTCTCCGAGAATCGAGGCGACCATCTTGTAGGCCTCGACGCTTTGCAGCAGGGTTTCTTCTGTTTCTTTAGGGCTATTCAGGGAGTAATTCAAGATGACCTTGCCTTTGAAACCAGCCTCCGCCAGATAGCGGCAACCGTCATAGAGCCGTTCCAGCTTGAAGCCCATATGGAGGTTGTTCAGGACTTCCTGTGATCCTGAGGTGATGGCGACCTCCAAGTCACCGACTCCTGAGCGCACCATGAGTTTGGCGAAGTCGGGCGTGATCAGTGAGGTACGAATGTAACCGGACCACTCGATCTCCAGCTTTTCGCCGATGATCCGTTCCATAATTTCCGTACATTGCGGATAGGCTTCCTTGCCCGTAATGAATTGGGCGTCGGTAAACCAAAAACGACGGGCTCCCCACTGGTGATAATGCTGGGAGATGTCTTTCACGACCATGTCCGGCGGCCGATACCGCACTCGCTTGCCCTCAATGTAGGGATACAGACAGAAGGCGCAATCGTAGGGGCATCCTCGTTTCGACTGCACGCCAATCGACTCGCCCTGGTACTCCTGCCACTGCGGAAAGATGGAGGTCAAATAGGGAAGGTCGACGGCTGGGGCATCGAGTAACGGAGGGGAACCGTGGGAGCCTTTTCGGATCCGCCCCCCTTCCTTCATGATATAGCGTTCATCGTCGATCGAACGCCCTTCAAGCAGTTTTAGGATGGCATCCTCTCCCTCACCCAATATGCCGATCGTACCGTCGGGAAGCTTTTCGATGAGCTGATCGGCAAATGCCGTGAAGGCTCCACCTCCGATCATAATCTGTGCCTTGGGGAACTCTTTGCGAACCAGTGCCGGATAGGACAGGATCGTATAAATGTGACTGTAGTAGCGATAGAGTTGCTTTACACCAGCGACTGAGGCGGCGATTCGCTTGAGAGGGTTGCTCGCGAAATAGAAATTGAAGGCGTGTTCCAGCGAAGAATCCCCTTCATGCGGTGAGAAAATCTGGATGTCGCGCCATGAAAAACAGACCAAATCCGGTTTGAACTCCGTCGCAGCGTCGCGAATAGCCTGGCTGCGCTGGTTGATGGGAAATAACGACAGGTCGAGAATACGCTGTCGAACGTCCGGTTTCCGACGATGGACAAAGTCGGCTAAGTAGGTGATCCCAATCGGATACACCTTCTTGCAGGGAAGGAAGATATAGAGAATGGAGTTCACGTCGTCAGGCTACTTTGTAGCTATATGGATGGCAACAATGCCGCCGCTGAGATTCTTGTACGACACCTGACGAAATCCTGCGTCGCGGAGGATTTGGCACAGCCGCTCTTGATCAGGAAACGTCCGAATCGAAGCGGGGAGGTATTCATAGACACCGGTACGGTCACGAGCCACGATCGTGCCGATCCACGGCAAGAGCTTGAACGAATACCAATCGTACAGCGTCCGCAGCCATCCGAATACCGGGCGTGAGAATTCCAAGCAGACGAAGCGGCCCCCCGGTTTCATCACGCGGCGGATCTCCTTCACGGCTTGGGCCAAATCTCCAACGTTACGCATACAGAAACCGGTGGTCACCGCATCAAAGGTATTGTCGCCGAAACCGAGATGCTCGGCGCTGGCTTGAAGGCAGGTGATCTTGTCGGAGAGGCGCTTCTTTCCGACTTTCCTGAGACCTTTGGCCAGCATCGCATGGTTCAAGTCGGAGGCAATCACACGTCCTTTGGGTCCCATCCGAGATTCGATAAGGAGTGCAAGATCGGCGGTACCTGCTCCCACATCAAGGGCCGTCCCTCGCCCGAGGGGGGCAATAAAGGAGGCGGTGATTTTCTTCCAATAATAATGGAGACCGAAACTGAGGAGCGTATTGTTGAGATCGTAGGTGCCGGCAATGGAGGTGAACATCCGCTGGACGGCATCTTCGCGTGCCTGCCCGGACCATGTGGAGACCACCTTCGCCGGAGCTTGCGAATCCCGCGCTAACTGAGGACGCTCGGTTTTCACCATTTGATCGTGGTAGCACCCGCTTTCACGCTTTGTCAAGGCGGGGGACACGGATGCTATAATCCTGCCTCAACAAATCCGACTGTTCGGGGAATCTCTGTAGAAGAAAGATAGGAAACCGATGGGTCATTCGATCGTGATCAAAGGAGCCCGGGAGCACAATCTCAAGAACATCGACGTGGACATTCCGCGCGACAAACTCGTGGTCATCACCGGTCTGAGCGGGTCCGGCAAGTCGTCGCTCGCCTTCGACACCATCTATGCCGAGGGACAGCGGCGGTATGTTGAATCGCTCTCGGCCTATGCCAGGCAGTTCCTCGAACAGATGGGGAAGCCGGACGTCGATTCAATAGAAGGGTTGTCTCCTGCGATATCGATCGAGCAAAAGAGTACCAGCCACAATCCCCGTTCCACTGTCGGCACCGTCACGGAGATTTACGATTATCTCAGGCTCCTCTTTGCCCGCGTCGGACATCCCTACTGCTTTCAGTGTGGGCAAGAGATTGCTGCGCAGACTGTGCAGCAAATGGTCGATGCCATGGCGTCCTTGCCGGAAGGGGAAAAGTTTCAGATCCTGGCGCCGATCGTCCGCGGGCGGAAGGGCGAGTATCGCAAGGAGTTGTTGGAGATGCGAAAGGCGGGCTACGTGCGTGCCCGCATCGACGGCAAGGTGATGGATCTTGGCGACGACATCATCCTCGACAAGCAGAAGAAACATACGATCGAGATCATCGTCGATCGTTTGGTGATGAAACCAGGCGATGCGCTCATGCGCCGGCTGGCGGATTCGGTCGAAACCTCGGTTAAGCTGACCGGCGGATTAGTGGGCGTGCTCACGGAGGATGGACAGACTAAGCTCTATAGTGATCGGCTGGCATGCATCAAGTGCGGCGTGAGTTATCCAGAGGTGACACCCAGAGTGTTCTCCTTCAATAGTCCACACGGAGCCTGCCCGGCTTGTGACGGCATCGGCTATGCCGTGACGCCCGGTTGTCCCGAGGAAGAGGATTTCACTCTGCTGGAGCCTTGCGAGGTCTGTCATGGCGCGCGCCTTAGGCCGGAAAGCTTGTCGATCAAGTTAGCGAAAAGGTCGATCGCCGAGGTCACCAGCCTCTCGGTGCGTGCGGCGGCCGACTTTTTTCACAGTCTCAAATTCTCGGACCGTGAGCTTGTGATCGCTCATCGCATCTTAAAAGAAATTCGTGAGCGATTAGGCTTTCTCGTCAATGTCGGCCTGGACTACCTGACGCTCGATCGGGCGGCGGCGACGTTGTCTGGCGGCGAGGGGCAACGGATTCGCTTGGCGACGCAGATTGGGTCCGGGCTGGTCGGCGTGCTGTACATCCTCGACGAGCCGTCGATCGGGTTACACCAGCGGGACAATCGGCGGCTGTTGCAGACGTTGCTCAGGCTGCGGGATCTGGGGAACACCGTCGTCGTCGTCGAACATGATGCAGAAACCATGATTGCGGCGGATCACATTCTTGACATGGGTCCCGGAGCGGGCTCCCAAGGAGGGCATGTCATCGCGCAGGGTACACCGCAGCAGGTGATGGGCGATCCCAACTCGTTGACCGGTCAATATCTGCGTGGAGTTCAGACTGTATCCGTGCCGCAACGGCAGCGGAAGCCCAGAGGAACGCTCTCGGTAGTAGGGGCCCAGAAGCATAATCTGAAAAATGTGACCGCGAAAATTCCCCTTGGGCTCTTCACTTGCGTCACAGGCGTGTCCGGGTCGGGCAAGAGCACGCTCGTCCTGGAGGTCCTGTTCCATTCGTTGTCTCAACTGCTTTACCACAAGAAGCCCAAGATCGATGGATGCAAAGAACTTAAGGGTGTCGACGCGCTCGACAAGGTCATCGACATCGATCAGTCCCCGATCGGCCGAACACCTCGGTCCAATCCTGCCACCTATACCGGCCTATTCGGGTACATTCGTGATCTCTATTCGAATCTGCCGGAGTCACGGGTCCGTGGCTACAAGCCGGGCCGCTATAGCTTCAACGTGAAAGGCGGCCGATGCGAGGCCTGTCAAGGTGATGGGCTTATTAAGATCGAGATGCATTTCCTGCCCGATGTCTATGTGACCTGCGAAGTCTGCAAAGGCCAACGGTACAACCGTGAAACGCTGGAGATCCACCACAAGGGCAAGAGTATTGCCGACGTGCTGAACATGACCGTGGACGATGCGGTGGAGTTCTTTGAACACATTCCGCTGATCAAGGCGAAGCTCCAAACGCTGCACGATGTTGGCCTGCACTATGTGAAGTTGGGGCAGTCGGCGACGACACTCTCCGGCGGAGAGGCGCAGCGGGTGAAGTTGTCACGCGAGCTGTCCAAGCGGGCGACCGGGCGCACGATGTACATTTTGGATGAGCCGACGACCGGCCTGCACTTTGCCGACGTGCAGCGATTGCTCGATGTGCTGGATCGACTGGTTGAAGCAGGGAACACGGTGCTGGTGATCGAACACAATCTCGATGTGATCAAGAATGCCGACTGGATCATCGATCTTGGCCCGGAAGGCGGCGATCGTGGTGGTGAAATCGTGGCGGAAGGAACACCGAAAGAGATTGCGAAGGCGAAACGGTCGTATACGGGGCAGGTGTTGAAAGAAGCGGGGGTGTAAGGGACTGGCTCCACGAGTGTGTCCAGAAGTAGCTATTCTGACAGGGCCAGATATGTCGAGGTGTCATGACTTTGTTGGTAGGGAATGCTACCATCGCACATGTATTTGATGTAGCTCTGAGTAGTCCGATGTGTGGCCCGATGTCTATCAAAACAGGCTATGATGACGGCTCAAGAAGCTATTGATACAGCGGTCCAACGGCTAGTCACTGCGGCCAATCCGAAAAAGGTCATTCTCTTCGGCTCATTTGCAGAAGGAACGGCCACGTCGGAATCCGATGTGGATTTGCTTGTGATCGAACATGAGGTCGCCTCCAAACGCACAGAAATGGTCCGTTTGCGAAAGGCCATTGGGTCAATCGGATTCCCGGTCGATGTGCTTGTTGTTTCAGAAGGGGAAGTTTCAGACTGGGGACATCTCCCTGGAACAGCTATATACTGGGCTCTGAAGGAGGGGAAGGTCCTCTATGAAGCGGCCTGAGGACCTCGCTCGCCGCTTTCTGACTCTCGCCGACCGTGATATCAGAGCCTTTCGCAAGCTGTCCGCTGATCCGGAAATAGACGATGAGATTGTCGGCTTTCACGCTCAGCAAGCGGTCGAGAAATGTCTTAAGGCGGTGTTGGCCAAACATTGTGTCGAGCTGCGAAAAACTCACGATTTACAACTTCTCCTTGACCTTCTAGCCCAGAATAATCTACTGAGTCCTCCGTTGCGTGAAGGAATTGACGCCTTGGGTCCGTTTGCAGTCGAGCTGCGCTACGATTTTATGGAGACGGAACCACTTCATCGTGAACAAGCGAGGGCAGTTGTGGCAGCTGTTCGTGACTGGGCAGAGCAGCAGGTCTCAAAAGAATCGAGATCGAATCACTTTTCCCAATAATTGGCGATCGTGGCGATGGGATTGTCGCTGAGGGACCGCCGAAAGAGATTGCGAAGGCGAAACGGTCGTATATGGGGCAGGTGATGAAAGAAGCGGGGCTGTAGGGGACTAGCTCAGCCGTCAGGCGGTGCCTGTCCCCGTGGGATGGGCGGACTCAGCGTGTACCTGAAAGAAGCGCTGAAGTGAAACTACGTGGTGGGGTTCGCACTCATCGTCATGACTGTCTTTACCATCTTCAAGGAATGGTAGTGGTCTCCGCCTAATTGGTCTAGCTGATCAAATCGTTCCAAACCCGCTTGCAGCTCATTCCCTAGCTTATTACAATACCGCCCAATTCACTCCGACCATCCAGCGAAGGGGGAAAATCGGTATGCCGAAGGCGAAGAAAACGGAGTCTGGAGCAAAGGCCGAAAAGGAAACGAAAAAGTCCGCCACACCTGTGAAGGCAACGCCACCTAGTTCTGAGGATTTCGAAAAACTCGGTGTGTTCTATATGGGCCGACCGTATGACCTCGCTGCCAAACAGGCTAAGCCGGGGTGGCTTCTGTACGACTCGAAAGATTTAGTGACCCATGCCGTATGTGTCGGGATGACGGGTAGCGGCAAGACGGGCTTATGTCTCGCGCTTCTCGAAGAAGCGGCGATCGATAACATTCCAGCCATCATCATCGATCCCAAGGGTGATCTCGGCAATTTGATGCTGACATTTCCAAGCCTCAAAGGTGAAGATTTTCAACCCTGGATCAATGAAGATGATGCCCGCAAAAAGGGGTTGTCTCCCGCCGACTATGCCACCGCACAGGCTGAATTATGGACGAAGGGATTGGCTGGGTGGCAACAAGACGGTGCGCGCATACAGCGGTTCCGCGATGCCGCGGACATCGCTATTTACACGCCAGGCAGCAGCGCCGGGTTGCCGGTGTCGATTTTGAAATCGTTTGCCGCTCCCTCGGCTGATGTCTTGAACGATGCGGAGTTGTTACGCGAGCGTATCAGCACCACGGTGACCAGCTTGCTTGGCTTGCTCGGTATCGAGGCCGACCCAATCCAAAGCCGCGAGCACATCCTCCTCTCCACGATTCTCGACCAGACCTGGAAGAGAGGAGAAGATCTGGATTTGGCCGCACTGATCCATGCGATTCAATCGCCTCCTGTGTCCAAGATCGGTGTCATGGACGTCGATTCCTTCTTCCCGTCGAAAGAACGTTTTGCCCTGGCGATGAAGCTGAATAACCTCCTCGCGGCGCCTGGATTTCAGGCCTGGCTTGAAGGAGAGGCGTTGGATATTCAGTCCATCATGTACACGTCCTCAGGCAAGCCTCGCTTGGCTATTTTCTCGATCGCTCATCTGAACGATGCCGAGCGGATGTTTTTTGTGACGTTGCTGCTGAGTCAGATGGTCGGGTGGATGAGGGCGCAATCGGGCACGACGAGTCTTCGGGCGCTCCTCTACATGGACGAGATCTTCGGGTACTTTCCCCCAGTAAGTAATCCACCTTCGAAGTTGCCGCTGATGACCTTACTGAAGCAGGCGCGTGCCTTCGGCCTCGGAGTCGTGCTGGCCACGCAGAACCCGGTCGACCTCGATTACAAGGGGTTGGCCAACACCGGCACCTGGTTCATCGGTCGGTTGCAGACTGAGCGGGATAAAGCCCGTGTGTTGGAGGGATTGGAAGGAGCTTCGAGCAGCGCCGGAAAGAAGTTTGATCGGGGTCAGATGGAGCAAACCTTGGCCGGACTCGGGAATCGCATTTTTCTCATGAATAACGTCCATGAGGACGAACCGGTGGTATTCGAGACCCGTTGGTGTCTGTCCTATCTCCGTGGACCGCTCACGCGCACGCAGATCAAAACCTTGATGGATCCGGTGCGTGATATCCATCCTTCTGCGGCAACGGCTACTCCAACCGCCAAGGTAGCGAGCGGTTCAAGCGGCGGAGCACGTCCCATACTGGCTCCTGATATTCCTCAGCACTTCGTGCCGTTACGCGGCTCAAAACCTGACGGAAGCGAATTGGTCTATGCGCCGATGCTGCTAGGTTCAGCACAAATCCGCTTTTCCGATTCAAAAGCTAGAATCGACAGCCCGCAAGATCTGACCGTACTGGCCCCGATTACGGATGGTCCTGTGGCGATCGATTGGGATAAGGCCGGTCCGGCGGACTTGGCTGTGGCCGACCTTGAGCAAGATCCGGAAGAAGGCGCACAGTTTCTTGCGTTACCGGGAAGCGCCGGTAAGTCGAAGAACTATGCCGACTGGAACAAGGACTTCGGTGGATGGCTCTATAGGACACAGAAGCTGGAATTATTCAAGAGCCCCAGCACGAAAGAAGTGTCCAATCTTGGTGAGGCTGAGCGTGACTTCCGTGTGCGATTGCAGCAGGTCGGCCGTGAAGTCCGCGATCAAGCGGTGGAAGAGCTGCGCCGGAAATATGCCTCGAAGATTGCGACGCTTGAAGAGCGCATCAGGCGGGCCGAACTGGCGAAGGAAAAACAGCAGACCGAGTCACGCGCCAGTCAAATGCAAGCCGCAATATCAGTCGGGGCATCCATTCTTGGGGCCTTTATGGGACGGAAGACGATCAGCGCATCGAACATCGGTCGCGCGACGACGGCGATTCGGAGCGCAGGCCGGGTCATGAAAGAATCCAAGGATGTCGGAGTGGCAGAAGAAAACGTGGTGGCCCTTCAACAGCAGTTGGCCGATCTGGAAGCGCAGTTCAAATCGGAGAGTGACGCACTGGCGGCCGCGACCGATCCGCTGAACGAAAAACTCGACACGATTTCAATCAAACCTACGAAAGCCAACATAGCCGTGAAGCTTGTGGCCCTCACCTGGACCCCGCATTGGCGTGATAATACTGGGCAACTTACCGACGCTTGGACGTAAGACAAAGCTGCGTAGGATCGGGTATTTGCGTTGCGTGTAAGCTTGGTATATTCGGCGTAGCTGCGTCTCATCTTCCTCAGAATCTTCACTGATTTCCTATCAAGTTTGGTGCTCTAAGTACCGAGAAAGTAACGACTTGGTTTGTGTGCCAGTCTGCTTTCGAGCGGCATAACCGACGTATGACATCAGATCGCTCACCACAGCTCATAATGCGAACACGGTTGAAATCATAAGGAGGACGCACCATGGAGCTGCACACACTTGGCCATGATCAGAAGAAGGGATGGTCGGTTACGAGTCGGCCACGGATCGACTCACGCCAGACGTTGGTCGTTGTGTTTGGGTCTACCAGCTTGCTCGATGCGCCAGGGCCGATGAACGAGTTGCTGGAGGAATACGGCGAGTCAGTGATTGTGGGCTGTTCAACGGCTGGAGAAATTTTTGGGACCCAGATCTTTGACGAAAGTCTCAGCGCAGCGATCGCCAAGTTCGAGCATACGAATCTCCGGATAGCCAGTGCGCCGGTACGGTCAGCGGACGATTCCTTCAAGGCCGGGCAGGTGATTGCTCAACAGCTCAAGGATTCCACCTTACGAGGCATCCTTGTACTATCGGACGGCCTCAGCGTGAACGGGAGTGAGTTGGTGCGAGGCTTGAATTCGACAGTGCTCCCTTCTGTTGTCGTCACGGGTGGCTTGGCCGGTGACGGGAATCGATTTCAGCGGACGTGGGTCCTCCAGGACCGACGGCCTCAATCCGGGTGGGTCACGGCGGTACGGTTCTATGGGAACCACGTGCGGATCGGTCACGGCTCTAAGGGGGGATGGGATCTGTTCGGGCCTGAACGACGCGTCACGAAGTCCAAGGGGAATGTTCTTTTGGAGCTTGATGGTCGTCCGGCCCTTCAATTGTACAAAGAGTATCTCGGCGATCGAGCTGCCGGCTTGCCTGCCACCGGACTCTTGTTCCCTCTCGCGTTGCGGGCTGACCAATCAGATTCCAAGAGCCTTGTCAGGACGATTCTCGCGGTGAGTGAGGAAGACCAATCCCTCACGTTCGCAGGCGATATCCCGGAAGGCTCGTTGGTGCAGCTGATGAAGGCCAATTTCGATCGATTGGTGCAGGGTGCGTCGGAGGCCGCCACGACGACCAAGCTCTCGGCCGATGGCGAAGCCAGTACCCTCGCCATTGCGATCAGCTGTGTCGGGCGTCGATTAGTCCTGGGGGAGCGGACAGAAGAAGAGACGGAAGCCACGCTCGAGGTGCTTCCGAAGGGAACCCAGCAAATCGGATTCTACTCCTATGGGGAAATTTCGCCCTATGCCACGGGTACGTGTGATCTTCACAACCAGACGATGACGCTGACGACCCTGAGTGAGGCGGCCTGATTGCCCATGCATCCTCTGCTGGCAAGACAGCTCAAGCGTGTGGGTCTCGATCAGGACCACCAACCACCGACATCGGAGGTCTGGGGGGAAATCCTGGAACGAATCAGCCAAAGCTATCTGGAAGCGGATCAGGGCCATGCGCTGTTGGAGCGATCGCTGGCCCTTTCGTCGGAAGAGATGCGGCACCTCTATGCGCAACTCAAGCAGACCAGCGAGACCCAACTGGCTCAGGAACGAAACAAGCTCCAGGCGGTCTTGCAGGCCATGGGAGACGGCCTCTGCGTCGTGGATGCGGCCTGGAAGATCCAGCTGGTGAATCATCAAGCGGAACTCTTGTTCGGAAAGACTGTATCGAGGCTTGTCGATAGCCCTGTGTACCGGATGATTTCGCCCGGTCCGGAAGAATACCGGGAGGACTGTCTGATTACTGACAGTACCTTGCCGCCTCTGGCCTCGGGTGAACCGTACCGGACAGAGGATGGTCTCTTGGTCACGGCAGACGGGCAACTTGTCGCGATTGCGCTGGTCGTGACCCCGATGCTTTCGGATGGGATTGTCATGGGGGCTGTCCTCGTCTTCCGAGATATCACTCGCCAGAAACAGATCGAACGAGAGCGCCAACAGACCGAAGGAGTCCTTCGACGAATTCAAGCGGGATTATCCGAGTTGGCCAAGAGCCCGCAGATTTACAGCGGTAACCTACAAGACGCGTTTCGAACGATTGCGCGGGTGGCGGCTGAATGTCTTCACGCGGAACGAGTCAGTGTCTGGTTTTTTACCGGAGATCGATCGGCGATCCAATGTGCTGATCTGTATCAGCTCACCACGCGTGCGCATACTCAAGGTGCGGTGTTGAGTGCAATCGATTATCCGAAGTATTTTCAGGAGCTTGACACCGAACGAATCGTAGCGGCTCATGACGCCCAACGTGATTCGAGGACCGCTGAATTTACGACGAACTACCTGACTCCCCTCGGTATCACGTCTATGCTCGATGTTCCGATCCGCTCCGAGGGCAAGATGATCGGAGTGATTTGCCATGAGCATATCGGCCCCATGCGATGCTGGACGTTAGAAGAGCAGCACTTCGCGGCATCCGTCGCGAATACGGTCGCCTTAGCCATGGATGCCGCGGATCGACGAAAGGTGGAACAAGCGCTGCGGACCAGTGAAGGGCGGCTCACGACGACCGTGCAGAGCACCAACATCGGGATCTGGGACTGGGATCTCACTTCGAACGAGGTCTATCTCTCGCCGGAATGGAAACGTCAACTGGGGTATGACGAGGACGAACTCGATAATACGTTTCACGAATGGGAAAGACGGATTCACCCCGATGATCATGATCAAGCAATGGGTACGATCGAGAGGTATCTGAGTGGGCGCACATCGGGGCTTGAGATCGAGCATCGCCTTCAGCACAAGGACGGCTCCTACCGTTGGATTCTTGCTCGTGGCACCATGATCAACAACGAGGCGGATCTATCATCTCGTATCATGGGCATCCATCTCGATGTGACGGATCGTAAGGTTGCGGAGCAACAGCTCCGCCTGGCCAAAGAAGCCGCCGAAGCCGCCAGCTTAGCCAAGAGCCAATTCCTGGCGAATATGAGCCACGAGATCCGTACCCCCATGAACGGAGTACTGGGTATGGCGGGACTCCTCCTCCGATGCACGCTTGACGACAAGGAACGGCACCTGGTTCAGTCGATCCAACGGTCCGGCACGGCGCTCCTGTCCATTATCAACGACATCTTAGACTTTTCAAAAATCGAGGCCGGGAAGCTGCAGTTGGAGCGGATTCCGTTCGATGTGCGGAGAACGATTCAGGAGGCCATAGACTTGTCATGGCCTATCGCTCATAAAAAACAGTTGAAGCTGTCTTTACATATGGATTCCGATATTCCTGCTTATTTACTCGGGGATCCAACCCGCTTGAGCCAGGTTCTTGTCAATCTGGTCGGGAACGCGGTCAAATTTACCGACCTGGGGTCCGTCGAAGTATCGGTGACGAGTGAGAACCTAAACGCCCCGCAGCATGGGTTGTCCATCACCGTTCGGGATACAGGTATCGGTATCAGTCCGGAACTGCAAACCCATATCTTTGACGCGTTTTCCCAAGCCGACGGGTCGACGACGCGGAAGTACGGAGGAACCGGCTTAGGGTTGGCTATTGTCAAGCAACTTGTGATGCTGATGGGAGGGCGCATTGACCTGGAGAGTCGGGCGGGTGAAGGTTCGACATTCCGGTTCACCGCATGCTTTACACGATGTGAACCCGTCCAGGCCCCTGTCTCGTTGTCGGCAGTCGCGACCACCGTCCGAGTGGTACCGACCGATCAGCCTGTGCCGTCTCCGAGGGAGATGCACATCCTGTTGGTGGAAGACAATCCCGTCAATCGCGAAGTCGCCTCCGGCATGCTCGAGACGTTCGGATGCCGGATCGATTTCTCTGAAAACGGGAAGGAAGCGTTGACAGCAACGGAGACGAAGACATACGACCTTATTTTCATGGATTGCCAGATGCCTGAAATGGACGGCCTCACGGCGACTCGGTTGATCCGTGAACGCGAAGCCAAGGCGATGTCCGTAGCTGGCGTCCCCCGGGTGCCGATTGTGGCGTTAACGGCGCATGCGATGCAGGGGGATCGAGAGCTCTGTATTGCTGCCGGTATGGATGATTATCTCACAAAACCATTTACGTTGACTCAGCTTGAACAAGTGTTGGCTCGATGGATTCCGGAAAGTAATACGAAGCAAACTCCTAGCGTTGCGCCACGGACACCGGAAGCTCTCGTTACCAACGTCCAGAAGCCGGCCAGTGGTGGAGGAGAAGGGAAACGGGCTGCCGACACGGCCGAGGCTGCAATCCTTGACCAATCCGCCTTGACTGCCATCCGTGCCCTGCAGCGCCCAGGTCACCCTGACATCTTCACCCGCATCGTCTCTCAGTATATTCAGACGTCACAAGAGATGGTTGCCCGGGTCCGTCAAGCCGTGCTCTCAAAGGATGCGACTGAATTGCGTGCCGCGGCACATCGCTTGAAGTCATGCAGTGCGCAGTTGGGGGCCGTGGCCTTGGCTGCCGACTGCCGCGAGCTGGAACTGATGGGAGCGTGCGGAGAGCTCAACCGAGCAGGAGAAGTCTTGAGTCGGTTTGAACTGCATTACGAGTCTGCGTGCGGGGCACTTCAAGAGGAACTGTCGAAAGGACGATTGGCGGCATGACACATCAAGCTCGGCCAAAGGTTTTGATCGTAGACGACGATACCGTGGCCCGGTTATTGGCGTGTGAAGCGCTTGAACAGTCAGGCTGGGAAGTCAACGAGGCAGAGAATGGACGCCTCGGTGTCGAGGCCTTCAGCCAATACCGGCCAGATCTGGTTCTGTTGGATATCATGATGCCGGAGATGGATGGCTTTGCGGTCTGTGCGGCATTGCGACGATTACCGGAAGGGCAACATACGCCGATCCTGATTATGACGGGATTGGAGGATTATCAGTCGATCACCCAAGCCTACGATGTGGGAGCCACCGATTTCATCGTCAAGCCGATCAATGGACTTTTGTTGAGGCATCGGGCTCGCTATATGCTGCGAGCCGGTCAGGCCATGCAGGCCTTGCGTAACAGCCAGATCGAGTTAGTTCAGGCTCGAGACGCAGCTCTTGAGGGGGCGCGGCTCAAGTCGGAGTTTCTTGCCACTGTCAGCCATGAAATTCGAACTCCAATGAACGGCATCATCGGGATGGATGAATTGTTATTGGATATGGATCTGACACCGGAGCAACGGGACTGTGCAGAGACGATCAAACTGTCTGCTAAAGCCTTATTGGACATTGTCGACGACATCTTGGATTTCTCCAAGCTGGAATCGGGGAGGGTCGCCCTCAATCGGGAGGTGTTCGAGGTCAAGGCGGTGGTGGTCGACCATCTTGCAGCATTCCAGGAACGGGCCAAGGAGAAACGCATTCGCCTCCGATACGACATTGGGTCGGCGGTTCCGACGAACGTGTTGGGGGACCCGGCCCGTCTCGGCCGTCTCCTCTCAGTTCTGCTCAGCAATGCCGTGAAGTTCACGGAACAGGGAGAGGTTTGTGTGAAGGTGGAGCCCTGTCCGCCGTCGACGGCCGGAGGAGGAGACATCTGTCTCAGATTCAGCGTGAGTGATACGGGGATCGGGATTGAGGCGACCGAGGCCGATCGATTGTTCCAGCCCTTTGTGCAAGCGGATGGGTCGAATCGGCGGAAGTATGGCGGGATGGGATTGGGCTTGGCGCTCGCGAAACAGCTTGCTGAGCTGATGGGTGGGACGATGGAGTTCGAGAGCGAGTTCGGAAAGGGAAGTACATTTTGGTTCGATCTTTCACTCGTTCAGGCGGGCGATGGCGGTGTGTCGCAGGATACCCTTTGTGCGCTGGTGTATGTGAAGGAGGCGGTGAGTCAGGCCGTGCTTCTCAGAACATTGGACCGACTCAAATTTCGCACCCATAATATCCTGGAGGCCAAGCAGCTCCAAAATCTTGCGCCTGATCTTTCCCCAACCCTGTTGGTTACAGAGATCGAGGGATTGCAACAGGAACCCGATCGTGCCTCAGTGCAACAGCTCAAAGTACGCTTCCCTCATCTGAAAATTCTTGGGCTTACACACGATGCAGGAAGCGGAGGTGCGTCACGTCTGCCGTTTGAGATTAGTGGGTACTTAGAGAAACCACTGACCGTGGAAGCTATCAAGGCCGTTGTCGGAACGAAGGCATGGGATCCGTCTGCTCGCTGACTCGTCTTGCCGGACGTCTTTTCCTCAGCCATTGTATGACAAGTCGGTAATCGGGGCCGGTGGAGGGAACGGCAAACTTTCCCGCTCAGTGCTTCTTGTCCTTTTGCATAATCTTATCGGTCCACGCCAGTAAGATGGCGGAGGCCAAGAAGGTCATGTGGATGAAGATCTTCCATTTCAGATGCTCAGGATCCTCGTTGGCTACGTCCACAAATCCCTTGAGCAAGTGAATACTGGAGATACCGATCAAGGAAGCGGCCAGTTTGATCTTGATCGTGCCGGGATCGACGTGGGTGAGCCAGTCCGGTCGATCCGGATGGTGTTCCAAAACCAGCTTGCTGACGAACGTCGCGTATCCTCCGATGACGACCATGGTCAATAGATTGGCGACCATCGTCACGTCGATCAACCCCAGGACTCCGAGCATGAACACGGTTTCTTCCATCTTGTTGATATGGACAACCATCTCCCAGAGTTCGATGAGAAACTTGTAGGCATACAGGAGCTCTGCCACGATCAGGCCGGCATAGAGCGGGGCCTGAATCCATCGGCTGGCGAAGACGATGCTCTCAAAGAACGCCTCGACCGGATTGCTGGCTGAGTGATATTTCTGCGGCGATGGCAGGCTTGCGTGAGTTTGTGGTGATTGAGAATCAGACATCCAGGCCTCCTGACTGCAGCGCGACGTATCCTAGTCAGCGCGGTCAGGTCTGTCAATTCCAGTTTCCAATGAGAGGGAGATCAACAAAGGTATGGCGAGGGTGTTGGATGTTGCTAGGGCAGAGGGTCAGTCGATAAACGGGCCAGCTCTTTTGTGAATAGTGAGGCGCGGTCACAGGAATCTTTGATCTGTGCTGCACAACGATGAGGTGCTTCTTCAGCCGGTAAACGGGCCAGGAGGATGTCGGCAAATCCCTTGATCGACATCAGTGCATTATTGAGGTCGTGCGCCAGCTTGGATACCGTTCTAGGCGAAATTGGGGGAGGGGAGGAAACGTGCAAAGCTTCTGTGGATACCTTCGCAGACCTGGCTCTGATGAAGGCAGATCGGACTGCCAGGGTGAGTGCCTGTGTTGACGGGAGAACGTGGTGAAGCAGTTCATGCGAGCCGGCTTGAACGGCCTCCAAGAGGGGTTCCTCATTCCCTGACGGAGCGAATGCGATCACGGCGCTGCACGGGGCAGTTGCCCGTAGCCGACGAACCGCCTCTCCACCAGTTCCATCGGACAGCTCGACATCCATGAGTACCAATGATCTCTCACGGCTCCTCAGGACAGTCAATCCTTCCTGAAGCGAGTCCACCATCACCGTGTCGGGCATTGTGGAATAGGACTTTGCGAGAAGTTCTTTAAATTGCAGGGCGAGAGTCCGATTCGGCTCGATCAGGAGGACGGAGGCCGCACTCGATGCTGATGTTGGCACGAGAAACTCCAACTCTATTCCCGATTTGTATCCGGCATCAATCCCAAAACTATTTGAATAGGCCGCCGCCGCTCCTGAAGATAGACCGACCTCCATTCTTATCGGCAGTACCGACTCAAGGCTTAACTCATTGGGCTAGTCGGGGAGCATCTCGGCAGAGCGAGGTGGCCGTCAGGAGTGTGCCGGCGGGGATCGGTGGATCTCAGCGAGTTGATCCTCCAGGTGTTGGGTGTGTCTCGCGGGATCAGCTCCTGTAAGTGGCCACAGTGGCCGGGGTGCGACGGGACAGGATGCATCTCGATCAGTTGGAATGCGCGCCCAAGCGACTACTTGAACCTTTGAAGCTTCCGGCATAAAACGCTGCGATCTGTGATCGGCGCCCGATATTCAGCTTCGTATAGATGTTTGCGAGGTAGTTCTTGACGGTTTTTTCACTGAGGTGCAAATCATGAGCGATTTCTTTATTCGTGAGCCCTTCTGCGACCAGCGGTAACAGACGTTGCTCTTGGGGAGAGAGGAGCGGGCGTTTCGAATGGCCAGGTTCCCGGTACATATTCTTCAGCCACCCCAGCGTTTGCCCCGTCAACCGAGGGTCGATGTGTACTTGTCCGGCCGCGACTGAACGAATGGCCCGAATGAGAGCCTGAGAGGCGATATCCTTCAGAATGTACCCATGCGCTCCGGCAAGGATCGCTTCCAACACCGTATGCTCGTCGGCGAAGCTCGTCAGGAAGAGCACGCGAGTCTGGGGACATTTGGCAAGAATTTCTCGAGCCGCATCGACACCGCTGCCATCGGGCAATCGAATGTCGAGCAGCACGAGATCAGGCTGCAATCGGCAACACAGTCTGGTGGCATCCCTCATCCGCCCTCCCTGGCCAAGGACCTTCATCCCAGGAGTCAGATTGAGGACCGCACAAAGCCCGATGCGCACCACTTCGTGATCATCCACAATGATCAACCGGATCACCGATCCTTTACTCATACACGATGTCCTTCTTTAATGGCACGTCAACCGTAATGATGGTCCCTTGTTTCGGGGCGCTTTGCAGAGTAAAGGTACCGGATACATGTCGCGCGCGCGCCGCCATGTTGCTGAGCCCATGGCCCGTGCGCCGTCGGCGGGTTGGGAGAAAGCCGATACCATTGTCTCCGATGACCAAATGGATGGAATTGTCGATCAGGCTTAGCTGGACCCAGCGATGGGAGGCGCGAGCGTGGCGTAGACTATTACTCAACGCCTCCCGCGCGATATTGAGGAGTTGTTCCGCCAGCTGGGGAGTCACGAACGAAAGGACGGGACTCTTGATCTCAAGCTGCGGTGTGGCCTGGTCGGTTCCGGTCATTGACACGATGAGTTGATTGAGTGCATGCCCAAAATCTAGTTCCGCGGGGGGATGCCGTGTCAAGAGTGCGATAAAACGGCGAACATCGACCATGAGATTATTGAGTTGGCCGATGGCTTGGCTGATGTGAGCCTTCGAACGGCGGGTTGATTGCTTCATGGCCAGCTTTCCCGCTTCCAGTTGCATACCGACGGCATACAAGGCTTGCAGGAGGTTGTCGTGCAGATCTCGACTCAGTTGCTCGCGTTCCTCCATGGCCAACTTGCGCTCGGTAATGTCCTGGACCGCGGTCAGCAGCAACGGCCCCATGTGGCCGGATAATTCGATCCGTGTCGCTTTGACCGACACCCAAATGATTTCTCCGGACTTTCTGATATAGCGATTCTCATAGCTGTAATTCGATCGCACGCCTCGGAAAAACTCATCTGTGAGCATGATATTGGCGGAAAGGTCTTCCGGGTGCGTATAGAGCGCATACGTACTTCCAAGGATCTCTTCTTTCTCATAGCCTGTCAACTCACACAAGGCTCTATTGGCACTGATGGCGCGCCAGTTCTCATCGAGAATACAGAGCCCAACGGGAGCTTCCGCCACGAATTGCTGGAGCCGTAGCTCGCTTGCGCGTAAGGCATCTTCAGCGCGTTTGCGTTCCGTGACGTCCTGAAATGTCCACACGCGGCCGACGATTTCCCCACCGAGAATCTGAGGGCGTGAGTGCCGCTCGAAGAGCCGGCCGTCTTTAAAACGCAACACATCAAAGCTTGCCTCTTCAGGATGTGCGTACAGCGCACGCACTTTGTCTAAAAACGCACGAGGGTCTTCCAGCTGATCGGCGACGGCGGTGAGCAACGCGTCGTCGTCCTGACAATCGGCCAAATCGTGAGAAATGTTCCAAAGGGATAGAAATCGCTGGTTGGCACTTGTGACCTTTCCTTGACGGTCGACGATGAGCAGGCCATCCGCGACGGAGTTCATCGCAGCTTGAAGGAGCGAGTAGGACTGCTTCTGATCGTCGATATTCTGAATGACGGCAATCAGATAGTTTTCGTCCACGGAGCCGGAATGGACCAACGACACCGTTAAGGTGACCCACACCCAGGTGTCATCATCCCGGCGGTAGCGCTTTTCCATTGAGAAGGAGTGCCATTTCCCGGCGAGCAATTCTGCAAGATGTGCAAGATTCGCCTCGACGTCGTCTGGGTGGGTATAGTCCTGAAAATTCCGTCCGATGATCGCGTCCGATGGCTGTCCCAGGATTTTGCATAGATGCGGATTCACTCGGATGAATCGACCATCGAGAGTGAGTTGCGCGATCCCAACTCCCGCATGTTCATACAGCGTCCTCCATCGGGCCTCGTTTTCACGAAGTTGGGATTCAATAAGCCGGGTTGCGGTCATATCACGGACAATGCAGCCGACGGTGGCGCTTCCGTCCTCACTCCCTGGAATGCGCGTCAAAATTCCAGAAAAGTATCGTTTGTCCCGACCGAGCAACACGCTATATTCGACGGTTGCAGTCTGTCCGGTGGCAATGACGTGTCGGATTGTTTCCACATAGTGGGTTCCGGTGTCAGGTCCGAAGATGTCGGTGATGCGCTTGCCGAGGAGTTGACCCTTGGGTACGAGCAGTTTGTCCTCGTTTCGTGTCCAGACGTTGAGGTATATCCCGTCCTGATCGAATTCGAAGGCCAAGTCATCCAACGCATCGAGGAATGAACGGAGGCGGGCTTCACTTCTCAGCCTGGCTTCTTCCGCTCGTTTCAGGTCGGACCGATCGACGTAGAGACCGACGGCAAGTGCAACCTGGGCGAACTCGTCTGAGACGAAGACGGGCCAGAGGAGGAGATCAAGCATCTGACCGTCTTTACGTTGACGGCGCAATTCAATCGGACCCGTTATTTCTCCACGGATGCCTTGTTCCCATAAGGCATCAGCTGCGGCCTTCTCCCCGGCTTGCACGTAGGGAAGCTCACGGCCGAGCACCTCTTCTTCCGTCCAGCCAAACAGCCGAGTGGCCGCCTGATTCCAACTGATGACTCGACCAGCCTGGTCGAGGCTGACCAGTGGGAGCGCCGACTCATTCACGAGTGTCCGAAGCAGTCGGGATGTTTCTTCCAGCTGTTTTTCGGCACGCTTCCTTTCCGTGATATCTTCACAGGCTACGAGGACGAGAGTCGTCCCGGTATGATCGTGAATAGCTCTGGCTCGCTCTTTCACCCAGAGTCGGGTTCCATCTTTTCGAATCTTTTGAGCTTCCCATTCCCACAAGGTATAGGGATTCATCACGCAAGCCGTGAGCCGTTCAAAGGTGGCTTGGTGTTCACTGGAATCAAACACCTCCGTTATCGATCGGCCGATAAGGTCTTTCTGGTCGTATCCCAATTGTTCGGCGCCAAAACAGTTGACCGACAAGACGAGGCCGTCCGACGCAAGTGTGAAATACATGAAGGGATTATGCTCGTAGAGGGACTGATACCGCTGTTCGCTGGCTCTGAGCGCTGTCTCTGCCTGTTGCCTCAGCTCGACCTCCCGCTTGAGCTCTTGCACGGCACATTCGAGCCCGGCCGTCCGTTCGCGTACACGCGCTTCCAAGGATTCCTGAATGGCTTGCTGGGCCAGTTCTGATCGTTTGCGCGTAGTGATGTCTTCTACCGTGCCGACCATGCCTGATACGGCACCATTTTCTCCGGGAAGGGCGCGGCCACGGCATGCGATCCACCGAGTTTCAGCATTGGGCATGATGATACGATGTTCGATGAGATAAAAGGTGCGTTCCGCGACGGCGGTGGCAATGGCATCACTGAGTCGTGTTCGGTCGTCGGGATGGACGAGTGCAAAGAATCCCTCATAGGTGCCATCGAACGAGCCTGGATATAGTCCGAAGATCTGTTCGGTTTCCGGGGACCAGCTGACCCGATTGGTCTCGGATTCCCACGCCCACGTTCCCACTTGGGCTGCCCCAAGCGCCGATGCGTGGGGAAGTCGATGGTTCTGTTCGGATTGAGCCAGGGCTTGCTGTAATTCAACAACCTGCCGCCGTAGTCGGATCAATTCGGCGGAGACAGGGTTATCGATCCCTATCGGAGAACTCATACGCGTGGATTCCAGGGTGCGAGGGCAACAATACTACACGATGTACCCATCCGTTTGGTCGGAAGGGCCGCCGTTGAGGACAACGGCTAGACCGATAGCATAGATCCTCCTCCCTGTACTATTCAACGGGAGAGGCCGAAAAAGTGGTCAGAAGAGCAAGTGAGGAGCGAAGGTCTAGAGGACGGTAAACGTCTTAGAGTTTTGGACTTCGTGCAGGGGAGGAGGGCACATGACCTTCTTTCATGAACCAGGCAACGGCTTCGGTCCGGCGTTTCACATGAAGCTTATCAAAGATATTCGCCAGGTAGTTTTTTACCGTCTTATCACTCAGGCGGAGATGGACGGCGATCTCCTTATTTGTTTTCCCTTCAGCCAGCAACGGCAGAATGAGCCGTTCCTGAGGAGACAGTCTGGTGACGCCCTGGGAATTCACGCCCAGGTGTGAGCTGGTACGGATCCAATGAAGCGCCCGCTGGGTTACTCGTGGATCCAGATAACCATGACCAGAGGCGACCGTGCGAATGGCGCGGACAAGATCGTCCATGCGGACGTCTTTGAGGACGTAACCATGGGCTCCATTCTGAACGGACGCCATCACGGTTGCGTCTTCAGCGTAACTGGTAAGGACCAGAATGCGAAGCTTCGGGGCCACGGCCAGAAGTCGTCGACAGGCATCAGTGACTGTGGCGTCGGGAAGTTTGACATCAAGCAAGACCATGTGTGGGGTGAGTCGCTCGACGACGGCGACACCCTCGGCGACCGTTCCCGCTTCACCGACGATCGTCATGTCCGGTTCGAGGTGAAGCAGAGCGCGAAGCCCTCGACGGACCATCTCGTGGTCATCAATAAGAACGATACTGGTTTGTGGCTGTTTCATACGGGAGTCAATAAAGGTTCCAAGGAAAACTCCGCTGTCACGTGTGTGCCTCCTCCGGTTTTGGACTGAACCCGTAACGTCCCTCCGAGTTTTTTAGCACGGGCCTCCATGTTGGCCAGTCCGTATCCACCAGAGTGTCCGACAACCGTGGAAAATCCGACTCCGTCGTCCTGTACGGTCACGCGGATTCTTGTGTCTTTCATGCGAATGGCAACCGTCGCTCGAGATGCATGGGCATGGCGAGCACAATTGCTGAGCGCTTCTCGGACAATATTCAAGATCTCTCGCTCCTCCTCATATGTGAGCACCTCAAGAGCGTTCCGGTGAAGATCCAATCGTACGTGTAGATGTCCTGCCTGTTCATAGGTCGTGCGTAACGTATTCAACTCGGACGCGAGATCAAGTTCCTGGATGGTCCCGGACTCCAATTCGCGGATCATGCCCCGGACCTCATGGATCAGTTGGTTGATCTGCGCGATCATTCCTGTGTCAGATGATTTTGCTTCCTGATTATTATCATGCCTTATTTTATGATTCCTTTCAAGACCCAACCCAATGGCATATAACGACTGCAGTACGCAGTCATGCAGATCACGACCGATGCGGGTGCGATCCTCCAGGAGCATGTGTAGGCGCCGTTCGGTCGCCTTATACGCGGTGGTTAATTCACCAGCACAGGGTTCCAGGTGAGTCCAACCATAGGACTGCTTCGCTGGTCGGGCCGACTGTGAGATTGAAAGCCTCGCCGTAGTCTGGAGCCCTCCGTCTAACACCTCAAATTTTCTCTTTCCCACGGTGACGCGAGTTTCTTCCATTCACCTTCCTCCTATTTAAAGCTCTGCGAACGCCCGCTCAGCACCTAGATCGACACCTTTTACCGCGACAAGCCCAGGAAATCACCTGGCGGACCCGCCAGGTGACGTTTGTTCTCTAAGGTGGAACCATCCGCCGCCCTCATTCGGCATTCGGCCCAGCCATTCGGCCCTAGTGCAGTACCTATTCTTTTAGCTTGCAGGGAGGCGGTCATGCCAACCTTAGTCGGTTCCTTGGAATGAGCTAGGGTAAATGGACTGCAGTCCATCAAAGGGACTTCCAGTTGTCGTCCATGTGGCTCTCCGTCCAATCAATTGGCCCTAGTGCAGTCCCTATTTTCTCACTTTGAAAGGAGTCAGCTATGTCCCTTCCAGTAGTCTTAGAGGAAAAAACGGTTCAGTTTTCCGAGGGAAACTTTCTCATTAAGACGGTCGAAACAAGAGACGAAATGATCCAGGCCTATCAACTACGGCATCGAGTGTTTGCGGAGCGACTGAAGTGGGTTCCAGAGCGGGCTGATCGACTCGAATCCGATGTGTACGATGCGTGGAGTACCTCCATCGGGGTGTTTAACGACGACTCGCGACTGTTGGGGTTGGTCCGGATGACCCAAGCCCCGGTCCCCTTCATGTTGGAAAGTGAATTTAGTGCATGCCTCGTGGGACAACACAGAGTCAGAAAAGAGGTTGATACGGCAGAAATTACCCGTCTTGCGGTTGATCCTTCGATCAAGGACCGTGGTCTGTCAGCAAGCCTGATGAAAGCAATTTTTAAAGGGATGTACCAGTGGTGTCTACTTCATGACGTCCGCTATACCTATATGGTAGTGGAACACAGGCTCTTAAAGGTTGTGCAGCGTATGGGATGGCCATGCCGCCCCATCGGCGAGGCGGTCGCGTTACCACCGGCTGAGGTGCTGTCTATTGGAGGATTACTCGATCTCGATGAATTTCGCGCCCAAGCTACTACCTGCCGTCCTGCTATGCTGGATTGGCTTGATACGACAACACCCGCACGTGAAACGGCAATACATCTCCACCGAGCGGTGGAGGCACAAGAGGAGGTTGGGGGGTACGCCGAATTCGTTAAAGACCGACAGCTCGTACGCACGGCATAATCATGACGACAAATGGAGAAGCGGTGCCACAGAGAGATGAAGCCTGTACTTTGGCCGCCGACGTGCAGCCCTACATGGCGGAGGGTAGGCCATGGAGTGCCGGTAGGCCATGTTCGATCGCAGTTGCCACGGCCTGAGAACGAGAGGTCACCTGCAATTTCGAAAAAATACTCTCGATGTGGAATCGCACCGTCCGTTCGCTGACTCCAAGGATCTTGCCAATTTCCCAGTTGGTTTTTCCGTTCTTCATCCAATTGAGAATCGTGACTTCCCGAGAAGAAAGCTCTTTGACGCATCGATCTGTCTGCGGTGCGGCCTTCGGTGTGGCTTTCAAAAGAGCCATATGAATGTAATAGCCAAGGTATTCCACCAGTGGGACGAGCCGTTTTGCATCAAGACTTTCCTCGCTTGCAAACGAACAGAAGGTCGCGACCCCGCATGCTTCATCAACAGAACCGGTCGTGATCCCGTCGCGGAGCCCAAATTGGTGTGCGGTGGCGATGAACTCCCGTTCTTTCTCTGAAGACATGTTCTGATAGGTCTCTTGCCAATGCTGAGTGCCGGGTGACTTCAAGGCTGACTTAAAGACCGGATCGACGTCGGCAAACCCGTTCTTCCAATACATATAGAGCCATTCATCCGGGTAGCTGGCATTGACGACGTTGCCAAAACCAGCGAACGTCTGCCCCGGCCCTAAGCGGACGAGGCCGCCTAACGCTTTCGTGAACGAAAAGTAATTCTGAAATCGAACCAGCACATCTCTCACGTGATCAGGTGTCTCCGCCTGCATCACATAATGAAGAATTTCCATGAAGTTTCGGCATTCTGACTTGGAAAGGGCATCAAATGTAGCGTGAGGGAATGCTTGTTGGGACAATGCGTGCGCCATAAACACACCTCCTCGACTATAGGGGACACTACTGTACCACTTATAAAATCATGATGAAAACTGAAAAAATGGCAGGGGTGTCGTATGTGTGCACTAGGGCCGATTATCTCTATACGGTAGATTCCTCGTCGGTTTACCCTCATGGCTGCATATGAACCCCATGATAGGGGCAGAACATCGGGAACGATAACTATGGTGGTCACACATTCTGCGAGCCAGTACGATGGAGTTTCACGATCTTGAAGCTGATACGACGTATGTGTTGGGTGCTCGTGGTCTTTGTATTACTCGTTCGGCCGATGGCCGCGCATGGGCAAGCTCTTCGCTTTCAACCTCAGGGGGCACGTGCAGCTGGTCAAGGAAATGCGTTCGCAGCACAAGCCGATGATCCCTCGGCAATTCACTACAACCCCGCTGCGTTGACTCAAGTGCAAGGTGTCCAAAGTGTACTGGGGACCAACCTTGTCGGTGGATCTATTACGTTTAGGAACCCGACAGGAGTCGATAGTCACGGCAATTTCAATGGCAGCGTGAGCTGGCCTCCTCCCAGTAACTTTTATCTTAGCGCCAATCTTGGGTCCATTGGGTTGCCTCGCATGTCTTCGATGACCGTCGGCATCGGGCTTCTGTCGTCGTTCGGTCTGAATACCCGCTATCCACTTGATGGTCCTTTTGCTACGGCGGTGACCTCCGCGGCACTTCCCCTTTTTGCGATCAAACCCACCATTGCCTACAAGGTCAACGATCAGCTTTCTGTAGGGATCAGTGCCGATATCTATACCTTCGCGAGCTTCCTTGGTGAGGGGCATGGGGAGCAGAAGCAGATCAGTGCCGGAGCCTTGGGCATTCCAGCCGGTGCTTCCATCGAACTCAACGGCAGCGGAACTGGTGCGGGCGTGACGGCGAGCCTTCTCTACACGCCGATGACAAACAACACGGGTAAACCGATACTGTCTATTGGGTTTGTCTATCGCTCACAGGCGGTTGTTCCTCTGAATGGGTCACTTTTGGTTAACGGAGCCAAGATTGCCGATGGCTCCGCTAATCTTGTACTACCTCAGATGGTGACTGGAGCGGTCGCTATCTGGCCGGTACGAACTAGTAAAAGAGAATGGAAGATCGAGCTCGACGTTGAATACGTGGGATGGAGTTTACACAAAGATCTTAATGTACGCCTCGAAGGGGGTGGAATAATACCTCAACCGCGACAGTGGAAGGATGTCCCGGTGGTCGCCGTCGGAACAGAACATACGTGGTTGCATCCACAGTGGTTACCGAATTGGGAGGTTTCCGTTCGGTCTGGGTATACGTACACGGGAGATCCTGTGCCTGATAGGACCTTCAATCCCGGCACGATGTCGTTACCCGCTCATACCCTCTCTCTGGGGGTGGGGTTCCTCTGCACAGGCGCCGGAAAATTCCTTGGGATGATCCCATGCAGTGGAGAGTCGGCGCTATGGCCGAAAGGCATCGGGCTCGACCTTGCCTATCAGGAGTGGTTTTATGAATCTCGTACGGTGGTCGGGAACCTTAACCCAACGGTAAACGGTACCTATCACGCCTTTGTGCATCTTGGAACATTCAGCCTGCGCTATCTGTTCTGAGGCTACCAGGAGGATTCGAGTTATTGTGCGAGGGCTTTGCGGAGATCCGAGACGGTTTCTGGACTGAGTCCGGCGCTCTGCAAGGCCTCATCGCTTGCCGCTTCTAATTTATCCAAACTTCCAAACCGGCCCAGCAGTTGTTTGCGTCGAACCTGCCCGATTCCACTGACCTGATCCAGTTTGGAGTTGATCAATGCTTTCCCTCGAAGTTTTCGATGGAACGTGATGGCAAAACGATGGGCTTCGTCGCGAATGTGTTGGAGAAGATGCGTGGTCGGAGAGGTGGCGGTCAAAGCGATCGGGTTTTTTCTGCCGGCGAGAAACACACGCTCTTCCTTCTCGCCACGGGCCTTGGCCAACCCAAGAATCGGGAGGTGTTGTTGTCCAACTTCCTTCAGCCCTTCAATGGCCGCCGCCAATTGCCCGAGTCCTCCGTCGATTAGGATGACGTCTGGCTGAGCCAAGTCGTCCGTGGTCCGATCCGGTTCTTCGCCGGACTTGCCATAGCGTCGTATCACGACCTCCTTCATGCTGGCAAAGTCGTTCGCTCCCTGCACGGTTTGAATCTTGAATCGACGGTAGTCCGCCTTTTTCATATCCCCGTCTTCCCACACGACCATCGATGCCACGGACTGGTTTCCCATCGTGTTGGAGATATCGAACCCTTCGATCCGACGAGGAGGGCGCTCAAGGCGGAGCATCCGTTTTATCTCCTCACAAGCCTGCCGGTCGAGCTCCTCCTCACGAAGATGTTCGGCAACGGCTGATGTGGCGTTCTCTTCCGCCAAGAGGACCAGTTGATGCTTGACGCCACGTTCGGGAGTCAGGATGCGGACAGGTTCCCCACGCTTTTCAGACAGCCACTGTTCGATCAAGGTCACGTCGTCGAGGTCGGTCGGGACCAAGACTTCCCGGGGCGGTTGCCCGTCTTTGTTGTAAAATTGCTCGATCGCAGAACGAACGAGTTCGTTGTCCGATGCATCCGCCGATTGAGGCCAGAAAAAATCTTTCCGCCCGATCAGTAATCCACCGCGCACGAACAAAATCTGGAGGTCCACGGCAGCTCCCCGCCGCGCAATCCCGAGCACGTCTTGATCGGTGGCCGAGGACAAAATCTGGAGGTCCACGGCAGCTCCTCGCCGAGCAATCCCGAGCACGTCCTGATCGGTGGCCGAGGTCTGGGTAATGCGCTGTTTCTCCAGCATCCGTTCGATCTTGAAGAGCCGGTCTCTCAATCGAGCCGCTTCCTCGAACTCTTCCCGCTCGGCCGCCGACTCCATTTTGACGCGGAGCTCGTTAAGCAGTTCATGGTCTCGCCCCTCCAGAAAGTGGCGGACTTGCCTGACGATGTGATGGTACTCCTCCTTCGACTGATGGCCCGTGCAGGGGGCCATGCACCGCTTGATTTCGAATTCGAGACAAGCTCGTTCGGCCTTCCCGTCGATGTCGATCGCGCAGGTCGCCAAGGGGAAGACGTGCTTGATCACCTTCAAAGTTTCGCGCAGGGCGTTTGCCGGCGTGTAGGGGCCGTAGTACAACGCGCCATCCTTTTGGACACGACGGACGATCGACAGTCGTGGGAAATCGTCCTTGATCGGCAACCGCACATAGGGGTATTGCTTGTCGTCCCGTAAGACGATGTTGAAGCGGGGTTTGTGTCGCTTCACCAGGTTGCTCTCGAGAATCAGGGCTTCGAGCTCAGATCGGGTCACCATAGTTTCCAGATCGGTGATCTGACTGACGAGGAGGCTGGTCTTCGGGCTGTGGTCTGTGCCTTTTTGGAAATAGGAGCGCACGCGGTCGGCTAAGACCGCGGCCTTTCCGATGTAGATGATGTCGCCTTGCCCGTTCTTGAACAGGTAGATACCGGGGCTGCTGGGCAGATGGGAGAGTTTGGATTGAAGAACGTCGAGGGTCATACGCCAAGCCTCATGTATCATTCGTAAGAATACCAGGCGTCAACGCAGCATGTCTGCCATACGTCAATCGGCAGACGGGATTGCTGAGGCGCTACTTCAGCCCGCGCACGAACGATGGACTCAACGTCCCTCGTGCCACTTCGGCCACCGGCCCTTTCATGGTCAAGCTGAAATCTTGTCCAACACTGATGTTCAGAACGCCACCCGGCATTTTCACGGTGACGGGAGCTTTCACCAGCCCTAACCGCACAGCGGCACTGGCCGCTGCGCAGGAGGACGAGCCGGAGGCCTGTGTCTCTCCGGCGCCCCGCTCCCAAATCAGGATGAAGATCTCCTTTGGTCCAGTTGGGACAGCCAACTGAACATTCGTTCGTTTTGGGAACAGGGTATGATTTTCCAAGGCAGGGCCAAGCTGTAGCAGTTCTTCCCGCGACCAGGATTCGCCAGCCGGTCGAAAGACCACGCAATGCGGGTTTCCCACACTGACGCCGGTGAAGACCAGCGAACGCCCCTCAGCCTCGATAGGCTGCTGAATCAATTCTGGTACGTTCAACGAGCAGGGTAACGCATTCGGTGTAAACATGGCGTTCCCCATCTCGACCGTTGCGGCGCTGGCGTCTCCGTACCGGTCGATGTGCAGATCGATAGTGACCAACCCGCCTTTGGTCTCAACCGTGAAGCGCTTTTTCTTGGTCTTGCGTGTCGCGTGGAGGTAGCGAGCAAAAATACGAAGCCCATTTCCAGATTTCTCCGCTTCACTGCCGTCCGGGTTGAAGATGCGCAGGCCGAAATCGGCCTTCTTCGAGGGGACCAAGGCCAGAATGCCGTCGCTTCCCAGCCCCCAATTGCGATCACAGATCGTCTTAATCACGTTCGGTGTGAGCTTGATGCTCAGCTCCTTGGGATCCATCACAATGTAATCGTTGCCCAGGCCATGCCCGCGGAAAAAAGCATTTTTCATCCGATCAGTCCTTTCTCCTCTTTGCGTCTATTGATCAGGAACCGCAGGAACGATACTGGGGTTGTCCGTCACCGGTCAATAGTCATTGGTCACAGATGTAGGAATTGGACTTGTCCAGGGCAAATGATCGATGACGAATGACGGGGTGGCTAGACGATCTTCACTCCAGCCGGCCGTTCGATCAACTCGATTTCGTAGCCGTCCGGCGCATCGATAAAGATGAATCGGCTACCGGAGGACGTCTTCGTCGGCCCATCGGTAATCGTGACCCCTTGGGCATTAAGCGACGCGATCGTCTCGTCGAGGCTTTCCACTTGGAATGCAAGGTGGACGAGATCCTCCTGAACCTTGACCGGGCCACTGGGAGGGAAACTGGTCAATTCAATCAACTCGTCACTATTGGGCACTCGCAGAAACGCGAGGTGCGACCCACGAGGAGAGGTCTTTCGCTCGATCACCTCAAGCCCTAGCACGGTCGTATAAAACCGAATGGTCTCATCCAGGTCGCTGACCCGCATTCTGGTATGGAGAAGCTTTTTGACGTTCATGGGTTTCTTATACGTGAAACACATGCCAGATCGCCAGGCCAAACCGATCTTGGTACAGACGAAGGAGGCGATCTGATCGAGGAGAGCAAATTGACCCTATGAGTCGTCGGCTGTTACGGTGTCCACCATGCAGCTGCCGTCCTGGGAAATCGGGCGTGCGTTGGGAATTCCCATTCGTGTCCATGCCTCCTGGTTTCTCGTCTTTTTATTGGTGACGTGGAGTCTCTCTACCGGGTATTTGCCGGATAACCTGCCAGGCCTCTCGCCTGAGCGCTATTGGGCGATGGGGGCGGTGGCGGCGGTTCTTCTGTTTTTCTCCGTCTTGCTCCATGAACTCGGACATTCCTATGTGGCCCTGCACTATCGCATCCCGATTGAACAGATCACCCTCTTCATTTTTGGTGGAGTGGCTCATATGCGCAGGGAAGCCCCATCACCAAAGGCGGAATTTCTCATCGCCGTCGCAGGGCCCATCGTAAGTTTGGTGATCGGTGGGACCTGTTTTCTGTTCGTGATCGTGGTGGAATCTCTTCAACAGCAACAGGGGCTTCAGGGGGTGATCATGCTCGGTGCCTTGTTGGGCATCGTGAATGTGCAACTCGGGTTGTTCAATATGATCCCAGGTTTTCCCCTTGATGGCGGGAGGGTATTGCGTGCCGGACTTTGGGCATGGGGAAAAGACTTTTATCGTGCGACGAAACAAGCTGCGGTTGTCGGCCTTACCTTTGGGGGAATATTAGGTTTTGTCGGCCTTGTGATCGCCTATAGAGCCGCGAGCGGGGACCTGCCTGCCTCCATGATGTCGAACGGAGGATGGATCGTGTTCATCGGCATGTTTCTGTTTGCTGCGGCACAGGCAAGTCGTCGCCAGGCTGTGGTACGCGAGAGGTTGGCGACGATCCCGATCCAGAATTTGATGGTCACGACAGTAGTCTCGATCCCTGCGCAGTGTGCCCTTGATGAAGCCGTGAATCGGTACTTCCAAGCCTACGGATACGGAGGGTTTCCGGTCTTGGCCGATGGTCGGTTGGTCGGGCTGGTGACGGTCTCCGAGGTGCGGGCGGTGACGCCGGCACTCTGGGCCTGGCGCCGAGTCGACCAGGTGATGCGCCCCGTTTCAGAGTCGTTGGTGATCGCCCCGGAGGCACCCGTGATCCATGCGATGGAACGAATGGCCCGTGGAGGATGGGATCGCTTGGTTGTCATACAGGATGGAGAGGTGATTGGTCTGGTAACCCAATCAGCCATTGTCCATTTTCTGCGGCTCCGAAGTTCTTCAGGGCGCTAGGTGAGCATGACAGGTGTGTATGATGCGGGTATGCACGAGGAACCCGTGGAGATTCGTTACGCTCTGTCAGTCTGCACGAGCGATAGAAATGTTTTGTGCAATGGCGACGCGAACCAGATGAACGACGAGTAGAAATCCGTAGACCACGCAAAAGAATTTGAATGTTACTCGGTAGAAATCCATGAGGAGAATCGGCAAACAGAGGGCGAAGAGTAGGCTCGCGATCAGCGTTGCAAGCGTCAGCCGACGACAAAATTCGTAGGAAGGTTCTTTCCCGACGGGTTTGAGCGCCCGCGCATATCGATCCGCTCGCTGCATGCGAGCCGCACGAAGGGTTTCGTCCGTCGGTCCCCAATAGCGGATTCTGACATAGCCGTATAGGATAAAGAGCCAGGGGATACTCCACAATGGCCAGTAGAGGTATCCCGAGTAGTCCTCGTGGCTGATGAGTGACGCGTACGATGGGGCGTAGAGGAGTCCAAGCACCAATGGAAGGATGCGTGCATCTCCTGGGCGTTCTCCATCCGGTCCGCCGTGAACCAGCTCCCGCTCGAAGAGCGGATAGCCATATTTCAGGATGACCAGTGCAATTACGGCACTCATCGTCTTATCAGGGATGTATCGCACGCAGGTTTGAAACCAGTTGACCACGTACCAGCTGATATTTTGGCTCCAGTGAAGGCCGAAGGCCGTATCCAGGAATACACGGACCGCTGCCTCCCATTGTGATATCCGGATGCTGAGGGCCTCCGCCACGTCCGGATTCAACGCCAAAACTGCGCGTTCATGCAGCGCTGATTGAACCAGGGTGCCGGGAATGCTCATGACCACCGCACCGGCCACGCCGAAACTGAGCAGAAACCAGGCATGCGCAGCACCCGAGCTTTTACTCGTCCGCACGTATGTGAGAAACCTCGGTTGCCGTGCCAACAGTCCCCAAAATAACGCCCCTGCCATATTGACGAGTGACCAGGGGAAGATGATGACTTCAGCTCCCGCTTCGGGGAAGAGTAACCAATTCACGACAGAATTCGAGAGGAGGGCGACGATAGCACCCAACCACGGGCCCAGTAAAATTGCGGCCAAGGCAGTCCCTATCATATCGAGAAACAGAATGCTTTCGAGATGGCGGCTGAGCGTCAGGCCGACATAGTTGAGAAGCACGCCCGCGGCGACGATCACGCCGACCTCGTATACAATCAGGTAAGAAGATCCGGACAATGGCTTCGAGGAAAAGAACCCGCTTGGTGGCGTGGTGGTCGCGGGGCGGCGCTCTGGTTGCGGGAGTGGCTTCTTCTCTCGCTGAAATTTGAGGCGCTGTTGAATATTGAGGAGTCGTTCAAAAACGGTGAGCAGAGCGGCGACGAACCCGGCTATGGTGCCGCCTAGCATCATTAGCTCTTTGCCGTGTTCTTCTATCATGTGGTTGGCCCGAAGCCTTGCCGGAAGGCATTTTATCGAGGAAGCTGAACTGTCGCCAGAAAAAGGCTGGAAGTTGCATCGGCTGGACGTAGCGACACGGCTACGGGCAAGAGAAGGGCTGACAAAGGTTAGGGCTCTTCGGGTGGCAGCGGCCGTTTGATTCGAGCGAGCTGTTGAAGTTTGTGTGCAATCACTCCACCGAACAGCAACAGTCCCGCTGAGTAGTAGACCCACAACAGTAAGAGCACGATTTCCAGTAGCGATCCATAGAGTCGTGCATAGACAGTGGCGTACCCGCCATAGCTGACGAAGATGACCTTCGTTGAAACCCAGAGCAAGCCGAACGTCAGTGCTCCCGCCATGGCGTCTCGCCATCGTGGTCGGCGGCGAGGAACGAGGCGATACAAGAGACTGACGGCCAGGAAGGCGAGTGCAAAGGGGAGGGTATAGGTCAGATGGAACTCGTGCGCAGCCAAGGCGACAAGGTCAAGACCCCAGAGGCGAGGCGCATAGGCGGTTAAGAACGTGATGGTTTCTGTCGCCACGTACGAAACAAAAAGAAGCAGTCCCGTGGAGCCTAACAACGCGATAGAAATTGCCGTGGAAATCAGCGGGTGCCGTTTTTGGGTGCTCTCGAAGACCACATTGAGCGCATAGTCGAGTTCGTAGAAGACGAGCCCGCCAAACCAGAAAAACGATAAGAACACGAGCCATCGCACGCTTTCCAGCGAACTGATCCGGTGGAGCTCATCAGCCAATCGTTCGCCCAGGGAAGGGAGGAACCCTTTGAGGAAGCTCAGCATGAATTGTTCACCGATGACTTCTTGGCTGACCAGAAAGCTGATGCCATAGAGCAGGAGGAAGACGAGTGGAAAGAGCGAGAGGAGCGAAAAAAAAGCCAGGGCGGCCGCCAAGCTGGGGCACCCTTGCCGCAAGAACGCGTTCACGGCATCAAGGAAAAAACGGAGGACATTCATGATGCGTCGCACATGAAGCAGTAGACAGACACGACGACTTACTTGAGTGTCGACACAGCCTGGGTCGCAAAACTCACGAGTGGGTTGGGATAAACCCCAAAGATGACGACCCCGGCGACCGCACAGGCCAAGACGATGGAGAGAGTCGGGGACATCACGAAGCGTGGGGCGCTGTCCGTCTGATCGCGCGGCTCTCGCATGTACATCACCATGACCAGCCGGAGATAGTAATAGACCGAAATGGCGGCAAAAATAAGGGCAAGCGCTGCGAGCCATGTCAGGCCAGCCTCCACCGCCGATAAGAAGATATACAATTTCCCGACAAAGCCGGCAGTCGGAGGAATCCCAGCCAGCGAGACCATGAAAATCAGCATTAAAAGCGCGGCCATGGGATGACGCTTGGCGAGCCCTGTAAAGTCGTCGATCTCTTCTCCTTCGACACCGCCTTTGCGCAGCATCGCAACGATCGCAAACGCGCCGAAGGTCATGAAGGTGTACAGCGAGAGATACAGGAGCACGCTGGCGATGCCGGAGGACTGTTCGATTCGGCCGGCAGCCACCACTCCGATGAGCGCGTAGCCCGCGTGGGCGATGCTCGAATAGGCGAGCATGCGTTTGACGTTGGTTTGGACCAGAGCGACGATGTTTCCGATCAGGAGCGTGGCGATGCAGAGCAGGAGAAACGTTGCCGACCAGTTTGCCTTGAGCCCTCCAAGGCCTTCCACAAATACCCGAAGGAACGCGCCGAAGCTGGCGGCCTTCGCGGCTACCGCCATAAACGCGGTCACCGAGGTTGGGGCTCCTTGATAGACATCGGGTGTCCACATATGGAACGGTGCGACGGCGAGTTTAAATCCGAAGCCAACCGCGAGCAGGATGGTCGCAAACAGCAGTAACGGCTCGCTCAGTCCTTGACCAGCGATGGCGACGGCAATTTGCGGAAGTCTGGTACTGCCGGTTGCTCCATAGAGGAGCGAAATGCCGTAGAGCAGAATGCCGGATGAAAAGGCGCCCAACACGAAATATTTTGCGGACGCTTCGAGCGAACGGGGTTCGGCGCGCTTGAGTCCGGTTATCGTGTAGAGTGAAAGAGACATCAACTCGGTTCCAAGATAGATCGTCAGGAGATCGGACGCCGATACCATGACCATCATTCCGGTGAGCGCGAGTAGGATGAACCCATAGTATTCGCCGAAATAGAGGCGTTCCTCCTTGAGGTACGAGTAAGAAAGCAGGATGGTGAGGCCGGTGACGAAGTACAGGAGCAACTTCCAGAAGGCTCCGTAGGTATCGATGACGACAAGACCACTGAAAATCAAAGTCTGCTCGCCGATCTGAGAGGCCGTGAGTCCCATGCACACGGCAAGTGTTCCCAGGCTTAACCACACCAGGCCATCCTTATCAGAGTTCCGCAACACTGGATCCAGTACAAGTACGATGCAGGCCGTCGTGATGACGAGCAGCTCCGGTAGGATCAGAAAGAGGTCTCCGACTGAGAAGGTCATGGTTGTCGTTCCTTCGTCGGGATACTGGCGAAGTGTGGAGGAGAGGGCGCTTCTTGATCACTCGTTCCCTCAAGATGTGCGGCTGTCTCTTCCGGGGACGCCGGCATCACGCGCGCGATCACTTTCTCCACGCTGGTATGCATTCGGGATAGAATCGGATTCGGAAACAACCCGATCCAAAAAATCAAAACTACGAGCGGCACCAGCGTCACCATCTCTCGAGGACTGCAATCGCGCAGCTTGGGAAGCAGGTGCGAGGCCGGTACGCCGAAGGCGACCCGTTGAATCATCCAGAGGAGATAGGCCGCAGCGAGGATAATCCCCAAAGACGCCAGCGCGGCGGCGATCTTGCTCCAGAGGAACGTGCCGACGAGGACCAGGAACTCACCCACGAAACTGTTTGTGCCGGGAAGACCCAGCGAGGAGAGGGCAAAAATAACCAGGAACGTGGCATAGCGAGGCATCGGCTTCGTGAGTCCGATATTGTCGGCAATCTGACGGCTATGGGTCCGCTCGTAGATCATGCCCACACAGAGAAAAAGCCCGCCGGTGGTGATCCCGTGATTCACCATTTGCATGACGGCCCCTTCGATGCCTTGAATATTAAACATGAAGAGCCCGAGCGTGACGAACCCCATGTGACTGACGCTTGAATAGGCGATGAGCTTTTTGAGGTCAGTCTGAGCCAGGGCCATATAGGCACCATAAATGATGGCCACGATCGACAATATGACCATCACCGGAGTGAGAAGCCGTGACGCATCCGGCAATATGGGGAGGCTGAAGCGGAGAAAACCATAGGTCCCCATCTTGAGGAGGACACTCGCGAGAATCACGCTGCCGGCCGTCGGGGCTTCTACGTGCGCGTCCGGGAGCCAGGTATGAAAGGGAAACATGGGAATTTTGACGGCGAACGCGACGAAGAAGGAACCAAAGAGCCAGATCTGGAGCCCCAGTCCGTAGGTCCGTTGGCTCAGCGCAAGAACATCGAACGTATGGCCGCCCTGGAAATAGAGGACTAGGATCCCGACCAGCAAAAGCACGCTGCCGGCAAAGGTGTACAAGAAGAATTTGATGGCCGCATAGAGCCGGTTCGGACCGCCCCAGATGCCGATCAACAGATACATCGGGATCAGCATCGCCTCCCAAAATACGTAGAACAGGACGAAGTCCAAGGCGGAGAAGACGCCGATCATGGCGCATTCCATGATCAACAGCATGGCCATAAAACTCCGCACTCTCGTCTCTATGGCGTGCCAGGAGATCAGAACGCAGAGCGGCATCAGGATGGTTGTCATGATCACGAGCGGCAAGCTGATTCCGTCCAGACCAAGCTTGTAACTGATGGAGAGAGCGGGGATCCATCGGGCCGATTCGACAAATTGCATCTGATCGGAGGATGCATCAAAGAGCCACCAGAGCGGCAGCGAGATCAGGAAGTTGGTAAGCGTCATGCCCAGCGTAACGAGCCGTACGGAGCTGTCTTTGACGGCAAAGATGATCGCTGCGCCAATCAGGGGGAGAAAAATCAAGGTTGTAAGCCAGGGAAATCCGCTCATTGGGCTTCCTGCTCGGCGAATATGGAGGACGGTGTCTCGTGTTTACGTCGGGTCATGCTAGGTTCGCTCGTCGTCATTCTCTTCATCAGCATCACAAGAGAAGATACGCCGTCAACACTACGATGCCCAGGGCCATTCCCAGTGCATAGTGTTGAGTTTGACCGCTCTGGATCAGCCTCAATATCCATCCTCCCCACGTAATGGCCCGAGCGATTCCATTCACAGCTCCATCGATCACGTGGACATCAACCCGCTTCCAAAGCGTGAACGCTGCCTTGAGCGTCGGCCGTACGAACAGGGCGTCATAGAGCTCATCGACGTACCATTTGTTGAGAGAGGCTTCATAGAGGCTTCTCCATCGCCGGGCCAAGCGATCGGGTAGGTCGGGGTTCATCACGTAGACATAATAGGCTGCGGCAATGCCCAGCAGGCCCAAGCCTGTCGCGGTCAACATGATGGTGAAGGCATCAGAGCCGTGCTGAGCCGAGGTTTCTTGTCCGGTAGCAAAGACCGGCTCCAAAAATGATGGGATGCCAAGATATCCGGTCAGTATGCTGAGGCCGGCCAGAATAAGCAGTGGCCGCGTCATCGTCTGCGAAGGTTCATGAATATGGGCCGCATAGTGCGGGTCGACACGCGAAGCACCCCAAAATACGACGAACACCAGTCTGAAGCTATAGAAGGCGGTCAACAGCGCTGTCAGTAGACCCAAGATGGCCAAGACCTGACCAAGTTCTCCTGACGACCAGGCCGAGACGAGAATCTCATCTTTGCTGAAAAAACCCGCTGTGAGTGGAAATCCGGCGAGAGCCAATGAACCCACCACAAACGTCCAATAGGTGGTCGGCAGTTTGTCTTTGAGGCCACCCATCTGTCGCATGTCCTGTTCATGGTGGAGCGCGATGATGACCGAACCACAACCGAGAAACAGCAAGGCTTTGAAGGCACCATGGGTCAGGAGATGGTACAGGCCTGAGGCATAGGCCCCAAGGCCGCAGGCCATGATCATGTAGCCGAGTTGACTCACGGTCGAGGAGGCCACCACGCGTTTGATATCGGTCTGAGTCACGGCGATCGTCGCGCCAAGGACCATCGTGGCGGCGCCGGTCACAGCCACGACGCTCATGGCCGTGGGGGACAAGTTATAAATAGGGGCGAGCCTGGCGACCATGAACACACCGGCCGTGACCATCGTGGCGGCATGAATGAGTGCTGAGATGGGCGTCGGGCCTTCCATGGCATCGGGCAACCAGACATGAAGAGGGACCTGCGCCGATTTCCCCACTGCGCCGGTGAACAGCAAGAGCGCGATCAGCGTGTAGACAGACACCTCCCAGATGCCTCCGAACGGGCCGAGGAGATTCATCGTTAGATCGGTTGCTTCATGAATCGCAGGAAAGATGTCGAGGTAGTTCAGCGATCCGAAGTGATACCAGACCAGGAGCAGGCCCAGGATAAAACCAAAATCGCCGACTCGATTCACGAGAAAAGCTTTGGTGGCCGCTGCACAGGCGGATGCGCGTTCGTACCAATGTCCGATCAAGAGATAGGAACACAGTCCGACGGCTTCCCAAAATACGAAGAGTTGGAGCAAGTTGTCGGCCAGTACCAGCATGAGCATGGAAAAGGTAAAGAGGGCGATATAGCTGAAGAACCGAGCATAGCCAGGATCGCCGTGCATATAGCCGACCGTATAAATGTGGACGAGCGAACTGACTCCTGTCACCAGGAGGAGCATGACGGCGGTCAGTCGATCGATATGGAGCCCGATGTGAATATCGAGATCCCCCGAGACGAGCCATGTGTAGAGGGGGACAGAAATCACCGACCCGGAGGCGACTTCGATAAAAGCGGCAAGCGACAACACGAATGAGAGCAATACCGCCGGCACCGCGGTGACATGCGCGCGGTCTCTGATCCGCGAACCACGTAGGCCCAGGACGAGAAATGCAGCCAGCGGGAGGAGTGGAATGAGTGCGTAGAGCATGGTGGAGATATTACTCGATGATCGTCAGCTCGGAACAGGCCTCAACGAAGAACCAGGGAAGGTCGGCGTGTGAAGGCTGACGCGTCGTCATGGAGGTCCTTTACCATTTGAGCAAATTGAATGCCTCGACGTTGATCGTCGATTTCGATCGATGCAAGGCGATGATGATCGCCAAACCGATCGCGACTTCTGCCTCTGCCACCGTCAAGGCAAAAAAGACAAACACTTGTCCTCCGATCACCTGGAGGTGGTCGGAGCACGCCACGAAATTAATGTTGGTCGCGTTCAACATCAGCTCGATGGACAGCAGAATGGCGATGATGTTGCGACGAATCAACACCCCC
>BQXA01000019.1:0-83860 GCA_036984345.1 Nitrospira sp. | reverse complement strand
CGATTTGACCCGCTTATAGGCGTAGATCGTGAGCGCCACCCCGATGAACACGACGCCCCAGGCCACAATATCGGCCTTCACGTTGGAGATCGTCGTGGTGCTGGCCGTATCCACCGGGAACACCTGGGCCAGCGCGGTTTGAACGCCGATCAGGATCCCGAGCACGGCCATCGAGAGACCTTGCCAGAACTTCTTCATACCCCTCACCTCCTTTCTGGGCTACAAGTACGGACCCAGCATCACCCGCACGATGATGCCGACCGTGAAGCCCCCGAGATACAGAGCTGCCGCCCAAAAGACGGCAGCATCAATCGCGGCTTGATCCATCGCACTCACGCTCCTCGTTGTCGACCCCAATACATTTCACATCCGGCTTGTCTGTCTGCTGTTGAAACAGTAGGGACGACTCCGCCGCCACCTCATCGAGCGGTTGCCGAGCCAGCAGTTGAGGAAGAACCGGTGGACTCCCTTCGCCACCCCAGAGAATCCGATCGGACACCAAACTCGGGATGCCATTGACGATCTGTTCCGTGACCGGCGCACCGACCAAGGCGGCGATCTGGGCCGCAGTTAGAATGCGACCCTGCGCATCCACCCAATAGGCCTTGCCCTTCATCACGATGCCACCTTCGATCCGGAGGCGTTCTTGGATCACCTCGTTGGGTGAGGAAGGTGGCGGCGCAAGCGAATCAGTCGAGATCGGACTCTCCGCTGGTTGCAGGAGCATCGGCTTCGATTCACTCGTGGGAGCTGGAAGCTGCGCGGCGGAGGGCTTCGTCCCCGAGAACCACGTCCCCCAGCCGATGAAGCCCAGAGCTCCCACAAGACCAAGGAACCCGATCATCAGAAGCGGACTCGACAGAATGGTTTTCATGCGTCGTTCCTCCGTGATGCCACCCGTGGCATAGCTCGAATAGTAGGCGTAGATCTTGGGGTCATAGCGGCCGATGAGAGTCCGGATCACTTCCGTCTCTTCCGGATTCCCGCGCACAAAGCCCTGAAATCGTCGGCGCATCCCGAACCGTTCCATGCGACGAAACTTGATCGTGCTCTCCACCAACCGTGTCACGCCTGAGGTGAGTTGCCGGTAGTCCTGCGCCATGAGGAGCAGATCGACGCCATAATGGCGATGCGTCTCGAGCCAGCGGAGGATGTCTCCGGGCACCTTCTCCTTGGCGCGAAAGATCGTCTGGGCTTCGTCCAAACACACAGCCGAGCCGGGCTCGATGGAGAGGAGCAGCGAAGGAATCGCTTGCCTGTCGGTCCAGAGGCTGATCTGTTTTTGAAGTTCTGGAAGCGGTCGTCCTTCGAAAAGGGCCAGCCGATCGAGATAGAATCCATCGACCGCGACATAGAGCCGGCGTCCCGCACGAAGCCAGGGCAGCAAATAGTCCGCGACGGCATAATAGGATTTGCCACTGCCGGGTGTGCCTTCCAATAAGGTAATCATGAGCCCCACCGGACAAACGGAATCGCTTGGAGCGTGAACCGCACCAACATCGCCGAGGCGATAATCGCCACGGCCTGACTCATGCCCGTGGCCCCTAACACCCAGGTGTATTGAATGGGGATGACGGGCGCACTCAAGGAACCAGTGCCGATTGAGGCCAAGAGCTGATCGGCCACGCTGAGGACCGAATCCCAACCCCCCTTCCAGACATCGGTAAAGGACAGGATCATATCGAGCAAGAAGCAATAGATCAGATTCAAGAGGGCCGTCATGACTTAGCTATTCCCCACAAAAATGATCCGATAGGCCGCGAAGCTGGCTCCGGCGATGACAATCGCGCGAAGGGCCAGGAACATCCCGGACCAATCGTTGAAGTTGACGGAGAAATTCCCGAACAACGACGAATTCAATGCGATCGTCGGAAGATCCGACGGCCACGTGAGGGATTGGAGCAGGGCGAGTTGTCCCGCAATCTTATACTTGTGCTCGGCGCTCTCCCTTCTCATCTCAGCGCATATGTTTTCACTGGCCGACGCAAGCGGCCAGTACAAGAGCGCACTCTTTTTTCTCTTTATCGGCATCTAAATGCTGATAACCGGGACACTTATCGGTGGCCATCAAGACGAGCGGGATCTTCAATCACGGACCTCGCCCATGAGGGAGAGCCATAAGGAGGCAAGTGTGGGTGCTGTGAGCGAATCAGTGAAACAGAGAAAAGAGTCCTGATGGACAGTGCCTGTGGATAAACCGGTCGCATACGTTGTAGTGGCACAGGTTTGTAGTCTTCTTAATTAGAAGGAGCCGTTATGGATATTATTCCGCTGTTCGCATTGGTGTCGGTTGTACTCATCATCGGTGCGTGGATCATGTACAATCGGTTTTAATCATCATCGGTGGGAGAATCGTGTACGAAATTAGTGTGTAGGTCACCGGCCCGGACTCGGACATCTTCATTACAGAAAACTATGAGCGGACCAAGCGAATCCTGACCCAACACATGGTGACCTTGAAGGCGTTGGCGGTTGCTCTCTTGGAATAGGGAACTTTCTATAGCAGGAACGCGGCTGTGAGAGTACTGGCCGCATACTCTTAGATCATGACACCTTATCCGGGCGGGCTCTCGCCACCGTCCGAGATCGTCTCGTGACCTTCGATATGACCGTGCCATATCGCTGACCGCGCGGAGCCTGACGCACGGTGACTTCCACGTCTTGGCCCAGTAAGGAGAGGAAATGTACCAAGCGTTCAACCGAGAATCCGGCCATCTGTCCCGAGAGCAGCTTGGACACTTTGGCCTGATCGATCCCGAGACGCGTGGCCGCCTCCGCCTGCTTCCACGCATGGCTCCTAATCGTGTCCTGAAGGGCTTGCAGTAAACTGCTTTTGAGAATGAGTTCGGCAGACCGTTCTTCCGAGAACCCGAGATCTCGAAAGATATTCCCGCTACCCTTTGTCACGGTTGCGTGCTTCATAATCCAACCTCCCTTCTCCACTTGAGAAGTTCAGCATATCGGCTCTTGCCCAGCTCGATATCCGGCCTTGCGGTCTTCTGTGAACGCTTCTCAAACACATGGAGCACATAGACCGCTTCTTGGAACTTCGCCACATAGAACATTCGATAAATCCCGTTCTCATCACGAACCCGGAGTTCCTGGACGCCAGGTCCGACCGTCGTCATCGGCTTCCAATCGTCCGGCTCTTTCCCCTGTTGGACTTTGAAGAGCTGAAACCCGGTTGTTTCCTGGACGCTCTCCGGAAGGTCGCGAAGATCCTCCCGTGAGGATCCGAGAAAATGTACCGGTTTCATCCCACTCCTCGGCTACCCCATCTCATGGTATGCCAGATGTGGCATGTTTGCAAGTCTCGTCCGTGTTGATCGGAGAGGCAGAAACGGTGTGCTAAATATGTGCTAAAACTCTGTAAAACAGACCGCACTCCTCGGAATCAATCGAATCAGTAGAAACCCATCAACGCCTTGATTTCCATGATAAAACGGGGAAACCGTCACGATTTCAAGCCATTGTTAGTATTTTCCATTTCGAGCTTTTAAGGCAAAGGCTCCTCATCCACCCGCCCGTATATCGTTTATATAGTTCTTGTCGCCACCGGCGATTGCCGTCCGGCTAGCACCTGCGAGGCGCATTGTTCGCGCCAGTGAGCCTGTCACTCTCGTTGCGTGGTCCTCTCCGGTCCGCCGGTTCCGGCCACTGCCTCCTGTTTCCTCTGTGAACTGTACGGTGCCTCTCCTCCTCCCGTGAGAGAGTCACCTTCATTTCACACAAGGAGGAAACACCATGGCGACCAACACTTCATCCAAACGACCAGCGACCACGCTGCGATGTGGCAACATCAAAGCGACGATTTGGCAGAATGTCAGCGAGAAGGGCCCCTTCTTCGCAACAACCTTCTCCCGACCGTTCAAAGATCAGTCTGGTGTCTGGCGCAATGGCACCTCCTTCGGGCTCAATGACCTCGAGGCACTCATGAATGTCGCCTTTGAGGCGAAGGAGTGGATTAACGCTCATGCGTTGAAGCGATAAAACGCTTCAGAGAGAAGCCTCCGGCCCTCCGGGGGCTTCCTTCTGACACATGCATAACTTCTCTTCTTGTCCCAAAATCCTGCGTGACGAGTATGGACATGCCCTCTCGATTTCCAATGACTTTCGGCTTATCCTTTCCTGGTTTCAGAAACGAATGATTCTGATTCGACTAATCTGATTTTATAGGGGAGCCAACATGCTTCGCATGGATCGTAATAGTCGGACGCTCAAGAAGCTTGAACAACAGAGTTTGCCAGATTTGGAACTCCGAGAACGTAGCGATCTACAGCGAATGATTCGATCGAGTTCAGCGGATTTCTTTGCTGAAATGGGCGAGGAACTTTTGCTAATTGGCGAGGAGGTTCGTCCGACCGACTTTGTTGATGACCGCATTGACCTGCTCGCCATTGACAAGGAAGGTTCTGGCGTAGTCATCGAGATCAAGAGGGGAAACCATAAGCTCCATCTTATACAGGCCCTCAGCTATGCTGCCATGGTGTCCAAGTGGCCCCAAGACCGGATCATATCGGAATATAGCTCGCTGATAGGAAAGCCGACTGATCAAGGAACCGATGACATTGAAGAGTTTCTTGATGTTGATCTGGAAACTCTAAATGCTTCACAGCGTGTTCTTCTACTGGCTGAAAACTTCGATTATGAAGTCTTGGTTACTGCAGAATGGCTCAGTGAAAACTTTAATCTGGACATCCGTTGCTACAGAATTGGCCTATCCTCCGATGGAACCGCAACATACCTCACATGCACCTGCATTTACCCAGCGCCGGAGCTTGTTGAACATGCGATTCGTCGTCGTGGACCGGGCAAGCCTAGCCGATGGGCAGATTGGGAGACAGCCCTGGCCGCTTTGGGTAATGATGTCATAGCAGCATTCTTTCGCAAGGAATTGTCGGCCGGTCGGGAAAATTATCTTCGCAAGCGGATCCTACGCTACCGGAATCAGGGTAAGCGTGCTTGGTCAGTGGCTGCCAGAAAGGAACATGCTTATGTTTGGCAGGAAGCCCGTTTCAAAGACGATGAGAAGTACTGGATAAAAAAGCTCGGCGACCAAGCTCAAGTGCAACCGGTGAAAGATGGCAGGGCATTGCGATTCTACCTTACGTCGGTGAAAGACTTCGAAAACTTCCTCGAAGCCGTTCACCGAGAACTAAATGCAGCTGAATTTCAATACTCGGGTGACCTCGCAGATGTGGAGCCAGAGGAGTGAGCGTCAAAAAGCAGATTTGAGCAGATTGCTCGCCAAGGGGGACAGCGTTAAGACCAGAATCACTTCTTCTTGACCTTCATTCACTAAGTCCTAAAAACCTTTCTTTCCCACGGCTTTGAATGGAAGATATCGCAAGCATTTTGAACCCTCAAATATGGCTCCGTGATAACAAGTGTTTAAGAAACGGTAAGCCTCCGCCATCGCATTAAACGAACCTTGCTTTTACGGAGCAATTTATGGATGAAGGGCAGGGGAAGTTTGCTCGGTTACTGAGGCCGTGCAGGTTCAAAGTCCTTGTCCACAAAACGTGCAAAACGTTCCATGAAGGCCTCGAATATCCTATCTAAGACGAGTATATTTCCGCTGTCCTTAAATCACATGAGTGAATGTGCAGCCTTGGAATATCCACAAACTTTCGTTGTACTGTTCCGCATGGCTTTTGTCGCTCTCGCATTGCCGAATCAATCGGCCTACTCCTGAGTATATGATATAAACACAAAAAGAAACGCGAAGAATGCCGAACAGGCCGCTGAATCGAAGCCTGCACGCCGCCAAGGCTACCTGGGCCTTGAAGGTTGCTTCATAATTCCGTCTCGTTCTCTTCATCGCCTCGCTCCTTTCGTTGTCCACCCCCTCGGCGGGGCGGGTGAAGCCAGGCTACCACTTACCACTCTGTCCGCATTTCCGAACCCCCCTCCCTCTTGCAGCGTTTTTGAATTCCACCTAAAATACTTAGCCTTAGGTAAGCCTTGGCAGTCTCTCTACACTTGGCATGAACCGTGGTGCCTAGCAGGTCGGACCCTCTGGAAGAGAACTAGACACAAGTAGAAGTCGTCTTTCCCGCTTGGTGAGATTAGGGAACGGGTTGCGTGAGAAGATGATAGATTTTCCACCTTCCACACGTAGCAAAGTGTTTAGTGTCTCCTCCCTCATAGGCGAACTTGAACAAGTATGTCATTGGGTAAACCTTGAACGGGGGAGAACTGCGCGCTATGCGAGGCTTATTAACGAATATTTTAATGGTACAGGGACCACCAGGGAGCATGTGTTGGCGTACCACGATGCTATGGAAATATCCGAAGTGTACAAATTATGGGCGCCCAGAATCGACAGATTCCCAGGTCTCAAGGAGAAGATAGCGGAGGCCATGACAAGTGGGCCAACCGTTCAGGATGATGAAACTCCAAGGAACAATGGACCTCGCAACCATGTATTCGCTTATTTCGTGGCCGGAAGATTTCTCGCGGCAGGATTCGACGTTCTATGTGTCGATGGTATCAATCGAATAGACGAGTCAGGACACTGGTTTGGTGATGTGACACTCCGGCATAACGGCCGAGTACTGGACCTACAATGCAAACGCCCCTATCTTGTTAAGACTATCCACAAGAATGTCTACCGGGCGGAAAAGCAAATCTTAGACGCATTCCCTGGCATTGGAATCATAGCGATAGACGCATCCCTATTCATCAGACCGCAAGGCACCCTACTGTCCTCCCGCACCGCAACACGCGCGATGGATAAACTAAGTAGTCTCATTCAGCCACATGCGGAATCAGTCGCTGTAAGAATGAAGACACCAGAGATCGGCGGAGTTCTTTGGTTTGGACGGCTCCCAACCATGGTTTCTGAACCTAGCTACATGCTCAACGCGACTGGCGGTCGATATGACCAACCAAAGCCGTATAGCGCTCGTGAGATTGCTGTAGCATTAAACCGCTTTTCACCTATAGCACCGGTTTTATACGACCTGAGTACTCGCCTGCGGAGTTGGCTCGAGACGTCCTGGGATTGAGAGGGAATGACTTTTTCAGTGGAGTTTGCTTAATTGGCCTAGCCCTGTTTGGTAGCTTGTGGTCACACATGTCCTGATATGGTTGGGCTGATTGGACTGACACGAGCCCATAAGCCCAAACGAGGTCCATCACTTGACCGTTTTAAGAACAGCGAGCTTATCTCTCAAGTTACCTATGAGCGAAGGTGCCCAAGGCATCTGGCGCTGGAATAATGATTCGGTTTGGCATCATTTCTCTTGGATGTGTCAGGAGGGAGTTACCGCAAAGGCCGCGATTAGCACCTTTATCAGTCGCTTAGGAGCGCATGCGTCCGGAGCGCAACCAGAGCCGCTTTCAATGACCGCACTCCCGAAACTTTGAGAAATTAATGTCAACACTCAGACTGCCCGGGCTACAACAAGGTGCTTACCAGTAACCATATAGCATTTGTAAGCATTGAACCCGTGGAAGACGCGGATATCGAGTGACAGGGATTTGTCCTTGATAGATTGTCCAACATTCTAGGGTAAACGTGTTTGCCCAATGACTGACAGTATGGTGCCAAGCCATTTTGGCCCACTTTCAATTCACAAGACTAGTATCTACCCAAGGATGTAGCTTGCGCCCTCGAGCTATAAAAGAACTCGCAAAATTAGGCAATCCTGCTTTCTTTAAGGAAATCGCGGTAGGGCTTGAGTTGATCATTGCTAATGCTCGTCGATTGTACTCAAGTGCGACCTCTCTTGCGCAAAGTAAGCACTTCCATGGTGCCCACGTCCTTGAGGCTCTCAGTAAGGAAGAGGCAGCAAAATATCTCATTCTACTGGATGCGATACGATGTCCTCGTTCGCCATCCGGGCAGTTGGTCAAACAGCTGGATCGGTTCGCTAACCACTTGGCCAAAGGACTTTATGTGGAGGCTGCCTGGATGCGCCCAGCAACCCTCGGCGAATTACAGAGATATCTGGATGCTTACCGAGAGACTCTCTACCTTGATGGTCCAAATGATGTTGACTGGATATTTCGAAATCAAATTGAACGGCGGCGCGAAGAAACCCTTTACGTGGACTTGGTTGAGTATGATGACGGCACCCTTTCATGGGTGGATCCAAAGCTTTATTACGAATCTACTTTAGATGACTATACTCCGAGAGAGGACGGTGTGCTCTTGATAGCGGGGCTACTACATGACAGCGGGGTATCAACTTCCGATGCTTTAGCGGTTATCGCCGAGGTGTGGAGGCCGATGGCTATGCAATCAGCCATGAAGCGGCAAGAAATTCAACATCTGAATCATCGCACTCTGGACTGCCTGAGGTCGAAGGGCCTACTTCGTGAGCCCACAGCCAGCGATTACGAAATGATCATTGACCGATGGCAGTTCCCTCTCTATACCCTAGACTTGCGACCAATAAAAGTCAGCGTAGAATCGCTACGCGAGAAGCAAAGTCTCTGGAACCCAGGGTACTACTAACGAATCATTCCGATAGATCGGATCTAGAAACAATCGCTCGAGACACACATTAGCTCTGAATACCTTTGTGCAAGTCATGGCTCGCCACTGCGATCAGGTACACCGAGGCACCCCTTGCTCGTTGGAGTTCTGCTTCCCCTCGCGTTAACGTGTCCGACTCGTCAACAGGAACGGGAAGCCCGAAAAGTTTTGCCAGATGCTGACGTGACGAGCAGCTGCAAGCCAGATATCGACTCAAGCTTGTGCCAGGTGGAAGGTGTGCCGATTGAGCTGCGGGAGGCAGGTGTTATTCGGGTGTTACTGGCACCGACGGGACGGGCTGAAATGAAGCGAACTGGTAAGAAGTCAGACGACAACGAAAGCGGCTATCGTATGGAACGGAGAAGGGATTGCCCGACTCTTCAAGGACTTGAGCAACCCCGTTGGATTCATTCTTAATCAGCGGGCCGTCGGTTCGACCTTACGAACATCGCTAAACTGCTAGGGCGATGACATTGATTTGGAAAGTTAGGGGATCGCTTCCCCATTTAGAAAATCCCGTTGGGGATGCCATCTGTCTAAAGTCAGAGTTATGATTCCTCAGATGTGACAAATTTGTGACATGAATTTGCAGGAAGAGAAGGAATAGGATGGAAATGTATAGGATCAATAGAAGGCCCTAACACGCTGGTATTGCAGCTTAATTGGGGAAACCGTTGCCATAGCGAGCACTTGTCAAAATCCACTGATTTGAACTTTTAAGGCGAGGGCCCTACCTAGAGCTCCAGCCTCAACACTCTACGACCTGTCAAACCCTCAGTAGGACATAGAAAAACGTTATTCCGGTAGGCCTTCTCAGTTCTTCACAAATAGACCCCCAGTATGGAAAATTCTCTAGCGCTAGCTGCGCGTGTCGCGCTTGCCCGGTTGCGTCAGTTCGTGATGACTGGTGGTCTCCCGGGCGAGCCCTGCGGCTCGGTCAGCAGTTCGACATTCAGCACGGGGCAGGCGACCCAGCGGCGCGCAGGGTCGAAATCGAAAGCCAAGACGATAGAGCCGCCGTCGATCCACCAGTCAGCTCTGCAGGCCACTTCGAAGACGACGAGTTGATTGCCATCCACGTGAATGTCGCTGCACGAGAGGTTATAGGCCCCGAAGACGTTTTCCGATTTTATATCGCCCGACCCGCCAAACAGGGCATAGCCGCCTTCGGCATAGACCGAGGCCATCTGGTGTTGCTGGGACCCCTGGTAGTTGATCGTGGTCGAACCGACATAGACCGTCAGTTTCGCCCACAGTTCCACGAAGGCGCTACCGGGGGTCAGCCATCCCTGCTCGGCAGTAGCTTCGACAATCCCGTTGATCAGCAGATTCGTATCGCAGTTGATCACGGCAAGAAAGTCAGAGGGATTTTGCCAGGCAAAGAAGAACTTCACAACGGCGGTGTCGTACCCGGTATTGCGGTCGGTGGTATAGGCGAACTTCGCGAAGTTGTTCCAGGGCTCGACATGGGAATCGTGTAACATTCCAATGGGTGTTGCATAGATCAGGTACGGCGTGGTGATCGGAATGATCGTCGTCAGGAACGGTTTGCCCACGATCTGCCGCAATGCGCGTTCCGTCTTGGCCACTCCGCGTTCACGGTCCCTGGCGACCCGTGCGAACGCCTTCGCGGTCTTGGCATTGGCCTTCTCTAGCGCTTCGCGTTGCTCGACCTGGTGTCGCGCCAATATCTTGTCGAGCTTGCCGACATCGAAGCGCGCACCGGCGAAGAGCGGCCGAATTTCTCTGCCGAGCTTGCGCCTGAACTGTGCCATTCGAGCCTGTTGCGCCAAGCGAAGCTGATGTATGTCGAGCGGCTCGTGATCCCTGATCGCATCAACGGCGGCCTTCAGCCGCGCCTTGTCAATCGTCGCATGCGTCATCCCGCAAACCTCCTTCTTCTCGAGCGCCTTACGTTGTTGCGTCAGGCGTGAGGGCGCCGCCAGCGGGCGGCGTGAGCAGCTCGACCGTCACGCCCGGACAGACGATCTCCTGGCTGCCGCTTGCAAAATCGATTGAGACATTGCCGTCATCGATCGAGTACTCGGCTGTCAGAGCTACGTCAAAAACGATCAGCTGGTTGCCCTGGACCTCGATGTTCTTGCAGCTCAAATGCGCCGTGTCGGAGATGGTGCTGGACAGGACATCACCGAATCCGAAGATGCCACCGCCATGCGCAGACAGGGACTCCAACTGCTTGGTCTGATCCTGCTGCCAGGAAATCTTGATCGGGCCCGCAAAGACCGTCAGCTCCGCGCGCACCGTAATCGAGGCCGTGCCGCCGAACAGGAACCCGGGAGTGGCCCATGCGCCACACAGGCCGTTGGTGATGAGATCGGCCGAACAATTAATGACCGCCAGGAAATTGCTCGGGTTCTGCCAGGCGAAATAGAAGTTGACGTTGGCGGTGCTGTGCGACGTGTCCTGCCCGATGCTGAAAGCCGCCTTGGCTAGGTTGTTCCTCGCCACAACCTGTGAATCCGACAAGATCCCCGCCGGCTTCGCCGAAATCAGAAATGGCGTCGGAACCGGAATCTGCGTCGACAGAAAGGGCTTGAGTGCAATGAGTTCAATCGCCCGTCGGGTGTTGTTGAAGCCAGCCTGCCGTTGCTTCTCTAGTCTGGCGAACTGTTTCGCGGTCTTCGCCTCCTCTTTCTTCAGCCATTGACGCACCTCGCCCTGATGGCTATTGAGCTTCGCGTCGATCTCCTTCAGGTCGACACCGGCATCGGTGAACAGCGGCTTGAGCCGCTTCCCGAGCTTGCGCTGGAGCTTTGCCAGCTGCGCCTGCTGGGTGAAGCTAGCCTTCCGAACCGGATCCGGCTTTTGATCTTTGACCGCGTTGATCGCTTTCTTGACCTTTGAGGGATGAATCACGGCCTGCGTGCGCATACCGCTCTCCTATGGAAGATGGATGAGATAGGAACTTGAGACGCCTTTTTGAAAGCCGATGATATAGGAGCTTATTTAGACAAGCAACCGCAAAGGTAACGTTTTATCGGCCGCGCCGAAGAAGAAGTTTACGACGTAAATTTATCAAAACCTATGGGGACAATATTCCGCTTGTCCGTAATGCCGATGATGTACTCCACATCCTTATTGGTGATCGACCTGGGCGGGGTCAATTCTGAACTGCTCGACCAATTTGGCCCTGTCTTGTCCATTTTGACAGCGACCAGAGCGATGTTTCACTGTTAAGACCGTGCTTTACGTAAGGGAATTCTAGAAGACTAGAAGGCTTCCGCTCTACCCGGTTCAGCTACAGCAATTCTACGACCTGAGCGCCTGTCTGTACTGGGCTTATCTCACTCGTCGGCGGGCGGGAGCGTTCCCCCTGTATAATCGGCAACCGCTTTCCTCGTCTCGTATGCGAGCTTGATCGGATCAGGCTTCGAGGACGAATCTGGCGTTCCTTTATCTGGCCAAATCAGCGCGAGATCACACCCGGCGGCTTCAACCACCTTGAGTCGATTGCCCGTGGTGTCGTTTCCCTTCAGTTCCGGCCATGGATTTCCAAATACGTTCAATGCGGAATCGAATTCTCCAAGGAACGGCTTTGACCCCACATCGAGAACGCTGCCATTGAAAAGGCCCTGGTCCTTGATCTGGTACGGATCTCCCAAGCCGAAGCCTGGCTTGGCATAATAGTGGAACTGTGGTTTACTCCCGCCATAGTAGAGGAAACTCTGGGGAGGCTTCATGCCGTTCCACTCCTTGGCCTTACGATCCAGCAGATCACGGAAGAAGCGATGGCCGACCGTCGACGGAAAGCCCTTACTGCTGATCAGGTCAATGGCTTCGCCGATAAACAAGTTCATCTCATCCTCGGTCACTTCCGGTTTCCGAGCGAAGCCGATCAACGTGTCCGGGTTTGCCTTCATCACCTGCGGGTCGGCAGCCGACAGTGGTCCGATCGGGGAATAGCACCAATAGGGCTCGTTAATGACTTCCCAGGCGTATATCTGGTCCGTGTAGGGCTTGGATGTCTTGAGCAGGTCGTTCAGCATGGTGCTCATAAAGACGTGTCGCTTTGATGAGTCTTTGATGATATCAGCGCGTCCGCCTGGGGCAAGCCCCTTCGCGTCGCGGCTGCGGCTTTTCCCGACTATACCAAAATCGACCAGCGACGGGATCACTTGCATCCCCGTGTCACGAAAGACCTTGAGCATTAATTCGAGATGATAGGGAAAGCGGGGGTCAGTTTTGAGTGGCGGTGAGAACTGCCAATCGTGATAGGGCAGCGTCTCGCTTGGCGGGGAAATGCTTCGCGGATACGGGCCGTAGCCAGGCCAGTTGAAACCGTTCGACAGCAGGAAGATCCGCACAACCTCGATCTTCATCTTCTTGAGGTTGTCGAGATTACGTTTGAGCTGGTCGAGGAGCGGGACGGGAATCTTCGCCACCTGCCCCTTTGCGACCAGGTTCTGCTCGTCCTGCCACCGCTTCAAGGGCACGTGGGGATTGGGGCCAAATGTAGCGCCATAGAGATTGTACGGCCATGCGTAGTTGAACCCGACCCGCATCCGTCAGCCTCCGGTGTAGCGAATAAGCATTAAGGCGACTGGGATCTCGCCTCGTCTGAGCGCCGGGGCAGTTAGTCGCACATCCTCCCTCAAACGCCCGGGGTGAAGTAGTCCGTCGGTGTATACTCGACGGCAACGATCTGGTCGGTCGGTAATACGGAGATCCACTGACTGAAGATTTCGTTGGCCGCCAGACCAGCGTCGAAACCTCCTGCCAGATGATCAAAGCCGTGTTCGAATACGCGATCGGCCATCAGTGTGGGTTGAATGGTCCCGTTTCTGTCTTCGAGCCGGCCAGCGATCGTCTCCAATACTTCTCCCACACTCTTTCCTGCGAACTCGGCATCTTCTGGGGAAGCACCAAGGTAGTTGCTCTCCCAACCATCCTGTTCATGTCCTTCGATTGCGCGAAGCCAGTTCAGGGCGGCGCGTTCGTGTCCTGGGCGAATGGGTATCACGGCCTTCACCCACGGCGCATTTAGGAACGCATTACGGAGATTGTCGCCGTCAAGCTGTAAGAGCCAGCCCAGCGAACTTCCGAGCTTCGCTGGAGCCGAATCGTTGGTAACCTTGTAGTTACTATCCCGCTTTTCCGAGCCCCAAGTTGCCAGGTCCTGGTTGCTCAGCATCTGCGTCTTTCCTGCTTCAGCAATGTCCAAGTTCAGACGGCCCCCGTGCCGGCGAGGCATCCACCACTCCGGTGCTACGAAATAGAGCATGGCATCGACATCGAAGAGCGTGCGCACGATTTCCGAGCGGACATGGCTCAGTCTGCGGTTCGTATCGTTGTCTGGCAACTTCCAAGAATCGAGCATCAGCCGCCTGATGAGTTTGCGGTAGATAACCGTCCGCTCCTCTTCTCGCAAATCCCAAGATGGACGGGAACGGATACTCGCCGCGTCGTTAATCCGCTTCAAAACACTGTCACGAAAGGCTTTACGAATCGCTTGGTCACGCTCCGCATCGTATTTCTCGCGCGCCTTTTTCTTCAGCTCCTCATAGTCAGTGAAAGCCGCTGATTGTGGCGCGAACATGATCTGCACATCGAGATTGATGAAATTTTCTCCTCCGAAATTCACTCGCTGCATGATGATATCGAACGTTCCAGCTGCGATATTGGGAATGATCTGTCGTATGGCTGCGATCTTCCCCCCTTGCACGCCTAGCACCCTGATGTCGGGCGTCAAGGCATAGTTGGCTTTCGGTGGATCGAATTTAAAGGAAAAGGGGCCCATGATCGTCTGACTATCGTCGTCGTCCTCATCGCCCTTGATGATGCTCAGGTGCTTCCCCTTGTAGGCGCTGTCGATTTTCTCCTCGTAGGCATATTCGTAGTTGGCACGGTTGTTGGTGTAGTCGAGGATCGGGATAAAAGGGATTGGGACAACAACCTTGACCGCTTCGTTCACCGGCGCTGGGATCGTTTCCGGCTCCTTCAGGTTGCTGAGGTCCGGTGCCTCAGCGAAGTCGACCAACTCCGACAGTCCGAGCTCGACTGCCGGATCGTCGATGAAGACTTGCCAGCAGAGTCGTTCACCAATGTCCTGAAGCTGCACACCGACACGGCGCATCTTCCGCCTTAACTCGTAGTTCAGTAGTTTTCCAGTCGGGTTCTGGATTAGATGACGGCGGCTGCGCGTATCGGTCGTCTCGGTGACGGTCTTAAATACCGACTTAAAGCTGCGCTTAATTTCGGTCGACAGTTTCTCGCTCTGTTCTCGGTTCTGCTTGTGACTCGTCTCGCGTGCCGCCTTTCGTGTACTATCAATGCCAAAACTTGCTGACACGGTACCCTGATAGACGCCGAAGTTGACGGTGTTGGTGTTAGACACACCGAGCTTCGTGCTCGTCTCGTTTTCTTCCTTTACCGCATCACTTAGTTCATCCTTGAACGACGTGCTGAGTTCAGATTTCGTTGTCGAATCAAGAGTTTCCTCCAGTACTCGCTCGACTAATGTGCGCCGTGTGCTGACTTCCACCAGTTCGATTGTTGTGCCGGGTGCCAGCCAAATGTGCTCGACTGGTTCCCCGAGAAAGGTGCCGAGGTTGAAGAAGTACTGTCGGAAGATGTGGACAAAGCCAACGGGAGAAAGACTGCCGCTCTTGTCGTTTGGATCGATGTTAGCCAGCGGGTCGGTGGGTTTCAAAATATTATCGAGCGGTTCAGCAATCTTGACAGCAAAAATCTGGTTGAGTGCATCGGGGCTGTATCCAGGTTGCGCCTCAGCATGAAACAGCAGGAACGCCGCGATCTGGGATTCATATTGCATGAGCTCAAGGTGCAGCTTCCGCGCAGCCTCGACTGCTGCCGTCGTAAGTGCTACTCCTCCAGCACTGGCCACCGCATCCTGATACAACCGTTGTCGTATGATGTCGTTGGCCTGTCGGAGCTCGCCCGTGTCAGGATTCATCATGGCATTAATGTCGATTATCGAAAGCCACTGGGCGCCCTGCGGCAGGTTGCCGTTATTGCCGTTCACAAACGCCTGTACCTTCGGCACGAGCACCTTAATCAGTTCGCTGTTCATGTCGCGAGCCGCATATACCGTGTAGGGGAATTTCCCACTACCTGGTTGTAACGGCGTTACTTGGAATTCGAGCGGGTGGGAATTGGCGACGCCTTTCGGCCCTGGCTGGATCAAGCCGTCCAGAATGCGCTTGATGCGTGGGTCAAAGATCTGTCCACCCTTCTGTAGCCATTTTTTGGTGAGCTTGGATTGCCATCCAAGCAGTGGTTGATAGATGCCGAAAAGTTCACTCGCGTAAGGTGGAATGCCTTTGTACTTCTGGACGTCTTTCATGAGGTCGAACATCAGCCACTCCTTTCGGCGAACCCCATTCGGCTCTGCGTTCTGGCACACGCAGTACTACCGAATAAGAATTTCACACTAACGTTTGCGGCGGAGACTCTATCGCCGACCATTCTGCAGGTCAAGTCACTAAATGGCAGGATATAGATCAGGTTCAAGCTATGCAAAGTGGATAGTCCCACCTGGATGGGGTATTTCCGCTGCTGAATTGGCGTCCTGTGGCTCTGACCAGGACATGCGTAGGAATGCCGGAAACGGCTTGGGAGCCTTTACTCTGTGCCAATTACCTTAGTGAAGGTTGGACCGGAGACACGCAAAATGAAGGTGCCACTAGTGGCAGCTGCTAATGTAACTCATTGATTTTCCATGACACGAAATGTCACTTTTTGCACTTCGTTTTGATCTTATCTATTTGATCTTGCTCACTTTCTTCTTGTCCTGAAAAGGCTGGTGTCGACAGTTCGATTCTGTCCCTCGGCACCACTCTCTCCGTAGATCATCCTCTCATGGAATCCACAACGTTCTGCATGTCGTATAAGGCCTGTTGCTGTGTGTCTTCTCAGCTGCTGCTCGGTGTGTGATTCAACCCTCAACACAATTGTCAGGACTCAGGTGAGTAAGATGGAGTGTGAAACGGCGGCGGCGCGTCGCCTTGGGATCGACTTCAGAACACATCGGGCAAGAGGTTGGGAAACCCTGTCTACTTCCTAAGCGTCCGGATGTAAGCCAACACCGCTCGACTCTGTTCTTCTGACAAGAGCGACTTCCAGGACGGCATGTTGGGCTTTCCCTCGTGGATGGTTCGGAGCAATATCGCATCGGACTTGTGTGTGGTGGATGGGCTTGTGAGATTTGCAGGGTCCGGTCCCAGCATCATGTACCCATCTCCTACCCCCTGTGGCCCATGGCAACCGGCACAATGTCTGGCAAAAATAATTTTTCCACTGACGTCGTCGCCGGCTCGTGCGTCGGCCTCCGTCTGAGCCCCGATCGCACGTGCCCCTATTAGAGAGAGCAGCGCGACGCTCACGGCAATACCCACGATGATGTTCCGCATCCTCATTTTTAGTCCTCGTCTAGTCTTGATCCCTCATCACGTCGACGGAAGGCTCCCCGGATGGTGAGAGAGTCGTGGCTCACCATCATTGCCATGAGGAGTATCGATGACTGGCGCTTGTTGGTCATGGGCCGTTCCTCCTTGCGCAGTACCGGCAGGCGATGATCCCTGAGATCCCTCTTCCAGCCACCGATAGAGCACCGGCAGCATGATCAACGTCAACAACGTCGAGCTCACCAGACCGCCGATCACGACGATCGCCAGCGGCCGCTGGACTTCAGATCCGATCCCTTGCGCAAATGCGAGTGGCACCAGTCCCAACAGCGCGACCAGCGCCGTCATGAGGACAGGGCGCAATCGCAGCAGCGCCCCCGATGTCACCGCCTCATCCAGGCTATGACCATCATCGCGAAGTTTGTTCATATAGGACACGAGGACGATCCCGTTCAATACCGCCACGCCGAAGAGATTAATGAAACCGACCGACGCGGGCACACTGAGATATTCTTTCGTCAGCCAGAGCGCCACCACCCCACCGATCAAGGCAAACGGCAAATTTAAGATGATCAGGGCCGCCTGACGAAGCGAATTGAAGGTCGAATAGAGCAACAGGAAGATCATGGCGATCGTGATCGGGACAATGATGCGCAGTTTGGCCATGGCTCGTTCCATATTCTCGAACGAACCACCCCAAACCACTCGATACCCGATGGGAAGATCAACTCGCTGCTCAATTTTCTGCTGCGCCTCCGCGACCAGGCTTCCGATGTCCCGATCTGACGTGTTGAACCCGATCGACACATACCGCTCAAGCTGGTCACGACTGATGCGACCGGGCCCCTCCTCCAACTGGACGGTGCCCAAGTCCTCCAGAGGAATCAACGCGCCGAAATGATCACTCACGCGAATATTACTGATGGTTTCCACGCTATCACGGTATTGCTCCGGAAACCGCACGACGAGATCGAACCGCTGTTGTCCTTCGTAGACGCGCGTGGCGACTTCTCCGCCGATCGCGGTCGTGATAATTTCACGGACATCGGAGACATTGATCCCATGCCTGGCAATCTTCCCTCGGTCGATATCGATCGTCAGATACGGCTGTCCGAACAACTGCTCTACCTTGATATCCCGTACACCTCGAACGGCCTCCAGCACTTCGGCGATTTCCTGTGCCTTGTCCCGTAAGATCTCCAGATCATCGCCGAATAGTTTGACGGTGGCCTCGGTCCGCACGCCGGAAATCAACTCATCAACCCGCTGTTGAATCGGTTGGCTGATGAGAAACGTCGCGCCTGCGACACTGGTCAACCGTTCGCGAAATTTTTGGACCAGCTCAGGCCTGGTCTGCGCCGTTGTCCATTGGTCAAGCGGCCGAAGTCGAACGACGGGATCGCTCTCATTCGGCTCCTGTGGATCGTTCCCCAATTCCGTTCGGCCGATCTTCGAAACGACCATCTCCACTTCCGGAAACTCCATGATCGCCTGCTGCATGCGCTTTTCGATTTCGATCGAAGCCGGAAGCGACACACTCGGAAGACGAATCGTTTGCGGAGCCAGCGATCCTTCATTCAAAATCGGGATGAATTCGGTTCCCAGCGACGGGATCAATGCCAATGCGCCGACCAGGGCTCCAACGGCAAGCGCCAGCACAACGTTCCGATGTCCAAGGGCCCATCGAAGGGCCGGAGCATAGACGCGTTTGGCTTGTCGGACAACCCATGGATCCTCCTCACTCCCCTGTCTGAGCGCTACCGAGCAGAGCACGGGGGACAACGTAAGCGATAAGACAAGCGACACTAGGAGCGCGATCATGATGGTATACGCCAGTGGCTTGAACATTTTGCCCTCCATCCCGTGAAGCGACAGGAGAGGGAGAAATACCAAGATAATGATCAAAATTCCGAAGACGACCGGCTGGCCGACTTCCGTCACTGCTTGTGTGACGAGCTGAAGCCTTGGTGTGGCAGCGGCCGAGTGATGCGACAAGTGGCGGTAGACATTTTCAACAACGACGACCGACCCATCGACGATCATCCCGATTGCAATGGCCAATCCCCCCAGCGACATCAGATTGGCCGTCAATCCCGTCTGTCCCATAACGATGAACGTTGCAAGTGGAGCCAGCACTAATGTACCGACGACGATCAATGCACTGCGCAAGTTTCCGAGAAAAAGGAACAGTACGACGACGACGAGCGCCACTCCTTCCGCCAGTGACTTATAGACGGTGTTCAGCGCCGCAGTGATCAGTTCGATGCGATCATAAAAAGGCACGATCCTCAATCCATTCGGCAGCAAGTTTTTCGCATGGATATCGTCCACTCGAGCTTTGAGGCCTTCAACAACATCTCGAGCATTCCCTCCGCGTAACATCAGCACGATCCCGCTGACGACCTCACGATCCCCATTCAAGACTGTGGCCCCATGCCTTACGGCATGGCCGATCACGACGTGTGCGACGTCGGACACGTAGACCGGCGTCCCTCCAGTCTCTTTGACGACGATGCGTTCGATATCCTCTAGTGAATGGATCAGGCCCATCCCACGGACGATGTATTTCTCGGCATGCTTTTCCAGAATGTTGCCGCCGGCGTTGGCATTATTCCTGGCCACAGCGCCAAAGACATCGTGAAGGGTGAGGCCGTATTTCCGAAGCAAATCCGGTTCAACCAACACCTGATACTGTTTGACGTAGCCGCCCATTGAATTGACGTCGATGACTTCCGGCGTGCCTTTCAGAATAGGACGAATGACCCAATCCTGGATCGTGCGCTGTTCGATCAAACTCTGATGCTCAGCCTCCTGACTCACAGCAGGTCCCCGCCCATCCTCCAAGTAGTACTGAAAGACCTCCCCCAATCCTGTGCTATTCGGTACCAACATCGGTTCAGCGCCGAGGGGAAGTTGCTCCTCGACCTCGAGCAATCGCTCGAGCACCAGCTGCCGGGCGAGATTGATGTCCATCGAGTCATCAAACACCAGCGTAATGAGCGACAGTCCGACCTTCGTCAGAGAGCGCATTTCCGTGAGCGCCGGCACACCGGCCAGTTGAAGCTCGATCGGGTAGGTGACCAACCGCTCAACTTCACCAGGCGAAAGACCTGGAGCCTTGGTGACAACCTGCACCAGCACACTCGTTACATCAGGAAAGGCATCGATCGGGATCGTTCGAAAGGCGTAGATTCCTCCCACTCCGATCACCACCGCGCAGATGATGACCAGCATCCGTTGCCGAAGAGAGATGTCGAGGAGGCGAGAGACCATCAGACGGGTTTCTTCAACAACTCGGATTTGAGGACAAACGCACCGTGCGTCACAACCGGCTCTCCTTCGTTGAGGCCACCGAGAATGGAGGTCATCGTCCCATTGGATTCACCGATGTGGACTTCGCGTAGCTCGTATTCACTGGGGCTTCGTTGAACGAAGACGAAGGTTCTGCCTTGATCACGTTGCAAGGCTGCTTCCGGTACAGCCAGCCGATCGGGCTGGGACTCGGAAAACAGTCGAATGGTCGCGAACATTTCAGGTTTGAGCCGCCCGTCCAGATTCGGTAATTCCAACCTGAGCTGCATGGTGCGCGTCACAGGATCCAGCACATCTCCGACATAGGTAATCGCCGCCTTGAACGTTTCATTGGGATAGGCATTGATCCGTACCTCAACCTGAGTGTTCCCGGAGGCATGGACAGAATGAACAAATGGGATATCTTTTTCCGGGATGTTGGCGACGATCCAGACTGCAGAGAGATCAGCAATGACAAACAGATTTTCGGTGGTCTCGACGACTTCACCTCGCGTGAGATTACGCCCGATGATGCGACCTGCAAACGGGGCGACGATCGGCACGACCGAGCGAATCTCACGACTCTGATCAAGACGACGCAGTTCTCCAGCGTCCATGCCGAGCAGCTTCAATCGATCTCTCGACTCATTGGCTTCAGCCTGTGTACTCAACAGCTCCGCATGTCGACGTTGCGCTTCCGCTTCTCCGATGACTTTTTCCTGGAGCAGAAACTTCGCTCTGCCATAGGCTTGTTCCGCGACATGCAGTTTGGCCCGCGCCTTCAGATAGGCCGATTGAGCGAGACCCAGATCACTACTGTACAAAATCGCCAAGGGAGCATTGGTTTTGACCTCTTGGCCAAGGTCAGCATAGACATCAACGACTCGCCCTCGTACTAAGGTCGTAATCTCCGCCATATTGTGTTGATTGGGCTGAACGATCGCGGGGAAATCCCGATGGGTTCGAAAATCGCTCCGCGCTGCCGGCTGAACGACCAACCCCACTCGTGACGATTCTTCCGCCGAAAGCGATATACGTCCCGGCGCCGTGTTCACAGGCGTCGACTTACTGGCCACGACATCGGTCGGCGCCCCGTCACACCCCCCACCCATCGCCACCAGACCAAGGACTAGGCCACACAATCCTCGGTTGCGGCTTCGTGAAGACGTTCGCACAAACTCAAGCAGACCCTTCACAAGGTACCTCCTACAGCCTGCTCAAGACGCGACAATGAAACGGACAACGCATGTCTGGCCTCGGCATAGTCCAGCAAGATCTGCCGTTGCACACGTTGCGCATCGAGCACCTCCAGAAGGCTCGATGCGCCCTGTTGAAAGCTGAACTGCGCGAGCCGCAGCGCCTCCTGAGCTTGCTTTAACAATCCCTTATCAAAAACCTCAATCAACTCAGCCGTGGTACGGACGTCCTGAAAATGCTGATACACGGCCCGCCCGAGTTCATTGCGCGTCCTCAGGAGCTCGGCTTCTTCCCGCCGTTTCGCCCCTAACGATGAGGCAATTTCGCCCTGACGCCGATACCACAGCGGCATCGGAACCGACAGCCCTCCTTGAAATGCTTCTCGTCCCAACTCACGCCAATAACTGCCGCTCACCGTCACCGTCGGCACTCGGGCTTGCCGTTCAAACTCAATTTTCCACTCCGATTGCTCCACCGACCTCAGCAGACGCTGGATACTCGGATGCTGTTCCATCATGCGACCCATAAGTCCATCAATCTGCAAATCTCGAGGGACAACTCGAAACTCGCCCTGGATCCTGTATGTAGTTCCCAAAGATCCTCCGGTGAGCGTATCGACAACGACACGGCTGATACGCACCACATTGTCTGCGCGGGCCAACAGTTGACGGGCCTTGAGGACCTCAACCTCCGCTTTGATGGATTCGAATTGCGGCGCCTCGCCTGATTTGACCCTCGCCTTTACGATCCGTGCTACCCCCTCAACGGTATCCAAGTTCTGTCGCGCAAGATCCGCTCCTTGCTGTGCCAGCAGTAAGTCATAAAATGCCGCCTTCACCTGGGAAGACAAATTTAGTCGCGTCTCGAGCAACCCAACATTGGCCGTGGCAAATCCAAGATCCGCAACCTGCTGACGTGCCGCACGCATAGCAGGCCATTCAACCCGCTGTCCCACGGACACGTTGTATTCGGACAGTGACTGAGTCGTCCCGCTACCCGCGCTACTGGTATCCCTAAGCATCCCGTGGCCACCAAGGCCGGTGACGACAGGGTTGGGATAGGCTCCGGCGGCAGTCTGCTGCCCCTTTTGCTGTTCGATACTTCCTTCTGCCGACGACACCAACGGATTCTTCGCCAGGGCCAGGTCAACGATCGTGTCCAAGCTATATACCTGTGCCGGAGGCTCCGCAGAAGCCGTAACTTCGTCAAGCCCTATCCCCATGACCCATAGAAACGCGAGCACCAGTGCCATTGTCCTGTCCTATCCCTTCCTACTCGACAGCGCCAAAACCATACTAAGACGATTCTGCTCTCTTTTCAAATTCCTATGCCCTCAGGTGAAGCCTCCCCATCATGTTCCCCTGTTGGGTGAAGCCGTAGCCCCTGAAAGTAAAACGCCGCGATCGCCGCCGTCGCAGCCACATTGAGAGACTCGACTCCATTCGCAAGGGGAATGGAAAATTTGACGGGAGATGCCGCGACGATATCCGAAGCCAACCCCCCTCCCTCGTTGCCGAGGGCAAACACAAGGCGGTTCGGAAGTTTTTGAATATCTCTTATGGAGACTATATCAGCCGAGGGGAGGACTGCCGAGTAAATTTCACATCCATACGAGGAAAATGACTGAATCTCCCGACCCCAAAAGATCGGGACATTCAGAATCGATCCGGCAGCGGCACGGACAACCTTTGGGCCGAAGGGATCGGCACAGTCTGCACCCAGCCATACCCCAGAAAGACCCAGCGCTGCGGCCGTTCTAATGATTGCTCCCACATTCGCCGGATCCTGAAGCCGATCGCCATAGATTCCGAGGACCTTCGTCTGGTTGAGAATCTGCGCTTCGTCCCATCGTGGCTGTCGAACGACCGCGAGTATCCCTTGCGGCCGTTCCACATCCGTCAGCTTCTCGAATGCACGGTCAGGACACACAAACTGAGAGGCCAGCAATTGAGACCGCACTTGCCGCTCGTCATCGGTCTCAGTACGGAGATAGCGTGGAGACAGAACCAGACCTCGAATGGAGCCTGCGTGTCGATCGATCAGATCCAAGCAGGACTTCGTTCCTTCGACAACAAGGGCACCCTCTTGTGATCTGACATCCTTCTCACGAAGAAGCCGACGGATGAGAATCCCCTGAGAGCGAGTGAGGGCCCGGAGATGCGTCGTTGCATCCACTAGAGCCCCAACATCGCTCCCAAAGGGATAGGACGGAGAGAGAGAAGGCCGCCGATCACCGGCGCCTTCGTTCGGAGGCCGCTTCCGCGGCACGGATTCGCTGGGCCCGAGCTTTGGCGCGCTTCAGTGCAGTCAACTTCCCACGTGTCCGGGTCTGCTCGAATTGCAACTGCTCCAGCTGAGACTTCAGATGGGCTTTTTCCCGCTTGTGCAGGCTTGCGCACTCCGCTTTCGAGAGCTGGGTCCAATCCCCGCTGTTCCGTGCGCGCTTGATCCGTTCATCCAGCGACTCCCGAAGTTGCTTGGCCCTCATCGTCATCAGAGATTTCAGCGCGTCTTGACGGCGCTGGACTTCTTCCTCTTCAGCCATGATGCCACGAATATCTGTTCCCAACATAAATCTCCACCTCCTTCACCACGAAAAACTTGCGCGCATTATACTCGATTCGGCATCCAATCGAAACCAACTCATAAGATATTGATATATAAAGACACTTTCAAGTTGAATCACGTTTGATTGAAGCCCAACCTTGCATTGTGTATCATCGCCCCCATGCCGATCGGTGTACAGATTCAGAGTTGGAGGCGGTCAAAAAACCAGTCTGTCGAGTTGTTATCAGACACCGCCGGCGTTCCCCACCAGCTTCTCGAGCAAATCGAATCCGGCCAAACGGACCCAACCATCGAGACCATCGAAGCGCTCGCCGGAGCGCTTGGTATCCCTCCATCTTGGCTGTTTGAGGATCCCCAGTCCTTCACCCATCTGTTTTCCGATACGGATGAAGAGGGGGAAGTCGACCCTGCGCAGATCGACCCGGTGACGGAACGTATCCTCGCTGGTTCTCAGGCGGATCGATCACTCTATGTGCTTCTGACGACGCTCATGCAGGCTGGTGATCCCAAGCTCTTACGTGCTGCTGAAATGAGTTTACGGAGTTTGGTCAAACAGTCTAGGCAAGCCACCGTGCCCTGGCAACAACGCCCCTCCGGCCATTTCGAACCACCGAGCGATTAGTGCGTCTGGCGATGCCAGAATCCCATGTCGTTCCGCTCCTAGTTCTGCTGCCAACTCGCCGCCAAAACAGCTTGGACATCCTGCGGGCGCTGATCAATCGCCTGATCCCAGGACAGACCCGTTTGCTCTGTAAAGGCCGCCATCGCATGAATCAACTGATCGACCTGCGTATTGAGGAGGACCTGACCGTTCTCAACCTGGATCGCCTCAACCTGGTGACCTTCACCGAGATACCAGTTCTCAATAGATACTTGATCGCTGGTGCCATGAATCGCGAGCCTCAGATCATTCACTTGTCGACTGACAATGACATCCAAAGAATCGATCGTAATATCGAATCCTAAACGATCACGGTTGCCGGCGGTCGTATCATATTCCGAAATGGTGTCGGCCCCATCTCCCCTCGTAAACACGTACACATCATTGCCGGCCCCGCCGACCAGATAATCGTTTCCAGCACCACCGACCAGCCGATCGTTGCCTGTCTGGCCGACAAGGGTATCATTCCCCTCATCTCCACTGATGGCATCATCTCCGTCGCCTCCGTACAGCGAATCTCCGCCGCTCCCTCCAAGGATTGTATCGGACCCGTCGTCGCCACTCACGGAATCCGCTCCCTCTCCTCCATGGATCCAATCGTTTCCGGATCCCCCATAGATCGTATCGTCCCCCGCATCGCCGTTCAGGACATCGTCACCCTCGGCACCGTTGAGCACATCATTGCCAAGCCCACCCGCTAGGGCATCAGCTCCCACTTGCCCGACCAGCACATCGTTGCCGTTCCCACCGATCAGGTGATCATCCCCGTCGCCGCCGTAGAACGTCACGCTTGTGCCACTCCCGGCGGCAGTGAACCAGTCATTCCCACTGCCGCCGGCAACAAATTCGACTTGAGCGGCTGTGGCGGCACCATTCGGATCCACGAGGGTCGCCGAAAGCGTCACGGTCGCATCGACCGACACATTGTCACTCGCAATCAAAGTCAACCGCACTTGATCGGCCCCCTCAGGTACTGTCACGTAGAACGTCCCATCGGCCCCGATGACCTGAGCACCCTCGTCCGTCGCGATACTCAGTTGGGTGACCTGCGACCCCTGTAGACGCAACAACACTCGCTGGCCACCAGTCCCCGCCGCAAACGGCAACGACAGCCGGAACACTTCGCCCAACCGTTCTTCCACAGTAGCGCTCGACGCTTCACCCGGCACAAAGCCCGGAGTATGAAACGGATTAGGGCCGATGCCTGCCTGAATCACCACGGCCTGGCCGGCCTGTTGGACGATGTCTCGAGCCTCTTCGAGCGCAGTTTTGACTGAAGAAGACAATCGTGGGTCGCTCAACTCAGCAGCGTAAGCGTGGTCAATGAGCTGAAGGTCAGCCAAGTTCAGCGTTCGTCCCAAATCAAAGGCTCCCGCCACATCCTGCACAAACTCGGTGGCAGCGTTTCCGATACCCTGGGCGGTGTCCCGCACAAATGGGATGAGTATGGTATCTACATAACCCTGCACAATAGCCGGACCCGCACCAATATCAACGGCAATGTCCACAATCGCCGAGGTGAGCCCGGCTGAAAGTGTGGCGAGATCGTGATCAAGCGCGTTGGCTCGATCTCGGATCATGTTAAGCGCCTCACGCAGCCAGTTTTTGCCGGTCGTCAGTGTTTGTGCGAATTGATTGATGTCCAGATTGAGTGGTTTGAGAAGGTCTGAGAGTTTGGACCCGATTGCTGCACCAGGCACGAGCGCTAACATCATTTCCGCCTGTATACGCCGATCTTCGGGACTGACTCCTTGTGAGATCGTCGGCACCGCGTCGGACACCCATTCCCTGATGGTACTGAAGAGCTGCACTTGACGATCGACCTGGACTTCCAGCGCATCGCCCAACACGGCAGCTAAGAGTGACAGCCCATAGAGCCCGGCTCCAGGCACTACCAGGAAAGGACTTCCGGCAATCTCACCCCAGTCATATCGGCGCAAGAAGGCATACCAGTCATCTCCAATTTCATCCGCAGCGTGGAGGTGTGTGAGTACCGCTTGAACCAGCACATTCGTTTCTTCCGGTCTTCCCAAGGTAAGACCAGCAATCACTCCAGCAACGAAACGAGGCCCAGATTCAAACGGCGAGACATCCTGATCGTTCAAGACACGGCCATACAGCGCGGCAAGCGCTTCCACATGTTGCATCGGAAGATATTCAATGGGCCGAGCGTCGGCGGCCTCAAATTCTGCTCCCGGTAGCAGGAATGGATAGAAACCGGTCTCGATCCGGTGGGCATCAATCGGGCCAAGGAAAAAGGGCTCACCGGTGTCAGGATCAATCTCCGTCGCATGGGCCTTCAACATGTACGCGGTCCCGCCCGTATGTCCTGCATCATCGAAGCTGCCGAGACGGCTGACAATGTCTCCTTCAGTGTAGAAGTGGGCGTTGGAGCCGATATCGGCAAGGACGCTAGATTGGTATCCACCCTGGACATTCTGTTGAAGCCCAAGGACTCCACCAAAGCCATTGAAGGTGGTGAGGGTGATGTTCGCTTTGCTGAAACCGGATAATCCTTGGTGAGATTGAACATAATCATATGCTGCATACTGAGCTAACGCACCGCCAAGACTTTGGCCAGTGAAGTGGATCGTCCCTTCAAAAGCAGAATCCGGATCCGTCGGATCAAGCTTCAGCGATTCCAGAAAACGGAAGACCAAATCTCTACCCGCATTTGCGGTATTCCATTGGTTCCATCCCAGATACTGACTGTTTGCGACCCAATCGGCAGGATTCAGACCATCGGTCCCACGAAGAGCAATGATGATTTCTATAGTGGTCCCCGATTTTGAGACACCGGTTTAAGCTATTGTCCGAGGAGGGCGATAGCATGAGTGAAAGCAAGAAGCGCAAGGTGCATCGTGCGGAATTCAAGGCGAAGGTAGGACTGGAAGCGGTCCGTGGAGCGAAGACGGTCAACGAGATTGGCCAGCAGTACGGCGTGCATCCGGTTGTGGTGGGGCAGTGGAAGAAGGAGATTCTGGATCGGGCCGGGACATTGTTTGAGGGCAAACGTGGCCCGAAGCCTGCCGCGCATGCTGACGAGGACCACCTCTTTGGGGAGATCGGTCGGTTGAAGATGGAGCTGGACTGGCTCAAAAAAAAGTCCGGACTATGAGTGCAGACGCAAGAATGGGCTGGATAGAGCGACAAGGAGCACTGGCGGTCACGCGGCAGTGCGAACTGGCGAGCGTGGCGCGGGCGAGCTGGTACGGTCGGCAAGAACGGCGCGAAGAGTCCGCAGAAGACCAGCTGCTGTGCCGACTAATTGATGAGGAATACACACGGCGGCCATTTTACGGAAGTCGGCGGATGGTGGTCTATCTATCGCGTCAGGGACACATCGTCAATCGCAAGCGGGTACAACGGCTGATGCGCTTGATGGGGCTGGCGGGCCTAGCGCCGGGGCCAACAACCAGCGCCAGGCATCCGGAGCACAAGGTCTACCCCTACCTCCTGCGGGGCATCAAGGTCACCCGGCCCAATCAGGTGTGGAGCACGGACATCACCTATATCCGGCTGGCACGAGGCTTCGTGTATCTGGTGGCGGTGATCGACTGGTATTCGCGCCGGGTACTCGCTTGGCGGATCAGCAACAGCATGGACACCTCGTTTTGCACCGACTGTTTAGAAGATGCCTTGGGGCTGTACGACAAGCCGGAGATCGTCAACACCGACCAGGGATCGCAGTTCACGAGCACGACGTTCACGGGCGTGCTCAAGCGAGATGGAATTGCCATCAGCATGGACGGACGCGGGCGGGCGCTGGACAACATCTTTGTTGAGCGGCTGTGGCGCAGCGTCAAACATGAGGATGTGTACCTGAAGGGATATGCCACGGTGGCCGAGCTGACGCGCGGTCTGGCGGAGTACTTCGCGTTCTACAACGACGAACGTCCGCACCAGTCGCTGGGCAATCGGACGCCCAATGCGGTATATGCCGATGGCGATGGCGGTGGGGCGACTATCCCAGACCGTTTTGGCGACGCGAGGGATGCTTGCCTTGCACACACGGGGCAGCGCTGTTCCGCTGCAATTGAAGCAATGGACGCAGCTTAAACTCGGGGGAATTCTGTCTTGACATCGGGGTCCAGTTTATTCTGTATCAGTTGGTGTAGCTCCGTCTTTTCTATATGCAATAAAGCCAAACCCTGTATTCGGATCGGTCCTTTGTGTCACCTCATAGAATCCAGGCTGAACGGCATATTGAGGTGCACTACCATAGGTCGTATCAAAAAGCGCTGCCAACGCACTGCCTGATAGTACAGTATGATCCGTCGTGAAATATGAAGCATCGGAAGCCAACAGCGTGATTTTGGCCAGATCATTGAGCCCAGTAGAAAGAGCCATTTGGCTATTCTCCTGTTCCTGCACAAAGTTGAATCATTTTGACAGTTCGAGTCCCTGGTTTACCTTGTCGCAGAGCCTTGAAGCTCTCGGCACCAGCCAGCGAATGCGACATATGCACAAAGACCACCTTACAACCGTCTGGTGAAACGGCGATGTTTCTCGTCAGCCCTGCGATCAAGCGAACTGGCTTATCTCCAGAAAGAAGGTATCCACCTGTTGTACCAACTTGGTCATGCAGACCAGATCCACCAGCAAGAAAGAGCCCCTTTTTTGTCAGGTTATATTGGCCCCAACCCAGCTCCTCCCAGGGTTCTCCTAGTGGTTGTAGAATCTTGGTGGTTGTACCGTCTGGTTTTAGCTTCCATATTGGCGCTGCATAAGTAGTTTGCATTTGCCCTTCCAAGATGTATGAATCGTCAAACTCAAAATACGCCACGTGAAGCCGGATTTGCTCACCAGTAAACGGAAGTTGGATCGCACGCTCCTTACCGAATTGATAGAACATGACGAGGCTTGCTTTAGAAGGATCGGCGCGTGATGGAATTCCGAAATCTAAGTATCCGTGTTCTTCCAACAACCGTAACCGTCGATGCTTATCCTCCTTCATCCAGCCGGGTCTCTGAGCAGACACTCGGCAACTGTGTCCATTGACCGATACTCCCCCAGAGACCTCTTTCTGTTCTTCTTTCCCAAGAGGTCCTGAAACCACAAGCCAAATATTTTCTTTCTCTTTGAGCTTTTTCGAAAAGAACACAGATCCACGATACACACACAGTGGAACAGACTCGTCGACGTCCCAGTATTTCGTGACAGTTCCTTTAGCGATGTCCCAAATGAATAGTCCTTCTGCTGCGGTTGGATGACCCTCACCAGGTCCAGGCTGTGTCATCTTGCCGACATCATAGCCATGAAACATCACCCGTTCATTATCTATCCACCCGAGCTTGGCTTCAGCAGCAGGGAACTTCGAGTCCTTGATTGGATAGTTCGTCTCTCCGCAGACCGCCAGTTGCGGGCTAATGGCGATAAAGAACAGCACACCCATCAGCATAAGGTTTCGTTTCATGTCTGCCCCCGATTCGATGTCATGTCCGATACGCGCCTTTCTATTGCTTATGCCTTTTTGTTCGACTTCTGCACCCCGCCTATCTCTCCCAACACCCGCTGAATCTGCTGGTGTAGACGCCCCAGGGCACCGAGGTCCATCGCCACGCGGGTGACGAGGTGGCCATCTAAGCCTTTTGGGGCGGCCTGGCTATCCTTCGCTGTCTTCGCGATGGTGGCGAGGAGAGCCGGTTCGATGAAGCCAAAGTCGAGATAGGCAATGCCTTGCGCAATTCCGACATTTGTATAGTTGGCTGCACGTGGATGCGCTGACGAATCAGAGGGTTTCAGTCTGACGTTCAATGCAATGGTGCTGTTTCTGGGTTCACTCATAGGCTCACGCTCCTTGGCAGTGGTTGATAGATCGATAGGATGACAACGGCACAGGAGAAAACCCGATGCATTTGTATTCCTAATGAGAAAGGTGCGTGAGTCTAAGAGGCAGTCGATACGCTGTCAAGCACCCCTTTCCCCAATCGGTCACAAGAACTGGCCGGATGGACATTGCACGCAATTACCTAGAGAGTGTAACTGGTCGAAAGAGGGGGATAAGGGCCGGTGGGCAGGTATCGAGGCACCGTCACATCCTGCCGAAACCAGCCTGAACACTTGCCCATTGGATGGTGCTACCACGACACATCCGTCGCCGTGGTAACAGCCGGCGGTGCGCCGCCACCCCAATCAGATCGCGATGTTCGGACATCTTGTTCAGCGCCAATGAAATGGGCCTGAGTGGAAAGGGGGTTGTAATTTCTCTCTCAGGCGTTACAATAAGGCCGATTCGTCAACACCAATCTGATCATCCACCATCAGCATTATAGAGAGAGGTATAGCCGTGATATCACGAACACTTCTTCAGCTCTTTTTTACAGCAAGTCTCTGCGGTTCCGTCAGCACGGTATGGGCATACGATGCCAGCCCGGGCGCGAGCAGTACCGATCCTTGCAACCAGGTGATCTTCTCCGCCTTCACGCCTCCCCCATTCTCCGTTGACAAGAACAATGTGGAAGTCGCGCCGAAATCGGAGTTTTCATTGCTCATATCCAAAGCCGCCCTTCCGTCAAGCATCACCGCTAAGATCAAGGATGAACAGATCCCCGTCACCGTCAAACCCATCAACAATGGACTCGTGGTCAAAGGGAAATTGCCGGAGAGCGCGGTGGGGCGCTATATTCGGCTCGATATCTTCGCGAAAGGTCCCGGTGGCTGTGACAAGGCCGATGGCTGGCTGCTGAAAGTGGGAAAATGACCGTGTCCGGAGACGACGTAGGCAGGAAGATTTCTGCCTACGTCGTCATCTTCTCCCTCGCCTAGGCAATTATCAGCGCTCCACCCTAAACGACTCAATCGACCCTCGGAGCTCACCAATACAAACCATTCCCTGAACCAGGCGACGTTCTGTCAATCGGCACGCCCAATCGCGCACGTCATGTTTACAGACCGAGAGCAACCAGAAGCGATGCACGGTCACTCCTTGGTTCTTCATCCGCTGTGATCGGAGAGCACCCGTAGGGTTGTTACGTGAAAGAATCAGAGTGGAGGTCGATTAGAATGGAAACCGGATGCCGACCTGAACTTCGTTCGGGATCATTTGTCCGGCCAGGCTTCTGAGTCCAACATCGGTGGGATTGGAGGAAGATAACGGACTAGACAGCGCCGGACTGAGCAAATGATCAAAGTCGGTGGCGTAACCTCCTCTGAACCCCGCGCCGACATAAGGTACCAACGTCGTCCCTCCCACCGAAATTTGTTTCGACACATTCGGAAGGGTCCGGATGAGCACCTTGCCATCTCCTGGTATCGAGGCTGCCGGCACCCACCGCTTGTCAGTCTCCGTGACGATGGCGGTCGGCGTCATCATGTCGGAATCCGACGAGCCAATCACAGAAAGTCTGTCACCGGCCGCACCGGCAGAGGGAAGCAGCGCGCCACAACTGATACTAATTGTAAAACCGATCCTGAGGAGCCATCGACCACGTCGAGCAATGGTGTATATAGGACCCATAGGCACACACCATACAACCTGTCCAACACCTATGCAAGGGGGCGGCACCATCTCACGATGTCGTTCCCCTTTGCCTTGACCGGATTCTAGAGTGAGTCTCGCCGGTCAGCCTCACCGAGGTCAGCTTCACACATCCGCTATTTTCTTGGCGAGCAAGGAGCTCCACGTTATCGTACGTGCAGCAGACCACAAAAGAACTACGGGAGATACTTCATGCGCTCGTATGACATGGTCGTCATCGGCAGTGGCCCAGCCGGTCAGAAAGCAGCGGTTCAAGCGGCCAAGTTATCCAAGCGGGTGGCCCTGATCGAAAAGGCCCAACAATTGGGCGGCACTTCGCTGAACACCGGTACCCTGCCCAGCAAAACTCTCAAGGACACGATTGAATACCTTCACGGATTAGGGCGGCGAGGCTTGCCCCAACTCGGGGCGGAGCTCACGCGGCGGCTGACCCTTCCTGATCTCATGGCACGAAAAGACCAGGTCATCGAAACTGAAGTCGGTGTCGTGGGACACCAATTGCAGCGCAACAAGATCGAGATTCTCCAAGGCACCGCGAGTTTTGTCGATCCCCATACATTGAACGTGACGCGATCGGATAGAACTGTCGATCAGGTCCGCGCCGCGATCATTGTCCTGGCGACAGGGTCGCGACCACGCCGCCCCTCGGAGATCCCCTTTGATGATGTGATGATCTGCGATTCGGACTCCTTTCTACACACCAGGAAACATCCCGCCAGCATCATTGTCATTGGTGGTGGTGTCATTGGAACTGAATATGCGTCGATGCTGGCCGCCTTCGGCATCACGGTGACGCTCATTGACCGCCGGAATCAGATGTTGCGCTTCCTTGATCAGGAAATTGCAGCCGCGCTGGCAACGCAGATGGAGGAGAACGGTGTGGCAATACGGCTTGGGCAAGAGCAGCTGAATGTGGTGATCGATGACTCGAACCGCCCAACCGTTCACTTACACGATGGTGACACCGTGACCGCCGACATGGTGCTCTACACGATGGGGCGGATCGGCAACACCGAAGCGTTGAATCTTTCAGCCATCGGGTTGGACACAGACCAGCAGGGGCAACTCCCCGTCAACGCCCACTACCAAACCGTGCTTCCGCACATCTATGCGGCAGGCGATGTCATTGGGTTCCCGGCACTCGCCGCCACTGCAATGGAACAGGGCCGTCTCGCCACCTGTCATGCCTTTCAGATTCCCGATGCGCATGAAATTAAGGTGATTCCATACGGCATCTACAGTATTCCAGAGGTCTCGATGGTCGGAAAGACTGAAGAGGACCTCACCATCGCAGATATCCCGCACGCCACCGGAAGGGCTTTGTTTCGAGAAATGGCACGCGGTCACATCAGCGGAGAGCTCCACGGTCTGCTCAAGGTGATCTTTCACCGCGATACCCACGCCCTCCTCGGGGTTCATATCATCGGCCAAGGAGCAACCGAACTGATCCATATCGGCCAATCGGTCCTGACGTATGGAGGCACGGTGGAATATTTCGTCCACAACGTCTTCAATTATCCCACAATGGCCGAATGCTATCGCACTGCGGCTCTCGACGGACTCAATCGACTGCAGCAGACGAAGTGCCAACCAGCTGCCGCCGCTTGATGTCGCCCATCATCACCCGCTCTCTCATCCAGTGATCTTCACCAAGCAGAAGGTTGCTAGATTGGCGAGAACGAGTTTGCTTTTGTTTCCAAAGAAGATATAATCGGGCTGTGCTTCAGGTCGTCATGATCTACGAGGAGTCGTAGTCATGATCCTCAACCCAAGCCTTCGCCTCTCCTCTCTGTTTGATAGACAGTCTTGCTCGCCCACCAGCAGACCTCTGCCTGGAGATCTGCATCAACAGGAGGTATGCCATGCCGATTCCACAAACAGTCAGAACTCGTCTCGATCGTGAGCATGTTCATTACGAGGTGCTCCCTCACTCGCGAGCTTTTGGCGCTCTTCAAGTCGCGCGAACTCTTCACGTACCCGAACAGCACATGGCCAAAGTCGTGATCGTGAAAGTGAAAGAACAGTTCGTCACCACCGTCCTGCCGGCAAGATGGACCGTCGACCTTCATGGCCTTCGAAAGATGTTCGGGTCTCATCGCGTGCGATTGGCAACCGAGCAGGAGATGACGGAACTCTTCCCAGACTGTGAGGTGGGTGCGATGCCGCCCTTCGGGATGCTCTACGGACTTCCGGTCTATGTGGATCGGTCGCTCGTGCACGACGAAGAGATCGTCTTCGAAGCCGGCACGCATTCGGAAGCGATCAGCATGCGCTACTGGGATTTCGCGGCGCTCATGTTCCCCACGGTGGTGGAACTTCATCGTCCGTCATGCGATGGAGTGCTCGAGGGCGCCAGGAACTAGGCCGTATCACTCACCCAACCAGTGCCCTAGACAAGGGATGAGCACGTAGGCTGCGGCAGAGATCAGTACCCCCACGACCGCACCAAAGAGCCCAGCCACATAGAGTCCTGCGAACGGAGCTGCGAACACCACGAGGATCATGAACAACGCCAGAGAACGATGGCTTTCGTAGAAGGCCCGCCGACCTTCAGCCGACAACGTAGAAGAGGAGCCCGAGCGAGGTGACATGTCTGGAGTATAAACAAAATGCTCCGCCCTGTCTGCCCGAACGCCTCAGGCATCCCATCTGCACGGAACCGTGCGGAATCAGTGAAACACAGGGCCGGCGCCTGTCCCACCACAGCATTTCTTAAACTTCTTCCCGCTCCCACAGAGACAAAGATCGTTGCGCCCGATCTTGGTGGGACGTGCAGGTTCTGGATGCAGGTCGCCGGCTTCAAGCCGCGCGCGATAGATTGATCGCCCCAGCTGCGCGAGGGTGCGCTTTTTATTTCCTTCCTGATGATAGGCTTCGGCCAGCGTTGGAGAGGAAAAAAACGTCAGTGTCATGAGCACTGCCCCGAGATCCTCATCAAACTCCTCCGGCGTGTAGGCCTCCCATACTTCTTCCAGATAGTCATAGCCGATGCCAAACCCTTGTGCTCATTGACTCAACGGGGCATCAGTCGTCAGGTTGTCCATCGCCTGCGGCCTCATCTCGCATCCTGGCGGGAGTGACCAAGTCCCTCCGGTTCGTTCCCGAAGGCAGTCATTATAGAGTGCCATCATGGCCTGGAGTACGTCATTGGCCTCCTCTTCTGTTTTGTACTGTGCACTTTGATCGTTGAAGACAAGTGGAATCCCTTCAGAGGGCTGGATCAACTCCGGTCCATTAGCCACACTGAACAAGAACCCCGCCAATTGCGGATAGCTGAATGTGTCCATGGGCCGTTGCGGTGACGAGAGAAAGCGTGTCAACAGTGTCGCCTGTACATCGGTTAATGGTCGGACCGTAGGGATCATGCTTTTTTCACTTGCTGATGCCGCTACTCAGCCGCAGCTAGCCCGTCACCCGTGTGAGGGTGTTCTCATCCGTATGATGAAACAGATCCGACCGGCCCGGCATCTGAATTTGTGTGTCCTCTCGGTAGTGGAATCGGTTCTTGTCGAGAATCGTCACCGTCAATTCGTACCGCACCGTCTTAAATTCTTTCGCGAGGAAACGATTCGAACAAATTCCATAGGTACCAGACCCCACTTCAGCAACGAGAGAAAAGGTCGTGGCAGTCGGCTCTGTCGTACCACCGGCGATCAACGCGACCCCCCGCGGGACGATAAAGCAGCGCAGCACCTGTCGCTCTCCTGCATCCCATAGCCAATAACCGACCTCCTCATGAAAGGGATCGGCCTCTCCGATTCGTCTCGCCACCGTCGCATAGCGCAGGCCATACAGCACCTGTTCATGATTCCGCACCTGCCCGATCGGTTCAAACGTGATCCGCTCGCGAAACGTGTTCTCTTCCGTTCCCCGATCATCCGACGGAGCTAGATCCGCCCCCTTGTCGCCTTCCCACACACCCGCCAGCGTAGCCAACGGGCCAAGCTGCGCCACCACATCTGAATCCATGAAGCCCCCTCACACAGAGAAGAAAAATTGATATGATGCACACGACCGGTTCGTGAACGAACGGGCTGATAACTTGGCAAGTCATTGTAGGAGATTCGCAACGTGCGGTGCAAACCAAGCCGATAGGAATTCGAGAGAGTCAAGACGAGTCCCACTCCTCTGTCTTCCCTGAAATGGGTGACGAATGTCAGGTTTTCACAATCTAAAACTGCTAATATGCATCAGTACGTATCAGGGCGTTATCTTCTCGTGAAAGGAAACCTCATGGTGAAACGTTCACACCTCATTTCAGTCTGTCTCATCGCCTCGCTAATCGGCGCACCGACTCTCTCGTTTGCCAAGGCCCGTGGTGGAGGCGGCGGGTTTTCCCGCGGCTCACAGAGCGGAGGCTATGGGAGCATGGGCAGCCGCGGTTCCCGCACCTATCAGAACAACGGCGCCAAGCCCATCGAGCAGTCCACCACTGCTAAGCCGTCGTCAGCGCCGCCACCTACAGCCGCCAACAAGCCGATGGGACAACCATCTCCAGCCACGTCGCCGTCATGGTGGCAACGCAACCCGCTCCTCGCGGGAATCGCCGGTGGTCTGGCCGGGACATGGATCGGCCATATGCTCTTCGGCGCGACTGAAAGCACGGCCAAGACAACCGACACGGAGTCGGGATCGGGAGCATCATCTACTTCGGAGAACTCCTTTGGACTTATTCTTCTCCTGATGGCCATCGGAGCCGGCGCACTGTATTTCTTCAGAAGGTCCAAGCAGACCCCAGCACCGGTCTTCACAGGACTGTCGCACGGCACCACCGCACGAGGGAGCCTCCTGGACGTGTCAGCCAATCACACGACGGATGAGCAAGACACAAGAGCCTACACCGTGACGGCGGAAGATAAAACCACCTTTCAACAGCGACTCACGGATATTCAATCCGCTTGGAACGCACAGGATGTCGCGGCGTTGCGACAGTTTGTGACACCGGAAATGCTGAGTTATTTCAGCACCGCCTTGGCCGAGGACCATAGCCGAGGCGTGCAGAATCACGTGGAAGGAGTGGAGTTGCTCAAGGGAGACGTGCGTGAAGCCTGGTCCGAAGGCGGCAGAGACTATGCGACCGTGGACCTCCGCTGGAACGCTCGTGATTATACCGTCTCCACGACCATCCCACGTGGAGAAGCGGGCTCCCTCATTGAAGGCAGTGACGAAATACCAACCGAATCTTGTGAGGTCTGGACCTTCATGCGCGTACAGGATGGACGATGGCTGCTCTCCGCCATTCAACAACAATAACACTCACTGGAGCCGGTGGTTGCCAACCTGTCCTGGAAGGAACGCCGTGCGATTCTGTCATCACTGGGCGTGATCGGGATGAGCACCCGCATGCTGCAAGATAAAACGCCTCGGTGCCAACGGAAGACGGAGCGCCTCCTGCGCCATGCCGGCATTGCTACCATGTGGATGGTAATGACCGCTATCCTGGCTCAGACGGGATACGCTGCAGGCGGGGGTCAGGCGAAGTTTAAGCGCAGCGCGACGCAGTACATCGCAGCTTTGGGCGATCCAGGAGCGACCTCCGGAAACGGCGCGCAACTATGGGGTCTGTGGCCGCTGGACCCAGGCCCTCGAGGCGTCAAGCTGAACCGTTATCAATCGCTACAAGATTCCGGTGGCGTTGCCCCGGCGCGCTGGAAATTCGACGAAACCAACTGGTGGTTGGAAGAACATGGCTTGATCATGGAGGCACCGACCGTTCCGCTTCCCCCCGGCAAATATTTGGTCACAGGCGGCCGTAAGGTGACGGCCGTGCTGACGATTCATCCAGCCGACAGCCAGGGCGACAGACGCTGGGAGCTCGATTCAGGTGCAACGCTCTACGACATCACCCACCTCGCCTGCCGTTCCGCGCGCTATACACCGGCGACAGTGGGTGGTTCATGCTCACCGGCCAGTGCGAAGCAGTCGGCATTTCCCGTTGCACCAGGAGGAGTGATGCCTCCGGTCGAAGGCTGTAACAAGCAGGACTATGCGGTACTCATCGTGATCGGCATGGGCGCAGAAAACTGAACCGTAATGAGGCACTGGCTATCCGTTTTACCGTTGAGAGCCATTAATCTGGAGCAGATCTACACTACAACACCTGCACAATAAAGCACTTCAAATACCGCGTCTCCGGCATGCTGGCCAGAATGGGATGGTCGGCGCTTTGACCACGCTGTTCAATCAGGCGGATATCTCGCTTGGCGTCACGAGCCGCGAAGCGAATGCTCTTCCAGAGATCTGCCTCAGAAACGGGATGCGAACAGGAACTCGTCACCAAAAACCCTTCGGGCTTCAGCAGCTTGAGGCCCAAGAGATTGACATCCTTATACCCAGTCAAGGCACCGGCCAACGCCTGTTTGCTGCGCGCAAAGGCTGGAGGATCGAGGATCACCTGGTCGTAGCGGCGCCCCGCCTTGACCAACTTGCGCATTTCTTCGAAGGCATCGGCTTGGCGATACGTACAGCGATCCTCTACCTTGTTCATCGAGGCATGCGTTCTGGCCATGGCGAGTGTGTCTTGACTGACATCGAGGCCTTCCACTGATGCGGCCCCGGCGAGGGCCGCATGAATGCCAAAGGCACCAGTGTGGCAGAAGACCTCCAACACCTCAGCTCCTGCCGCCAGCTTGGCCGCCGCTAATCGATTCTCCCGTTGGTCGCAAAACCAGCCGGTCTTCTGCCCTCGCTCCACATCCACGAGAAACTTCGCGGATCCTTCGTGAATCTCAACTTGCGTCTGACCGCCGCCGGAGAGAAACCTCCGCTCGAGGGGCAATCCTTCGAGTTGCCGACTCTTGGTCTCGTTCCGTAGATAGACCCTTGTCAGATTCAATTCCTTCATCAGCACGTCAGCCAAGAGTTCCTTCCGGCTGTCCATGCCGAACGACAAACACTGCATGACCAGCAGCTGATCGTAGCGATCCACGATCAATCCCGGCAATCGATCGCCTTCGGCATAGATCAACCTACACGCATTCGACTGTGCGACCACGCGTTGCCGCAGACGGATTGCCTGCTGAATTCTCCTCCGCCAAAACGTCTCGTCGATGAGTTCATCCTCGAATGTCAGGAGACGAACTCGGATTTTCGACGCAGGGTTATAGAGACCTCGCCCATAGAACTGTCCGTCGGCGGTCAGGACATCGACCAAATCCCCGGCCGCGGCTTGGCCAGTGACCGGCCCGACATGACCGGCAAAGAGCCAAAGATGCCGTCCTTCAGGGATACGCAGTGACGTAAGGCGAACCTGGGCCGTCGGCATCATCGTCTTTTCTCCTGTATCATAGAGTGTGTCTGTTATGACTGTGCACGTGAGCGGTCACAGGCCGGCTGTCGTCAACTCGATGATCTCACGCGCATTGCTTGACGAACTCTGACCAGTATGTTTTCCTGATGATGGGTCGTTTCAACCATCCCTGTGAGGATAAAGAAGAATGGGCGACAAAGCTACCATTGGAACAGCCGTGTTGGATCGCCTGCATCGCCTGGGCGTTCGCCACATTTTTGGTATCCCGGGCGACTATGTCCTCTCGCTCTATCAACTGATCGAAGCCTCGCCGATCAAACACATTGGCACGACAAGAGAAGACTGCGCTGGATTTGCGGCAGACGCCTATGCCCGAATCAACGGCATCGGAGCGGTCTGTGTGACCTATTGCGTCGGAGGACTCAATACCGTCAACGCCATCGCCTGCGCCTATGCAGAACGGTCACCGGTCGTTCTGCTCACCGGTTCTCCCGGCCTTTCGGAACGAACTCGCACTCCCTACTTGCACCATATGGTTCGAGACTTCTCCACCCAGCGAGAAGTGTTCGAGCGGATGACGGTGGCGGCAGTGACACTGGATGACCCCTTGACGGCAGAACGAGAGATGGATCGTGCCTTTGCCGCCCTCCTGCGTTACCGCCGACCGATTTATATTGAGATCCCTAGAGACATGGTCCACTGCCCGCTGACCGACGGCGGCAAACCAATTTGCATCGAAGATACGCCAAGCGACCCAGCGGCGCTGGAGGAAGCGCTCAGCGAAGTGCGCATGATGCTGGCGTCCGCGAAACGGCCGGCCATGCTTGTCGGGGCCGAGGTAGGTCGCTTTGGCCTGCAAGACGACTTGGCTCGCCTGGTCGAGCGCCTGAACATTCCCATCGCCTCAACGTTGCTCGGGAAATCGATCATCCGGGAGGATCATCCACTCTATGTGGGGGTATATGGCGGGCTGATCGGCCGTGAAGAAGTGCAACAGTTCATCAATGACTCCGATTGTCTGTTGATCTTAGGTTCCATCCTGTCCGACGTGGAAGATCTGGATGCACGATCACCTCTCCTCTCGGAAGGACGAACCATCCATGCCACAGCCGACCGTGTTGCGATCAAACACCATCGATACGAATCCATCAAGTTCCAGGATTTTGTCCAAGGCCTCGTGCAATCTCCACTTCCCTCGTTTTCTCACGCTCCACGCTCACTTCCGACTCGTGTCGTCTCGTCATCGTCCGTTCCGCACTTAGATGCACCAATTACCCTTGAGGGGCTGTTCCGTCATCTGGATACCGCGCTCACCGAAAAGACCGTTGTGATTGCCGACGTTGGGGAATCACTCTTTGCCGCCGCTGATCTCCATGTGCGCCATCGGTTCGAATTTCTCTCTCCTGCCTACTACACGTCAATGGGGTTCGCCGTTCCCGCCGCCTTAGGCGCGTCGTTTGCCGACCCCAGCCTGCGGCCGATCGTCCTCGTCGGAGACGGAGCGTTCCAGATGACCGGTACTGAGTTAGCCAGCTGCGTCCGCTACGGACAAGCCCCGATCGTCATTCTTTTGAATAACAGGGGCTATTCGACGGAGCGCGAGATTCTTGAAGGTCCCTTCAATGATGTGCATGAGTGGCAGTACGAACGAGTGTGCGAGATGATCGGCGGTGGAAAAGGCTCGCGAGTCAGCACCCAAAGAGAATTCGAACAGGGTCTTGCCGCCGCCTTTGCAGACGGGAGCCAGCTTCACTTCCTCAACGTGCTTTTGAGCCCAAATGACCGCTCCCCTGGCATGGTGCGATTGGCCCGACGCCTCGGGAAAAAACTTTCGACGGACAAGCCATAGGGAAAACCCTCCACCCCTGCCTGCTTTTCCCTACATCCTAAGAGGAAGTTTCCTCAAAGACCTCAAAATTCTCAGAGGAAAACAACGCCCATGGCATGTTCTCATCGCTACCAGTGATGGCATGTCCTCTGCATTTGACTGATAAATGGAATGGACCGCTACTCCGCACCCATCCAGGCTTTACGCGCGATCATTTTTCAGTCATAATGTGGAATACGTAGCGAGAACACTCTGTCGTAGTTGTGTCACAATCGTGTGGGCAGGGCTCATTAGGGTTTCAGCCGACGAAGTCCAGGACAACTTGATCCGGAAGTGAACAGACCAGATTCGGTGAACGAGTTCATGGTACAGCATCTGAGCAAGCAGTCCTGGTTCCAGCTCTACGAGGATTAACAGTCTCCTGTGACCCTATGCCACAGTATCTCCTGTTCACTGATCTGGACGGTTCGCTGTTAGACGGGAACACCTACTCATTCGACGAAGCCCAACCGGCACTCGATCTGCTCCGTTCGCAGAACATTCCGGTCATTTTAGTCTCAGGAAAGACGTGCGCCGAAATTGAGCCGCTTCGCGAACGATTGGAACACCAGGCACCCTTTATCGTCGAGAACGGAGCGGCGGTGTATGTCCCGCTCGAGACTTTCGACTTCACTCCGGAACGATCCCGCCGACGCGCGTCATATCACGTCATAGAATTAGGCACTCCCTATGCGCTCCTCCGCGATGTCCTCCGACAAATCGAGGACGCGGTCGGGACGAGGTTGCGAGGGTTCGGCGACTTATCGGTCGATGAGGTCATGGCGACGACGGGGCTTTCACGTGAGGACGCGCTGCGGTCGATGCTTCGCGAGTTCGATGAACCATTCCTAGTCAACGGACCTCCCAAATTAATCGAGGAGATCTGTCGCCAAATCGTGACGCGAGGTCTCAACTGGACACGGGGAGGGCGCTTCTTTCACCTGATGGGAAACAACGATAAAGGCCGGGCAGTCGAGATTTTGCTTCGGTGCTACAAGCGACAAGGACTCGATCCTGACTTGTCGGATCTCGAGACCATCGGTATCGGTGATAGCCTCAACGACCTCCCCCTCTTACTCACGGTCGATCATCCGATATTGGTACAAAAGTCGGACGGATCCTATGACCCGGACATCAATCTTCCCAACCTCATCAGGGCCCCAGACGTCGGACCAGCCGGATGGAACCATGCCGTTCTGGACATTCTTCAGCGGGCCTCGGAAGAGACACCGCATGGGCAACCTCTGGATATCAGAATCAGTTGATCCCGACTCACTCTACCTCATACAGAAACCGCTAATCTTCCGCCGGATTGATGATATGGAGCCCCGCGGTTTTCGAGGCTGCGAGCAGCTGGGTATCTGCGCTGACGACGGTCAACCGCAATGGCTTCAGCTCCAACGCCAAGGCTAAGTGCATCGCCTGGGGTGATCGAAGAAACGGATACTCTAAAGCCAACTCCTTGGTCGCCAGATAGGTCTCCGTCCTTGGCGCAATGAACTGATAGAGTCCCTGTTTGGACTCAATCTCGAACTTATGCAGAACTGAATAGCAATCGTCCCGCGTGATTTGCCCCTCTTGGGCACGCGCACAGAGGGTCGTGTAGAAATCCGTGACGGACCATGTCGGAACAATGGCCACTTTCCCACGTTTCACCATCAACTTATTCACGATCCGGGTACCTCGCTCCATACTGTACCGCTTTACCAGTGCAGTCGAATCAAAATAGTAGTACGGCATCGCTTTACACCCTCCCCTTTAAAATGATTTCGGCCAATGGTCCCTGGAGCTTGGAGAGCCGGTCCTGTAATTCATCGAGCGGGACCTCCTCATACCCTTCCTTCCGAAAGGTGTCCGCCAGGTTCCCTTGATTAAAGGACAGCGTGTCTTGCTTCAGACGGTCATTCAAGCGTCGCTTAGCCAGTCGGCTTGAAACTTTCTGCCCCGACTTGGTCAAGCCTCTGCCTCTGCTGCGTGGAGCACGACTGATGGACACTTCATCCGATCTTTTCACGATTATGCCCTCCTCAGATGTGAACGTTCACTCACGGACTCACCGTTGACTCTTCTCGCGGACAACCGACCGGCATCCCCGTCATAACGGGGACGGCATCATCGTCGAGAATCTGTGCAGCAATTGCCTTCGCGACTTCAAACGACACTTCTTGCTGCATCACGCGAAGCGTCTTCGCCATCGCTTCCCTCTCTGTTACATGACCTTCCTTTCCTCCTCGGGCCACCGCCCCAATCACTTGCCTCGTCACGATATTCAGAACCTCAAAATCGCTACACCATCGGACATACTTGAAGTGCGGATCACCAACCTGGATGGGGAACAGCCGCACCGTGCCCCGAACGAGTAACTCCGTTGAGCCGGTGTCGGCCTCACCGGCCTGAGGCCTCACCGGCAACCCCTCTCGAAGTAGCCCTTCGACCAGCGCATGTTGGGCCAGCTCCCCTTGCTCGCCGGACACATGTACCGAAATCACCAGATTGGTCCCGAGAAACTGCTCCAACTCCCTGAACACTTCGTTCGGTCGATAGGCAGGAGCGATTCCTTGCCCACTGTGGCGAATCACGCGCAAATCCATGTTATAGGCCTCTCGCAGAACCGTGTGCTGACCGGCCTTGAAGAGCACACGAACCTTCACAAGCTTGTCTGATGCCTGCCTGGCCTCTGCGACCTCCGCAGTGATCGTCCGATCCAATTCCCCGAGCTTATCCATCAACGACGCTTCCGCCTGAGATCGATTCATCACGGCTAGAGCATGGTGTATCTTCTTGTCCGAGTCGTACCAGTTATCCAGGATTCTGACATTCTCGAGTACCTTCTTGGTCGAGACGTTCGTCACGCTGTCGATCGTTAACCGTCTCTCGGTATTCACAAGGCCCTGGTTCTCAACGATCGAATAGGACTCCCGATCTTTGGCGTGTGAAGCCACTTCCGCTTTAAAGATGCGCGCCACCGCCGCATACGCCTGATCCTCCGCACTGCTGCGATTGTCGGCTTGTCCGACCCCGGTCAGATATTGCGCGGGAGGATAATCCGAGGTCCGACCATCGACCCACGTGGGTTTGTCTTTCCCTAGTATCCAGGTACACCCACCGATCATCGACACAACTCCACAGAGACACAGACTAATCATCATCCCTTGCCCGAGGATTGAGCCACGCAGGTTGATCATTGCACCACACGCTGGATGATGAATAGTGTCTGTCCGGCAACCAGCGAGATCGACTGTCCATCCTTCCCGATGATGCGGTGTCCTGGCGGTTGAACGGAGACCTGATACTGACCAGGGGACACCCAGGCCCTGGCGACGTGAATTTCATCAGGTAAGGTCCGCCAGCTTCGCTTATCGGCCTCTTCCGAGGCCACCGCAAATCCCTTGGTGATCAATTCCACCAACAATCCTACCCACGGAGCAGCATCTCTGCCCGCCGCATGTTGAGCTCCTCGTGTGATGCCTTCCGCCATCGCGAATTTGGTTGCCGCTCTGGCGAGGGCCTTCACCGTCATCGCGGGCAACCGTTCGGAAAGACTCTTTTCGGCCAGAGCCGTGACATTTTGAGCCAGCTCCGATCGAACGGTCACAGAGCGACCTTGTGAATCCGTCAACGTCATGACTTCAGACGGAACTCGCGTTTTCTGCCGAACCAATTGCGGAAGAGCCACTCGAACCACTCGCCCATTGAGGCCATAGAGCACGCTGTCGAGCACGCGATCTCTCCCATACGGTTGATGAAAAACTCCTCTATTTAGCAAAACTAACTGTACGGCATCAAGACTGATCGGTATATCGAGTAACAGATCTTCTTTTCGTGGGGCTCGCCCATTATAGCTGATCATCACAACCTGCGCGGACTGCTCACCAGAAATCGAAGGCTCCCAGACGACATCCGGAAACGCTTTCCGGTATGACTCGAATTCCGTCGTTAGCCCGAGGGCTGCGGTTGTGCGTAGGAGATCCGCCCGTAAAGATGGAGGAAACGAAATCTTCAACCACCCACTCATGGCACCATACGCCTCGTAGGCATTCCGATAGGCGATGAACGCATTGTTGATATCTCCGGCTGCTTCGTAGAGAATCCCACTCAGGTATCGAGCGAATCCGTCGTTTTGATACTTGCCCTTGTCCTTGACCCGATCGCCAAGCACATTCAGACGATGGTCGGCACGACGCACCTCCACCAACGCCTCATCCACTTGCCCCCGCACAGCATAGTTCAACGCCTTGATCACATTGACCATCACATGCTCATACGCATCCCCTTCGTAGGGTAAGGCGTTATCATTGGTCAGAAAAGCTGCGGCTTCGGTACGAACACTCCTGGTATAGAGCCGCTCGATATCTTCTTCCGCTCGATTCAGTGCTGCGTTGCTGTGCTCGTACTGCCCCGCCAACTGCAGCACCATCCCCCGATCCATCGCGTACAAGAGCTGACCTCTCGCACCATACTCTGGTTCAGTTTGCTCAACGATCGTGGCAGCCCGATGCGGGTCGCCGGCTTGCAAGCTTTGCTCGATCAGGAGATAGCGATTGACCGAGGGACCGCATCCTGCTAGGAGAAAAAGAACGAAAACGGATAAGACCGACGAGATGGGAGTAGTAACACCCAACCGCACAGAACCCCTGAGGGAAAGCCGTGGGAGGAATGGTCTCAACAGAGTCCGCGGAACTTAAAAGACGGTCCGTTTCTTTTCGACCACCTTCTTGATCTTTTTTTGCCCATACCAGACCTTCGCATTACTCTCCAGATCGATCATCTGAAGATCAACCTGGTAGAAGACGGCTTTGGTCCCGTCGGCTTCGTCGAGAATGGTGGCAATCGTGCCCTTCATCATGTAGTCGGCCCCGGTCTCTTTCCCAGGAGACTTCTGAGTCTCTTCACGTGCGTAGATCGCTTGCTCTTTGCGTTCCGCTCGAACCTCGTCGCGTTCACCTTTGCCGGCGACGAACGTGACCTTTTGAGAATTGGTGAGTTCTCGTTCCAAATCCGTGATGAAGGTTTGCACGCTGATATGTTCGTGGCTGCTGTTCAACACAGTGCCGACGACGACGACGGGCTGACGTTGGTTGGCCTTTTCAAAATTCCCCAGCCACGGATATTGCAGAGCGTCCTTCACCATCGCTTCCGCCACCATTCGGGAATCCGTATCGTTCCACCGACCACTCAAGTCAGTGATCACTCCGGTGTCGACTCGAGTAACCTTTGTTTCATGGCCGCACCCGGACACGACGAACGCCATCATCACCGTGGCAATAAGGGAACCACTCAACCTCTGGATCACAGTACGCCTCCCAAGAGAAGGGACCATCATCTCGCTATCAACCACTGTTTACCGAGCGCCTCGCCGTTCCTCTTCCTGCTCCAGACGCTCAAAGAGACGATCGGCGTTCTTTCTCACGTAGTCTCGAACCTGAGCATTGAGCTCCTTGGCCTGCTCCAGGTTGTTCTTCATATCCTCTAAATTGAGCTTGGTCAAGACATAATACGTATTAGTCTTAGCATCCATATACTGATCGACTTTCCGCACTCCGCTGAGTGTCGTGGTCGTGATGGTCTTGATCGCGCGCTCGACATTTTGCTCTTCCGTATTCCGAGTGAAATCCCCTGCCGTTGTCGAAGCGGCATAATCTCTCATCAAATATCCGGTATAGGTTTCGAACGTCTTCGCAATCTCGGCCCGGCCGCGGTTCTCTGCCGTATCCCATGCCAGTGGGATATTGCGCACTCCGGTGACGGCCCCTACGCCATAAAAGGCTTTGCTGTCTTTTTCATTGAATGCCCCGGACCCCTTCTGGACCCACTTGGGGGGACCACCGCAAGCCGCAAGCGTCATCATGAGCAGGACCGTAAGACAGAGGCCGACCAGCCTTGAGTGAGTCAGTTGCGACCTGATCATAACTATCCTCCTCCAGATGAATAAGAAGTGTCACGTACGTATATGCTATCGGTAAAAATGGTGAAATTATGCTAACATGTGACTTTTAATCCGTCAACGCAACGCTCGCTTCACGCTTCACCCGAGATCACGAACAAGGAGGATCTGTGGCAGACATCCGAATTGAAGACGGCATTCTTCGCATTCAGCAGCTTGATATCCAAGACCCCACCGTGGCAGCCATTCTCTCGGCCTACCCTCAAACACGCTGGGCGGAAATCACCCGTCGAGCTGTGAAGATTGGACTGGGGTATTTGAAAGGGGGAGAACGGGACTAAGGCTTTGGCGTATAATCGGCTTGGCTCACCGCTGCACGAGCTCGATCATGAGTGCCACCCAGCTCTACGTACCGGCGGAACGCCTCGACCGACTTGTGTGGCTCGTTGAGTCGATCGGCGTAGAGTTCTCCTAGCGCAAAGTAGGCATCTTGATAGGCATCGTTCACACGCAGTGTCTGTTGGAAGGCTGTCTCGGCATCCCCAAACTGCCCGCGCTTTTCGTAGATTAGGCCCAGCATGTAAAAGGAATCAGGATTTTCCGGGGCATATTTCACAGCAAAAAGGCCGGCTCTCAAGGCCTCATCAAGATTTGGACGGACCTCCGATCGGACATAGCTTTTGAGGACGTAGGCGTCGCCATAGGTGGGATCGTACTCGATCGCGCGATCCAACCGCTCGACTGCCTCTTCGATCGCCTCCCCTTCCTGGAGCAACGCAAAGGCACGTTCATATTCAGCCTTTGCGCGCTGCTGTCGTTCAGCAGGTGTCCGAGGTTCCGCGTCGATTGCCAAGGCCGACGTGCGTCCTTCAATGAGGACGCCATCGCCATCTCCCTCGATGCGTAGTGTCGTCGGAAGCTGCTTGCCGTCGGAAGCTGCTCCGACTTGTTGCTCGAGATAGCGGCCTAACTCGGAAACCATGAGCCAGCCGTTCTTGTCGAGATCCGCTGCTCCCGAAAGACCTGTGAGGAGCGTATGAACAAATCGGCTCTGGTTATCAGGTCGCTCGGCGACTTCGCCCTGACGAGCCGCGCTAATCACTTGTACTGCGCGACGCTCTGTCTCCGATTCTGGACTCAGCCGCCCTTCTAGCGTGAGCTCTGGCGGCTTGGTTATTTCCCATCCAAAGATCGGAGCATCCAGGATCAACAGTGTGTGTTTTGAAGCGGACCGTCGGGTAAATTCCTTGAGCTCTTCAATCGTGACCGACTTAGTCGCGTTGTTGACTGAGGCATCAAACGGCACAAGATATCTTCGCTCCTGCCCATCGGCATCTTGTATCGAGCCGGTATGGCCTGCATAAAAGATCACCAGTCGATCCATGCGCCCGACTTTTCTCGGCAACACGTCGTTGAGAACCTGGTGCAGGCGCCGCGATCCGGCATCCTTGTCGTAGAGCTCAATTACCTCCTCGAAGCCCAACTGTCGAAATGCTTTGGCGACTTTCTTCGCATCAGCGATCACTCCTGGAATCGGCGGCGCCACCACATAGTGTTCGATCCCGATCACGATCGCCCAAGATTTGTAATAGAGCCCTTCAGGCTTCCCTAATTGAGCCTGTACCGTGGAAACGGAGAAAGGTGGGAATGCGCCAAGCACATAGGAAGCCACGAGAACCACGGCCCGCACGATGATCCACGGTTGTTTCATTACATATCTTGGCATCGTTGGTGCAGTCAGCCTATCTTCCGTCTAAGCTGGTGTCAAGAAAGCCTAGAGGGGGCCGGTGCCGTCGTGATCGCGCTCCGAATGAAATCGATGGTTGCAGCTCCGTTCGGCTTTCTCCATAATCGCGGACGAGACAACGGACCGCCCTACTGAAGGAGATTCTCTCGCCATGAGTGACAAGATTGAGACGCTCTTGAAGGAAAGTCGAACCTATCACCCGACGGCCAAGACGAGGGACGCCGCCTACATCAAGGATTACGACACAGAATACCGGCAATCCATCGCAGACCCCGAAGCATTTTGGAGTGCTGAAGCAAAACAGCTCGAGTGGTTCACGCCTTGGGATAAGGTGCTGGACTGGGATTACCCGTGGGCCAAATGGTTTGTCGGAGCACGCTGCAATATCACCTATAACTGTCTCGATCGTCACATCAAGACGTGGCGCAGGAACAAAGTCGCCTTGATCTGGGTAGGTGAGGACAATCAAGAGCGCATCTTCACCTATGGCGAACTCTCTCGACAGGTCAACCGGTGCGCCAATGCTCTCAAAAAGCTTGGTCTTCAGCAGGGAGATCGCGTGACGATCTACCTGCCAAAAATTCCTGAACAGGTCATTGCCATGCTGGCCTGTGCCAGGATCGGGCTCATTCACAGCGTCGTCTATTCAGGGTTCAGCGCCCCGGCGCTCGCGAGCCGAGTCAACGATGCGGAAGCCAAGGTGGTGATCACCGCTGACGTCGGGTACGACCGTGGAAAACCCATTCAAGTGAAAACCGTCGTCGACGAAGCACTGAAGACTTGCCCGTCGGTCAACCATGTGATCGTCGTACGGCGCCAGACCCAGTCGCCCCCCCTGACCGCCCCAAAAGAAATTGGCTGGAAGGAGTGGGTCGAGGGCGAGCGGCCTCTGTGCGAAGCAGAACCGCTGGATGCGGAGACGCCGCTCTACATTCTCTACACCTCCGGAACAACTGGTCGGCCGAAGGGTGTGGTCCATGTCCATGGCGGATATATGGTCGGCACGTACACGACAACAAAGTATGTGTTTGACCTCAAGGACGACGACGTTTATTTCTGCGTCGCCGACCCCGGTTGGGTCACTGGCCACAGCTACATCGCCTATGGCCCCCTGCTCAACGGCGCCACGATTCTGGCTGCAGAGGGTAAACCGGACTATCCGAATCCCGGTCGCTGGTGGGATCTCATTGAGCGATATGGCGTCTCGATTTTTTATACGACTCCGACGGCGATCCGCCTGCTCATGCGGTACGGTGAAGACTGGCCCAAGAAATTCGACCTCTCGACCCTCCGCATCCTCGGCAGCGTGGGAGAACCGATCAATCCAGAAGCCTGGGAATGGTTTCACCGTGCGGCAGGGGAAGACAAGCCCATCATGGATACCTGGTGGCAGACCGAAACCGGATCCATCTTGATCACCCCGCTCCCCACTGTGCCGTTGAAGCCAGGCTCAGCCACCCGTCCCTTTCTTGGAATTGAGGCTGATGTCGTCGATCGTGAAGGAAACAGCTTGCCGGCGAACGCAGGCGGGTTTGCGGTGATCAAGAAACCCTGGCCTTCGATGATGCGTACGATTTACAAGGACCCCGAGCGGTACAAGACGTACTGGAACACGATCCCTAACTGCTATACAGCCGGCGACGTCTGCCACAAAGATTCGGACGGCTACATGTGGTTTATGGGTCGGGCTGATGACGTGATTAAGGTCGCCGGCAATCGGCTTGGGACCGCAGAAGTGGAAAGCGCCTTGGTCAGCCACCCTGCCGTTGCAGAAGCAGCCGTGATCGGAAAACCACATAAGACAGTCGGTGAGTCCATCAAGGCCTTCATCATCTTGAAACAAGGAGAGCAGGAAAGCCCGGAACTGATCAAGTCGATCAAGGATCAAGTCCTGAAAGAATTAGGCAAGATCGGGGTGCCATCCGAAATCGATATCGTCTCGTCACTGCCGAAAACTCGGTCCGGCAAGATTATGCGCCGCGTGCTCAAAGCCAAAGAACTAGGGCAAGACCCAGGCGATATCTCGACGATCGAGGAGTAACGGTATTGGGGCGAGGTGGGAGAAAACCGGGCGAGCCGATCTATCTCCGGCGCCACTTGCTTGCGCTCATCCTAGCGGTGGGTCTGCCGGTTGTGCTCTTGCAACTCTATAAGATCTATGTGGGCCCGATAAGCTTCGATGCACAGTTGGGGTTTGGGATACTCGTTTCAATTTTGGCTGGCCTCATTCTCTACTATACCTACCGATCATCCGCTCAGAATCAGCCGTAACATTCTCTGGGCCAAGTGATCTAAGAATCATACTCAAACGTCATTTTGCGGACCTTGAAGAAACCTGTAGCGGGTGATGGCGGCTTTACCAAGGATGCCAGTAACCAGGTCAAACCAGGCTTCCTTCGTCATGCACAATTCATGATGTTCCTCCATTCCTAAGACCTCCGATCCCAGCATAGACAAAACGTTGACGACGTGCGCTCGCTACCAGCGTCACGATTATGACATTACTTACTTATATATAAGTACATAATATATTAATCATTGGCAATATGAGACCTAGCGCTGTGGCGCAGCTCTTGCTTATGTTCATCATCAGCTATGAGCCCAACCACCTAGGAGGAATGAATGGAATGTACGAAGTGTAAAGGAATGATGTTGCTGGAGCGGTTCTCGGATTTCTTTCTCGTGTTCTATGCGTGGAAATGCCTCAATTGCGGCGCGATCATTGACCGAACAATCTCGAGCAACCGTCGGAAGAGTCTGGAAGGGCGAGAAGCCCAGCCTGTGGTTGCAGGCTAAGCCAAGGTACCGTTGATTCGGAATTCCGGTTGAGAACACACGCAAAGGTCGGAATTCTATTCCCGAAATCGACCTCTATATTAGGAAAGGCTCCCGACCTCATCATGCCCAGCTTTTCAAGCCTGCGGTTCAACAACCCGTCGCCTGGAACCGCTTGTTCAATATCATTGTGCTAAGATCCTAAAGTTACAACGATGTCTTGTTACTTCGACACAGTGTGAGCCTCTGGTGTCGTTGCTTGGCTTCCCATTTCACTGGGCTACATCCCGTTAATTTCCTGAATCATAGGTGCAATCCCATATCAACTCAATAAAACAGCTATCGCATAATGCACAGTCAAGCACTGAACCTCTCTTCTCTCGACTTTAGCGAGAGGTTAGGCATCACTGTCCTCACCCTCAAGAGTTTGTTCCAGACCCAAATCTGCACGAAGCGCCACACGAAAGAGCCTATTGGCCTCGAAGACTGCGGCTAGCGAGGTTGATTCGACTGGAGTGGTTTCAATCGCTGCACTCTGAAGGGCTCGAGAAAGACGATAGTAGGACTTGACGGACTCCCCAGAAAGCATTGCTGCCGCACTACCAACCCACCAGGCTCTCAACTCTTCGGCGATATTCTTTAACTCCATCCTGCTCGACTCCTTGCCCTTCGCAAAACGGAGCTGACCTGTCAATGCAAATGCTTGAGGATATGCCTCAAGGCGCAGGTCGAGGAGCTTGTCACGTCGCCGTTCAATAATCTCAAGTCGGAGTTTCCGTTCGGTACTCAGATGCGTCAGCCACGCGCTCACCAGTGAAACCAGAAGCGCAACGACGCCTGCAATGGTTGCTACGACAACCTCGTCGGTCATTGATGCCGAACCTTGCTAATCTATGAATCTATGGGGTCGTTGCCTGACTTGCACTGCCACTGCAATGGGCGACCCCGATCTGTTTATCGCGGTCAGGCCTTGTTGTCATATGGCAGAGCAATGGGCACCAGAAACTTGATGCGGGAGACAGAGCTATTCGCCTCATTCGACTGCCCCTGGGTGCCAAGAGCAAGTACATCGGCAACGACGCCAATGCCACCCTTGGTTTGAGTTCCCTCGGTTGCAGTGACTGCTACATCGAAGTCGACAAGAAAGATCGGTTTCCCAGACTTCTAATCGCCGTAGTTGCTAGTCTTGACATCAAAGCGCCGAACAACAGCAGGATTGACCTCAGCAGTAGAGCCTGCAAGGGCTTGCTGTGCCTCCCCAACACCCTGGGCAATCTGCAGAAGCGTTTCTCGAATGAAGTCTTTGAGTTCAAGCATCGAGACCTCGATGAGTAAAACAAGGGGAGATAGTGATTGGAACACCTACTTGAGAGCTCCCCTACACCACGCACGATTTAAGATCCGACCCACCAAGCTTCGGGAAACCATTTTGGGAAGCTATCCCAAAGGGTCACTTTCGGTGCCTGGAGTAACCACCAACCTACTTGAAAACTACAAGTGCTTTGACCTGGACAGGCGAACTACCCATGCCAAAGCTTTTCACACCCCTCTCAGAATGAAATCGTACTTTCTACAAGATTCACACAACGAACCAACGAGTTTTTCTCATCTTCCTAGATCAGCCCCCGCTTCTGCAGATAGTCCTTATCAATGACCGGTGTGGTCTTAGGCAATTGGCTCCGTTCTTGGAGCAACCGCTCGACGTATTTGCCGATGAGGTCGGATTCGAGATTCACGGAATCGTTCACCTGTTTGAGACCAAGTGTCGTCACCTTGGCCGTGTGCGGAATGATGGCGACGGAAAAACCATTCTCATTCAGCTCATTGATGGTCAAACTGATCCCATCCACCGTAACGGACCCCTTGGTCACACAGTAGCGCAAAATGTTCTGTGGTGCTTCGATCGCCAACAGAATCGCGTTGGCATCTTGCTGTCGGCTGCGGATCACGCCCACTCCATCCACGTGTCCGGCCACCAAATGGCCACCGATGCGTTCGTTCAGCCTCATCGCCCGTTCAAGATTGACTGGCATGCCGACAGGGTAGGTTCCCAGCGTCGTCACCGAGAGTGTTTCCGGCGAGACTTCGACGGAAAAGTCGCGCTCGGTTTTCGAAACGACGGTGAGGCAAATACCATTCACACTCACACTGTCCCCGATCTTGAGGTCGGCCATCACCGTCGAGGCCAAAATCGTGAGCTTCGCACCGGTCAGCGATTTCTTCAGGACCGTGATCGCGCCCATTTCTTCGACGATGCCGGTAAACATCAGTCTTTCCTCACGATGATCTGTTTTACCACATAGACAAACAACACAAGCAGCACCACAACGCCCAGACCGGCAAATACGCCGATCGCGAGGTCTCCTGTCGTCATCTCCTTCATCTCGCCGCCATTATAGCGCAGCCATGTCATGATGACACGGTCTACACTCGTTTGATCATCACCCAAAACACGCCGGCCGCTATCAATTGAATAGCGGCAATAATGGCAAAGGCCATCGGATAACTCAGATTCGCAATCAGCAGCCCAGCTAGCAACGGTCCGCTTGCATGCCCGATGTCCATGATCGTCCCTTGCATCCCCAAGCCCGCTCCTAGCCGCTTGAACTCAGAACTATCCGCGACCAATGCTGAGGAAGACGACGAGACCACGGCTTCGCCGAACCCAAACCCAGCCGACAGCACCAGTAAGATTGGAAACCTCGCGATATGCGGAACACAGATAAACGTCCCGGCACAGATGCAGAGACCCAGAATAATCAGCGGCTGGCGCCCTACCCGATCCGAGATACGTCCCATGATCGGCTTGGAGAAAAATGAGGTGACGGCTTGCACCGTGAAGAGCATGCCAACCTCACCAGGGTTCAGCCCCACCGACACGCCATACAGCGGGAGAAAGGCCATCAAGGCCCCATTGGCAATCATTTTAGCCGCATCGGTCGTACTCGTAATCAGAACCTTCTTGTTTTTGACGACGGCGGCGAAGCCCTTCCAGATCTCCGACAAGACCGCCCTCGGTCCCTCTTCTGTCCGAGGAGGCACGGCCACGTCGAGATGTAGACTATAGAACAAGACCATGGCGATGCAGCCGAACACTCCGGCCGTGACGAATGCCGTATCAAATCCTGCGGCATGAATGAGATAGCCACCAAGAAATGGTCCCAACAGCGAACCAGACTGGGTGCAGGCCGTGTAGGTCCCAAGCGCCGCCCCGCGTCGTTCCCGATAGAGCTCCGCCACCGTGGCCAACGCACTCGGGGCAAACATGGCAGTCGCCATGCCGTGGAGAAACCTCAACGCCGTCAGTGCATCTAGATTCGTGATGAACGGATAGAGAAAGGGCGGCAGGCCGAACGCGACCACGCCGATCCGCAACAAGAACCGTCGTCCATAGATATCGGAGAGGGCGCCGGACGGCAGTTTCAGCAACACGCCCGTGATGGTCGACACGGAGACGATCAGACCGATTCGCTCCGGACTCGCACCCAGCGATTCGGCAAACAAAGAGAGTGCGGGCATCCGCACCATGTTGTAACTGATGAAACAAAAAATGCCGACCGTGCAGATCAGCACGAAGCTGCGTGAAGCGGTCATGGGGTCGTCGTGGCAGGCAAGATCGTCTGGCTGGAACCGAGTTGAGGATCGAGCACTGTTCTCAAAAACACCAGGTGTGGCTCGGGCAACGGTGGATCCTTTTCCGCCTCACGCAACACCCGAGAAGGATAGTGTCGCATGGTCACACCCAGTCGATGAACCGTCTCGACTCCCTTCTGGAGCTTGTTTGTGACCATGCCGCGAATCAGCGGATGCAGAACTGACACCAATCCTGACAACAAGCGATTATCCAATTTCGTATAGGCCACGATCGTACTGTCCATGTCTTCGTTCCCGGCGTGATCTCGTGCCACCGCCATCCGGAGAAACACGACGGCCTTCCCCGTGATATACGGAAGCAATCGACTTTCATGAGAGCCGTCCAGTAAGTAAATTCTGGACTCTGCATCCTCATAGACCAGTTGCACGAAGCCTTTTGTCCCTTCGCCGTCATCGCCCCAAAACTGTCTTTCCCCCCAGGCTTGGGAACGATACGAGCCGAGGCCAAGGCGACGAATCAACGTGGCCGCAATCGGTGGCTCACCAAGCAGATATCGATAGAGTGGCTCTGACATCGCCACCCGGATCGGACCGACCCGTGTGACCGTCGTATGCGACTTGATGATCTTGTGAAGCCGGCATGTCCAGTCAGAAGAAATCCGCTCTACAGGGAACGTCAGGTCTCCATGGACGGCGGAAAGGCTGCAGCTCTCAGCCCCTGCGGTACCAGCCGAGAGCACGAGGGTGACGCCAAAAAGCACCGCCCATCGGGGTGAACCCTGTTTCCCGGTGAAGCCCCTTGCTCGGTTCATGGATCCGGTGTTGGGACGGTGATGGAGAGATGAATGGTCAAGAGACGTTGAGTATCTTGTCGGAGCCTGGTTTGACGCAGCAAGGTTTCCACTGATGGCATAACAGTCCCTGCAAACGACACCTCGCCGTTCGTGATCACGGTCACCGGCTTGGCCGGATCAATCAGAGAGTCGTTCACAAACAGGCTATACCGCCGAACATGGTCCGTCTGCACCTCGATCCGATTCCCTTCTCGAATCGACGCATCCAGTCTGGCATAGACTCGACGCTTGATCTGTTCGTCACCCTTGTCCACCAGATCGTCTGAAAATGCCGCGATCGGATCAGTCGCATCGAGACGGACCCAGGTAAACGGCTGAAAGTGGCTGGCATCGCGTACCAACGTGACGCTGCGCGGTAACGATTGTCGGCGTTGGTGATCGAACCACGCAATGAGATCCGGCAACTCCTCCTTGGGGAAATAATGCCCACCAGCGATAGGATGCTCACGTTCATGCTCGCGATACACGTACGGGTAGCTAAGGGCATCCAGCTCTTTGGTGATCGATCGGCTAAGATGTGCCGGCATCACCTGATCTTTGGATCCATGAATGATATAGATGGGCGTGTGGCGAAGATTCGCTAAAAACGGCATGAGCACATCATCCAATCCACTGGCCATAGGCGCGATCCCGGCAAAGAGCGGCGCATGGTGCATCCCGATCAGCCACGCTCCAATCCCGCCGTTCGACATACCCGTCAGAAAGACGCGATCAGGATCGATATGGTATCGCCTGGTTACATCCTGAATCGTCTCCAGCACCAACTCCTCGGCCCGCCTCGTAAACCAGGCGCCGGAGGGATAGGTGGGACAAGCCAAGAGATAGTCTTCTCCCAAGCGAGTACGCCACCGTTCCAAATACTCCTCACCGGTAAAACCAAAGCCATGCAAACACACGACTAACGCATAGCGTTTTGCAGTCTCATATGACTCTGGAACAAACAACGACAAAGGGTAGGTCTGCCCGCGAACGACAATCTGTTCACTCGGAAGAATTCCAGTGGGTTGGCTCTGGTATGGTCTTCCTTCTTTGATGATGTAAGACACCGCTTTGATTGAGGCTTGCTCGCTGGACAAAATCGTTTGCAATAGCTCTTCGGCTTCCTCGCCGTCTCGAGCATCGAGATATTGGTGGACGCGCGACGCAAGACTTTTCGACGATGGAGCCAATGATTCTGCAAGACTACCAGCACCACCACCCACCACCAGGAACGTCACCAGGAAGACCATCCATCGGAAGAGGATCACAACTCTCCTTCCACGACCACATCGTCGCCGAGCGGCCGTACCACCATACCGCGTACCCGGAATGCCTTCGCGAGTCGCGCTGGACTGTTTCCCCCGAGGAGTCCCTTGGCATCTTGGCCGCCTAGCAAGAGCGGCGCGATGTAGAGACGAACGTGATCGACCAACTTGTTCCTCAACATCGCCGCATTGATCTCGCCTCCTCCCTCCACGAGCACCGACATGATCCCGCGCCGACCAAGCTCCTTCAGTAGCGACGACAAGGATACACGACCCTGCCGAGGAGAAACCGTCAGGACTTCAATGCCTTTTTCCTCCAAGGCTGATCGCCGCGCTTGTGGAGCCGCAGAAGTTGTCGCAATAATCGTTTTGGCCTTGTCCTGTCGCGCCAGAATCCTTGCCGTGGTCGGAGTGCGCAGTCTGCTATCAACCACGATGCGAAGAGGCTGACGTGAGGCGACGATATCGAAGCGCGCTCCCTTCCTCACCGTCAGCGAAGGGTTATCTGTCAGAACAGTGTTCACTCCGATCAAGATGCCATCCACAGAACTACGAAGCTGATGCACCTCCTGACGGGACGCCTCACTCGTGATCCACCTGGACTCGCCCCTTGCCGTCGCCAGCTGTCCATCAAGCGTCATGCCCGCCTTGAGTGTGACATAAGGGCGACCGGTCTTCATCCAATGGCAGTAGGCCCTGTTCAATTCTTCTGCTTCGAGGCGAGCCACTCCGACCACGACCGCCAGCCCGGCCCGTCGAAGTGCGGCGACTCCTTTGCCCTTGACTGATGGATTCGGATCTTGCGTCGCGATCACGACACGGCGGACACCGGAACGAAGGATTTCTGGGACACAAGGGGGAGTACGTTTTTTGAGATGGCAGCAGGGCTCAAGTGTGATGTAGAGCGTCGAACCTCGAGTGCGAGTCCCTGCCTGTCGTAACGCGTGAATCTCTGCGTGGGGAGTTCCTGGTCGGAGATGAAATCCCTGCCCGACAATGTCGCCTTGACGAACCACCAAGGCTCCGACCATCGGATTCGGGCTAGTCGTTCCCTGGCCCTTCGCCGCCAAGCGAAGAGCCAGGGTCATGAAGCGGAAATCTTGTTGAGTGCTGGTCACCGTCTCTTGCGGCGTGCTGTCGATGACGTACGTGACTTCGCTGGCTTCCGCTTCGCCCTAGGTTTCTTCTCCGCAGGCTTCGCACTCGATTGTCCGATCCCCGCCTGCGCCGCCGCCAATCGCGCAATCGCGACGCGGAATGGTGAACAGCTCACGTAATCTAACCCCAGTTGCTGGCAGAACTCGACGGAGCTGGGATCACCGCCATGCTCGCCGCAGATGCCAAGCTTGATATCGGATCGCGTCTTGCGCCCACCCTCGATGGCCCGTTTCATCAGCGCCCCGACACCTTCTCGGTCGAGCACGGCAAAGGGGTCTGCATCCATGATCTTGTTGGTCTTGTAGAAATCGATGAACTTTGCGGCATCATCGCGTGAGAAACCAAACGTGGTCTGCGTCAAGTCGTTCGTCCCGAATGAAAAGAACTCCGCCTCCTGCGCAATCCGGTCGGCCGTTACGGCCGCACGCGGCAACTCGATCATCGTCCCGACCAGATAATTGAGCTTCACGCCGTACCGTTTCATCGTCTCCTGAGCCACTTCTTTCACGAGATCCTTCTGTGACTTCATTTCGGCGACCATGCCGACCAGTGGGATCATGATCTCCGGCACGATCTTCTTCCCTTCCTTCGCCAACTCGCAGGCCGCTTCCATGATCGCCTTCGCCTGCATCCGCGTGATCTCCGGCATGGTAATGCCTAACCGACACCCGCGCAGCCCTAGCATGGGGTTGAATTCGTGGAGTTCTTCCACTCGAGCTAGTAAACGCCGTTTTTCCTCGAGCTTGGTCCCGTCATGCTCGGTCAGTTCCAGCTGAGCAATCTCCACCATCAGATCTTCACGCTTGGGCAAAAATTCGTGGAGCGGCGGATCAAGGAGCCGAATCGTGACTGGGTACCCCTGCATCTCACGGTAGAGTCCAATAAAGTCTTGCTTCTGCAGAGGAAGCAGTTGGTCGAGAAATCTTTCACGTTCTTCTTTCGTGCGTGCCAGGATCATCTTCTGCATGATCGAGATCCGATCTTCCGCAAAGAACATGTGCTCCGTCCGGCACAATCCGATGCCTTCCGCTCCGAAGCCCCTCGCAATCTTCGCCTGGTCCGGAACATCGGCGTTGGCCCGAACTCGCAGTTCGCGTTCACTGTCAGCCCAGGACAACAACGTCGCGAACAATTGATACTTCGACGACTTCTTGGGATCCAGCTTCCCTTGCACGACTTGAATGATTTCCGACTCCACCACCGGCACATCACCATCATAGACATTCCCGGTCGAACCGTTGACGGAAATATAGTCCCCTTCGCGGAATACCTTCGAGCCGATCCGTACCGATTGATCGTCGATTACCTGTACGGCTTCGCAACCGGCGACGCAGACTTTGCCCATCTGCCTTGCCACCACGGCCGCATGCGAGGTCATCCCACCACGTGCGGTCAAAAATCCGGTGGCCGCATTCATGCCGTGAATGTCGTCCGGGCTGGTTTCATCACGGACGGGCACGACCCGTTGCCCGGCGGCTTTCATCTCGACCGCACGATCCGGTGTGAGGGCGACCTTTCCCGCCGCCGCCCCAGGCCCGGCCGGCAAGCCTTTGCCCAATGGAGTCGAACTGGATTCCACCGTCGCATCGAAAATTGGGTACAGGTACTGCGCCAATTGATCCGGACCGACCCGCTGCACGGCTTCACGCTTTGTGATCAAGCCTTCTTTGACCATTTCAACGGCGATCCGAACGGCCGAGATACCGGTCCGCTTCCCGACGCGCGTCTGGAGCATATAGAGTTTGCCCTCCTGGATCGTAAATTCGAGGTCGAGCATGTCCCGGTAATGTTTCTCCAACTTTTTGTAGGTCTGTTCGAGATCCTTGTAGGCAGCCGGAACATTCTTCGCGAGTGCGCTGACCGGCAACGGCGTTCTGATACCAGCGACGACATCCTCACCCTGCGCGTTCATCAGGCATTCCCCAAAGAATTTATGCTCGCCGGTATTCGGATCGCGTGTGAAGGCCACACCGGTTCCGCTGGTATCGCCCATATTGCCAAACACCATCGCGACCACGTTGACCGCGGTCCCCCAATGGTCCGGAATGCCGTTCAACCGTCGATAGGTGATGGCACGCGCCCCGTTCCATGACGAGAAGACCGCGTTGATCGCCATGCGCAACTGTTCATTGGGGTCATCCGGAAACTCCTTCCCGGTTTCTTCTTTCACCAACGCCTTGAATCGTCCGACGAGGTCCCGCAAGCCCCCTGCGTCGAGTTGAGTCTCATGGGTCACACCCATCTCTTCTTTTTTGTGCTTCAGAATCGCCTCGAAATGTTCACGCGGCACCCCCATGACGATGCTACCGAACATCGTGACAAAGCGGCGATAACTGTCCTGGGCAAACCGCTCGTTCTTGGTTTTCGCGGCAAGCCCCTCGACCGTCCGCAGCGTCAATCCCACGTTGAGGACCGTATCCATCATTCCCGGCATCGACGCGCGGGCACCGGAACGCACGGAGACCAGCAACGGCTTTTCGGAGTCACCGAATCCCATCCCCATCGACCGCTCCACGCGCTTCAGAGCAGCCAGCGTCGCCTCCCACATGCCGGGTGGATATTTCTTCCCGTGCTTGTCGTATTCGATGCAGGCTTCGGTCGTGATCGTGAAGCCGGGCGGAACAGAGATACCGAGATTCGTCATTTCGGCCAATCCCGCCCCTTTTCCCCCGAGCAGTTCCTTCATGTTCGAGGTCCCCTCGGCTTTGCCGTCACCGAAATAGTAGACGTATTTCTTTGCCACGTGACTTCTCCTTCCAGGAAGAATGCGTATCAATGAGCCGTCGAAGCACGGCGACCGTCTGCCGATTCCAGATGGAGCCGATACCGGCTCACCAAGAACCACTTGACCCGTACCCCACCGATGATAATAGCGGCGACAAACAGCATCAGCACCAATAATCGGTAGTCAGCCTGTATACCCTGATCGACATAATAATGCCCGTCAAGTCCCTGCTTCAGCTTCGTGTCTGGTGAAAGGGAATGTGGTGTTCCACTCGGATCAGAAAGGTTCAACCACTCCGAACACAGCTGAACCGGTTCACTTTCCCCAGGTACAGATCGCCACGAAAGCCGAAGACAGACATCCTGTTTGGCATTGAAGAGATCTGGGGTCTTCACTACATCATCCAGATTGATGCCACTGAGTGTGAGCCCTACGAAGAGGATCGCATTGCAGCACACGATTAAGCCCAGGGAAACACCAAGAGAGAATCGTCGGATCTTGTCCGCCCGACGGGACTCGTCCGCCATCGGCTGATCCATGGCAACTCCCCCTGTGCCCGGTCCACGCCAGCGCAGTCCGTTGTCCGTCCGATACGACTTACCGCCCTTGTACCACAATCTGGGAAAAGTCTGCGAACTTCCCAAAGAACCCATCCACGACATCCCCAAGCAACGACAGGCGGTTATTTCGTAATGCCTGATCCTCCACATTGACCATCACGGATTCAAAAAAGCGATCAATGTACGGCTTACACTGCACCAAGCATCCGAGTGCATCTTGGTACTGGTGCGTCTGAAGGAGTCCATGGTACCGCTCTTTCGATGATGTCAGGTGGGTATAGAGTTCTCGTTCCCCGTCATCTTGGAATAACGTTGGATCCACTGATGGCATCTCCGATTTCTTCACACCTTCTTTTTTCAGAATGTTATTGGCTCGATTGAATCCCACCATGAGCGGATCAAATTCTTGGAACGACGTGGTCGCTTGCAATGCCTGCATCCGTCCAGCCATGTCGATGAAGTCACACTTTCTGTTCGCGTAGCCCGTGACTGCACGAATGACATCGTCCCGCAGGTTCTCTGTAACTCCCATGTAGTAACGAAACCGCTCCACGATAAACCCCAGCGGATCATGGTGCGATGAAGGTGTCGACTTCACATCCTTCTCTACCAGCAGGGTCGCAGCATCAATGGCGGCGTGCAGGTCAATGTTGATTTGTTTTTCGAGCAACATTCGAACGATGGATAAGGCATGCCGCCTCAGGGCAAAAGGGTCTTCTGATCCCTTTGGGATGATGCCTGCGAGAAAGAACGCGACGATCGTATCGAGCCGGTCAGCCAACCCCAACATCTGTCCTTCGATCGTTTCAGGCAGCGTGCCTTCCATGCCTCGAGGGATGTATTGATCCCGTATGGCCTTGCATACGGTCGGCGACATGCCATCACGCTGCGCATAGTAGCCCCCCATCACACCCTGGAGCTCTGGAAACTCTCCCACGATCCCAGATAATAAGTCCGCCTTACTGATCCGTGCTGCTTGGGCGCAAGCGGATTGAGACTCCGATGAAAGACCCACTTGCTTGGCGAGGGCACTCACCAATTCACAGACCCGCTCCTGTTTTCGAGTCATCGTGCCAAGTTTTTGATGAAACGTGACTCCACTGAGCTTCTTGGCACGCTCTTCCAACGGAATCTTTTGATCTTCATCAAAGAAAAACTTCGCATCGGCTAATCGTGCCGCCAGCACACGCTCATTGCCTTCACGAATCAGAGACATATCCTTCGCGCGGTTGTTCACCACCGCGAGGAACCGGGCCGCCAACTTGCCGGTCGCCTTCTGGCGTAAGGAAAAGAATCCCTGGTGTTCCTTCATCGAGGTCATCAGAATCTCTTCCGGCATCTCCAGATACGCATCCTTAAACGACCCCAGAATCGCCTGGGGCTGTTCCGTTGCGTACACAGCCTGGTCAAGCAAGGTTTCGTCGTCGTTCAACTGAAATCCCACCTTGTCACAAATGGCGGCAATCTGCTGCTCGATCAATTCCCGGCGGCGCTGCGGATCAACGATGACCCCCTTGCGCTCCAACACACTGACATAGGAAGCGGCATCGCGAACAATGCCCCACTTCCCTCCGCCTAACACGCGATGGCCGTTCGTCTGATCCGATGCTGTGATCCCGGCGGCCTTGACTGGAAGCACCTTGCCTCCATACAGTACAACCATCCACCGGATCGGACGGGCGAAGCGCACACCGCTCTCGTTCCATTTCATTGCTTTAAGGAACGCAAGACTTGACACCAGTTGCGAGAGCGTTTCGAGCAAGACAGCGGTGGACGCCCGGCCTTCCTCACGTTTCACGGCAAACAGGTACTCGCCCTTCGGGGTCTGGCGTACCTGAAGCTCTTGAACGGCCACCCCCTGACCAGCGGAAAATCCGAAGGCGGCTTTAGTCGGTTGCCCCGCCTGATCGAACGCAACAGCCTTCGACGGCCCCATTGTCTCTCTCATGATGGAGGTCTGTTTCACCGCCAGGCCATCGACCACGATCGTCAATCGACGCGGCGTTCCCATGGTTTGGACGGACTGAAAGGTGAGCCGATGATCGTTGAATAGAGCTTCAGCCGATTCTTTGAGCGAAGCGAGCGCGGGGGCAATGAACTGATGGGGCAGCTCCTCTACCCCGATTTCCAACAGCAACTCAGCCGTGGCAGGTGCGGATGTCCCTGTACGTTTCGTCTGCGCGGTCTCTCGGCGTCCGGCTTTCTTTTGAGTCGCCATAGCGAATTACGTGCGGCCTGTTCCGACCCCTGCTCGAGGTCTACCAGACTTTGTGGCTCTCAGTTCGCGACTCAACAGCGGATGACCCATTGCAGCTCGCTCTTCGATATAGCGTTCAGCGCACTGCCTGGCCAACGCCCGCACCCTGGCAATATACCCCGTTCGCTCCGCCACGCTGATCGCACCGCGCGCATCCAAGAGATTGAATACATGGGACGACTTAATACAGTAATCGTAGGCGGGCAGCGTGACGCGCTGGTCGACTTGCGCAAGTAACCGAGCGCACTCCCGTTCATTCGCCTCGAACGCGTGTACCAGCATGGCCACGTCCGCTTGTTCAAAGTTGTAGCGCGATCCCTGCACCTCGGTTTCATGATGAATATCGCCATACTTGATCGAGTCCGTCCACGCCAGATCAAAGACGTTGTTCACTTGCTGCAGATACATGGCAATTCGCTCGGTCCCATAGGTGATTTCGCCCGTGATGGGACTCAGTTCAATGCCACCAATTTCCTGAAAGTACGTGAACTGGGTAATTTCCATCCCGTCCAAACGCACTTCCCAGCCAAGCCCCCAGGCTCCCAATGTCGGTGACTCCCAATCATCTTGGATGAAGCGGATATCATGCTGCTTTGGATTAATCCCCAGCCGAGCCAGACTCTCCAAGTAAAGCTCTTGAATATTGTCCGGCGAAGGTTTCAGTACGACTTGGTACTGATAATAGTGCTGGAGACGGTTAGGGTTTTCACCATACCGGCCATCGGTGGGGCGACGACACGGCTGCACATAGGAAGCCTGCCATGGCTCTGGTCCAAGTGATCGCAAAAACGTGGCTGGATGAAACGTCCCTGCGCCCATTTCCATATCGTAGGGTTGATGAACAACACATCCATGATCGGCCCAGAAACGATGGAGGGTAAGAATCAGTTCTTGAAACGTCACTGAACCTTCAGCCTCGTCAGGAGAGATAATTAGATGCTTACATCTGAAGCTGGCAGGCTAGCAAGAATACTTTTCCACTGTCAAGGAATAGCCCGCTCTGGTAGTGGGGGCTCAGTGTGTTGCTAAGCCGATGAAATATTCCTCGATCCATGGCATACTCAGAATATGCGAAGACGAAAAGACGAGAACGAAAGCGCCTTCAGTGCATTACAAGAATTGATCGCTCGTGATGAAGAGCGAGACGGGAAACCGCGTCCCCAAAGTCTCCCGCCAGAAAAATTATCCTACCGAGTCGAGGCTGGCCGTAAAGGCGGCCAGAAAGGCGGCCCAGCACGCGCAGAAAAGATTCCTTCAAAAGACAAATCATCAATAGCCAAGAAGGGTGCGAAGGCTCGTTGGTCGAAGTAGATCTTTAATCCTCTGCATTATTCTTTTTGCCCTACCTCAAATAGTCCTATCGATTAGATCCTTTTAGACCCACTTATAGCAAAATAAGTGCTTCATTAAGCTTTCAAGTATCACGGCATTGCGCTCATCCATGCTTCATGCTACAGTACGACTCGATTGGGGGTGAGACATGGGGATTAGAGAGAAGATAGAGGAGCGGATTCGCAGGAAAGAACAGGAAATAGCCGACTGGACAACAAAAATAGCAGAAGCGCGTTCCTACATCCAGGGGCTACAGGAAGCCATCAAGCTCATGCCAAAAGAAGGCGCTACATCGAGCGCACCGGAATTGGCTCTTCGTCCGGGAAGCTCTGCCCATCATGCCATGGAAGCCCTCAAGGCTTCGCCTATTCCGCTACACATTAATGCTCTATTGAAGGCTATGGGTAAGGAGAACACAAAGGAGCAGAGAGTGCTTGTAGGGGGGACGCTTTCACGATATGCCCGTCTTGGACAAGTTTTTTCAAAGACTGGGCCAAATACTTTCACTCTACTCAATAAGAGCGAGGAATCTGAAACCTCTGATGACTTTGAGTCAGAATCTATTCCGGATCCATTCGAAGAAGAAGAAAATGAAGAGGGAAGATAGCGATAGCCCTTATACCGTCTACGTTAACAAGGAAAGGAGAGATACTATGTTGAAATTATTAAGGCATAGCCAGCTCGCTCTCGCTTACCGACGAGCTGGCCAAGACATGAAGGGCTACCTCTTTTAGGTTTTGCCGCCCCTAAGAGGTAGCCCGTGGTAGGCACAAAACGCATTCTTATTATCTTCTAACCCGATCATTTTTGCAAGAGGGGTTAAGAAAATGGCGTTGAAATTCACGCCTAGTGCTATATTTTGCTATTTACATGCTTGAGCAAATTAGTTATAGTGTGTTGCTAGATGGAGGGTTCATATATGACCTGCCCAGCATGCAACGCACAAGCAAAGAAATTCGGGAAAGATAGGAATGGCTTACAGAGGTTTCGGTGCCTCATCTGTAAGAAAACCTTTCTTGAGCCACATAAAAGGCCACTTGATGACATGCGATTGCCGATCGAGAAGGCGGTGTCTGTGATTCAGCATCTGGTTGAAGGATGTTCAATTCGCACGACTGAGCGAATCACAGGAGTTGAAAAGCGGACCATTTTGACGCTCCTGGCACTGGTTGGTGAACGCTGCGAACGGCTCATGGTTGAGCGTATTCATGGTCTTCAGGTTAAAGATGTTAGTGCAGACGAGGTGTGGGGATATGTTGGTATGAAGGCCAAAACGAAGGCACGAAAGGCGATCACTAAGCAGGGTGTTGGGGATGCCTGGTGCTTCATCGGGATGGAGCGCCACACAAAACTCATCCTTGCCTGGCATCTTGGTCTACGAAACCGAGAAGATACCATCGCCTTTACGGAAAAACTGGCCTATGCGACTGAAGGGAACTTCCAAATCACCACTGATGCCTTCCCACCCTACAAAGATGCGATTATTGAGAGTCTTGGAGCACAGCATGTTGACTTTGCGCAGGTCATTAAGATTTATCGAAGCAACCCCGAGAGTCAGACCCGCTATTCTCCCAGCACCTGTATTGCTTGTGAGAAGTCTAGGGCGTTCGGCAACCCCGACTTGAGTAAGGCCACGACCTCACACATCGAAAGGCAGAATCTCACCTTGAGAATGAGCATGCGCAGGATGACGAGGCTGACCAATGCGTTTTCAAAGAAGTGGGAGAATCTTCGGTGGGCCTATGCGCTGCAATTCGCTTATTACAACTTTTGCCGCATTCATCAGACGTTGCGAGTGACACCTGCCATGCAATCAGGCATCGCCGATCACGTTTGGTCATTAGAGGAAATGATAACTCTATCGGCGTGACCGGAAGAAGTTTTTCAGAAATGAAAACGTTCCTAAGATACCACTTGGAGAGACTGGAATGGAGGCCATGAGTTCGCCAGTATACTCAGCATAGAGTGCATGATTAAGGCGCGCCCGTGCCTCTTCGGGCGTCTTGGCTTTGATAGGGAGTTCCCATTTCGCCCCATCAAAGTTGTAAGTAAAGAGGAAGGTTCGATATTCCATCATGAAAGGAGGTGAAAAACCATGCAATACCGAATGTACAAGGATTCAAACGGGCATTGGCGTTGGCAGTTAGTAGCTGCCAACCACCGAATTATTGCAAATTCTGGGGAAGGCTATTGGAATAAAGCCGACTGCCAGTCTGCAATTAATCTGGTGAAGGGCTCATCTTACGCACCTGTCTACGAGGTGTAAGATAAACCAGGGTGGCAGAGTTCCATTCTGTCATCCTGGCCTCGTATTTATACTCCATGATAGCCTCGGATTCCAAGATGTCAAACTAGAAGAAACTCTAGCAACACACTTCTACCCCAGTACCCCCGCTCTCACCTGAATTCCAGACCACCAAGACTGAAGAACGACGAGATCCTTGCCCCACACAAGCGCCTTGAGGTGAGATTCTGGTCTCCTCTGATTTGACCTTGACGCATAGAAGATATTTTTCATATTGTAGTGCTTGTTGATAAAGTTAGTTGTATTTCTGTCAATGCCATGAAACTGTCTAAGAAAAGCGAGTACGGTCTGAGAGCTTTGCTCGAACTCACGCTCGCACATGGAAGAGCCACACTCCAGCGGCACGACATTGCCGATCGTCAACACATCCCGGTCGAATTCTTAGAGCAAATTCTCCTCACCCTCAAACGAGCCGGATTGATTTCCAGTCGACGCGGAGTAAAGGGGGGATATGTCCTCATCAAGCAACCAAAGGAAATTACGCTAGGACAGGTCATACGCGCACTTGATGGTCCTCTTGCCCCGATCGGATGCGTCAGCAAGACAGCCTATCAAAAGTGTCGTGAGTGTCCCTATGCGGAGAAGACACGGTGTCCAGTGCAACAGGTGATGGGAACCGTTCGTGATGCTATCGCCGGAATCCTCGACTATTACACGCTTGCCGACTTTGCATCCGACCGTCTCAAGGACTAACACTCTATGGATGATGTTGTTGTTCTAGTCGTTATTACCTTTGTAGCTTCCATAGTGAATGGAGCCCTTGGATACGGCTTCTCCTCGATTACCGTTCCTGTGGCCCTCTTGTTTTATACCAACCGCATCTTGAACCCTGCACTGGTACTGGTTGAGCTCGTCATCAACGCCTATGTGCTGTTTATCAACCGAAGGAGCATCCCCAATATTTTCTGGCGGGTGGCTCCGATTCTGGGTGGTCTGGCAGTCGGCGTCGGCATCGGGAGCTATCTTCTTTCCCTCGTGGAACCAGCATGGATCAAGTTCGTCACCTATTTTTTTCTGTTACCCTTGATCCTTCTCCAAGCCGCAGGCATTCGCAAACCAATCCAGGCTGAAAAAGTCATCGCCGTGCCGTTTGGACTTGGACTCGGCACCCTCTACTCCGTGACCACCATTTCCGGTCCCCCATTAGCTCTCCTCTTCAATAACCAAGGCTATCCAAAACAAGATTTCCGCGCCGCGCTAGGCATCATTCGTTTGGCTGAATCGTCACTCACCGCCATTGCCTATGGATTGATCGGCTTCTACAGTGCCGGCAGCATGGAGATTATTCCCTACATCGTCCCCAGCGTGATGATTGGCATTCCACTGGGAACCTTTCTTATCCGCTTGATGGATCCCGAAACGTTCAGACGTATTTGTATGGCATTCGACGGGTTGATCGTCGGATTCGGGCTTTCTCGTGTCTTGGGTGAGCTGGAGCTTGCGTCACCAGTTACTACCTATGCCATCCTGGCAATCGTCATACTGGTGAATGGGGTACTGCTCTTGAGATTCTTCAAAGAGCACACTAATCCCCAACAAGTTCCCCCTTGACGGTGGCTGACGTTGGTTGAAGAGAATCACATCCGCATACTCCATTAGAAAATACCCTCTCTCCTTCCTCTCACCCTCCGCGTGACAGCTGATCATAGTACTTGAAGGTTTAACCCTTCATACCTACGCTCCTAAGCATGTCGAATAATCTCATAACTTATTGAATCACTACCATTTACCACTTGAATTAAGTTGGCACCATACTTGCTTGAACCACGATCGTTCTCCCTTGGGTACTTGCTCTGCAAGGAGCTTAACCATTCTCTTGAATTAATAGGAGAGATTCGTATGCGTGCAAACATGAATTTGATCGATTTCTGTTATCGGCTCTTCACAAAATCGACAGCAGGACTGATCCTCCTAGGCATGATCGCACTACCATTACCCGGCTGTGGCGAACAGGATGGAGCTGGAACTCCGATCATTTCCTCACTCTCCAGTCCAGCTGAGGATCAGGAGTCGGCGGAGGAAGGGAACGGATCGAACCTGGATTCGAGTACGCCGGGCTTGTCAACGGATGACGATCGGGCAATGGGTTCAGCTGAACATGAAGCAGAAGATTCAGAACATTTCGCAAATATCGCCGACCCTGGTGAAGAGGACAACCCCGAAATCTCTCTGACTCCCACCCCGACCGGAGTCACCGCTCAATTGACCTGGGATCCATCTATTGATCCTAGCGTATCCGGTTATTATGTCTATTATGGAAGAGAATCATCTGGAGTACCGGGCTCATGCTCCTACGAACAAAGTCGAGCGGTCGATGCTTCGCCTGTAACCATTACGGACCTGGAACCCAATGCGGTGTACTTCTTTGCAATTAGTGCAGTTGGTGAAGCAGAAAGTCCTTGTTCCAGCGAAGTACTTGTAGTCACACCACCATCACAAACCTGATAAAACCTGCCTGCCCGCGTTTCTCCTCTTCCGCCCTCTGGATTGTTGTCAGAGGGCGGGCCTGTTGATTGACCTTCCGCGGTCGAATTTGCTAGCTTCACACGCTATTTCTTTCTCAATTGCCCGCATGATATAGGCAATGAGTTTACTTACTGCGTTTGATCTCTATCCTGAAAGGATCTTCGATGGCAGGTCTAGTCACTTCCTCTGAACTACTTGCGACTTTACGTAACAAAGCAACCCAACTCAGAATCGACAGTGTCCGGGCCACCAGCGAAGCAGGAAGCGGTCATCCCTCGAGCTGCGCTTCGGCGGCCGATATTGTTGCTGCCCTGTTCTTCTCCGTCATGCGGTACGATCCACAGAACCCAAAAGCGCTGAACAGTGACCGCTTCATTCTTTCAAAGGGACATGCCGCCCCATTGTTGTACGCAGCGTGGGCTGAAGCCGGGCTCTTCCCGTCAACCGATCTTCTGAAATTACGCACTCTGGCATCTGATTTGGAAGGCCACCCAACCCCACGATTGCCATTTGTCGATATGGCAACCGGTTCACTGGGGCAAGGACTGCCTGTCGGTGTCGGCATCGCATTGAACGCAAAGTTCGTCGATGCAATCAACTACCGAACCTATGTCCTCCTGGGAGATGGGGAATCGGTCGAAGGGTCGGTTTGGGAAGCCGTCGAAATTGCGCGCCAGTACGAATTGGATAATTTGTGTGCCATTATTGACGTGAACCGACTCGGCCAAAGTGACGCTACGATGCTGCAACACGATATGGAGGCGTACCGTTCCCGCTGGAGCGGATTCGGCTGGCATGTGATCGTCATTGATGGCCATGACTTCAATGCGATACTCAGAGCTTTCGACGAAGCAGCTCAAACCAAAGGAAGACCGACCGTCCTGCTCGCCCAAACCTATAAAGGGAGGGGCATTTCGTTCATTGAGAACAAACCTGACTGGCATGGTAAGCCTCTTAAGAAAGGGGAAGAGACGCAGAAGGCACTCGACGAACTTACTAAGCAATTAACCTCTAACGGCTCGGCGCCTCACATCGCAAGACCGTCGCCCAGCTCCATTCCTTCTCGGTCGATCGGCATCATGCCGCCAGCCCCATACAAGATCGGGGAATCCGTCGCCACACGAGAGGCGTTTGGAATCGCACTCGAGGCGCTAGGTTCCGTGAACCCCCTTGTCGTCGCCCTTGATGCCGATGTGAAGAACTCCACGTACAGTGATAAATTCGGCAAGAAGTTTTCGAATCGGTTTTTTGAAAATTTTATCGCAGAACAAAATATGGTCGGCGCAGCCGCCGGCCTAGCGGCATGCGGCAAAATCCCCTTCGCAGCCACGTTCGCCTGTTTTCTGAGCCGTGCCTACGACTTCATCCGCATGGCCGCAATCAGTGGATCAAATATTAAGCTGGTTGGAACCCATGTCGGCGTGAGCATCGGCGAAGATGGACCGTCCCAAATGGGGTTAGAGGACATCGCCATGATGGCGGCTCAACCTAACGTCACGGTGCTCTACCCGTCTGATGGGAACTCAACCTATCATCTGGTCAACGCAGCTGCGAATCACAAGGGGATGGTTTATGTCCGCGCCGGAAGGCCCAAGAGCCCTGTTCTCTATGGGCCGGGAGAAGAATTCCACATCGGAGGCAGTAAGATTCTTCGACATAGCTCATCCGATGTCCTCACGATCGTTGCCGCAGGTGTGACTCTACATGAAGCGTTGAAAGCCTATGACCAATTGAAGGCAGTCGGCATCTCGACTCGTGTGATCGATTTGTATAGTATCGCGCCTATCGATAGGAATACGCTATTGGACAGTGGGCGGTCCACGCAAGGCCGAATCCTTACTGTGGAGGATCACTACGCCCACGGAGGACTCGGTGATGCCGTCTTGAGTGCCGTTGCGACTGAGGGCCTCAAAGTCCATAAGCTGGCTGTTCGTGAAATCCCCCATAGCGGGAAACCCGAAGAACTGGTGGATCATTATGGTATCGGAGTACGATCCATTGTTGAGACAGCGAAGCAATTGGTCAAATAACCAGGTTGCGTGAGGCTCCATCATGCGTTTGATCGAATATTCCGGCCGAGGCTTCTGAGAGTACCATCAGCCGCCTTTCAGATAGACTCATGGAATTCGCTCTGCAGCACAATGGAGGCAGGGCTCGCACGTCGAATTCATTGGGAAACTCATCGATATTCAGAACCAGAACAATCATGTGCGAGACCGCACAGTAATGGTTTCAAGTTAATCAAATTAGCCCATAAGAAAGCATAGCCCCGATAGTACCTTTTCATTTTTCCATGAAATTGGGTATGGTATAGTTCTTGGTGCAATTTAGACCCGGTCGAGTAAACAAAGAGAGGCAGAACGTTCATTACAACTAAATAGGAGGGACGAATGCGAAGAACCGTAAGCGCTTCTGTTTTGGTGATGGGATGTGCCCTAATGCTTTCCGGAGGGGTTTCCTTTGCTGACGAGCCTCCGTTGGCTCCGGTTCCACCTGAGTATGCTGATAAGAAGATGCCCGCAGGTGGTTGGACCGATCCAAAGGCTATTGCGGAGGGAGGGAAGATTTATAATGGCGAGTTCAAGACTGACGTCAACTGCAGCAGTTGTCACGGAAAAGATGGCAAGCCAGCGAAAAAGGGCGCACGAGACCTTCGTGATCCAAAAATCGTCTGTCGTTACTCTGACGCGTACTGGTTCTGGCGTATCTCAGAGGGAATTCCAAAAACCAAGATGAAGGGCAACAAAGGACTTCTGTCCGAAGAGCAAATCTGGCAGGTGATGGCATACGAAAACCAGTTCTCGCACGACGGGAAGCCAGCGGACCGGTCCTGCTACAAGCCCTGAGGAGTGACAGTTGTTAGGTGGAACAGGTTCTTGTCAGCCTGGTACACGAAAAGGGGGAGCGGGCGTCATGCCCGCTCCCCCTTTTGCTATTGGCTGAGCGTGCTCCCCTCCATCAGCTTGGGTTTGGAGCGACGAATACCAACACCTTGAGTCGCCCGCTTGTATGGTTTTTCACCCCATGTTCTTCCCCCGCTGAAGCCATAGTGCCTTGCCCCGCAACAAGGACTCGCTGCTCGGCACCGACTTGAAACGTTCCTTGCCCCTCCAACACGATATACACCTTATCTTGATCACGGTGGACATGCCCTTTTTGGTCTTGTCCTGGCTCGAAGCAATAAATATCACAGAAGAATCGCTCTGTTTGAAAGATATTATTCTTCTTCATCTTCTCACTGCTGAACTGTTGCAAGTCTGCAAGCGTGACTACGTTCATCGCTAATGCTCCTCTCGCTTGGCAATCACGGTAAATGAGCGAGCAATCTCCGATATGAGCGTTTCACTTCATCAAGAGCGCTGTTCATCCTTTCCCGCACCTCCTGCCACTTGGCATCCGTTGTGTGTTTGAGTTCGTCCAGTTTTTCTCTCACTCCGTCCTTTTTCTTCTCCAACTCGTTGAGCGACTGTTGAAGGTCTGCCCGAGTAGCATCCGAGGCTTTCTCGACCTTTGCCCGCAGCTCCAAAATCTGCTGCTGCATGACTGCCAGTTCTTCTTGCGCCTTTCGCTGGAACGTCTCCTTTTGCTGAGCGGTGTACTGCCTGGTCGCCTCGATTGTTTCTTGAGCCTCCTTCACCACCTTTTCGGCACTCACGGCGGATTCAGCGGCCATACCGGACATCGGGGCCAACCAAGCACCTATCACCCATGCCGCACCTGCGATCAACTGACTTCGATTCATACGTTCCTCGCAAAGACGATCGAGTATAGTCTGCCACCTTCCTAAAGTCACGCCCCCTAAACTTTCTCCTCGAATCAACCGAGAAGGGTAGTCGTAACCGAACTACTCGCATTTTGAGAGGGTCGTTGCTATGGCATCGGAATTGGGATCTGCATCCTCCTCGGTTGAACGGCTTGAACAGTCGTTGGTCCAGAAAATTGAGACCGGCGAGATTGAACTCCCTCTCCTTCCACAGGCAGCCAGTCAAGTGATGGCATTGGCATCAGATCCAGCCGCCGATGCAGCCAAGCTCTCAGCCTTGATTCACCAGGACCAAGCCCTCGCGGCACATGTATTGCGGATCGCCAACTCTCCAGCTTATATGCCTCGTAGCCCCGTCGTCTCGCTTCAGCATGCGGTAGCCATGTTAGGGATTACCTTGTTGTCAGAGATTGCCTTTACCGCTTCACTTAAATCTGGTGCGTTTAAGGTTCCAGGGCATGAGGATGAGGTGAAACGACTCTGGCGTCACTCTCTAGCGAGTGGAGCTTTCGCAAAGGAAGTGGCCAGACTCAGACGTGTCAACGTCGAAAGTGCCTATCTTTGCGGTCTGTTGCACGAAATCGGGAAGCCAGTTGTCCTACAAACTGCAACGGCGCTCGCACAAACTCAGCGTCTCACAATTGAAAAACCGGTCTTGCACGGATGGATCGACGGTTACCATTCTCGCGTCGGTACTCTAATTGCAGAGAAATGGGCTTTGCCAAAACAAGTCGCAACGGCGATCCAATACTATGACAATTATGATCATGCCGATTCCTTTCGGCAGGAATGTCTGCTCACATGCACCTCCGATCGACTCGCAAGTCACGTGCTCACACCCGAGGAGATGCCTGATGAGACGCTTCGCGCCGAACCGGTTTTCGCTGAATTGAATCTTTATCCTAACGACATCGATCAGCTACTCACCATGAAAGACCATGTACTGGCGGTCGTGAACGCACTCAATTTATGAGCCCATCCGCGACATACGACATCATCGTTATCGGAGCCGGTCCAGCCGGCCAAAAAGCGGCAGTCCAGGGCGCCAAGGCCGGCAAACGTGTTGCCTTAATCGAACGAGAACGAGGCATTGGCGGGAGTTGCGTGTACCGAGGAACGATTCCCAGTAAGACGTTACGGGAAAGTGCGCTTCATCTCGATCAACTCAAGCGGGCGGGTGAGGCTCTCCAATTTACCCTCAAACCCGACACTCAGATCGCAACGCTCTTGAGTCGGCTCGAAAATGTTGTTCGAGCTCATGACTCCTTCATGAGTCAACAGCTCCGACGGAACGGCATTTCCTTGCTTCATGGACGGGCCCACTTCCTGAGCGAGCATAGCATTGAGATGCAAACTGTCGACGGGGCACGGCAACAACTCACGGCCGACACCATCGTCATCGCCACCGGATCACGCCCTAGAGCCCCCAAAGAGATTCCCATCGACCATGAACACATTCTGGACAGCGATTCACTCCTTTCCATGATGTACCTCCCACAATCTTTGACAGTGCTCGGTGGTGGGGTGATTGCATGTGAGTATGGGTCAATTTTTTCCCTGCTGGGGGTGGAAGTCACCCTGATCGACCGTGCTCAGTACCCCTTGCAATTCATGGATCGCGAACTTGTCAAACAGTTCGTACAGAGTTTCGAATGCCAAGGAGGCCGATACCTCGGGGGAAAGGAGATTGCGGAGGTGCGCTGGGACAATGTGGCCCATGTCGTCACCCGATTGAGTGACGGGACTACAATCAAAAGCGAGAAAATGCTCGTCGCCCTCGGTCGCCAATCGAACGTCGAAGACTTACATCTTTCGGCAGCGAATATCTCAGTTTCTGAGAAAGGCCTCATACCCACAAATCAATACTGCCAGACGGATATCGCCCACATTTATGCGGTCGGCGATATGGCTGTGGGCCCCGCGCTCGCCTCAAAGGCGATGGAAGAAGGCCGGCGCGCCGTTCGCCACGCCTTGAACCTCCCAGTCGGCGATGCTGCTTCAACAATCCCCATGGGTATCTATACGATTCCGGAAATGGCCAGCATCGGCCTCGATGAGAAGAGCGCCAGAGAGCGATATAAAGACCCTCTGATCGGGAGAGCAAAGTTTGAAGAAGTGGCTCGCGCCCAAATCTCAGGGGCCGGTCACGGATTATTAAAAATGGTGGCTGATCCTGAAGGTGAGCATCTTCTAGGCGTCCAGGTTGTCGGAGATTCCGCAACAGAGCTGGTCCACATCGGGCAGTTGGCTCTTCAAAGTTCCGCTACAATTGAATCGTTTATCGATAACATCTTCAATTTTCCGACCTATGCTGAAGCCTACCGAATTGCTGCCCTCGACATTCTAGGGCAGGTCGCAAAGCGACGAGCGGCCAAAGCAGCCTAGTACGTCAATTCCCCATCCTCACCGCACGATCTGGAGCTCAACACGCACTTGTCTTACGTGTTGGACACCCCACTTCCTTCTATCGGCAGGGTGTCGTGGAGGGCTACTCGACGAGGAGCATAGCCAAGAGAATCAGGTGGCTTCGTGATCTCGCTGAAACGGATGCACCTTCAAGTCTCTGATCATGTGGTGGAGCCTGGCCCACTCATCAGGACTGAGGTTGACAAATTCACACCCGAAATTCCCAGTTCGACACCAGCGAACCACAGCCTGGGAAATGTGGATGGGCGGTTCGTGATCAGCCGTATGGATCCGCAACTGGAGGGCCGTCCCAGGCTTCACTTCAGCTAGGCTGAAGACACGGCAGCCTCGGACGGAAAGATCGTTGAGAGTGCCGTCGCCAGATATAACATTCGCCGAGCTGAATGAACTTCGAAACTCAACTGGGAACCGAGGTTCCTTTCGTTGTTCCATGGATGCGCCCCTCGAATGATATCCGCCTACCTTGTATATCGCCGATCAGAGGCAATCCCGCCACTGTTTTTGTGATTCTTGCATGATCGATGAAGTCGACACGTTCCGACAGAGTCATGGTAGCAATCTCGGCGATTCGGCATGGTCACACAGACCACACCGAGAATACGACAGAATACCAACGTCTGAATCACGAAGCGGACGGAGAGAGAAGATCTATTCGGCTAACCACGTGGGAAGTCTATTGCTAGTCGAGTTCGAACACCTTGGGGAAGTTGGTGAGGTTGCGGCAGCCATCCTTCGTAACCAAGACCATGTCCTCGATTCGTACGGCTCCCAGTCCGGGATAGTACAACCCTGGTTCAACGGTGACAACGTGGCCTTCCTGAAGAAGTGACCCAGTTCGGCTGATGCGTGGCGCTTCGTGTATATCGAGTCCTACCCCATGCCCCGTGCCATGAAAATAGCCCTGCATCCGTCCGTTGATCAAACCGGTCTTGTATCCGGCCTTTTCGAAACGCGAGCAGATACCTTGATGAATCTTGACCCCATCGGCACCGTCCTTGATCTTCGTGATTGCCTCTTCTTGAGCATCTTTCACAATGCCGTACAACCGTTTCAACTCAGGCGGGACAGTCCCACGAATCACGGTGCGAGACATGTCTGCAAAATAGCGGCTCGTGGCCGATCGGGGGAAGACGTCAAAAATGATGCTGCGATGGGCCGGCAACGGTCCAGTCCCCTCATCATGCGGATCACAGGCCTGCTCCCCTCCCGCGACAATCGTGTGCTGCGCGACGCAGTTGCATTCCATAAGTTTCACATTGATCAGCTGCTTAACCCGCTCGGACGTTAGGACCGCTCCATCACTCCAGAGCGCTCCCTCTCGGATGGTTGCCCGCCTGAGCAGGTCGTGAGCTGAGGCGACGGCTTCTTCCGTAGCGCGCTGGGACAGTTCAATCTGTTGAACTTCTTCCTCGCTTTTCATCACACGCTGCTCATAGAACGGATCACGTTTCGGTCTGAGGCTATACCCTAATTCCTGTAATCGGGTAGCGTAGATGAAAGGGAAATTGGCGGGCACCAGTAACCGACGGACCTTCAGCTCTTTCAAGACCACGTGCACAATATCGATCGTGAGCGGTTGCTTGATCCCTTGCTTCTTGGCCTTCCGCTCGATTTCAGAATAAGACAGCACGCGGTCCACGGTGGCCTGAGTCTTAGCGCGATCCATCTCGAGATCGCTCATCACCATTATCCGCTCACCTTTGGCTTCCAGATAGATGAACGGGTCAGGTGCGATGAATCGTGTCGCATAATAGAGATTGGAATCGTACTCACTGGCAGCGATGAACAGTGTCGCCACTTCGGCATGAGAGGCTGTGGTGCGTTTCATAGAAGGATGACTGCGGAGTGATGTCGTACCTAACTAGACTGAAGCTTGTGGCATGGCCAGGTCTCCATACTGACGAACGACAACCTGTGTAGCGAGATGGTCTGATGGATTTGATGGTATGGAGCTAAGACCAACCACCCTTTTCAGCATCCGGAAAGTGATGCTAGCATGGGGGCAGAGGCCGGTCAACAAGAGTTCGGTTCGCGATCGACATCGATCATGGAATGGCAGGAGCCGGTGAAATCGACAGGTCTCTCGGTTTCGCCTCAGTTTCTCCATCGGGTGCCATGAGATCGATAGGAAGCGTCAGGGTGTTGGTGAGGACATCAACGGCAAGTTCGGCTAGTCCTGATAGACCGGATGCAAAAGATTTCACGGGGAGATAGGTCACCTCAGGATCTTCGATCGCTCCCTTCGCGGTAAACATTGCAGTGGCAAGCCCTGTTCGCTCTCCGGCGATCACACGACCAAAGAGCGGAATGGTCTTGAGAAATTGCGAATAGGATCCAAACGGACTCACCGCAACGGCCAGGTCCAGCTGATCAGTCGGTAGGTCATAATTCCCGGCAGCCGTAATCCGTAATATCGGACTATCAATGATCAGATTTTCGGTCTGGAACATGCCGTGTTGAATCCCAACCGTTGCCGTAATTCGGTTGTATGGCAATCCTTCCTTTTCCAGATCAACCTTCCCTTGCAATACGGCAGGCACGTTCAGGAGGCTGATGATTTTCCATATCGCTCGCTCGTTCGATTTAAGAATGCGCCCATTTTCCAATAGGACTTCGATTTTCCCGTCCAATGAAGGATAGATACCATGGGGATTGCGTCCGTGCCCACGAATCACTCCGCTCAAGCGTGTTTCCCCAGACACGCCATGCACCTGCGTTTTCGTTAGTCGCAGGAGGTCATCAAATTCCACGCCGGTCGCTCTAAACGAAAGATCCACCTCAGCTGGAGCCTTAGGAGGGAGCCGTACCACGAGCCGTCCAGCTACGTGACCATGACTCGACGCCCCGGACAAACGGTCGATATCAAGCACGCCATCCTGAATATTGATCCGAGCAGACAACCCAGTAAACTTCATCTGTTTGTAGTGCCCCCTCGCCACAGACGCAGTCATCGTGACTTGACTGGTCTCTGCCAAGGCTTCAAGGAATTCCCTTACCGGCGATCGCTCACCTTTGGGAATCACAAGGCTCAAATCAAGTTGGTCCGATTCGATCTTGCCGGCAATCGTGGACCTCCCTAACCAGTTCCGAACCGTGGCTTCCAAAGCAAGATCGCTGCCTTGCAGCTTGAATGAGAACCGCTTGAGGTCAACCTCATTCCTGGCAAACCGTACACGAGCATAGAGATCCTGGAGGTGGCCGTCGACCCCGCTCACAGCCATCAACCCATTCGTCACTCCCATCCATCCCGTGACTTTCCATGCCTTCCAGTCTGTTCCTTTGCCCTTAATATCAAGCGAAAGATCGAGATTACCTGCTTCAAGCCCAGCTTTGGAAATCCATTCCGGTAAGCTCGACATCGACAAGCTTCTTGTCGTGATCGCCATATTAATCAGGAAGCGATCACCAAGGTGCATGGATCCCTTCGCAGGGATGGTGATCCTGGGTAAGACGAGCTCCACCCGATCCAATGTCACACCGCTTCGAGGAGGCAGGATCCCGTCAACCTCCACCGTGACATGCGCTCCTACGGGCTTCTCCAGTGAACCAAGAACCACTTTCGCCTCATCAAATACGAATGAACCTCGAATCTGTGGCTTCACGGTCGAGCCTGACAGGATCACCGTCGAGCTCAGCGTTCCCTCGAACACCCCCTGCCCGACAGCTGGAGATCTAAACAGCCGCTCCAACTGAGACGCATCACCTCGTGCCGTAAGGACAAGATCTTGGAAGCGACTCGTCGTCCCACCCGTAATCATCCCTTGAACTTGCAGAGCAGTGTTCCCAAGGTGCCCAACCACTTGCTCAAATTGCACGGCTCCACCCTCCAAGATGAACCGCCCCTGGATCCCGGTCAACCGATCCGGCAATGCCCCATGATTGAGACTCATCTGTCGAGCCGTAATTTCCCCGCCTGCAAAAACGATCTTTTCAGCCTGATCCAAGGGACCGACGAGACGAAAGGTCGCCTCTGCCATTCCTTCAGGATCGTGAATACCTCCGATGATCTTTTGAACGGGCTCCACCGTGACGGTCTTGTGAAGAAATTCCACCAAGGGCGCTGCGGCCATTTCTCCTGTCACTTCCAACGCCAGCGTTGGGCCTTTCTCTAGAAACGACACATCAGCCTTGCCGTCGGTAAGGCGCATCGCTCCGTACGTGCCGTTCATTTTTGTGATGCGCACACGTCCCGTCTCCACCATCACTACTGCCGCCAAATCTCTGACGGACGTTCGGTCGCGACCTATGACAGCTTGCCCTTCCCGAACATTGAACTCTCCTGTGGTCGACACGAGCGGCCCCGTCGTCGTGGACCCCGTTAGTGTCGCATGAACCGCCTGCACCTTCCCGTCGACTTCGTGATCCGCCAAGAGAGCCGGGAGTTGCGGTGAAATCCAATCGGGAGGAATGGTGTTCACCAGCTTGCGAACCGCGACCGGAGCGCTGGAGAACGTGACAGAAAAGGTAGGCTGCGGAGTCAACAACCCGGACACGTTCGCGTGGCCTGTTAGAACAATGTCGCTTACCCTCGCAGTCATCTCGGATAACACCATGTCATATCCGGCGACTCCCGGCATGACTCGAACCATACTCTTGAGGTTTAACGCACCCTGGAGTTGATCAGAAACAGGTCGAGGTCCTAGGAAATCTGCCGCATCACGAATCTTCAGATCCGCTGCATCGATCTGCCCTTCAAATTGATATCTCAATGGCGATGTTCCCGCAGCCTCCCCAGTCAACGACACAGGAGCGTCCGCTAGCTTGACTAGGCCGTTGAGTGAGACGACCGAGACCCCTTGTGTGCCTTGATGACTGACCGATGCATGCATTTCTCCAAGTTCCTGACCGGGCCGTATCACGAGACCACAGTTCACATGCTCGAGCTTGATCGACCGGATTCCATCAGGCCGTGCTGCATCAACAACCGTGATCGTACCGTTCTCGATAGTGGCCTCTGTGATTCTGAACGTCCTGGCCACCATGTTCATCGTTCCGAGATCAGTTTCAGTCTGGTCGTCTCCCGTATCGAACATATTCCAACGGCCACCCTTATTCCGCCTCAGCGTTAACGTCGGTTCATCAATCAGCAATCGCTTGGCGACGATTTGTTTTTTCAGGAGTGGCCAGAGACGCAGAACCAGATCGACCCGCTTTGCCGTCAACACTTCCTGTTCCGATTGCGGGTCATGAATCGTGATATTGAAGAGTTCCGTACGAATGCTGGGAAAGAGGACGAATCGGACGCGATGCACGTCGATTTTTCGGCCTAGGCTCTCTTCGAGTTGTTCCAGAACAAAGTCCTTAAGATAGTCTTCACCGGTCAACTCTCGTGAGAAGGCAAGAAAGGTACCCCCTAATACCACCAGACTGAGTGCAATCAACAAGCCGAGTCGAAAACGAGACACACCACCCCCCTCGATACTACCTACAGTTCTACTCGGCATCTTACCGGATCAACCATATGAAATCTATCAACTCACCGATCTACAAAGGCTTTTTCAACGAACGGCTTCATCGATCATCGTTGGCTTTGATACGAACGCTACGGTTTTCATACGACCCGCCTGACGCAAGAGCATCACTGTGATCTTCTTGCAGTCAAACGATCGACTCCATTCGGCTGTACCCTGCTCTTTAAGAGTTGACAGCGACCGAACGATCGATCTACACCTGTGCGTATGAGTGTTCATTCACACGCAGGACAGCCAGCCCCCTCGTCAACCCTAGCTGACATAGGGAAGCTTGTATCTCTGTATGCGACTGAGAAACCGGACACCTCGGATCGAGGACAACGAGTCGCATTCGGCACCTCAGGCCATCGAGGTTCCTCCCTGAAACGCAGCTTCAATGAGAGTCATATCGTCGCCATTACGCAAGCGGTCTGCGAATACCGAACGACCCGGCACACCACCGGACCACTGTATTTAGGCAAGGACACGCACGCACTATCTGATCCGGCCTTCGCCACCGCTCTCGAAGTCCTCGCAGCGAATGGTGTCGACGTCATGATCGATCAGAACGACGGCTATACACCGACACCAGTCATCTCGCATGCGATCCTCACCTACAATCGTGGCCGAACCTCAGACCTGGCTGATGGCATCGTCATAACCCCGTCACACAATCCGCCCGAAGACGGCGGCATCAAGTACAACCCACCTCACGGAGGGCCGGCCGACACCCAGGTCACCAAGTGGATTGAAGAGAGGGCGAATAGCCTTTTGACGAATAAACTCCACGAATGTAACCGGCTTCCGATCAGGCAAGCCCGGCACGCCTCGACAACCCATCGGCATGCCTACATCGACGGCTACGTGAATGATCTGGCGACCATCATCGAGACGGACGTCCTCAAAACTGCTGGACTGAAGCTCGGCATCGATCCACTGGGCGGATCGGGTGTGGACTACTGGCAGCCGATTGCCGAGCGATACGGATTGAACATCGAGATCGTCAATCCATCGGTCGACCCGACCTTTCGCTTTATGCCGTTGGATTGGGACGGCAAGATCCGGATGGACTGCTCCTCTCCCTATGCCATGGCAAACCTCATTGCACTCAAAGATCGCTTCGATGTGGCCTTCGGGAATGATGCGGACAACGACCGACATGGAATCGTCACCTCTTCCGGCCTGATGAACCCAAATCACTACCTAGCCGTTTCCATTGCCTATCTTTTCGCCAACCGTCCCGGCTGGAATTCAGCTGCCGGTATCGGCAAGACGTTAGTCAGCAGCAGCCTCATCGACCGAGTCGCGGCCAAACTGACCCGCAAGTTGGTGGAAGTACCCGTGGGCTTCAAGTGGTTTGTGAACGGCCTGCTTGACGGGTCACTCGGCTTCGGCGGCGAAGAAAGCGCCGGCGCGTCGTTTTTACGACGTGATGGAACCGTGTGGTCCACGGACAAAGACGGCATCATCATGAACCTGCTGTCTGCCGAAATGATGGCCAGGACCGGACGTGACCCATCTGAGTTATACCGAGACCTGACCAAGGAACTCGGAGAGCCGGTCTATGAACGGATCGATGCACCAGCCACACCCGAGCAGAAAACCATTCTCTCGAAGCTCTCACCAGATCAAGTCAAGGCCAAAGAGTTGGCCGGTGACAAGATCGTCTCGATGATCACGAAGGCTCCTGCTAACGGAGCAGCGATCGGCGGCCTGAAGGTCCTGACCGAACATGGCTGGTTTGCCGCCAGACCATCCGGCACCGAGGATGTGTACAAACTGTATGCGGAGAGCTTCAAAGGGAAGGAACATCTACAAATGATTCAGGAAGAAGCTCGAGCAATCGTTTCCAGTGCACTGGCCTCAGCGCCATGATGCCCCTTGTTTCATGAACACGCACAGACCCCGCTGGCCCCTTCCCAAGCATGATTATTGGTCCACGCCCTTTGCGGAATCGTTGTTGCAGCATCTTGACCTTCGTCCAGGTCTGAGAATCCTCGATATCGCCTCCGGCCACGGTATCCCGGCCTTCTACCTTGCGGAGCAGGTGGGGCCTACTGGTGCGGTGCAGGCCATCGATACCAGTGCCGGCCAGGTCGCCCGCGCAAGAGCTATCCAAGGATCGCACCTGCCGTGG
>BQXA01000018.1:0-83958 GCA_036984345.1 Nitrospira sp. | reverse complement strand
AGAGTCTGCTTGTCGTCAACCATGTTGACTTGGAGGAGTATGTGAAGGGTGTGGTGCCGGCAGAAGTCAGTGCAACCTGGCACCTTGAGATGCTCAAGGTCCAAGCAGTCGCTGCGCGGACCTATGCCCTATATCAACAGATGCTGAGTCCCACTCGTAGCTATGACGTAGTGGCCGGGATCCAAGATCAGGTCTATCGTGGTCGGCAAGGCATCGATGCGCGGGTTGCGTTGGCAGTGGAGTCGACTCGCGGACTGGTTGTGACATACCAGGGAGCTCCCATCTATGCCGCCTTTTCATCTACGGCAGCCGGCCTGACGGAGGATGCTATGATTGTCTGGTCGAAGGATCTGCCCTACTTGAAAGGTGTCGAGTGTCCGTTCGACGTGGAATCTCCATTCTACCAATGGAAAGTATCCGTACAGTTGGATGCACTGGAGAAGAAACTCCGGAAGCAAGGATTCATGCTCGGCACCATCAAAGCAATCTCCCCCCTTACTCATAGCCGTGCCGGACGAGTGGCAACGCTGAGGATCATGCATTCAGATGGTGAGCTCATTATCCGAGGGGAGGACCTGCGTAAGGTGGTCGGTTATACGGTCGTGCCAAGCACCCAGTTTACGATCGAATCGATCGGCGATGATCTTGTCCTTTCCGGGTACGGGGCCGGTCATGCGGTCGGGCTCTGTCAGTGGGGAGCAAAAGAACTGGCAGAATTGGGATACTCGTTCGCGAGCATTCTGAATTACTACTACCCTGGGACAGAACTCTTGGACGCGTCTTTGACTCAGGCTCCACCTATGCCAGTCAGCATGGCCCCGCCGTCATAATGTACCTGTCCGATTTCGACTTTCCATTCGACCCAGCGTTGATCGCGGTGGAACCGGTCGTTCCTCGCGATCGCGCCAGGCTACTGACCCTCAGCCGAGGTATGCACCAGCTATCTCATCGTCATGTCGCTGATCTCCCGTATCTTTTGAAGCAGGGTGATCTCCTCGTCGTGAACGACACCAAGGTTCTGCCGGCGAGGGTGCCGGGAGTTAAACAGTCGACTGGGAAACCAGTCGAGGTGTTGTTCGTGAGAGAACAGAACGAAAAGCGGTGGGAAATTCTCGTCAAGGGGACATTCCGAGTCGGACAGGTCATCGAGTTCGGTGATCATGCCCGTGCGACAATCATGAAGCGGGACGCAACGGGCACTGAGGTGGATGTGGAGTGTCCGATGTCCGTCGACGCATTTCTTGCAGAACATGGATCGATGCCCCTCCCACCGTACATCAAACGTGCGCCGCTTCAGGAAGATCATCAATGGTACCAGACGATGTTTGCGAAACACGGCGGGGCGATTGCCGCGCCGACGGCAGGACTTCACTTTACCCAAGACCTGTTTCGACGGGTAAAAGATTCGGGGATCAACGTGGCAACCGTGACGCTCCATGTTGGGCCCGGCACATTTAAGCCGGTGAAGACAGAGCAAATTGAAGACCACCACATGGGCTCAGAACGATTCACGATCAGTGAAGAGGCCGTGAGGGCGATCCAGGAAACCAAACAGGCCGGTGGGCGGGTAGTTGCTGTCGGAACTACGGTCGTCCGTACGCTCGAGACTGTCATGAAAGAAAAAGGAGAGCTCATACCAATGTTAGGTGAGAGCCGACTCTTTATTACTCCAGGGTTTCAGTTCAAGATCGTCGATGCGCTCATGACGAATTTCCACCTCCCACGAACCACCTTGCTCATGTTGGTGTCAGCCTTCGCCGGAGTCGAACCCATTCGCAAGGCCTACGAAGAGGCAGTGAAAGAACGTTACCGATTCTACAGCTACGGCGACGCGATGCTCATCGCCTAATCTTCTGCTAATCAGCATCATTGGATGAAAGGCAACAGCGATTTTACAGTAGCTCCCGTCGTATGGTGATCGGCAGTTTGGATTTCATGGATTGCTGGAATGAGATCAGTGCCCGCTGCTGCTTCTGTAACAGCATATCATCCAACACGCGCTGCCTGGATTCAGCTCCCTTGGTTGGGTCAGAGTCGGGAGGCCTTGCCATAAGAGACTGACCTTCTTCAATCTCGGCCGGTGTGAGCGCAACGGAATCCCGCACAATCATTCGAGCTTTATTCGCCAAGATTTCTTGGTGCTGAATCGCCTCAAACGCAGCCGGTGTCAAATGATTCGCGGCAAGGATGCGTTTGTAGAGCTCGGGGTCGAAGGCGCCGTTCTTCTGAAAAACCTCAGTTTTCATAATCAGTTCGCGCAGATCCGCATCAGAGACGTGTACACCCATTTCTTCAGCCGCGATAATCCACACACGGCTATCGACGAGTTGTCCGACCACGAAGTCTTTGAATTCTTCTTCCTTGAACTCACTTGTAACATTTTCTTTGTAAATACGGCGCATGTTTTCATACGTGCGCTTAAACTCATCCAAGGAAACGGTTTGGGCGCCTACTTTGGCGACAGGCCCGCCCGCGTCCTCACCGAATCCCCACCAGCCCATGGTGATCACGAAGGCCGCGGCTAAAATAATCATGATGGACTTGAGCAGCCAGGGATAGTTGTGAGCCGCATCGCGCATGGTCTTAATCATCTCAATCCTCGTCTTGATAAAAGAAAACAGTGTACCGATTGGAGGAGGTAGAAGGCAAGAGAGTCGGCTCTTACTGGCGGCTACCACAGTATGCTGAGGAGGTATAAGAGCAGCGCTCGATGGCGGACATACAAGACCCATCTTGAGGGGGACCGTTACATTCTGGTCCGACCGGACAGGCCGATAAAATTCCGAAAAAGATTCGGTCTTTAGTTTGTGCAAGAAGATGCGTTTTGTTATACTTTGCGACAAATTACAAGGAGATCCCTTGATAGGGGAGGGGCCAACCTCGACGTTGCAGGAATCACGAGTCTACCCGAAGGCCCATGTCCTGAATAGATTCATCGCGAAGTTGATCGATCTGTTTATCGTGGTGGCCGCGGGCGAAATTGCCTCGCCGGTTGGTTTTCTTTCCGGGCTGGCTTACATCCTGATTGCCGATGGGTTCGCGGGCGGGAAAAGTATCGGCAAACGGTTGGTGGGGTTGCACACAATACGAGTGGATGGTCGAGAATCAGCGGGCTTCCAAGAATCGATCATTCGGAATCTCCCGCTTGGTGGAGCACAGCTCGCGTACGCGGTTCCATACATCGGATGGCTGGCGTCTCTGGCCATTTTAGCGTTCGAAAGTTTTTTGATCATCGGAAATGAGCAAGGTCGTCGGTTGGGCGATGAAGTGGCCAGGACGCAAGTGTTGGATGCCGGGCAACTCGCCGTTCCGGACTAGGTAAGACATTCGCGAAGCACACCGGTTGGACTGTAATTCGTCCGGCCAAGATGAAGGGAGAGATGCCGTGGGGTTCCCGGGAGATATGTTCGGTTGGTTCTCCGACGACCTGGCCATTGACTTAGGCACCGCGACCACTCTCGTGTACGTGCATGGAAAAGGGATCGTCCTCAACGAACCCTCCGTGGTCGCGGTGGAGAAGAAAAGCGAAAAGGTGCTGGCCGTCGGCACGGATGCCAAAAAGATGCTCGGACGGACGCCGGGAAATATCATTGCGGTGCGGCCGATGAAGGAGGGCGTGATCGCCGACTTCGAGATGGCCGAGCAGATGCTCAAGCATTTTATCCGGAAAGCGCATAATCGAAGTGCGTTTGTCCGCCCCCGGATCATCATCGGCGTGCCATCCCGCATCACCCAAGTGGAGCAACGAGCCGTACGTGATTCTGCGGAGTTGGCTGGGGCTAGAGAAGTCTATTTAATCGAGGAGCCTGTCGCCGCGGCAATCGGGTCAGGACTGCCGATTACGGAGCCGTCAGGCAATATGGTCGTCGACGTGGGGGGCGGAACGACAGACATTGCCGTCATTTCGCTCGGCGGGATCGTGTACAGCGAGTCGGTGAAGGTCGCCGGTGATCGCATGGACGAAGCGATCATGAATTACATCAAGAAGAAATATAACTTATTGATCGGTGAGCATATGGCGGAGCGTATCAAGTTTGAAATCGGCTCTGCCTATCCCTTCGAAGAGCGGAAAACAATGATGATCAAGGGACGTGATTTAATCTCCGGCATCCCGCGGACATTGGTCATCGACGACGCGGAGGTCCGTGAAGCGCTACAGGAACCGATCGGGACGATCGTGAACGCCATCAAGATTGCACTCGAAAACACCCCGCCCGAGTTGGCCGGTGATATCATCGATCGTGGGATCGTCTTAACCGGAGGCGGCTCGCTCCTCAAGGGTATGGACACACGATTCCGCGAAGAAACGAACTTGCCGATCATTACGGTGGACGATCCGCTCACCTCCGTGGTGTTGGGAGTGGGTAAGATTTTGGACGAGTTGGATCTCCTTCGGAAAGTATCGGTCATGTCGCAAGCGAACAACCTTCGGTAAGATGCCATCCCTCATGCGGATGGTCAATTTCCGCCTCTCCTACAACGCTCGGCGTGTAGCCTTCGCACTGGCCGTCATTCTGGTCCTGAGTTTCCTCTTGTTGCCGACCCAACTCCAAACCGTATTTCAAGCGGTCGGAAGTCCTTTCGGGTGGATCATCAGCTGGCCTCTGCAAGTCGTCGCCGGCGTACATGATCGGATCGCCGGTGTCTGGGATCACTACGTGGCGCTCCAAGGGGTTGAGGAAGACAACAGGCAGTTGAGGAGAGAACTGGACCTCCTCAAGGAGCAAAATGGACAGTTGCGCGAGTCGGCAGCCGCCACGGACCGACTCGCGGCTCTGTTGGAGTTCAAGCAACAAGCGCTGCCGACGCTGATCGCTGCGCAAGTGATCGGCCGAGATACAGGCAATTGGTACAAGACGATCATTCTGAATAAGGGCACTTCTGATGGGCTGGAGTCGGACCAGGGTGTCATTACTCCGGCCGGGGTGGTCGGTCGGATCGTGAAGACGACGTCTTCAACCTCGGTGGTATTGCTCCTGACGGATCCCAACAATGCGATCGCCGGATTGATCCAGCGCACGAGAGACGAAGGAATCGTTGGAGGGACGACCCATGGAACGGCTCAACTCAAATACATCCCGTTGCTCTCCGACGCGAGACCTGGTGATCGAGTCGTCACGTCGGGATTGGTCGGAGGATTCCCTCGTGGTCTGTCAATCGGCACGATCACACGAATCGATAAAGAAGACGAAGCGCTGTTCCAATCCGCAGAACTTGTTCCTGAGGTCGACCCGAACCATGTGGAGGAAGTACTGGTCATCCTCCCAACCTCCTTTCCCACCGAGGGGGAACGTCTGAAGGCGCCGAAGACAAAGCGATGAAAGCACTGACCTACATCGCCCTGATCGCCGGGATCGTCTCGGCTCAATCGGTGCTGTTGCCCCATGTCAGTCTTTGGCAGGTGAAGCCGGATCTCGGATTGGTGGCGGTGTGCCTCATTGGACTGTTCGGAGGAGAACTTGAGGGATTGCTGGTTGGTCTGGTTGTGGGATGGGCGATGAGTCTCTTTTCTGCCCAAGACGTCCTTTCAGCGGCCATCATCAAAGGATGCATCGGATTTATCGCGGGCCTTGCCGGTAGGCAGGTGGCGTATCTGACACCGCCCTTGCTGGTAGTCGGGCTGTTCGCTATCTCTTGCCTTGTCGGGCTTGTCACCCCGGTGGTGTTACGGCCCAGCGCACAACAAGATGTGTGGTGGGCTCTTTGGTCCGTGGTATTGCCTCAAGCCGCTCTTGATGCGCTGATAGGTGGGTCTATGTATTGGCTCATCAGCCGGTATTTGAGTCTTGAGCGGTGGGTCTCCGAATATCGGATCTAGGATTGTCGTATGTTGTCGACGAGTTATCCCGAGACAGAGTTTGGCGATCTCCACCGCAGGCTGTTTGCGCTACGCGTCGGTCTCCTGTTGGTGGTAGGACTACTCGGCCTTCGTTTATGGCACTTGCAGATTCTGGAGGGCCCGTATTATCGAGACCTCTCGGAAAATAATCGCACCAGACAGGTGCTGCTTGAGCCGGCTCGCGGGTTGATCTATGACCGGAACGGCATCCTCCTCGCCAATAATGTCTCAAGTTTCAGTGTCTATGTGATGCTGGAAGATGTGAAAGATCGTGAGGTCTTGATTCGACAGCTCAGCGAATTGCTGGGGTTGGACCCAGCACTCGTGAGAAAAAAAATGGCGATCAAAGGTAGTAAATTGCTCCCTCGAAAAATCAAGGACCGTATGACGTTGCGTGATGCCACGCTCGTCGAATCTCGTCGTCTCGACATGCCCGGCGTCATGATCCAGGTTGAGTCCCAACGCAACTATCCAGGCGGGCTGATCGCCTCGCACCTACTGGGCTATGTCGGGGAAATTTCGGCAGATCAACTTGAGAAGCCAGAGTTTGACGACCTTCACCAGGGCAGCATTGTGGGGCAGTACGGCATTGAGAAGTCGTATGATCGGCATATGCGGGGAACAGCCGGGCAGAAAAATGTGGAGGTCGACGCGCTAGGTCACGAAAAGAAGTCATCCGTGGTTGATAAACCGCAAGCAGGGAACGACCTCTATCTTACGATCGATGCGCGCCTCCAGAAGTTGGCCGAAGATCTGCTTGGTGAGGAACAGGGGGCCATTGTCGCGCTCGATCCGAATAACGGGGACATTCTTGCCATGGCTAGTCGGCCCGCCTTTGATCCCAACGTTCTCTCAAGGGAGCTCACCTCGAAACAGTGGGTCGAAATCGTGCAGGACGAAGGACGCCCGCTGAATAATCGTGCGTCACAAGGCCAGTATCCTCCGGGCTCCACCTTCAAGATTCCGATGGCCGTCGCTGCCTTGGAAACCAAGACCATGTCGCCGTCCAGTACCGTTCATTGCACCGGTGGCTATCAGTTCGGGAGACGACTCTACCGAGATTGGAAAGCCGGTGGGCATGGATATGTTGATCTTCATGAGGCGTTGGTCCACTCCTGCGACGTCTACTTCTACTCGATCGGGCAGCGCATGGGTATCGATGTGATGGCGGAGTTTGGCAAGGATTTTGGGCTCGGGAGGCCGACGGGTGTGGAATTACCGTCGGAACGATCGGGAATCATGCCGACTCCGGCATGGAAGCAAAAGGTCAAGCGAGAATCTTGGTTGCCAGGCGAGACCATCTCGGCAGCCATCGGACAAGGATTTGTGACGGTGACACCGTTACAAATGGCCAGTATGATGGCCACCGTCGCCAACGACGGAGTCAACTATCGTCCTCGGCTGGTACGAGCGGTTATGGATCGAGCAACGGGAAATCTCCAGGAATTGCCGGCCGTTCCGCGCGGGAAAGTCAATGCCAAACCGGAAACGTTCAGGATCATTAAGAGTGCATTGGCTGATGTCGTCACGAAGGGTACTGCGACGAGAGCGAAGTCATCCGTTGTGACCATCGGGGGAAAGACCGGGACGGCTCAAGTGGCTGCGCTGCGAACAGGACCCGAGGAAAGTATTCCAAAAAAATTCCGTGATCATGCGTGGTTTGTGGCCTTTGCACCGGTGGAATCACCAAAGATCGCGGTGGTCGTGCTAGCTGAACATATGGGACATGGTGGAGCTGCGGCGGCACCGCTCGCCAAAGAACTCATAGAAGCGTATATGAACCTCACTGCTCCAACACCGGTCGCCACCTCAGGATTATCAGGAATGAGCGTAGATGACGAGAGAGGCTTCAAAGACTCATGATCGATCGATTGACCGAGCGTCGTGGCCTCGACGGATTCGATATTCGCTATGTCGGCCTCATGCTGGCCATCCTTGCGATCGGGGTGCTGTCCATTTATAGCGTCACGCAGGGACAACAGAGCGGGAATACCCCGTACTATTTGAAGCAGTTGATGTGGATCGGCTTAGGTGCAGCGGCCTTTCTGATCATGTGGGCGGCGGATTATCATGATCTGGCGCGGTTTGCGTATCCAGCCTACGCGTTTATCCTTCTGATGCTGGTCTTTGTGCTGTTCGAAGGACGAACGAGCAAAGGGGCACAACGATGGATTGCGATGGGGCCATTCAGTTTTCAGCCGTCTGAGTTCGCCAAGCTCATCCTCGTGTTGGTCTTGGCCCATTATTACTCGAAGGCCCCTCGTGTGGGGTGGCTGCAACGCGTCATTGTTCCGGGGCTCTTGGTGTTGCCTGGTCTGCTCCTCATCCTGAAACAACCCGATCTCGGGAGTGGACTGAGCTTTGTGGCCGTGTACGCGGCCATGCTGCTCATGGTCGGGGTTCGCTCTCAAGCGATTGGATTTATTCTCCTATTCGGGATCATGCTGTTTCCGTTCGCATGGGAAGGGGTGTGGGGGTCCTTGCATGATTATCAGCGACAGCGCATTATGGCGTTCGTCGACCCAGGCTATGACCCTGGTGGGAAAGGTTATCACGCTCTACAATCAAAGATCGCCATCGGATCGGGTGAGCTTCTAGGCAAAGGGCTCTATGGGGGGACGCAGAGTCAACTCAAGTTCTTACCGGAAGGGCATACGGATTTCGTGTTTGCCGTATTTGCGGAGGAGTGGGGATTTCTGGGTGTCATGGTTCTCTTGGGGTTATTTGTGGGATTGATCTGGCTCTCGTTGGAAATTGCGTCCAAGGCAAAAGATCAGCTTGGGGCATTGCTCGCTGCGGGTATCGTGGCCATGTTGTGTTTTTGTGTCGTGGTCAATATTGGTATGACGGCGGGAATGTTTCCGATCGTCGGGATCCCCTTGCCCTTGGTAAGTTATGGTGGAAGTGCCACGATCATGACGATGGCGTCATTGGGCTTATTGCTGAATGTCAAACGAAAGCGACTGAGCCTGTTTTATTGAATGAAGACCGAACGATCGGAGCCATGGGCATCTGTCTTTCGGAGGAGATATTACCGAAGACCCACGGAACTAGGTGGAGCGGTATGAACACAGGACCTGGGCCTACACTCGCGTCCAGTACCGTTCCCATCACCGAAGGGTTTTCAAATCAAAGGAGTCAGTATGGGAGTTGAGATTGCGATTACAGTCGCGCGAGAAGAAACTCGCGTGGCGGTCCTCGATGGTGGAGTGGTCACCGATTTATTTGGAGACCGCGCCAAGCACAAGGATTTTGTCGGAAATATTTATAAGGGGCGAGTCGCCAAGGTCTTGCCTGGAATGCAAGCTGCGTTTGTGGATATCGGGTTAGACAAGGCCGCGTTCATGCACGTCTCCGATCTGTTGGTGGATGCTGAGCCAGGCGACATGCTGGTGGAAGCCGAGGAAGACGACAAAGATGCGGATATGCTCAGGCCTAAGCGTCAGAGTGCTAAGCCGATCGAACAGCTGCTGAGTGAGGGGCAAGAATTGATGGTGCAAATCTCGAAGGGGCCGATCGGCACCAAGGGATCCCGTGTCACGACGTATGTCTCGCTGCCGGGACGCTACCTCGTTTTTATGCCGAACGTGGATCATATCGGGGTGTCGCGGCGTATCCCGCGTGACGAGGAGCGGGCCAGGCTCAAGGAAATTATGCGACGAGTCCGGCATCAGGGATGTGGATATATCGTCCGGACCGTCAGCGAGGGGGTCAAGGAGGACGAGCTGAAGTCCGATGTCGACTTTCTGCACGTGCTCTGGCAGGACGTGTTGACCAAACGAGAGCAGATGCCTGCTCCCGCGCTGCTGCATTCGGATTTGAGCCTCAGCTTTCGAGTCGTGAGGGACCTGTTTGGGAAGAAGGTGGATCGGCTCTGGATCGATTCGCGAGAGGAATACGAGGCCATTCGAGGATTTGTCCAGCGCTTTTCTCCCGAACAAACGGCACGGATTCATTTTTACGACAAAGACGAGCCGCTGTTTGATCCTCTCGGGGTCGAGCAAGAAATTGCGCGTGCGCTCAGTCGGAAGGTGTGGCTCAAATCAGGCGGCTATCTGGTCATCGACCATACCGAAGCGATGACTGTGATCGACGTAAATACAGGGCGTTTTGTGGGGAAGCGCGACCAAGAAGAAACCATCGTGCGCAATAACCTCGAGGCGGCAAAGGAAGTCGCCTATCAGCTCAAATTGCGAGGAATCGGCGGGATCATCATTGTCGACTTCATCGACATGGAACGTGAAAAGAATCGGGATCGGGTCTATCATGCGTTGGTAGATGCGATGGCGGCTGACAAGGCGCGAACGAGGATCTCCAGAATTTCTGATCTTGGTTTGATCGAAATTTCACGCGAGCGGGTTCGAGAAGATCTCCTGCGCTCACTATCCGAGCCGTGTCGCTACTGTGAAGGTCGTGGATATACAAAGTCTCCTACGACGGTAGCCTACGAAATCTTTCGCGAGATTCGACGGATTGAACCAGCATCGGATCAACAACGAATCGTCGTGGGAGCCCACCCAACGGTGGCTGACTTGCTCCAAGATGAAGAGCGTTATGGCATTGAGGTGTTGGAACGGGATTGTTCGGCGAAGATCATTATCACCCCGGATAGCCAGCTGCATCTTGAGCAGTACGATCTGGTCGTTCTTTAGTATTGCGCCGTCTCAGCTGTCCGTTCCCACGGAGAGCGTCGTTGACTGTATGACCTCCTCTGGCTGAAGCGACTCCTCGATCGACAATTGTCTTTCAACGAGTTTCAAATGGACGAAGCAGTATTGACGTCATGGCTCATGCTCCAGGCGGTTGATGGGGTGGGCGATCGCACGCTTGTCAAACTGATTCAAGCGTTTGGCTCAACCCACGCCGCTCTCGCCGCAACCACGGACGAATTGCTGCATGCCGGTTGTAGCCAGGAGTTAGCTGAATCGATACGGCGTGGTCCTGATACCACCATCCGGCAGCAGATTGATCGCCAAGTGAAAACCATCGAGCGCCTCAAGGTCCACACGCTCACCCTGTTTGATCCATCCTACCCATCTCGGCTCAAGGCCATTCCCGATCCTCCGCCGCTGTTGTACGTGAGCGGGGCGTTGATCCAGCAAGACGACATCGCCGTGGCCATTGTGGGCGGGCGACGGGCGACGGCTTCCGGCAGGCTTCTTACGGAGGAGATTGCGAGAGAGCTGTCGGAGCGTGGCGTCACGATCGTCAGTGGCTTGGCGCGAGGGATCGACGCAGCCGCGCATCGAGGGGCAGTCGCGGGAAAGGGACGGACGATTGCCGTGCTGGGATGTGGAATCGACAGAACGTATCCTTCGGAACATCACGCCTTACGCCGAAGCGTTGAATCGCATGGCGCCGTCATCTCGGAGTTGCCGATCGGATCGGCTCCACACAGTCATCACTTTCCTCGGAGGAATCGGATCATTAGCGGATTGTCACTGGGTGTGTTGGTTGCGGAAGCCGCCACCAACAGCGGGACACTCATTACCGCCAAGCTGGCATTGGAACAAGGGCGCGAGGTCTTTGCATTGCCTGGATCCGTCAAAGAGGACGCGTGTAGAGGATCTAATCGCCTCATCAAAGAGGGGGCCAAGTTGATTGAAGGGGCACAGGATATTCTTGAAGAGATTCTCCCCCAAGTCGATGGCCGTCAACGGGCGATGATGCGACTCGAGGGCACACCACTTACCGTGCCGCCAACGCTGAAACAGGATGACCTCTTGGTCTATGAAGCCCTCTCGTACGAAGCGCAATCGGTGGATGCGGTGATCGAACGCACGGGGTTGAGTGCCGCGCAGGTATCGGCGATTCTGCTGTCATTGGAATTCAGTGGGCGGGTGCGCCAACTGCCGGGTCAACAATACATTCGTCAGTAATCGGATGCTGAACGCGTTCTGGTTCCTAACGTCCCGTAATCGTCACCGACTACCATTCTAGTTGCACGATTCCCGAAGATTTGGTACGGATGATAGAATTGATCGGAAGTAGACGGAGTACTCATGGCAAAATCGTTGATCATCGTTGAGTCCCCGACGAAGGCACGAACCATCACCAAGTACTTGGGTCGTGGCTATACGGTGATGGCGTCGGTTGGCCATATCAAGGATCTTCCGACTAGTAAATTAGGTGTCGATCTCGAAAATGATTTTGAACCGCAGTACGTGACGATCAAAGGGAAGTCCAAGGTTCTGGCTGAAATCAAGAAAAAGGCTGAAACGGCGGATAAGGTGTTTCTGGCTCCGGACCCCGATCGCGAAGGGGAGGCGATCGCCTGGCATCTTGAGCAGGAGCTGTTGGGAAAATCAAAGAAGAAAAAGAAGGACACGAAGATCTTCCGAGTCTTGTTCAACGAGATCACAGAGTCGGCGATCAAGCGGGCTTTGCAATCACCCGGCGAAATCGACATGAAGTTGGTAAATGCCCAGCAGGCTCGCCGAGTGTTGGATCGTATCGTCGGGTATCAAGGGAGTCAGTTGCTGTGGAACAAGGTCCGGCGTGGACTCAGTATGGGACGTGTTCAGTCTGTCGCCATGCGGTTGATCTGTGAACGCGAGGCGGAGCGGGACGCTTTCCGGGCGGAAGAGTACTGGTCAATTACGGCGCTCCTGGCCGGGGCCAATCCTCCGGCATTTGACGCAAAACTCCACAGCATCAACGGCGAAGAGGCGTCGATTGAAAACGGCGAACAGGCCAGTCGCATCGTCACCGATATTCAGGGAAAGACGTTCGTGGTTCAGTCGATTGAGCGCAGGGAGAAAAAGCGGAATCCCGTCGCTCCCTTTATCACCAGCCGTCTGCAGCAGGAGGCGGCCAGAAAGCTGCATTTTTCACCGAAGAAGACGATGACGCTGGCACAACAGCTCTACGAAGGGATCGAAATAGGCGCCGAAGGGGCCACCGGTCTCATCACCTATATGAGAACCGATTCACCTCGGATCTCGGCTGAAGCCATGAGCGACGCCCGCGAGGTGATTCAGTCACGATTCGGGGCGAACTATCTCCCTGGCACACCGAATGTCTACAAAACGTCGAAAGCGGCACAGGAAGCGCATGAGGCGATCCGTCCGACGTTGGCTTCCCGCGATCCCGAATCGATCCGTCAATACTTGGATCACGACCAGTACAATCTCTACAAATTGATTTGGAATCGGTTCATCGCCTCGCAAATGGTGCCGGCGATCTTGGATGTGACGAGGATTGATTCAGCACCGGTTGAAACGAAGGAGCGCTATCTTTTCCGTTCGACCGGAACCGTTGTGAAATTCCCTGGGCACACGATCGTCTATATGGAAGGGGTCGACAAGGAGGCGCCGTCACAGAAACCGAAAGCCGATCAGGAAGCGGAGGACGATGAGCGTCAGCTGCCGACATTGTCGGAAGGAGAATCGTTGCGATTGGTTGAGCAGGAGGGCCAGACCGTACCGGGAATGTTGTCGAAACAACATTTCACGCAGCCTCCTCCGCGATATAACGAAGCGCTATTGATCAAGGAGTTGGAAGAAAAGGGGATCGGGCGACCGTCGACCTATGCTGCCATCATCTCCACGATTCAGGATCGGAAGTACGTCGAAAAGACAGAAGGACGGCTGGTACCGACCGAAACGGGGAAGACCGTCAACGACTTCCTGTTGAAAGGATTTCCTGAACTCGTCAACGTCGATTTCACGTCCCAGCTTGAAGAGCAACTAGACCAAGTGGAAGAGGGGAACAAGCAGTGGGTCGTCGCGGTGCGGGATTTCTACACCCCGTTCACCAGAGAAATGGAACGGGCCAAGACGATCCCAGGTCCCAAAGATACCGTCGAGCCGCCGACCGATATTCCATGTGAGAAGTGCGGTCGGATGATGGAGATCAAGTGGGGGCGAAACGGGAAATTCCTCGCTTGCCCCGCGTACAAGGATGATCCTCCCTGTAAGAACACACAAAACTTCGAGCGGTTGCCGGATGGCACGATCAAAATCGTTCCGAAGGAGGAAATTACGACCGATCAGGTCTGTGACAAGTGTGGGAGTCCGATGGTGGTCAAGACCGGCCGCTTCGGAAAATTCATCGCCTGTAGCGCCTATCCGCAGTGCAAAACGACGAAGCCGTTGGCATTAGGTGTCAAATGTCCTCAGCCGGACTGCGGAGGTGATCTTGTTCAGAAGCGGACCAAGAAGGGCCGCTCGTTTTTCGCCTGCAGCAACTATCCCAAATGCGAGTATGCATTGTGGGATCGTCCGGTTCCGAAAGCCTGTCCGACCTGCCAGGCACCGTTCCTCGTCGAGAAAGTCAGCAAGCAAGACGGTCGAAGTGTTCAGTGCCGCAATCAGGAATGCGGGTACCGCGAAGCGGGGTGATGAACTTCGTCTCCCTCCGTTGATCTCCCAACAACCCATCCAAATAGCACCATGGTCTCCCCTCTCATGCGTTCATGCTTCATCACGCACACCTATGTATACTGTCCTCCGACCTTGGCATGGAGGGAAACCGGTCAACGCATCATGGTGACTACCTGGTCCGAAAAGAAATGGAATATGAATCGGATGTGCATCGCCATACTCCTCTGTGCTGGGTTGGTGGAACTGTCACCGGCGATGGCCGAAGAGCCATCCTCCACGCGGATTGGAACACAAACGGTTGGGTTAGTGGTCGGAGGGATGTTGCCGGTCAGGCTGATGGAGGGACAGTCATCTAAGCTCAACGGTGTGGCCGTACATCCGTCGTGGGAGATCGGTTTGACTGATCCAATCGGCACGAGTTGGTGGAGTGGCTCAGTAGGTCTGGGAGTTGAAGGTGCGATCTTAGGGATTGCAGAACCGACCGGTGCCTACGCCATTGGATTGACACCAAAGCTGACCTATACCTTTACTTCGTTCGGTCGCCTCAAGCCTTATGTCGAGGGTGGCGGCGGACCAGTCTGGACCAATTTCGACGGGCACATTCCTGAGCAAGGCTCGGATTTCAACTTCTTGGTGTGGGGCGGGACAGGCGCAGCCTTGGATATTACTGCGCAGTGGTCGTTGAATGTCGGGTTTCGCTTCAGCCACATCTCCAACGCGGGAACAGACAGCCCGAACGGAGGACTTAATTATCTGCTCCCGTTTGTCGGAATCTCCACGAAGCTTTTCTGAACAAAGATCCCAATTACCTCAGCAAGGCTGTCGATCTTGAGAAAAGTTTTTACAGACGCACAGTAACGGCCTTCACTTCGGTATACAGTTCCAACGCATCGTGGCCCATCTCGCGCCCCCAGCCTGATTGTTTATACCCACCGAACGGCAGTGCCGCGTCGAAAATGTTGTAGCAATTGATCCAGACCGACCCGGCGCGCAATTGGGCGGCAATGCGGTGAGCCTTGCCGACATCTCTGGTCCACACCGCAGCGGCCAAGCCATAGATGGAGTCGTTAGCCGCTGGAAGGACGTCCTCCAGGTCTGTGAAGGGAACCGCGCAGACGACCGGCCCAAAGATTTCCTCCTGCATGACCTTCATCTTCTGCGTCGTGTCGACCAGGACGGTCGGTTCCACGAAGTACCCTTTACTTCCGAACTTCTTTCCTCCCACCACGGCCTTCGCGCCCTCGGAATAACCTGACTCCAGATAGCTGAGCACTCGGCGTTGCTGCTCATCTGAGACAAGGGGGCCCATTTGTGTATCTGGACCCATACCAGGTCCCACCTTGATCTTCTTCGCATCCTCGGCCACTCCCTCGACCACCTTGTCAAAAATCCCCTTTTCCACGAAGAGGCGTGATCCGGCACAGCAGCACTGACCCTGGTTAAAAAAGATCGCGCTAGAGACACCGGGAATGCTCGCCACAACGTCGGCGTCCTTGCAGACGATGTTTGGCGACTTGCCTCCCAGCTCAAGCGACACCTTTTTCAAGTTCCCCGCGGCGGCACCAAGAATCAGTTTTCCCACCTCGGTGGATCCAGTAAAGGCGACCTTATCGACATCAGGATGTGCCGCCAATGCTGCACCGGCGGTTTCTCCGTAGCCGGGGATGATGTTGACCACCCCATCCGGGAAGCCTGCTTCGCAGATGAGCTCGCCGAGTCGCAATGCCGAGAGCGGGGTCTGCTCAGCAGGTTTCAGCACGACGGTGCAGCCTGCCGCCAGCGCAGGACCCAGCTTCCAGGCTCCCATGAGCAGCGGGAAATTCCAGGGGATGATCTGCGCCACGACTCCGACTGGTTCGCGTAACGTGTACGCCAGATATTGGGCACCAGGTGTGTAGGGGACTGAAATAGGAATGGTGTTCCCTTCAATCTTAGTCGCCCAACCAGCCATGTAGCGGAAGTGGTCGATGGCCAGCGGCACATCCGCCACCCGAGCGACTCCAACCGGCTTCCCATTGTCGAGCGACTCCAGTTGGGCGAATTCCTCCAGATGCGTCTCGAGCAGGTCTGCGAGCTTCCAGATGAGCCGTCCACGTTCCGAGGCCGTGAGCTTACGCCATGGGCCATCCTCGAACGCCTTGCGCGCGGCGGAGACCGCTCGGTCCACGTCCGGGTGCGTGCCTTCAGCGACATGAGCGAGGATCTCGCCGGTCGCCGGATTGTACGTTGGGAACGTCTTGCCTGAGGCGGCGTCCACCCATCGGCCACCGATGAGCATCTTCCTTGGTGAGCCAACAAAGGTTCGTACGTGTTCGTGCAGTGGAGTTTCAATTGCTAAGGTCGTCATGGGATCCCTCCTTGGCCAGAATGTCAAGAGCAGGTAATTCAGATCCGAGGAAGAGAGAACAACATGATCTGATTATATATGAACAGATCATCTTAAGTGGAGCTATTCCACTCCATCCGTGCGACTGGTTATAGATCAGCCCGATCTCGTCACGTGTGCGGTGAAACGCTGCTTGCAAAAAAGTCTGATAGGATGCGCCGGCGATGAACAAACAATCAGCCATGCCTGCCCGCCGAGCCGCGGCACTCTTCATTCTTGTCACGGTCTTCCTCGACATGTTGTCGTTCGGCATCATTATTCCGGTGTTGCCGAAGCTCGTCGAGGGATTCTTCGGGGGTGATACGGCAAAGGCGGCCGTGCTCTACGGGGTGATGGGGACGGCCTGGGCGTTCATGCAGTTCTTCTGCTCGCCGATCCAGGGCGCGCTGTCGGACCGGTTCGGCCGGCGGCCGGTTGTGTTGCTGTCCAACCTAGGTTTGGGCCTCGACTACATCGTGATGGCGATGGCGCCGAACGTTGCCTGGCTGGTCGCAGGCCGTGTCATCTCCGGGATGGCCTCCTCCAGCTTCAGCACTGCCGGTGCCTACATCGCCGATGTCACACCACCGGCACAGCGAGCGGCAGCATTCGGCAAGATCGGAATGCTCTTCGGACTCGGATTCATCTTGGGTCCTGCCCTGGGCGGCTGGCTCGGTGCGATCGATCCGCGCCTGCCGTTCTGGGGCGCGGCGGCGCTCAGCCTAATGAACGCTTGTTATGGATTCTTTGTCCTCCCCGAATCCCTTCCACATGATAAGCGGAAACCCTTCGCGTGGGCGCGGGCCAACCCGATTGGCTCGCTGGTGCTGCTGCGCTCGCACCATGAACTTTTCGGCCTCGCGACGGTCGCGTTCCTCGGCTACCTTGCACATGCCGCCCTCCCCGGTATATCGGTCCTCTATCTGGGCTATCGCTATGGGTGGGGAACGGCTGCGATCGGGCTGACGATGGCAGGTGTTGGTTTCGCAGCAATGATCGTGCAAGGGGGCCTGATCGGTCCCATCACGACTCGATTCGGCGAACGGAGGACGCTCTTGCTCGGGTTACTCTGCGGAACCGTCGGCTTTTCGATCTATGGCCTTGCATCGCAGGGATTGATCTTTTGTCTTGGCATTCCTGTCATGGCCTTCTGGGGTCTTGCCGGTCCCTCAACGCAAGCGCTCATGACACGCCGGGTCAGCAGTTCGGAGCAGGGCCAGCTGCAAGGTGCCATTGCCAGCATCAACGGGATGACGGGCATGATCGGCCCAACGCTCTTCACCCAGACCTTCGCCTTCTTCATCCGGTCTGCTTCCGATCTCAACACACAGCACTCGGATCTCAATCCTTCCTGGGAATTGCCCGGCGCGCCGTTTCTCCTGGCCTCGCTCATGCTCCTCAGCGCCGCCGTAATTGCCTGGCGGACGACGAATACGGGTCGCCCGTAGAGAGGTCATATTCGTTATCCTCGTAAACATCCGTCTGATGCGCGTGGTTGAATGTTACCTGGATACGGTACAGGCGGCTTCATTGACAGCATATTGTTATTGGAGGTACGGTTGTGGCGATAGGAAACTATGGGTCGTAACAAAAAGTTGCGAGTCCGCCTTGAAAGCCTAAAAGGACGGATTACCGATCATCGGATTAAGATTGCACTTGAGCAGCAGCGTGTAAATCCTGATCGTAGGCTCATCAAGCACTGGGAAGTTGAGATCAGGGCGTGGGAGCGCACCGTGTCGAATCTCGAGCGACGGCTGAAGAAAGGGAAACACCATGATTAAGAAAACAAGATCAGCGGTGCTCTCGGACAAACAGTCGTTCCTGACGCCCTCGAGCCCTCTCCTGGACAATCATTTCAATGAAATTAAAGAGGCATCGGAAGAGATTCTTGGGCTTGTGGCAATTCTGAAAACGTTGTCTCCCACCGATCCAAAACGGGATGAGTACGAAGGCCGTCTCTATGGGGCGCTCACGCATCTTGATCACCATGTGAAGCCCGCGATCAAGGAATGGGATCACGTGGTGGATCGGATGCCGGAAGAGTGATAGATCTTATGGATGGCTCGTAACTTCCTGGGAAACGTTCTTCAATGGCGTGACTAGCCGCATCGTACTGACACTCTTCACGCAGACTTCCACCTAATTCATCCGATCCAATTCTGATCTCAGTCGTCAGCACTCGAGTTTCAACTTCTCCAGATCGTTCCCAACCATCTTGGAATTGTGAACCGATGTCAGTACCATCGGAGGCGGTGGAAAAACAGAACTCACGGAACAGAACTCAGGGCAAGCAGCAACAGACGGATCCTTTCACTGCGCTCACGTGGGATGAGATCCAAGATTGGGCTGGGCCGGTCATCGTCTCGCGAGGTCAGCGGTACCAGCGCAGCGGCCAAGTTCACGACCTGGCCAGAACCACACGGGGAGGGCTGGTTGCGTGGGTCGTAGGCTCCGAACGATATGCTACCAGCGTCGAATTAGAAAATGGAGAACTGGTCGCGACCTGCACCTGTCCTTATGGAGGTATCTGCAAACACGCAGTTACCGTCGTGCTCGAATATCTGGAGCAGGTAAAGCGCAAAAGAACGATCCCTACCGTGACTGAGCTGGATCGGCGGTTTCAGTTGTTGGAGGACGAAAAAGACGAAGAAGACGAAGAAGACGAAGAAGACTGGGATGAGGATGGTGCCGCAGAGGAAGATTCCGTGCCTATCTCCAAGCGATCAAGGCAAAAGGCCGAAAAGGCGGCTCAAGACGCATGGCTGTCTTTCTTGGAACAACAGACGCAATCGCAACTTCTAGCGCTCCTGAAGGACTTGGGTCGGCGCCATGCAGATGTCCGGCAGTTCATACAGGATCGACACAATCTCTCGGCAGGCGCCGTGCCGAAGTTGGTCAAGTCCTTGCGGGCTGAGATTGCTGACCTGAGCCAAGAATCGGGTTGGCGCAACCAGTGGAGCGGTGAGGGATCGATCCCAGACTACTCACGGGTGCGGGATCGTCTGGAAACCTTGCTCGCGCAAGGGCATGCGGATGTGGTGCTGGAGGTGGGAGATCAACTGCTGGAAGCCGGTACGAAACAAGTAGAGATCAGCGACGATGAAGGGGAAACGGCAGAGGAAATCGCCTCCTGTATGGATATTGTCTTCCAGGCGTTGCCTCGATCATCCCGTGCCCCTGCCGAACAGATGAGATGGGCGGTGGAAGCTGACCTAGCGGGCGGGTACGAACTCTGTCGTGGAGCCACACCGTTCTGGGACCGAAGCCATCCGACGGAGGCGTGGAACGGGCTTGCAGACCAGTTGGCTCAACGCCTTGCGAAGGACCGGCGGAACAGGGATCAAGACACCTTCTCAGAGAACTTTCACCGTGATCGCCTGAGCAACTGGCTGATCCTGGCGCTGGAACGAGCCGGACGGCATGCAGCGATCATCCCCTTGTGTCGGCAAGAAGCTCCAAAGACGGGCAGTTACCCCCGCCTCGTTGAATACGTCACGAAAGCCAAGCAGTGGAAAGAGGCGGAGGTCTGGATCCGCAAGGGGATCGTGGCGACTGAGAAACAATGGCCTGGTATCGCCGGCCAATTGCGGACGGCCTTCCGGGAGATGCGTGAGCGACAACAGGATTGGCCTGCCGTGGCCGCGTTGCGCGCAGACGAATTCTTCGTGGAGCCAAACGTGAAGACCTTTCAAGCGTTGGAGAAGGCGGCGAAGCGAGCCAGAGTTGGGCCAGAAGCGCGGGCCGCCGCCATGCAGTACCTGGAGACCGGGACACCCCCTCAACCATCGACTAAGGTCTGGCCGGTGCCGGAGAGCGGACTGCAACTAGCGACCCAGCGTTTTCCGATCGAGCCACCCATGACCGAGGTCCTTCTCGAGATTGCGATCGCTGAGAAACGACCTGACGAGGTGCTTCGGTGGTATGACCGTCGCAAACCACGGTCGCGAGGTTGGGACTGGGGATGGTCGACGGAGGACTGCATTGCCGAGGCGGTGGCTGCCAAGTATCCTGAACGGGCCGTTGCGATCTGGAAGCAACTTGCCGAAGCGCAGATCGCCCTCACGAACGCAAAAGCCTATGACATGGCTGCGGACTATCTACGGAAAGTGGGTCGTTTTCTGAAACAACAGGGGAAAGGGCAGGAGTGGCAGAGCTATCTTGCGGCGCTTCGGCAGGCAAACGAGCGCAAGCGACGATTTATTGAGACGCTTGATATCTTGACCGGCCGCCGGATTGTCGATGGGAAGTGAAGGGGAATAAAGGGATTGGCTGCGTAGGGTGTTTGTCTTTTTCCTAAAACCGTCGGCTTTGCCTTAGGATGTGATGTAGCGAGACGGGGTTTGAAGCTGCTCACCGCAGACGTTGCCATTTTTCAGGCATGGGTGCAAAGACAAGAACCGACCCCAGAAGATGGGTCCTGGTGTGTTCCCTATCAATTACGGGTTAAAAATCATCATTCTTCAGATTGTCGAGAGAATCCTCAGGTCCAGGCTTAAAGAAGTTTTTTGGCAGCACCGCAAATTTATGCCGCGCCCTCGACCCAACAAACACTGTAATTGTGTTTACAGGATCATTGCTGTTGCCATAGCTAACACCTCCAATACCCTGAATCTCCGCTGCCCTAAAAGCTTCCGACACAGTATCGCGGATGTACTCTTGATGAGGTGGATTTGGTCCTGATTGTTGAATGTGAATTCCTTCTAGGCGATTAATCATCCTTTGTAGAGGAGTGCTACAGACAACAGGTTGCGTACTTCTCTCAGGACTCTCTTTACAAGTAATGGTTACTGGGTCAATGGGGTCCATGATCACATGCCACTTACCTGCTTTAAAGGCAGACCAAAAGTTATGAGCATATGAGGCACTTTCTGAATCACCGATAATGTATAAAATCCTCACCTCATGAGGTTGTGAATTGGTTTTTAGGTAGTTCCCAAATTTCTCAATCTGATCCTTTGTCAGCTCTCTTGGCAAGACATAGCGAATCATTTCCACTTCAAGGGACCTCAGACGTTGCTGTAATGACAAGTTCCATAAGCCTGCCAACAACAATAATCCAAAAATGAGTTTTATCTTAAAGTCAGAATCTTGCAGGACTCGTCCAATAGATCTGACAAACGAAACCCCTTGAGATTCACTCTGCATTTTTTCTTTAATCAGGATTCCCATCCGATAAATCCCCCAAACCACCAATGCCGTGGTACCTCCCCTGAACGCCCAACTGTCTGCTGATTTTTCAGTGAGCCATTTTGGCAATCTGTCAATTCCAAAATAATTGAGCCAATTAGATATGTTGGACGTTGCTTCCTCTGGACCAATGGTGGGAAATAACACAAGTACTGCGACTAAAAGTCCGACAAGCGTGGTAGATAGATGTTCACGAATCTTAGAACCCATCACACACCTCCATAAAGGCTGTGTGATCATATCCCACCACCCCATGGTAATTAAATCATCGTGAGATGTTTCTAGAACTTTAGTGGGTTTTTGTTTTCCTTCTCGATTTCCATAAATGCATGCATCAATTCGTTCTTGACCTTTTCTTTTTCCCGTCGCCAGACCGGCTCCTAGCTGTCTTTGAAACCTTCACGTCACACTTCACGCATTGTCAAAATGTATGGGGTCGGATGCATTTGTTAGGTTCCACTGAATGGAGAGAAAGATCAGTGAGCGCTATGTTCTAGGATACTGCGAGCACGCCTGCAATACATCCGGTCAGCAACGTTGCCAAAAAGGCGGTCCACAGCGCACGGAGCCCCAAGAGCGAGATGTCTGTTGCCCGATGCGGCACCAAGGCGGAGATGCCGCCGACGAAGATGCCCATGCTCGCCACGTGCACGAATCCACAGAGGGCATAGGTCATGGCCGTGAGGGAGCGAGGAGAGAGCAGCGGGGGAGACACGGCCTGCACAGCGGCCAATTGGAAATAGGCTGCGACTTCCGTCTCGACAAACCGCGACCCCAGCAAGTCCGCACCAATCTGCCACTCCTCAGGCCGGAGACCGAGGAGAACGGCGAATGGCCAGGTCAGCCAGGCGAGGATCCGTGTGACGGAGAGCGGACCGCCACCGATTGCTGGAAGCTGTGCTAGCACCAAATCGACCAACGCCTCCAATCCAAGAAACACGATCAGCAACGCGGCAATGCCAACCGCCATTCTCATTCCCTGCCCCGCCCCATCGATCAACGCGACAATGAAGTTGGAAGGTGGCGGGCTCGCGTCACGGTCGGATACAGGCGGTGGGTGTTGGTCGGTTGGAACGGCAGGCACACCGCCCAGCGTGGTCGGCTGTCCATCTTCGGGACAGGTGAGTTTACTGATGAGCACCGCACAGGGAATGGAAATGATCGATGCGGAAATCAAATGCCCGGCGATCTGAGGCACCACATGCTGGAGCGCCGACACATAGATGACCATGACGGTGCTTGCCACCGTCGCCATCATGCATGTCAGCACCAAGAGCAGTTCCGACCGGGTCATAGCCGCAAGGTAGGGACGGACGATTAAGCCTGCCTCGATGCCGACAAAGATATTCGCTGCGCCGGACAGAGACTCGGCGCCCGATAAGCCCATAGTCCGGTAGAAGAGTCGTGCAAACAGACGCACGATCGCGTGCATGACGCCCACATAGTAGAGGCCTGTCATCAAGGCGGAGAAGAACACGACGGCCGGCAGCGCTTGCGCCGCCAGGATAAAACCTACCGAGACTGTTCCATTCGGCAAGGTCTGGCCGGGACTCAGTGCAAGAGGCCCAAGCAGAAATACCGTGCCTTTTTGTGAGGCGGTGAGCACGGCGACCACGATCTCGTTGATCATGCTCCAGAGCCAGTGGGAGCCCGGAAACCAAAAGGACAGGAGACCGAGTCCCCAGGCCAACGTTGCGCTGCCTCCAATGGTTGTCCAGTTCGGCCGACGGCGACTCCCTGTCAGCCACGCCAGCCACGCAATTGTCACGAAACCGGCACCGGCCAGCAGGCGATATGGCCATTCCTCCACGAGCAGGTCCTCCTTCCGATAAAAACCCGCGGAGGCTACGCTGAGATCCGACTGTCGTCAAGCGATAAAAGGGGTGCTCGATTGTACAGCGGGGAATCTTATTTGGTGAGTCTGGCATGTGGCCTATCATCGTGTCCGCTGTCTCGTTGTAGCTGAGCGGTCGTCCGCTTGTGCGGTGATCACTCGATGTGAGGACTTCATCGAGCCTCACGGGATTCTTTTCGCCAGTCCTGAATCAGATCTGATACGATCCCGACCCACCAATCGAGAGATATCTGAGCGGTACGTAATCGGTCTTCCTCTTGCTTGGTAGAGTGGCAGAGGTGTTGGAGTAGCAGCAAATGGATGGACATAGCCCAGGGAAACAGACTGACTCTACAGAGAGCACTGGTCTAATCGCCCGCTGGCAAAGCATCCCGCTCTATGGCCGCATCGTCATCGCCTTGGGTCTCGGCGTTCTGACGGGCTTGCTGATGGGCAGCGAGGCCGCTGTGCTGGCTGTGCCGGGGAAGCTCGTCTTGCGTCTCCTCGGGGCACTCGCGCCAGCGTTGATTCTTGCCGCAATCGTTCACACGTTCATGACGACGAATGTTGGTGGACCACTGGCGAGGCGGCTGCCCTGGTTGTTGCTCTTGAATACGCTGGTTGCCATTACGGTTGGGCTGACTGTTGCCAACCTGATTCAGCCAGGACAAGGCGCGGGCATCACTCCGCCAGCAGCTCACGAAGACGCTGAGCACAGCGCCAACCCACTTGCCCTCTTTCTTGAAAATGTGCCCAAGAGCCTCCTTGGACCGCTCGGCGATGATGGGAAGGTGATCGGCGTGATCTTTATTGCGGTAGCCTTTGGCATGGCGCTCCGCAAGGAACGAGAGCGGCCGCTTGGGACAGTCGGCCATCTTGTCGAACTCTTCCTTGAATCATTGATCAAGATCTTGCACTGGATTATCGCGCTCGTGCCATTTGCTGTGTTTGGCATTGTTGCGAGCATTGTCGGAACGCAGGGGTTCGCGCAATTCAAAGCGCTTGGGATTTTTGTGCTGTGTGTGCTGCTCGCCCTCACGGTCCAGGCGAGCTATTACCTCGTGCGTATCCATTTATGGTCGTGGGTGCGGCCGATTGATCTACTCCGTGGTGGGCGTGACGCGTTGGTCATGGCCTTTTCCACGGCCAGCTCGACGGCGACCATGCCGGTGACCTATGCCGCACTCAAAGATCGAGTGGGCCTGCGTGAGCAGTCGGCGAGTATGGGGGCACTTGTCGGGGCGAATTTCAATAACGACGGGACCGCGCTCTACGAAGCGATGGCAGCGCTGTTCATCGCGCAGATGATCGGCATGGATCTCACTGTCCAGCAGCAGCTCATGGTTGTGGTCACGAGCATTGTTGCCTCGGTCGGGGCCGCCGGGATTCCTGAAGCAGGTCTCGTCACCATGACGATGGTCTTCACTGCCGTCGGACTGCCGGTTGAGTACATCCCCGTCTTGTTGACGGTGGATTGGTTTCTCGACCGCTGCCGTACGGCAATCAATGTGATGGGGGACATGAATGTGAGTTGTCTGTTGGATGGCAAACAGAAGGGCAGCGTATAGTTCTGGGATTGGCTGGTTCAGGCGGATTGGCCTGGGTCTGGGTCACGCAGCTTTGGCAGGCCGCCACCGGAGGCCGACGTTCAGGAGTTCTTGTAACAGATCCTTGTACTGGTAGCCCACCTTCTTGGCCGAGTCGGCGAAATCTTCATCTTCCGCGATCTGTGGATTGGGATTTGCTTCCAGGACGTAGAGTCGCCCTTCGGCATCCATGCGCATATCGATCCGGGCATACCCGCTCAAGCCAAGCGCTCGATAGACGCGTTTCGCCAGGCCTTGGATTTCCTGTGTCTTGTGGTCTGCTAAATCGTCAGCCTCTTTTGAGATGATTCCATATTTGAGCTGATACTTCCGGCTCCATTTGACGCGCTCGGTGGCGATGCGCTTGGCGTCATCGGGCAGCTTGTCCATGATCAGTTCCCAAACCGGCAGCACGTGCCGTTGACCATTCCCGATAATCCCCACGTAGAATTCGCGGCCTTCGATATATTGCTCGATCAGTGCCGCGCTCCCTACGTGGTTGTGGACAAAGGCGACTCGTTCGGCGAGCTTCTCGTCGTCCATGACGATCGAGGCTTGGGAGATTCCCAGCGACGCTTCTTCAGTGACTGATTTCACGATCAAGGGGAATGTCAGCGATTTGGGCCGTTTCACCGTGCGGCCTTGAGGCACTTCGATGAATTCCGGGTAGGGGATCTTGTGGAAAGCCAGCACTTTCTTGGTCAGGACCTTGTCACGAGCCAGCATGAGTCCTCGTGGATTGGATCCGGTGTAAGGCAGGTGCAGGAGCTCAAGGTATGACACGACATGCTGATCATAAACGGCCACGCCGTCGAATTCCTCAAGAAGGTTGAACGCGATGTCGGGCTTCAACTGCTCAATCGCCGACTGGATGACACCGAGGTCGCTCTTGACCCCGAGCGGGTATACTTCATGCCCCAGCTTTTTGAGAGTCGAGACCACATCGTATTCCGTTCGCCATTCGACGGTTTTCACGTCATAGCCCGTCACGTTCTCCGGCGGGACCAGGTCTTCATGCATGAGGACAAGGATGCGCAGTCGCTTCATAAGGCCACCCGATGTCGCCCGCTCCGTAAGAAGTTCATTGTGTGAACGGTCAAGAGGATGGTGAAGTCCAGCTTGGCCTGTTCTTCGGTGACGGGTACCCTCAGATTCAATTCCCGGCATCGTCGGATCATATCTTCCAACACCTGGTCGATGGTGTATTGGTACTCGCCCGTCCAACTCGCGACCTTCCGGCGCACTTCTCGGCGAAAGCGATTGAGAAAACTGGCCGCGCTCGGTTTGCCCGCATGGTTCGGTAGGGCGGAAAACAGTCGTTTAAGATCCGGGTCATACTGTAATTGCCGGTCGATGCCGTAATGCCGGCGCTTACGTTCGTAATGTTCGCCTAGAGTTTTCTTCAGATTCGTGAGGGAATCGACCTCTTCTTGCGTCGTGACGCAGGGTGCGACCCCACGGAGTTCCTTCATCACCCCGTCGACATATTTGAGCTTCTTGAGCACGGGCCAGCCACGATACCGTTCTTCCCAAAGCGTATCGGGGGCCAACCAGACGGCAAAGGTTTCGGCGAAGTCCTCGTCCGGGTGGCTCTGTGCATACCACAAATCCAAATGGCGAACGAAGCTTCTGCTATAGGGACGCGGGGAATAATATCTCGGGTATCGCTGGGACGACTTGCCGAAGATCTCTTGACGGGTTTTGCGGCGACGAAGCTTGTAGGCGTTCTCGACGGCATGTCCCGTTTCATGGCGGAGGATGCGCATACACCATTCTCTCGTGCCCCCTTCGACTTCCAGCATTTGCGCAAGCTCGAGTTTCGCAAGCCTGGGATGGGCGAGATAGAAGGGAATGGCAATGCCGGGTACGCCGTCCGGCGTGAACCATTCGTTGGAAAGCCAAAAATGTGGACGAAACAGTAACTCCCGCTGTTCGAGTTCACGGGTCAACTCGGCGATAGGTTGCTCGAGGAATCCCCCTGTCAGCCCTACGTGGAGATCGCACATCGGGAGGTCCAATAACGCCTCATCCGACCAAGATGCCCAAAGAGGTTCGTCTTGGCCGACAACCGCTATCTTGAGCACGTCGGCAACCACCCGATCCATAATCTGCCGGCCCCCATCCAGATTAGCCAACCATAGAAAATATAGCAGGTGTGAGGATTCCGGTTGCGGCTGTTGAGCCAAGGCAGAGCGAGGAGGAGAGAGGTAGGCGAAGCGCTCTCGATCGTCCTAATGCACTGGCAGCAGGTGGGCCATCAGGCCTTGCCTTTGGAGAAGTCAGGAAGTCGCGCCATCAGTTCAGGCATGGCCTCCCAAATATGGTCGATGACAGACTCAATATAGGTCCGCGCCTCGACGATATCGCGTTCCCAGTTAGGGAGTGCCTCATGCAAGTCCAGAATCGGGGTTTCCTCCCCGAACGACACTTCGTTGAAGAGCGGAACCTTCAAGCTGAATCGTTTTTGAATAAACTCACGATGTCCCAAGCCCATCGCAATGATGATGTCGTGCTGTTTGACCAGTTGCTTGGTCAAAAGGCGTGGGATATGTGCGGAAGGGTCGACCCCCTTTCTAATCAGTCGGTTCGAAATCACCGGGTGAATCGTCCCTGGCTTCGCATCGATCCCGGCTGATCCCACCCGATAGGTCGATTGTGCACCGAGTTGCGCACGCAGGGCATATTCCGCCGCCACGCTCCGGAAGATATTGCCCGTACAGACGAAGAGAATCGATTGGTTCTCGGATTGGTCGCTCATTCTTCTCCAAACTAGCATGTCGACAGCCTTCCCACGGACCAGCTACAATCCTGCCATGATTGTCCCTACCCAACCAGCATCTCCGCTTAAATTAGATGAAGCCACAGAGAAGATGCAAACACGCCTCTGTCGGTTGGTTGGCCAGGCTATTGCCGACTATCGCCTGATCGAAGATGGGGACAAGGTGATGGTCTGTCTATCAGGCGGGAAAGACAGTTATGGGCTGTTGGATATCTTGTTGATCTTGCAACGCCGGGCCCCTATTCGTTTTGAGGTGGTCGCCGTCAATCTCGATCAACGCCAGCCTGGATTCCCGGAGCACGTACTTCCTGACTATCTGACAAGCCGCGGGATACCGTTCCATATCGAAGCACGGGATACCTATTCGATCGTGAAGCGGTTGATTCCTGAGGGGCAGACGACCTGCGCGCTTTGCTCAAGGCTGCGGCGGGGACATCTGTATCGGATCGCGTCAGAGCTCGGTGCCACAAAGATCGCGTTGGGCCATCACCGAGACGACATCGTCGAAACGTTATTCCTCAATCTGTTTTTTACGGGCAAGCTGAAAGCCATTCCGCCCAAGCTGCGCCCGAAGGATGGACGCCACATCGTCATTCGCCCGCTGGCATCGGTCAAAGAAAGCGATTTGGTACGATACGCCGAGCTACGGGGGTTTCCGATCATCCCGTGCGATCTTTGCGGGTCGCAAGAGGATCTGAAACGCAAGAAGGTGAAGGCATTCCTCCAGCAATGGGAACAGGAGTCCCCGGGGTGTGGCGACAGCATTGCGGCGGCGTTGACCAACGTGGCGCCATCGCTCTTGATGGATCAACGGCTCTTTGATTTTACATCACTGCAATCGGTGGGAGGTTCTCAGGACGAAGGCGACGTCTGGCTGGATCACGACCCAAATTCTCACGCAATGTAAGGCTCCCTCACTGCCGAGTCATGTCGATCTCTCCGCAACGCCTCAATCAAACACTGTAGACCTAGCTCCTGTGCAGAAGCGATTGATGAAGAATTCTTCATGGGCTTTTCGTGCAGGCTTCACATTGTAAGCGTAATCATCCTGAACCAGAATCGAGCTCATGGGTAAAGCCCGCATCTTAACCGGAGAGTGTTCGTGAAGTTAGACGTATTTATCGACCGGCCAATTCTTGCGTCAGTGGTCTCTGTGGTGATTGTCGTGATGGGGCTTCTAGCGCTCCAGTTCCTCCCGGTCGCTCAGTTTCCGGAGATCAATCCACCGGTCGTGCAGATTGAAGCCGATTATCCCGGTGCCAGTGCGGAAGTCGCAGCGGAAGCGGTCGCCAGGCCGATCGAGGTGATGCTTCCGGGCATCGATAATCTGCTCTACTTTGAGTCGACCAGTAGTAATGACGGGCATGTGAGCATGACGCTGACGTTTGAGGTCGGCACGAATCCGGATATTGCCCAGGTGCAAACGCAGAACCGCGTCAAACTCGCTGAGCCTCAGCTGCCGACGGAAGTGATCCGGCAAGGCGTATCTGTGAAAAAGGCAACTCGGAATCTCCTCGCCGTCTTTGTCTTGAAATCCACAGACCCCCAACATGACGCAGTGTTTCTTTCCAACTATGCCACGCGCCGAGTGGTCGATGATCTCAAGCGGGTGAAGGGCGTTGGGGATGCGTGGGTCTTTGGACAGTCGAATTACAGCATGCGGATTATCCTCAACCCATTGCTGATGAGGAAGCTTGGCCTCGTGCCGAGCGACATCGCCACGATCATTCGAGAACAGAATCGCGACTACCCTGCAGGGACAATCGGGAGAGAACCAGCTCCAAAGGGGACCGAGCTGACGATTCCGATTATTGCAAAGGGCCGCCTGACGGAAGTAAGGGATTTCGAGGAATTGATCGTGCGTGCGCTTCCAGATGGTTCGCTGGTCCGCCTGAAGGATGTGGCCCGGGTCGAAGTCGGGGCTCAGTCGTATGCCCTGGAAGCCCGTTGGAACAGCAAGCCAACCACGTTCATCCTGGTGTTCTTGTCGCCCGGTGCCAACGCGCTCGAGATGATACGCGGTGCACGAGCCAAGATGGACGAATTGGCTCAAGCGTTTCCGACTGGTGTGACCTACGATGTCCCTTACGATACCACTCAGTTCATCGAGGTCTCGATCAGAGAAGTGGTGAAAACCTTGGCTGAGGCTATGGTCTTGGTCATGCTGGTCGTCTATCTCTTCCTTGAAAGCTGGCGCGCCACCCTCATTCCCATGGTTGCCGTACCGGTCTCCTTGATCGGGACCTTTATCGGACTCTATGCGCTCGGTTTCTCCATCAACACGATTACGTTGTTCGGGATGGTGTTGGCGATCGGTATCGTGGTGGACGATGCGATCGTGGTCGTGGAAAACGTCGAGCGGCACATGCGCGAAGATCGCTTGTCGGCGAAAGATGCGGCCAAACGGGCGATGAATGAAGTCATGGCTCCTATCATCGCCATCGTGTTGGTCCTGGTCTCTGTTTTTGCCCCCGTGGGATTTGTCGGTGGGATTACTGGAGCCCTATATAAGCAGTTTGCCGCCACGATTGCCATTTCCGTCACGGTGTCGGGATTTGTGGCCCTGACCCTCAGCCCCGCCCTCTGCGCCGCGGTGCTCAGGCCGCATGCTGGTGAACGGGGAGGGTTCTGGGTGCTGTTTAACCGGCTGTTCGGACGAACGCAGCGTGGCTACACAAATGCAGTGGCGGCATTATTAACCAGACCTGTCCGGGTGATGGCGGTGTTCGGTGTGCTTATCGCTGTTTCTATTAGCCTGTTCCAGACATTGCCGAAGAGTTTCGTGCCGGAAGATGACCAGGGGTACTTCATCGTCGTGGCCCAGCTGCCGGACGGTGCGTCGAAGCAGCGGACCGATGCGGTCCTTGAAAAAATAGAACGGCTGTTTCAATCAAATCCAGCGGTGAATTCAACGGATGCCCTCTCAGGCCAAAACTTCGTGTTTGGTACCAGAGGCCCGAACTCCGCGACGATGTTTGTGCCGCTGATTCCCTGGAATGAGCGACCGGAACCGCAGAACCATGCGAAGGCGATGGTCGGTGCCGCCTATGGTGCGTTTGAGGAGATTCCTGAGGCGCTTCTCTTAGCCTTCAATGCCCCGGCAATTGAAGGTGTCGGGGCGGCAGGCGGCTTCTCCGCACAGTTGCAAGATCCCACGGGAGAGGATTTCAAGCGGTTTGCCGAAGCGGCTCAGCAGTTTGTTGAACGGGCCCAAAAAGAACCAGCCATCGGTCGCGTGGGAACGAATTTCCGTGTGTCGTCCCCGCGGGTCTATACCCATGTGAATCGCGAGCGTGCGAAATCTTTAGGGGTACCAATCTCGGAAATCTTTGATACCTTGCAGGCCTACTTCGGTAATTTTTACATCAACGATTTCATCAAATTTGGTCGAGTCTATCACGTGCAGACCGAAGCGGAAGCGGAATATCGGGCGACGCCTCAAGACTTTTCCAAGATCTACGTGCGAGCTCCGAGCGCTCATGGGGCCCACATGATCCCGCTCGACACCGTGGTGACGGCAGAGTATCAGAGCGGACCTGATCCGGTGAAGCACTTCAATGGATACAACACCGCCCTCGTGCTGGGTGCCGTTGCGCCGGGCTATAGCTCCGGTCAAGCCCTCGAAGCCCTGGATCGTGTGGCCAAAGACGTGTTGGTCCCACAAGGGTATGGGATTGATTGGAGCGGCCTTTCGTTTCAAGAACGACGGGTCGGAGGTCAGTCAAACCTCGTCTTCGTCGTCGGTCTCCTGATGGTGTTTCTGGTGTTGGCAGCGCAGTTCGAGAGTTGGATCGTCCCATTCGCAGTCATTCTGGCCGTCCCGTTTGGCATTTTTGGCGCACTCAGCGCCGTGTGGGTACGCGGCTTCGAGAACGACATTTACTTTCAGATCGGATTGGTGACGTTGATCGGGCTGACTGCGAAGAACGCGATCCTGATCGTCGAATTCGCCAATACCCGATACGAGGAAGGACGTCCCTTGATCGACGCCGCACTCGAAGCGGCTCGACTGCGGTTTCGACCGATCATCATGACATCGATGGCCTTTATTCTCGGTATGGTTCCCTTGGTTGTGGCCAGAGGTGCTGGAGCGGCCAGCCGTCAGTCAATCGGAACCGGGGTCATGGGCGGCATGTTGGCGGCGACATTTCTGGCGATCTTCTTTGTTCCTCTCTTTTATGTGCTGCTACGAAAAATGGTTCGGCGTAAGGAGTCATCGAGAGCAAGGTTGGCGTGATCACTGATGAAATGGGACTGCCCCTAGGAAAGTAATTATGAAGATTTCTTCATGAACTTCTAATGTTTCCTTCATCTTTATAGGGTATGCTTTGTAGTAGGTATAGAGGGGAGGGGGGTGAGCGTCGATGACAATGAAGTGTGTCGCTATCTTTGTGCGGAACGTCTCGAACGGATTGTCATTCGGTGTGGGGTCGAAGCAGCACAGCGGCTCATTCTTGCAACACTTCTCCACCTATCAGGCGATAGGCGTATTGGCTATTTTTGCAACTCTGCTGCCGAGTTTTGCCTATGGTCACGGGAAAGTTACCATCGAGGAAGATACGTGTGTCAGGCGAGTCGGCGGCAATCTCGTCCACTTCAATGCCTATCAACCGCAAAATGAAGCCAAGGCGCAGTACTGTACCGAAATTCCTGGTGAGGGTGAGACCTTTCTTGTTGTGGACCTGGTAGATGCGGCATTGCGGAACACGGCGGTCGCTATGCGGGTGGTGCGAGGTCTGAACGAAACCGCAGAAGACCAGACGGTAGCCTATTGGCCTCCGGCAATCCATCCAGATGGTGTGGTTCGAGGTGAAACCGCGCTGGCAAAAGGGCTCTATACGTTGATCATTACGCCAGATGGGTTAAGTTCATCGTCCTATATCCTCAGGGTGCAGCAGGTCGACTATACGCACATTGCGAGAAAAGCGATTGGGCCGTTGGTCATTCTGCTTCTTCTCGCCTTGATCGGGTACGAATTCTCAAAAACCAATCGGTTTAGGAACTGGCGGGTCTCCGGACCCGCGTAATGCATCAATTCATGCGAGGGTGTTTTAAACAAGGAGGGACATAATTATGGCCAGTCAAGAGCGGGGGTACGATATTTCGCAGTGGTACGACTCGCGGCCAGCCAAGACCGGCTGGATTGCGATGGTGGCGATCGGCGTGTTTTGGGTGGTGTATCAACGGACGTTCGGCTACTCCCACGGGCTCGACTCGATGACCCCGGAGTTCGATTCGGTGTGGATGGGGCTGTGGCGGTTTAACATCGTCGCCAACGCCATCTTCTTTGCCGTGTCGGTGGGCTGGATTTGGGTCACGCGGGATCGCAACCTCGCGAACCTGGACCCGAAGCTGGAGCTGAAGCGGTACTTTTATTTCATGGGCTGGTTGGTGTGCTACATCTGGGGCGTGTACTACGCGGGGAGCTACACGTTGGAGCAGGATGCGGCGTGGCACCAAGTGATCATCCGGGACACCAGCTTCACGGCGAGCCACATTGTGGCGTTCTACGGGACGTTCCCGCTGTACATCACGTGCGGCGTGTCGAGCTACCTGTATGCGCAGACGCGGTTACCGCTGTACAACCAGGCGACGTCGTTTCCGTTGGTGGCGGCGGTGGTGGGGCCGATGTTCATTCTGCCGAACGTGGGGCTCAACGAGTGGGGCCATGCGTTCTGGTTTGTGGATGAGCTGTTTGCGGCGCCATTGCACTGGGGCTTTGTGACGTTGGGCTGGTGCGGGTTGTTCGGGGCCGGCGGGGGCGTGGCGGGGCAGATTGTGAGCCGCATGTCGAACCTGGCGGACGTGATCTGGAACAATGCGCCGAAGAGCATCCTGGATCCGTTCCCCAGCCAGGTGGGTCCCAACGCCAAGCCTGGCTACTAAGGAGTCGCCAGCCGGCGTCCGTGGTGAGGAAAGGGCCCGGGGCTCCCGTGATGGGGCTCCGGGCCGTTTCATGTCCGCCTCAGGCAGGTGATTCTTACACAATAGGCACCGTTGATTGAGATGAGTTTCAAAGAACCAACTGGGAGTTTCATGCCGACGGAGGTATGATTGTTCTTGCAGAAGGCAGCTGATGGCATCGAGAGAGCTTGAAGATCATTAGCATGCGAGGGAATGGGCTTGGTTGTGTGTGGAAGGCAGCCTGCCGTCCTTGCTCTGGTGAGTCTCATCTGATATGAGAGAGGTTGGGATACAGGCATGAAGACACGTCGAGTAGCAAAAAAGCGATATCGCGCCAAGTCAGGGGCGAGCCATGCCCGTTATGCTGCCGACGCGGCTCAGCTGGAAAGGCTGAAGAATTCTTCACGGAAGTCTGTCTACAGCCGTTCAAATCTCCCGTCGATTTCCTTGCAGTTCGAAGTGAAGCCACCGCCTTCAAAAAATGATCAGAATGCGCCGAAAGAAGCCTCTTCGAGATTTGAAGCAGCCTATACACTCTTCAGGCAGCGACATCCCAATAGGGTTCCTATTACCGGACGGCAAATCCCCCCGACGGACTGCTCTCCTCTTGAGTATGTCGAATGGGCTATCTGGAAGGCCAGGGAACGATGGAGCGACGTGACATGGGATAACTGGTTCCTAGGGTTCTATGAAAACTTGGTCAGATCCGAGTCGCTGAAGGAGGTGTGTCAGGATCAATGTCAATCCACCGACGCCGCCTATGCCCTGCTCGGACTTCTGCTGTGGGATACCGACCGATCCGAGATGATAAAGCCGACGTGTGAACACATCGATGAGGGAGGAGGGCATAATATTTGCCAAGAACAGGAAGCCCTGTGGGCAATGTCTGACGCTGATGCAAGGCAATTGCTCAAGATCCAAGAGTTCGTGAAGGGCTTAACGTTCGACTATACCTTGGAGGTGAATGAAGCCGCTACCCCGGCCGTCGAACAGAATCGGCATCATCGGAAGACACTCACCGAAATTATCGACGGTTTCATGACTGGCTTGGCCGAAGAAACTAAACGCAAGGCACAAGTCTATTATGGCACTCCTAAACGGAGTCCTGGACGGTCAGAGGTTGGCGTTGCCTCCCCAGACATGTTCTGTGCCTTGGTGAGCCACTTTGTCAAAGAGGCATACAGAGGGGAGGACCATATCGGACCAACCATCCTTATCATTAAGGACTTTGCTCCTGGTCTGCTGAAGGACAACCATGCTGAACCCATGAAAGAGGCCAATGCATTTGTTCAGCGGCTCGAGACCTTTAGAAAGAAGAACGGTGCGATCAAGGAGTTCAATTCGCTCGTCGCTCTCTACAAGACAGATCGCTCCTTCCCATCCATTATGAAGACCTTTCAGCCCGATTAGAGATACAAGGTAGCTCCGGCCCTCGTTAGATGCGCCTCAGTGATGCCCTATTATCGGAATAGGTCACCAATCAGGGTATTCGATTTGGCTTGCTGGCTGGCTGAGACGATCCTCGTTGCTGAGAATATTGACGGATTTCATCGTTCTGTTCCTTTCGTCAAAGACCACCTCCTCAGCGGTCTTTCACCTCAGCCTCAGAGCGCCTTCCTTTAGTCGCGCCATGTTCCGGTTCTAACAAGTCTAGCTCAGGTCGCGTTGAGAGTTCGGCGAAGATACCCATGCCACATATGAATGAAGGATAAGGTTGGAATTCTAATCGATTGGAATAGAACCGAGATACTTGGGAGAGGACAAACAACGAAGGTTGGTTGCGGGGAGAGGATTTGAACCTCTGACCTTTGGGTTATGAGCCCAACGAGCTACCAGGCTGCTCCACCCCGCGAACGGAATCTAACAAGGCCTTGAACCACAAGTCAAGTTCAAGCATCCCGCGATTGCATTCTCACCATCACGATGATAAAGCCAAGGTATGCGTATCGTCTTCATGGGGACACCAGAATTTGCGGTACCTTCATTGGAAGCATTGCTGAAGTCCGATGATCAGGTCGTGGGCATCGTCACGCAGCCGGACAGACCTAAGGGGCGTGGGCAACAGCTCACTCCCTCGCCAGTCAAGATCATTGCGCAGCGCGAAGGCATTCCAATTCTCCAACCGGTAAAAATGAAGGTGCCGGAGTTTCTTGAGCCGTTGGCTGCTTGGAAGCCTGATCTTATTGCGGTTACGGCGTTTGGACGTATTCTGCATCCGGGTATCCTGTCTTTACCGCCTAGGGGTTGCGTGAACGTACATGGTTCGCTGTTGCCAAAGTATCGGGGCGCAGCTCCGGTCCAATGGGCCGTCATCAACGGCGAAGCGGAAACCGGTATCACGACGATGCTGATGGACGAAGGCATGGATACCGGTGCCATGCTGCTCCAAGAGAAACTCGGCATCATGCCTGACGATACGGCTGGGACGTTGGCGCCTCGTCTCGCAGAGTTGGGTGGACGACTGCTTGTCGAGACGCTTGCACAATTGAAAGCCGGGACGTTGACGCCGAAGAAGCAAGACGATGGGCAAGCCACCATGGCGCCGCTCTTAAAAAAAGAAGACGGTCTGATCGACTGGACGATGAAGGCCACGATGCTGGCCAATCGGGTGCGAGGGCTTTCGCCCTGGCCGGGAGCCTATACATTTTCCGGTGCAGAACGCTGGAACATCTGGAAGGCGGTCTCGACTGCCGAGGCCACGAGCGAGAGGCCGGGAACGATCGTCTCCGTAGGCAAGCAGTCTATTCTAGTCGCTGCCGGCGAGGGTATGCTCGATCTGCGAGAAATTCAGACAGCAAATTCGAGGCGCATGCCTGTCAGCCAATTTTTGACGGGACACAAAGTCACCGCAGGCATGCCATTAGGTCTATGAGATGTGTGATCCGGGCGCCTCACAGCTTCTGAGGTAACGCATCGACTTTCTGACCATCTCTGACGAATACGACCTACGAACCCCTGTGTCGGAATCATCACCACGATCTCTTGCACTTCGTATCCTTCTCGCAAGCCAACGGGCTGAACGTCCGCTCGACGAACTGATCGAGCAGCAAGCTTCCCAGATCACCCAATCTCGTGATCGCGCGCTGATCATGGAATTGGTGTACGGTGTCTTGCGGCGCCAGGAACCGATCGATTGGCGGCTCGGCGCCATTCTTTCCAAACCCCTCCACAGGCTTCCCAGCCTCGTCCAGATGGTGCTTCGGCTCGGTGCGTATCAAATACTATTCCTGGATCGCATTCCCCCTTCTGCCGCGGTGAATCAGGCGGTTGAGCTAGCCAAGGCTTCGGCAAAACAACTTGGGCGTGACTGGAGTGGGTTAGTGAATGGAGTCTTACGCAATCTGATTCGCATGCCGGCGCCGTCTCTTCCAGATCCGGCGACGCATCCGGCTGAATGGCTTTCCCTTACGTATGGTATCCCTGGGTGGTTGGCGGAACACTGGTTGGAGCGACTGGGGATGGAGCAAGCGGAATCGGCCTGTCGAGCAACCAGCACTGTTCCAGATCTGACTGTGCGAGTGAATCGCTGTCACCTGACACGAGAGGATTTCCTGAAACGGCTGCAAGAGGCCGGAGTGGAGGCCCATCCGGCAGTCGTAAGTCCTCTGGGAGTTGTGGTGGACAAGGGTCCGGATGTCACCTCGTTGCCGGGTTTTAGGACTGGGGATTTTTATGTCGAGGATGAAGCCGCACAGCTTATTCCGCCGATCCTTGAACCGCAGCCTGGAGATGTCATTTTAGACGCTTGTGCGGCTCCGGGCGGCAAGGCGACCCATCTCGCGGAGCTCCTGGGCGATCGCGGGACGATCATCGCTGTTGATCAGAGAACCGCTCGGTTGGATCTGTTGCGGGAGAATTGTCTCAGGCTTCGGCTACAGAGCATTGTGCCAGTGGTCGGAGAAGTGAAACAGCCTGCCCAATGGACAAGGCTGTTGGCCGGGAATCATGATCAACCGGACATTCCAACATCCTTCGACCGGATTCTTGTCGATGCGCCTTGCAGCGGGCTGGGTGTGTTGCGTCGTCACCCTGAAGCGAAAGGACTGAAGTCTGAGTCATCATTGACGCGGCATCACAAACTTCAAAGGGATATCCTTGAGTCAGTGGCTCCCACCTTGCGACCAGGTGGGGTGCTGGTCTATAGTACGTGCTCGACGGAAACTGAAGAAACTGAAGAGGTTGTGAGCAGATTTTGTGAAACCTCTCCAGGATGGACGCGTGAATCTGTGGCTCCCTGGCTTCCACCCGATGCGCTTCAATTTGTGACTGACCGAGGGGCGCTTTCCACCCTGTGCAATAGTCTTGGAATGGATGGATTCTACGCCGTTCGATTACGGAAGAAAGAGTGATGCCTCCTCCCATCTACATCGCCCCGTCTATTCTCTCGGCTGACTTTGCCCGATTGGCAGATGAAGTTGTCGCTGTGGAACAAGCTGGTGCCGATCTTTTGCATGTGGATGTCATGGATGGCCACTTCGTGCCGAATTTGACGGTTGGTCCTCCCATTGTTGAGAGTCTCAGAAAGGTTACCAAGTTACCTCTGGACGTGCACTTGATGATCACCAATGCCGATGCGTTCATTCCAGAGTTTGCCGACGCGGGGGCCAACTATCTCACGGTCCATGTTGAAGCCTGTCCCCATCTCCATCGGACGATTCAGTCGATCAAGGAACGCGGGGTCAAGGCCGGAGTGACGCTCAATCCCGCTACGCCGATCTCGTCCCTCCAAGAAATCTGGGGCGATATCGACTTGGTCTTGATCATGTCGGTGAATCCAGGATTCGGTGGGCAAACATTTATTCCTTCCGTCCTCAAGAAAATCGTCGAGGCGCGGACCCAGCTGGATCGGATCAACAGCCAAGCGCTGCTTGAAGTGGACGGCGGCGTGAAGGTCGATAATACGAGGGAGATCGTGGCGGCTGGTGCGACGACGCTCGTCGCAGGATCGGCCATCTTTTCACAACGCGACTATACGGCCACGATCGCCGCCATGCGAGCGGCTGCCCAAACAGTTGCTCAACCGACGCCTCACGCAGCGGTCAATCGATAGGCTATCCAGGGTGGACATTTCTTCCGCAGTCATCGACAGCCTGCACCCCCTCGAAATAAAAGTTCTTACCACCTTAGGCGCGCGTCAGTCGGAAACGGTTTTGGACAGTGAACAGCTGGCAGCCGCCGCTGAGTTGGAACCGTCTCAGTTCAGCATGGCGGTCGAATGGCTGCTGGCCAAAGGCCTGATCACGATCCAGGCAGAGACCGTGACGCCGGTGGTGTCACTGACGAAAGTTGGTGAGGAGTACTACCAGGGCGCAGCTCCCATCGAACGCGTGTTGAGTGCCGCTCGTGACGCAGCTGGGACGGGAAAGCGACTGACCATCCCCGATCTTCAATCGCACGATGGACTTGATCCCTCCGATGTCAGCAAAGCGGTGGGGCGACTCAAGAAGGAAGGAGTGTTGCTGATCGTTCAGGGGGGATGCATCGAAACCACCGGACGTCCGAGTCCGACGGTGGAAGCCATTCGGCTGCTGTTGCAGCAGCTGCATGACTCGTCGTGTGAACTGGCAATGTTTTCGGACGAGCACCGACGTGTCATCGAGGACTACGCTGTCAAGCGGGGAAATGCTAAAGAGCCGTTCAGAGTGGACGAGCGGGTGACACGCGCCTTCATGCTCTCTCCATCCGGGTCCGTCGCTGCCTCGCAGTTGATGAAACAGGGGGTCGCCGAAGAGGTCTCGCAAGTGACCCCGGAACTCTTGAAGGACGGAAGTTGGCGCCACAAGCGATTTCGAAAGTACACCATCAGTCTGAGGGCGCCACGCGTTGGGACCGGGAAAAAGCATCCGTACCGAGAATTTCTGGATACCGTCAAAACCAAGCTCGTGAGTATGGGATTTCAGGAAATGCGCGGGCCATTGGTTGAAACCGAATTTTGGAATATGGATGCCCTGTTCATGCCGCAATTTCATCCAGCGCGCGATATCCATGACGTGTATTTTGTAAAGCAGCCCACGCATGCTTCTGTCATCGATGAGTCGGTGCTTGCGCATGTCGCCCAGGTGCATCAGCACGGGGCCGCGACGGGATCAACGGGCTGGGGGTATTCGTTCGACATTCAGCGCGCCAAACGACTGGTCTTGCGCAGTCAGGGAACCGCCGTCTCAGCCAGGACGTTGGCCGCTTCACCGAGCATTCCCGGGAAGTATTTTTCGATTGCCCGATGTTTTCGCTACGACCAAATCGATGCCACCCACGCAACAGATTTTTTCCAGGTGGAAGGTATCGTGCTCGGAAACGACATCAACTTTAGAACGTTGCTGGGGCTTCTGAATCTCTTCGCACGGGAGGTCGCGCAAGCGAAAGAGGTGAAGTTCCTGCCTGCGTATTTTCCATTCACCGAGCCTTCCGTCGAACTGCATGTGCGTCATCCCCGATTGGGGTGGATGGAGCTCGGTGGCGCAGGACTCTTTCGGCCGGAAGTCACCTTGCCGCTTGGAGTCACCGTTCCCGTGATTGCCTGGGGCCTTGGGCTGGATCGAATGGCAATGGTGGCGCTGGGGATTCATGATATTCGAGAGCTCTTTACGGACAACCTGGAATTGATCCGCACCACCAGGGGAGCCTTCTAACGCACGCCATGCCCACGATCACCATTTACAAAGACGATTTCGAATCTCTCCTCAACGGCGGGCAGCCGACCAACGGGACTATGCCCATTGAGGAGTTGGAAACATGGTTGATGCTTGTGAAAGGTGAGTTGAAGGGGCATACCCCTGAAACCGGAGAGTTGCGAATCGAGTTGCAAGATAGCAATCGGCCTGATTTGTGGTGCTGCGAAGGGATCGCGCGACAAATCCGCATCAAACAACAGGGTCAGCTCTCGCCGTATCCATTTTTATCCGGAAAATCAAAGTCCCGGATGCAGATCATTGTGAAACCAGGAATGGAGCAGGTTCGTCCCTATGTGGCGGCCTGTGCGGCCCGAGGGTATCGAGTCACGACCGAAGGATTGGCGCAGCTGATTCAAACGCAGGAAAAATTGGCGGAGATCTTCGGTCACAAGCGAAAGACCGTTTCGATCGGGATTTATCAGCTGCCCAAGATACAGTTTCCTGTGACCTATGAGCTGGTGAAGCCGGACGAAGCACGGTTTACCCCGTTGGGTATGGAAACGGTCATGACCCTGGCAGAAATCCTCATGGTACATCCGAAGGGATTGGAATATGGGGCGATTGTTTCGGGAGCGGGGTGGGTTCCTCTACTCCGTGATGCGGCCGGACAATCGCTGTCTTTCCCGCCGATCATCAATAGCAGGGAAGTCGGAGAAGTGCAGGTCGGGGACGATCAACTGTTCGTGGAGGTGACAGGCACTGATCTTTTAATGGTCGTCTTGACTCTGAATATTTTTGCGTCCAATCTCGCCGACCGCGGGGCGATCATTGAACCGGTCGAAGTCCAGTATCCGATGGACACGTCGCTGGGCAAGCGAGTGAAAACGCCCCTGGATCTTGGGAAGTCCAAAGCCATTCGGATCGACACGATTGAACAAGCCCTTGGACAAGAGCTGGGCGCAAAAACTGTTGCACAAGCCCTCAAAACGTACGGCTACCATGTTGCTCCGGGAAAGGGATCCGTCAAAGTCAAACTGCCTCTCTATCGACAAGATCTGATGCATACGATGGACGTGGTTGAAGATGTGGCGATGAGTCTTGGGTATGCCGAATTCACTCCGGTTATGCCGGCCCAGTTTACCGTCGGTGGCTTATCCGACATCGAGCAAACCTCGGACCGAGCACGGGAATTGATGGTGGGCCTAGGGTTTCAGGAGATCATATCGAACATTCTTGGCTCGCCTGAGAGTTATTCCGGTCGGATGAGGCTCGACGAGACAGAATGGGGACGCATGGTCGAGGTTGATAATGTCATGTCCTTGAGCTTCTCCTGTCTCAGGCAATGGATTTTGCCGTCTCTGCTGCGTGTGGAGGCGGCATCAAGTCGAGCATTCTACCCACACCGTCTCTTCGAAGCCGGCGATGTGGCGATTCCTGATGCCACGCATGAGTTGGGTTCCCGGACTGATACGGTCTTGGGGGCCATGATCGCTCATGCCGGAGCACATTTCTCAGAAATTCATTCTTGCCTCGATGTGTTGTTTTACTACCTTGGGAAAGAGTACAGCCTTGAAACGGTTCAGCATCCGTCTTTTCTCGAGGGCCGAGCCGGACAGATCGTTGTGGCGGGAAAACCCGTCGGGGTGATCGGTGAACTCCACCCGGAAGTCCTCGAACGTTGGCAAATCGCCATGCCGGTCGTCGCGTTCGATGTGAACCTGTCTCAACTCACGGATCTCTCGTAAGCAATCCAGATACAAATGCTTTCCAGTCCTATCCGATGGGAAGGCATTGGGTGACAAGAGATTGGATGGAGCTCCCCGCAGCTTGCTGCGGGGAGCTCCATTAACTGGAATAGTTTGAATTCATGATAGAGGCCAGACTAAACCCGGGTCTTTCACATCTTTCGGACTTCTTCTTTGAAGGATTTGAGGAGCGAAATGATGAGGATGATGATGACGAAGACGAAGGGAAAGGCCGCTAAAATCGCACCGGTTTGGAGTCCTTTGAGGCCACCTGACCATAAGAGGATCGCTGCGGAGAGGGATTGAATAACGCCCCAGGTGAATTTTATACGATCGGGTGGGTGAAGGCTGCCGTTGGTCGTGAGCGTCCCCAGCACGAAGGTGGCGGAATCGGCAGAGGTGATGAAAAAGGTGGCGATCAAGAAGATGGCAATCAGCGACATGATCGTGCCCATGGGGTACTGCTCCAAGACCGTGAAGAGCAAGACCTCCATGCCTTGTTTGTCCATTACGGCTTTCAGGGGCACGTCCTGGAAGAGCTCTAACGCAATTCCGGTTCCCCCAAAGACCGTAAACCAAAAGGCACAAAAGAGTGATGGGACAAGCAACACGCCCAGCACGAATTGGCGTACGGTCCGGCCTTTGGAGATTCTTGCGATGAAGGTGCCCACAAAAGGGGCCCACGCAATCCACCAGGCCCAATAAAAGAGGGTCCAATTATGAATCCAGGTGGAATCCTGGAAGGGCGCGAGATTGAGGCTCATGGTTGGGAGGTTTTGGAGATAATGCCCAATGGTTGACGGAAAGACCTCCATGATGAAGTGGGTGGGCCCAAAAAGTAGGAGAAAGAAGAGTAACGACAGGGCCAAGACCATATTGAGATTGCTGAGGTATTTGATGCCACGGTGGAGGCCCGTTTTGGCTGAGAGCATAAAGAGCACCGTCACAATGGCGATCAAAATCAATTGAGTCCTGAGTGAATTCGACGTACCAAACACATACGAGAGTCCTCCGCTGATCTGCACCGCACCAAACCCCAGAGAAGTGGCCACCCCGAAGACGGTGGCAAAGACGGCAATCACGTCCACGGCGGTTCCCAGTGGTCCGGTCGCATGCCTGCCCAACACAGGTTGGCAGCTCAAACTGAATAACCCCGGCATACCTTTTCGAAATTGGAAATAGGCGAGCGCTAGGCCCATCATTGTATAGATACCCCACGGGTGCAGTCCCCAATGAAAGAACGAATATTGGAGCGCCAGGCGAGCGGCCTGCGGGGTTCCTCCTTCTCCGATGGGCGGGTCATGAAAATGGGACGTGGGTTCGGCAACACCCCAAAACACAAGACCGATGCCCATGCCGGCACAAAACAGCATGGCAAACCACGTGAGGAGGTTGAATTCAGGCGTGGCCCCGTCTGACCCAAGTGGAATATCTCCCCATCGGGAGAAAATCAGGCAGAGGGCGCAAATCAGAAAGCTGGATGCCGCTAACACATACAGCCAACCAAACGAATCCAGAAGGGACGTTTGGAGGGTACTGGTGACTTTCGCCAAATGATCTGGCGCGAGACCTCCCCACAGAAGGAAGAAAAACGCCAAGGTGCACGAAATAACGAAAACAGAAGTGGTGGATTTTAGTGGGTTCATGGAGCGATGGGGCGTAGAGAGAATGCTTAGCCCTACCATAATCAGTCACAGTGAACAAGAAAAATGCCATGGAGGTCCTTTGGTCGAGCGATGATCCATTATTCTGTATTGAGAATAGGCGGAGGGGAGTTGTTGCGAGAAAGCAGGCAATCTCCAGGTCATTCACGGCTATTGCTTCGCTTTGCTATTTCTATGTTTATGATTGAAAAGGGTTGCTCTTTATGAGATGAAAGGTTTAGGTTTGACTTCTTTGGCAAACAATCTGGTCCACCGAACGCTCGCAAGAGAAGTTCAGGGAGGCTCCAGAAACGCTAGCGGTGTGATAAGTCATAGCCTTGCTTCGCCTGAAGCTTCAGGTGAAGCGATGACGCTTAGGCGTATACTTTTCGTTTGTCTTTCCCAATCAACATAACGTTGCCATGTTCTCACTCAGCCTTCATGGAGGGTAGTGAGAGCAGCAGCTATTTAGGAGGTTAATCCATGGGTAGAAAACAAGCATATGGCGATAATCCAATCGCCAAACGAAAAACGGATTTGTACAAAGAGGAATATGTCCATAGTTTTGTCCAAAAATGGGACGAACTCATTGATTGGGGGGCTCGGGCCTCGAGTGAGGGTGACTTTTTTATCAGGCTTTTGAAGGAGCGTGGAGTTCAGTCCGTGTTGGATGTGGCCACCGGAACGGGGTTTCATTCGGTTCGACTTTTACAGGCTGGGTTCAACGTGACCAGTGCGGATGGCAGCCCTGAAATGTTAGCGAAAGCCTTTGAAAATGCTCGGCGAGCGGGCCTTATCATGCAGACGATTCATGCTGATTGGCGGTGGCTCAGCAGGGATATCCACAATAAATATGATGCCGTGATTTGCCTGGGTAATTCTCTGACCCATCTGTTTTCCGAGCAAGATCGGCGAAAAGCCTTGGCCGAGTTTTACGCCGTCTTGAGACATGACGGGGTACTCATTCTAGATCAACGTAATTACGATGGCATTTTAGACGATGGGTTTAGGTCCAAGCATATCTATTACTATTGCGGGGATAACGTCAGCGCAGAGCCTGAGTATGTGGATGAAGGTCTGGCCAGATTTCGCTATACGTTTCCTGATGAAGAGGTTTTTCATTTGAATATGTTCCCCCTGCGGAAAGAATATACGCGTCGGCTTATGAACGAAGTGGGTTTTCAGCAAGTGAAAACCTATGCCGATTTCCAAGAAACGCATAAGGTTGAGGCGCCAGACTTTTATGTGCATGTGGCGGAAAAACTCTACAAAAATGAGCAACGTGTAACCAGGATTGTAGGCGATGCTGGGAATCAGACCTATTCCCCTGTTGTGGCTACGGCCCGGGAATATTACAACAGCTCTGATGCGGACCGGTTTTATGCCACGATTTGGGGCGGTGAAGATATTCATATTGGACTCTACCAATCTGACAAGGATTCAGTATTCGATGCTAGCCGACGGACCGTGGAACTGATGGCCTCTTCCGTGAAGAATCTTGATTCGAAGACCCGTGTGTTGGATATCGGATCGGGATATGGAGGCTCTGCCCGTTATCTTGTGAGGGAATATGGTTGCCAGGTAGGTTGTCTGAATCTGAGTGAAATCCAAAACAGACGCAATCGAGAACTCAATCAGAAAGCAGGCGTTAGTTTGGCGATCAATGTCATTGATGGCAGCTTCGAGGAAATTCCGCTCCCTGATGGGAGTGTCGAATTGGTGTGGTCACAGGATGCCATTTTGCATAGCGGAGATCGGGAGAAAGTTTTTGAAGAAGTGTCACGAGTGTTGGTCAAAGGTGGACAGTTTATATTCACCGATCCGATGCAAAGCGCCAAATGTCCAAAAGACGTGCTGCAACCGATCTTCGATCGTATTCATTTGGATTCCTTGGGGTCGCTTGAATATTATCAACAATTGGCCAAAGACCTTGGATGGAAGGAAGTCGGGGTTATGGATTTATCCAAGAATTTACCAGCCCACTATGCCCGAGTCTTGCAAGAACTTGTCGGGCAACACCATGCCCTCGTTCGTGTGTGTGCAGAAGAATATTTGGCCGATATGAAAGTTGGATTACAGCACTGGGTTGATGCCGGCATGGCTGGGCATTTGACCTGGGGTATCTTACACTTTCAAAAAGACTAGACGGTGTGACCTTCTTGGTAAAAACCAAGAAGCACGCCGAATTCAGGTTCGAGTGTACGTCTCGAATCGTGTGCCGGGAGCAGATCTTGTAGTGCGCATTAGGAAACACGGAAACTAATTGGCCGTCGCGCAGCCGAACATATCAATGCATCACTAGAGGTCGGCGCCAGTGGCACGACGTTCTCGTGTGTATGGATGAGAATGGAACTTGGCCTGTAACCCTAAACCAGATCTCCTGCGGTCTCTGTGGGTCGGGAAGGTAGTAACGAAAATGTAGAGGGGGAATCACTCTCTGTGATTCCCCCTCTCTTTACTTTGGTGCAATCTGAGTGTGAGAACTTATGCTGTAGCAGGAATGTGCTGCTTGGCGAGGCCGATGAGCTGGGCAAACCCCTCAGCGTCTTTAATCGCCATGTCGGAGAGGACTTTTCGGTCCAATGCCACATTCGCCTTCTTGAGCGCATTGATGAACCGCCCATAGCTCAGGCCCTGTGCTCGAACGGCTGCGCTGATGCGCGCGATCCACAGTTGACGGAAGTCCCGTTTGCGATTCTTTCGACCGGTGTAGGCATAGGTCAATCCCTTGTCTACACTTTCTGTAGCAGACCGAAATAACCGGCTCTTTGCGCCGTATTGGCCTGATGCTAACTTTATCCGCTTCTTCCGTCGGGCTCTCGTTTTTGGTCCACCTTTTGCGCGAGGCATGCTTCATTACTCCTTTTGGGTCGTAAAAGTCACATCATCAAACGATCGTCTATGCGTATGGCAGGAGCCGATTCAACGTCAAAACTACCGTTGGATCGACGACTGCGGTTCCGCTCAAGCGGCGCTTCCGGTCGTGCCGTTTGCTGGTCAGGATATGCCGTTTGCCGGCTTTACGTCGGACAATCTGGCCGCTTCCTGTTTTAGTAAATCGTTTACTCGTCCCAGAATGTGTCTTCATCTTCATCGCACACTTCCTTTGGTTGATGGATATCCTCGAAGCAGCCGTCAATGTTTGGGGGCCACGATCATGATCAAACTGCGTCCCTCCATGCGGGGAGCATACTCGATCGTGCCAGCCTGGGCCAATTGTTCAATCACGGAATTCATCACGGTGCGACCCATTTCCTGATTGGCCATTTCTCGCCCACGATAGGTGAGGGTGACCTTGGTCTTGTTCCCTTCCTCTAAAAAGGACTTGATCTGCCGAACTTTGATCTCAAGGTCATGCTTGTCCGTCCGTGGGCGGAGCTTTATTTCCTTCACCTGGGTGGACTTCTGATGACGCCGGTTCTGATGATCCTTTTTGCTCAGCTCATACTTGTACTTCCCGAAGTCCATAATCCGGCAGACCGGGGGTGTAGATGTAGGAGCCACTTCCACGAGGTCATAGCCGCCCTCTTGAGCCTGGCGAAACGCATCCGGGGTCGGGAGAATCCCGAGTTGCTCTCCTTCCGGGCCGATCACACGAACTTCTCGCACTCGGATCTCACGGTTGACGCGCAATTTGGGGACGATAGGCCACCTCTTTCTTATCGGGTGAGTTGAAGTTCACGCTGGACATGTTTGGTTTCGGCTTGGAGAAGCGCCACCACCTCAGCCAGCGTCATGGTTCCTAAGTTTGAGCCGCTTCGACCGCGTACGGAAAGCGTCCCATTTTCAACTTCGCGTTTGCCTGCAACCAACATGAAGGGGACTTTGGCTTTTTCCGCTTCTCGAATCTTGAACCCGATCTTTTCGTTTCGAAGGTCCGCTTCGGCGCGGAAGCCTGCAGTCTTCAAGTGGGTGACTGCAGCGGCGACAAACGCTTCCTGTTGGTCGGTGATGTTCATGACCACCGCTTGAACCGGAGCGAGCCATGTCGGGAAAGCGCCGCCATAATGTTCGATCAAGATTCCAAAGAACCGCTCGATGGAGCCCATGAGGGCGCGATGGATCATAATCGGGCGATGGGCCTTTCCATCCTCTCCAATATAGCTCAATTCAAACCGCTCTGGGTTATTGAAGTCTACCTGAACCGTAGAGCATTGCCAGGAACGACCCAATGCATCCTTGATTTTGATATCAATCTTTGGGCCATAAAAAGCTCCTCCACCGGGGTCGAGATGGAAGGCGATATTGCGACTCTTTAGTGCCGCTTCTAATGCGCTCGTCGCCAATGTCCAATGCTCCTCGCCTCCTACCGACTCTTTAGGTCTGGTGGACAGGAACACTTCAAACTCTTGGAAGCCGAACGTCTGCAACACGAAAAACGTAAAGTCCAAGACTCGGCTGACCTCGGACTCCATCTGATCAGGACGACAGAACAGATGGGCATCATCCTGTGTGAATCCGCGCACCCGCATCAGTCCATGCAGGACGCCGGTGCGTTCGTAACGATAAACGGTTCCCAGTTCACCGTAACGAATAGGGAGGTCTCGATAGCTTCGGAGATGAGACTGATAGATCATGATGTGGTACGGACAATTCATCGGCTTGAGCTGGTACTCGCTCCCTTCCAGCTTCATTGCCGGGAACATGTTCTCACGGTAATAGTCGATATGCCCGCTGGTTTTCCATAGGTCGAGGCGAGCGGTATGGGGCGAGTAGACCAAGTCGTACCCATCGCGAATATGCTGTTCCCGCCAGAAGTTTTCAATCAACAGCCGCACGGCCGCACCCTTGGGATGCCAGAGCACTAACCCTGGCCCAATTTCGTCCTGAATGCTGATCAAGTCTAATTCTTTTCCCACTTTTCTGTGGTCGCGCCGCTTAATCTCCTCCAGCCTGGCAAGATAGGCATCCACCTCAGCTTTGGTCGGGAAGGAGGTCCCGTAGATGCGCTGCAACATGGGGTTGCGTTCATCGCCACGCCAGTAGGCTCCGGCGGTGTTGAGCAATTTAATCGCACCGACCGAACCGGTAGTGGGGAGGTGAGGCCCACGGCAGAGGTCAACGAAATCACCCTGAGAATAGGCGGTGATCGGTTCTCCATCAGGAAAACCTTGAATTAATTCAACCTTATACTGTTCACCTCTGGCCTGAAAAAAATCGATGGCCTCTTGTTTGGAAAATTCTCTCCGTGTAATCGTGAGATTCCGTGCGATGATCTCACCGGCACGTGCTTCGATCTTTTCAAGGTCCTCAGGCGTAAAGGGGCGGTCGTACGCAAAGTCATAATAAAAACTATCTTCAAGCGCCGGACCGATCGTGAGCTGTGCAGTCGGAAATAGTTCTTTTACAGCTTGGGCCATGATATGGGTGCTGCTGTGACGATAGACCTCTCGCCCCTCGGCGCTATTGAACCGAAGTGGTTCGACGGTTGAACTACTGGATAGAGGTCGAGACAGATCAACTACCGCTCCATCGACTTTGGCTGCCACGATATCTTGGCCAGCACATCCCAGAGCGGACAGAGCAGCTTCTACCGTTTTCCCAACCGGCACATCTGCAGTTGGGCCGTCTTTGACCGAGATCTTCATCGCTTTTACGGGACTAAGTCCACTGCACCAAAAACAGCAAAAGGCACCGCGCCTCCAAGAGGCAAACCAGTGCCTCGGATTCGATGGTAGGCGCGGACGGTCTTGAACCGTCGACCTCTACCGTGTCAAGGTAGCGCTCTCCCCCTGAGCTACGCGCCTATACGCAAGGGAGGCATGCTAATATAGCCTCGGGGACACTGTCAAGAAAACGAAAGAGAAGACAGCGCTCCCTCAGGCGAGCTGAAAGAGCGATGCCCTTCCTCCTGTTGCAGGCACTCTTGAAGTAGAAGATGACTACTTCACGGCAGAACGAAGTTCTTTCCCTGCTGAAAACTTGGGTACCTTCGCAGCCGGAATTCTGAGCGATTGGCCTGTTCTGGGGTTTCTGCCCATCCGGGCTTTTCGCTTGGAAATCGTAAACGTGCCGAAATTGACAAGGGAGACTCGTTGCCCCTTCTTGAGGGAGGACGTCACCGCTCCGGTAAAGGCTTCAAGGGCAGTTCCCGCCGCGACTTTGGTGATTCCTGCCGAAGCGGCCATCTTTGCAATCAACTCTTCCTTGGTCATAATATCCCTCCTCCTTGAGTGTTGAGAGAAATGTGAACGGTGAGTTCAGAGGCACTTCGCGACACAAGAACCTACGCACTATGACCCGCCCTTAGTTTTGGTGAGTTTCAAGGGAATATGTAGGTCGACGATCTTTTTTCGCAGCGTATTTCGGTTTAGCCCAAGAAGTTCAGCCGCCCGTATCTGGTTGCCTCGCGTCTCCTTTAAGGCTGATGTGATGAGAGGGCGTTCGACGGCGGCAAGGAGGATCGGATGCAGATTCCTTGCCGATCCGTTCCTCATGCCTTTGACGAATTCTCCCATCTTGACTTCTAAGTAGCTCTCTAACGAACCATCACCGGCCTTATTCGGGTGGAGGGAGTTCGATGCATTCATCGCGTGGATCATTTTCAGTGTCTTTCTGAGGACAGCGCGTGAACCTTTGATGAACAACGTACGCGAAGGATCCAGATAGTGTTCAGGTTCGGTTGTCTGTTCTTGACCTCTGCGTGATTCCACGACCACGATGTCAAAGCTGGATGTGGGCGATTCCTTCTGAAGGGTTGTCGTATCTCGAGCAACGGTAATTGATGCATCCTCAAAGATTTGCCTGACTTGTTTCTGGATCGTTGTATCCGCTGTAAGCACAAGAATATTGTACACGGATGACGGCACTGACATGAAGGCACCACAGGAAGAAGAGACCGGATTATTGCTTAGGGCGTACACGATGTCAATCGGAATTATGTATCTAGTCCGCTGTCAAACAGCTCCATTCGCCCGCTACATGTCGGCATACAACGTCAAGGAAACAAAGAGCAGTCCTGATGCAATCATGTCACTTGTGATCGACTGCCATGGCTCCAAGGAGAGTGACGTATTAGGAGGCAAATCGAGACAACGCTCGCTCATCATCAAGCTAGGCTTGACAGAGGGGTCGAGAGGCGGGTATAGCTATTACCGTAATTCCTACCGGAATAATAAAGTATGAAAGTGTCGAAGCGAGTCACCTATGGGATCATGGCAGCCGTTGATCTTGCGATCAATGCGACGGAATCTCCCATTCAGGCGAGAGCTATCGCGAAGCGCCAAGGGATTCCGATTCGTTTCCTTGAACAGGTTCTTCATGCCCTCAGACACGCAGATTTAGTTGAAAGCCACCGAGGGGCACAAGGGGGGTATCTTCTATCACGCGAATCGTCACGCATCTCCATCGCGGACATACTTGAAGCTCTGGAGGGGCCGCTCTTCCATCGTGCCACCCTTCAATTGGGAACGGGCGATCGGCTTCTAATCAAGCCCGATCTGCTTCTCGATGAGGTGTGGGAGCAAGTGCAACAAGCACAACGGAAAGTGCTCGAAGGCATTACGGTCGAACAGTTAGCGATACAGCAGCAAACGTTTGAGGCCCAACGAAACCCGATGTACCACATCTGACGCGAATGTTTCTTCCCTGAAGAGATAAGGAGCTAGCGATGAGCCAGGTCGAATCCACTATTATCCGGAAGGTCGTGACCGATCCGATCCCGCCCGCCATCCGGGAGGAAATCGAAACGTTTGAAACGGAAGCCCTGCGAACCTTGGCTGGCGAGATCTCCACCGACCTCTTCAAGCCGTTCCGTCTGCAATATGGCATTTACGGTCAACGTCAACCCGGCGTGCAGATGGTACGAGTCAAGATTCCCTTTGGTGGCATCACGGCGAATCAGCTTCGCCGTCTGGCTGAACTTGCGGATCGTTACGCGACCGGCGTCGGCCATGTCACGACCAGGCAAGACATCCAGATGCATTTCGTAGAATTAAAAGATGTGCCAACCATCATGCGGGGACTCGCGGAAGTCGGCCTGACGACGAGGGAAGCCTGCGCCAACACCGTACGGAATGTGACCGCCTGCCACTTGGCCGGCGTGTGCCAAGGCGAAGTGTTCGATGTCACCCCGTATGCAAAGACGGTGGCCTATCATCTCCTGCGGAATCCGTTGAACCAAAGTTTGCCTCGGAAGTTCAAGATCGCCTTTTCTGGGTGTGCTCACGACTGTGCGCTTACTCCGATTCATGATATCGGGCTGTTGGCTGTAAAGCGGGCCGATGGGGTCGTTGGGTTTCGCATGGTGGCGGGCGGTGGCTTAGGCTCTGCCCCGCGAGTCGCACAACTTCTTCGGGAATTCACCCCGATGGAAGAACTGATTCCCAGCATCGAGGCCGTGATCAAGGTCTTCGATACCCTTGGGAACAGAAAGAATCGTAACAAGGCCCGCATGAAGTTCGTGATCGATAAACTGGGCTTTGACGAATTCAAGCGCCGGTGGGAAGCGGCCTATGTGGCGATGGGTCATGCTCTTCCACAGCACGGGGCCTTAACGTTCCTACAGTATCAAGATGATCCACCTCCGCTCATCATGCCTACGCGGAACGGTGACGCACATGGAAACGGCAACAGCAATGGTGCGCCTGTCATCGGTCACGAGACGCCGTATGAAATGTGGAAACGAACCAATGTGGTGAAACAGAAGCAGGAAGGCTATGTGACGGCCGCCATCAAGCTTTTCATGGGAGATATTACCGTTGAGCAGATGCTGTTCGTCGCTGATCTTGCCGAGCGGTATTCCAACGGCAATCTTCGCACCACGATCAACCAGAACCTTGTAATCCGGTGGATTCCAGCTGATCTGGTCCATCAGCTCTATGAGGATCTTGCCTCACAGGGGTTAGCCGATCCTGGCGCAGAACTGGTCGAGGATATTATCGCCTGCCCAGGTACCGATACCTGTGGCTTGGGTATCACCTCATCAAAAGGTCTCGCGCGGGCGTTGGCCGAGGTACTTCCCGCCGGGCGAGTGCCTGAAGATCTAGCTGGGGTCGATGTCAAGATCAGCGGGTGCCACAACTCCTGTGCCCAACACCACATCTCCACGATCGGGCTGCATGGGGTTGGCAAGCGTCTGGGTGAACATGTCGCGCCACACTATGAACTGCATCTTGGGGGCTCGGTCAACGGCACCGCCAAGATCGGGCAGATGACGGTGAAGTTGCCTGCGAAAGCGGTTCCGGCGGCGATCTCCCATCTGATCGATGTATACCGGCGAGATCGCCAGCAAAACGAAAACCTGCCAAAGTTCATTGCCAGAATGGGAAAGAGCAAGTTAAAAGATGAGCTGATCCCCTACACGATCGTACCCTCGTTTGAAGAGGACTCGACGTTCTACTACGACTGGGAAGGCGAAGAAGAATTCATTCTTGAAGATCTCGGCCCCGGTGAATGTGCCGGCGGTGCGCTCGAGATGATCGAGAACGGCATTCTTGAGGCCGATCAAGAACTCTATCAAGCCAAGTTGCTGGTTGAAAAGCATCAATACTCCGTATCGGTCAACAAGTCCTATCGCGCCGTCCTGGCTGCAGCTAAGGCCTTGCTGGTGACAGAAGGGCTGGAGCCGTCGACGGACTCCGAGACATTTCTTGAGTTCGACAGCCGGATTGCGCAGAAAGGAATTGTGCCACCTCTCTATAGGGACCTCAGCGTAACGGTCGGCGATCTGGGCCCGAAGGAAACATCAGCCGAATCAGCACGTGAGAAGATGGCGTTTGCCAAGGGATTTGTCGATGCTTGCCGGACGGCGACGGATCAGATGGGGAAGGATCTCAAACTTTCGGCGGTCAAGGAAGAACCAATTCCGGTCGTGCCTGCACCAGTCGAAGCCAAACCAGCCGATCCGGCTCCGACCGGTGGCCCAGTTTATGACTTACGGGGTGTGGCCTGTCCGATGAATTATGTAAAGACGAAGTTGAAGCTCGAAATGATGGACGCGGGTGAGAAGCTGGAAGTCTGGTTGGATGCAGGCGAGCCAATCAAGAACGTGCCCATGAGCCTCAAGAATGATGGGCATAAGGTATTGATCCAAGAAGCGCTCGAACCGGAAGCGACCCATTATCGGATATTGGTTGAAAAGGTCGAAGGGTAAGGAACGCTTGGGTGCTATGGCTGGAGAAGACCGATCAGAACTCATCGAAAGCCTCAAAGCCTGGGGTGCCTCGTTTGAAGTAAAGCAACCTCAGGATGTGATTGCGGCAGCCATTGAGCGCTATCGAGGAAAGATCGTGTTGGCCTGCAGCTTCGGGGCGGAGGATGTCGTGCTGGTCGACATGGTGCATCGCGTCGATCCGTCTGTGCCGGTGTTCTATCTCGACACAGAATTCTTGTTTCCTGAAACTTATGCCACGCGGGATCGAGTAATCGAACGGTACGGTCTCAAGCCGGCACAGGTCATCCAGATGAAATCACTGCTGACACCGCAAAAACAGACGGAAGAGTATGGTGATGCCTTGTGGTCGCGGGAGCCGGATCGTTGCTGCCAGCTGCGCAAGGTCGAACCGTTAACGCGGGTACTGCGAGGGTACGAGGCGTGGATCACCGGAATCAGGCGCGACCAGGCACCGTCTCGCGCGAATGCTGGGATCGTGGAATGGGATCAGAAATTCGAGCTGGTGAAAATTAATCCGCTAGCCAGATGGAGTTGGAACGATGTCTGGACCTATGTGAAGGTCTACGAGGTTCCATACAACCCTCTGCACGATCAGAACTATCCAAGCATTGGATGCACGCACTGCACCGCTCCCGTGGCTCCCGGTGAGGATCCGCGAGCCGGTCGCTGGAAGAATTTTGCCAAAACCGAATGCGGACTCCATAAGTCATAACATGCCGATTCAAAATATTCTTGCCAAGATTGCGAAAGGACCCAGAGCCTCCAAGGACCTCACCTGGGACGAGTGTAAACAGGCCATGAAGGCGTTGATTGAAGGAGAAGCCAGTCCGGCACAAGTCGGCGCCTTTCTCATCGCCATGCGATTCAAGACTGAGTCGGTGACGGAATTGGCTGGACTCACAGCTGCGGCACGGCAGTACGTCCCTCCACTTGCCGTCTCGCGGGGCTTGGCTTTGGTCGATGTGCCCAGTTATGCCGGGAAACAGGATACGTTTCACGCAATTGTTGCGGCGTCCATTGTCGCCGTGGCGGCTGGGGCTGCAGTCTTGATGCATGGGTACGACGGCATTCCCGGTCGGCCAGGAAGTGCCGGAGTCTTGAAGGCATTGGGCGTTCCGGTCGATGGCGATCCCAAAATGGTCGCAGAGGACGTCAATCAAAAGGGGTTCGGGTATTTGGATATCGGACTGTATCATCCGCCCGTCTTCAGATTTTTGGAGATGCGTCAAGAGTTTGGTGTCAGAAACGTCTTCCATCCCATCGCCAGATTGCTCAACCCGGCTCGGGCTCCAGTGCAAGTCGTCGGGTTGTCGCATCCCCCGCACTTCGAAAAAACCGCAGAGGCCTTACGCATCCTGGGTTGTCCACGAGCGCTCGTGATTCGCGGCGTCGAAGGCGATCCGGAGCTCTCTGCCTCGATGGAGACCCGCGTGCTCGAATTGCGTGATGAACGCATTACGCCGCTTGGCGTGTCACCAAAGGATTTTAAGCTGACCTTGATCCCATCGCGGGAGATGGCAGGCTTCCCACCAGATCAGCGAGACAAAGAAGCGGATTTACTCCGTCGGATCCTACAGAATCGGGTGCAAGGTGGTCCAAAAGAGTGGGTGCTCATGAATGCGGCGATGCTCCTTTATGCGGCCGGCAAAGGCGCCTCGCTCTCGACTTGCTTCCCGGCAGTACGCGCGGCTCTTGACGGAGGTGCAGCGGCGCGCAAACTGGACGAATTGGTGCGAACGTCGGTGGCCGCCTAGGGCGAAGAGGATTATGAGTCATGAAACATCTTCGGCAACTTGAAGATCAAAGTGTCTATATCTTTCGGGAGGCGTATAAGCATTTCGATAATCTCGCCATGCTCTGGTCGATGGGGAAGGATTCGACCGTGTTGCTCTGGCTGGCTCGCAAGGCGTTCTTTGGGCATGTGCCATTTCCACTCCTCCACGTCGATACCAGTTACAAGATTCCGGCGATGATCGAGTACCGCGATCGACTGGCTCGAGAATGGGGGCTGAATCTGGTCGTCGGCCAGAATAAGGAAGCCTTGGCTGCCGGTATGAATCACGAGATGGGTCGAGTGGTCTGCTGTACCGCGTTGAAGACGAACGGCCTTAAGCAATTATTGGAAACCAAGGGGTATACCGGCGTCATCCTCGGCGTCCGGGCCGACGAAGAGGGGACCAGGGCCAAGGAGCGCTACTTCTCGCCACGGGATAAACACGGCGACTGGGACTTCCGGGATCAGCCGCCTGAGCTGTGGGATCAGTACAAGACGACGTTTCCTCCCGGGACACATATTCGCATTCATCCGTTGTTGGATTGGACCGAGATCAATATTTGGGAGTACATCAAGCTCGAGAATATTCCGTTTATCGACTTGTATCTCGACAAGGGCGACGGGACGCGTTACCGCAGCCTGGGCTGTGCGCCTTGCACGACGCCGATTAAATCAACCGCGAAGAACGTGGATGACATCATCGAAGAGCTCCGCCATACCACGGTGGCAGAGCGGTCAGGTCGAGCACAGGACGAAGGCCGAGGGATGGAGTTACTGCGGAAAGATGGTTACATGTGATGAGAATGCTGAAACGAACATCCAGCTTCGTTCTCGGATCCAAACAATCCTCAACGTACCCCAGAGGGTACACCTCCGGTTGTTTCTTACCTGCGGCCTCGCTGGCATGTCCGTTTGAGCATTCTGCATGGTGAAAGACATGACAACAACTGCCACCAAACCATCTGAAAACCTCAATATCGTCATCGTCGGCCATGTGGATCATGGCAAGTCCACCCTGCTGGGAAGACTCTATGCCGATACCGGGTCACTGCCAGACGGTAAACTGGAAAAAGTTCAGGCGATCTGCAAACAACAGGGGAAAGAGTTCGAATACGCGTTCCTCTTTGATGCGTTTCTCGAGGAACAGGAACAGGGGATTACGATCGACACGGCCCGCACCTTTTTTATGTGGAACGGCCGTCAATACATCATTATCGATGCGCCGGGCCACAAGGAATTTCTCAAGAATATGATTTCCGGAGCTGCGCGAGCCGAAGCGGCGTTGCTCTTGATCGATGCCTTAGAAGGTGTCAAAGAGCAATCCAAGAAGCACGGCTATCTCTTGTCGCTCCTAGGGGTCAGACAGTTTGCGGTCGTGGTCAATAAGATGGATCTGGTTGGGTACCGCCAGGATGTGTTCGACGGCATTGAGAAGGAATATCGGGAATTTCTTGGCCAGTTCAAAGCCGTGCCGTCGCAATTTATTCCGGTCAGCGCCAAGCTCGGCGACAATATTGCGAATCGCAGTGCCATCATGTCGTGGTACAGCGGGCCGACCGTTCTTGAGACGCTCGGTGGGTTTGGCAAAGAAGCGGCACGCTCAGAACAACCGCTGCGATTGCCCGTGCAGGACGTCTATAAGTTCGATGCACGCCGCATCATTACGGGCCGTATTACAGCTGGGAGGCTCAAGGTCGGCGATCACCTCGTCTTCTCTCCGTCCAACAAGCGAGCCAACATCCGAACGGTGGAAGCCTTCAATGTTGAGCCACAGCCGACGGCAGGCCAGGCAGGACAATCGATTGGTGTGACGCTTGATGAGCAGATCTTTGTGGAGCGCGGCGAGATCGCTTCTATGCAAGAGCATCTTCCTCAGGTGTCTACGGCCTTCCGGGCCAACGTCTTTTGGTTGGGGAAACGACCGTTGGAAAAGGGCCGGAAATATCTTCTGCGCATTGCCACAAAAGAAGTGGACTGTGAGGTGGCATCGATCCATCGGGTCATCGATACGATGGATTTGGCCCAGCAACAAGGGAGCAGCGCGGTCAGTAAAAACCAGGTTGCTGAATTGACCTTGCGCACCAAAGTCCCGGTCGCATTCGATCTCTCGGCCTCGTTCGAGGCGACCGGTCGTTTCGTTCTGGTTGATGAGTATGATATTGCGGGCGGCGGGATTATTATTGAACTGGTCCATGATGACCAGGAGTTTCTCCGCGAAGAAGCCAGACGACGGGATTTTGCATGGATCAAGGGGGAAGTTACGATTGAGGATCGGGCGCAACAGTATGGCCATCGTGCTGCCGTTGTCTTGATGACCGGGGGTCGGCACACGGGGAAATCATTCTTGGCCAGAAAGCTCGAGGGGCGTCTGGTGGCGGATGGGCGTCACGCCTATCTCTTGGATGGAGAAAATCTCCGGCGTGGCCTTGATGCGGACCTGAGCGAAGCTGAGCGCGGGCAAACGACAGAAATGGCTCGACGTTATGGTGAAGTGGCGCGTCTACTCACCGATACTGGCCTTATTGTAGTTTCCACGACCAATCCCTTCGGCCTGGCCTATCGCGAAGCCGCAGAAGCCATTAGGACGCTTGTACATCCCGTCCCAGTTATCGCTGTGCATATGAGCAAGACCACAGAAGAGCCGCCGCCGAGTACCGACGTGATCCTCACCGGTCCCACAGATTTCGACGCGGCTACCGCCAAAGTTCTCGATGAGCTGAAACGCCGTGGTGTGTTGGCTCAGGCCATCGGTGCGAAGCCGGTCTTCCAATATTCGATCTAAATCGCAGGACGACGGGCAAGGTCTGACAGTATAGCGTCCTACCGGAGGCTACGCGCTGTCCTGCTGCCTTGGGTTGCCTGGTAGCAGGGACTGGGAGAAGCGGGTAAGTAAAAGACGTTGGTCCGAGTCGGAGTTATGCAGGACCGCTGAGCATCCTCCAGCGGGGCGGAGAACAACACGACATTGTGGCAAGTGGACATGCCGACAGTTTGATTAGGCATTCCCCATGATTAGAATTTGAATACGAGCTTCCGCAAGATAACAATTGCCGTTGGAACCGCTGCCCCAAGTCCAGCCCACTGGGCCTTCTGGTTCCACGCCAAGTCTTCTTTCCGTCTCCGCTCAGCGTCGAGCTGCTCTTGGAGCGCCGCGTTCTGTTCTTGCAACAATTCACTCTCCTGCTTCCGGTTCTCGTTCAGCCCCTCCAGCGTTTCAACATAAGCTTTCTGTTTTTCAAACATCTCTTTGTATTCGGCCAACAACTTTCCGGATTCACTAAGGAGCTGTTTGTTCTGCTTGACTTCGGCGAGCACCTTGACGAACTGATCACGAGGTACCGCGACGACTTTTTCTTCTGCCTGAGCAACGGCAGGGAGTAAGAGCAGGGTAAGCAACAGGTAGATCATGGCCTTCGTTCCTCCACCTTGACATACCAATTCACATTTTCCTGAATTAGAGTCGATGTCTGCGAGTTGAATAGTCTGACAAGTCACGCTGTCCGGCGAATTCTTCGTAGGAGGATAGAGTCCGATATCACTCATCGGCATTCCCTCACCTGTACATCGACTCCCAATGTTTCCTTCGCGAGCTTGACCAACCCCGCATCCGTTTCAGCTTGCTTCAGCACGGCCTGCTTAATGATCGGCGTCTGCACTTTCATCGCCTCCAAGACCTGCTCGTACTCAGCCAATTGCTGGTGCCGCAGCCCCAGCTCGCGCATCTGGGTAGCAGCCAGCTCATCTTTTTCCTTAATGACCCCTTGGAGCTGGGTGATTTGTTGGCGGAGCTGACCATTTTGGTGACGAAGCTGACCGTTCTGCTGACGGAGCTCACCATTTTGGCCCTGGAGCTGGTCATTCTGGTCGTTGAGCTGGGTATTCTGTGCGTAGAGCTCCTGGTTCCTCTGCTCTAGCCCAGAGATTCTCTCTATGGAAGCCGGATCCACGGCTGCTTCCACTGGCTGTGGCTCGATCAGGTTCGTCTCGCTCTGCCAGGACCATATGACCGCCTGACCGGTGAAGAACATGACCACCACGCCGGCGAGGCTATAGGTCACGACATGGGATTTGAGATGGTTCAGCATGGATTAACCTCTTCGCTGCAAATTCTCACCAAATAGGGCCGCGAAAAATCATTCAGACATTGAATAGTTGTATCCAGCTTCAAAATCTTCCCAAGGCGTAATTTCTGAATCATTTCTGGAATTGCGATCCTCCTTCGCTTCCTACTATCGTGGCCTAGTGAACCGGAAAATGCAAGCGCTTCTGCATGGGAGTACGACCGACCGAATTCTACCTAATACCCATGTCGCCCTAATGGGACCCACGGATCGTGGTGATGCTATAAGTGGTATTATCAAACGGTTGGGGTGGGGTGCCCTTCTAGCCTACGCTATCGGAGCCAAACCGGGTTCCCGGTGCTCCGGTTACCGTTCATCAATCAATTCAAACCAAGCACCAAGGCCCCGCCTTTCAGAGGACGGTACAAAGGCCAACCCCTTGACGGATTTCTTCTACAGCAATATTCTGCTGTGCCGTGCTCTGTTGCTTTCCTAAGCAGGGTGATCGTCATGCAGGGTAAAGACCCGTTCTTGGCGCTTCTCGGGGTATTCATCCTGAGTATGACGTGGTTTTTCTGTGGCAAAGAGTCGGTGACGTTACCTCCTCCGGTTGCAGTGGAACATCCGACTGAAATTCCTCCACCGGCCCAGAAAATCACGGACCCACCGCCATTGCTTCCGGCAGCACCACGGGTATCTGCACCGGCAGGGTTGAAAAAAAAGATCGATGACCTGTTGAGAGAAGATACGATTCAATTTCGAATCAACAGCGCGGCCCTTCTGCCGGATGGTAAAGCCGTACTAAACCGTGTGGCCACGATCCTACGCGAGGACCCAACCGTGGCCTTTGAAGTCGGCGGCCATACGGACAACGTCGGGCTGGAGCAGGCGAATTGGGTGCTTTCGGAACAACGTGCCAACACTGTCGTCGAGTATCTGATTTCACAAGGGATCGCACCCGAACGGCTGATCCCCAAAGGGTATGGAGCGTCGCGCCCAATTGTGGAACGTGCCAACGATGAGGGGCATTGGCAAAACCGGCGAATCGAATTTTCCATCGCAATTAAGGGAGCGCGGCCATGATGACTGCGCACTGGACCTGCTTGCTCTGGACGATGTTGGGAGCTGGGCTTCTTGGGTGGGGGATCAAGGGCGTAGTGCTGGGGACTCTGATGGACGACAAGCGTCGCGAGATGGAACGCCTCACGAATAAAATCGCTGCGCTTACCAAGTTGGCCAATCAACCGCCTGAGGTTCGTACTGTTGAAAAGCGGGTGGAGGTGCCGGTCGAACGGGTGGTCGTGAAACACGTCGAAGTGCCGGTGGAAAAGGTGGTTGATCGGCCGGTCGACAATCCCGAGCACTTCGCCCGGATCAAGGCGTTGGAAGGGGAGGTTTCGGTGATCGCTGGGTTACTGGGGCAGATTGCTCAGCTCCAAACCATTTCTTCCCAGGCCGGAGGGGAGAAGAGAATTGAAGGACGAGTGGTGGTACCGGTCGACAATCCGGAGCACCTGGCTCGGATCAAGGCGTTAGAAGGCGAAGTGGCCGTGATCGATGATCTTCGTACGCAGATTGCTGAGCTCCGGGCTGCGTCGTTGCAGGCCGGTGAGAGGATCGTTGAGAAGCCGATCGAGCCTTCCGCTGCAAAGATTGCCGAGAAGGATGGGGAAGTGCCGATTGAGAAGATAAGCGAGCACACGGGGAACCTTGACCCGGCCTGTGTCGTGGAGCAAGCGGATAAGGGAGAAGCGGTTGAGGAGTCGCCCGATGACCTGAAGCAAATCCGCGGGGTCGGGCCGGCCTTAGAGCGCTTCCTGCGAAAACGGGGTGTTTTCTCGTTCAGCCAGGTGGCGACCTGGAGCCAGGCGGACATCGACAAATTCGAGTTCCTCTTACCCAATTTTGGGGGACGCATCCAACGAGAGAACTGGGTGCGGAGCGCGCAGGTCGAGCACTACAAGAAATATAAACAGTGGCTCGGCGACGGCGAACCCCCGAATGAGAGCCTTGAGTTTCCTACGCAGATCGCTGAGCTTCGGGCTGTGTCTTCATCGGCCGGGGAGAGGGCCTCCGAAGAGGGGATCGAGACTCTCGCGGGAAGGAATGGGGTAGGTTCGGCTGACATGATCAGCGAACCAACCGGAAATCTGGACCAGACCGGTGCTGTGGAGCCATCGGATGAGGGGCAAGCGGTCGGCGAGTCGCCCGATGACCTGAAGCAAATACGTGGGGTGGGGCCGGGGCTAGAGCGGTTCCTGCACAAACGGGGTGTCTTCTGGTTCAGTCAGGTGGCGACCTGGAGTCAGAAGGATATCGACAAGTTCGAGTTCCTCTTGCCCAACTTTGGGGGGCGCATCCAACGAGAAAACTGGGTGCATAGTGCCAGGGTCGAGTACTACAAGAAGTATAAGCAGTGGCTCGGCGACGGCGAGCCTCCAAGTGCGACGCCCGAGGCACACTAGGTCTGATCTTTATTAGGCTGATCAGGTAATCCTCCTAGTAAAAGCGCTGATCGAGGAGATGTGGGGTCCGATTCGTAGATGGACATGGAGTTGTGCGTGGTATTGGTGGATCAGCCTTCCTTGCCCGTTTGACTCCCTGAAAATCCTTGTGATAGCGTAGGTTATCGAAAAACTTGCGGAGCGACTGCAACAGGAGTCTATATGAAATTTGTCTGTCTCAATTGCGAAACATACATGAGTCTCGAGAAGGTCGAAAAGCCGGAGGAGGGTTCTCTGGGGGTCTTCTTTGCTTGCCCCTCCTGTAGCGCGAAGTTCTCGATGGTGACAAACGCCGGCGAAACGAACATGATGAATTCCTTGGGGCTGAAGCTGAGCCCGAAGTCCGCACCGGAAACGTCCATCGAAGGACTACGCGCTCTCGCAGGCAATGGCCAAGGTGCTTCCGCTACGAAGCCCAGCTCTGCTACGCCCGCGGTTGCTGCCACGGCGGCATCACCCGCCCAGGCTCCTGAGAAGGCGAGCGGCTGTCCCTTTTCGGCTATGGTTGCCGAGATGGGCTTGACCAATTCGGGGAAGCCGGCCAACGGTGGGCCTTCTGAATTCACCTGGACTCCCGATGCCAAAGAAAAGCTTGATCGCCTTCCAGCGTTCGTCAAACCGATGGTCCAAAGCAGCGTGGAGGGGTACGCGCGTAAGCAAGGATTTACCACGATCACATTGCAAGTCATGGACGATTCTAAGAATTATTCCCCTGAAGGAATGACCTGGTCGCGGGAGGCGGAACAGCGGTTGGAAAATATTCCTGACTCCATCCGCCCCATGGCCCGCAAGGAAGTCGAACGGATGGCCAAGGAACGCGGAGCCTCAACCATCACGGCGCAGGTGATGGATGAGGCCAAAGACAAGTTCATGAAATTCATGTAAGAGAATTGACTCAAAGCAGGCGATGGAAGGGCCCATCCGGCCATCCGGATGGGCCCTTCTCCTATATGCCTCATGTTTCTTATGGTTCGTTGGTATGAAGCGGTGGAGTCTTCTGCTCGTTCTCTCAATGATCCCGCTCGCGCTGGTCACTGGGCCGTCCCATGTCGACGCCCAATCACCCCCGGAACAGCATCACATCTCGGCTACTCCCACCGCGACGCATAATGCACATGGTGAACATGGTGGCGATGGGTGGGAGGGATCAGCCGAAGGCAAGGCCTATTCGGAGTTTAATCATCATCTCGCTGGCGTCTTTGATACCCTCTTGGGGCTCGCCGAGGTAGGTAATGCGCTCCAGTACCCGCTTCCCTTCTGGACGCAACTCGTATTGCCTGCCGCACTCGGGACCATGGGGGTGTATCTGTTCATCTGGAGCGACCACGATGCTTGGCCGATCGGCACACTAAGTTTTGTGGAGTCGTTTTTCGGAGGGAATCGGGAGATCGTCGAGCACAAATTCTACGGGGCCCTTGCATTGATCATGGCCGTTGTGGAAGCGCTTCGTCGGACAGGCAAGCTTCACCACCCGGCCTGGACGGCTCCGTTAGTGTTCTCAATCCTCATTGCCGGACTGCTGTTGTTTGTCCATTCGCATGGCGATCATCCTGGTCTTGCGAAGATCGAGGTTCACCATACCCTATTAGGTACTGTCGGTGTGGTTGCGGCTTTCTCAAAGGGGATGGCCTCCTGGTTCCCTGGTGCGTCCCCGCGTACGGTCAAGCGATGGGAGGTTGCCTGGGCGGCCTCCGTGATTCTCTTCGGTCTTCTGCTTCTCGCCTATTCTGAATAATGGTCAGTTTTCCTTGCACCAGTGTCATTTGACACCTTTCCGAGGCCTGTGCTAGGTCTAACCCCTCGCGGTTCTTACCGTTCTATTTCGCATCTCTAACCAGCCAAGAAAATCAGGTTGGGATAGAGGAGGGACACATGGGTGGACATAGTCATTGGGCGACGATCAAGCGGCACAAAGGGGCCCAAGATGCCAAACGGGGGAAAATTTTTACCCGCATCATCAGAGAGCTGACGATCGCAGCTCGTGGGGGCGGTGATCCAGACGGCAATCCTCGGCTGCGCCTCGCTATCGCGAAGGCTAAGGAAGCCAATATGCCTGGCGATACGATGAAGAAGGCCATCCAGCGAGGGACAGGGGAATTGCCTGGCGTGGCCTATGAGGAGTTTTCCTTGGAAGGCTATGGCCCAGGCGGGACCGCGCTGCTACTCGAAATCACCAGTGACAACCGGAATCGGACGGTGGCGGAGATCCGAAGTCTGTTCACCAAGAACCACGGCAACATGGCAGAAGCCGGTGCCGTCGCGTGGCAGTTTCAGAAGAAGGGGCTCGTCACGATTGAAAAGGGGAAGGTCGAGGAAGATACCCTGCTTTCCATCGCGCTCGACGCCGGAGCGGAAGACGTGAAGGTCGGTGAAAAGAGTTACGAGGTACTCACCGGTCCTCAAGAGTTTGAGGCGGTGAAGAAGGCCCTCGCAGATGCCAATATCGAGACGACGCTTGCCGAAATCACCTATGTCCCACAAAATACCATCCGGTTGGAAGAAAAATCCGCTGAGCAAATGTTGAAGTTGATGGAAATCATGGACGAACATGACGACGTACAAAAAGTGCATGCCAATTTCGACATTCCGGATGACGTCATGGAAAAAGTCGCTGCGACCGCAGCGGGTTGATCCTCAATTGACCTGTACGATGAAAGTTATCCTGAGATAACGAGACGAGATGATCGCCTTTCTCACGGGGCGGTTGGCATTCAAAGCACCCACCCACCTCACGCTCGATGTGCAGGGGGTCGGGTATGAAGTCCATATTCCACTCAGCACGTATTACGCCCTTCCGAACCTCGGGGACGTGACTGCCCTGAATATTCACACGCATCTCCGTGAGGATGCGATCCAGCTGTTCGGTTTTCTCTCGCCAAGCGAAAAGGAGTCATTTTTGCTGCTGACCAGTGTGTCGGGCATTGGGCCAAAGCTCGCCCTGAGCGTCTTATCCAGCTTGTCGATCATAGATCTGGTTCATGCCATTCGAACGGAGGATGTTGACAAGCTTGCTACCGTTCCCGGTATCGGGAAGAAATCGGCCGGTCGGATCGCGCTGGAATTGAAAGACAAGGTTGACAAGATTCACAGTGCTCACCCTCAGGCCACCGCTCCAGCATCGAATGCCGATGGCCCGTACGAAGATGCGCTGTCCGCTCTGATAAACTTAGGTTATCGTGCGCAGGACGTCAAAGATGCTTTGAAGCGTGTGAGGAAGGCCACCGAAGGCCCTCTGGCGTTGAAAGAGCTTATACGCGAAGGCCTCAAGGAACTTTCAAGGGGGTAAGCATGATGCCATCGAACATCGGGAATGTCGCCAGGCGTTTCATGTGTGTTGCCGCCATCGGAGCGCTGGCCGTGGTCACAGCTCCAGAAGTGAGTCTTGCGGAGGAGGCTTCGCAACCGAAGAGTATCAGGATGACGTGCGGGAAGTGTCCGGACGGATATGCTACGACCGGCGTGACACAATCTCCGGAGATCTGTAAAGACGAAGACCCCACGTTGGTGCAATGTGTGCCGTTGGGGGCTAATATGTTGGCGGTCTGTGGCTCGTGTCCCGAGGGGTACGCCGAAATCGGTAGTTCTTCGGTTCCTGCGCGTTGTGGGAACAACGATGGCGGTCGGCTGAGTCAGTGTCAGTCCCGTCAGATGGAAAGCAGTTGGCCTGATCCCAATCTAGGGTTTAAGCACTGTCCTCCGGATTGCGGCAGTACGGCTAAGCCCGGACAGGGTGCGTTGCCACCTCCCCCAAAGTATCAACAGATGCAAGAGACCAAAGAATGAAGGGTCTGAGGTCATGACCGATCGGCTGGTGACCAGTCAGGCCACGGATGAAGAACGTGGCTTGGAGAATGTGCTGAGGCCTCAGACTCTCGATGAGTATGTGGGCCAGGAAAAAATGAAGGAGTCGCTTCGGATTTGTATCGAAGCGGCCAAACAACGCGGAGAGGCGTTGGACCATGCGATCTTTTATGGCCCCCCAGGTCTTGGGAAGACGACCATCGCACACATTATTGCCAGGGAGATGGGGGCTACCTTACGGTCCACCTCCGGATTGGTTCTCGCCCATGCCGGTGATCTCGCCGCAATCCTGACCAATCTCCAAGCGCATGATGTGCTCTTTATCGATGAGATTCACCGATTGCCCGCGTCGGTTGAAGAAGCGTTGTATCCCGCGATGGAAGACTTTCAACTGGACTTGGTCATCGGACAAGGTCCCGCCGCGAGGACGGTGAAGCTGGACCTTCCACCTTTTACACTGGTGGGAGCGACGACGCGGGCTGGGTCGCTCACCTCGCCTCTCCGAGACCGATTCGGGTTAGTGTATCGACTGGAATTTTATGGGCCGGCTGAGTTAGAGGCGATCGTCGTGAGATCTGCCGGTGTGCTTAGTGTGGGGATCGATCACGACGGGGCGGTCGAGATCGCCCATCGCGCACGGGGTACCCCACGGATCGTCAATCGGTTGATCAAGCGCATCAGAGACTACGCTCAGGTCAAGGCGGATGGACAGATCACCAAACAGGTCGCACAGGAAGGGTTAGCCTGGCTGGGGATCGATGAGGCCGGGTTTGATGACATGGATCGCAAGATTCTCCTGACGATCATGGAGAAGTTCAATGGGGGTCCGGTCGGTGTCGATTCTCTGGCAGCGACGGTCCAGGAAGATAAGGGCACGATCGAAGATGTGTACGAACCCTATCTCATTCAAGCCGGTTTCCTCGATCGGACCGGTCGAGGTCGCCAGGTCACGCGGCTGGCCTACGACCATTTCAAACGGGCCTCTCCGTTCCTGATGTAATCAGGCGAGGCATCGATTGGACACTTCCGATTGCCCAATCCCATCCTTGCCATTGATTCCATCGTTCCTGTAGAATCCACCACTTGTCTGTGCGGGACCCCCTTCCCTCGCGAGGGTGAACCCCATCCTCCCGGATCCGGTGCCCGAGGTTACGATCACCATGCCAAGAGACATGTTGGAATACCGTAAGGAAATCGACAGGATCGATGATGAGATCCTTCGCTTGCTCAATGAGCGGTCGAAGAGTGTCATTGAGATCGGAAAAATAAAAAAAGAAAAGGATGCCGAAGCGAATCTCCATACTGCGGGTCGGGAAGCTGAAATCGTAGAGCGTCTGACCAGCAACAATACCGGCCCATTCCCCAGCGAAGCCATTCGGTCTGTGTATCGAGAGATCATGTCGGCTTCTCTCTCGCTGGAGTCACCCCAGAAGGTAGCCTATTTAGGACCACGGGCCACCTTTACCCATATGGCCAGCATGCAGAAGTTTGGGTCATCCGTCCAATATGTGCCGGTCCACAGCATCACGGAGGTGTTCAGCGAGGTCGAGCGAGGTCGAGCCAACTTTGGAGTCGTACCGATCGAAAACACGACGGAAGGGGTCGTGAATCACACGCTCGACATGTTCATTGATTCTAATTTGTTAATCTATGGCGAAATTCTTCAGGAGGTCTCCCATCACCTTTTGTCTAAGTCGGGGTTGATGGAGGACGTGAAGAAGATCTATTCACACCCGCATGCCCTTGCCCAATGCCGGAACTGGCTTGAGACCAATCTTCGGCATGTGCCGGCGGTCGAAGTCGCCAGCACGGCGCGGGCAGCCGAACTCTGCATCGATGAGCCTGCCTCTGCGGCTATCGCATCAGAATTGGCCGGGCAGCTCTATGGACTCAAAGTGATTAAAGCCCGCATCGAGGATAATCTGAATAATTTTACTCGCTTTCTGATTCTCTCGCAGAGGCCTTCGGAACGGACCGGCAAGGATAAAACGTCATTGATGTTATCGGTCAAGGATAAAGTGGGGGCCCTCTATGACCTGCTCCGTCCCTTTGCCTCGCATGGCATTAGCATGACTAAGATTGAATCCCGCCCGTCCCAACGAAAAGCATGGGAATACATCTTTTTCGTAGATGTCGAGGGGCATATCAATGAGGAGCGGGTCAGCAGGGCCGTGGAAGAAGTCAAAGGGCGCTGTCTGTTCATGAAAACGTTAGGGTCGTACCCCGTTCACACCTGATTATGGGATTAGAGGTCCACCCAGATATTCAGTCGCTCAGCCCGTACGTTCCGGGAAAACCCGTCGAGGAGCTTCAACGGGAACTCGGTCTTACCCGTGTCATCAAACTGGCCTCTAACGAGAATCCCTTGGGACCTTCCCCAAAGGCGATGGCGGCGTTGGACGGTGCGCAGACTACACTGCATCGTTATCCCGATGGAGGCGGAACGCAACTGCGTCAGGCGATTGCCGATCGTTGGAAAGTCGCTGGGGACCAAATCATTTTAGGAAATGGGTCCGATGAGATTCTTGGCCTTCTAGCCAGAACGTTCCTGAATCCCGGTGATGAAGCCATCATGGCTGATCACACTTTTGTGATCTACAAGATGGAAGTCACTGCCGTCCACGGTAAGCCGGTGGTCGTGCCTCTTGTTGATTGGGCACACGACCTTGAGACGATGGCTCGAGCCATCACACCCCGAACGAAGTTGTTGTTCCTCTGCAACCCCAACAATCCCACTGGGACCATGGTATCGGCTGAGGCTGTAGATCGGCTTATGGCTCGAGTGCCGGAGGATGTCATTGTTGTATTCGATGAGGCCTATTTTGAGTATGTCCGCAACTCACAATTTCCCGATGCAATGGCGTATGTGAAACAGGAGCGGAACGCGATTGTGTTACGGACATTTTCGAAGATCTATGGGCTTGCAGGATTACGAATTGGATATGGCGTGAGCACATCGGAGATCATCGGCTTCTTAAATCGCGTTCGGCCACCGTTTAACGCCAATAGTTTGGCCCAGAAGGCCGCGCTTGCGGCCTTAGGGGATGATGAACATGTGGCCAAGAGCCGCACGGTCAACGCTGCGGGTATGGAGCAGCTGGAACAGGGACTGCGCGCATTGGGAATGACTCCGATTCCGAGCGAGACCAATTTTCTTTATTTTGATGCGAAACGGGACGGTCGATCGGTATTTGACGCGCTCCTTCGGGAAGGGATTATTGTGCGGCATATCGAAGGAACGATGATTCGTGTCACGATCGGTCTAGCTGACGAAAACGACGCCTTCCTCCGCGCATTCAAGAAGGTCTTGGGCGGAGCAAGGTCGTAGTAGCGAGGGAACTATGATCATCGTGTTGAAACCTGAAGCCTCGGAAAGCGAGGTCGATCACATTATCGATCGGCTGCGCGATTTGGGGCTGAAATCGCAAATCTCCACCGGGCAGGAACGCACCATCATCGGCGTGATCGGAGACGATCGAATCCTGCACAACCAACCCTTGACGGCACTTCCAGGTGTCGAAAGCGTCCTGCCGATTCTTGCTCCATGGAAACTCGTGAGTCGCGAGTTTAAGAAAGACGTGACGATCATCGACGTTGGTGGAGTCAAGGTCGGAGGCAAGAAATTGACCATCATGGCCGGGCCCTGTGCGGTCGAACGTCTTGAGCTCACGATGGGGATAGCCCATGAGGTCAAGGCTGCGGGAGCCTCGATTCTTCGGGGAGGGGCGTATAAGCCGAGGACATCACCCTATTCGTTCCAGGGGTTGGGGCGAGAAGGACTCGATTACCTGGTCGAAGCGAGAAAGCAGACAGGATTACCGGTCGTGAGTGAAATTTTAGACACGAGGGATATCGAGCTCTTTCTCGAGAAGGCGGATATCATCCAGGTCGGGGCTCGCAACATGCAGAATTTTGAGCTACTCAAAGAGGTCGGTGCATACGACAAGCCGGTGCTCCTGAAGCGAGGGCTGTCGGCAACCATCAAAGAGTTTCTTCTGTCGGCCGAGTACATCATGTCGCGAGGAAACCAGAATGTCATGTTGTGCGAACGCGGGATCCGTACGTTCGAAACGCAATATCGCAACACGCTGGATCTTGCCGCTATTCCTACCTTGAAAGAACTCTCGCATCTGCCCGTCATCGTGGACCCGAGTCACGCCACCGGGAAGTGGGATCTTGTCGCGCCGATGTCTAAAGCGGCGGTCGCGGCGGGAGCTGATGGGCTCCTGATCGAGGTGCATTCAAATCCGGAGTGTGCCTTGTGCGACGGTGAAGAGTCGATCAAGCCCTCCAAATTCAAATCTCTCATGGGTGATCTCAAGAATATTGCCAAAGCTGTGGGGAGAGAGCTGTAAAGGACGATGGCCGTTCATTTCACACAGGTTGTGATCATCGGTGTAGGGTTGATCGGTGGATCACTAGGGATGATCATCCGGCGACGAGGACTGGCCGATCAGGTCGTTGGTGTCGGTCGGCGCGTCGAGAATTTAAAGGCGGCCGTTGCGCTAGGCGCCATCGATCGATATGTGGCCGATCCTCAAGAGGCGGTACGAGGGGCAGATTTGGTTATACTGGCGACCCCCGTCGATACCTATGAGCGTCATCTTCAGGAATGGGGGCATTCTCTACAGCCGGGTGCGATAGTCAGTGATGTCGGGAGCGTGAAGGGCACGCTCGTCGAGCGGTCGGAGGCGGCGATGCCGTCGGGTGTGCATTTTGTCGGTGCCCATCCGATCGCGGGAAAAGAAAAAACCGGAGTTGCGGCCGGATCAGATCAGCTGTTCAGAGGCGCACGGTGCATTCTGACGCCCACAAAACGGACCGACCAGAACGCCTTAAGTTCCGTGAGGCAATTGTGGGAAGAAGCGGGCTCGATCGTTTTAACGATGGACCCCCATGTGCATGACCAAATCCTTGGAGCAGTCAGTCACTTGCCGCATGTGGCAGCATTTGCCTTGATCAATGCCTTGTCCGACCTACGTAATCAACAGGTTCCTGCCTTGGACCTTGCTGGGCATTCCGGTGGGGGATTGCGGGACACCACGAGGATTGCTGCCAGTTCTCCGGAGATGTGGCGGGACATTTTTCTGTGGAATCGAGACAATGTGGTGTCCTATATCGACCGATACACCAGAGCGTTGGAAGAGTTGAAACAACTGATCAAGGCTGGAGATGCGGCCGGGATCGAGAAGCTGCTCGAACGGGCAAAAGGCGAGCGTGAAAAGTTGAATATGGCTTCACCGAGTCCTTCATGACATCCTTAACGATTACGCCAGGCAGACCGCTCAAAGGGACGATCTCGGTTCCCGGCGACAAGTCGCTGACCCATCGAGCCATTATGCTCACGGCGCTGGCAGAAGGGACGAGTACGATCTCGGGCTATTGCCAGGGGGACGATTGCCTGAATACGATGAGGGCCTTTCAGAGTCTTGGGATTCCCATCACACATACCCCAACGCAATTGACGGTCCGCGGGAAGGGATTCTGGGGGTTAGCCGAACCCACCGCCCCGATTGATTGTGGGAATTCGGGAACCGGCATTCGGCTATTGACCGGTCTCTTAGCTGGGCAGGACTTTTTTTCAGTTCTTACAGGTGATGAGTCGATCAGACGGCGTCCGATGGGACGGGTTGTCAAGCCGCTGCGCGAAATGGGAGCGGTCATCGGCGGCCGCAAGGGCGGGGAACTAGCTCCTCTGGCGATTACCGGGTCGGGACTTCATGGGATCAACTATACGTCGCCGGTGGCGAGCGCGCAGATGAAGTCGTCGCTCCTTCTTGCCGGGCTTTATGCCGATGGAAAGACTCGCTACAAGGAGCCGAGTTTGTCGAGGGACCATACGGAACGAATGTTCCAGTTCTTTGGTATTCCCCTCATGAGGGAAGAAGAAACCTTGGTTCTACAAGGGCGACCATCCGTCGGATGGCAAGGTGTCCAGATTGCCATCCCGGGAGATTTCTCCGCCGCAGCCTTTTTCATCGTCGGCGCGACGATCGTGGCTGGTTCGGATGTCACCATTCGCCATGTCGGGATGAATCCCACGCGGACCGGATTGATCGACGTTATGAGAAAGATGGGTGCTGATATCGAGGTGTTGGCCTTGCGGGAAGAGGCAGGTGAGCCGGTCGGAGATCTTCGTGTAAAGTCTGCTCCGTTGAAGGGGGTGGCAATCGGTTCCGAATTGATTCCGAAAACGATCGATGAATTTCCCGTGCTCTGCGTCGCGGCAGCGGTAGCGGATGGAGAGACTGTGATTTCTGGCGCCGAAGAACTACGAGTGAAAGAGAGCGATCGGATCGCAACGATGAGCAGCGAACTGCGAGCCATGGGGGCGCGGATAGAGGAGCATCCTGATGGAATGTTCATCCGAGGGTTGGGACAGGGTGGAGAGAACGGCCGCCTTCTAGCTGCAAGCTCAGCGCAGAGCCACGGAGACCATCGGGTAGCTATGTCTCTGGCAATCGGTGGGCTTACGGCGGAACGAAGCATGACGATTACCGACACAGCCTGTGTGGACACGTCGTTCCCAAACTTTGATAAGGCTCTTGCTCAACTTGTGAGTGGTTGATGATAGGCTTGTGTGGTGTGAACAGACAGGTGGTGTGTGATCGTCGCGATTGATGGCCCGGCTGGGGTGGGCAAGAGTACAGTGGCCAAATTATTGGCGGCTCGATTAGGGTGCCTCTATCTTGATACGGGAGCGTTGTACCGAGCGATCGCATGGAAAGTGTTGCGATCAGGCATCCAACCGACCGACCATGAGCAGGTGGTGAAGCTCTTGTTTTCGACCTCGCTTCACATGGAATTCCACGAAGGAGTGGTTCACGTGCTGATCGATGGGAATTCTGTTACGGGGGATCTCCGTACCCCCGAAGTGACCGCAGCGGCGTCTCTCGTATCGGCCATTCCGGGAGTCCGCGAATGGCTGTTGCCGATCCAGCGTCAAATCGGCGAGCGTGGTTCGGTGGTCGCCGAGGGGCGTGATATTGGGACGAGAGTATTCCCGACGGCACCGTACAAATTTTTCTTGGATGCGGACGCCACCGTTCGAGTGGAAAGACGGCATCGTGAGCTCGTGGCTGCGGGTCGTGGAGGGGCGATTGAGGCGACGTATCAGGACCTATCGGCCCGTGATCAGCGAGATAGGACTCGTCCGATTGACCCGCTTGTTCCAGCACCTGACGCGCGCCTGATCGATACCTCTCGGCTTAGTCCTGAACAGGTCGTGGAGCAAATGATGGCAGCCGTGTCGACCGAGTTGTGAGCGGGATCGTCTACGGATTTTTGTGGGTGCTGGTTAGGGTTATCGGATGGTTGTGTTTCCGGTATCGAGTTGAAGGGCAGGTTCCTCGCACCGGAGGGTTGCTGATCGCCGCGAACCATGCCAGCTACCTTGATATCCCCCTGCTCGGATGTGGGCTGTATCGAAGGGCCTGGTACTTGGGACGGAATGATCTGTTCCCGATCCCAGTCTTGAACGGCATCTTACAGGCATTGGGTTGGATTCCGGTTCGGCTTGGACGCCTTGATCGAGAGGCGTTTGGCAAGGCGATTAACCTCATTCGGGCAGGGAAAGTGGTGGTCATTTTCCCAGAAGGTCGGCGTAGTCTTGACGGCCACCTGCGAGAACCAAAGGCCGGTATTGGCGTGATTGTGGCGCAGACGGGCTGCCCGGTCGTACCAGCGTATCTGAAGGGGACTTTTGACGTTCTCCCGCCGGGTGCGTCCTGGCCGCGGTTGTGTCCAGTGACGGTCCGATTCGGAGCTCCCATTCAGTTCAACGTCGAGAAACAACCAGAAAGGGCAGCCACTAAACAGTTTTACCAACAGGTCAGCCGGACGGTGATCGAACAGATTGCAGCCTTAGGACAGGTGCCCGTTCCTAAAGGCAAGGACGATCTTGATGTAGGCCCGTCGGATAGGCAGACTGCCGAGGCTCACAATGCTGAGTGAGGTCGGTACTTTCACCATCAGCACCCGACAACAGTCGGAAGAGTAGGACGTTCATATGGGGACGGTATCCAACAGCAGTGACGCTCAGTTAGACCGAGACGCATTGGCCGCATTGTACGAAGAAACCTTCCGGAATTTAGAGGAAGGTACGATTACCGAGGGCCGCGTCGTGGCCCAGACCAAGGATAAGGTCATCGTCGATATCGGCTACAAATCTGAGGGGATGATCCCTCGTGATCATTTTTCGTCCGAGGAACTTGAAAACCTGAAGATCGGTGATCGACTTCAGGTCTATATCGAGGAATGTGAAGATGCGGACGGCAATCTCGTCCTGTCCAAGGAAAAAGCGGACAAGATGAAGATTTGGGAAGAACTCGAGAAGCTCTATAAGGACGAAAAGAGCATCGAGGGAAAGATTGTATCACGCATCAAGGGCGGCATGATGGTTGATATCGGCGTCAAAGCGTTCCTGCCAGGATCACAGATCGATTTGCATCCGGTCCGAGACTTAGATGGCCTTGTCGGAAAGGTCTTTCCCTTGAAGATCATCAAGATCAACCATCGGCGAGGGAACGTCGTGGTCTCGCGTCGGGTCCTTCTTGAGGAAACAAGAGATAAAAAGCGGCAGACGACGTTGGCGACTCTGAAGGAAGGCCAATTGATTCAAGGGACGGTCAAGAACATTACCGATTATGGGTCATTTATTGACCTCGGCGGGATCGATGGGTTGTTGCACATCACCGACATGTCCTGGGGTCGAGTGGGCCATCCCTCCGAACTGTTTACGGTGGGTGATAAGGTTGAAGTGACCGTCTTGAAGTACGATCGAGAAACGGGTCGTATTTCACTAGGCCTCAAGCAAAAGACGGCAGATCCGTGGACGAATGTGGCCGGTAAATATCCCATTGGCACAAGGGTTCGCGGGCGTGTGGTCAGCTTGACGGATTATGGGGCCTTTGTGGAACTCGAGCCGGGCGTTGAGGGGTTGGTGCATGTATCGGAAATGTCATGGACGCACGAAGTTCGACCCCCGTCGAGAGTGGTTTCGGCCGGTGATCAGGTCGAGGCGGCGGTGCTGAATGTCGATCCGGCCAGTCGGAAGATTTCATTGGGCATGAAACAAACAGCCCCCAATCCATGGGATATGATCGAAGGCAAATATCCGGCCGGGACTCGTATCGAAGGCAAGGTAAAGAGCTTGACGGACTTCGGTGCTTTTGTGGGACTCGAAGAAGGCATCGACGGCCTCATCCATATCTCCGATATGTCCTGGACGAAGCATATCAAGCATCCCTCGGAACTTTTCAAAAAAGGGCAAAAAGTGGAAGCGGTGGTATTGCGTATCGACAAAGAAAAAGAACGGCTGTCGCTCGGCTACAAGCAATTGGCTCGTGATCCGTGGGATGAGGCGATTCCGTCGCGGTATCATGTCGGTGATTCAGTGGTCGGCAAGGTGGCAAAAGTTGCCGATTTTGGGATTTTCATCGAACTGGATGGTGGAGTTGAGGGATTGATCCATACGAGCGAATCAGGCCTGGAATCTTCGGCGAAGCTCGAAGAAAAGTTTAAGTTGCAAGACGATGTCACGGCGAAGATAATCAAAGTCGATCGAGAAGAACGCAAGATCGCCCTCAGTCTTCGGGACCATCAACTTGATTGGGAGCGCAAGCAGGTTGAGGACTATCACTCATCGCAAGGGGAGCTCGATCAAAGCCTCGGTCGTGCCGCGAAGCAAAGCCGGAAACGAGCACAGGCTGAAGATCAAGACTAGCCGGGTCCTGTCAGTCAAGAGTGGTTGTAGGTCATGGTGGATGACTTAGCACAGGCCGAACGTCCTCAAAAACGCCACTTGTTTCGTAAGGTTCTATGGCTGGTGGCGGGGATCATGGGGACTGTCGTTTTAATGAATCTCTTTTTCCCGGACATCGATTTGTCCACAGAGGATCGTATTGCCTTGATTCGAATTGAGGGCGTGATCGTGGATTCACAGGCCACGGTCGGGGAGCTAAAGAAATTTGGTGAGAACCCTTCGATCAAGGCGATCGTCCTCCGTATCGATACTCCGGGAGGCGGCGTCGTACCGTCGCAAGAAATTTATGATGCGGTCAAGCGAGTACGGAACAAAAGCAACAAGGCGGTTATTGCCTCCATGGGGAGTGTTGCCGCCTCGGGGGGATATTATATTGCAGCCGCCACGGATCGAATCGTGGCGAATCCCGGGACTCTCACGGGGAGCATCGGGGTCATCATGGAAACGGCCAACCTAGAAGGTTTGTTGCAGAAAATCGGTGTTGAGGGGGTCATTATCAAAAGTGGGAAGTACAAGGATGTGGGCTCTCCTCTGCGAAAGATGAGCGCGGAGGAAAAAGGACTGCTCCAAGCCGTAATGGATGACGTTCACAAGCAGTTTATCGAGGCTGTAGCTGAAGGCCGCTCGATGGAACTTCGGGCGGCTCAACTATTGGCGGATGGTCGTATCTTCACCGGTCGCCAAGCAAAGGAAGCGAAGTTGGTCGACGAATTGGGGGATCTTGAGGATGCCATTCAGCTGGCCGCGGAGGTGGTGGGAATCGAGGGAGAGCCCAAAGTCGTCGAACCTCGGCGACGATTTTCTCTTCGGGAACTCTTCGATTCAAAGCTCAGCATGGTGTGGCCTAAGTTGGATGTTCAGCCGGGCGTCAGTTTGAAATACCTCATGGCCTTTTAGTCGCGCGGAGACGGAGCAGTTTCACCCTAGCGGAGGGAGAGTGGATATGACCAAGGCGCAGATTATCGAGCGAGTCTCTGAGCAAGTCACCACTTTGACGAAACGGCAGGCGGAAGTGGTCGTCAACACAATTTTCGATTGCGTGCGGGACTCGCTGAAAAACGGGGACAAGACCGAAATTCGAGGGTTCGGCAGCTTTCGTCTCCGGGCGCGGCGAATGAAAGAGGGACGAAACCCCAAGACCGGAGAGACGGTGGCAGTGCCGGCCAAGCGGGTCCCATTTTTTAAGGCCGGTAAGGAGTTAAAGGAATTACTCAATCAGTAACGAGCGTAACTCATCAATAGAGGGCTCAGTTTGATGTCTGATTCACAGGAGTCTGCGGCCATGGAAATCCGCTGGACCGACGGTGCGCTCAAACGCTTGGAACGCGCTCCGATCTTTCTGCGCGGCATGGTTCGCCGTCTGGCTGAAAAGAAAGCACGAGAGTTGGGCTATGAGGCGATCACGGAAGAAATTTTAGAGCAGTTTAAAGGCCAAATGATGGGGCGTATGGGAGGGGAAGCGGGTATGGCATCGGCCGTCGAAGAGATGGCTGATGGACGCCTTCCATGGACAGCAGCGGCAAAGGAACGGTTGGCCACAGTCCCTGAATTCATGCGCGCAATGATTAAACAGATTACAGAAGAGATTGCGAAAGAGCGAGGTCATCTCGAGGTGAACGTCGAACTGTTTGAGAAGGTTGAAGCGCTGGGAGACCTTCATGACGATGGCGGGCCAGCTATGGAGTGGACTGAGGGTGCCCTTGTGCTGCTCGAAGAGAAAGTGAGGCAAGCACCTCCGATTGCCCTAGAATTTGTGACAGATATGCTCAGGCGTGACACCGAGCATCTTGCAAGAGAACGGCACCTGACACGCATCGACGAATCGGCTCTACAGGACGTATGGGATGCGCCTCAAACACGAGTCGCCTGGTCTGATGAAGCGTGGAAACGGCTCCAGACCTCTCCTGATTTCGTGCGGAGTGGAATCAGAAAAGCAGCTGAGCGGAGAGCCCGCAAGTTGGGATTGAAGGAGATTGATTCCGACCACCTAACCACGTTTCGAAACCAGGCCATGATGAAAGCCGTCAAGCGTATCCGTTCCTTTGGGTATCAGCAATTGACGTTTGATGCCTTTCAGACAGCTCTCCAGAAGACAAAACGCCTACAGGGAAACGACCAGGCGGAAAAGCGTCTCCAGGAAATTCGAGATCACTTTGCCGACCCTTCCACCAAGAAGCCAGATGGGGGGACGTTGGGAGCTGAACTCATGGATCGCTTTCGCAAATACCTCAAAGGCGAAGGAACCCTCTAATCGGTTGACCCTGTACTGACCGCCCCCAAGTCCTTTATTGAGAACAGCGTCTCAACGCTTCACCACCTTTTAGTGGCTTGCAACCTGCTGGGGCCAGAATTTGTGCCGAATCTGAGGAAGCGGTTCGTTGTCAAAGTTTGGAATATCGTAGAGACAACGATCAATGGTTGCGACCTCGTCCTCGGTCAATCCAAGTGTCACTTTCTTTTTCCAGAACTGATCAAGTGTGAAGTAGTCGCCCGACTTTGGTTTTTCGGCTAATAGATCCTGCATCTTCTTGAAACCTGGCGTATCAACGCCTGGTACTCGCCCTTTATTCCTCTCGAGGCACCAATAAAGGACTTCTGCGATTCCGTACATGGTAATGTCGACGTTCACAATATTGCTCATGATTCTCCTCCAGAAAACGACGCCCCATCATAGCTCAAGCAGTGGACGAAATTCAAAGCCTGAAACAATCTCTTCGTCCATTGCGAGTGAGAAGGGTGCATTTGTATACTGTGCCCTGGAGTGAAATGGCCATCAATCTCGTCGTCCAAAGGACTGAGGAATTGGGAAGAAGTGCTCAACTTCATGAGAATACCATCCTGTTCGACCAATATCCTCGTCCGGATCACGTCCTTCTTTCTTCTATTCGGTAGTGGTTTCTGGGCGTGCTCAAAGACCGAACCCTACAGCCCGCCGGACCCATTTTATTATTTTGCCAGCTACAAGGTCGGTAAGAATCCTACCAGTGTGGTGACTGGGGACTTCAACCAAGACTCATTCACGGATCTCATCACCACGAACATCTCCAGCAATACCATTTCGATATTGTTAGGCAATGGTGACGGTACGTTTAAAGATCAAATTCAGGTTCATGTCTGTCAGGAGCCACGTGCCCTAGCGATGGGTGACTCCAATGAGGATGGGCATGACGATGTCGCTCTGGCGTGCTCAGGTGGTGATGAAATTGCACTGCTCTTGGGTCACGGGAACGGGAGATTTGAGGAAGGTCAACGATATCCAGTCCATCGAACACCGATCGCTCTGACAACGGATGACATTAACGGTGATGGGCATGCCGATCTGGTGGTGGCGTTGCGCAACGATAAGGTCAAGGTTTTTCTTGGGAACGGAGCCGGTGAATTTCGCCATGGGGTTCAGTACGAACATGGAGATACACCAACATCAGTGGCACTGGCTGATCTCAATGCCGATGGAAAAAAGGACTTGGTCGTGACGAATGGTGGGCCCATGTCGAATGCCGTCTCCATTTGGCTCGGCAACGGAGACGGTTCTTTTCGAGACCCCAAAGATTATCGGACAGGGCATCGTCCCCTTGGGGTGAGTTTTGCCGACTTTAACAACGATCATCATAGCGATCTCCTCGTCATCAATGGGGAACAGGACTGCTTTACGACATTCCTTGGCAACGGCAATGCGACATTTGGCCCTGGTAAGGATTCAGGCGCGGATGCGGGTCCAAATTTCGGGCTGGCGCGGGACTTCAACGGCGATAATTTAGCAGATGTCGCTATCGTGAATCTTCAGTCCAATGATCTCTCTATTGTATTTGGCAAAGGCGATGGTACCTTTCACTACCCGCCCAGAAATTACCGAACCAAGTCTGGTCCGTTCGCCCTATCCTTCTTTCGCGTGACAACCGCCAGTGTGGAAGAACCAGGTTTGGCCATCGCCGACAATGGAAGCGGGAGTGTCTCGATTTTTCTTCACAAAGGGCTCAAAGCGGTCACAAAGACGCGGATACAGGACTAGGCGGGGAAGGATCGCCAACTATTCTTGACAGCCCGTGGGGGCTTCGCTAGATTTGCTGTGGGGTACAGCCGACTAGAGTGACAGGCGTAAGGATGGCACTTCGTTCATTTGCATGGTGGTTCATGATTGGGGCACTGATGACTCTTTCCGTCCTGATGGTCCAGGGTGGAGTGCGGGATTTATGGGAAGGGACACAGCCTGCTGGAGGCACCAATGTATTTGTGTATTTCGGCACGACGTTGATTGGGGGAGGGTTACTGGCCGGATGTGTTGCATTAATCATGAACCGTCTGCGGTAGCCTAGAGAGAGTGAGACATGTATGCAGTGTTTGAAGTGCAGAGGCTTCATGATGGTGGAACGCCACTATACCCTCATCAATAGGAGAATCTATGCCCGCTGTCTCAATTGTGGATTTTGGATTGACCTAGCAGACCTCCTCCGGTTTTTTCACAAGGTGATCGATAGCGGACGAAAAGGCGATAAGGTACGGGAGTCCTTTACCTTCTAAGCGATAGGTGGTTGGTCGTGGGATGGAAGGACTGTTGGCCTTGTCGTCGGCGGCTGCGGTGCCGATTCGGTTTCCGCCTGGCTCTGCTGACCATTTTCTCTATCACGGTGTGCGATCCGTCGGTCCCTCCAATCTGGGGGAAAGAGATTGCTTCTAAGAGAATAGCCGGTCCCTCCGTCTCCTATGTACCCAAAGCGCTTCATTGGAAACGGATCCCGGCCCACAGCATTCTCCTGAAAGAGTTGAACTCCGGGCGGGTTCTCTATCAACACGCCGTCGGAAAACGTCTCTCCCCTGCCAGCCTGACAAAGATCATGTCGGCCCTCATCCTTCTTGAAAATGGGCAGCTCGATGATCTGGTCACGGTCAGCAAGAAAGCGGCTCGTGCTCCCAAGACTCACCTTCGCTTGAAAGTTGGAGAGGTGTATCGACTCAAGGATTTGTTGAAGGCCATGATGATGGTGTCTGCCAATGATGCCTGTCTGGCGGCGATAGAGCATGTGGGTGGCAACGAGGAGAAATTCGTGAAGTTGATGAATGCCAAGGTGACCTCGCTTGGCCTCGACGATACGCATTTTAGCAATGGCTGTGGTTTTGATGGGACGACTCACTACTCGACGGCCGAAGATCTTGCAAGGCTAAGCGAAGTCGCGATGCGGAACGCAGTGTTTCGTGAATTGGTGCGTGAGGAGCGTGGGCTTATCACAGCGGTGAATGGATACCGCGCCTATGTTCTCCACAACACCAATCGCCTTCTCGGTCGGGTTCCCGGCGTCGAAGGGGTGAAAACTGGATTTACGTCGAAGGCTGGCCGTTGCTTGATTGCCAAGGTGTCTCAAAATGGCAGCGATCTGCTTCTTGTCATCCTGAACTCAAACCGCCGGTGGAATACCGCTAAGAGTTTAATCGATTACGGCTTCCGCGCGACCCATGCCAACGAGCGCGCAATGCCGTCCGATACGTAGGTCCATCGAAGATGATCGTCCAGGCGGAACAATCCTCGAGTAGATAGAAAACAGACGCGATGCCGTAGGTTCTCTATCTGCCGGCATTCGTATGGTCGATGAAAGACTGTAGGGGAGGTTAACGGGGTGGGGCGAACTCGATATTGACATCTTTCCCGAGATAATTTACTTGGAAGCCCTGTTTATCATAAGCCAAGATCGCACCCATAACGTTCTCGTCGCCGTACTCTTCTTTCCCCAACAATTTTCGGATCTCTTCCGGGCTTTCGCTATTCAGTACGTGCCGAAACACGCCTCTTGTTTTGAAAGCAAATCGATTGTTGATGAAGAGGAGATCAACCTTGCCGTCCTGGATTCGGACTCCGGCCATCGGCCCGGTTGGCTTCCGTTGGTCAAGAAGGAAGATGAACGTGGCTTCCTGTTCCGCCCGAATCCCGGAAATTTGTTCATTTACGAGGGAATTGACCGCCTTGTTTTCTGGGTCGCCGAGCTTGACGCCAAAAAGCGAAACGTCAACGCTAGAAATCTTCTGTGGTTCGGTGACATCTGTTTGACTCAATTCATATTGCTCGGCATAAACCGCAGACCATAGGATGAAAAGGCCTATGAAGGCCACGACTACAATCCGGGGAACATTCTTCTTCATACAACGTCCGTTGTTCCATTCGATAGGATCAAAAGATCTACTCGAATTGTCATAAGTGGAGAAGCTTGAAAAGCGAACGTCATTCTAGCGAATCAAGTCAGGAATCCGCAAGGAACGGCCGTGGGTCCTCGGAGAAATCACGTCTGCTATGTTGAGATGGAGCAAAGGGGCCGACCACTTACGGGCATGATGGTCTATTGAGCAATAGTTCACCCAGCTCTCGAAGGCGACAGAAATAGGGCAAACAATCGGTCTCAATCTCCGCCGTCAAATCATCGAGATCGTGTAAGCAATCCTTCACGATGTCGAGCCGCTGATCGTCAAGACCATCAGCGCTCTCAAGGTAGTACACGACACAGCCGCTAATGACCGTATCGAGTGTCATCAACTCCCCTTCATGTGGGCTTGGGAACCGAGGCCAACCGGTTGAACGGTGTTGTTCCCACGCTGTTTCGATGGCGCGTCGTGTCATGTAAAGCTCCTTCCTCCTGCCGACGATTCTCACCCTAACGTACCAATCAACTGCAAGGCAAGGATCGGCGGCCACGGCCAAAGCCGAGTGGGCTTCCAAGGGAAGAGCAAGTTAAGGGTACAATCCGCGCTGGAGATGGGCTTGTGCGACCTGGTCAATCCCACTCATGAGCGCCGCCATGCGCATTGAAACCTGGTGTTCTGTTGAGAAATGAAGGGTGCGATGAAAGGCGGAGGTGATGATGGCCTGCAGACGATTTTGGATATCGGTCGCGCTCCAGAAAAAACGCTGAAGATCCTGAACCCATTCGAAATATGAGACAATAACCCCGCCAGAATTTGCCAAAATATCCGGAATCACAAATACGCCTTTTTCTGCCAGAATGCGATCGGCCTCGAGTGTCGTCGGCCCGTTGGCTCCTTCGGAGAGGATTCGGCACCGCAGGGCATTCGCGTTGCGATCCGTGATCTGTTCGGATAGGGCAGCGGGAACCAGCACGGTGCACTCCAATTGCAGAAGTTCGTCGTTCGTGATCCTGTCCCCCAGTCTCGTTTCATGGAGGGGCTGATGGGGATCTCGGCGAAGAAGACGCGAGATGTCCAATCCTTGGTCGTTGTAGATCCCTCCGTGCACATCGCTCGCGGCGATCACGCGTGCACCCTGTTGGTGCATGATGCGAGCGGTGTGAGAGCCGACGTTCCCAAACCCTTGAATTGCGACGGTTGTATTCTCCAACGACAGCTTCAAGTGACGCAGGGCTTCCAATGTGACATAAACGACTCCACGCCCCGTTGCTTCTTCACGACCCAGACTGCCGCCGAGAGCGAGCGGTTTCCCGGTGACAACGCCGGGCACGGCATATCCGACTTGCTGGCTGTAGGTGTCCATCATCCACGCCATGACTTGGGCATCGGTGCCCACGTCAGGGGCCGGCACGTCCTTATCCGGTCCGATCAAGGGGAAAATTTCCGCGACGTAGCGCCTGGTCAACCGTTGTAATTCTCCGGACGATAGACTCTTTGGTGCGACTTGGATTCCGCCTTTCGCCCCACCATAGGGCAGGCCGGCTAGCGCACATTTCCATGTCATCCACATGGCCAGGGCCGCTACTTCCCCAAGATTGACATCTGGGTGGTACCGTACCCCGCCTTTGGAAGGGCCGCGTGATGAATCATGTTGCACCCGGTACCCCGTAAAGACCTCGACATGCCCATCGTCCATGAGGACAGGAAGACTGACGGCGAGGGAGCGCTGTGGGAGCTTCAGGCGTTCACGGAGATTGGAATCCAGGTGCATCGCCTCCGCGGCCTGATCAAACTGGGAGACGGCTAACCGAAAGGTCGGTGTCAATAGTTCCCGCATAGAGCTCCTTCAGGACTGGGTTGGACATCTTCGCGTTCTTTCATGTCAAGGCCTGGTGGTCGCACGTTGGAAGAGAATATTGCCGCGAACGACTGGGCAAGTTGCTTCTTGATCATGTCGATGGGGATGGGTCGTTTAGACACCGCAGCCATAGACGTCAC